>NZ_BAABAA010000061.1:0-511 GCF_039537185.1 Kribbella ginsengisoli | reverse complement strand
TGCCCGAATGACCCTGGGTGGCGCCGTGCCGCCAGGCCGCGTCGACGGCCGCCAGCACCTCGTCGCCCTCGACGATCTCGCCTTCGTCGACCACCACGCGGTGCAGCCAGACCTGCTTGTTGACGCGTTGCACGTCCTTGACGCTCAGGCGCACGCCCGAGCCGGTCGTGATGGTGCCCAGATCGGCCAGCTGACCACCCGCCTCGGCGTACAGCGGAGTGCGGTCCAGGATCACCTCGAGCTCGGTGCCCGGCGCGGCCGAGGCGACGCGTTCGCCGCCGGAGACCAGGCCGAGCACCCGCGCCTGGGACACCAGTTCGTCGAAGCCGGTGAACTCGGTGGGGCCCCGGTCGAGGAAGTCCCGGTACACCGACAGGTCGGCGTGACCGCTCTTGCGGGCGGAGGCGTCGGCCTTGGCCCGGCCGCGCTGCTCTGCCATCAGGGCGGCGAACCCGTCCCGGTCCACCTCCAGTCCGGCCTCGGACGCCATCTCCAGCGTCAGGTCGATCGG
>NZ_BAABAA010000060.1:0-514 GCF_039537185.1 Kribbella ginsengisoli | reverse complement strand
GGCTACTCGGCCGCTTCGAGTTCTCCGCCCCTCACCTCTAGTCTCACGTCCCGGTCATCATCCGTCCAGGTGCCGACAGAATCCGTTGCGCCCCATGTGAACCCACATCGACGGTACAACTCCTCGATGTGGGTGCCGAAGACGTACTGCCGGATCCTATCGGTGGACCACTGCTCTTCGCCGTGGTTGGACAGGACGTAGCTCAACGTGGGTCGCTTCTCGAGGCCGATGACGAACGTCTTCTTGCGTCCGTTCCGCTCCAGGGTGACTTCGACGTCGGTAGTGTCTTCGAACTCGGTAAACCCGAGAACCTCAGAAGCGGAGATCTCGCCGGCAGTGAGTTGGTCGTAGATGGCTCTCGGGAGTGTTCGATTGCCACTTGCGGGCACGAGTGTGTGGGCGAGTTCGCCCCAGGCCGCCTTAACGTCTCCCTGATCGGCCCGGTCAGATCTCGGCTTGCGGCGGAACGCACTGACTCTCGTGAGGTCGGCGTACTTGAGCCAGGCCTCGGACT
>NZ_BAABAA010000059.1:0-516 GCF_039537185.1 Kribbella ginsengisoli | reverse complement strand
GCGGCCGGCGTCGAGGAGGTCGTTGAGGTTGATGGTGACCGCGATGTGCGGCTTGATCCCGCCGCGGGTGGGCAGGTCGCCGGAGGCCAGGGCGATGTCGAGGGTGTCGATGAGGGCGTCGGCCTGACGTTTGCCGCGCGACCGCGGATCCTGCTCACCCTCGTCGGTCTTATGCGGCTTCGCACCCGCCTGCAGAACGGTCTGCAACTTCTCAGCGTTCTCACCCGCCAGGTAGCCGCCGAACTTCACCCCGTGGTCGGCTTTCTTGACCCAGACTTCTTCGCGGGCGCGGGCGGCGGCTTCGCGGGGTTCGGGGCCGTCGGTGTCGAGGATGTTGCGGACCTGTTCGCCCAGGCTGCGCAGGTCGCTAGGGTTCATGTGCCGGGCCGCCTGGACCATCGCGCCGGCGGCGGCGTCGAGTTCTTCGACGGGGATGTTGGCGCGTTGGGGGAGTTTCTCCAGCGCGGACACGATCGCGTCGGCCTGCGCCGACGACAGCACCACCGCGTCGTCGGA
>NZ_BAABAA010000058.1:0-516 GCF_039537185.1 Kribbella ginsengisoli | reverse complement strand
GCGGCCGGCGTCGAGGAGGTCGTTGAGGTTGATGGTGACCGCGATGTGCGGCTTGATCCCGCCGCGGGTGGGCAGGTCGCCGGAGGCCAGGGCGATGTCGAGGGTGTCGATGAGGGCGTCGGCTTGGCGTTTGCCGCGCGACCGCGGATCCTGCTCACCCTCGTCGGTCTTATGCGGTTTCGCGCCGGCCTGCAGGACGGTCTGGAGTTTTTCGGCGTTCTCGCCGGCCAGGTAGCCGCCGAACTTCACCCCGTCGTCGGCCTTCTTCACCCAGACCTCTTCGCGGGCGCGGGCGGCGGCTTCGCGGGGTTCGGGGCCGTCGGTGTCGAGGATGTTGCGGACCTGTTCGCCCAGGCTGCGCAGGTCGCTAGGGTTCATGTGCCGGGCCGCCTCGACCATCGCGCCGGCGGCGGCGTCGAGTTCTTCGACGGGGATGTTGGCGCGTTGGGGGAGTTTCTCCAGCGCGGACACGATCGCGTCGGCCTGCGCCGACGACAGCACCACCGCGTCGTCGGA
>NZ_BAABAA010000057.1:0-520 GCF_039537185.1 Kribbella ginsengisoli | reverse complement strand
GTCATGAGTCGCGAGACCGGGTGGGCGAAGCGTGTCTTCTCCACCTTCTCGCCCTGTGCGATGGCGCGGATGAGCCCGAAGACGCCGCGGCCGAAGATCGCCCAGCAGAAGATGCTGATGATTACGGCGATTGATCCGATCACAACCGTTGTGGTCGTCACTGGAAGTACCGGCCTTTCTCGAGGTCGTCACCACGGCCGCGCACCGATGGGGTCCTCATCGCCGCGAAGCCGGACATCTATTCCTGGTAACCGTAAAGGTTCCGTACCGGCTGGCGCTGCCAAGGTTTACCTAACTAGGCAGGTGAGACCGGTCCTACCGGATGTTACTCATCGGTAATAAGCGAGGCCAGTCCCGGCGGGACGGTGTGGCCGACGTCATCGTCGTCGTACGACGCTGCCGGACCGCGCGCGAGGCTCCTGTGGTCCCGGGCCGTCACTGGGCGAGGTGGATCGGCTCGATCTCTTCGAGTTCGGTGAGCGCGGTCTCCAGGTGGTCGAGGATCCGCTGCAGGCGCGGC
>NZ_BAABAA010000056.1:0-522 GCF_039537185.1 Kribbella ginsengisoli | reverse complement strand
CCTGCCCGGCCTTCGTGCTCGTATCAAGGCTCTTGGTGTTGGAATCCCACGCGAGGCGTGCATCACCAAGCTCGGCTTTGATCTGAGCGACAGCCGCACCGGTAGCACCGGCGACCTGATTATACGAAGACTGCGCGTTGACCTCCGCGACACGAGCATTGGACACGTTCTGGATAGCTTGAGCGAGCATCGCGTTCGCGTCAGCCTCGTTCTGCTTCTTCTGCGTGGAGGATTGAGTCAACGCGGCTACAGCGCGTAAATCCTCGCCCTCTTTGACCAGCTTATCGACATACGCCGAGGTGTAACCGTTCTGAACGGCGGTCGCCTTCGCTTCATCGAGTGCCTTCTCACGCACAGCCTGATAGTCGCTCGCGAGCTGCTGCATCTGCTGGATACGCTTCGTATACGCCTCATTCTTCTCAGGCGTATAGTTCGGGTCGTTCTGCATCTTCTTGTCGGCGTACTTCTCGTAAGCATCAGCCTGCGAAGTCAAAGACTTGTACATCTTCTCATACGCCTGCT
>NZ_BAABAA010000055.1:0-551 GCF_039537185.1 Kribbella ginsengisoli | reverse complement strand
CCGTCAGTCGGCCGTAAACAAGTCTGCGTACTCGGCGCCGTAGTCACCTGTCGCTTCCGTGGATGGACCGGGATCATCGCTACCGCCGTCACGGGCTCGCGGTGACCAGCGCCTCGACCAGCTGCTCGGGTTTAAAGATCAGCTTGGTATCGAACCGCTCATCGAGCTTGTCGTCCTTATCGCGCGTGAGGGCTCGGACCCACTGTTGTTCGGTAAACACCAGGTCGCAGTAGACCGTGCGGACGGGTAGTTGCACGGCGTCGATGAAGTCGTTCGATTTCCACTTTTGATGCTGGGGCGGATGCAGGTGCTTGCTCACCCGCAGTGCGTTGGTCACCCGGCGGGTGGGGAGGGACTGAACGAGTTGGAGCAGACCTACGCCACCCAAGGTTTCCGTCACTTCCGTTGCACTGATGCCGGCGGCCGTGAGCCGATCACGGAGGGCCGGGGCGATGTCGTTGAAGTCTGAGTGGACGACCGCAGGAAGCAACTCGGCGCGCGGTACCTTCCGTCGCGCGATCTCTTCAGCGACGCTGACTTCGTGCTGTACG
>NZ_BAABAA010000054.1:0-552 GCF_039537185.1 Kribbella ginsengisoli | reverse complement strand
CTCGGTCTGGCCGTAGGCGGTGATCACCGTTTCGACGCCCAGCTCGGACTGCAGCCGCTCGATCAGCACGACGGGAACGATGGTCGCACCGGTGACGATCAGCCGCAGGCTGGACAGGTCGTATCCGGTGCGTTCGGGATCGTCCAGGATGGTCTGGAAGATGGTCGGCGCTCCCGGGAAGACCGTGATCGCTTCGGCCGCCACGGCTTTCATCGCCTCAGTCGGGGAGTAGACGGCGAGCGGCAGCATCGTGGCGCCGAACAGCAGGCTCGGCAGGATCCCGGCCTTGTAGCCGAAAGTGTGGAAGAACGGGTTCACCATCAGGTAGCGATCGCCGAGTCCGAGCCCGCCGTTGGCGCCCCAGCCGTGCGCACCGGCGACGGTGTGCCGGTGCTCGGCGAGGACCCCTTTCGGGGCGCCGGTGGTGCCGGAGGTGAACAGGATGTCGCTCAGGTCGTCGGGGCGCACTGCTTGCGCGCGCCGGTGGGCGGCGGCGATCCCGGCGTCGGTCGCGCCGCCGACGAAGTCGTCCCAGGCGATGACGTGGTGATC
>NZ_BAABAA010000053.1:0-570 GCF_039537185.1 Kribbella ginsengisoli | reverse complement strand
ACTGGAACACCGCGAAAACGCGAGCCCGCGTGCCACCGTAACTTGGAGACAAATATGGAATAAACTTTCCCGGATGCCGCCCGCGAAGAATGTCAACCAAGTTGTTAATTGGTGCAACATGCGGTTCACGAAAATCAATGTCAGGAATAGAGGGATCGTGATCACGGAGAGAATCTGCACTGGTCGACGCACGACTCTTACGCCTACGCCACCAACCATTGAATCGATCGGCAACGAATTCCAGTCCCAACTCAACGAAGGCATCTGTGAAGTCATCTTGCCCCGACCGCCGACCTTTGCGCATCTGCTCCGCCTACCATTCAGGTCTTTACATGACAATTCTGGCATTGCCACGAGATCCTGCGTGGTTGAACGGCAGAGTTCACCTCAACTGATCTCGTTCTGCACCCACTGAGCTCCTAGGGTGCGAGAGTGGGCAGAAGATGTCAGATGGTCGCCTCCCAGAGAACTGGTCAGCAGTCACTCCCACTCGATGGTGCCCGGCGGCTTGCTGGTGATGTCGAGGACCACGCGGTTCACGTCCGGAACCTCGTTGGTGATCCGGGTGGA
>NZ_BAABAA010000052.1:0-596 GCF_039537185.1 Kribbella ginsengisoli | reverse complement strand
CGGCGGGTGGGGCGCAGTGCGAGTGATCGCGGCGTCGGATGTCACACACTATCGGGGTTCTGAGGAAACACGCGGCCGGCCCCTGTTGGGGGTTGGTTTCGGGTCTGCTCTGAACTGTGCTCACTGACTACCGCGCGCCTGTTGGGCGTGTATTGGGGTGGGTGGGTGTGTGTTGTTTGAGAAGTGCATAGTGGATGCGAGCATCAAAGTCATGATCTTTTGTTTACAGGAGTGAAAGTTTTTGGTGTTTGTACTGCAATTTAGCAAAATTTAGTTTTGTGTCTCTGTGTGTAGTGCATTCCACATTCGCGTCTGCAGCTGCTGTCCGTGTTGGGTGGTGGTTGGGGTGTGTTTGTGGGTGTTGTTGTAAGTGTTTTAGGGCGTTCGGTGGATGCCTTGGTACCAGGAGCCGATGAAGGACGTGGTAGGCCGCGATAGTCCTCGGGGAGTTGTCAAACGAGCTGTGATCCGGGGGTGTCCGAATGGGGAAACCCAGCACCAGTGATGTGGTGTTACCGCCCGGTGAATGTATAGCCGGTGCGGAGGGAACGCGGGGAAGTGAAACATCTCAGTACCCGCAGGAAGAGAAAACAATA
>NZ_BAABAA010000051.1:0-615 GCF_039537185.1 Kribbella ginsengisoli | reverse complement strand
CCGTGGACAAGCTGAGCATGTTCACGGGGACCTTCGATGACTTGGTGCAGCGCCTACCCGACACACCTCCTCAGGAGGAGCGAGACGCCCACGACGAGCGTGTTTCTCCACGCCGGATGGGAGGCAATCGATGAAGCTCCATCCTTTCACCCCTGAACGCCAGGTCGGCGTGATCTACCAGGTGGAGGGATCCTTTGCTGACGTCACCTTCAGTGCCGCGACAAAACTCCCACGCTCGCACTTCGGTGAGTATTTGGGGCGCGGTGAAGTTGGCGAGTTCGTCGTCATTGACGTCGGTGGCACGGCCGCATTTGGGCGTCTTCTTCGAGTTGGATCGACGACCAACAATCTCGATACGCTCACACAGCAAGATCACCGGGTGGCTGTCGAGGGGCGGATTCAGCTCCTGTCTACTCTTCCCCTCGACGGCAAGGCGACTCGCGGCATCTTGAGGTATCCGAAAGTTGGCGACCCCGTTTATGCGGCAAGCGCCGAAGCAATCCTGTCAGTTCTTCAAGGCGGAGCCGCCGATCGCAACACCCCACTGATCCTCGGTCGTCTATCCGTGGATGACTCTGTTGAGGTCGCCGTGCCTCTCGCACGCCTCTTTGGACG
>NZ_BAABAA010000050.1:0-616 GCF_039537185.1 Kribbella ginsengisoli | reverse complement strand
AAGGGTTCCTGTCCAACGTTAATCGGGGCAGGGTGAGTCGACCCCTAAGGCGAGGCCGAAAGGCGTAGTCGATGGGAAACAGGTTAATATTCCTGTACTTGGTGTTACTGCGAAGGGGGGACGGAGAAGGCTATGTTAGCCGGGCGACGGTTGTCCCGGTTTAAGCATGTAGGCTGGTTGTCCAGGCAAATCCGGATAATCAAGGCTGAGGTGTGATGACGAGGCACTACGGTGCTGAAGTAACAAATGCCCTGCTTCCAGGAAAAGCCTCTAAGCATCAGGTAACATTAAATCGTACCCCAAACCGACACAGGTGATCAGGTAGAGAATACCAAGGCGCTTGAGAGAACTCGGGTGAAGGAACTAGGCAAAATGGTGCCGTAACTTCGGGAGAAGGCACGCTGGTGTGTAGGTGAAGTCCCTGCGGATGGAGCTGAGACCAGTCGAAGATACCAGCTGGCTGCAACTGTTTATTAAAAACACAGCACTGTGCAAACACGAAAGTGGACGTATACGGTGTGACGCCTGCCCGGTGCCGGAAGGTTAATTGATGGGGTTATCCGTAAGGAGAAGCTCTTGATCGAAGCCCCGGTAAACGGCGGCCGTAACTATAACG
>NZ_BAABAA010000049.1:0-644 GCF_039537185.1 Kribbella ginsengisoli | reverse complement strand
AAGC
The DNA here is from genome assembly GCF_039537185.1 of Kribbella ginsengisoli. NCBI lineage: Bacteria > Bacillati > Actinomycetota > Actinomycetes > Propionibacteriales > Kribbellaceae > Kribbella > Kribbella ginsengisoli. The sequence continues at coordinate 640 of NZ_BAABAA010000049.1, read as the reverse complement.
CGGTGGCCTAACCCTTGTGGAGGGAGCCGTCGAAGGTGGGGCTGGCGATTAGGACGAAGTCGTAACAAGGTAGCCGTACCGGAAGGTGCGGCTGGATCACCTCCTTTCTAAGGAGCATTCGGCGATCAACCCGTAAGGGTGGTCGTCAATTCGTCGTTTCTTGAGCAAACGTCTCAAGGCGACGGTGCTTCGGAATGTGGAACATTGACCATTAGGCTGCGAACTCGTCGGATCGATCTAGTACTGCGAGCTCTTCTTCGGGAGGGTGAGCGTGGAACGTGAGTGATGAATGAGGGAGTGGCCGAGGCGCGCTGTTGGGTCCTGAGGAATCGGGCCGGATCTCTTCGGAGAGATGGACTGGTTTTTCTGGGTCACTACTGCACCGGATCTTTGCGGATCTGGTGTAGCTGTGTGGCTGGGGCCGGCTCTCACCAAACTGCGGGTGGGGTTCTTGGGTCTGGGTGTGTTTTCCCTGGGTTGAAGGATCTTCGATGTAAGTGGTGGTTTGGGTCGGTAATCCTGCCCGTATTTTGAGAACTGTATAGTGGACGCGAGCATCTTCAGTAGTTGTTTTTGTTGTTGTTTTGACAAGCTACTAAGGGCAATCGGTGGATGTCTAGGCACCAAGAGCCGATGAAGG
>NZ_BAABAA010000048.1:0-648 GCF_039537185.1 Kribbella ginsengisoli | reverse complement strand
GTATGTGCGTCCACGTACCGGGTCACATCACTTCTAGGACTAGTCAGTCGCATACGAGCCTACTTACGCTTCTTGCTCGTACTGGTCTTTTTCTTTTTCTTGCACGCCATGATCGTATCACACCCTTCCTTTGGATTGTTTGATGCTGGGAAACTTCTTTTTCACGGCGGCGCGGACTTTGCGTTTCTCCGTGGCCGTCCCATGCGCCGCAACCATCGCCAAAGCCATGCGCGCGTGCGTTTTGTCGGGAATCGGGTATTTTTTCTGCCCAGGAAGCGCGAACGAGGTCGCCTTCATGCGTTTCCGCGTCGAAGCCTTGAGCTTGGCCATCACATCACCTTCCACGCTATTATCATGAATCCTTACATGTAAGAACCGGGTCCTAACATGTAAACGGAGCTGTAAATGCTAGTTATTATCACTTAGGACGTAAGTGATCATAAGAATCGCGCTTATTATCACTTTCCGGTGCGTACTTCCAGTGATAACCGCCACTAGTCTTCGCTTTGCCACGCAAAACCTGACTAATGGCTTCCTGCGTTACGCCGATAGCTTTTGCCGCCTCTGTGCCGGAACTGTACACTGCTCCAGTTTCAATACAAATGACAGCTTTCGCATTTTTACCTTTGTTTGCTTCGCTGATTTTCC
>NZ_BAABAA010000047.1:0-674 GCF_039537185.1 Kribbella ginsengisoli | reverse complement strand
CCGGGGGAGCGAACCCGTCGGGCCGAGCGACACGTGAGTCTCTGGGAGTACGTATCGGGACGCGGGCAGACGCTCGCGTTCCTGACGTATCAGCACGCCTCGCTGGCCTTCCAAACGGTGCTGGTCGGCACCGTGGTGGCGGTCGTGATCGCCGTGCTCGTCTACCGGCTGCCGATCGGTGCGGCACTGACCCTCACCTCCAGCCGTGTCGCGCTGACCATCCCGACGCTGGCCCTGCTGGCGCTGTTGATCGTCCCGTTCGGTCTGGGCGTGGTGCCGTCGTTCATCATGCTTGCCTTCTTCGCCGCCATGCCGGTGATAGGCAACGCGATCGTCGGGCTCCGATCGGTGCCGCCGAGTCTGATCGAGGCCGCCCGGGGAATCGGGCTGCCGCGCTGGCGGGTGCTGCTCACCGTGGAGCTGCCCGTCGCCTGGCCGGTGATCCTCACGGGCATCCGGGTGTCGACGCAGATGATCGTCGGCGTCGCGGCGATCGTCGCCTACGTGCTGGGCCCCGGGCTCGGCTCGCTGATCTTCAACGGGCTCGCCCGCCTGGGCGGCGCCAACTCGCTGGAGATGGCGATCACCGGCACGGTCCTGATCGTCGCCATCGCCCTCGTCTTCGACGCACTACTCGTCCTGCTCGGGCGACTGACCATTCCGAGAGGACTCAA
>NZ_BAABAA010000046.1:0-706 GCF_039537185.1 Kribbella ginsengisoli | reverse complement strand
GGCGTGGACGTGTGGGAGTCCCAGTCCACTGACGTGACCCCGTGGACGACTGCCTTACAGAACGAGATGAAGCAGCTCGCCGACATGAGCATGACCCCGTTCGGCATCAACAGCAATGATACGGGCGGTAGCGCGTCTGGCGCTGACTTGAAGCGTGAGGGCGTGCTGTTCAAGGCTCAGGATCTGAATGAGCGTGCCGACGATGCGCTGGTGCGTATCATGCGCATGGCGTTGGTCTTGGATGGGAAGACGGACGCGGCGGACGAGGATTTCACGACCTTGTGGCTGCCCATCATGCCGATCCAGTATTCCGATCCGGCTTCCGCCGCCAGCCAGTTGAATGGCATCGTGAGCGGCGACATGATCAAGCGTAAGGTGCTTGGTTGGAGTGAGCAGGATATCGAGGATGACCGTCGTGCGTTGGACATGCAGACGTTGAACGGTACGGCGCAGAGCGTGGCCGCCGAACAGGCGGGTACGCGTGATGTGGATGATTCGTTTGACGCTCTCGCGCAGGCGGCGCCCGGTACGACGGCGACGGTTGAGTCGAATGATGGCATCCCCGTCCCGCAGGTCGCCGGTGGCGGTGAATGATGGCATCAAGCACGTTGACCCGCTTGCGGAATCTGAGCACCGCGTATGACCGTCAACTGTCCGGCTTGTCGCAGGCGTACAGTGCCGCGTCGTGGAAGCTGTGGGCGACGTT
>NZ_BAABAA010000045.1:0-758 GCF_039537185.1 Kribbella ginsengisoli | reverse complement strand
CCTCGATCAGTTGCAGGCGTCGCTGCGCACCGGTCATCCGTGCGCGTGGAGCACGCACCACTTCTTCTGTGCCCTCCCCGGGCCGGCCGACTGCCATGGCCACAGTCTAACCATGTGCCGAGATGCGAAAGATCCCCTGAACTGGTGTGTTCAGGGGGTCTTTCAAGTGGTGTTCGGCGGTGTCCTACTCTCCCACACTGGTTAGGGTGCAGTACCATCGGCGCTGGAGGGCTTAGCTTCCGGGTTCGGAATGGAGCCGGGCGTTTCCCCTCCGCTATGGCCGCCGTAACGTTATGAAACTATCCGCCACACCCGCGATGGGGGGTGTGGTGTGTTGTTTCAGAGGTGCATAGTGGATGCGAGACCAAAAATTGTTTTGGTGTTTGGGTGTTGTTGGTAAGTCCTCGGCCGATTAGTACCAGTCACCTGAACACATTGCTGTGCTTACAGTTCTGGCCTATCAACCCCATAATCTGTAGGGGGCCTTACCCCACCAATGGTGGGTGAGAAACCTCATCTTGGAACAGGCTTCCCGCTTAGATGCTTTCAGCGGTTATCACTCCCGAACGTAGCCAACCAGCCGTGCTCCTGGCGGAACAACTGGCACACCAGAGGTTCGTCCACCCCGGTCCTCTCGTACTAGGGGCAGCTTTCCTCAAGTTTCTAGACGCGCGCAGCGGATAGGGACCGAACTGTCTCACGACGTTCTAAACCCAGCTCGCGTGCCGCTTTAATGGGCGAACAGCCCAACCCTTGGG
>NZ_BAABAA010000044.1:0-1820 GCF_039537185.1 Kribbella ginsengisoli | reverse complement strand
GGCCCAGGAGCACACCCCGGTCGCCCGGCCCAAGTCGCTGATCAGTGGCAAGAACCTGAAGATCGAGTGGTCGGCCAACTGGGACGACGACCTCGGCGGCTCGACCGCCACCGCGCACCGCGACCCGATGCTGAAGAAGATCGCCGACAAGGTGAAGTTCGAGTTCGAGCAGACCTTCATGTTCTACCTGCCGCGGATCTGCGAGCACTGCCTGAACCCGTCGTGCGCGGCGTCGTGTCCCAGCGGCGCGATCTACAAGCGCGCGGAGGACGGGATCGTGCTGGTCGACCAGGACCGCTGCCGCGGCTGGCGCAAGTGCGTCTCGGGCTGCCCTTACAAGAAGGTCTACTTCAACCACCGCACCGGCAAGGCCGAGAAGTGCACGTTCTGCTTCCCGCGGATCGAGGTCGGCCTGCCGACCGTCTGCGCGGAGACGTGTGTGGGCCGGCCAAGGTCCTCGAAGCCGCCTCGACGACCGACGACGAAGGTCTCTACGAAGCGCAGCGCGGGGTCTTCCTCGATCCGTTCGACCCCGACGTCGTCCGCGAGGCAGAGCGGGCCGGTATCGCCCGGGACTGGATCGATGCGGCCCAGCGCTCCCCGGTCTACGCGTTGATCAACACCTTCGAGGTCGCGCTGCCGCTGCACCCGGAGTACCGGACGATGCCCATGGTCTGGTACATCCCGCCGCTGTCACCGGTGGTCGACGTCGTCGCCGAGACCGGAGAAGATGCCGAGGACAAGGGAAATCTCTTCGCGGCGATCGACGCGCTCCGGATCCCGGTCGAGTACCTCGCCGAGCTGTTCACCGCCGGGGACGTCGCGCCGGTCGACGCCGTGCTCAAGAAGCTCGCCGCGATGCGCTGCTACCTGCGCGACATCAACCTGGGTCGCGACCCGGACGGACATGTACCGGCTGCTGGCGATCGCGAAGTACGACGAGCGGTACGTGATCCCGCCCGCGCACGCCGAGCAAGCCCACTCGCTGGAGGAGCTGTCCACGGAGTGCTCAGTCTCGGAGTACGGCGGCGGTCAGCACGACGTGTTCGGCGAGGGCTCCGGAACGCCCACCCCGATCGCGGTCGAGAACTTCCAGATGCTGCAGGACCGGCAGACCTCCGACTCACTGGCCGGCCCGGAGAGCAAAGCCGGCCGGGTCAACCTGCTCAACTGGGACGGCAAAGGCTCCCCGCCGGGGATGTTCCCGCCGAAGGGCTCCGGCTCATGAGCCGCCGGCCCAAGCCGGTACTGCCGCCGGACCAGCTCACCATCGTGTGGCAGTCCGTCTCGCTCCTCCTCGACTACCCCGACGAGGAGCTGCTGGCCCGCGCCGACCTGCTCAGGTCGGCATCACAGAGTCTGCCGACCGCCATCGGTGACTCTCTGCGGGCTTTCCTCGATCATTTCGAGGCCACCCCGCTCCCCGAGCTTCAGGCCGACTACGTCGACACCTTCGACACCCGCCGTCGCTGCAACCTGTTCCTCACGTACTTCGCGCACGGCGACACCCGCAAGCGCGGGATGGCACTGCTGCGCTTCAAACAGACCTACCTCAGCGCCGGCTTCGAGCTCGACGACGCCGAACTGCCCGATCATCTCTGCGTCGTCCTCGAGTTCGCCGCCACCATCGACCACGCGCTCGGCCGCGACCTCATCCTCGACCACCGCGCCGGTCTCGAACTGCTGCGGCTCTCGCTGCGCGACAAGCGATCCCCGTGGGCGAACCTCATCGACGCCGTCACCGCCACCCTGCCGCAGCTCCGCGGCGACGAACGCGACGCCGTACGACGCCTCGCCGCCGAAGGACCTCCGGAGGAAGA
>NZ_BAABAA010000043.1:0-1166 GCF_039537185.1 Kribbella ginsengisoli | reverse complement strand
CGACACCCGCCTGTACGGCGGCCGCGGCTACATCCAGCTGACCGGTGACTTCAACTACGGCCCGGCCGGCCGGTACTTCGGTATCGACCTGCTCGGCAACCCCGAGCTGGCCCGGTCGCTGCAATGGAGCGCTCCGATCGCCCGGTGGTACTGGACGGTTGCCCGCAACATCAACCCGTTCGCGGACCAGCTCAACATGGGCAAGGTCAACGCGGCGATCGGCTACCCCGCCGGCGCCGAGGACCAGCGTCGCTGCGACTCCTTCAAGAACGCCCTGCGGTACCTGTCCGGCTCCGTCCCGGCCGGCGTGATCTGCACCCGCTCGAAGGCGCTCAGCGGTGACACGAGCAAGCTCACCAAGACCCAGTTCGAGGCCCTGGACCGTATCCCCGGCACCGTCGGCTGATTTGCAACCTGGTCGAAAGGCTTGAGCCGGGGGCAGTTTGGGTGGAAAGTGACATCGTCGTGAGAGACGCCCGTTAACTTTTCACGGCTACCGTGCCCATGCTGTCCCCGCCCCGGGAGTTGTCATGCTCAAGCGAAGAATCCGCCGTCTTCTGATAGCCACCCTTGCCCTCACCGGCCTCACGGCCGCCGGTCTGGTCACCGCCGTTCCGGCGAGCGCGGCCGTCTTCAACACCTACGGCACCGGCGTGAACGTCCGCGCTGACGCCTACCTGTCCTCACCGGTCGTCCGGACGCTGCCCGGCCCGACCTCCATCGACGTGGACTGCCAGAAGTACGGCGACCTCGTCACCGTCTCCGGCGGTTCGAGCCGCTGGTGGGCGCACGTACCGGCGCTCGGCGGCTACGTCACCGTCGCGTACGTGGCGATCCCGGAGGACAAGCTCCCCGGCGTCGCCGAGTGCGGTGGCACCAACCCGCCGTCCGGCGACATCACGCTGGCGCAGGTGCAGGCGATGTTCGGCACCCGGATCGCGAATCCGTCGCTCGTCGAGACCGGGCTGCCGTCGCTCAACCAGGCAATGCGCGACGCCAACATCAATACGCCGTACCGGAAGGCAGCGTTCCTGGCGACGCTGGTGCATGAGTCGCGGCTGGAGTACAACATCCGCGAGATCGGCGACACCCGCCTGTACGGCGGCCGCGGCTACATCCAGCTGACCGGTGACTTCAACTACGGCCCGGCCGGCCGGTACTTCGGT
>NZ_BAABAA010000042.1:0-1238 GCF_039537185.1 Kribbella ginsengisoli | reverse complement strand
CCAGGATCGTGCTGCCGACGGCCTTGAGCGAATCGGGCTGGGCGTGGGTATAGGTCCGCAACATCTCGGGCTCTTCGTATTTCAGAGTGCGTTGACTCGTTCGGTGAGCTGACCCGAGTGCAGTAGTGACCGCAAGATGTAGTGGTCGAGGTTGCGGAAGCCTTGCGCGATGCCGCGGAGGTGTTCGAGGCGTCCGTTGATGGCTTCGACTGGCCCGTTGGAGACGCCGACGTCGAAGTAGGCGAGGATGTCGGTGCGCCGGGACCACAGGCTTCGTCCGAGTTGGGCCAACTCTTGCAGGCCTGCCGGCAGTCCGGTGCGGATACGGCGCAGGATCTTGTACATGAGTTTCTTTCCCTCGCGGCGCTGCGGGTGTTCGTAAGCGGCGATCAGCTGCTGGTAGATCTGGTGGGTGATCTCGACAGCGACATGGTCGTGGTGACTGGTCAGCGACTCGAACAGGCGGATCTTCTGTTTGTCGGTGAGCAGTTCGGTGCGGGTGTGCAGAATCCGGCGGATCTTGTACAGCGGGTCGTCCTTGCGGCCCCGGTGTCCGCATACCTGCTGCTGGATCCGTTGCCGACACAAGTCGAGTTTGCTTGCGGCCAGATGGACAACGTGGAACGGATCCATCACCACCCGGGCCGCGGGGAGTTCCTCGGCGGTGGCGCTCTTGTAGCCGGTGAATCCGTCCATCGCCACGACCTTGATCCGATCCCGGAACTGCTGGTCCCGGGCGGCCATCCACTGTTTGAGGACGTGTTTGGAGCGGCCGCCGATCATGTCGAGCAGGCGTGCCGGGCCGGTCCCGTCGATGACCGGAGTCAGGTCGATCAGGACCGTGACGAAACTCGGTTCCCCTTGTCCGCGAACGTGTTTCCATTTGTGCTCGTCCACACCGAGGCACCGGACCCCGTCGAGGTGGTCGCCGTCGTAGACCAAGGCGCGAGCGGCGTCTGTAGCGATCTGGTTGACCGTGCTCCACGAGATCGCGAGGTTCGCGGCGACGGCGGCCACGCTCATCTTGTCGACCACGATGCGCTGCAAAATCCAGCGTTCGGTCCTGGTCGTGACCACTGCTCGAGCCCTGGCGATGTGGTCGATCCTCGCGCGAAAGACCGACCTCGAGCAGTCGCTGGTGTGGCACACGAACCGCGGAACCATCACGTGCAGGAGGACTGGATAGCCGACGACAGGAGTGTCAGTCAGGACCCGCTCGACCCGATCTCGTAGTTGAC
>NZ_BAABAA010000041.1:0-1498 GCF_039537185.1 Kribbella ginsengisoli | reverse complement strand
GGCAAGCACAGCTATGCCCGCACCGCAGAAGCCGAGTACAAAGCCCTGGCCGTCGAAGTCTTCGGCCATCTCGACATCGACACCACAGCCCTAGAGCAGGAGAACCAGCCATGAGCGCCCGCAAACGGCCCGTACGCCTCACCTCGGTAACCGAGGAAGGCCAGGAGCCCGAAGCCGACCAGGCCAAGCCGAGGCCGACCCAAAGGCCGGCCTCGAGCTCGACCAGCCGCCAGCCAAAGCAGCCGCGGCTAGCAGGCCCGCCACGGGCCGCAAGAAGGCTCCCCCGGCCCGGAAGACCCCAGCGGCCCCCAAAGCCGCTGAGACGCGCGTCAACCCCGCTGCAGCGGCCCTGCAGGGCTTCTTCCACGAAGGCGACCCGCGCGTGCTCGCCTCAGCAACCGAAGACTCCGAGCGGGTCAACCTCTACCTCCACCCCGAAGACAAATCCATGCTCGACTTCGCCAAGATGAATGACCGGGCCGACAACAACTCGCGCTTCCGCGCCATGGTCGCCGTCTACCGCTCCAACAAGCGCTTTCGCGCCCTGGTCGACAAGTACGCCCAGACCGCCCCCCGAGGCGGCACCGGCGCCTAACCAGCGCCAACCGGGGAAGGTCCGTCGACCTCCCGGAAAGCACCCCCGCAAACCAGCTCCACCACCCGGCCCAGCTCGACACCTCCAGAGCTGGGCCGGACCCGTTCCCCCCCGGGTCTCCCCCGGGGTCTCCCCCGGCCCCCCACCGGGTGCCCTTTTGGACGCCCCCGGCCCCCCGGTGGCGTCCAAACCGCCCCAAAACCCGCCTGCTGTCATCACATCCGGCCCGGAGTGGTTACGGGTGATGACACCCCCTCGAACACCCCAAAACCCGGCCCTGACCTGCGCATATGCCCCGCACCGGGCACCGCCGACCAAACCCTGCTGTCATCACTGTCACCACCATGGTTTTGGAAGTGGTTACGGCAAACCCGCAGGTCAGAGGCCACTTTTGCCCCAATGTCATCACCGTAACCACATTCCCAGACACGCACCCCGTATAGAGAAAAAGCTCACCCCCAGGGAGGTGGGTTGAAACGGCCGTCCTCGACCCCTCGAACACCCCCGAGCTGGAGACCCGCAAACCGGCTCCAGAACCGGAGGCCGGCCACCCCCGGCCAGCACGACAGAACCACCAAAAACACCCGCGGAAAGAGGGCTCATCGCCTTAGCGCTTTCGCGCATTTGGGCTTTCCTGTTTTGCAGCTTTGGTGTTTTCACGCTTTCGCGCGAAAACAATTCGCTGACCTGCGGTTTTGCGTTTTGGCGATTAACGCGAAACCCCCAAAACGCTAATGGCTCTCACCGTGCAACGCACAGGTGAGTAGGCGAAGCCCACCGCAACCTGTCGTACGGCACGTTGACGGCCCCCGCTCCTGTGAGGAGCGAGGGCCGCTTTGGTGTCCAGCTCGGGTCAGCTCAGCGCGGCGATCAGTGCTGCGACGAACAGCCAGAAGTGATGCC
>NZ_BAABAA010000040.1:1388-2872 GCF_039537185.1 Kribbella ginsengisoli | reverse complement strand
AGCGGGGGCCGTCAACGTGCCGTACGACAGGTTGGTCTGGGCTTCGCCGCGGGCAGGATCTTTGCCGAGTGGCGGATCGCTGCGGAACTGACTCACTGGACGGCGGGGCCGCCGTTCGTCTCCGCAGCGAGCGTAACGAGGTGGTCAACGTTGGGCAATCTGCTCACCCTTGCCACCTTCGCCAGGCCCTCGCCACCGAAAAGGCCGGCGGCCCGGTTCCTCGAGGAAACCGCCGCCGGGGTGCTGCGGGTGGGAGCTACTTCTTCTCGTAGTGGTAGCGGGCCTGGAGCACCACCAGGTCGTCACCGTCGACCAGGTAGACGAGCCGGTGCTCCTGGTCGATCCGCCGGGACCACGCGCCCTGAAGCACGTGCTTGAGCGGTTCGGGTTTGCCGATGCCGCTGGTCGGGTCGCGGAGCGCGTCTTCGATCAGGCGGTTGATCCGCTTGACCTGGGCGCGGTCGTTGGCCTGCCAGTGGGTGTAGTCCTCCCAGCCGATCGGGGTGAATACGACTCTCACGTCAGCGGGTGTTCCTTTCGGTCGCCCGCCCTGGCCTGATTCAGGCTGTCCAGTAGCCGCTGCGCGTTCGCGGGCGACCTCAGGAGGTATGCCGTCTCCGTCAAGGCGGTGTAGTCGTCTAGCGACATCAGCACCGCGTTGCCGGCCTTCGACGTGATCTCCACAGGGTTGTGGTCGTCGTTGACTTGCTCGATCAGCGGGAACAGTTCCCGCCTTGCCGTGGATGCGTTAATCGCCAATCTGGATACCTCACAATCGCGTTGCCCCGACTCGACCCCTTGTACCGAAAATGGTACCACTTCGCGCGGGTGACTGGTCGGGCCGATTTCAGGCGGCCGGAGTCGAGGCCCGGCCCCGCTGCCGTCGACCAGGCACAGACAGGCTCGGATGACCAGGCACTCAACCGCACTCAACCGCACTCGACCGCACTCGACCGCACCCAGCGTCAAGGCTGATCGGCTGCAGGTAGCTGCAAAACCCCTGGGCTGTGTCGGCGGGCGTGATTACGCTGCGAAAGATGAATGGGGCTGAAAGCAACAATCCGACTCCGCAGCCTGGCTCAGCTCACCAGCCGTCCGGGCCTCCTCTTCCGCGGGAGCTTGGCCCTTCCCATCGGCCGGCCCCTGGTCGACCACCAGGCCCACCACTGCCCAGCCAGAACCCCGGCTGGCAGATCCCGGCCGCGACGACCCAACCGCCGGCCATTCAGGCGCAGCCTCCGGCGCCAATCGCACCCCAGCCGCGGCCGACATACGTACCGCAGCCCAGCCCGGCGATTGCTGACCCGCAGTCGGTCGCGCCCTGGGCGGCCCGGCCCGCCTCGAACCACGTTCCGCAGTCGCGGCCAGAACCTGCCCAGCGGGGCTGGAGGCAGTTTGCCGGGGTCGCGGAGCTGGCGATGGCGCTGCCGTGGCTGTGGTGGTCGTGGATGTCCATCCAGTTCATCGGCCTGTTCAGCACCACC
>NZ_BAABAA010000040.1:0-1372 GCF_039537185.1 Kribbella ginsengisoli | reverse complement strand
CCGGCCTGGCTGGCGGTCTGCCATGCGGCCGGGATCGATCCTGGCCGGTTCCGGGTTTGGATCCACGAAGGCCCCGAGACGACCGCACCGGCCACGGTCGGCCGAACGGTCGCGGTGACCAACTGGAGCCTCTACACGCTGCCTCAGCGCAACCTGGAGGCGGTTCTCGCGCACGAGCTGGCGCACCACCTGGCGCTGCCCCCGAAGGTGTCGCTGTTCCTGTACTGGCTGTCTCTGCCCGCCCGGATGACCGGCGTAGTACTGCGGGCCGGCCTTCGGCATGACTTCTGGAAAAAGGTTGTCTGGGCGGTGATTGCGATCCTGTCGTTCGGGGTGTTCGTGCTGTGGTTCGTGACCGAATTCGACTACCACACGGTGCTCTTGCTGTCGGCCTGGTCCGCGCCGTTGCTGGTGCCGTGGCTGTCGCGCCACGGCGAGCAGGCAGCGGACCGGACAGCCGCGGATCTCGGCTACGGCACACCGCTGGTCGAGGTGTTCGCCGGGCGCGAGTTCCACCGGGCACAGTCGGCTCCGGGATGGCGTCCGGAGCGCTTCGGCGTGGGTGACACTCAGCCGATCGAGACGCGCCGCCAGCGGGCGCTGGAGAAGCACCTCAAGAAGCTTGCCGAGAGCACCCACCAGCCCTACCGGATCGACTCCGCGTAGGTGGCCCGCCTGGTCGAGCTGGACCTGTGGATAACTTCGGCCGGCCTTTCGTCGATTCGGTCATCCTGAGACAGGTCTCCGGGGTGAGGCCACCGCCTACCGGGCCCGTCATGTGCCGTTGCTCACCGGTCCGGGGCAACGGGGGCGGAAGGCCACCCGGAGACCGCAAAAAGGCCGGCCCCCGTTTCTTCGACGAACGGGGGCCGGCCCTTTTGGGTTTTGCTGACTAGCGGGTCTCTTCGATGATCCAGTCGAGGTACGCCTGTGAGCCACCGGTGATCGGTAGAAAGATCAGCTCAGGAACTTCGCCGCTGTGGTGCTCCTCGAGGTATTTGGCAATGTGGTCGCGCTTGTCCGTTGCCGTCTTGATCCACAGTTGCCACTCGGGTTCGTGCCAGACCTTCCCCTTCCATCGGTACACGGCGGTGATTGGGGATGTGATCTGGACACAGGCGGCTAGTCGGGCCTCAACCAACCCGTCAGCAAGGGTCTTCGCCTCGTCTTCGGTCGGGGTGGTGGTGAGGGCCACAACGTGCTCAAGCGCTGTCATCAGTTGATCCTTCGAGTTGGGGAGCTGTCCGTAGTGCGGTGGCTCCGAGCGTCCTCTTGAGTTCGGCGATCTGTTGGCGGACCTCATCTTCGCTACGTCCTAGTGCGCCCCAGCCCGACAGGATCATGCCGTCATGACTGAGGCCCGTCCAGATTC
>NZ_BAABAA010000039.1:0-1411 GCF_039537185.1 Kribbella ginsengisoli | reverse complement strand
GGTCAAGTCCCATGGAGTGGTGTACGACGGTTGGTCCTTCGTCGTTGTGTGGTTAGGCGCTGATGGCGCCGGTGGTGGTGTTGTCCTCGGTGGTGGTGATGAGGGTGAGTCGGCTGCGGTGGAGGACTTCGAGGCCGAGGTAGCGGCGGCCGTCGGCCCATTCATCGTGTTGTTCGGCCAGGACGGCGCCGACGAGGCGGATGATCGAGCCGCGGTCGGGGAAGATTCCGACGACGTCGGTGCGGCGGCGGATCTCGCGGTTCAGCCGCTCGTTGGGGTTGTTCGACCAGATCTGTCGCCAGACGTCGCGTGGGAACGTGGTGAAGGCGAGTACCTCGTCGCGGGCGTCGTCGAGGTGGGCGTGGACCTCGGGCAGGCTGGTCTGGATCTGGTCGAGGAGTTTGTCGTATTGCGCGTGCACGGCGGTGGCGTCGATCTGGTCGAATACCGAGTGCAGCATCGCTTTCACGCCGCCCCAGGCGTGTTTGGGGCAGGTCGCCATCAGGTTCGCGGTGTAGTGGGTCCGGCACCGCTGCCACGAGGCGCCGGGCAGGTTCGCGCCGATCGCGTCCACGAGCCCGGCGTGCGCGTCGCTGGTGACGAGTGCGACGCCGTTGAGGCCGCGGGCGACCAGGTCCTTGAAGAACGAGTTCCAGCCGGCCCCTGACTCGGCCGTGGAGGTGGCGACACCGAGGATCTCGCGGAACCCGTCGGCGTTGACACCGGTCGCGACCATGACCGCGATCTTGATCACCCGGCCTCCCTCGCGGACCTTCATCGTCAACGCGTCAGCGGCCAGGAATGTGTACGGGCCTTCGTTCAAGGGACGTTCGCGGAAGTCGCGGACCAGCTCGTCGAGGTCTTTGGCCATCACCGAGACCTGCGACCTGGACAGGCCGGTGATCCCCAGGGACTGCACGAGGCGGTCCATCCTGCGCGTGGATACCCCGAGCAGGTAACACGTGGCCACCACGCTGGTGAGTGCTGCTTCGGCGCGGCGGCGCCGCTCCAGCAGCCAGCCGGGGAAGTAGGTGCCTTCGCGCAGTTTCGGGACTGCGACATCCAGCGTCCCGATCCTGGTGTCGAGCTCGCGGTGCCGGTAGCCGTTGCGGGAGTTCACCCGATCGGGGTCGCGCACACCATACGAGGCGCCACACACGCTGTCGGCGTCGGCGGACAACAGCTTGTTGATGAACCCTTCCATCAGTTCACGCAGCAGATCCGGGCTGGCCTGCTCGAGATGCTCGTGCAGGAACTCGGCAGGGTCGATACTGGAGCCAGCGGTCATCGCGGTTTCCTTCTTCGAGTCGGTTGTGAGAGATCACTCGAAGGATCACCCGATGACCGCGCTCACGTCTCCGCCCCGCGCATCACCAGGATCTCGCCGTACACCACTCTGCTGGACTCAACT
>NZ_BAABAA010000037.1:0-1609 GCF_039537185.1 Kribbella ginsengisoli | reverse complement strand
TCCTGCCCGTATTTTGAGAACTGTATAGTGGACGCGAGCATCTTCAGTAGTTGTTTTTGTTGTTGTTTTGACAAGCTACTAAGGGCAATCGGTGGATGTCTAGGCACCAAGAGCCGATGAAGGACGTAGGAGCCTGCGATAAGCCCCGGGGAGTTGGCAACCAAGCTGTGATCCGGGGGTGTCCGAATGGGGAAACCCAGCTGGCATTCTAAAGCCAGTTACCAGTGCCTGAACACATAGGGTTCTGGAGGGAACGCGGGGAAGTGAAACATCTCAGTACCCGCAGGAAGAGAAAACAATAGTGATTCCGTGAGTAGTGGCGAGCGAAAGCGGATGAGGCTAAACCATGTGCGTGTGATAGCCGGCGTGCGTTGCGTATATGGGGTTGTGGGAGCATTCAGATCCTAATGCCGTGGGGTCAGGGAGTTATAAATCACTGTTGAAGTCGAATTTTCTGGAAAGTTGAGCCGTAGTGGGTAAGAGCCCCGTAGGCGTAAGACAGTGACTTCCGAGTGTTTTCCCAAGTAGCACGGGACTCTTGAAATCCCGTGTGAATCTGGCGGGACCACCCGCTAAGCCTAAATACTTCTTGGTGACCGATAGCGGACTAGTACCGTGAGGGAAAGATGAAAAGTACCCCGGGAGGGGAGTGAAATAGTACCTGAAACCGGTTGCCTACAATCCGTCGGAGCATCTCCTTGTGGGGTGTGACGGCGTGCCTTTTGAAGAATGAGCCTGCGAGTTAGTGGTATGTGGCGAGGTTAACCCGTGTGGGGTAGCCGTAGCGAAAGCGAGTCTGAATAGGGCGCTTTAGTCGCATGCTCTAGACCCGAAGCGGAGTGATCTATCCATGGGCAGGTTGAAGCGCGGGTAAGACCGCGTGGAGGACCGAACCCACCAGGGTTGAAAACCTGGGGGATGACCTGTGGATAGGGGTGAAAGGCCAATCAAACTCCGTGATAGCTGGTTCTCCCCGAAATGCATATAGGTGCAGCGTCGCGTGTTTCTTACCGGAGGTAGAGCACTGGATGGTCTAGGGGGCTTACCGGCTTACCGAAATCAGCCAAACTCCGAATGCCGGTAAGTGAGAGCGCGGCAGTGAGACGGCGGGGGATAAGCTCCGTCGTCGAGAGGGAAACAGCCCAGATCACCAGCTAAGGCCCCTAAGCGATTGCTAAGTGGAAAAGGATGTGGAGTTGCCCAGACAACCAGGAGGTTGGCTTAGAAGCAGCCACCCTTGAAAGAGTGCGTAATAGCTCACTGGTCAAGTGATTCCGCGCCGACAATGTAGCGGGGCTCAAGCAATCCGCCGAAGCTGTGGCATTCACACTTGTACCCGGCCACGTAAGTGGTCCAGGTGTGTGGATGGGTAGGGGAGCGTCGTGCAGCGTGTGAAGCAGCAGAGTGATCTAGTTGTGGATGCTGCACGAGTGAGAATGCAGGCATGAGTAGCGAATGACGGGTGAGAAACCCGTCCGCCGAATGATCAAGGGTTCCAGGGTCAAGCTAATCTGCCCTGGGTAAGTCGGGACCTAAGGCGAGGCCGACAGGCGTAGTCGATGGACAACGGGTTGATATTCCCGTACCGGCATTAACACGACCCGACCGA
>NZ_BAABAA010000036.1:0-3000 GCF_039537185.1 Kribbella ginsengisoli | reverse complement strand
ACAGCCAGAAGTGATGCCAGGACTGATCCAGGGCGTAGGCACCGGTACCGAGGGTGGTGTTGTCGTCATGCCCTTGCCGGGGAGCGCCCAGCACGTAGTACCGGCTTTTGCCGAGCCGATCAGCGAGCCAGGCCAGGGTGTAGCGGCGATCGGCCCAATAGTGCGTGACCGCGCTGACCAGCTGGCCGGCCACGAATCCGGCCAGGCTGATCTGCAGATCCAACACCACCCAGACCAGACCGCACCACCCAGACCAGACCGCCCAGAGCCGCTGTGAGCGCCGTATAGGTGGTCACGTGCATCAGGCAGGACCGGGCGCCAGCGCGGCTCCTGTGGCCCTTCGTGAGCGCCTGGTGGTGGGTCTGGGCCCAGTGGTCGGCAACCTCGTGCGCAACCCACAGAGCCACGAAATACGCGGCAAAGGTGACAGCTAGCATCGGGACACTCTCCGGTTCTCTGAGCGAGGGATTCTCGGGGACTACTGGCCGGGGGAAGCGTTCGAGCGCTGCCCCCGGCCGGGCCTCTACCGCGGGGTGAGTAGGTCGGCCCAGTGGATCCACAGGCCGTTAGGGGAGTCATCCAAGGTGCTGCCGCACTCGCACTGCTCACCGGAGCTGCTCCAGTGCTGAGCGAGCCGAACACGGCACCATTCCGGCGACCGGCCCAGGGCGGCCGCGGCGATCTCGCACACATGGCCCCGGCCGGCCTCCAGGGTCGCCAGGTCTGCTCCGCAGGTCTGGCACCGGTCATCGACGGTCGGCAGACCGTGCAATAGCAGAGCGGTCAGCACCAGCTCGGCGTTGCTCATCGGTCAATTCACCATCTCGGGGAAGTACCGGGCGATGTCGACGAAGTAGCCGCCCTCTTCGAGGAAACGCAGCGCCTCGCCCTTGGTGGCGTAGAAGAACCGCATGCCGGGCCGGACGTTGTACTCCTTCGACCAGTCCGCGCGGAGCACCCAGAGGTCGTCTGCGGTGCGGAACAGGATCGGGGTCTTGTGGGGGTCGCCGACCTCCAGGTTCGGGATCCAGTGCGCGACAGCGGTCCGCGGATTCCACTCCTCGCGGTCCAGCTCGCCCTGGTCGTCGCGAATCCAGACGGGGCTGGGGGCCATGATCTCGCGGACGGCTGGCTGTCCCCAGCGCAGTATGAGCCCCGCGGGAAGGGAGGTGTCCAGCTCTTCGGTGGCACCCTTGCGGTGTCCATCGCCGGTGGCCCAGTCTTCCCAGTCGTCCGGGGGGTTCCCGATGATCTTCTGAGCGCGGGACTGAGCCGTGCTGCGGGCGGTGTCCATCGCCTGAGCCAGCTCGCCGTACGAACCGCCGGCCTCGACGTGCTGGCGGACCAGGGCTTTCGCGGTGGCTTCGATCCGCGGGGCCAGGCGGTGCACCACGGCGCGGATTGCGGTCTGGATTTCGGCAAGGGTGTCTTCGTCGCGGTCGCCATCGAGCTTCCACTCGCCCGACCGCATCCGGTCCAGCGCCCAGAGCGCGGTGTCGAAGGACTCGACCAGCTCGACGGCGTCACTGCCGAGGCCGACGTACTTCGCGGGGTCCAGGATCATGGTTCGTTTCTCCTCAGGTTCGTTGTCTAGGTTGGGTGGTTGGTGGCCGGGGCGCTTCCTTCGTCCCGGCCACCGCTTGTCGAGGTCAGAGTCCGGCGGGGAGCGCCTTGCACATGCCGCCGTGGTACGGGTCGGTGATCACGCAGCGTTCGGCGTTCGGGTCGACCAGCCCGTCCAGGGCGACCAGTCCGGCCAGTGGGACGCTGAGTTCGGCGACCTTGTGGCCCTCGCGGTACGCCTTCAGTGCGCGGGTGGCGGCCCGGCGCGAGGTCCGGTCGCCATCGAGCCAGACCACGTCGACACCGCGGCCGGTCAGTAGGGCGATGACGCCGACCTGGTCGCCACGCAGGACGCGGGTACCGGGGGCCGCGTTGGACAGTCCGTGGCGGATGAAACCGTCAGCGTTCATCTCGCGGGCGGCGAGGTACTCGGGAGTTTCGGTGATCATGTATGATGTACGAATCTACGTACAGTGTCAAGCTTTCGATGGCGTTTCGCGCGAAAGCGTTTTAGCGCGATTCCGAGGCTCTGACCTGGTCTTATGTCGTGATCGCCGGGAGCGCGCGAGAGCGCCCCGCCGGTGGCCGGCGGGGCGCTCTGGGTCGTTCGTCAGGCTGTGGTGGTGACTTCGTACCGGGCGAGGTACGGCGGGCCGAAGGGGTCGACCACCTGACTGGTGACTGACTGGTGACCATCCGCCGTACGGTCACCTGCCCCGCTGTCTCGGTGCCGGGGTCGGGGGTGATCGCCTCGACCTTCACCATTCCGCCCAGGATCAGCGGTATCCGCATCCCCTCCGTGGGCAGGGTCGTCAGGCTGATCATGCCGAGAAACTCCGGCTCGGTTGCGGGTGCTTCGCTCATGCTCGTCTCCCTGGGTGTTTCGGGTCTTCGGGATCTCGCGGGATGACCGGCCGGGCCGCTTCCTTCGGCCCGGCCGGTCGTGACTCACGGCATCTCGTGACTGCGTTCCTTGGTGATCTCCTCCCATCGATCCGACAGGCGCGGGTCCTCGCGGTGGCCGCCGGTCCGCAGGTCGTAGGCGTCTTCGCTGCGGTTTGTCACGTGGACCTCTAGCAGCGTGGCCGCGGAGCCGTGGTCCCCGATCGCCGTCAGTAGATCGGCAAGGGCGTTGATCTCGCTACAGCTCAGGTCGACCGGCTCGAACTCGTTCGCGAGCTGGTGGAGCAGGATGCCGTCGCTACCGTCGCCCCAGACCTGCCGGAAGCGGGCCAGAGCTTCGGTCAGGTCGACCGGCTGGCCGCCGATCGTGAGCGGCTTCACCGAGTTCACTTCTTGCCGCCCTTGAGTCCGTAGATGACCACGCGGACCTGGTCGACCACCTCGCCGTAGCCGGGCAGCTCGACCCGGTCGCCCTGCTCGGTGATCACCACCGTCTTCTCTCCGTCCGAGAAGATCACCCGATTGTTCCTGCTG
>NZ_BAABAA010000035.1:0-3643 GCF_039537185.1 Kribbella ginsengisoli | reverse complement strand
CATGCCCTCGATGTCGCAGAGCACCACGGCCGCCCGGAAGTCCTCGGGCAGCGCGTCCAGCGCGTACTGCACGTCGTGGTCGAACAGGTCGTGGTCGAGCTTCTCGGCCGGGCCGGAGCCCTTCGCCGGCAGCCGGTCGTGCGCGTCGTCAGGCAGCCCGTCGAACCGGATCCGCTGCTTGCGGCGGGCACCGTCCAGGAACAGGTTCGTGGTGATCCGGTAGAGCCAGCCCTCGAAGGTGCCCGGCGTGTAGGACGACAGCGACCGGAAGACCCGGACGAAGACCTCCTGGGTCAGGTCCTCGGCGTCGTGCTTGTTGCCGGTGAGCCGGTACGCGAGCCGGTAGACGCGGGCCGAGTGGGCCCGGACGATCTCGTCCCAGGACGGCAGTACTTCCGGCACCTGCTGTGGTGCGGTGCCGGTCGTCTTGTCGAACGGCTTCATGATCCCTCCCATGGTCGCATCGTGGTACCGCCCCTCGGGCGGACCCTGCGGCGACTAGGCGGACGCCCGATTGATGGACGGGTGTGCCTGGATGGAAGCGGAACACCGCAGGTCGTACCAGTCCCGGGCGAGAATGCTCATCTTGTAGTTCGTGCTTCCCAGCCCGAGATCCTACGAAGAGCGTCGCCCGCCAGGCGTGAGCCAATCTGACTTGAGCCTGAAGTTGCGCGATCGCGACGAAGAGTCAGTCGTCGGTGAGGCCGTTGCGGAGTGTGGTCACAACGGGCCGGGGTGCCGCATCGACGCTGAGCCGGAAGATGTCGGGGCGGTGGTAGTGCCCGACCGGGTCGAACATTCGCCGCGCCGAACTGACCTTGGCAAGATCCAGTTCGGCGATCAGGACAGTCTCCGAGTGCCGGGCCGGTCCGGCCAGGATCTCCCCGTCTGGGGCCACGATGACTGTGTTGCCCGGTTCGACCCAGCCTGGGCCATCCGGATCGCCCCGCCAGACTCGGTCTCGGTCGGGAAAATCGGCCGGGATCTGATCGTTATGCAGACACGGATTGACGCCGATCACGTAGCAGCGACCCTCGCGAGCGATGTGCCGCATGGTCGCGATCCAGTTGTCGCCTGGGGCCAGCGTCGGTGCTACCCACACATCGACGCCTTGCGAGTAGAGGTAGAACCGTGCCAGCGGCATGTAGTTCTCCCAGCAGATGAGCCCGCCGAGACGACCGAAGGTGGTCTCATAGGTCTCGAGCGTCGAACCGTCGCCCATTCCCCACACTGTGCGTTCCGACCCGGTCGGTACCAGCTTGCGGTGCTTACCGAGGAGATTGCCATCGGCATCGAAGTACAACAGCGTGTTGTAGATCGTGCTGCCTGTGACCTCGCGTTCGTTGACTCCGATCACCAGGTAGACCCCAGCTTGTCGAGCCGCTGCCCCGAGCCGATCGGTGGCCTCGCTCGGTACGACGACGGCCTGGTCCGCCAGCATCGCGAACCATTGTTCGTCACCATCCCAGATCGGCGTACCGTCTATCCAGATCGGGGTACCAGGCACGAACACCTCAGGGAATACGACCAGGTCGGCCGCTTGTACAGTGGGGTCGGCGAGCAGCTCCTCCACCTTGGCAAGCGTCGCCTCGCGATCCATCAGCACATAGGCCGCCTGCACAGCCGCAACTGTCAACTTCGTCATCTTGCTTCCTGTCCCATGGTACGCCGGACGGCCATCAGACCTCTGGGCCGCTGCCGATCCCAGGCTAGGGGCAGTCCTGAAGCCGACCTGAGTTTGTCGTTGCCTGATGCAACCAGCGATCGACCGGCTCATGCGTGAACGAGGCCGGCCTATCGCGTGTGGGCTCAGGCTGGTTTCAGGAGGACTCAAGGGCCTTTGGTCACCATGCGCCATAGGTGGGCCATGTCGGCCTGCGGTGTACCAGGGAGGGAAAGTGTCAGTTTTTCGCAGGGCGGTGATCGCGGCGGTTGTCGCTGCATTGGGCGGAGCGGTGCTCATGGTGCCGTCGGCGCAGGGCGCCGGGTCGGTGCGGGCCTCGATCAGTTTGTCTGCGCCGGCATCCGGTGCCTATGGCTCAGTGATCAAACTGACCGGTACGGCCGCGCGCGCGGGCACGTCGACGCGGCTCAGCGGGGCGACGATCTATCTGCAGCGATCGCTGCATGGACGTAACCGCTACGCCAACCTGGCCAGTGCTCGCACCTCGAGGGCCGGCGCTTTTGCGTTCTCGGTCAAACAGGGGTCGCCCTATGACTACCGCGTCTACTACGCAGGCTCAGCGAGGTACTCGCGCGCCTACAGTGGCGTGCGCTACCCGGTCGTCAATCGGGTCGTGCTGTTCGACGCCATCGCCACAACAAACTCTGAAACTGGGACGTTGGCGGCAAACGGCCGCGTCCTCCCCGCACCGCCGAACGGCACGTTGGTGTACCTGCAGAGATACTCGACAGACGCCAAGGTATGGGTCAATGTCGCAAGCGGAGCCACAACAGCCGGCAAGGTGACAGTCACTGCGACCCGTCCCGGTTCCACGGATACCTACCGCCTGATCGTCGGTGGAGCAGCACCGTACGGCGCAGGCATCTCCGCGAGCCGGGCACTCAAGCACTATGTGGACCGCGGAGCGTTCGCCGTGCCGTTGAAAACGGTGACCACCACCGTTCAGGGTACGGTCACGCGCACCAGCGCGTATGAAGCGAACGTGTCGTTGGGCGCGATCAATGGTGCTGTTCACATCCATCCCGACATCGCCAGCTGTGTTCACGCCTACGTGGCTACGCGTGTGACCAACACGACCAAGCCGATGACCTTGTTTCTGGTCAGCGAAACGAAGTCTGACGCGATCACCATTCCGGCCCTGAGCAATGGCTACTCCCACATGGACCTCGATCTCACTGGTGCATCCTCGCTCCGCTACTCAGTGTTCAGCGAGGCCGCGGTGAACTTCAGCGTCTCGGTGAAGCTTCGTTGCGCCAACTGATGAACTGAAGGGTGCGGTCGCAGCATTGTCACCGGTTGTGAGGCAGCTCCTCCTTAGGCGCCGCCGAACGCGGCTTCACAGAGCAGCCTGGGGGCGGGCTTAACACCCGCATCGCTGGCCTTCCAAACCTTCGCTCCAAGCGGGTTGCAGCGAGGGTTCAGCGCCGGCGATCACCATATTGACTGACGCTCCTACCCGGCAATGGGCCTGGAGCACTGGGGGCAACTACCCCAATCCGTTGGCGGTTTTGCGCCAGTTCTTGTTGGGCGGGAGGAATCATGCAGGTGGAATCGGCACCGAGCCGGCGTTGTGGCCGGCTCGGACAGCGGTGGCTTGCCGCCGTGGTCGTATGGGCGCTCCTACTAGCCGCGGTTGTGGTGCTGACACTTCCAGGGGCCCCCGCATCCGCGAGTGCTGGGATGGGCGCCGGGACGGTTGCCATGGCCCGCAACGCCGATGGCCGGTTGGAGATCTTCGCGGTTGACGCGGAGGAGCACGTATTCCACAGGTGGCAGACTAAGGCGAGCTCTGGCTCGTGGTCGCCGTGGGAGGAGATCGGTGGGCGGATGCGTGCCGTGGCCGCGGAGACGAACGCCGATGGCAGGATCGAGCTGTTCGGGCTTGCGACCGGTGGTGGGATCGCTCATATGTCGCAGCTGGTGCCGAATCGGAACGCCTGGCGGAGTTGGGAGCTGATG
>NZ_BAABAA010000034.1:0-13763 GCF_039537185.1 Kribbella ginsengisoli | reverse complement strand
GCCCACCCGATTCGGCTTCGCCGATCGGCCGTGGTTGATTTGCGTTTTCGCGCGAAAGTGCTAATGCGCTTCGCGCATAAATGCAGGTCAACGACCTGCAATCGCGCTTTCGCGCGAAAACCCCAACCCGCTAAAAGGCAAAAGCGCTATCGCGCTTTAACGCCTACACTGCGTTGCCTTCGGCAACGGCAATCGAACAATCGCGCTTTCGCGCGATAACGCTTTAGCGGTATCGCGTTGGATCACTGCCGTTGACCAGGGCAAACACCCGCGGAAGAGGGGTCAGTGCTGCGGGCTTGCCGGGTCTCTTCGAGCTGGGCGAGCATCTGCCGTGCGTCGTCCTCGGACTGAACCTCGCTCAGCCAGCGGGCTACGGCGGGTGCTGGAGGGATGGCCGCCCCGCAGTCGTGCCGGTTGTCCTCAGGCAGGATCTCGCCCCGCCCGGCGTAGAACGGCGCTGGAGCGTCCACCAGTGCCCCGCAGCCGGGGCAGGGGGCCGCGGTCCGGTCCCAGACCACCAGCGCCACCTGGTGGCCCTCGATCGCCGTTGCGCGCCACCAGACGTACGGGGCCGCTGAGGCAGCAAGCCAGCTCCAGACCTTGTCCCGGCCGCTCCAGGCGTTGGCGCTCACGTTTGCCGTGTCCCACCCTGCAGGCGTGCGGTGAACTCGCGGCCGACCTCCGGGCCTTCGACCTCGCGCACCTTCACCAGCACGGTCAAGGTCGCCACCGGGGTCTAACCGGTCGCCCTTCTCCAATCGGCCGGCCTCGACCAGGTAGTGCCCTGGCGCGACCCGCACGGCCAGGACCAGGCGGCCCGGCAGCTCGTCTCCGCTCACCTGACCACCGTACGCAAATCGGGCGGCCTTTCCTGAGCTACGGGAAAGGCCGGCCGATTCCAAGCACGTGCTTACGGAGTGGAGCTCGGGGGCGGGGAGGCGCTCCGGTAGCTCATCCCCGGCGAGTAGTTGTCGATGTAGAGCACCGACCCCAGGCCGCCCCGGTCGTGCGGGTCGTCGTTGGCGTAGATGTTCACAATCGCCTGATTGAGGAGGTCTTCGGCCTCCTGGTCCTGCCCATCGGCGTACAGGGCTGCGATCTCCTCCATGATCTCCGGCGGCAGCGACACGTTGCCGATGTCGCGCGTCCCGTCCTCATCACCTGCAGACAGGTTGATCACCACAACCCGACCGACGTTCATCGACCGCACGCGGGAGATCTTGCCCGCAGCAACCTTGCGCCGTACCGACCGCTCAACGTTCGGGATGCGCTGACGGGTCCGCTTCGAGGGGTTCTGGGTGCCGGCCAGGTACCGCTGAGCGGTCCGGCGCGAAACCCCCAGCTTGTCCGCGAGCCAGCTCGAAGCCTTCTTGCCGTGCTCGTTGCGCACCTGTTCGAGCGTCTCGTCCAAGCTCAGGTCACGCCCGAACAGCCCGAACCACGACCGGCCTTTCACTTGCGGCCCTCTGCCTTCTCCAGCTCGTCATAGATCGTCTTCCACCGGCCGACCCGATGCGCCTCGACCATCCGCGGCGTGACCTGTGCACACCCGACCGGCTTGAACTTGCCGTACTGGTCGCTGACCACCAGGCCTGGCGGGACCACCTCCGGAGAGGCGACCTCGAACCAGGCCGCGTCGACGTGCTTGGCGATCACGCGGGCCGCGCCCTGGTCGACCTTGTCGAGCGCCCGGTACATCCGGGCCTCCGCGGTGCTCTCGATCATCGCGGCCCAGTCGACTCGCAGCGTCAGCGTGTTGTTGTGCTTCTCCGAGCGCAGCGCGCCACCGAACAGACGCGTGTTGGTGGCCTTCACCGCGCGGTGTGCCATCCGCGCCCCCAGGTTGTCGGCCTCCAGGTCCTTCAGCACCGCTCGCGCCTCGCGGAACATCGACACGTGCGTGCGCAGCCACCGCCGCGCCTCCGGCCAGATCAGCGAAGCCTTCACCGCCGGGAGCGCACGGATTTGCTCGAGGTAGACCGCCAGCGGGACCGGCACCCAAAGGCCGGCGGTCAGCCGGTCAGCGAGCCCGTACGGTGCGGTGGTTGCGTCCGCGGCGAGCTGGACCCAGCCCGGCCGCTTCTGCCAGCCGATCGGCAGTGTCGCGCTCTCGGTCAGGACTGGATCGCCCGTTCCTAGGTCGATGTCGGCCGCGGACGGGTAGAAGCCGTTCACGTCGAAGCTGGCGATCCACGCGCCTTCGGTGAGCGCCTCGCCCATGGTGCGGGTCCGGCTCCTCCACCAGTTCTGCCGAAGGTCGCCGCTACCGGTCATGTCGACCATCACCGGGGCGAGCTGGGCCTGGTCGAGCGGGGGAAGGTCCGGGATCGACTGGTGCCGAAGCGACCCGTTCAAGATTCGCTTGGCCGTGTCGAACGGGCCGCGGAACTCGATGCCGCGCATCGCCTCATGCCACAGCCGCTCTGCCTCCGTCAGGTCGTCCGGGGTGGCTTCGGGGTGCTGGTCCTTGAGCCAGGTTGTCAGGTAGGTCACCGCTGGGACAGCGGCCGGGGCCGCTGTGCGGTTCTGAGCGCGCCTGCCCGACTTCCGGGGTCCAGTGGGTGCCACCGGCTCCGCTGGGGTCTCTACGGGGCGCTCAGGGGCGCTGACGGGCGATTCCGGCGCCAGCTCTGCCCGGTGCCGGTGGCGGGGTGGGAGCGTCCGGCAGCGGGGCCGGCTCTTTGCCGGGGTCGCCGTCTTCAGGCTCCTCCGGCGGGAACAGCCAATCGTGGTTCATCTCCCAGACCCACTGTGGTTTGCCGCCCATCCGGCGCTGGACCGCGTTCCGCTGGACCGGCTTGCCGTCCTCGCGCGGCGGAAGCTTGATCACCCCGGCATCGGCCAGGCGCTGAGCCATAGATTCCTTGGTCAGGCCCATCGGCTCCTTCTCGGCATTGGCCTGCCGCTCCAGGTGCGGGAACAGGCTCGACGGCAGCAACCACACCGTTTTGCCATCGGTCCACCCGACCGGCTCACCGGCCAGGCGGTAACCACCGTCGAAGGAGTTCAGCTCCCACCCGTACGCCTCCGGGTTGACCGGCGTACCGCCCTCGCGGGAGTGGAACGCGATCCGGCGACCCAGGAGCAGAGCGTTGACCATCTCGCGCAACCGGTCGGCCGGCGTCCGGCTGGCCCGGCCGTCCAGCATCCGGCGCTTCGCCTCCAGCAAGCCCTCCCACGCGGACGCCCACAGCTCCGCGGCCATGCTCGAAGAGATCGCCCCCAGCTCGGTCGCCATGTCGAGCATGGCGCGCCAGCCCACCGCGAGATCAGCCACGACACCGGAGGCCCGCAGGTCGGCGTTGCGCTGTTCGTCGGTCTGGTCGGGGTTGTCCTCCGCAAGAGCGATCGACAACTCGGCGCGCGTCTCCGACAACCAGGCGGTCAGCGGGTGGCGCGAGGCGTAGTACCGGACCATGGCCGCGATCAGCGAGGCCCGGTCCTGCGGTGCCGTGCCGGTGCTGAGCTGGGCGACCGCACCGTTCGGGGTCAGGTCCAGATCGCCCGGCAGGAACCGGACCGTCGCCAGCCGGGTTTCGGCCGACTGCATAGAGGTCGACTGCTCACCGGTCACCACCGGCAGGCCGCGGGGCGGGTGGCTCACCTTGACGTTGGTCTTGCGGTCCATCCGGACCTTGCCCTTGCGGTTGTACTGGCTCCGCGCGATCGCATTCAGCCGCTCGGCTGCCTTCTCCGGACCCTTGTCGGGGGCCAGGTCGTCCAGCGGGAACAGGATGTCTCCGGCCAGGAACCGCAGATCCCCAATGGCATTCGTCGTACCGGCGTCTTCACCGGCACCGACACCGGCCATGTCCTCGAACGATGACGACGAATCGTAGTGCTGGGCAACGACCGAGGTCAGCGAGGTCTTACCGGTGTACGGGCTACCGACCGGGAACAGCGTCACCTGCGAGAACCCCAGGCACGCCCGGTAGGCCGCGCCCAGCATCGGCCCGGCGATCCGGGCCGGGGCCGCCGCCATGATCTCGACCGACGCATACACCGCGCGCTGCAGGTCTTCCATCGTGGTCGGCGGTTCCGGCAGCGCGAACCGGCGAAGCTCCGGCGGTACGTCGACCGTGAGTCCGGCCGTTGAACTCCTGCCAGCCCAGCGCCCCGTACAGCGGGGTCAGTGGGATGTCCTCGCCAGAGGTCTTCTCGATCGCCTCCCGCAGCAACGACTTCCCGGCCTGGTGGCGCTTCGCCCGGATCAGCCACGGCAGGTCGTTCACCCACGAGCCGCGCTCCCACCGGTCGACGTCGACCCGGTCCATCCGGAACTCCTCGCCCTGCCGGGTGGCGGCTGGACGCCGTCAGGGAGCACTTTCGCGTAGCGGGCAACGATCCTGACCGGCACCGACAACAGCGGCAACCGCTTCGTAAGCCGGTTCTTCCGGTCGTGGATGACCTTGAAAATGCCGTCCGCCGACGCCTCGAAGTGGTCCTCGACCGTGACCGTGTGCCACGGCTCTTCCTCATCGTGGCCACCACCGTCACCGCCACCGGTGCCGCCTCCCCCACCGCCACGCAGACCGGCGTTGTCGAGCAGCTCGGCTTCGAGCCCTGAGGGGAAGTCGTACACCCGGCCGCCGGCCTCCGAGTCCGGCTCCGAGTCTGGCGCGATCGCCGGGGCCGCGGCCGACTCGACCACGTAGACGCCGTGCTCCTCGTGGACCTGGTCGACCTCCGCGACCAGGGCCGCCAGCGACTCCAGCTCGACCGGCTCAAGGTCGCCTTCGCCGTACCCGGCCTCCAGGTGGTCGGTCGAGTCCTTGCCCTCCAGCGGGCGAACCACGGCGATCGACGCGGCCACGCCCTCCAGCTCGCTCGCCACATTCAGCACGTGGCGGTAGCCGGGGTAACCCCTGGTCGGGGTCAGCGGGTCAACGTCCGTCACCAGCACAACGTGAGCACCCCGAAGCGCTTCGGAGTACTGCGGGAGCCACTGGTTGCCGTCCTTGGCGATGTACGCCCCGCCGGGGTTCGTCGTCGCGCACACCCCGACCGCGGCCCACGAGTCCGCGTCCTTCTCGCCCTCGACTACGTAGACCAGGCCGCCGGCCTTCTTCGTCGCGAGGACATCGGGCAGCCGGTACAGCTCCCGCCTCTCGAGTATCGGCATCTTCTTCGTGGAGATCCGGCGACCGTCCTTGGTGTACGAACGGGCGGTGTACTTGACCGGCCCGTTCGACCAGCGGCGCACCTCGAACACCGGTACGCCGTCCGCAGAGGCGTAGACGTAGGTGGCGATCAGCTCCGCGTCAGCCCAGGTCTTGACCGGCTCCGCGTCGACCTCCGGAGCCGGGGTCACGGGGGCCGGCCTTTTCGGGCGCTCCTGCTTTTGGCGCCGGGTGCGCTCCTCGCGCGCCTGGCGGTCGTTGTCGCTGGACGGGCGCGCGGGCGGGGTGTCGAACGTGTCCGATGCCCTCAGGCCCAGCGACTCAACCACGCTGAAGAAGTCGCAGCCCTTGAAGCACTTGAGCTTCACCAGGCCGCCGCGGGTGCCACTCGACCAGGTCACCGACAGGCTCGGCTTGCGGTCCGGACCGTGTCCGGGGTCGGGGCAACGCGCGTAGACCTGATCACCTCTGTTCGAGGTGGTTGCGACACGATCGCCCAGCGCGTCGACGACGCGCTGTAGGGACGAACGGTCCGCGCGGATTTCCGGGGCAGCGCTACTCAACGTGCTAGCCTCTCGGCAGGTGATGAGTGGTCAGATTTCTGACCACGTGAAGTGGCTCGGCTTCGGAGTTGGCGCTCCGACCCGATGACTTGATCGGCCCCCAGCCGTTGGAGCGGCGCGGGGGTCGTTTCTTTTTGCCCTACGTCTAGGCGGCCCTCCCGCTCTCCGTGCTGGTCGCGGCGATCGCCGTACGGGCGAGCGTCGCGAGTGCTTCCGCAGCCGCCAGCACCTTCTCCGGCTGGCCCTTCATCAACTCCGCGAGCCGCGTTGTCGCGACTCCCGCGCTCAAGATCTCCGCGTACGCCGTCGCCAGCTCCGCCGGGACCTGCGCACCCTTGAATCCGGTTCCCTTGCGGTCCGCCAGTTCGGCCGTTGCGGTGTACCCCGGCAGAAGGCCGGCCCTCGCCAGCAATGCCGCTGACGACGGCGACCGTCCGGCCGCCCTCGCTACCTCGCGGATCGTCCACGCTTCTTGCACGTCGACCAACCTCCTGTCGTGCGGGATCTTGCACATTGCCGCCGACGCTATCGGCGGGGTCAGAACTGTCGGCGGAGGACACGCCGGTCAGCGCGCGCGGGTCTTCGAGTTCGTGCAGGTGGCGGACACCCGGCGTACCGGTCCACAGCCACAGGTCGGCCACCAGCTCGGGGCGGGTGCGGTGCCGCTGCGATCGGCCGGCGGGTCGGTAGCCGAGGATCGCTCCCGCCTGGTCGGCCGCGGTGTGGTGCATCCGAACCGCGGCCGCCTGGTGCTCGACCAGGTCGCCCACCTTGAACCACCAGCCCTCCATCGGGCCACCGGACAACGCCACGAGGGCGACCACGGTCAGCGCCTCATCCGGCCCTGCCTGCTCGCCCTCCTGGTGCGGCTCGGGTGAACCGACCTCGATCAGCGCCACACTCTGCCCGGCCGTCACGCGGCCCCCCACATGGCGACCACGTCGACGTACGGGCCGGTCCGGCCAGACGCCACGCACTCACCACAGCGGCCCTCGCGGACCGAGATGCAGTGATCGGCCGTGGACTGGCAGATCGGGCACCAGCACCGCAGGGCCAGCGCAGCGGCGCGGGCCTTCGCGAGGGCTTCGAGCTGGGCCGCGGTCGCCGGCCTTTTCGGCTTCGCCAAATCCACCCGGTACAGGTATGCGAGCCGCGGGTAGCGGGTGCAGAGCATTTGCGCCTGAATCTCCTGGTTTCCCGGCTGAAGCCGCATTGCCGCCAGCTGGCGGACGGTGGCCAATCCGGAGGGAGCCCCGCGGAAAGGGAAGGTGGGTACGCCGTTCACGAGCCAGGCCCAGAACTGGCGGCCGTCGCCCAGGTCAACGCGTTGTTTTTGCGCGAAAGCAGGAAAACGCGAAAACGTCTGGTTGCGCATTAGTCGAACACCTCTTCGGCTTCGAGAACGCGGCTGCGGATGCGGTTGCGGTAGTAGAAATCGACCGCTTCCCGGTTCCACTTGTTGCCTGCTCCGGAGCGGACGGCAGGCTCGGGGAACTCCGGGTCCTGACTGGCTTTCCGGATGCGCATGAGCGCCTTCTCGAAGGTGTCATTTCCGTCTGGCTGGACGGCCTCGATACCGAGCTCGACCGCCTGGCGGAGCGTGATCAGCTCCTCTGCAGGCTCCAGCTCGCGGACCTGTTCGACCGTGTGGACCGGCGCGGGGCCGGCGGTCGGCAGCTCGTCTTCAGACAGCAGAGCTGAGAGCTTCTCAAGCCCCTCCCCTACGGGCAGGAACCCCAGAGCGAGCTTGGGAAGCTGAGAAAAGTCACCCGACCAGGCGTACGTCCGGATGTCCTCCTTGCTCCACAGCGCCACCTGAGTCTCGATCGCACGCGACGCCCGGACGACCTGAACCCGGCCGGGGATATCGCTCTTCTTCGGCATCGGGGAAATCTCCGGGGCGAGCATTTGCCAAGCCCGGTTTGAATACCGCGCAAGAACGCGGTTGCCGTAATTCTCGCGAATAGCAGAACCGCCCGCGGCATTGGACGAACCGAACTGGAAAATAGCCAACAGGTTTTCCAGCACCGTACGACCCATTGACGCTACGTCTTCCAATGCGTCGACCGCCGGGGAGCGGTCCGGGTCGCTCTTCTCCTTGTGCTTCTTCCAATAGCGGGACAATTTACGGACGGTGACATTTTGTTCTTCGCAGACCGTGAAAATTCGGGTCGTGTTGTGAATGTCTTTGATATCGCGGACATAAACAACGTTCGGGTGATCGCGGAGGTATTTAAGGCTGGTGCGCTTGTAGTCGAGAATGATCACCAGTGCTCCGTTGTGGAGGAGCTGGCACGCCTGCCCGTAGGCATAGTTCGACTTGCCGCCGCCGGTGCTCATCGACAACAGCGTGTGCGGGGCTTCGTCGTCCAGGTCGGTCGCGACCACCTGGTCGCCCGCGGTCAGGCCGATGACCGGAGCGGAGGCCGGCTGCTTCTCCATCGCGTCGAACAGGTCGGAGGCCAGGACCAGCCGGGGCACCTTCGGGGCGTGCCTCAGCTCCAGCCAGGGAGCGGAGGTCTGGGGGTGGGCAAGGACTTGGACCTCATCGAAATCCAGGTCGATCTTGCGGCAGACCGCCATCGCGATTTCCTGAATGTGCTTCGCGTTCTGGACTTGGAAGTCTTCCGGCAGGTGCAGGCTGATCCGCATGTCCAGGTTGGTCAGGTAGTCGACCGGGATCTCTACCCAGTCCTCAGCCTGAATGCTGGACGGGTGCCCGACCAGACCACAGAACGCCACGTGCACCGGAATCACCACATCGCGCCTGTGGCGGTACAAGGTGAATGCCACGTAGGCCCGCCACACAGCCACCCCGAGTACCACTCCGGCGGTTACCACGCCGATCACCTGCAATTGGCGTGGCCACCGCAGGTACGCCACAAAGGACCCCACCACCAGGAGGCGTGAGGCGAGCCTTTTGTAGCCCGGCAGGTATGACCACTGGGTAGGGGCACCGGGGGCGAACCAGGGCTTATCGCCGGTGTCTTCCGTACCCGCGGAGAAGAAGTTGGCGTCCGTGCGGTGAATGCCGTTCAAAGGCCGGCCACTGACGAAGCGGGCGACCAGCCGCAGGAGCCACCAGGCCAGCAGGAACAGCGGGTGGAGCAACAGCGAGATCACGCCCCGCTGCCGAGCTACCTGTACGTGCCTTCTCCTCATTCCGGCAACCTCCCGCCAGACGAAGCCGCGTAGGCCACTGCCGCGACCGCGGAGGCGATGAGCGCCACCGAGGCCGCGGCGAGGGTGATCCCGCGCAGCGCTACGAACGAGCCGATCTGTGCCGTGCCGAGCACGGCGAACGCGGTAGCGGCCAGCCGCTTCTTGCGGCGGCCGTACTTGTAGGCCTGCTTCAGGTTGTTCCAGCCCCGGCGGGCCGCCGTCTTCTTCTGGCGGCCCGATCCGGGGCGGGTGCCCTTGGTGTGGCGGGTGACCTTGACGGACTTTCCGTCCGCGCCCTTGCGGGTGTAGGCCTTCACCGAGGCGCGACCAGCCATCAGCCGATCACCCGGCCGGACAGGTCACGCAGCGGCGTCTCGCGGGCGCGGCGGCGGGCACCGGCCGCGGCTACCGCGTCGACGCGGTAGTCGGTCCAGATCGCCCACAGCAGGCAGCCGACCAGGACGAAGAGCACCACCACAGCGCCCGCGAACACGAACTCGAGTACGTGCCCCACGGTCTGGGCGGTGGCCCACACCTCTCGCAGCGTGTCTTTCATCGGTCGATCTCCTTTCCGGCGTGGTCTTGGCGCTTGGTGTCGAGCAGGCCCGCCGTGCCGCGCGGGTAGGCCACGGCCACAGCTCCGGCCGCCAGCGCGGCGGTCCGCTTCGAGTCGGTGACGTCGAAGTGCTCGCGGTAGGTGCCGGCGTGCTGCAGCCAGCTCGGCAGCAGGCCCAGTTGGGCGCCAAACGCCACCAGCTCCTGCGAGGTGTCGGCGAACAGGTGCGACCAGCGGGCGTCGATGTTGCCGACGCGGGCCTTGCGGCGCATGTCGTCCACGTAGACGGTCATCGGACGCTCCCTGCGTAGGCCAGCGCCGCCCGCAGCGCCGGGGAGGGAGTGAAGCGGGTGAGCGAGACGCCGATACGGCACGCCTCGCACAGCAGATCGGTACCGACCCGCTCCAGGTCGTGTAGGTCGCCCAGGATGTGCCACGGCTCGAACGCGGGCAGGTGGTGGCCGCCGGTGGACTCGCTCTCGCCCTCGCGGTACTCGCAGCCGTCGCACTCCGCGAGGTAGCAGCGGACCGGCAGACGGGTAACCACCGCGCCCGGCGGGAGCTTGACCGCGGCGGCGATCGCCAGCGGGCGCGTGGCGAAGTGCAGCTCATCGCCTTCGGGCGGGATCGTTGCCACCCAGCACGGTGCGTCTTGCGCCTTCTGGATCGCCATCAGGCCACGTCCTCGCTGCGGTGCTGGGCGAGGTGCATCAGGTCCAGCGAGGTCTTCCCCCGGCCGGTTCCGGCGAGGGTCACCGTGTGGCCGGCCAGCGCCGAAGCGGCGTCGGTCCGGCGGCGCTCGTCGGCCAGCTCGTCCAGCTCGACATGGAGGTGACCGAGCCCGTTGGACAGCGCCTCCAGGTCGGAGCGGCGGACCTTGCCCGCGGAGAGGAGGGCTTCGACCACGGCGGCCAGTACGTCGGCGGTGTCGCTGGCAGCGGCCAGCCGGTCGACCACGGTCACCGGAGCGACCGGCAGACCGGGAACCACGGTGAGGCCTTCGGCGGTGGCCTGTGCATCGGTCATCTCGAACATGTCAGAACTCCCCAGATTCGTGGTTTGACGTTTTGGTGTTTTCGCGCGGAAGGGTCATCGGGATCTGGTCGGCCAGGAACTGGAGCCAGCCACCGTGGTAGGTGGCGGCGAGCCCGTCGCGGATCTCGTCATCGCTCAGCGCCTCCGCGGACAGGCCGATCCCGGCCACGTCGGGGAAGTCGCAGTGGTCGACCCAGGAGCGGGCCGCGGCGAGCTGCAGCTTGCTCGGAACGGGGCCGCGGTTGATCAGCTCCTGGTGGAGCATTCGCAGACCGGCGTTGCCGATCACCTCGCCGTCCCAGACACCCAGCGTCCGGGGCTGCGGGGCAGCCAGCGCCCAGTCCGCGATGACCGAGACCACGTCGACCAGGTCGACACGGAGCAGCTCGGCAGCCGCGGCGACCGTGTGCGAGCCGGAGGCCCGCTCGATCGCCAGCGCGGCCAGTCCGTCGTTGAGGTACGGGTCGGTGAGGAACCCGGCCCAGTCGCCGTCGTGGTGGTGGTCGATGTACTCGGCAACGTTGGCCGGGGACTGGTTGCCGGGGATCGGCGCGCACACGTCGACCAGCCACTCAAGGCCGACCGCGACCAGGTCGTCCACCGTCGTGTTCAGCTCGCGCGCTGCGGTTTCCAGCGGCTCATCCCAGGTGCTCATCAGGCCGCCTTCCGGTCCGGGGTGGCTGGAGACTGGCGGGGCCCGCGCGTCTTCGCAGGCTGGGCCCCGCCAGAGATCGTGTTCGCGTTTTCGCGCGAAGCCGTTTTGACGGCAGCGGCGACCCGCGTAGGGGTCTTCTTCTGGGGCTGCAGCTTCCGGCGCTCGCGCTCGGACAGGCCGCCCCAGATCCCGAAGCGCTCGTTGTGGTCCAGCGCGTAGGCCAGGCACTCAGCGATCACCGGGCAGCCTTCGCAGACCTTCTTCGCGTCGCGGGTGCTGCCGCCCTTCTCGGGGAAGAACGCTTCAGGGTCGGTCTGGGCGCACAGGCCCGACTCGCTCCAGGTACCGGGCAACTGCAGGTAGCCGGTGCTCATCGGCCGGCCTCCTGCCGGGCGGTGGCGAGCACGAAACGGTAGAAGCCGAACGGCTCGTCCAGCGGACCCAGAACCGCGGTGAACGGCAGCGGGTCCGAGCCGGTGATGTCCGGCGGGAGGCTCCACAGCGTCAGGCGTTGGTCGCTGGAGTCCTGAATGAGCGACTCGACCCGATCGCGGGTCAGGTCGGCCCAGTCGGCGCGGAAGGCGTTCTCGTGGATCGGCTGCCAGCTTCCGCGGGGGTCCTCCGGCAGCAACGCTTCGCCCTGGCGGAAGACGACCGCGCCGAAGGTACTGCCGGTCATCACGACCGCGACCACTGGCAGGCCCAGCGAGACGTAGTTGCCGGCCTTGGCCGTGACCAGGCCGCACACCAGCAAGACCAGGACGTAGCCCCAGCGGTACTGCCAGCGGGCGTGGCGGCACTGGATCGCGTCGTCAATCAGGCCGCGGCCGACCAGGAGCAGGAGCCCCGCGGAGCCGAAGCCACCGCACAGGCGGTTGGTCATGCTCAGCGGGTGGTTGCCGTAGTGGTCGGCGTGCGACCAGACCACGACCACGGAGGCGGCAATGAGGAGCTGGACGACGTAGGCGGCGCTCTGGGCGCGGAGAACGCGCAGGGTCTTGTTGGTGGCGGTGCTCATCACTGGTCTCCCCAGGTGGTCGAAGCGAGGTACGGGAACGGCTGGTTTTCAACGGCTCGGGAGGCCCACTCCCGAACCGCGGTGTCGGTCCACAGCGGGACCTGTGTCTCGATCGCGTAGTCGTGGCCGAACACGACGTGCATCCGGCCGGGAATCCGGGCCATCGCGGGCTGGAGCGGCTCGCCGCACCCCAGGAGGTCCCAGCCCAGCCGGGTCTGACGGCCCAGGACCCGTACGCCGAACTGGTCGCGCCACGACGCGGACGGCGGGCGCTGGGTGGTCGCGATGACCCGGACATCCAGCGGGCCGCCCTCGAACAGTGCGAGGCGTAGGGCGTCCAGCGCCGGAGAGACCACCGGGCCGCCGGACGGCATCAGCCTCATCCAGTGGCGGGACAGCAGTTCCTTCAGGATGTCGAGGCCTTCGACCGCGACCGTGAGCGGCATGTAGGCCGGGACGCCTGCCTCCAGTGCTGCCGCGCGGGCCGCCATCTCGTCGGCCAGGCAGGTCAGGAGCCGGTGAATCGCGGTGATCCGGTGGCCGTGCATCAGGTTCGGCAGGTCTGCGACCTTGCGGAACGACGCACCGCTGACGCGGGAGTCCACGACCAGGACCGAGCCACCGCGAGCGAGATCCTGAGCTGCGATTCCTCGCAGCGTGTTGGTCTTGCCGTGCCCGGCCGGGGCGACCATCAGCACGTTGTGGTCGTTGGCGCGGGTACTGAGCTGGTCGGTGTAGACCACGCTGCCGTCACCGGCCGAACCGATCGCCGTGGCTCCGGCCGACTCCGGCGGGTAGGTGCCCATCTCGCGGACCAGGTCCGCGACGGTGTAGCGCGTCGGGAAGCTCATGCCTGCCCACCCCCGGCGATCGCCTTCAGGTGCGGCGCGGAGGCAAGAGCGGCGGTGTGCTCGTTGGCCACCTTGTGCGCGTTGCTGCGGTCGGTCTTCAGCCCGCGCTCTGCGAGCCAGTACCGGGCGGCCGGGACGTTGACCTCACCGACCTCTTGGAACGCGAGGAGAAGGGCTGCCTTCTTCGTCAGACCCACGAGCGCCGGGTCCAGGTCGCCCGCCTTCTCGATCAGCGCCTGCAGCTCGGCTTCGGACGCCTTGTCCCGCGGAGCAGAGGTCACGAGGGACTGGGCTTCGCGGTAGGTCGCGAGGGCAAGGTCACCGTTCGAGATGCCCTGACCAACCGCCAGCGAGAACGCGCCCCAGGTCTCGCGGTAGTGGAGCATCCAACGCAGCGGCCGGTACCGGGGAGCCGGGGAGTCGATCGCGCCCAGCTCGCGCAGCTCCTGGCGGCGCATCGCCCGCAACGTGCGCTCCCAGACCATCGCGGCCGACAGCGACGCGATGCCGTAGAAGACCGCCGCGCGCATACCGCCGACCGCATCCGCGTGCCACACGTTCAGGGCCGCGGACAGTCCGGCGTACAGCCACACCAGGAACCGGTCCAGGCCAGCCGAGTCACCGGCCAGCGTCGCCCGCCAGGCAAGCAACGCCATGTAGAGGCCCGCCGCGTCGATCGTCAGCGGGACCAGCGGAGCCATCGCGCCCAGGTCCAGCCACTCCCGACCCAGCCGAACAAGACCCGTCCACGACGCCACCGCGGGAGCCATCACAACCACAACAAAGGGCGCCGCAAACAGCAC
>NZ_BAABAA010000033.1:0-8225 GCF_039537185.1 Kribbella ginsengisoli | reverse complement strand
CTGCTTGTGAGGAGTGTGTTGTGGTGTTTGGGTTTGGTTTGGTGGGGGCGTTTCGGCGTTTGGGTCGTGTTGTTGTGGTTTGGGTGGTTGGTGTGGGGTTGGTGGTTGGTGGTATTTCGCGGGTGGATGCGGTGGGGGTGGCGGGTAATGGGGAGCCGCCTTCGTCGGGGGTGGTGTGTGGTGGGGGTGGTGGGGTTGTTCCGGTGGGGAGTGGTGGGGCGGAGTTTCGGGAGGTTTTGGCTGCTGGGTCGGGGGTTGTGCAGCGGGTGAAGTTTGGGGGTGCTGAGTTGGTGGTGCCGCCGGGGGCGGTGACGAGCGCGGTGGAGGTGGGTGTTTCGCGTTTGTCGGGGGAGGAGGTGCCGCGGTTGGATGCGGGGTTGTCGAATGTTACGGGTGGGGTGGTTTCTGGGTTTAGGTTTACGCCGCATCCGTTGTCGTTTGCGGTGCCGGTGGAGGTGACGTTGCCTTATGATCCGGCGTTGTTGGCGGCTGGGGGGTCTGCTGATGATGTGCGGACGTATTTTTTTGATGAGGTGGCGGGGTGCTGGAAGGCGTTGGAGCGGGTTTCTGTTGATGTGAAGGCGCATACGGTGACGTCGCGGACGGATCATTTTACGGACATGATCAATGCGACGGCGGCGGTGCCGGAGCATGCGGAGAATGTGTCGTTTAATCCGAATCAGTTGAAGGGTATTCAGGCGGGGGATCCGGGTTCGAAGGTGAACTTGGTTTCGGTGCCGGGGGCGAGTGGTTCGGGTGACAATGCTACGAGTTATCCGATTGAGGTTCCGGCGGGTCGTGGTGGTTTGCAGCCGTCGGTGGGTGTCGGGTATTCGTCGGCTGCTGGTAATGGTTGGGTGGGTGTGGGTTGGGATCTTGGTACGCCGGCGGTCTCGGTGGATACGCGGTGGGGGGTTCCGCGGTTTGACGCGGTGAAGGAGACGGAGACGTATCTGTTCGGTGGGCAGATGCTGACGCCGGTGGCGCATCGTGGCCCGGCGGTGGCGCGGAGTGCCGGGGACAAGGTGTTCCGGGTGCGGGTCGAGGGTGGTTTCGCGAAGATTGTGCGGAAGGGCACGAATCCGAAGGCGTATTCGTGGGAGGTCACGGATAAGTCGGGTGTGGTTTCTGTTTATGGCACGGCGGGGGCGGTGCTGGCCGACGACGATGGTAATGGGTTCCGGTGGGCGTTGCGTGAGGTGAGGGATCGGCACGGGAATTTCGTGCGGTATCACTATGCTCAGGTCGACGATGCTGGTGTGGGTTCGCCGGGGGCGTTGATGGGCCGGGAGTTGTATCCGTCGAAGATCACTTACACCGGTAGCGGGTCGGTCGAGGGTAAGTATTCGGTGGAGTTCAAGCGTGACCGTGAGCTCGGTGAGGCGCTGCGGGGTGATAAGACGATCGATGCTCGGGGTGGTTTTAAGCGGGTGGTCGCGGACCGGTTGCGGAAGGTCGAGGTGAAGTTCGACGGTGCGCTGGTGCGCCGCTACGAGTTGTCGTATGTCACGGGGGCGTTCGGGAAGTCGTTGTTGCAGAAGATCACGCAGTTCGACGCGAACGGTGCCGAGTTCAACAAGCATGAGTTCACGTATTTCGATGATGTCCGCGATAGCCAGGGCAACTATGACGGGTTCGACTCGAAGGCGTGGTCGGTGCCGGGGGATGGTCTGGCGAACACGGCGTTGAACCTGACCGGTGAGAATGCCGGTAACGCGAGTGTGTTGGGCACGTCGAAGTCCAGTAGTGGTGGTGGGCATTTCTATTTCGGGGTGGGTGAGCACAAGGGGTCTTCGACCGGGGTCAAGGTCGGTTACAGCGATACGTCGAGTGATGGTGTGCTGGCGCTGGTCGATGTCGATGGTGACAATTTGCCGGACAAGGTGTTCCGGTCGGGTGGGGTGGTGAAGTACCGCAAGAACTTGTCGGTGCCGGGAGGTCCGGCGAAGTTCGATGATTCGCCTGATGCGGTGAAGGCGCTGGATCTGCCGGATGGGTTCTCGAGTGAGCACAGTGAGAGCTTGACGTTGGGTCCGGAGGGGTATCGGGCGGCGGGGGCGTTGCAGCTGAACTATGTGAACACGTTCGCGACGACGGACCGGTATTTCCTGGATGTGAACGCTGACGGTATTGCCGATGTGGTGAATGGTACGAGTGTGTTGTTCGGGCGTGTCGGTTCGAATGGTGTGCCGGTGTATGGGGTGAGTGGTGATTCGCCGGTGCCGGTGACGTCGGGGACGGTCGACACGGCGAACTTGTTCGGGGATTTCGCTGGGGATGTGGCGCGGTTCAAGCAGTCGTTCCCGTTGCTGGACACGGTGCGGGTGTGGAAGGCGCAGGCCGGCGGCACGGTGCGGGTGCTGGGTGGGGTGAAGCTGGATCCGGCGACGCTGGCGGCGCGGGCGGCGTCGAAGACCGCCGACGGGGTGAAGGTGTCGGTGGAGTATGGCGGGCAGGTTCGCTGGTCGCAGCAGCTGGACGCGAACGACCGGGCGGAGTACCCGATCGATGTGAGTTTCGCGGTGGCCAAGGGTGAGTCGGTGTTCTTCCGGGTGCAGTCGATTTCCGATGGCAGTCTGGATCAGGTGGTGTGGAACAACCTGCGGGTGACTTATCCAGGGGTGCCCGGTGGGTCGGATCCGAACGGGTTGTCGCTGACGGAGTACCGGCAGGCCGGCGACTTCACCCTGGCTGGACGGACCAGTGAGGTGACGGTTCCGGTGAACGGCACGTTGAAGCTGGATGGTGATTTCCATCTGGGTGCGGCGGTGTCGGACGACGTGAAGGTGCAGATCACCCGCGATGGCGTCCCGGTGCTGGAGCAGACCATTACGAGCGGGACCAGTGGTGCTGGTGCCACGGTGCCGGTGGATGTGTCCCTGACCGTGACGGCCGGGCAGAAGCTGAAGTGGAACGTGCTGGCCGATTCGCCGGTGGATGTGTCGAAGGTGGCTTGGAGCCCGCGGGCCTACTACACGGCTGCGTCCGGAGTGGACTCGGACAAGATCAATGACGCGAACGGCCAGCCACGCCTGGTCTTGGCCCCGGTTCCGAATGTCAGTATCTATCCGTTGAGCAGCGCTGACGGTAGCTACCCGGGTGTTGTGGTGCCGGTGGCGCCGGCTGGTGACTGTGTGGATGTGACGTTCACACCGAGCATCACGGTCGATGAGAACGCGATCGAGGAGTCTGCGGGCCGGGTGTCGTTTACGGTCAAACGCAAGACCGGTACTGGCTCGGCTGCGAAGTTGTTCGCGAAGCACAACTTCGAGGTGGTGCACAATCAGGTCGCTCAGCCGTCAACGACGTTGACGAAGAAGGTCTGTGATCAAGACGGCGGCACGTTCTACCTGGAGTTCTCCAAGCACAACGAGGTGTTGGGGCGCACGGTGACCACGAGTGCCCAGTACAACAACGCTGCTGCGGGCAGCGTGGTCAACACCGCGACCGCCGACGGTCTGTTGCCGGGGCTTTACCGGGGCTGGGGCGCGGTCGGCTATAACCCGGCTGGTGACGCCGCGAACTCTCCGATCAGCACCCAGAAGCTGTATTCGAGCCCGGATGTCGATCGCGATGATTTCCCGTCCGATGATTTCGATCCGCAGGCGGAGAAGGACGCGTTCGAGGCCGACCCGAAGGTTGACGTTCCGAAGGTGTCGGTGCCGTTCTATCCGGACGTCAAGAACAACCGGTGGGGGTCCGGCGACCGTTCCTGGGTCAGTGCCGAGGCCACCAGCAGTTCTCGGCTGGGAGCGGCGGCTATCGCCGTGCCTGGTGGCGCGGAGTATGCGGGGGCGACGGCGGTGCCGCGGGTCTCGCAGTCGAAGACGATTTCGCTGACCGGTAGTGTCGCACCGCCGGGTGGGTCGCTGGGTGGTGGTGTCGGCAGGGGGACGTCGACGTCGCTGGTCGATTTCATGGACCTCAACGGCGACGGGTTCCCCGACGTCGTCGGCACCAACGGCATCCAGTACACCGATGCGTCCGGAAAGCTCGGCGCCGTTATCGCTGCCCTGCCTGACGTCGGCGCACGCAAGACCAGCACCGCGTCCGGCAATGCGGGCGCGGGCAGCGCTGGACGCACTCTCCAGACCGGAGCCGGTACCGCGGATGCGAGTGGCACCGCCTCTGCCAAGACCGCCAAGTCCGGTGGTGACATGCCGCCACTCGGTCTGGGGCTCGATCTCAGCGGCAGCGAGTCCGACGCCAACTACGATCTGATCGATGTCAACGGCGATGGGCTGCCTGACCGGGTCTACGGCGACAGCGACAAGGTCGATGCAGCGAAGCGGGGCAAGGTTTCGCTCAACCTCGGCTACAAGTTCGCGCCGCTGGAGGCATGGCGCAATCCGGCGCCGTTGAATGACGGCAGCGGACGCAGCAAGGGCCTGAACATCGGGTTCAACACTGATTTCTACGGGTTTGCCGGCGGCGCGTCGTTCGAGCACAACCGTTCGACGACCGGCGCGACCCTGGCTGATGTGAACGGTGACGGCCTGGCTGACCGGGTGTTCGCCGGTGCCGGCAGCAACGATCCGATCCGGGTGGGGTTCAACACCGGTAACGGATTCGAGCCGGCGGTGGCTTTCGGCGGCAGCAAGCCCGGCGTGGCCGCGGACCGCAACGCGAGCCTTGGCGGGGGTCTCTACGGTGAGATCCCGGCATGCTTCTTCTTCGCCTGTCTCGTGTTCAACCCTGGCGTCAACAGCTCTGTCGGCGTCGCCCGCACCGAGCAGGCGTTGCGAGACATCAACGGTGACGGCCTGGTCGACCATGTGTCGTCGACGGCGGACAACGGGTTGTCGGTGGAGGAGAACACGACCGGCCGGACGAACCTGCTCAAGGCGGTATCGCGGCCGCTGGGTGCGTCGATGCAGTTCGACTACAGCCGTGACGGCAACACCTATGCGATGCCGCAGTCGAAGTGGGTGCTGTCGTCGGTGACCGTGAACGACGGTCACGCCGGTGACGGGCAGGACACGCAACTGTCGACGTTCGAGTACTCCGGTGGTGTCTACGACCGGCTCGAGCGTGAGTTCCGTGGCTATGCCACGGTCGTGGCCAAGACCCGTGACACCGGCAACGGCAACGCCGTGGTGCGTTCCACTACCTCGACGTTCCGCACCGACAGCCACTACACGATGGGTCTGCCGGTCAAGACGATCGTGGCGAACGCATCCGGGGACAAGTTCACCGAGTCCGAGAACTCCTACACGATCCGCAACATCGACACCCCCGGCGGCGCCGTGGACCTGGCCAGCACTACCGCGACGCTGTTCCCGTTCGCGCACCGCACCGACAAGCGCTTCTACGAAGGCCAGGCAACACCTGGTAAGGCGACGTTCACCACTGCCGACTACGACACCCGCGGCAACCTGACCACGACCATCGACACCGGCGAGGCCGGCGCGGCCGACGACGTGGCCACGACGATCGGCTACACCGATTGCCCAGCCACGGGCATCGACGTCGCCGATCACCTGACCGTGACGGTCGCGGGCGTGGTCAAGCGTGAGCGGGAATCGACGATCGACTGCGGCAACGGCGAGCTCACTCAAACCCGCAGCAAACTCAACGCCACCGAGGTCGCGGTCAGCGATATGACCTACGACGCCAGCGGTAATCTGAGCACGGTCGAAGGCGCGCCCAACAAGGCCAACCAGCGTTCGAAGCTGACCTACACCTACGACACGACGGTCGGCACCTACGTCACCTCGGTCACCGATAACGCGTTCAACCTGACCTCGTCCAGCACCTATGACTTCAAGTTCGGTCTCCCGCTGACCAGTACCGATACCAACGGCAAAACCGTCACCAACACCTACGACGCCCTCGGCCGTCTCGACACCGTCACCGGACCTTACGAGGCCGGAACCGGCAAAGTGACGATCGACGTCGACTACCACCCGGAAGCGGTCGTGCCCTATGCGGTGACCAGGCACATCGACAAGCAGGCTGATGGGACGTATCGCACCGACACGATCGACACGATCACCTTCGTCGACGGGCTCGGCCGCGCGGTCCAGGTGAAGAAGGACGCCGCGATCCACACCGGCGAGACCACTCCCGCCGCCGACAAGATGACCGTGTCCGGCAAGACCGAGTACGACGGTCTCGGTCGCGCGGTCAAGCAGTACTACCCGGTCACCGAACCCAAGGGCGCGGCGAACACCACGTTCAACACCGCGGTGGACACGGTTCAGCCGACCGTCACGACCTACGACGCGCTGGACCGGGCCACCCGCACCACCTTGCCGGACAACACCTTCGCCACCGTCGGTTTCGGTTTCGGGGCTGACCGGGCGGGTGTCACCCAGTTCGAGACCGTCGCCACCGACGCGAACAACAAGGCCGCCCGTTCGTATACAGATGTGCGGGGCCGGGCTACTGCGGTGAAGCAGTTCAATCCTGCCGGCGGAGCGACCCAGGCGGTGATCTGGACGAGCTTCGGTTACAACGCACTCGGTGAGAAAACCTCGGTCACCGACAACGACGACAACACCACCACGATCGCGTTCGACAACCTCGGCCGCAACACCGCGGTGACCAGCCCGGACTCCGGCCGGACCGACTTCGTCTACGACCTGGCCGGCAACCTGGTCAAGAAACACACCGCCAAACTCGCGACGTCCGACTTCATCGAATACGACTACGACTACACCCGGCTCAAAAAGATCCGCTACCCGCTGTTCAACACCGGCGGACTCAACGGCACCGGCAATGACGTCACCTACACCTACGGCGCCCCCGGCGCCCCGGACAACGCCGCGGGCCGGGTCACCTCGATCACCGACGGTGCGGGCACGAAGACCTTGAAATACGGGCCGCTGGGGGAAACCACCGAAGAAACCCGCACCGTTCAGGACAACGGCAACCAAACCGCGACCTTCACGACCCGCTACCAGTTCGACAGCTGGAACCGGGTACTGAAGATGACCTACCCCGACGGTGAGGTCTTGACCTACGGCTACGACTCCGCCGGCAACGTCAACGCCGCGACCGGTGCCAAAGCCACCGACACCTACACCTACTTGTCGAGACTCGACTACGACAAGTTCGGGCAACGCAAATACGTTGTCACCGGCAACGGAACCCGGACCGCCTACACCTACGACTCACTGACTCAACGGCTCGGCAACCTCAAGGCCAGCCTGGCAACCAGCATCGCCTCTGGGCACACATTCCAAAACGTCGACTACACCTACGACAACGTCGGCAACATCACCAAAATCCAAGACACCGCTGCCCAAAACACCGCCCCCGCCGGCGGCAGCAAGATCGGTGGGCCGAGCACCGAGAACTACACCTACGACGACCTCTACCGGCTCACCACCGCCACCGGCACCTACCAGCCCGCCCCCGGCAAAACCGACACCTACAACCTCACCTTCAGCTACGACAAGATCAGCAACATCACCAACAAAACCCAGACCCGCAGCACCGGAACCATCAGCAACCCCCAGCCAGACGACAACCTGACCTACAACAACACCTACACCTACAGCACCCCCGGCAAACCCCACGCCGCCTCGACCATCGGCATCCACACCCTTGGCTACGACGCAGCCGGCAACCTGATCAGCCGCAACCAGCAGCAAGGTCCCCGCCGCCAACTCGTCTGGGACGAGGAAAACCGGCTCGCCTGCACCCACGAAAACGTCCAGAACCAGACGATCCCCCAAACCGCGGCCGGATGCGACAACGCAGGCGGGTCCGCTAACGCCCGCTACCTCTACGACGACCACGGCCAACGCATCGTCAAAAAAGAAGCCAAATACAGCTTCTACCCCAACCAGAACTACTCAACCAACGGCAGCAACAGCTACAAACACATCTACATCGGAGCGACCAAGCTCCTCACCAAAGAAGTCGACAAAAACCACCACGAAGACGCCCAGTACTACAACCACGCCGACAACCTCGGCTCCACCGGCTGGACCACCGACGCCACCGGCAAAATCGACGAACACATCAAATACCTACCCGGCGGCGAAACCTGGACCCACGAAAACCCCTCACAACCCGTCGACCACCAAT
Source organism: Kribbella ginsengisoli (assembly GCF_039537185.1). Lineage (NCBI taxonomy): Bacteria > Bacillati > Actinomycetota > Actinomycetes > Propionibacteriales > Kribbellaceae > Kribbella > Kribbella ginsengisoli. The sequence continues at coordinate 188 of NZ_BAABAA010000033.1, read as the reverse complement.
ACAACGGCAAAGAATACGACTCCCAAACCGGCCTCTACTACTACGGCGCCCGCTACTACGACCCACGCCTCACCACCTGGCAATCCACCGACCCCGCACTACCCAGCACAGCCACCAACACCACCAGCCTCTCCACCTACCTCTACGCCAACGCCAACCCCATCAACTACACCGACCCCGACGGACGC
>NZ_BAABAA010000032.1:0-15295 GCF_039537185.1 Kribbella ginsengisoli | reverse complement strand
CATCAGCTGGCAAGACGGCGGAGTCACCAGCCTCACCAACCTCGTCCTGCTCTGCCGCGTCGACCACAACTCACTCCACGACGGCCACTGGACCATCACCATCATCAACAACCAGGTCCAGGTCACCCGCCCGTCGTGGGCCGACCCGCCACCCCGAAACACCGGCCGAAAACTCAACCAGCCCAGCACCACCCCCGCCACCGCACCCGCGCCGACGGCCACTACCCCCTGGGTCCCGTCAACCGCCACGGCCGCACCACCGACAAGCGCGGATCCCCAGCCACCAGCTCCACCGTCTGCGACAGACGCACAGCCTGGCCCGGGCACACGGTCCGCGACGGAGGCACGGTCTGGCGCGGGCACGCGGTCTGGCCAGGACACACGGTCTGCTATGGACACAGGCTTTGGTCGGGACACACGGCCGGGTCCGGGCGCACAGCCCGCCACGAAGGGACGGTCCGGCCCGGGTGCATCGTCGGCGATGGTTGACGCCGATCCCTGGTCTGAGTTGCCAGGGGCGGATACGACACCTGCGAGTGGTGCTGGGCCTTGGTCTGCAGATGATGCTGAGGATTGGTCTCCATCGACCGGCGCGGGCACGGCAGCCGCGGCGGCGGACGCTGGCTCCTGGATGCGGCCGCCGGCGGCTGACGAAGTACCGGTGAACACCGGCACTGGCACTGACTCCGGCACCGGCTCTGGCTCCGGTACCGGGGCAGGTCACGAGGCTGGGGCGGCGGCTGCGCCAGGTTCGGCATTGGCTCGGGAGTGGAGTTGGTCTTGTCGGGATGAGGTCCCGTGGGGCGCTGGCGAGGACAGTGCTGGTGTCGATCCGTGGGGCGACGGCTCGCCAGCTGCGGGTACTTCGACTGGGGTAGTTGGATCGGCCAGCACGCCTACTCGGAGCTGCGCCGGTGGCGGCACCGTCCCGTGGGCCGCACCCGAGGAAGCAGCCGCGTTTGACCCGTGGGCTGAGGCTGACAGCGCCTGACACCAGCCGCAACAGCGCCTGAGGCCAGCGGCAACAGCGCCTGAGACCAGCCGCAACGGCGCATGAGACCAGCGGCAACAGCGCCTGAGACCAGCCGCAACGGCGTCTGAGACCAGGTGCAACGGCCGGCCTGCCATTGCGATCGGACATCTTGTCGACGACCGAGGTTTCGGTCGTGAGGTGCGCAGGTGGGGCTGGGTGTGGAGTGTCTTCGCCTGGTTGCCGTCGGGCATTTCGATCGTTGGTTGTTCGCTCAGGGGCATGGCTCGCTTTCTGCAGCGGCAGAGGCTGGGCACAGGATCCACCTGTGCGCCGCTGGTGCGACAACGGCTGTCTCGGCAGTGGCGAGCTGCTCCAGCGACTGGACCGCGTAGAAGTTCCCGCCGTACGCGAGCCGAGGTGGCGGCGACTGCTGACGGGTATGACGTGACCGCGTCGTGCCACCGCGCAGTGTTGAGGCTCGTCCGGAGTTGGCGGTACGGGTCCGCACGTTGCGCGGCATCAGGGGACATCAGATCGGCGCCGACTTCGGGCTGGGGTTGGCCTTGTCGCGACGACGTCCTGTGAATCGCGACGACGTCCTGTGGGTCGCGATGACGTCTCGTGGGTGGCGGCGACGTCTTGTGGGTGGCGGCGACGAGACTGTGGGGGCGAAGGGTGGGTGACAGGACTGGCGGTACGGCGGCGTCGTCTGGGGGGCTCGGGGGTGGTGCCAATCTCGCGCGGAGTCAGTCCGGTCCCGATGTCTCCTCTCTCGCTGCGAGCGAGGCTGTGGCGTTCGACCCCTGGGCGGACAGTGTCAGACGCCGGGCACCAACCGGACTGCCCGGCATTCGGTAACTACCTCTTGGATCCACGACTGCTAGGGATGCGAGAGGCTTCTGGCAGGAAAACTATTGGTACGACCGTCGCCAGGCGAACGACTGGCGCCCCGATCCTCAGGACGGCGCAGGAGCCGACTGTTCGTGGGCGTGAGGTCGAACGGCTTGTGGTGGCGGACTAGGCCGAGCCCAGGGGGAGGAGCGGCAGATGGCTGGTTGGTTTGGGGTTCACGACCTGGGAGGTGAGCTTCATACTGCAGACGATCGGTGTGGCGTTGGGGGTGGGGAATGGTGTCTGGTGGTCGTGACCCTAAGGTTCCTCGGGATCCGGAAGGGGCTGTGGCGGGGGAGATTCTGCCGACGCCCGCGGACGAAGCGGCTCAGGCTGTGATGGGGTGGCTGGTGGAGCATCCCAGTACCGATGCGGGGACGGTTCGGATTCTCAGGGATCGCGAGACCGTGGTCGTGTATTGGAAGGGTGCGCCGCCGGCTGAGTTGAAGCAGGTCGTGGCGAGTCAGGTGGTGCCGGTGGCGATTCGCAACGCTGTCTACAGCCGAACTGAACTCGTAGCGGCTGCGTGGGCGCTGATGAGAGCCAACAGGGGTGTGGTGAATTCAGCTGGGCCGAACAGTGACTTCACCGCGGTGGGGTTCACGATCAGGCCCGATGCGCCGGAGTCGGCGGTGGAGGCGGTGCGGGCGGGGAGTGCGGTGCCGGTGGAGTTTCGGGGAGTTGAGGACATCAGGAACGCGGGTGGACCTGATGGGAGCGGGCGGCCTGTCTGGCGCTGACTTTTCAGGGCAGCGCCAGACGACGGCGGTGTTGGTCAGTGGGTGACTGTGAGGGTTGTGGCCAGGTCGTTGGTGCCGGTGGTGGGGTGCCAGGTGTTTTGGTTGGCTAGGCGGATTGAGTATTCGGGACGGTTGGGGAGTTGGGGGTCGGCGATTTTCAGGAGGAGGCGGTAGGTGCCGGGGGTGGGTGGGGCGGGGAGGTTGAGGTTAAGGGTGGTTGTGGTGCCGGGGAGCCAGCGCCTGGGGTCCGTGGGGACCGGGGTGGTGTAGGTGTGGTGGGCGCCTTGGAAGATGAGGGTGACCTTGCGGGGGTTGTAGGGGCTGGCCCAGCCGTCGTTGCGGATGTTCAGGGTGATGGGGAGGTTGCGGCGGGGGCGGCTGGAGGTGGGGTAGGTGCCGTTGACGAGGGTGAAGCGGTAGCCGAGTTGCTTCTTGGCAACCGTTAGGCCGTCGGCCCAGGTGTCCAGCACGTCGTGGTTGTAGTCGGTGTTGAGGAACGAGAAGTGCAGGCGGGCCATTTCCTCGGAGGCTGAGGGCCAGTCGGAGCGGGGAGAGTTCACGGCGCAGGTCTCGCCGCCCTGGGGGAGGTACTTGCTGTCTTGGGCTACGAAGTCTTTGTCCAGTTGGATCGGGTCGCTCAGGTAGGTGCCGAAGTCGTCGGGGCTGGCCAGGAAGCAGTCGTTGTGGTGGCCGATTCGGGCCAGAGGGGTGCCGTTGTAGGCCTGGTCGGCCGTTAGGGCACCGGCAGTGCCGGTCGGTACGCCGTACGTGCGTTGCTTCATGTATGGGGTGCGGACCTGGATCATCCGGTCGCGGGGGAGTGCTCGGAGCAAGGCGTCGGTCACGGCCTTGCGATCGGCCCAGTTCTGGTCGGTGACGATGCTGGGGTCGGTCGGGTCGGAGAAGTGGTCGGTGTAGTAGCCCTCACCCCAGAGGCCGATGAAGCCTTCCTGGACCAGCTCGATGACGTCGGAGTTCTGGCGCAGGATCGGGGTGAGCTGGTTGATGTGCTTCAACACCCGGGCCAGGGGTGCGTCGCCGTACGGTGTGGGTGGCGGCCAGCCTTCGCCGGGGAGGGCGTAGGCGAAGCGGACGATCGCCTTGACGCCGGCGGCGCGGATGGTGGTGAAGTCGGCGCGGACCTTGTCCAGGTAGGCCTTGTCGAGCCTGTCCTGGCCGGCGAACTTCTCCAGGTAGAAGACGCGCAGGATCTGGGTGATGTTCTCAGACGTGCGGAAGTTGCGCAGGGTGGTTGCGTCGAGCGGGACATAGCCGGAGCCGTCGGCGTAGTAGTGCGTCTCGGTGTGGTGGTAGAAACCGCGCTCAGGGTTGGCGATGACATCGGTGGAGGCGGTGTAGGTGCGAGTGGTCGTTCCGTTGCCATGGGCAACGGCGGCCTGGGTGGGGAGGGCCAGGCTCAGTAGAGCGATGGCGACGGAGAGCTGTCTCAGGCGGGGCCGGTTCACGATGGACTCCTTGAAGGCTAGCTGACGGTGATGGTGCGCAGGAGCGAGTTCATGCCGGTCGCCGCTTCCCAGGTGGACTGGTTCGCGAAGCGCACGGAGTACTCGGGGCGGCTGGACAGCTGTGGGTCGGGGAGGTTGAGGAGCAGGGCGTACGAGCCGACAGGGAGGCTCGAGGGAACGGTGAGGGTTTGCGAGATCGTGGTGGTCGCGCCGGCCGTCCACTTGCGGGGGTCGGTGTTCAGGGCGAGTGCTGTCACAGCGCCGGTCGACGTGTTCCGTAGTACGAGCTGGACGGGACGTGGGTTGTACGGCGTCGCGAAACCGCTGTTCTGCAGGGTGATCGAGATCGGAAGGCTGCCGCTGCGGGTGGCGGTCGTCGGGAGCGTGCCGGTCTGCAGGGTGAAGCGGTAGCCGAGGCGCTTGGTGATGTCCGCGAGGCAACCGCCGGTGTTCCACGAGTTGAGGACGGTCGGCTCGTAATCGGTGTTGATGAAGGACCAGTGGAAGCCGGCGAGTTCAGACAGAGCCGTCGGACAGCTCGACCGCGGCGGGTTCGAGCCACACGTCTCGCCACCCATCGCGACGTACGACGTGTCGGACTGCAGATAGGGATACTCGACCGAGGTGTTCTCGTACGTCCCGAAGTCGTCCGGACTGGCCAGGAAGCAGTCGTTGTGGTGACCGAGCCTGGACAACGACGATCCGTTGTACGCCGAACCGGCCGCGACCGGCGACGTCGAGTACATCGTCCGCTTCATCTTCGGCGTCCGCAGCTGGACCATCCGGTCCGACGGCAGCACGCTGAGGATCTTGTCGACGACCGCCTTCCGATTGGCCCAGTCGGCCGAGCTGACCGTGCCCGCGTTGCCGAAGTTCTGCGTGTAGTACCACTCACCCCAGGCACCGATGAAGCCCGCCTGCATGACCGCGATGACGTCCTTGTTGCCGCTCAGGTACGGCGCCAGCTGATCGAGGTGCGACTGCACCCGGCTCAAAGGCGCGTCGTCGCCTGCCGTCGAGGTCGTATACGCGAACCGCAGCACCATCTTGAGCCCAGCGGCCCGGACGGTCGTGAGCTGCTGCTGGAGCTGATCCAGCGCCGACTGCGCGATCGCGGAGTTCTTGTACTCCGCGAGGTAGAACACGCACATCACCAGCGAGATCCCCTGGCTGGTCCGATAGCTCTGCAGCGTCGACAGCGAGAAGTCCGTCTTGTCGCAGTCACCGGTGTGGTGATAGAGCCCGCGCTCGGGATTCGCGAAGTTGTCGGTCGCCGCCGGGTAGGTCACGTCACCCGAGCCGCCGCCCCCGCTGTAAACCTGCGTGTACTTCGCCGACGTCTCCAGCGGCGACTCCACCTGGAACACCAGATCGGCATCGTTCGGCGTTGCGGTCTCACCGATGCTCGAGCGATTCACCGTCCAGCGAGCGACTCCGCCGGTGTTCGAGAAGGTGACCGCCCCGACCAGCGTCCAGCTCCAACCGCCGCCGTTGTGGTGGTACAGACTCCCGTTCTCCAGCAGGTAGTCAGCACCGACCCCACCCGTTGCGAAGCCGGTCGACGCACTCCGATCCGCGTCGATGTAGGTCCGCGCGTACGTCGGTGCGCCGGTGAAGCCGAACTGGTACGTGACAGTGGTCGCGGTGTTCGTCGCGGACTGGCCGCTGATCGTGGCGTAGGCGGGAGACGTGATGGCAAGGGCGGCGAGCAGGCTGCCGGCGACGGCAGCGGCGAGCGTCTTCAGAGACCTCATGGGCGGTAGGTCCTCCAGTGAAAGGGGTCAGCCTTTGATTCCAGATGTCGCGATGCCCTGGATGAACTGGCGTTGCAACAACGTGAAGATCGCGATGATGGGCAGCGACGCGAGCAGCGAGCCGGCCATCAGGACGGGGTAGTCGGTCTGGAACTGCCCTTGCAGGGAGGCGAGTCCGGCCGAGAGTGTCATCTTGTCTGGGTCGGTGTTGACCACCAGCGGCCAGAACAGGTCGTTCCAGGACCACAGCAGGACGAGCAGAGCCAACGCGACCAGCCCCGGCCGGGCCAGCGGCAAGACGATCGACCAGTAGATCCGTACCGGCCCAGCGCCGTCGATCGCCGCGGCCTCCTCGAGCTCCCTCGGCAGCCCGAGGAAGAACTGGCGCAGCAGGAACACCCCGAAAGCACTGAACAGCCCCGGTACCACCAACGCCTGCAGCGAATTGAGCCAACCCAGCGACGACATGATCTGGTACTGCGGAATGATGAACAACTGCGGCGGAACCATCAGCACCGACAGCAGAACGCCGAAGAGAATGTTCCGGCCGGGGAACCGCAGCCGCGCGAACGCATAGGCGGCCATCGAGCAGAACAGCACCTGCCCGATCGTGCGCAGCCCAGCCATCAGCACCGTGTTGAGGAACTGGTGACCGAACGGAAGGACCTGGAAAACCTTGCTGTAGTTGTCCCACCGCCCCTCCGGCAACAGCGACGGCGGGACACTCGTCGCACTGCTCAGCGACTTGAGCGACGTGATGATCTGCCAGACGAACGGCGCCACCATCGCCAGCGCCGAGGCGATCAGGATCGTGTGCACCGGGGCGTTCTTGCTACGCATAGTGCACCCACCTCTTCTGGAACCGGAACTGGATCGCGGTCAGCACGACGATGAGGAGCAGCAGCATCATCACGATGGCGGCCGCGTAGCCACGGTCGTTGGTGACGAAGGCCCGGTCGTAGAACAACTGGACGACGGTCTCCAGCCGGGGGAACGCCGGGTTCGCCCGAGCGCCGGCGCCTGCCCCAGCCATCACGTAGACCAGGTCGAACAGCTGCAGCGACCCGATCACCGACACGACCGACACGAAGAACGCGGTCGGCGACAGCAGCGGCAGGGTGACGTGGAAGAACTGCCGCCACGGCCCGGCGCCATCGATCGCGGCAGCCTCGTAGTACTCCTTGGGGATCGCCTGGAGTCCGGCGAGGAAGATGATCAGGTTGTAGCCGACGCTGGCCCAGATACCGACCACCACCAGCGCATACAGGGCGGTCGCGGGATCGGCCACCCAGTTCGGACCGTCGATCCCGATCAGCGACAGCAGGTAGTTGATCAGCCCGTAGTCACCGTTGTAGAGCCACCGCCAGACCATCGCGATCGCGACCGGCATCGTCACGACGGGCAGGAAGAACAAGGTCCGGTACAGCCCGACGAACCGCATGCCCTTGCGATTGAGCAGGACCGCGAAGCCGATCGCCAGCGGGATGCTGAGCAGCCCGAGCCCGGTGTAGGTGAGCGTGTTGACCAGCGCCCGGCCGACCTCGGGGTCGCTGCCCAGCCGGCGGTAGTTCTCCAGGCCGGTAAAGGTATGGCCGCCGAACGCACCCCACTCGGTCAGCGAGAAGTACGCGGTCTGCAGCACCGGCCAGAGGTAGAAGATCGCGATCCCCAGGCCTGTGGGAGCGATGAACGCGTACCCCCACAAGGCCTCCTTGACGGATCCGGGTCGCCGCATCTCACTCCTTGGCGAGCAGCGAGTTCATCGCCTGCGCGAGGTCGGTGGCGGCCTTGTCGGTCGGCTCCTCACCGGTCCAGGCCTTGGTGAGGTACGTGAGCTCCGCCTCGTTCCAGGCGGCCGTGTTCTTCGAGACCGGGAACGGTACGGCGTAGCTGACCGAGTCGAGGAAGGTCTGCAGCTTGAGCTCGGGATGCGCCTTGACCCAGGCGGTCTGCGTTCCGTTGTACGCCGGGATCGGACCCTTCTGCCCGAGGATCTCGGCCGCGTCCTTCGAGCCGAGGTACTTGACGAACTCCCACGCCTGGTCGGGGTGCTCGGTCTTGCCCGAGACGACGTTGGCGACCCCGTGGATGATGGTCGCCTGCTTCTCACCGCGGGGGAGTGGCGCGACGTCGACCTTGCCCTTGGTGTACGCGTTCGCGGTGAACTCCGAGACGTTCCAGGAGCCACCCCAGTACATCGCGATCTTGCCTGCCTCGAAGAGCTGGATCGGGGTCGTGTCGGTCATCGTCTTCAGGTCGGGCGACTGCTTGTTCTTGATCAGGTCGGTCCAGAACGTCAAGCCGGCAATGGTTTTCGGGTCGTCGTACCCGGACTTCTTGCCGTCCGGCGAGATCACATAGCCGCCGGCCTGGGCGATCGTGTCGTACTGGTACTCCTGGAAGCTGCCCAGCTGGGCGGCCGTGCCATAGATGCCCTTCGACGCGTCGGTGAGCTTGGCCGTGGCGTCCTTGAAGTCGGCCCAGGTCCAGTCGTCCTTCGGATACGGGACCTTCTTGGCGTCGAAAAGCGTCTTGTTGTACCAGACGCCGACGGTGTCCATGTCCTTCGGCAGTCCGTACGGCTTGCCCTCGAAGGTGTAGAGGTCGGTGAGCGGCTTCGGGTAGACCGAGAGGTCGGCCTGGCCGGGCATCGGCGCGATCACCTTGTTGGACGCGTACAGCTGGAAGTTCGGGCCGTTCATCCAGAAGACGTCCGGTGCGGCGCCGCCGGTGACGGCGGCCTTGAGCTTGGTCCAGTAGTCGGCCCACGGGGTGAGCTGCACCTGGACGGTGATGTTCGGATGGGTCTTGGTGAACTCGGTGGCGAGGGCCTCCATCACCGGTTTCTGGTTGGCGTCCCAGACGCCGTACGAGAGCGTGACCTTCGCGTTCGGGTCGGCGGCCGATTTGTCGTCGCCGCCACCCGAACAGGCCGAAACCGCTAGTAGCCCGCCGAGCAGCAGCGCGCTCAGCCTCTTCGACAATCGCATCCTGGGTCCTCCAGACAACATCCCGGTGATTGGGACTAATCATGGAGTCCATTGAAATTATGTCAAGGGGTTGGCGCCTTCGGACATGCTCGTTTCCACTTGTTCGAGCGCCAAACGCACCGCTCCGAGCACTACCCCCTCGTCGCCGAACGTCGAGATCCGGATCTCCGGCGTCCGCAGACACCACCGATCGAGCTCCCCGCGCAAGCCGTCGATCACCACATCGGCGGAGCGGGAGAATCCGCCACCGATCACCAGCAGTTCAGGGTCGAGGGTCAGGATCAGAGCTGAAACCCCCACGGCGATATCCCGGGTATACCGCCGGACGGCCTTGGTGGCAGCTCGATCGCCGCTCCGGGCGGCCTCGAACACATCGCTGAACTCATCTGCCCCGCCCCGCCCCTCATCGCGCTCGCCCGCCGCGGCCGCGCCGGGCCGGGCGAGCGAGGTGGGATTGGGGCGGGCAGGCGCGGTGGAGCTGCCGGTGGCAGGCGTGGTGCGGGTGCTGCCGGTGGTGAGCCCGCGATCGGTGCTGCCGCCGGCGGGTCGGGTGCCGGCGTTGCTGGCGGTCCAGGCTCGGAGGTGGTCGGGGGCTTTGAGCCAGCCGACGGCTGGGAGGGCGCCGATTTCGCCGGCGGCGTTGGCGAAGCCTCGGTGGAGTTTGCCGTCGATGATGAGGCCGGTGCCGGTGCGGACGCCGGCCAGCAGGAAGACGACGTCTTTGGCGTAGCGGGCTACGCCTCGCCAGGACTCGGCCAGGGCGGCCAGTTTGCTGTCGTTTTCGACTCGGATCGGGGCGGGGACCAGGCGGCGCAGGTGGTCCGCGAGGTCGACGCCGGTCCACTCGGTGAGGGAGTCGGAGAGCATGACTTTGCCGGTGCCGTCGACGAGGCCGGTGGTGGCCACGCCGGTCGACCAGATCTGGTCGGGGGTGGTGTCGGCGCCGGCTAGGGCGGCGACCACGCAGCGGTCGATGGCGGCCAGGCGGTCCTTGCGGCCGAGTTCGGGCGTCACCGCGACCGTCGCGGAGTGCAGCACCTCGCCGTCGAGGTCGGTGACCAGGGCGCGGATCGTGTGACCGCCGATGTCGACGCCGAGCACCCGTCCGGCGTCAGCGCGGAACCGGTACCGCCGCGCGGGTCGCCCGACCGTACCGGCGGTCGGCTCTGCCTCGGCCACCCAGCCGCGGCCGATCAGCTCCCGGATCACGTCCTCCGTCGAGGCGCGGGACAGACCGGTGCGCTTGGCCAGCTCGGTCAAAGTCAGCGGCTTGTCGTCGCGCAGCGCCCTGATCGCCGCCATCGCGTTGAGCTGCCGCAGTCTGGACAGGTCGCCACCGCTCGGTTCCTCGGTCATCGTCCACCCCTTGAGGTTCGTCGCGATCAGTGCCAATAATGATGGACTCCTTTATATCTCGGGGAAAGGAATCCATGACAAGCGTGACTCTAGCCCTGGTCGGCGGCGGACTCCGCGGACAGCTGTACGCCCGGAGTGCCGTCGCTTCCGGGACAGCCCGGGTGACCGCCATCGCCGAGCCCGATCCGGGGCGGCGGACGGCACTCGGTGCGGAATTCGGCGTACCGGCCGATCGCCGGTACGCCGATTGGGCCGACCTGGCCGATGCCGGCCGGCTGGCGGACGCCGCGATCATCGCCACGCAGGACCAGCTGCATACGGCTCCGGCCGTGCGGCTGGCGGACCTCGGGTACCACCTGCTGCTCGAGAAGCCGATGGCGACGACCGAGGCCGAGGCGACTGCGATCGCGGCAGCGGCCGAGCACAACGGGATCATCCTCGCGGTCTGCCACGTGCTCAGATACACGCCCTACACCCGGATGCTGAAGGAACTGCTCGACTCCGGGCGGATCGGGCGGCTGGTGAACGTCCAGCACCTCGAGCCCGTCGGGTGGTGGCATCAGGCGCATTCCTTTGTCCGCGGGCATTGGCGGCGGTCGGACACGTCGGCGCCGATGCTGCTCACGAAGGCGTGCCATGACCTCGACTGGCTGGTGCATCTCTTCGACGCGGTACCGACGCGGGTCAGCTCGTTCGGCAGCCTGTCCCACTTCAAGGCGTCCGAGCGTCCCTTGGGCGCTGCGCTGCGTTGCCTCGACTGTCCGCTGGAATCCACGTGCCCGTACTCCGCGAAGCGGCTCTATCTCGACTGCCTGGCCGACCCGGATCGGCACTACTGGCCGTTGGGTGCGGTGACGGACGAGCGCACCGAGGCGGGTGTGCTCGAGGCGTTGCGGACCGGTCCGTACGGGCGGTGTGTCTATGCGTGTGACAACGATGTTGTCGATCATCAGGTGGTGAATCTGGAGTTTCCCGATGGCGGCACGTGCTCGTTCACGATGAGCGCGTTCACGCCGATGGAGCATCGCAGGACAAGGCTTCTCGGCACGCACGGGTTCCTCGACGGCGATGGGCAGACGATCCGGTTGGTGGACTTCCGGACCGGTGAGGAGGAGCTGCTCGCAGTACCGGAGGCCGATGGTGACGGGCATGGTGGTGGGGATCAGGAGTTGACTGCGACGTTCCTGCGCGCCGTACAGACCGGCGACCCGACCTTGCTGCCCACTGATGCCGGCGCCAGCCTCGCCACGCATCGGGTGGTGTGGGCCGCCGAGCAGGCCCGAACGAGCGGCACGGTGGTCACGCTGACCGCCTGAAAGCCGCTCGGATGCGAGCTATCGTTGGAGGGCACGGATCGCTCGAGTTTGGTGAGGCCGGCCCGGATCTACCCCGCCGGTGGCATCGATCCGTGCGGGGAGTGGACATGATCCTCGACATCGTCTTCATCGCGGTCCTCCTCGGCCTGATCGGCGCGGCGCTGAGTATGCGCGTCGTGAAGCAGTTCGAGCGTGGCGTCGTCTTCCGGTTCGGCCGGGTGCAGCCGGAGATCCGCGGTCCGGGGCTGGCCATGCTGGTGCCGATCGCGGACCGGTTGCAGAAGGTCAACATGCAGATCGTCACGATGCCGGTGCCGGCGCAGGACGGCATCACGCGGGACAACGTGACGGTTCGCGTCGACGCGGTCGTGTACTTCAGTGTCATCGATCCGGTCCGGGCGACTGTCGACGTACAGGACTATCTGTCGGCGATCGCGCAGGTGGCGCAGACCTCGCTGCGGTCGATCATCGGTAAGAGCGATCTGGATGACCTGCTGTCGAACCGGGAGCGGCTCAACCAGGGGATGGAGTTGATGATCGACAGCCCGGCGCTCGATTGGGGTGTGCACATCGAGCGGGTGGAGATCAAGGATGTCGCGCTGCCGGAGACGATGAAGCGGTCGATGTCGCGGCAGGCGGAGGCCGAGCGGGAGCGGCGGGCGCGGATCATCACCGCGGACGGCGAGCTGCAGGCGTCGGAGAAGCTCGGGCAGGCCGCTGAGGTGATGGCGGATCATCCGGCGGCGCTGCAGTTGCGTCTGCTGCAGACGGTCGTCGAGGTCGCCGCCGAGAAGAACTCAACGCTGGTACTTCCGTTCCCGGTCGAACTACTCCGCTTCCTGGAACGCTCCACCCCTGCCGAAGCGCCGAAGCCGAAGGCGGTAGCGGAGGAGCCGGCCGCAGCGGAGCCGGAAGCGGCCTCAGCACTGGAAGCTGGCGAAGGCGACGCGCCTCCGCAGGAGCTGACCTCATCGGCTCCGCCGGTCGCGGAGCTGTCGGCCGTGGCTGGACAGCCGGAGCCGGCCGAGAGGAACGGGCAGGCCTAGGTCGAGGTTGCTTGGGCCAGGAGGCCGTCTACTACTGCTTCGATGCCTAGGGCAAAGGTGTCTGGGGCGGCCCAGCTGTCCCAGTGGTGGGCGACGGACGTGAGATGCGGTAGGTCGGCCTCGTTGAGGCGTTCGAAGAAGGCGTCGAAGTCGGGCGGGGTGGCCTTGTCCTTCGTGCGGGCGCGGACGAGGATCTCGCCGGCCGCGTAGTACCACATGTTGCGGAAGAGCAGGACGGCTTGCTGCGGCGTACAGCCGTGGTCGATCGCGCCGGCCAGGATGGTCTCGACGAACCAGAGGGTGGGCTCGTTGAGCCGCGCGATGAACCCGTCGACGGTCAGCACCTCGGCGGTCCACGGCCAGGCCGCGAGGCTGTCGTGGATCGCGATGGCGGCCGTGATGATCCGGTCGCGCGGCGCGCTGGGCAGCTCGGGGTGCGGGACCTTGTCGAGGTACGCCGAGATCAGCAGGAGCAGCAGATCCTCCTTGTCCCGGACGTGGTGGTAGAGCGTCGTGGGGCCGACCCCCAGCTCAGCGGCGAGCTTGCGGATCGTCAGCTGCTCCCAGCCGTCCCGGTCGATGAGCTGGCGGGCGCCCGCCAGGATCTGATCCTCGCCGCGGTGGCCGTCGTGCAGTTCATGGTGTCGCTGGATCTGTCGGTCGTGAATCTCGGCCTGCCGCAGATCGGCGCCGCCCTCGGCTTCAGCGAAGTCGGCCTGACCTGGGTGATCCACGCGTACGCCCTCACCTTCGGCGGCCTGCTGCTGCTCGGTGGCAAACTCGCCGACCGGTACGGCCGTAAGCGCGTCCTGTTGTCCGGGCTGGCGTTGTTCGGGCTGGCCTCGTTGGCGGGCGGATTCGCGCAGGACGCTGGTCAGTTGGTCGCTGCCCGTGCTGTGCAAGGGATCGGTGCTGCCGCGCTGGCACCGGCCGCGTTGTCGCTCCTGACCTCGACCTTTCCCAGTGGCAGGGAGCGTGCCCGAGCCTTCGGCGTGTGGAGTGCGGTGAATGCGGCGGGTGGCGCGTTGGGGGTGTTGATCGGCGGGTTGCTCACGGAGTATGCGAGCTGGCGCTGGTTGATGTTCGTGAATGTGCCGATGGCGATCGGTGCGTTGGTGATGGCTTGGCGCAGTGTGCGGTCTGATGCCGGCTCGGGGGATCGCGGTCGTCCGGATGTGCTGGGTGCGGTTCTGGCGACGTCGGGGATGGTCTTGCTGGTGTTCGGCGTCGTGCGGACCGACCGGCACGCGTGGGGTTCTGCGGCCACGCTCACGACGCTGGGGATCGCGGTCGCTTTGCTGGCTGCTTTCGTCCACGTGGAGCGGACGACTACTCGCGATCCATTGATCCGGCTGGGATTGTTCGCCAATCGGGCGGTTGCGGGGGCCAACTCGTACAACCTTTTGCTGGGGGCTGCGATGGCGTCGTCGTTCTACTTCGCGTCGCTCTATCTCCAGCGGGTGCTCGGAACTGGACCGGCGCGGACCGGCATCGAGTTCCTGCCGTTTGCCTTCGGAGTGGTGGTCGGGGCTGTTCTGGCGATCAAGCTCGGTAATCGGTTCAGTACCCGGGCACTCTTGGTGATCGGCGGGCTGCTGACGTCGGCTGGGTTCGCTTGGTTCGGGCTGATCAGTGCCGATGGGTCGTTCCATGCGGACTTCCTGGGGCCCTCGATCGTCACGAGCATCGGGTTCGGGATCTGCTTGGGGCAGGTGGTTTCGCTTGCCACGGCAGGGGTTCCGGCGCATGAGTCGGGTACTGCGTCCGGGCTGCTGGCCAGCTCTCGGCAGATCGGGGCGTCTCTTGGGTTGGCGGCCCTCGGTACTGCGGCGCATCGGCGTACCGGCGGGGTTGCCACGCCGGAGGCGCTCAACGACGGCTATGCCCTCGGGATGACGCTCGGCGCCGCTCTACTCCTCGGAGCCGTACTACTTGCCTTCACCATCCTGCGACACCCGACCACCACCACCGACCTCGCACTGACCTCGGCAAGGGGGAGGGATGAGTGACCAACTCGGAGGGAGTGTGGCAGGGCAAGTGCGCCTCTATGTGCCGCGGTTCATCGCGCTACTGCTCCTCCAGTCCTCAACCCCACCTCGCACCGACCCCCGCCCCGAGACTCCGGCCGGTCCCCGAAGACAACGCCCGAACCCCCACCCCATCACCCGCCACCCATGAATCACCGCCTCCGACCCTCAGCCGCCATCGCCCCAGCAACCCCCACGCCCCCAAGCGCCGCCATCCCCGGCGTCCTCAACGAGGCCGGTGCTCCCGCGCCTCGAGAGACGCACGTGCTCCGGCGCCCCCCGAATGAGGCCGCCCCCCGGTGGGCGCGGTCCGCCCGAACCGCCACCCCATCACCCGCCGCCCGTCAACCACCGGCTCCGACGTTTAGCCGCCACCCCCAACGCCGCCGCTCCCGGTGCGCCCGGCGCTCTGCCGGCCCGGCCGGTCCGTCGGCGCATGCGTAACTCGGTGGGTACGCGTTTGCCACCGGCGTGTCGGCCGGTTCGCGCGGGTTGTGCGTGCGTGGCGGCCCGGCAGTCGGCCCGGTGTGGCGAGTTCGTCGCGATGGCTCCGGCGCACGGCTGGGTTGATGTTGCGCGTGGCAGGCGACCGGGTTGGTGTTGCGCGGCACCGGGTGCCGGTGGCGGGGTGGGAGCGTCCGGCAGCGGGGCCGGCTCTTTGCCGGGGTCGCCGTCTTCAGGCTCCTCCGGCGGGAACAGCCAATCGTGGTTCATCTCCCAGACCCACTGTGGTTTG
>NZ_BAABAA010000031.1:0-15614 GCF_039537185.1 Kribbella ginsengisoli | reverse complement strand
GCCGAGGATCGCGAGGCCGTTGAGGTTCAGGACCGGGGCGTTCGGTGGCAGGTAGCCGTCGGCGTGGGTCTTGTCGTCGAAGCCGCCGAGGATGGGGGTGCCTTTGATGGCAACCCGCCACCCCCTCCACCGACCCAGCCATATCACCCACCAGGTCGGACATACCGTCGCCCGCCGAGTCAGACGGCCTGCCATCTGGCGGGTCGGACAGGCTGACGTCCAGTGGATCGGATGGGTTGAGGTCCAGTGGATCGGACCGGCTGACGTCCGGCGGATCGAACGCGTTGACGTCCGGCGGATCGGACCGGCTGACGTCCGGCGGATCGAACGCGTTGACGTCCGGCGGATCGGACCGGTTGAGGTCAGGTGAATCGGACCGGCTGACGTCCGGCGGATCGAACGCGTTGACGTCCGGCGGATCGGACCGGTTGACGTCCGGCGGATCGGACCGGTTGAGGTCAGGTGAATCGGACCGGCTGACGTCCGGCGGATCGAACGCGTTGACGTCCGATGGGTCGGACCGGTTGAGGTCAGGTGGATGGGACGGGTTGACGTCCGGTGGGTCGGACGGGCTGACGTCCGGTGGGTCGGACGGGCTGACGTCCGGTGGGTCGGACGGGTTGACGTCCGGTGGGTCGGACGGGTTGACGTCCGGTGGGTCGGACGGGCTGGAGGCGGCGGATCCGTTGCTGGGTCAGTCGCGTGCCCCCGCACCACCACCCCCACAACCACACCGCGCACCGGCAACACCGCCAGCCCAGCCACAGCTACAGGCACCGACCGGTACTACGGCTGCGCCGGTCGGTACTACGGCTGCGCAGACCGGTACTACAGCTGCGCGGCCCGCGGGTACCGGTCAGCAGCAGGCGGCTCCCCCGCCAACGCAGCACTCCCTTCCCACTCAGCAGACCACTCCGGCGCAGGCGCAGCAGCCGCTCCCAGGACAGCAGACGGCTCCGCCGCAAGCGCAGCACCTACGCCCAGGCCAGCCAGCGGCCTCGGTGCAGACGCCGGCAGGAGAGCAGACGGCTCCTCTGCAAGCGCCGCACCCTCTCGCAGGCCCGCCATCGACGCCGGTGCAGGCGCAGCACACGTTCCCAGCACAGCAGGCGGGGCAGGTGCCGGCGCAGCACCAGCTCCCCACACAGCAGACGGCTCCGCCGCAAGCAGAACACCCGACCCCGGACCAGCAGACAACTCCGCAGCAGCCGCAGCACCCGCTTCCGGCGCAGCAGACTGCTCCATCGCACACGGAGCACCCGATCCCGGGGCAGCAGACAACTCCACAGCACCCGATCCCGGGGCAGCAGACAGCTCTGCAGCACTCGCTTCAGGGGCAGCAGATAGCTCCGTGGCAGGTCGGTGGTTCCCAGGGTGGTACGCCTTCGGTCGGCGGCGCCTCGCAGGCCGCTGGCTCGCAAGTCGGCCAGCCGGACGTCGGTGGCGCCCAAGCAGGCGCGCTTCAGGCAGGTACAGGTCAAGCCGGTCCAGCTCAGCCGAGTACAGCGCACTCCGGTCCGCCTCAGTCGGGTGCAGCGCAGTCGGGTTCGCCCTGGGCGGGTACAGGTCAAGCCGGTGCAGCTCAGCCGGGTACAGCGCAGTCCGGTCCGCCTCAGCCGGGTGCGGCGCAGGGTGGTTCGATTCGGTCGGGTGTAGGGCAGGCCGGTGCGGGTCAGGCGGGTATGTGGCAGGCGGGTTCGTCGCAGCCGGGTGCAGGTCAGGCGGGTGGGCAGGCGCAGGATGGCGGCTGGTGGGGGCGTCCGTCAGGTCAGCCGGGCGAAGCCGGTCAGGTGCAGGCGCAGAGGCAGCAGGATGGGCGGCCGGGAGCGGGTGGGCCGGCGGGGCAGGGTGGGGCGGTTGGTTTGCAGGGGCAGCCGGGTTCGGGGAGGCCAGAGGGCTTTCAGGGTCAGGCGATTTCGTATGGGGCACCGAGTCAGCCTGGGCCGTATGGGGTGCCCGGCCAGCCAACGCAGGCAGGTCGGCCCGGTACAGGTGGACAGCCTGGTGCTTTCAGGCAGACGGGTCCACAGGGGCCTGGCGGTCAGCGCGGACCAGTAGGCCCGCAGCAGCCGTACGCTCCGGGGCCGCAAGCGCAAGACGGTCCGGAGCCGCAGGCGCAATACGCTGCGGGTTCGCAGGAGCCGTACGGTCCGGGGCCGCAGGCGCAATACGGGCCGGGGCGGCAGCAGCCGTATGGGCCGGGGCCTCAGGCGCAAGACGGTTCGGGTTCGCGGGGGCAGTACGGGGCGGGTGGGCCTGTTGGCTCGGCTGTGCAGGCGGGGTCGGATGGTTGGGGTGTTCAGCCGGGCGGTGTGGGTGGGCAGTCGGCGGTTGGTGGGCAGCCTGGTCGCTACGGGGCGCAGGGTGGGCAGGCGTCGGACGGTCGGGGTGGTTGGCAGGCGCAGGCTATGGGCGGCGGGCAGGAGCAGCAGTTCGGCGGTCCGCCGATGGAGGTTAGTGGGTCGGTTGCGGGCAGTTCGCAGGCGCACACCCTTGGGGCGGGTGGGGGTCCTGTTGGGCCTCGCTTGCCGGGTGCAAGTGGGTCGGTGGCGGCTGGGGATGAGTGGGTTGAAGGGGATGAGGGGTACGGGATTGTTGAGGCCGGCCGCCGCGGTGGGGGTGGTGGTGGGCGGAACGGGCGGTTGATCGGGGTTGTGGGGCTGGTTGTCGGGGCGTTGGTGGTGACCGGGGTCAGCGTCAACTGGATCTGGGACAAGGCCGATGCGGTGACGCCGGTTTCGTTGCCGTCAGCAAAGAAGGAGCCATTGCCGACGGTCAGTCCGTCGGCGATTCCGACGACGCCGCCTCCGCCGGAAGGGCGGGTGCTCGGGTCCAACATCGTTGCCTTCAACAAGGACACCATGCCGTTGATGGGCCCGGCCTGGGAGGACAACGGCAGTGGGGAGAGCGTCGGGCTGCTCGGTGGCGCGGCGACCTGGTTCACCGTGCACGACAAGTACGACGGCAAGAACGCACGGTGGGGCAACTATGTCGCCTTCGGCGGGCTCAACCCGAAGATCAAGTTCACCAACACGCCCGCAGGGCTGAAGGAAGCGACCGTCCAGGCGACCAGTGCGGCGATCGTGAAGCTGTACGACCCGAACGTGAAGCTGATCGGCAAGGCGACGCACACGCCGATCACGGTCGACGGGCATCCCGGCCACGAGCTGACCATCAAGGTGGAGGTGAAGGTGCCGAAGCTGCAGGAGACCTACTCCAACATCATGGCCGCCGTCATCGACCGCGGCGACGGGACCGCCGACTTCGTGATCGCCGACATCGCCGGCAGCACCCCGACCTGGATCCCGGTCTGGCGCGCCAAGGTGCAGGAGATCAAGATCGGCGGCTGACAAGCCCGGAAGAAGAGCCCGCCGCCCCCAACGACAACGGGGACGGCGGGCTCTTTCAGTACAAGAACTACGAGCGAACGGAAGCGCAGGCGTCGACCCAACGGTCCAGCACGTTCTTCGCCTCGCCGGAGTCGATCGCCTCGGCCGCCCGGTCCATCCCCGAGCGGATCCGCGCCACCAACGGCCCGGTACTTCCCTCATGCGCCGCCAACGCCGCGCCGGCGTTCAGCAGTACGACGTCCCGCACCGGCCCCGTCTCGCCGTCGAACAAAGCCCGCGCAACCTTCGCGTTGTACGTCGCATCCGCACCCCGCAACGCCTCGATCGGCGCCGGCGCGATCCCGAGCTCCCGCGGATCCAATGTCTCCGGCCCCTCGACAACCCCACGCCCGACCGTCCAAACCTGCGACGTCGTCCGCGTAGTCAGCTCATCAAGCCCGTCGTCGCCATGAAAGACCAACGCATCGATCCCCCGCCGCGCCAGCACCCCGGCCATCAACCCAGCAACCCGCCCATCTCCGACGCCAACAGCCTGCGCCGACGGATTGCCCGGGTTGGCCAACGGCCCGAGGATGTTGAACGTCGTCGGCACCCCGAGCTCACGACGCGGTACCGACGCATGCCGCAGCGCCGGGTGGAAAGCCGGAGCGAAGCAGAACGTGATGCCGGCCCGCTCCCCCACCGCCTCAACCTGCGCGGCAGTCAGATCAAGCGGAATCCCCAGCTCCTCGAGCACATCCGCCGACCCGCAAGCCGACGACGCCGCCCGGTTGCCGTGCTTCAGGATCTTCGCCCCTGCACCGGCCGCGACGATCGCCGACATCGTGGAGATGTTCACAGTGTGTGCTTGATCACCACCGGTACCGACGACATCGAGCGTCCGTCCCGGTACGTCGATGCGCGTGGCGAACTCGCGCATCGTGGCGACCATGCCCTCGACCTCGGACACCGTCTCGCCCTTGGAGCGCAACGCGATCACGAACCCGGCCAGCTGAGCGGGTGAGGCCGACCCGGACAGGATCTGCTCCATCGCCCAAGCGGTCGCGGAGGCGTCGAGGTCCTCGTGCCGCAGCAACGGGTTGAGCACCTGCGACCAGGTCAGCGCACGCCCGCCAGGCGTAGTACCGGCGGGTGAATCCTGTGGGGCGGACACGGCGCCGGGATCAGGTGGTCGCGGGCAGCTTGGCGACCCGCTCGCGGAGGAGCCCCGCGGTCGCCTCGGCCAGCCGGACCGGGTCGATCGGGTGCGAGACAGCGGCCTCCGCACGCGACCAGGTGGCCAGCCACGCGTCCTGCGGGCGGCCGATCAGCACCAGGATCGGCGGGCACTGGAAGATCTCGTCCTTGAGCTGACGGGCGATCCCCATCCCACCGGCCGGAACCGACTCGCCGTCGAGGATGGCGAGGTCGATGCCGCCCTTGTCCATCAGCTTGATCACGGCCGGCTCGGTCGCGCACTCGAAGTACTCGAGCTCGGGCAGATCAGCGGCGGGCCGCTTGCCCAGGGACAGCCGGACGGACTCCCGGGTGCTGCGGTCGTCGCTGTAGACCAGCACCTTCAGCGGACGCTCTGAACTCATCGATTCATCCCAAGCTGTTTGTCTGTAACCAACGGACCCATATCCAACACCGCGAATGCTACCGGGGAGCCTGGTCGGCTCTGCGCGCCTGCTCCTCCAACCGGTCCAGCCGGCGGTCCTCACGCTTGGCCTCACGCTGCGACTGGCGCACCCACTGGACGAACAGCACCCCGAAGAAGACCAGCCCGACGATGTCGCCCGAGCCCCAGAGCAGACCGCCCGCGATGTACTGGTCACGCAGCGGCGACGGCGGCCAGGAGCGGCCGAAGCTCGTGTACCAGTCCTCCGCGATCAGTTTGTTCGCGGACATGATCGTGATCCCCAGGAACGCGTGGAACGGCAGCGTCAGGAACGTCAGCAGCAGCCGGAACGGGTAGATCACCCGGCCGGGCACCGGATCGAGGCCCAGCAGCGGCCAGAAGAACAACGAACCGACAACGATGAAGTGGACGTGCAGGAGGTCGTGCAGGCCGGTCGACCGCAGCGTCGCGTCGTACCAGCCGCTGAAGTAGAGCGCCCAGGGGCTCAGGACGAACAGCACGAAGCCCACCAGGGGGAAGCAGAGCACCTTGGCGACATGGGAATGCAATACGGAGAGCAACCATCCGCGGGGCCGCTGCGGAAGGGTGCGCAGGGCAAGCGTCACCGGCGCGCCGAGCGCCATCGCCAGCGGGGTGAGCATCGACAGGATCATGTGCTGAGCCATGTGCACGCTGATCAGCACCGTGTCGTACGTGCCCAGGGCCGACTGGGTGGCGATCACCGCGCTGCCCAGACCGAGGCCGACGAAGGAGAAAGTGCGGCCCTTCGACCACTTGTCGCCGCGGGCCTTGAGCCGGTGGACGCCGTACAGGTAAAGAGCGCCGACGACCACGATCACGCTGAGTAGCACCGGCTCGAAGGTCCAGGCGGTCAGCAGCCTGACCGCGCTGAACGGCTCGATCCGGTCGCCGGGTCCGGCATGAAGAGGAAGCACCTGTCAACAGTAAGAAGAGTTACTGGGCGACATGCATGGGGGTGGGCGTGCTGTCGGATACCTCGACCGACATAATGACGCCGTGGCCACTGCAACCGCGCTCCCAGCGTCTCGTGAACACGGACACCACGACCGTCCCAGCATGGTCAGTGTCGGCACGATCGTCTGGCTCTCGAGCGAACTGATGTTCTTCGCCGCCCTGTTCGCGGCGTACTTCACGATCCGGTCGGTGACGACCGCTGCCGCGGCACAGGGGGTGGCATCGCTGTGGGACACCTCCACCGCGATGCTGAACGTCCCGTTCGCGGCCGTGAACACGACGATCCTGGTGCTGTCGTCGGTGACCTGCCAGCTGGGCGTGTTCGCCGCCGAGCACGGCAAGGTCGGCCGGACCGGCTCGGTCGCCAACGTGCGCGCCTGGGGCATGCGCGAGTGGTTCATCCTCACCTACCTGATGGGCGCGGTGTTCATCGCCGGCCAGGTGACGGAGTACGCGAAGCTGGTCCACGAGGGCGTGACGATCTCGTCGTCGCCGTACGGATCGGTCTTCTACCTGACCACCGGGTTCCACGGCCTGCACGTGACCGGCGGTCTCATCGCTTTCGTGTTCGTCCTCGCCAGGACGTACATGGCTCGTAAGTTCACCCACGAACAGGCCGTCTCGGCGATCGTCGTGTCGTACTACTGGCACTTCGTCGACGTGGTCTGGATCGCCCTGTTCGCGACCATCTACCTGCTCAAATGAGTGAGAAGAGACTTTCCTTGTCACCGGCGCGCTTCCTCTCCGCGCGACGACGGCACCGGTCAGCCGGCCTCGTCGTGCTCCTGTTCGGCCTCCTGGCGGTGGGCTCCGCGTACGCCGCGTTCGCCCCTGACAACGCGACGGCGGACACCTCGGCCCAGACCCAGCAGATCGAAGAGGGCAAGAAGCTCTTCGCGGTCGGCTGTGCGAGCTGCCACGGACTGAACGCCGAAGGCGGTGGCAACGGTGAGGGCAAGTTCGCCGGACCCTCGCTGATCGGTGTCGGCGCGGCCGCGGTCGACTTCCAGGTCGGTACCGGCCGGATGCCCGCGATGCAGCCCGGCGCGCAGATCCCGCGCAAGACCCCGGCGTACACCCCGGCCGAGATCGAGGCGCTCGCGGCGTACGTCGCCAGCCTCGCCCCCGGCCCGGCGGTACCGGCCGAGGAGTCGTACGACATCAGCAAGGTCACCGACGAGCAGGTCACCCGTGGTGGCGAGCTGTTCCGGACCAACTGCACGGCGTGCCACAACTTCGCCGGCAAGGGTGGCGCGCTGCCGAACGGCCGCTACGCCCCGTCGCTGATGAACGTCGACCCCAAGCACATCTACGAGGCCATGCTGACCGGCCCGCAGCAGATGCCGGTCTTCTCCGACCAGGTGCTGCAGCCGGACGACAAGCGTGACGTGATCGCGTACCTGAAGGCGCTGCAGGAGCAGAAGGACCCGGGTGGCTTCGGTCTCGGCCGGCTCGGCCCGGTCTCCGAGGGTCTGTGGGGCTGGCTGGTCGGTATCGGCCTGCTGGTCGGCGTGGCGGTCTGGATCGGCGCCAAGGGCGTCAAGGCCAAGGGAGTGAAGGCAGAGTGAGCGACGAGAAGTCGAACCTCCCCGCGGTGAGCGGGGAGCACGGCCATGACAGCCAGGTCGTCCTGGCAGAGCCGATCCCGGACCCGGGTATCGAGCCGCACGAACTGCGCATCACCGACGTCGACCCGAAGGCAGCCGACCGGGTCGAGCGTCAGGTCTCGACGATGTTCGGCCTGGCCGGACTGCTCTTCCTGGGTTCCTGCGTCGCGTACTTCGCGATCCCGCGCGACTCGATCGTCGAGTTCGGGCCGCTGTCGGGCAACGCGAACAACCTCACCCTGGGGCTGTGCGTCGGGATCGGGCTGTTCCTGATCGGCGCCGGCGCGATCCAGTGGGCCAAGAAGCTGATGGTCGACACCGAGATCGCCGAGGACCGGCACGACGCGCACTCCACGCCGCAGCAGAAGACCGAGATCATGGACGCGTTCCAGGTCGGCGTGGCCGAGTCGGGCTTCACCCGGCGCAAGCTGATCCGCCGGTCGCTGCTCGCCTCGATGGGTCTGCTCGGGCTGCCGGCCATCGTGTTCCTCCGCGACCTGGGCCCGCTGCCCGGCCGTAGCCTCTACACGACCATCTGGGCCAAGGGCATCCGGGTCGTCAACGACGTCACGCTGCGCCCGATCAAGCCGTCCGACCTGATCGTCGGCCAGCTGGTCAACGCGGCGCCGGCCAACCTCGCTCCGATCGAGGAGGAGAGCGCGGTCACGTACCAGAACGAGAAGGCCAAGGCCGCCGTGATCGTGGTCCGGATCAAGCCGGAGGAGATCCGGACGCCGGCCGGCCGGGAGAACTGGGGCATCGACGGCATCCTGTGCTACTCCAAGATCTGCACCCACGTGGGCTGCCCGATCTCGCTGTACGAGCAGACCACGCACCACGTGCTCTGCCCGTGCCACCAGTCGACGTTCGACCTGGCCGACGGCGCCAAGGTCGTCTTCGGCCCCGCCGCCCGCCCGCTGCCGCAGCTACCATTGGCCGTGGATTCAGAGGGCTATCTCGTCGCGCAGAGCGGCTTCAACGAGCCGGTCGGCGCGAGCTTCTGGGAACGAGGGTGACAACCGTGTCTGACAAAGACTTTCCGCCTCCGGTCAAGTGGGTCGACGACCGGCTGGGCATCGGGAAGATCGGCAAGAAGAACCTGCGCAAGGTCTTCCCCGACCACTGGTCCTTCATGCTCGGCGAGATCGCGCTCTACAGCTTCATCATCTTGCTGCTGACCGGTGTCTTCCTGACCTTCTGGTTCAAGCCGTCGATGGCCGACGTCACCTACCAGGGCTCGTACAGCCTGCTCAAGGGCCTGCACATGTCGGAGGCCTACGCCTCCACCCTGGACATCTCGTTCGACATCCGCGGCGGTCTGCTGATGCGGCAGATCCACCACTGGGCGGCCGTGCTGTTCGTCGCCTCGATGATGGTCCACCTGCTCCGCATCTTCTTCACCGGCGCGTTCCGCAAGCCGCGTGAGCTGAACTGGGTGATCGGCTTCGGGATGCTGTTCCTCGGCATCATCGAGGGCTTCATCGGCTACGGCCTCCCCGACGACCTGCTGTCCGGTACCGGTCTGCGGATCACCCAGGGCATGATCCAGGCGTCGCCGATCGTCGGTTCGTACCTGACCTTCTTCATCTTCGGCGGCGAGTTCCCCGGCGACGAGTTCGTCTCCCGGTTCTTCACCGTGCACGTGCTGCTGATCCCGGGCCTGATCCTCGCCCTGGTGACCGCGCACCTGTTCCTGGTCGTGTACCACAAGCACACGCAGTACCCGGGTCCCGGCCGGACCGAGAAGAACGTCGTCGGCTACCCGCTGATGCCGGTCTACATGGCCAAGGCCGGTGGCTTCTTCTTCGTCGTCTTCGGCATCACCGCCCTGATGGGCGCGCTGCTGCAGATCAACCCGGTCTGGCTGTACGGTCCGTACAACCCGGCCGAGGTGACCGCAGGCTCCCAGCCCGACTGGTACATGGGCTGGCTGGAGGGCTCCGTGCGCCTGATGCCAGGCTTTGAGAGTCATTTCTGGGGTATCACGCTCAGCTGGAACCTGCTGATACCGGCGCTCATCATCCCGCCGGCGTTCGTCACCCTGGTCGCCCTGTATCCGTTCATCGAAGGCTGGATCACCGGCGACAAGCGCGAACACCACCTGCTGGACCGGCCGCGCAACATGCCGACCCGGACCGGGATCGGCGCCGCGTTCATCACGTTCTACGGTCTGCTCTGGATCGGCGGTGGCAACGACCTGATCGCCACCCACTTCGGGGTCTCGCTGAACAACGTGACCTGGTTCCTGCGGTTCGCGGTCTTCCTCGGCCCGGTGCTCGCGTTCTGGGCCACCCGGCGGATCGCGATCTCCCTGCAGCGCGCCGACAACGACCGGATCCTGCACGGCCTCGAGTCCGGCATCATCGTCCGGACACCCGAGGGCGAGTACTACGAGAAGCACACCCCGATCTCGAACTACGAGGCGTACGAGCTCACCGCCCGCGAGCGGCTGCTTCCGCTGGACATCGGCCCGGAGACGGACGACAACGGCGTACGGGCTCCGAAGCGGGCGCTGAACAAGGTCCGGGCCCGGCTGTCGAAGTTCTACTTCGCCGACGCGGTCCAGAAGCCGACGGCCGCCGAGATCGAGGAAGCCCACGCGCACGGTCACCACGACGAGCACGAGGCAGTAGACGGCGCCACCGGCACGGTGGAGCTCGACGAGGGCACCTCCCGCGAGGTCTCGCACCACTAGTCACCAGCAGTCGCAGTACCGAAGGCCCCGGCGACCACGCCGGGGCCTTCGGCGTTTCCGAGGGCGGTGTCAGGTGGCGTCAGGGCCGGTGGACGTCATGGGCGGCATGAGCAGACTGGGCAGGGCGTTCCGGGGCAGGTTCCTTCGACGAGTGGGCGGCGCGGGGCTGGTAGGGGCGTCGCTGGGCGGGTTGACGGCTCCCGGGGCTCCAGGGGGCCGCTGGGGCCGCTGGGCGGTACCAGCGGCCTCTGGCGGGCCTACGGCCGCTTCTGCCGGGCTGAGAGGGTCCACTGCCGGCTTGGAGCGACCGGAGTTGCAGGCGGCGGCTCAGGCGGTTGTGGATGCTGGGTTCAGCGGGATCCAGTTGCGGGTGCATGACCAGCGCTCTACGCCAACACCAACTACACGGTCGCCCTACTCCTGATCGAGAAGGTCACCGGCCACCCGTACGCCGATGAGCTCCACCGCCGCATCCTGCGCCCTCTCGGCCTCCGCGGCACCGTAGTACCCGGCCGGCGCCGGCGACATGCACCCTTTATCAACACAACGGCAGCCCGCCTGGCGGCTGCGGGGTCCTCATGTACAGCTCAGCCGACGGCGCCCGCACGATGACCGCCTCGGTGACCACCGGCGACGCAGCCATCGACGTGGTCACCGAATTCAGCAAAGCCCTCCCCAGCTCCTCACCGCCGTCTTCTGCACCAGCTGAGCTCAGCCAGCCGTCGACAACTCCGAACTCCGCGCCGCAAGACCACTCAGCCGTCGCCGGGTGTCGCGAAGCTCGGCCTCCCTGGCATCGAGCCGCTCAGCCAGGGAGTCCAGCTCAGCCCGCAGCCGAGGGCAAAGCTCCAGCGTCGTCCCATGCTCGCCGGTACGAGCACACTCGAGGTACTGCCGGATGATGGCAGTCCCCAGCCCAGCGGCGATCATCGCCTTGATCTGAGCCACCCTGATGACGTCGGCTTCGGCATAGTTCCGGTACCCGTTGCTGTCACGCTCCGGTACCAGCAGCTCCTGCTCCTCGTAGTGCCTGAGCGCCCGCGCGCTCACCCCGCTCACCTCAGCCAACTCACCGATCAGCACTGCCGCCTCCCCCGTCGCCGACTTGACCTTCACGCTGACGTGAACCCATACCGTCCAGCACCATGACACCAGCAACAACCCACCAGCGCGCCACAATCATCCACGGCTACGGAGCAACCCCCGAAGACCACTGGTTCGGCTGGCTGGCCCAACAACTCGAGTCCCACGGAATCCCCACCACCGTCCCGCGCCTCCCGAACCCCCTGCACCCAGACCCCACCCACTGGTCAGCAATAGTCCGTACCGCCGTAGGCACCCCGGACGAGCACTCACTAGTCATCGCCCACAGCCTCGGCTGCCTAACCGTCCTCCGCCACCTGGCCTCACTCCCCACCCCTTGGCGGCTAGGCACCCTCATCTTGGTCGCCGGCTTCGTAGACCCACTCCCCGTCTTCCCAGAACTCGACGCCTACATAGCCGACGGCTGCCCCCTGGAAGCGATCACCCCCAACGTCGACCAGCTGACGATCATCCGCTCAGACGCCGACCCGTACGTCCCCCCAGCTCACACAGACCGCCTAGCCGCCCTCCTAGGAACCACCTCAACCGTCATCCCCGCCGCCGGCCACTTCCTCACCACCGACGGCTTCACCACCCTCCCCCAAGCCCTCCGCGATGTTCTCCCGCGCCCCATCGCTTATGACTCTCGGCAGGGCGACGACTACACAGAGTATTGCCAGCACGTCGCAGCCGCATCACAATCTGCCTATGCCCAAGGCGAGGTGTGGAGCCGCGACGAAGGACGGCAGCCCATGCCGGAATGTCGTCAAATCGGTTGGCTCCCGCTGTCATGAGAGGGCCCATCAAGGCCAACCCGCTGTCTCTGCTCGTAGTCGGAGCCCTGCCAAAGGCACCCGATCGAAGTCCACCCGCCGTACCGCACGCGCAAAGTCGGGGGCCTACCGCAGCAAGGGTCCTCGACGGCCGCCGAGGCGGCGGCGAAGAGAGAGCGGCGGCATGCGGCCACATACGCCGGACAGGCTCACGGCTCGGCAGCGCCAACGGGTCGACAGCGCCGTCCAGGCTTGCAGCGATGTCCTTGTTGATGGTTGGAAAGAGGCAGTCGCCGACCGAGCAAGTACCTACGCGACATCGACAACGTTCCACGCCCTTCTCCGGGGCAGACGACGGCGCTGCCGTGGACTGGCTGATCTTGCAAAGGCGATCCTTGACGGTAAGACGAAGCTCCACGACCTCATCGGTTCATTTGCCAGCTGGCTCGCCTCGATGCTCGGACGGAGCCGCCTCGAGCAACGATTCGCCCGCGAACTGGCTCTTCGGATACCCCTGCCCGCTGAGGGCAAGCTGACGGCCATCGCTCGAGGGGTGCAGATCACCGGCATCTTGTTGTGCGTTCTGAACGATGACGATCTCAGCCGGTGTCAATGCTTCATCGATCTCGCGCTGGAACAATCCAAGACCGCCTTGAAGCAGCTTCTGACAACGGCCCTCGACGATTGGACAGCGCTGGCAGCATTTCCGTCCAGGCAAATTCGCTGAGCCGAATCTGCGCGCGCTAGAAGCGCCCATGGGTGTTGGCAGCTGGCGCTGGGGTGGCCGCGGACGAGCGAGCGGAGCGTTGGCGTGGGGCATTTGACGGGTGGGGCGGGATGGACGACGCGGGTCCGCCGTTCCCCGGCAGTAGGAGCAGGTTGAGGGATCTGCGAGGCGACCCAGGTGGTCGCGCGACGGAGGAGTGGCTTTCAGCACGGGTGGGTGGGAGCTGACGGCCGTAGGGAGCGACGTAGGAGCGAGCGTAGGCGCTGGCGTGGGGGATGCTGTGCGACGCAGAACAGCAGCCGGCCGGAAGTACCGGTCGGCTGCTGTCAGGAGAGTCAGGCTAGGGCTGAGCCTGCTTTGTACTGGGCCCAGGTTTCGTTCCAGTCGGTCCAGCCGTTGCCCTTTTCCATGTGGCGGGTGGTGCCGGTGACTACCACCGGGTCACCGCGGAGGGTTTGGCCGAAGTACCACTGGGCGTCTTTGAGGCTCATGCCGACGCAGCCGTGGCTGACGTTCTCGCTGCCCTGGGCGCCGCCGGACCAGGGGGCGCCGTGGATGAACTCGCCGGAGCTGGTCACCCGCTGGGCCCACTGGACGTTGCTGATGTTGTAGTAGTTCGGGTCGCCGGGCTTGATGCCGATGGTGGCGGCGTCCATCCGCTTGGTCTTGAACTTCTCCATGATGACCTTGACGCCGCTGCGGGTGGTGAAGCCGTCCTTGCCCGCGGTGATCGGGATCGTCCGGGCCAGTTTGCCGTTGATCGCGACCGTCATCGTGTGCTTCTTGACGTTGACGGTGGTGACGACCGACTTGCCGATGGTGAAGCTGATCTTGCGGTTCGCGTTGCCCCAGATGTTGCCGCCGGCGTTCACGCCCTGGGTCTTGATATCGACCGTGACCTTGGTGCCGGCCGGCCAGTACGTCTTCGGGCGGTAGTTGACCTGCTTGCTGTTCTGCCACGACCAGGTGCCGTCGACCGGGACCGACGTGGTCACCTTCAGGCGCTTCTCGACCGCGGCCTTGTCCTTGACCGGGTTGTTCCAGTAGATCTGCACCGGCATCGCGACACCGACGGTCTCGCCGTCGAGCGGGGCGACCGAGGCCTTCAGCTTGCCGCCGGCCGGGCTCAGCGTCTTGAAGGTCGAGCTGATCGGGACCGTCCCGCCGTCGGTGCCCTTCGCGGTGCCGGACAGCGTGTACTTCGCCCCCGGCTTGAGCCCGGGCTCAGCGGTCCACACGGACTTGTCCGCGTTCAGCGAACCGTCGATCTTGTTGCCGTCGTCGTCCTTCAGCGTGATGTCGGACAGCTCACCGCCGGTACTGGTCACCGTGACCGCCTGGTCGGGCTTGACCGCGGTGGCGCCCTTGGCCGGGACGATCTGGACGTTCGCCGCGGCCGGGTCGCCCGACGGCGTGCTGCTCGAGCCAGGCGTCGACGGGCCGCCGGAGGGGTTCGTGCTGCCCTGTGTGTTCCCCGCTGACGGTGCCGGATCGCCCGCCTTGGTGTCGCTGCAAGCGGTGCCGGCCAGCAGCATCGCGCAGATCCCCGCTACGGCAAGACCGTGCTTACGGACGGTACTACTCAACACCCTGAGCTCCCCTGAGATAACGTTCAGCCGCCACGCGAAGCCTAGCTCGCCGAACGGTCATAGCCACGCACTGCATACGTCACCAGTACGGCGGAGCCCCCACGGCCCGCTGTACTGGTGACGTCCGGCAAGCCGGAAAAGTTGACGATCCGATCGATTAGTGAGCGTGGTCACCGCGGTAGTACTCGAAGACCCAGCCACTCAGCGTGACGATGCCGATGCCGGCGCCGACGATGAACAGCCACCAGCCGAAGACCAGCCCGAGCACGATCACCGAGACCGTGCCGGCGCACCACAGCGGCCACCAGGAGTACGGCGGGAAGAAGCCCAGCTCACCGGCTCCCTCGACGATCTCGGCTTCCTTGCGGTCCTCCGGCCGGGCATCCATCCGGCGGCCGGTGATGGTCAGGTAGAACGCGACCAGCAGGGACAGGAAGAACGTCATCACCAGCGCGGTGGTGCCGGTGGGGTCCTCGGACATGATCCAGTAGATCGGCGTCACGATCAGGACGAACACCGTCAGGATGCCGAAGACCCAGGCCTCCGCCTTCATGCCTTACCCTCTCCGTCCGCGCCGTTGCCGGCCGCGATGTTGCGTTCCAGGTTCTCGACCCGGCCCTGGTCCTCACCGGCGTCCAGCAGGTTGTCCCGCGGAGCGCCGCTGTCCGGGTACTCCGCCATGGCGATCTCCGGGTGGTGGAGGTCGAAGGCGGGGCTCTCGGACCGGATCCGGGGCAGGCTGACGAAGTTGTGCCGCGGCGGCGGGGAACTGGTCGCCCACTCCAGCGAGCGGCCCCAGCCCCACGGGTCGTCGACGCCGACCAGCGGCGACTTGCGCGACTTGTAGACGTTGTAGAAGAACGGCAGCATCGACAGGCCGAGGATGAAGGCGCCGACGCTGGAGACCTCGTTCAGCGTGGTGAAGCCCTCGTTCGCCCCGTACGACGCGTAGCGCCGCGGCATGCCCTCGACACCCAGCCAGTGCTGCACCAGGAAGGTCGTGTGGAAGCCGATGAACAGCAGCCAGAAGTGCAGCTTGCCGAGCTTCTCGTCGAGCATCCGGCCGGTCATCTTGGGCCACCAGAAGTAGAAGCCCGCGAACATCGCGAACACGACGGTGCCGAAGACGACGTAGTGGAAGTGCGCGACCACGAAGTACGAGTCGGACAGCTGGTAGTCCAGCGCGGGCGAGGC
>NZ_BAABAA010000030.1:0-40688 GCF_039537185.1 Kribbella ginsengisoli | reverse complement strand
TCCACCGCAGCCGACTCACCCTCATCACCACCACCGAGGACAACACCACCACCGGCGCCATCAGCGCCTAACCACACAACGACGAAGGACCAACCGTCGTACACCACTCCATGGGACTTGACCCCCGGATCTGCGGGCTGATCTGCCGGGAAGCACAGCGCTCAGACCGAGGCTTAGGTCCGAGCGCTCGAGTCTTACGCTGAACACTTGGAATACGGCCGAGCTGCAGATTGCTCGCCGGACAAGCGCACCGACCGATGCCCTTCCGATTCAACGATGGCGCCGCCGTCAGCTCAGCTGACTTACTGGGAGCCAATCGTGACCGCTCCGCCAGCGCGTTACACCATCACGCGACGCCGTCTAGCTGGAGATCTCGAGGGACGAGAGTCAAGCGTCGACGACAGCGATCCTTGATCCGGTCATGCTGGACCTGTAGATAGCTTGAACTGTGGCAAGAGCGGCTATGGCATCTTCCGGACCTGCCGGTGGGGGTCCGCCATCGAGAATGGCTCGTACGTATTCGGACAAGAACACGGACTGACAGTCATCCTGCCGCCCCGGGACCACATGCCAGGTGCGAGCAGCATAGTCCTTCCAGTCCTCCCGGACGTAGAATCGCAACGGGCCGACGCCATACGCGTCAGGCAGATTCAGTCGGCCGCGCGTTCCCTCGATTTCGATTACTTCCTCGTCTGCTGCGCCTGGGCTATGTGCCGCGGCAGCCAGTGTGGCGATAGCGCCGTTCGACATCATCAGCGAGGCTGAGGCAGTGTCCTCCACATCGACAGGCGCGGCCAATGTCGCGACTTCGGCGCTCGCCCGTCGAAACGAGAGTCCTGTGATGTGCCGGACCAGGTCGATCTGGTGGATCGAGTTCATCAACACCACCCCACCACCTGCCGACTCTCTCCGAGACCTCCACGAGTCGACCACGGCGCCTCGCGGCCCGGACAGCCAGTAGCTATCGGTCTTGTCGATGACCGTCCGGATACGAATAGCGGTGATGTCCCCAATCGCGCCGGCTTCGACGAGATCGCGCGCCTTTAGCACTGCGGCTGAAGAACGGAGCTCGAAGTTCACACCAGCAACGAGGCCACGCGCGGAGGCCATATCCCTCAGTTCCACCAGCGCAGGAACGTCCAGGGCCATGGGCTTCTCGACAAGTACGTGCTTGCCCGCTAGAAGCGCCTTCTGTGCAGTGGTCGCCAGGAGGTTGTGCGGCAGAGCGACGTAAACCACATCAACTCCGGCATCCTCGATCAGAGAGTCGATCGTGGGCCGGATGACTCCGCCGTGATTCTGCACAAGCCCGGTCGCATGCTCCGGCATCCGGTCCTGGGCGGCGGCGACGGCCACCTCAGGCACCCTGCTGATGGCGGCGCACAAGTCATTGGCAGCGCCACCGCACCCGATGATTCCGACACCAAGCGAATGTCCCATGCCGACTCCGGTCCCTGTGACCTAAAGATAATACAACTTATGATCATAGGGCCTGGCTGGCAACCTCGTCCACAGGGGCGCAGGATGGCCCGGGTTGCGACGGTCGACAGATGCGACAGGCTGGTCCGCCGTCAGGTAGCTGCTTCGTACGCCGGAACGTCCAGCGCCCACGGCACCAAGACAGACAGGACGACTGATCATGTCAACGCCGTTGCCGCGACTGACCTCGTGCCCAGCATCCAACATCGCCAACTGGCGACTCCCCTAACCGCGCATTACGCAGCTGCGCGGTACCAAGCCGGCCGATGGGCCGGAGCTGGCCTAGCGGAGGCCGGTGATGGCCAGCGGTCCTCGGGCGTCGGGTCGGTATTGCTGGACCGGACTAGCGACAACGGGCGCAGACTGTGCGACTCGGCCCGGCATCCGGCTCCCTCGCTCGACGACAAGGCAGCCGTACCGCGCCGCGTCATGCCGAGCGACCAGCGAGCGGAGGTGCACGTAGGCTGCGGCCTGGTGGGTTGTGATGCGAATTCGCGCCCAGGTCAATCCACATGCCTTCCCCTCCACACGCGCATTCGCAATGGCATTCCGAGGACCACTGTGTGGACCTGGCGGCGTTTCCGCACAGGAAGGTGAGGGTGAGGTCGATGCGTTCGATCTCACCCTTCCAACTGTTGGTGGCGGCGTGGTCGCGGCGCTGAACCAGGTCGGCTTCGAGTTTCGTCCAGACGCGGAAGCATCTTCGAGTTGAGCGTGAGCATCGGCAGCGGATGCAGGTTTGCTCATCGGAGCGGGAGCCTTCGGGGCCACCGCAGCGGCGCCGATGTGGTTAGAGGGCCAAAGTTGGCCCAGGCGCGGGCCCGCGACCTTCAGCTCAGCGCGGCGCGGATCAGTGCGTTCATCTCGGCCGGGCGCTCCAGCGACGGCAGGTGGCCGGCCCACGCGAGCTCGGTGTAGTCGACCTTCGGCAAGTTAGCGGCGAGGTGAGCTCCACAGTCGTGGAAGTACTGCAGGTCGTGTGCCCCGGTGAACAACTTCACCGGTGTACTGACCGCGGCGAGATCGACCTCGTACTCCTCGTTTTCGATGTCATCCCCAGCGGCAAGCTGCAGTTCGAAAGCACGCCGTTGCATGGCGAATACCAGCTCCTGCGCCTTGTCATCGGCGTCCGGGCCGAGCCAGGTATGCACGTTCAACGCGGTGGCGCCGTCGACGTCACCAGCCTCCAGCAGATCGTCTTCAGCAGCGCCGAACGCCCGCTGGTCATCGGTCCGATCAACCCCGTCGACCGGCGGCGCCATCAGCACGAGCCGGCTAAACCGCTCAGGCCGCCGAGTCGCCGCCTGCAGCGCGACGTATCCGCCGTACGACGCTGCGACCATCGCGGCTGTCTCGATCGCCAGCTCGTCGAGCAGGTCCAGCACGTCACCTGCATCTGAATACTTCGTTCCAATTGCCAGCGGCGTCTCGCCGTACCCGCGCAAGTCGAGCGTAATCACCCGGTGATCCACCCGCAGGTCCTCCACCAGTTGCGCCCACATCCGAGCATCTCCGACGCCCGCATGCACCAGCACCACCACGGGCCCTTCGCCGACAACCCAATGAGAAACAGTCATGCCTGGAGCGTGACTGCCAGAGCCCATACCCCGCAAGTCCTTTAAGCACCGAACCGGATCACTGTGAACGCTTCGGCGAACGGTTCCCGCCGAAGCCGCCCTTGCCTGCAGCTAGCCCCGAATACGAGTACGGACCTTCGTCCAGACGACTTCCAGCGACCAAGGTCATCAAAACAACTCCAACCCATCCGCCCCGGTACGATCGCAGTGTAGTAACAGGCTTTCGATGCACTAGCCTCGGTCGGCGACCTGGGAGCTCAAGAAGATGTTTCCGGCTGTTGAGTTGTTGGGCTCGGGCGTGCTTGTCCCCGAGGAACGACAAGGTCAGTTTGATGCTTCCGATCCCACCGAGCCAATTGTCGGCTTGGGCTCGTTGCGAGAGGTCGATGAGATCGCCTCTAGTTCGCCCAGTCGGGCGAGCATCCTCGGGGCGACACGGAGCATGGGCAGCGGACGTAGGCGTGCTCATGGGCGCGTGTAGCTCCCCAGGGCCGACTGCAGTTGCCGAGCTCAACTTTGCGGTTGTCGAAGGATCTCGAATCCAGTCCATCCTTCGTCGGTGGCGCTTCGGTATTCGTCGGGTGGGTCGTTGAGCGCGCCGTCGTTCGAGAAAGCCTTGGTGGTGGCGGATGAGGCCTTAGTTGTGTTGACGCCTTAGGTGGCGAGAGCCGCGGGAGTCGTGCGTGGTGAAGGTGATCTCTGCAAAGCGTGGGTGAATCGCAATGAGGCCTTCGCAGCGTGCGGCGAGCATGCGGCTGATCACCATCATCGTCAGCACCGCCCGCGGGAACCGATCTTGCGCTGGAACAGATGCGGCAAGGGCTCGCTCCAGACCTGTTCGTCTGGGTCGATGCATCTGATGGCAGGGATAGTGCTTTGGTCGCGGCGGATGCGGCGGATGCGGCGGATGCGGCGATGGTCGCGAATAGCTCAGTGGACATTGGGGTGATGCGCTCGCAGTTTGTTTGGACCGATCACCAGAAGTGAGACGACCTTGCGGTTCGGAAGTCGGTACGGCCGGATACTGACAGAGCTCAGCTCGGTGAGTTCTTCGACACGGACGCCGGAGTATCGCAATGTCGGGATGACGGCCCAGTCCCAAATGGTTCGTTCCTCATAGGCATCGACGCTGAGGACCTAGTTGGTCGAGAGGTTCTGAAAACGGGCCGGCTGGATTCCGGTGACTCGTTCGCGCCGCTGATCGTGGGCAGTGTCCATCCGGTGATAGCGGACTCCGGCGTAGGTGAATTCCTCGCCAGCGCTGGGTGCTTGTGCTGTGGTGAACAACCGGCGGGGTGCTGATGGCGGTCATCGATGTGGCCGACCAGGAGCCCGAGCAGTGGTTCCCGTTGCCGGGCCCGGTTTGCGGTCTGTTTGCTGGCTCGGCGATTCTCACCGCGGGAGTGCTCTTTGACCTCGGTTTGGCGGATGTGGCAGGGCACCTCCCACCGTGCCCAGCATTCGGGTTGACCGTGGGCCCAATGTTGCAGGTCGAGGTAGAGGGACCAGGACGCGGTCCAAGCCGGAATGGCGGACCAAATCCCGACCAAAACCAGATCTCCTTGTATTGCAAGTACAAGCCGCGTGATCATGGGCAGCAGATGCGGTCGCCAACTCATGATCACACGGCGGTCTGTCGGGCTACGAGGCCGGCTCGGCCGCAGGCACCGTGTACGCGATGCTCAGCTTCGTGCTCGGTCCCTTGCCCATGGTGTTGATGGTGTACTCGTGCGTTGTGTCCTCGCCGTCGTTGCAGAAGTACTCCATCGACAGAGTGTGAACCGTGGGAAACCTTCCGCGTTTCCCGGCCCGCCCGCCGTGGCTCTCGAAGTAGTTCGGTTCGTCATCGGAGAAGGCGACCTGATCCGCGCCGAGCACCTTCCAAGACAGCTGAATATCGACGGCAGCCTGGGCGGGCGTTGTGGCTGTCGCAGCGACCTCACACTTCGGTTCCCGGGTCACCCGAAAGTAGACAATCCGCGCCGCTGAAGTACTGGTATGTGCGGTCGGCACCTTCGGCGCCGGCGTCACCTTTACCCTCACCGTCTGCGTTGTGGTGGCGGTCGGTCCAGGCGGCACGGTCTGCGTCGTGGTCGCCGTCGGTCCAGGTGGTGCGCTCTGTATCGTGACAACGGGTGGAGTGGGCGCGTTAGGTGAGACGGTCGTTGGAAACGAGATAGTCCGCTCCGTCGGCGTAGCATCTTTCGCATCCACTGTGTCGGTCCCTGGCCAGAGTAGAACCCCCAGGAACACGAGGACTAGGCCACTCGCAATTCCAGCCGAGGTCCACAAGACCGGACGTCCGAACCGCTCCACAGCACGCCTCCCGAGTTCGTCGATAACGCCCGATTTTCCACGGCGCTGCTGAAGGCACACTGAAACTCGACCAGCTCGAGAGTCCGTTGACGGTCCCAGTACGAAATGCCGCTAGCCGCCGACCTCAGCGTGGGCAGAGTCCGCGATATGCCAGGTTCGCTCGGTCCGGCCTCGTTTGGCCCAAGTGATGTCGGCAGTGGCAGTCTCACTGTTGTGGCAGAGGGTCCTGCTCCCGTCCGGGTTGAGAAGTGGGACCGTGACAGTCTGTCCTGGCGGTTGGGTGACGACGACGTCGAGCTCGTGGTCGCCGATGCGGCCGTGAATGCGCCAGGTGGGCAGGGAGATGTCGGCCCGCAACCTCCGTGCCGCCAGCAACGTGTCCCCGTTGGGATGCTCCTCGCCGTCCAGCCGGAGCTTGAGCAGAGGAAGTGGACGGAGGCCACGCATGAAGGGTGCCGAGGCAACGGCTGCGACTACCTCGAGGACGTCACCGTTACCGAGGTCGGCGTGTAACCAAGCCCATCGTTTGGCATTGCCTCGACGATAGATGTGCGCGGTAGCACCGGGTGCTTGATCGATCGCGATCTCCTTCTTCCCCACCGTAATGATTCCGGTGTAGTGGGCTACCGGTGCCGGCACGATCTGAGCTGCAGGCAAGATCTCCCGCCGCCAAGCCCAGGTCGGAAAGGTGAACAACGGGGCTCCACCACCATGCATTCGCAGATCCCAAGCAAGGTCTTCGGCCACTCCGGCCAGATGCGTCTTGGTGACCTCCACCGGCCCGGCTTTGAATGTCTTGGCGGGATCCGGCGCCCACTCGACCGGACCGAACCGGCGATGGACCGGCTCACTCCTGGATCGGAACACGGCGGCCAGGCCATGGGCGTACGCTGGCGAACCATCGGTCGGCGCCATCAGTTCGTGGTGCAGCCAGAACCCAGTGCCTGTTGCCGGGTCGGTAAGGGTGGTGTACCAGACCTCCAGCCGGCCCGGTTGACCACGCCACCGTGAAGCCATCAGATCGGACATCTCCGCAGTACCTGCCCTCTTTTGATCGCTGTCGTTCGTGGAGCGCCTTCCCTGATCTCGCTCATGCCTGGCGAACTCGCGCCAGCCCGTCGACGACCTTCCAACTCGCCGCGAGCCTGGCTGTCGATTCCGGGTCCCGGCGATCCGCGACGAAGTACCAGTCCATCTGACACCGATCCGGCCGGATGTCGAGTACGCCGAAACCGTGGCGGTCGAGTTCCGCCCACTTGATGTGCCAGTTGCTGGCACGAATGAGATCGACCAGGTAAGGAGATATGGAGCCCGGGCGCACATCCAGGATGTCATCGATGTTGTCGCTGGTCACCGACGGGATCACGAACTCGACCGCGGTCGGAGCCAGTGCAGTGTTCCTCGTCGTGAGCTCGCTCGCCCAGGAGCTATGGATATCACCGGTGAGGAACACGACGTTGTCGATCTGGTTGCCACGCAAGTAGTCGACGAGTTCGTCGCGGTCGGCGTTGTAGCCGTCCCACTGGTCGATGTTGTATGCCAGGCCGTTGCTGGGTATGCCGAGCAGTTTCGCGATCGGACCCAGCAACCAGGCTGGCAGGGACCCGACGTCCAGGCGGGAGATCATCACGGAGTTGCCAATCAATTTCCAGCTGGCCGTCGAGCTTGTCAGGCCGCTCTTCAGCCAGCTCATCTGGGCGTCGCCGGTGATGGTCCGGGTGGGGTCGTCTGTCGCGGTGCCTGAGGCTTGCTGGGACCTGTACGACCGCAGGTCCAGCATCGTGAGATCGGCAAGGGTGCCGAACTGCAGCCTCCGATAGATCTGGCCTGCAGCGTCCAGCCGAACCGGCATCCACTCCGCGTAGGCCTGGCGGGCAGCCGCGGACCGCTGCGCCCACGGGCCTTCGGTGGCCGGCGTGTGGTTCTGAGCACCGCCGGCCCAGGCATCGTTACTGAACTCGTGATCGTCCCACACCATCACCCATGGAACGGTTGCATGCAACAGTTGGGCATCTGGGTCGGTCTTGTACTGCGCGTGCCGGGTCCGATAGTCCGCTAGCGTGACGACTTCGTTCGGTGGCTTGCACAGTCGTACCGGTCGACCACGATTGGCATACTCTCCGGTGCCGTATTCATAGATGTAATCGCCGAGGTGGATGATCAGGTCGAGATCGCCGCGCTGGGCTAGATGCCGATAGGAGGAGAAGTACCCGGCCTCCCAGTTACTGCACGAAACTACTCCGAAGCGCAGGTGATCTACCGACATCGTGGCGGCGGGTGCGGTCCTGGTTCGTCCGGTCGAAGACGCGGTCCCGTTCAGCAGGAACCTGTACCAATAGGTGGTCGTCGGCTGCAGGCCACGGACGTCGACCTTGACCGTGTGATCTTCTGATGGACCCGTGGTCACAGTTCCAGCGGCGACCACATTGACGAAGGCAGCATCGGAGGCCAGCTGCCATCCGACTACGACTATCGGTCCGAGGCCGGAGCCCGGCTGGGACTCTGGAGTAGGCGTCACCCGGGTCCAGAGCAGGATGCCGGTTGGGAGAGGGTCACCTGAGGCGACACCGTGGGCGAACGGCGCAGCGGCGGACGATCCGCTCGCGTGGAGTGCCGAGACTGCACTTGATCCGACTATGGCGGCGCCTGCGGCGCCGAGGACGGTGCGACGGCGAACAGTCATGATGTGAGCTCCTGATTGAGGCCAGTACTGAGGGGGCGGACCGAGACTCCGGAAGCAGCGAGGCGTTCATGCACGAAAGGTGCGGCCCGTTCGGCAAGTGCGGCAACAGTGAGCGAAGGGTTGACGCAAAGGGTCGTCGGTACAGCCGCCGCGTCCGTAACGAACAGCCCTGGATGACCGCGCAATTCGTGTCGGCTGTCCAACGCAGACGTCTCCGGGTCGTCCCCGATCCGGCAGGAGCCGAGCGGATGCGCGGTCACCACTCCGCCGGCTTCCTCGTGCCACGGGGTCACGGTCGCGAGCCCGTCACGCTCCATGACGGCTTTGAGTTCGGCATCAGCGAGTGCCCAACCGAGCCTGGTGTCCGGTGACGGCCGATAGGACATGCTGCCGAGTGCCAACGCCGGCGCGATCCTGGTGAAACTGCCTACCGGCGGGGGGAGCCCGAAGGATCCTTCGTTTTCATCCTCGGTCATCGCCAGGATCGTCAGCCACGACCGCCACCGCTGACGCATCTGCTTCTTGCTCGGCCCCCACCATCCTGGAGCAGCGCCCAAGAGGTTGGTCATCGGCGGGAAGTAGATCTGCTGCAGGGCGAAACGCTCGAACTCAGGTCGGCTGCCGTCCAACCGGTCGAATGTCATCGCTGTGATCGCTTTGCCGACAGGGAAGGCATCGTAGCCAGATCCCGCGCTGGTCGAGAGCCGCAGTACATTCCTGACCCGGTCGTCGTTCATGACGGCCACGCTCACCCGATCACCGTTCCCCGAGAAGTACCGACCAACAGCTCGCGGCATCGATCCGAGCAGCACCGCGGACCGTTGCAGGATGATAGGAGTTCCTACGGCACCGGCGGCGAGGACGACGACCTTTG
The DNA here is from genome assembly GCF_039537185.1 of Kribbella ginsengisoli. Lineage (NCBI taxonomy): Bacteria > Bacillati > Actinomycetota > Actinomycetes > Propionibacteriales > Kribbellaceae > Kribbella > Kribbella ginsengisoli. The sequence goes on along the minus strand of NZ_BAABAA010000030.1, from coordinate 31,759 downwards.
CCTCCATGCACTCGGTGGCGGCCACTAAGCCGTCCGTGTCGTACCGCAGCGCGGTGACCCGATAGCGGAAGTTCGGGGTCAGGGCCGGGGAGATCATCTGTACTTCGTGCAGTGGCCGGATCTGAGCACCGGCGGCCTCGGCAGCAGGCAGATAGTTGTGCAGAAGTGAGCGTTTGGCATCGAAGACACACCCCGACAACATCCAGTTGCAGTTGGTGCACCGCTCGAGATCCACGGCTACCGGCACGGGGTTGCATGTACGACCGGCACGCGCGCAGGCTGCGGCGAACACGCCACCGGCGTACGAGACGTCAGTCCAGGCCTGCTGGGCTACTGGTAGAGCTGCCTCAACTCGGTCGTACCAGGGATCGAGGGCGGCGCGGCTGATAGCGGCTGGCCATAGTCGTTGCCCTTGGCCACCATGGCGATCGAAGACGAAGCTTGGGGCCCGCAAGGACGCTGCGAAATACACGACGCTGGAACCGCCGACGCAGTTGCCGGCCAGCACCGTGATCCCGTCTCCGATGATCGTGTCGATGGTCCGGGTGTAGGAACCGATGGCCATGTCCTGGGCGAACTGACTCGTGTTTAGTCGTGGTCCTCGCTCCAGAATGACGACCCGGGCCCCGGCGGCTGCGCAATGATAGGCAGGGATGGCACCGCCGAAGCCGCTGCCGATCACGACGACGTCGACGGTCTCGACCGTCATGACGGACTCCCGCCGGTGGTGGTACCAGGATGGGCAGCTGCCAGTTGGCGGCCGTAGGAGAAGCGCTCGAAACGCCAACGCCCGTCGGCATTCGGCGGCGGGAACCTCAAGAATTTCAGTCCCGGGTGCCCGTTGCGGATGGCCTCGGCGGTCTGCAGGTGCGCGGCCGAGTCGAAGGCGATCGACGCCAGTACTGCTAGCAGGATCCAGATCAATCTGTCTGATCGGCTGGTCCGGAACAAGCTGGGCAGGAAGGCCGTTCGTTGAGCGAATGTGAGACCGGCCATCGGCGGCACGCCCCAGGGCAGCAAGATCAGCCGGCCCGCCGCGTAGGCTGCAGCGGCCATGTTGAGAACAACGGCCAACTCGGGAAGCGCCCAGCACAGTTTCACCCGCGAATCGCGCAGTAACTGGAGGTATCCGACGTCGGCGCCCCCCGGGCCTGCGGCCGCACCGGCCACCGCGACATCACCTGGAAACCGCTTGGCGCCTGGAATAAGAGTGTCGGCAAAGGCCTCCAACGTCACCGTAGTGACGGAATCGTCAGCCACGACCGCGGCTTGCGGGGCGACAGTCAACCTCGGCAGAGCAATCGCCGCCAGCAATCCACCGATCACAGTGCGGCGGTCCATCTCAGCACCACCAAGAGGTAGGCATGCTGATGGTGAGGCCGGTCTCGCCACCTTGCGAGCCGTAACGGGAGAGCGCGTCCGCCAAGGCGGGGAATCTCGGCCGGAGGGCCTGCACGACGTCACCGACCCCGGCCGTTACGCCGTTGATCCGGAAATGCTGCAACAGCATGCCGGCGGCACCGGAATGCTTGTCGAACCAGTAGTTTCCGTCCCACGCGACATACGGGACGTCGCCTTGGTGGGTTTGTACACTCCAGTGATCAATCTGCCAGTACCTGCAGGTCGGTATGGCGACCGCCACGCGGAACGGCTCGGCCAACAGGAACGCCGCGGCTCCACCGTTGTCGATGGTGATGTCCCGCTTGAGATACTCCACACACAAAGGGTTCTCGGCGTAGATCCACCACGGCGGAATGATGCCCTCGCCGTACTGATGCCACTGGCATAGCGAGCCGAAGGCAGGGTCGTGATAAGCGTTTGCCGTTTGCCGAGCGGAGGCCGACGCAGGCAGGACCGACATCAGAATCGCAAGGATTGCAGCAAGAATGACCGGCTTCCAACGCATGACGCCTCCACAGATCTGACAGCGATGAACAGAGCAGGAGTAGGTCGCGGATGATGCAAGAAGTCCGATGAGCGACCGTGGACCGATGTTGGCTGACCACTGATGGCGCAGCAAGGCACCATTCGGCTCAAGCTGGTCTCAACAGTCTCAACAGTCTCAGCTGCCGTTGTCACGCAGGTACGCGTGACCGGTCATAGCTTCGCCGAGTCGATGGAAGTCGGTCGCACGGCTCGTAGCTCGTGGCCAGGAATCGAGCGATGGTGTCGTGTGCCTTCCCCGGTCGACGAGAAGCCGACCACCGGTCGTAGCCTTGCCGCGTGCGGCGTTTGGAGCAGGGTGGCCTGGCGCGACAACCCGCAACAGGTACTGGGCTGATTCGGCGCGATTTGACGTCGTCGAGCCATATGCCTTTGCAAGGCTCAGCGGTACTTCGTCACTGGTAGAAGCACATGGTCGGCCGTAGCTCGCCCAATCCCGGCTGTCGAACCTGCCGTTCTCGGTGCACCACATTGTCGCTATCACATCTATTGGTGTAACAGTGGGCTCTCGGCGACAGCGGCCCGCTGAGCCGGTCCAACAGGGCTCCAGTCCTGCGGCTAGCCCAACGTAAGCACGACAATGCCGCAGCGATCCAGTCACCGATCGCGGTGCCGATCTACGACCGTACTGCTACTCGTTTCGTGACCAGTTACCCCTCCCGTGTCAGATCACTGCGGGCACACGCCGCCGGTCACTGGACAGATCGTGATTTCGTACGGCGGGTGCGGAATATCATACTTGCGAATGAATTCCAAGGTCGGCGGGTAGTTAGTCATCAGGAAGCGCGCGAAAACCAAGATAGTCACTCGGGCCGCGCCGGCATTACGTAGGCGCACAGCCGCTCCTTGGGTGTGACCGCCGGTTACCCACGTGTCGTCGATAAGAACAACGTGGTGCCCGGTGAGGTCATAGTTGCACTGATAGAACGCTGGATTCGGCTCGCGGCGCTGGTTGCTGTCAGATGGAAGGTCATGCGCAGGACTCAACTGGATTCGGTGCCAGTTCAGCGGGAACAGCTCCGCGAACTTTTCCATTGGGTGCTGACCAACCCGGCCGTTTAGCGAGGGCACAACAGCTAGGCAGGTGACTGGGTGTCCGGTGAACCTGTCAATGCAGGAATGGTGAGCACCGACGAACACTGCCGCGAGCAACGCGAGCCTTCGCTGCGCCGCCTCAAATGACACTGGGTCCTTGTATTTATACATGTCGGTATAGGCCTGGTAGCCTTGGACCGCATACGTGAGTGGTACCACCAGGTCCGACGTCAGGTAACTGGGCGACCCTGGATTTCCCGACAACTCAAAGCGGCTACGGTGTCCACGACACTTGACACACAACTGATGTCCAGCGTCGACCTCACGAGTGCATATTACGCACGTGACACCTATTATCCGCAGCGGGTTGGTCATCACGCTGGCGATCTCGCGGCGGTACCCGACGAGCTGCGGATCAGTCACTTGGCGAGGTCCGCCAATAGGTCGTCTAGTCGCCGCGGGCGCTGGAGCACTCCGTCGATCGCCGAGATCGCGGCGTCGACGTCGCCAATGACCTGAACGTCGTACGCCGATCGGGCCAGCTCGCGACCCCATTCAGTCGAGGTAGCGACGCTGCGCGTTAGGATCAGCGGCCGACCATGCGCGACTGCCTGACGAGCCTGGATCCGTGCTCCGGACTGCTCTCCGGCCGCTACGATCAAAGTACACATCCCGTATGCCGACATCGTTGCGTTCCGCATTGGGAACGACGACCTGGTTGGGCCGCTACCGGGCCAGAACTGCGATAACACAAGGCCTTCGCGCTCTATGCTCTGCTGCAGGTCCTTGTTCACCGCTGGAAATACTTGATCGATCCCCGTACCGATAACCGCCACGGTCCGACCGCCGGCCTCCAGCGCCGCCCGATGCGCGGCAGTGTCGATGCCCTCAGCAAGACCGGATACGACTGCTGTCCCCCTCCTCACGAGCGCTGTTGCCACGGCACCGGCAAATCGCAACGCCTCCGGCGACGCCTTGCGCGACCCCACGATGCAGGCGCCCTGCTCCGTCTCGCCACGAGCAGCGAGGCGACCGCGCGCGAACAGCACAGCCGGTACGTCGTGGACCTCACGCAACTGGGGCGGAAAATCGTCGTCGAACAGCGTCAGCACCCGCGCCACCTCGCTCCAGGCGCGCAGATCCCGCTGGGCGGCCTCTAAGAGCGCCACTACTGGGTCGGGATCCAGCAGCGTCTGAGGGTGCTCACGGTGCAGCACACCGAGCGCCCCTAGCTCGCGGACCTCATTCACCACCGCCCGCCACGATTTGCGCGCCTCGGTGTGGCGTAACAGCGCTACCAGCGCCAGCACCTCGCCATTGTCCACCCGGCTCACCACCTCTCCTATGACGGACGATACCGGGATCAGGAGCTCTGCCCCAGCAATCGCCGCTACACTCTGTGCCGTTTCATGACGGGCATCCCCCAAGAGTAGCTAAACTATCTCACACATTCGAACATGTGTTCCCTTGAGCTCAAGCGTCACTTTCGGCTCCGCGAAGGCAACCTGCGTTTTGGACGGTGGACGCGACGAGGCAAGGCTGCGGTCCAGGGTCGGTGGGTGAGTGGTTCGAGTGGACTCGCGGCGGGGTGACTGAGGCGCGTCGGCGCCTCCAACTGGCGCAAGGTTGGCTCGAGAGGACCGCGAGACCCTGATCTCCCGGGCATCCTCCGGCTTCCGCCGCGTCGCAAGGTATGAATCTGTTGAGCTCCTCCTGCATCTGGAAGTCCGGAGATGACGAAGCCAGTGGCGTTAGTGCGGACAGAGATCTGGCTGTGAAGGTGATTTCCGCGCCGAGGTCCGCGGTGACGAAGACGCTTTTCGGCAAGCTATTCGATGACTTTGCCCGCGGCGTCTATAACCACGCATTCCGGCTGATCGGTGACTGGTCGCCGCCCCGAGGACGCGTTGTCGCTGGCACTCCTCGAGGGCCAGCGGCTCGTGCCAAGGCTGATCCCTAGCTGACGCAACCCGATCGGCCGGCGCTGCTTGGCCAATCGTTACAAACTGCTTGGACCTTATCGCGGTCTGTTACCTCACCCAGTCGCGGCCCGCCGCAGCACAATACTCCACCTCAGCGCCGATTCAGCCTTGATACAGAGATGACGGAGACGATCAGCCGTGGTGCACACTCGTCCTCGCACCTCGTTACTAGCGGCTGGTCGAAAGGGTGCACCTCATGTTGGATTCGAGCCCGGACGCTGGTCGCCCGGTCGGCGCGGATTCGTTCCTCCTGGCTGATATCGCGCATGCAGCACTCGATCGCGCCGGCAGTCAGCTGTGGACAGTACGCTCGGCCGAGGCCTGGTGCTACATCACACCAGCCGCGTATGCGATGCGGCCACACGGCTGGAAGATCCATGTGTCGGCCACGCCACTATCAGCTCCGCTGGTCCTTGCTCGTTCCATCGCAGAGATCGTGCGACTGAACGGTGCATTCAAGTTCGCTACAGACATTCGGCGAGTTATCGAGTTGAACCGTGATTGGTACAGCCGGGGCGGCAGCGGAAAGTTCATTACCGTCTATCCCCAAGATGACGAACATTTCAGGGTGCTGGCCGAGGCCCTCCACTCGGCAACGTCAGGCCTTCCTGGACCAGCAATTCTGTCGGACCGGCCGTATCAGCCCGGCAGCATCGTTCAATATCGCTACGGAACTTTCAAAGCTCGCACGGTCTTCACGGAGGACGGTGTCTTCGAGACTATGATGAGCCGTCCGGATGGCACGTTGGTACACGACGAGCGGACACCTTGGTTCTCCCCGCCGCCCTGGGCGCAGGCACCGCCGGGTTATGAGTCAGTTGAGCCGGATGTCGAGCAGGGACCGATCCTTCTCGCTGATCGCTACCGAGTTCACGAGGCGATCCGGCACGCAAATAAGGGAGGAGTCTACCGCGCGGCGGACATCCGAGATGGCACCGAGGTGATCATCAAACAGGCGCGAGCTCATGTCGGTGGAACGCTTGATGGTTGCGACGTTCGCGATCGCCTGCGCCGAGAGGCGGACATTCTGGACAACTTGAAACACCTTGAGATCGTTCCGGCCAAACTGGCGTTGTTCGAGGACGAAGGTGATCTCATGCTCGTTCAGACATGTGTCCCCGGCGTCCCCTTGAATGTGTGGAGCTCGAAGAACATCGCCGCGGGCCGAGCGAGCGCTGGTGATGTACTGGCTATTGTCAGGGCGCTAGTCTCAGCGCTACGGCTTTTGCACGACGCAGGTTATGTCATACGCGATCTGAAGCCAGCGAACCTGATAGTGACACCAGAGAACAAGGTGTACATCATTGATGTCGAGTATATCGTCTCGCGGGGGCAGATAGTAGCCCCTGGCACTGGAACCCGCGGCTTCATCGCCCCTGAATGCATCAGAAACGCCCAACGTACGGCGCCAATTTCGGCAGACCCAGGCGCCGATTGTTTCAGCTTGGGGATCACCCTGTTCAGTGCTCTCACCGGATTGGCGCCTACGCCGATGTCGGGAGGACGAGGCGAGCCGGGGTCTGCGTCCGAGCGACGTGACGTGCTCAACGACATCTCTCGCGTGTACCACGGTGTCGATGTCTTCGCTGACATGATTGTTGGGCTCACGGAACCCGACCCGGAGATGCGCTGGACACTCGATCAGGCTGATCGCTTCCTCGCGCGAGTCTCCAGTGTCGACACAGCCGGCCCGATCTCATCCGCCTTGCCTAATACGCCCGACGACGCCTTTATAAGGCCAGAACGTCTGGATCAAATCGTCACTACCGCGTTTTCGAACCTGATGCGGACCATGACCACAGGCAGCTCCACCCTTTGGCCCATGAACAGGGAGCCGGGTGGGGAACGCGATAGATGTGGCGCATGGCACGGAGCCGCTGGTGTACTCGCGAGCCTGACCTTGGCCGCCAGAGTGGGTGTTGGAGGTGATGAACTGCGTGACACGGTCGCTGCCGCCAGTAAGTGGATCGGCGAACGCGCCTTCGATGTACCTCGCTTCCTGCCCGGGCTCGGCTTCGGCCGCAGCGGCACAGCATGGGCTCTGTTCGATGCCTCGGCATTTCTTGGCGACGACGAACTCGGCACTACTGCATTGCAATTAGCGAAGAGACTTCCTACCAGGGGACCGATCGCAGACGTCACGCACGGGTTGTCCGGTGCCGGCCTCACCCATATCCATCTCTGGCAAATGACAGGTGACACCCAACTCCTCGAAGGCGCGTGTGCAGCCGCAGCTGCGGTCATCAGCGCAGCCCGGCGACGCGGTGATGACTGGATCTGGCCAACGCCTTCAATTGTGAACTCAAAGCTCGCCGGCAACTCGACATATGGCTTCGCGCATGGGATTGCAGGAGTCGGCACCTTTCTGGTGTCCGCCGCTCAGGCAGCTGGCGCCCGGTCAGAATCCTTCTTGGAGGCGGCATCCGGCGCGGGCGATACTCTGCTTCGCGCTGCGACCAGCAACGACGGATCGATCGCTTGGCCGACTGCGATCGACGGTGATCTCTTCAGGGCCGGGGGCGAGTGGTGCGGCGGGCGTGCCGGGATCGGGACGTTCTTGATCCGTCTGTGGGACGTAACCCAGGACGGGCGCTACGCCACGGCCGCACAAGAATGCGCGGAATCGGTCACTCGGAATCCCTGGTCGCTGACAGCCGGGGCCTGCTGTGGCCTCGCAGGTGTCGGCCACTTCCTGATGGACATGGCGGAGTTCACTGCCGACCAGACTTACATGCAGCAGGCGAACCGGATCGCTTGGATCATAGATACTACCCATGACCTCGGAGGCGAGGGCCATCTCGGGGGCAGGTTCGCGAGCGACCTGAGCTACGGCTGGGGTTCGGCGGGCGTACTTGGTTTTCTGCTCAGGCTTCGCCATGGAGGTCCGGCGATGTGGCTACCCGAATGGCCAGTTCGTCGCGACAAGCAAGTCTAGGCAGTAGCCAGGTACGGCTGCCCTACCTTAACTCCACAGTCCCCGAACGAGAGAGGGGTGGCCTGGCGGGCTCCGCCAGGCCACCCCTCTCTCGCATTGTTCGATCCGATCAGGCGTACGTCGCGGTGCCGATCGATGTGTCCGTAGGACGGCATGGGGTGCCCGACTCATACGGAGCACAGGTGTTCGCCGTCGGCGAATCGGACTCATACCGGCACCGGGCCGACTCTGGACGCGGCTGCGCTTCAGCAAGCATCTGCAGCGCTCGAACGTTCGACATTCCTTGCTCCTGCCTTCTCAAAGGGTGCGGCATTCGCCGCGACACTGAGCGCCATGCTGTACACGAGCGCTGAAGTGGCGCTGATCACGCGCGAGAGTCTCATCGAAAGCCGCGCACGATGTTCGCGGTACAGGCCGACGTCAGGGGCGCCTCAGCGTCGGCGTCCATGATTCGAATCATCCGTTCTCCCCTGCCATGCCACTGCGGCGTACGAAGACGGCCGGGCGACGCCGGTATGTGCTCCCTCGACCGTACAAACCAACAGGAGTGGTGATGACCGATCCGCTTTTTGGTTCCGGTCTTCGCATGGACGGACAGTGGAAACATCATCAGTTGGCTGCGTCAAAGGTCGGCCTCTGGGAGGCTGTCCGGTCCCTTCCTCCTCTGCTCCGCTTCGCGCTGCGCCTGGCATGGGACGCCGATCGGCGATCCTTTCTGCTGTCCACATTTGCGCAACTCGCTCAAGCAGCCGGCGGAGCTGCGGGCGTGCTGGCATTCAACCGTGTCTTCGCCGCACTGCTCGCTCCATCGTCCCTTGAAGCGAAGACACAAGCCGCCCTACCGGCGCTGCTCGTCATCGGCCTGGTTGCGTTCTGTGGATCCATCACCCGCGCCATCTCTACGGCCGCCGGCAGCATCTTGGCTTCGAGAGTGCAGAGGCTGACTGAGGAACGGTTGCTTGAACGGGTCGCCGGGGTAGAACTGGCCATTCTCGAGGACAGCCAGTTTCGACGGTCACTCGATGGCGCATATCTTGGCGTGCGAGCAACCGAGCAGCTGGTCGCCTCACTTTTGTCTGCACTGACGGCGACGACCGGAGCCGTGACCATCCTTGGCACCATCGGGGTATTGCACCCCCTGCTGATTCCTCTGTTAATGCTCGGCGTCGCTCCGCAATCTTGGAAGGCAGTGACAGTTGCGCGATGGGAATACGCCTCAACCATCAGATCCATGGACCAGGTCAGGCAGAAAAACATCCTCATCGATCTACTCACTGACGACGGCGCTCCTGCAGAGGAAATCCGAGTCCACGGCTTGGGCGACTTCCTGCTTCAGCACTACCGACGTCTCGCAGGCACATTGGAACTGGAGCGATCCCGGTTGTCGAGGGCACAGGCCAGAGTCGGCGTCCTTGCCGATGCAGGTGCCGGAGTTGGCCGTGTGCTGGCCTTCGCCGCCCTGCTGGGTCTTCTCCTCGCTGGGGCAATACCACTGCCTGCCGTAGCCACGGCTGTCCTAGCGATGACGAAGGTGTCGTCACAACTGTCGTTACTGCTTCTGCAGTTCAATGGGCTGTACAAGCATGGTCTTCTAGTAGGCGACTACCGCGCATGCATGACTCGCGCAGAGCACGTCGCGATTCCCTATGGGGGGCGGGACGCTCCCCGTAGGCCTGGCTCCATCCGGCTGTCGGGAGTTCACTTCACCTACCCTGGTAGTGATGCGGCTGCTTTGGAGGCTGTCGACCTTGAGCTACGCCGGGGCCAGGTGGTCGCACTGGTTGGTGCAAACGGCAGCGGGAAGTCCACTCTGGCAAAGCTGATCGCCGGACTTCATCAACCAAATCGTGGGTTGATCACATGGGACGGGCAGGCTGTCGCCGACATAGATCGGCGGAGCTTGTTCTCGCGTGTGGGTTGGGTGGCACAAGACTTCCAGCGGTGGCCTTTCACAGCACGCGCCAATACCACGATGGGACGGCCTGACGCGGCTGACGACAACATCCGGCTCGAGAAGGCCGCCCGATTCGCCGGCGCAACCGCAGTGGTAGAAGGGCTTCCCGATGGATGGGGGACCTTACTCGCCCGAGAGTTCCAAGGTGGGACCGAGCTGTCAGGAGGGCAGTGGCAGCGGATCGCACTGGCGCGGGCGCACTTTCGGAATGCCGACATCCTGATCTGCGATGAACCGACGGCTGCCTTGGACCCGATAACTGAGGTCGAGGCCTTCGATCGGCTGATGGCGCTAGCGGGCGAAGGGCAGACGGTGCTCCTCATCACCCATCGGCTGGGTTCGATTCGGCACGCTGACCGGATCTACGTCCTGGACCACGGCCGAATGATCGAGTCCGGAACCTACGATGAACTGATGGCTTTGGGCGGCCAGTTCGCACGCATGTATCTGACACAGATGGATCAGTATCAGCCGATCGACCAGTCCAACCTGGATCTCGGAATCGACGTTGCACCGGCTGGCCCGGTGGATCGATCGCCGGGTCGATGACTCGGCCGACTGTACCCCCGGGCCGGATGATCAGCCGCCACGATCAGCAGCCGCCCGTCGCCCCAGCCGGGCCGAACTACTTCAGCACGGGTATATTGCGGCGTGGGGCGGGCTCGTATAGCCGCGGGTCGCGAGATGGTCAGCGCGTCGCCTGGCCTAAGTCTGAGGCAGAGTTACATCGTCGCGGCCGACACTTGTCTACGACACCAGGCGCCCAGCTCTGGCGCGGGAGCAGCACGGACGACTTGTCGGTCGGCTCCCACACGATCGCCGACTATGAACCAGCCCCATCGGGTTGGACTCCTCGATATCGCATCGCGGTGCCGGAATCAGCTAGCCGTCCGCTAGTCCTCGAGTCGAACTCCCCTCGCCGGTCTTCTTGGGTGAGGTAAAGAGCGCTGTACGACAGGCGACGAGCGTTGGATGATCTGCGGTGACCACACCGTCAAGTACCTGGACGGCGCGCTTCAGGCATGCTCGACCGTCATCACGTCGCCTCGATGCCAAGTAGGCCTTGGCGAGATTGTGAAGAGTAATCGCCAACTCCGGATGTGTCATGCCACAAGCCAGCTCCTTGATGCGCAAGGCGCTCTCCAGCTCTTGCATGGCATCGTCGAGTCTGCCAGAGCGCAAGTACAACGATCCGAGATTGTGCCTGGCGATTCCGACCTCGTAGTGATCGGGACCGAACGATGCTTCAGAATCCTGGATGGTTCGAAGGAGGATCTCGGCCGCCTCCGTTCCGTTGCCGGCATCGATCAGGATCGCAGCAAGTGCTGCCCTATCAGCTGCCAGCGCCGAAGGATCCAGCTGTGAGGAACCTTCCGTTCTCGAACGGATACCGGCACGAGCAAGTCGCTCCGCCTCTGCCACGTCGCCTCGAGCATGAGCAAGACCTGCCAAGTTGTGGAGCAGCACCGCGGAGGCTACTTCAGTGCCCGCCGCTTCGCCGGCTTGAACTATTCGCAGTGCTCGGCGATAGGCGTCCTCAGCCATCACGAAATCTCCCGAATACTTCCCAAGTATGCCAATTTGGTTCAGGACAGGCATCAACTCGGCGCTGTTCGGGCCGAACGCTTGCTCAGCGTCTGAGAGCACATCACGTCCGTACGCGGCTGCCTCCCTGTATCGGCCGCTGATACGAAGTTCCGCGATTCGACCGCAGGCGGGAGCCCAGTCTCGATCAAACATGCGACTCTCTTTCATGCTCCGGATCGTCAACGGCGGGCCGCACCAGTACTCGGAGTCTCCTCACGAAGAGGAGCGACACAGCACATCCGACGATGAGGGTCGCGAAGAGAACGGTCGACGATCCAAGAGATAGGGTGAATCCCGTCAGCAGTGGGCCAAGGGTGAAGCCAGCCGTAAATGCGACAGTGAGCGCACCGCTGTAGCGGCCCTCGAGACCAGCGACCGCAAGCCCCGCGCCGAGCGGCTGGATACCGATGGCTATGAACAGCTCGCCAACGGCGAAGAGTCCTGCAGCACTGACGAACGTCACGACTTGCACCCACCCGGCCTGATGGCTGGACGACCAGAAGACCGTCCAGGTCACGATGAAGGTGACGCATAAGGCCCTCAGCGCGTCAGTACGTCGTCGCCGTGCGAACAGCCGTGCGATCGGCAACTGTCCGAGAACGACCAGTACGGTGTTGAGGACGTAGGCAAGACTCACATATCTGGGATCCAATCCTAAGTCGGATGCGTACGCCGGCAAGATGATGCGCAACTGCCCGAACGCAACGGCAGACAGAACGCAGGTAACAACAAGCAGTCTCAAGAAGGTCGTGTCGGCGAGAACTCGCCGATACCCACCGGATGCAGATCCTGGCGCGGTTTTTGCCGGAACGGCACCCGGTCGGCTGCGTCTGCCAGATCGTGCCAGTATGGCCCCCGCACCGAGGAAACTGATGGAGTCCGCCACGAACAGAATCTCGTAGTTGCCCGTTGCGATCGAGCCCGTCAGGCCGCCGAGCGCTAGACCGACGTTGAGCGCGATGTTGCGCAGACTGTACAGCGTGGCGTGTTGACCGCCGCCACTGATCTGGGCGAGCAGCGCTGTTTCCGCAGGCCATGCAATGGACACCCCAAACCCGACCAACGCACAGGCGGTGATCGGCTGCCAGACGTAAGCAGGCGACACCAACCCGATGCAAGCGAATGCCGAAATGATGTAGCCGCCGGCTAACGGCCAGGATGGCCCGAGCCTGTCGGTCAGGTAGCCACCAAGAGGGTTTCCAGCCAGGCTGATCAGTGGACCGATCGCGACGGCGGCGCCTGCTAAGGCAAGTGAGTAGTGACGCTCGTTGTGCAGGTAGATCACGAGCAGCGGACTGGTCATTCCCGATCCGATGGCGGACACCACAACAGCCATCACCACGCGGACGGTACCTCGCGGCAGTGGCTGCCTGAACATAATGGCCTCGTTCTCTTTATCGGTTACGGGGAACACCTCCGGCCACAGGAGGCCTGACCGCGCCGCAGGTCTGTTCGTTCCTGCGGCGCAGCCAGGCCAACCTGGCTACATGACGCCAGACATCGCCATATAGACCAATCAGCCGGCCAGCACCTCGTTGTGGTTCATCGCGTCCACCTCGACCAGCACCTCGTTGTGGTTCATCGCGTCCACCTCGACCAGCACCTCGTTGTGGTTGTGGTTCATCGCGTCCACCTCGACCAGCACCTCGTTGTGGTTCATCGCGTCCACCTCGACCAGCACCTCGTTGTGGTTCATCGCGTCCACCTCGACCAGCACCTCGTTGTGGTTCATCGCATTCATCCTTTGCTAAGCCGGCCGATTCGACCGGTTGATGGTGCCGCAATTTCGCAACCAGTGCGAAATCCGGCAGGAATCGCGGCGCCGGTCTATGGACTCTCGACCGGGCCGTCGGGCTGCAGCGTTGCGTCCGGACCTTGAGTCCATCTGGAATGGCACTGAAATTCACTCTTGATCTGCAGCGAATTGGCAGACGCGACTAGACCTTCCCCACCTTGATGTGTTGATGCTTCACTGTGAAGATGGACGAATTAGAGGCGTTTCTGCAGGAGGTCTTGCCGCGGCATCTGATGGCGCTCGACGCCTTCCATTGCGGCGACCCTGAACTCTGGCGCGATCACTGGCTCAAGGACGACTCCGTGACCCTTTTCGGTGGACTCCTACTACCCACAAGGAGAGGCTGGTCAGATGTTCGTCAAGCGTTCGAGAGCGTCTCGGCCCGCTTCTGCGAGGGCGGTGGTGCGCAACTCGACGTGATGGCCGCATCAGTGAGCGGATCCCTTGCCTACCTTGCCGCACACGAAACCTATTACGGATCGTTCGACGGCGGCCCCATCGTCTCGAGCATGCTGCGCATTACACAGATCTACCGCAGAGACGAGGGGGCATGGAAGCTCGCGCACCGGCACGCCGACCCTCCCCCGACCGAAGCACGATAGCCCCGTCACCCAGAAGACCTCGTAGGTGCTGACCGATCCTCACAAAAGGCCCTGATTGTCCGAGTGAGAATTCAGCTGCATTTCAGTTCGCCTTCAGCACAACACAATACGTTAACTTTAGAAGTAGGGTCACCTGTCGTTGTAGCGTTCCATGACGTTCATAGCGTCCTCAAGATGCGGTCGCACACATGACTGCAGGGTCATTGTCCATTCTCTGGGCATCCGGCTGTGGGCACATCTCCATTGAAGGGAGGTGTATCGATGATGGAAGCGACCAAACTGGAAATTCAGCTGAGCCGCAAGGTTCTGGTGACGAAGGCACATGCCTTCACGTCCCCGACCATCTCTTGGCTGCGGTAGCTCAGACGAAACGCAGGCAGGCGTGTGGGTGTCATCGTGCGCTTGCCTGCGTCTCGAATCGTGCGCGGTATTGATTCCTTTCATACAGGAGCTGCCATGGATTGGGCAGGTGGTGTTTCGATAGTCCCGCAGCCGACCGGGCGACTTATCCATACTCCTGCTGAGGAGTACTTCACCGTGAGGGGCTCGGGGGACTTGGTGCCCGACTCGTTTGCCGCTTTCGCAGACGACGGCCTCGTGGCGACTAGTCTGTCGAGTGGAACAGTTGGCCTGCTCGGCGACGGGCTCGTCGCCGACGAGCTCGGCCGTATCCTTCGTGCTGCTGACTTAGCAGTGAAGGTCGTCGACGAACCTTCGCGTGACTTGGCAGTATTGGTTGCGACGTCGCGCTGGCTGCCCGACACTGCATGGACCGTGTTGGATGAGCGGTGCCGGGGCATAGCGCTCCCTTGGCATCGCTGCTACGCGGAGGGCCGGCGATGGTACCTGGGACCGTTCACGACTGGCTCAGACGCTCCTGGCTATCTCGATACCCGACTCCGCCGAATCGCCGCAAGTCCTTGGCCAGACGAACTGCTGGCGTACTGGCGTTGGCTTGACGGCGGAGGGACGCCAAGCAGTGATTGCCTGAGCGAGCTGGCTGCCACCACCGCCGCCGCCTTGCTCGCGGCCGATCTCATCATCTGGTTCGGCGGGAAGCGACCACCTGGACGAGGCTTTCAGTGCGGCTACGACCCATTGACAGGTGAGCTTCGTCGCCACCCGGTTCTGCCGATTCCATCTGGCCTGATGCGAGATCAGCCATGAGGGCATCTTGCCAGTGGCGTCCGGCACACGAGCATGTACGGGATCGCGAGTACCTTGAGGGGACGCTGTGAATCCGCTCGTTGACGATCGGACCGGGATCGTCACGCGACTTAGCCGGACGGCGCCAGAGCCCTGGTGGCCAAGAGGTCTGGAGGTGTGGTCAACTCATCTCGCGGACCTCAGCCTTCACCTTCCATGGCCGATCGATCGAGTCTCTACAGGGACAGCCTTCAACGATGCTGAGCGTGCTCAGCAAAGTGCACTGGGCGAGGCCGTCGAACGCTACTGCGGCAATTTCGTTCCCTCAACTTTACGTCGCGCCGCGTACTCCAAGGCTGGACAGGACGCGCTTGCCCCATCCACCTTCGCTCTCTATTCGCAGAACCAGTATGCCGAGACTGGCTGTCCCTTCCTCCCGTTCACTCACGATCTTCCTGTGTTGTGGGCGCAGGGGACCTGCCTGCGAGATAGCTCCGACGCGTCGATCCCTGCATCGCTGGTCTATCTCAACTACCACAGCGGGCCGAGGCAGATGGAACCCATCACCAACTTCGTCATGCTCGCCGGTATCGCGGCCGGCCAGACCCCGCGCGCTGCGTTGACAGCGAGCATGGAGGAAATCATCGAGCGGGACGCAACCGTCATTTGGTGGGCCAACCGGTTGCCGACTCGGCCGATCGACCCTGCGGATCCGCAACTGGCAGGTGCCTTGATCCCCGCACCGGAGCTTGGAACAGGGTGGGCCTACGGAGCGGGAGCCTCAAGGATCTGCCGATACCGGCTCCTGTCGATCCCGACCGTATTCGACGTGACCGTCTCTGGTGTCCTATTGGAGGACACGGACAACCGCATCTTGATGATGGGCTTCGCGGCGCGGCCGGACCCGGCCACGGCGGTGCTGAAGGCTTTGGCTGAGGCCGTAACGCTGCGATATTACGCGCTCGGCCTTCTGAACCCTGACGGGGATATCTGGGTTGCGGCGCGCGAAGGAGTCATCCCGATTGACTTCTACAAGCCGTTCCGCTCCGATCGCCGCTACATCGATGCGTACCGCGCCGACTTTCGCGATGTGGCTGACCTCGGTTGCCACAGCCAGATCTGGCTGGATCCACGCATGCGCAGATATCTTGAGCCTGTGCTGGGCGTAGGCGATCCCATCACGCTCGATCAGCTTCCACGGATCACGGGTGATCCATTCGATGCATACCTAGAACGCTTCAACGGCCAGGGCATTGAAGCATATGGCGTGGATGTCACGACACCTGACGTTGCTGAGGCGGGCCTGTCCGTAGCCCGCGTCATTGCTCCAGGGACATATTCGAATGCGCCGGCAGCGTTTCCGCTCCTAGGTGGAAGCCGACTGTACACCGACCCGGTGAAGCTCGGCCTGCGCGACCGGCCTATCCGCGAGGAAGACGTGAACGTCGCGCCGCTTCCACATACCTGAAACGCGATCGAGCGAACAGCCTACTTCGTGGCATTGGCCGCCGGGGCACACAGCCGCCTAATCGAACTAGGCGTGAGTTCTGACTGGCGAACGACGACGCCGTAGGCTCGAAGGGCATCGTCGATGGCGTTGGCAATCGCGGCCGGTGCCATGATGGTTCCGATCTGACCGACACCGCGGCTCCCGCCAGGCATCGTTGACGGTGCGCCCATAGCGATGGCCCTGACTCGAGGAATGTCTGGCATTCTTGCGACCGAGTAGTCGTCAAGTGCGGCTGGCCGGCCATCACGGTATCGCTGTACCTCGAAGAGAACCGCACTGATTCCTTGCGCAAAGGAACCTTGGATCTGCCCTTGTACCGCAAGCCGGTCAACTACATTCCCGCAGTCGTACACAACGACGATGTCGGTGACATGGACGGTTCCGCTGACCGGATCGACCCGAACACGGGCAACAGTTGCCTGCGATGCGTAGGTCGCGCCAGGGTTGATGCGGCCGTTGGCACTCGGGAACGGATCGGCATTCCGGGCGTGAAAGGAACCGACGCTGGTGAGGCCAGGAGGCACTCCCTCGGGTAGTCGGAACGGGAAGAGGTAGGCGATCTCTGCAATCTCCCTCAACATGATGCCTCGACCATCGTCTGATCGGCAGCTGCCTTCCCGCAGGGTCATCGACTCGATCGGGGTCATGAGTTCGTGGGCGGCAATAGCCAGGAGTTTGGTTCTCAACTGACGAGCGGCGTCCCTGAGCGCGGCACCTGTCAGTACGAGGGACCTGCTCGCGAGCGTGCCAAGACCGATCGGTAGGGCATCGGTGTCGCCGTCTCGAATCACCACGGCCGCAGGGTCCACGGTGAGCTCTTCGGCAATGATACGGGCATATGCAGAAGCGCTGCCTTGACCGATGTCCTTCGTTCCCACAGCCGCCACAACATGGCCGTCAGCCTGCATCGTCACCTGGACCATCTCGTACGCACCCCAGCGGCCGGCGAAGGAGTGGAGGTCCGGCGCAGTCGGTTCGACAAAACAAGAGAATCCGATACCGGAGCAAACTCCAGCATCGCCGTCTCGATCCGTCTCCATCAGTTCGCTGGCCGCGAGTATCGCTCGTTCGAACTGAGCCCGAACGCTGCCGACGTCGTAAGCCGATCCGGTCGGCGAGAGAAACGGTCGAGGCTGATCGGGGATGAGATTGATCCTACGGATGTCGACCGGTGACTTGCCGATGCGTCGGGCTATCAGATCGAGCGTCCGTTCCATGGTGAAGAGCGCCTGTGGCTGACCGAATCCTCGGAAGCCGCCAACCGGAACGGTGTTCGTCGCAACCGCTTTGACCTGGTAGGAGTAAGCTGGCACAGCATACGCACCCGGCAAACTCGAAGCAGTCACGATCGCCGGACCAACTCCGCTGAAATACAGAACTGGGTCGCCGACGTCAGCCAAGATACCTAGCTGGAGCGCGGTGATCCGACCATCCGCGTCATATCCCGCGCGCACTTCATGGTATTGCCGACGGGCATGGATACTGTTCTCTACAGTCTCATCGAGGCCGCGGATCCAGCGCACCGGACAGGAGACGATCAGAGGAAGTGCGGCGACGAGCAGCTCCTCTCGAACAACATGCTGTTTGAGCCCGAACCCTCCGCCGACGTCGGGAACGACGACTCGAATATCTGCGAGGCGCATTCCGGTGATGTCGGCCAGCACCGTCTGAAGCTGCGAGGCAAACTGGGTCGACGCGTGGACAATGAGACGCCCGGACGGCTCAACAAAAGCACAGATTCCGTTGCCCTCCAACGGGAAGCCACACATCCGATGGTGTTCGAACCGCTCATGCACGACGCCGGCGGACGCCCTCAAACGGGCTTCGACGTCTCCGTGCTCGTAGTCCAGTGACGCGAAAATATTGGTGCCCCACTCCTCGAAGAGGAGCGGAGCATCTGGGGCTGACGCCATTTGAGCGTCTTCCACCGACGCTAGTTCTTCATAGGTCGCATGAACGAGCTCGGCTGCATCCACGGCCAGATACGGGTCGTCCGCGACGACGACAGCTATCGGATCGCCGATGTACCGGACCTTGTCCGTCGCGAGTAGTGACCAAGTCAGTGGCTGGAACGGCGGCGTCGGCAACCGATGGGACATGGGGCATAGTCGGTGAGCGAGGTCTGCGCCCGTCAGGACGGCGTGCACTCCCGGCATTGCACGCGCCGTCGCGATGTCGACCTGGAGGATCCGACCATGAGCGCATTTGCTACGGGCGAAGGCCACATGTTTGAGACCTGAGATTTTGATATCGGGTAGGTACGTTCCCGCGCCGTTGAGAAATCTATCCGCACTTTGGCGCCATAGGGGAAAGCTCATGGTCAATCCTTAGGGTCAGCAGCCTGCGGATCGGCAAAACGCTGCAATGCGTCAAGGATTCCTGTATAGCCGGTACAGCGGCAGATATGACCGGCCATTGCCTGCGCGAGCTCCGCGCGGCTCGGCCGAGGCTCCTCGGACAGGTACGATGCTGCGCCGATCAGAAACCCTGCAGTGCAATACCCACACTGAACGGCGCCGGCCTCCTTCATCGCTTCGCGCAGGCGGTCCAATTCCTCGCGAGTCTGCCAGTGGTGCAGGCCCTTGACGGTGTGCAACCTCCGCCCGTTGGCTTGGATGGCCAACATCAAACATGAGCGGACTGCTTCACCGTCTACGAGGACAGTGCAGGCTCCGCATACTCCCTGTCCGCAGGCGACATGCACGCCTCGGGTATCCAAGCGCTCCCGAAGGACGTGTCCGAGGAGCTCTCGGGGCTCGACCGTGATGGCTACAGTGGATCCGTTCAAATCGAAGGTGACTTCAGTGGGCATCGTCGATTCGCCCCTCCTGGAAGGCACATCGCCACGCCGCTAGTAGCGCGCCTCCGATCGCTACCTCGGCCAATCTCTGGTGGCGGGCACCGGCGCCGGCTGCATGTGCTTCGACCCAAACTTCAGCAGCTCCGCGTGCAATCGGAGAAACCTGTTCGGCCGTGAGGCTGCGAGCACCGACTAGGCCGCTCGCCTCGTCCGACAGAAGTACTGGGACATCCGCGCCACCTACAGCAAGGTCCGCGCCAACACATTGCCCGTCCTGCGAGATGGCAACGCGCGCGGCAGCAACGAGATTTACCCCGTGGCTGTGACGAGTGAACTGCCGGAGAGCCTGTCCCTCCGCAGATGTCACTCGAGGTACCTGGACCGCCAGTATCACCTCGCCCGAGGCGAGCGCCGTTCGATGCCTCCCGACAAAGAACTGCCTCGAACTAATGACTCGATTTCCCTCGATCCCGGCTACTTCAATAACTGCGTTCAGTAGAACTGCGACTGTCGGTAGTTGCGCCCCCGGAGCTGCATGACTGAGACTGCCCCCAAGCGTGCCGCGCCGCCGTACCTCAGGATCACCGATCAGTCGAGCTGCTGCCGAAAGCGCGGGGCACCCCCGAGCAACCTCAGCGCTCACTTCGAGCCAACGGTGCCGTGTCAGGGATCCCAAGCGCACAGACGTGTCAAGGACACTGAACCCTCGCAGTTGCTCGATGGAGTTGATGTCAACCACGAGGCGTGGGCGGACGTGGCGACGATTGAGCATTGGCACAAGGCTCTGCCCACCCGCCAGTACGACATGGTCAGGATGGGTAACGGCCGAGAGTGCCTCAGGCAGATCCTGAGGCGCTAAGTAGTCGAACGGAGCAGGACGCATCTCGCACTCCCACACGCGGCAAACACGACGGGCTCAGGGCTCGATATGACAGCTCGATGCTAAGCATCTGTCCTGAGCCGGACCTGATGCAGAGCTGATGCACGGGCCGCCGACGCCGCAGACCATGAGATGACCGGCCCAGAGGAAAGCCGCCAACTCGGCTGCCTTGGCAAAGCCTTGAAGAGTAGATCCCAGGTCGGCTGATCAGGGTTTGTCATGCCGACCGGGGATCCGTCTCCATCACACATCGGGCGTTACATGCTGGCTAGCTCAAAGAGCTCCCACGAGCTGGGACCACGGCGTCCAGAATTCGCCAACCAGCTTTCTTGCGAAGGTATCTCCTGTGCGGTTCACGCCCACCAGCACGACGCGCCCGACGACGTTAGCTCCAGTTGCCACTGACCGCATGCTGCCATCGATCTGCATGGGCGGCATCCACTGACCCGACTTCGGTGCCGTTTCCATCATCTGCCAGAGCCTGTCGGACCGGTCCGTTCCAAACACCACGATGCGCCCGTCCCCGCCAGTCGAAGCGGCGATCGAGATGAACGACTCTCCGATCTGTCGCCAGCCTTCGATTGTTCCTGGAACAACTTCCTGCTTGTAGAGCACCTTGTCTGAGTCGGTAACCCCGAAGATGTGCATGCGCTGATCTGGCCCCGCCGTCGCCGCGATGCTCCGAACACTGGTGCCGAAGCTCATCCAGTCCCTGAACGCGCCGGAGCCCGCCGCCGTCTCGACTCGCCGATAGGAGCTCGACCACGAGGCGTACCAGGGCCGACTCGTGCCAAACAGGTTGATGCGTCCTCGGTAGTCGCGGATCGCAGCGATCGAATCCATCTGGCCGCTCAGCTGGGTCCACGGCGTCCAATAGGCAACCGATGGGGCAACCTGCTTGCTGCGATAGACATTGCCATCCGCATTGACGCCGTAGAGTTCAATCAGGCCAGCCGAATTCAGCACGGCGGTAATTCCGCGCAGCGAGCCGCTGAGTTGCTGCCACGCACTCCATCCAGTCGTGC
Organism: Kribbella ginsengisoli; assembly: GCF_039537185.1. Classification (NCBI taxonomy): domain Bacteria; kingdom Bacillati; phylum Actinomycetota; class Actinomycetes; order Propionibacteriales; family Kribbellaceae; genus Kribbella; species Kribbella ginsengisoli. The sequence continues at coordinate 10,564 of NZ_BAABAA010000030.1, read as the reverse complement.
CGTCGGCCCCGCTGGTCTGGCGCCACCAAATCCGGTCGGTCTTGTCGACGCCGAACATGTAGAAGGAACTGCCAGTTTGGACGAGCGCAAGTGTCCCCTGCCCATAGATTGGCTGGCCAGCTTGCGCGGCAGACGCTGGGGCAGTACCTGCCCGCACCAACCCCGCAAGCACGAACAGAGCAAACAGTGCCGCAAGTGCAGCGTTCCACTGCCGTCGGGCCGGCCTGCGGCCCGTCGGCATTCGTACGTACCTCACCAAGATCTCCCTTTCAACCATGTTTTTCGCCGGCCGGTGGCCCACGACCGACATCTCCGGCCAGCTGGTTCCAGCTCCGATGGTTGCCCAAGGCGCTGATCTCTCACTGAAGCACCGCAATTGACCAGCAACCAACGATGCTCATGGCCGTCGCCGGCTCCCATGATTCACGCAGCGCCACTGATGGCCCGAGCAGAGTGGCAGGATCGAATCGACCTCGCCTGGCTCCTGCCAGCGTCAGTCGCGGCCGCGCCGGATTTGCGCACCGCAAGGTGTCGCCGCAAGAAGCGAGTTCTGCGGACAGCACAGGTCAGGGACAGTTTGATACCTGTGGCATTCTGAGAAGCATGCCGACTCTCTTTCAGAAGATCATCTTGCGCCTTGTTCCGAAGCGCGCTGAACAGATCGAGCATGACTCGCGCCGCTGGATCATTACGTGCCGAAACTGCGGCTTGGAGCAGTCGTATTGGGAGATCGGAGGGATTAGATATGGCACAAAAGGCAGCGACAGGAGCGTCGGTATGCGTTGCCAGGCCTGCGGCAAACGCAGCATGCATCCTGTGCATTATCGGGCTTGAGTCCGAGCCTGACCATCCGCGGTGAAGCCGGACCACCGGCGCTTCCCGTTGTCCCTCTGCCACTGAAGGCCGGCCCGAGCTACCAGTCCTGCGCTCCGGATGGATTCTTGTTCAGGACAGAGTCAGTATGGCTTCAGCCAAGTCGCTCATCCTTTCATTGCCTAGGGCAGGGAAGGTCAGCTGTGAGGGGTCGTGTCTGGCGGAGACGAGCGGAGGTTGACCGTTCCCTGCCCCAGGCCTCCACCGTCGTACCTCGGGCGATGAAGGCGCACCAGCCTATGGATCCGTCAAAAGGTACCGCCGCAGCGCAGGCGACGGAGTACGGATCCAGGAATCTGTAGCCACGGCGCAGACACACAGATGCCCAGCCTCTCCGAAGGTCTACGCAGATGGCGAGAACCATCATCTGACCGCGCCGACTCTCCGCCCTGACACGTTCGGGTGCAACGAGCACCAAGCCGGTCGACGGGACCCGGTATGCCCATTAGTTGTCTTGCTGGGACTCTGCTCACGGAGTTGGCGAGCGATGAGATCGGGCGCGATCAACGCTGGCAACTGTTGTCGGTGGGCGACAACACGCGGCCGCGCCGATAGAGCCCCGGAGCAGTGCCGGTTGCTAGTTGTTATCTGAAAGTCTTGCTGATACGGCCCGCCGGCGCGGAGCCCATCGCCGAGCGACCTCAAGAAACAGACTGTTCGCGGGGCGCTCGCCAATTGATACCCGAACTCCCTCGCCGGCAAATTCCCGGACGCTGATGCCCTCCGACTTGACCGCTGCGGCAAACGCACCTGCCCGCTCCCCAAGTGGCAGCCAGACAAAGTTGGCCTGACTATCGGGTACCTCCCAGCCGGCAGCGCGGAGCTCCGAGAGAACCCTGACACGTTCTGCGACCAGCATTTCCACTCGTTCCAACAAGGCCGCTTCCGCTGCTAGCGACGCGATGGCGGCCTCCTGTGCGATGTGGCTGACAGCGAACGGCGTCGTGCACTTACGCACGGCCGAGATGACTTCATTCGATCCGATCGCCATCCCGACCCTTAGGCCGGCCAGCCCGTACGCTTTCGAGAAGGTGCGCAGTACCACGACATTCGGATGTAGCCGGTAGAGGGCTGGATCGTCGATGGATTCCGGATCTCGGACGAACTCGCGGTAAGCCTCGTCGACGACAACGATGACGGCCGGAGGTACCTTCCGCAGAAAGGAAGCCAAGTCGTCCGTACTCATCGAGGCGCCTGTCGGGTTGTTCGGTGAGCACACGATGATCACCTTGGTTCGCTCCGTCACCGACGCAGCCATCGCATCCAGATCGTGCTTACCATCGGTAATAAGTGGCACCTCCACTGCCGTTGCTCCGGCGAGCTTCACCGATATCGGATATGCCTCGAAGGATCGCCAGGCGTACACCACCTCATCACCGCTGTCGCATGTGGCCTGCAGAACGTGTTGCAGCAATGCTAGGGAGCCGCTCGACACGGCGATGCAGTCCACCGATACGGCGAACCTTGCCGACAACGCGTCGAGCAGCGCGCTGGACACCATGTCGGGATAACGGTTGATCCTGGCGGCCGCATCGATCGCTGCGTCAAGCACGCCCGGGAGTGGTGGATACGGATTCTCGTTACTCGACAGCTTGTATGCCGGACCACCATCGGGCCGCAGCGGCGGCTCACCCGGACGATAGTCTGGAATGTCGTCGAGAGCCGGGCGGAATCGGGGCATCAGTGCACTCCTTCTGGCGCAGAGGCTCTGAGTAGGCCGGCGTTGCGGCCAGCTGTTGGCGCCGGCGGCAACGGATCGATACGTACGTCGACCACGACGGGCCCGCCGACGTCGACGGCCGATCGGAGGGCTAGCGACAGATCCTCCGCGCGGTCGACCAGGAGACCACGTGCCCCGAGCGCAATTGCTGCTGCCGCGAAGTCCGTCTCTGGCATGGAGCAGTCAACATTAGTCAGGCCGAGTACCTCAGCTCCCTGCTCGCACATGTTGTAGCGCGCGTCGTTCAGGACTACCCAAATCGCCGGGGCTGCCCGATGCACCGCTGTACTGATCTCGTTGTTCATCAGCATCGAGCCGTCCCCCACGATTGCGGCCCACGTCCTAGATGTGGCTAGCGCTGCACCGACAACGCCCGCGGCGAAATGCCCCATCGCACCGACAAGCCCGGAGGGAGCCCGCCATTGCGTTGGATCACTGATGCGGAGTCCGTTGACAGCCCATGCCAGCCCGTTGCCGGTCTCGGCCATCACCGGTACACCGCGATCCACCAGAACGGTCTGAATCACCTCTATGAGGTAGCGCGGATCGACCAATCGGCCGGCCGACCGGGCCTGCTTCTGCTCGAACGGCGACGCGATCGCGCCGGCGACTCGCGATACAGCCTGATCGTCTTCGATGAGCCGTGCGAGCTCTTCGCAAAATGCGCCGAGTTCCGCCACCACCGGCACTGTGGCGATGGTCGGATACGCCGCACGAAGCACGGAGTTGTCGAGATCGACGTGGATGAACGCAGTCTGGGGTGCGTAACCGACGTGGTATCCGGAGGCGAAGTCGCCCATTCCAGTACCCAGGACGAGCATGTACTCGGGTCGGCTGTGTTGGAGAAACTCGAGTACCGAGGAATGGCCCGCGAATCCTGTCACGCCCAGGTAGTGAGGGTCAGTCTCGGCGACGACGCCCTTCCCCCTGGGGGTGGCCATGGTCGGAACCCCAGCGAGGTCCACCAGCCTGCGCACCGGTCTGGCGCTCGCACGAGCCCCGCCTCCGACCCAGATCGCCCAGGACTTGTCACGAAGTAGGCTGTACACCTCATGAGCCTGACCAGGCAAGGCCACTTCGGCATCGTGCGGACCAGGTGTCACCGGCGATACGCTGTCTCCTGCCGGAGCCTGCAGACGCTGTACAGACAGAGACAAACTGATGTGGGCCACGAAGCCAGTCGGCCTGGTAGCCAAGGCATCCAGCTCGGCCAAGGCATCCAAGACCTGCTCGGGCCGCGACACCATTGTCGCGTAGTCGAACCACGCTCCGCTGGTAAAGATCCCCTCCTGAGGAAAAGTCCGAGGCCCAGTCTCTTGGATCGAGTGGCGGCCTTGCATTGCCGCGTCCGTATGCGCACTCACCAGGACGACTCTTGCCGCTTCATGCCTTGCCGCATAGATCCCGGTCAGTACGTTGGTGAGGCCAGGTCCGCTCGTCACGAAGACCACGACAGGCTCGCCGGTCGCGATACTAGCCTCGCAGGCCGCGAACGCCGCTCCGCTCTCCTGGCGGAAATGCGTGACGTCAACGCCGGCTGCCCCGAGGGCTGACCAGAAGAAGGAGATGGCGCCTCCCGAAACACCGAACGCATGCCGCACTCCACGTTCCTTGAGGGAGTTGGCCAGCAACTCTGCTGCAGTGTGCATCATTGATCCATTTCATTCGATAGCCGGACGGCGCTGCGCACCGCTCGGAACTCAGTCGGTAACGCAGCTAGTTGACTGGGCGATAACTCGGACCATGCGCGAACGACGCTCCGTTCCCGACGCCGGCCTCAAGGAATCTCTTGGTTCGCACGAGTTCGGCGTCGTACAGATCGCCAGTTCGCCGTCCCGATCCGATCTCCGCTGCTGTCACTCGATGCAGGACCACGCCGGTCGCGTCCGGCTGCCCGAAGGCGAAAGATGTCGGAATCACCAGAAACGGGGCTCGAACGGTCTGCCCGGTCTCCACGATTCGGGTCTCGTGCTCCACCAGGTGATAGTCCTGCAGATCCCGCACGCCGATCCGGACGGAGATCGGCCGGCCATATTCGTCCCGCGACTCCTGATCGTCGTGATGAGAAGGGAAACTCCACTCGGTGAGGTTCGACCGAGCAGCCAAGTAACTGACGACGGACGCGGCCGGGGCATCCACATAGAGCGTGTGGGACCTCAGCTCGATCGTGCTCTCGACCGGCTCGTGGTGACCCGCGCGACGCTCTAGCGCAGCCTTCAGCGAGTGCCGCTCGCCCCTGCGTACAGAGGGCAGCAACTCCAGAATCGGCGCCGACCGGGCAGGATCGACGAAACTGATCCAGTGGCAATAAACGCCAGCTTGCTGACTGCCGAAATAGCCGGCCGGGAACAGAACCATAGGATAGAAATGGTTCCACCGACCGTGCTCGCTCCCGCAGAACCACTCGACTACCTGAACGTCGACGACGTCCTGATACCGAGACTGACAGTAGAAGCCATCTTGGTACGGTCCCACCGAACCACGCCAAGTGACATCATCGACCCGCTCGGCCATTGCGGTGTCCAGGGCGAACGCGCCCAGGTTGTCTCCGTTGCGCAAGAAGTTCGCGGCCTCGAGCGGTGGAACGTCGATGTAGACCGAGCACGCGAAGGTGTTCGCCTCCATGGACGAGGATTGCCTCACTGTCCGGTTCCTTCCAAATGGATACTCATGAGCTCCCCGGACAGCTTTGCGTTCAGCCTGCACAGGACCTCATCCGTGAATGCGCTGGTCGTTCCAGTGCCGCCCACGTCCGGCGTCGCGGCCCGGGTGCCGACAGCCTCCGACAAGCTGCTGTGCAAGGTGTTCGCGACCGTCTCCAGGCCAAAATGCCTCAGGAGAAGCACGACACACATCAACGCGCCATACGGGTTCGCGGCACCTGTACCGGCGATGTCCGGAGCACTCCCGTGCACTGGCTCGAACAGCCCGAATCCGGTCTCCGGATTGATGCTCGCGCTAGCCGCGAGCCCGAGCCCACCCATTAGCGCCGCACCTATGTCGCTGACAATGTCACCGAAGAGATTCGATGTGACGACACCTTCATAGCGCGTAGGATCGCGGATCAGGTGGTAGCAGAAGGCATCGACATACTCCTCGGTGCCCTCCAACCCGGGGAGCCTGCCGAGCTCGCGCCTGAAGACGTCCTGCCACAATCCACCCGTGTTTGGCACGGCGTTGGACTTGTGAACCAGTGTGACCCTGGCACGTCCTCTGCGTCGGAGATCCGCCAGGCAGTACTGCATGAATCGCTCCACCGTGTCGCGGGTGTAAACGCACTCGTCGATCGCGACCTGGGCAGTGTTGCCCACACACACAGTTCCCCCGACGCCGACATACAGGCCCTGCGTGTTCTCTCGATAGACATCGAGAGAACCGCCTTGGAGCGGTACTGGGCGATAGTTGACGCACAGATCGAGACCCCGCCGCAGGCCGAGCAGGATGTCGCGTCCGTGCGCCATGTCTGGGATCCGTGGATCACCAAATGCTCCGAGCAGAATCGCGTCGTACTCGTGCCTGAGCACTTCCAGCGATCCTTCTGGCAGTCCTACCGACTCCGCAAGCCACTTGTCGGCACCCCAGTCGAATACATCGCAGCGGATTCCGCCATCCACAACGTCGCCGATCCTCGCAAGGACGCGCAAAGCCGCGGAGATCACCTCCTGGCCGATCCCATCGCCCGGAATGACCGCGATCCTCACGGCGTCTCCTCGTTCCCGAGCATTGCTTCGACCGAGCTCAGTCGACCGGCGATCGCAGTCGCCGCGACGACGTACGGCGACGCGAGGTAGACCTGGCCAGGTCCGGACCGACCTGGAAAGTTCCGGTTCTGTGCGCTGACCGTGACCTCGGTCTCCTTGGTCGAGACGCCCGGTCCTGCGTTGATACAGGCTCCGCATGAAGGCGGCAGGACCTTGACTCCCACCCGCTCGAAGAGCTCGACATAGCCCTTGCTCGTCGCGTAGCTCATCACCGCCTCGCTACCCATCTGGATGTATGCGTGCACCTGTTCCGCAACGCGTAGCCCTCGCTCATCGGCCTTGGCAAACACGCTCGCGTACATATCCATGTCCGCAGCCTTGCCTCCGGTACACGAACCGCCGTACACCGAATCGACCAGCACCGGTTCCTGGACTGCGCCGAGTGGCACTGCATTCCTCGGATCGCCCGGAAGGGCTACCATCGGCTCGATCTGGCCGAGGCGGATCGTGACGATGGCGTCGTAGCAGGCCTCCTTATCGGAACTCCATCCTGCTGAACGATCCGCCTTCCGATCATCGAGACCGCGGCCCTCGACGTATCGATCCGTGATCGTGTCGCGCTCGAAGATCGCTGTTGTGGCGCCGGCCTCGACCGCCATGTTGCAGAGCGTCGCCCGCTCGTCCATCTCGATCGTCGCGCACGCTGGACCGGTGAACAGCAGCACTTTCCCCAGAGTCCTGGTGCCTTGGATCTCTGGGTGTGCAAGCAGGGCGAGCATCAGGTCCTTGGCGCATACACCCTGTTGGAGCTGTCCCTGGAGGTTGATCTTGATCACCGGCGGGATCTTGACCAGGACTTCTCGGTTGTACCAGGCGTTCGCGATATCAGTGGCTCCAACGCCGAACGCAAAGGAGCCCACTGAGCCGCTAGTGCAGGTGTGGCTGTCGGTGCCGATGATGATGTCGCCCGGCAGCGCGACGTTCTCGACGATGTAGTTGTGGCAGATCGCACGGCTGCCGCCGGCAACCGCCGGACCGACGAAGTGCCCGCCGGCCATCGCGGCGAACTCCTCCTGCCTGGAGTTGAGCAGTTCGACCCGCTCGATGAGAGCAGGTCCGCCGCTGCGTCCTTCGAGCACCGAAGGAGCGAGCGAGAGATGATCCTGGAAGAAGTAGCAGGACTCCGGCTGTGCCAAAGCCGCCTCCGCGCCGAATTCACGAAGAAACATCTCTGCGGCCATCGGCGTCACGTACTCGTGCGAGAAACGGACGTCGACGTCTACGAAGTACGACTCGCCGACCCGGATAGAGGCGCCATTAGGGAGCTCGTTGCGGGGCGACAGGTGAGCCTGAAGGATCTTCTCCACGCTGTTCAGCGGACGAAGGCCATCGAACCGCCGAGCCGTCGGCCTACCGCCTGTCGACCGGTTGAAGCTGAAAAGGCCTCCGCTGTGAATGACCTCCCGCTCGACGTCGTTGCGACCCAGAGTGAAGGCCTCGAGTGTTACCTCGTCACCGGCCAGCAATGCGTCCAGCAGCGTGAAGTCATCGGAGGTGATGATGCCGACGTTCCGGCAGTTGGCCTCGTAGATGCGCTCGAAGGATTTGGCGAACACGATCTCTACGCCCGCGTACTTCTCCGCATAGACCGCGTGCTCGCGTGACGAGCCGCAGCCCTTCGCCTCTCCGCTGACAATGATCTGCGGGGCGAACGACCGAACAGCACCTTCCTCGACAACCTTGCCCCGCAGACCCAGGTAGGCATAGTCGCCGAGCCGTTCGTCATACACGTAGCAACAGCGTCCGGGGATGATCTCGTCCGTCGAGATATTCCCCAACAGGGGCATGTTCACGAGGTCCTCCACCCGCGGCCGGTTGCCGTTGCCGAGTTGTGCGGCAACGACGCTCGTGTCCTGGGTCAGCACAAGAACATTCCCCCGAAGGCGTATGCCGTGAGACGTCCCACCTGCTTCATCGGGCATTGTCAAGAGCCTGCCTAACTTCTTCGTCGTTCATCGGATGCCGTTGCGACTTGGCCGCGGTCAGGACTTGCCGAATAGCCGCGTCATCCGCCTGCAGACCGCGCACCGCGAGCCAGTACTTGACGTTGCTTGCGCCGGCCGACGAGTCGATGACCACCTCCTGCTCCCGGCCGAGCAGCCGGGCCGGAATGCTCGAGTAGACGCTGTCCTTCGCTTCCTCGTCCTGCTTCTCGTGCGCCTTGAGGATCGCGGCCGCATGGATACCGGCACTCGTCTTGAAAACGTCGCGCCCCAAGGCTGGGTAGTTACTCGGCACATCGAACCTCAGCACTTCAGAGGCATAGGTGCCGTACTCGGACAATGCCTGCAAGTCGTACTGCCTGCCGCCGTCCAACCAGCTGTTCACGATCAGCTGGTCAATCGCCGTGTTGCCCGCGCGCTCGCCGACTCCGAGGATCGTTCCGTGCACGCGATCGCAACCCGCAGCCAACGCCGCCATCGAGTTCGCCAGCGCAAGCCCTCGATCATTGTGGCCGTGCCAATCCAACGCAACCGCGTGATCCCTGCTCGTGAAGTACTCAGCGGTCCAGCGAATCAGGTCCGCAGCCGCGGCGGGTGCTGCGGCGCCGACTGTGTCGCAAAGCGCAAGCCTGCCAACGCCGATATCGAGGGCGACGGCGAATATCGCTGAAAGGACCTCCCGGGTACAGCGAACCGCGTCCTCGAGTACCAGCACGAACTCGGCCCCACCCCGTTGGCACTCTCGGCCAGCGGCACGGATTGTGCGCATGATGAAGTCGGCGTCCCACTCTTCCACGTATTGCCTGATCGGGCTGACCCCAATGAAGATGTAGGCGTCAACCGGCCGCCCGCTACGCTGCGCAATCTCGCATATCGCACGGACGTCCGTTGGGTGCGTCCGCCCCGCGAAACACACCGCCATGTCCGGGGCCGCAGAAGCCGCCATCTCATGACATTCACTCAACGCCGCCGGACTCGACCCCGGATAGCCGAGGTCGGCCGCTCGGATCCCCGTGCGATGAATAAGCTCCATCAGCTCGATCTTCTGGTCGACCGTCGGGGTAGCTACCCCCGGAGCTTGGATACCATCCCGCAGGGTCTCATCAAAGAATGTAACAGAGGAAATGGATTGCATTCGCGACCCATACCGATCAGTCAACATTTCCTGCCTCAAATCATACAATAAGAAAAATTCTGCAGTCCCACGAATTTCCGCCAGTTCAGCGCGCGGCCACCGCCGGATCTCTGCCGCATCAACGCGACCGTAGAATGATCCGGCGGTGACCGCACTGCATCCCACTCCAGAATTACTAGAGATTGTTGTGCTCGGGGGAGAGATGCAGTCCGCACCCCGCGTGATCACAGGAAATTGAATCTCCCGGTCTCCCGCCCATCTTTTCGAGGCGAATTCGATACCCCTCAGCGAAGGCCCAGTTCTGTAGTGCCGGGTAGTCACGCCACATGATGATCAGACCAAGTATGTTGATTGCAGCACCGGCCGCGCCTACTGCGTTGACACTCCTAGGTCGCACTCCGGACGGCTCCATTGCCTCGCTCGCCACAGGAGCCAACGTGCCCCCAGCAGCCGCGCCTGAGCGAGTGAAGTCAACCTCAATCTGGGTGTACTGACCTCGAACACCGACTCTCTTAGTTACGGTCGCCGTATCGAAGTTCCAGTCCTGCGCCCTTCTGCCCGACCAGGTGTGATTCAACGCAGCACTCTCTTCACTCAGTCCAGGATTATCAAGTAGCGCCTTATTGAATTCATCAAGATTCGTCGGCATTGACGTCACCCACTTGGCGTGGACTGTCTTGACATTTTCCCCGAAGACCGTCATCGCTGCGTTGTACATTTCGGTGCCTCTAGGTGTCACACCCTGAACCGCCTCAACTTCGAGGTGCACAACACCGTCGGGGCTCATGTCAGCCCTGATTCCGGCCCCATCCCTGAATAGGTCCACATAGAAGCCACCCTCAGTTGGAGCGACCCTGTAGGAGGACATTCGACCTGGAGCAGTCAGCGGCAGGGCCTTGGCGGTTGAACCGCCGCCTGCGGCGATTGGTGTGCGGCCGTTGGCGCTGGCGCTGCCGCCGCCAGCTGCGACGAGGTTTCGTGGGCCTGCTGCGATGGGCTTGCGGGGGTTGCGTCCGTCGGGGTCGGTGTAGTTGATGGGGTTGGCGTTGGCGTAGAGGTAGGTGGAGAGGCTGGTGGTGTTGGTGGCTGTGCTGGGTAGTGCGGGGTCGGTGGATTGCCAGGTGGTGAGGCG
>NZ_BAABAA010000029.1:0-27965 GCF_039537185.1 Kribbella ginsengisoli | reverse complement strand
GGGCATGACGTACGACGAGATCGCCGACGTGCTGGATGTGAAGCTCGGCACCGTCCGCAGCCGGATCCACCGGGGCCGCTCGATGCTGCGCAAGCACCTCGAGCACCGCGCGCCGCGGTCCGGCCAGACCCGTATCAGCGGCCCGCCCACGGACGGTGGCCCGTGCCGTAAGGTTCGCCGATTGTCGTAGTGCCACAACTCCCTCTACTGTCGCCGTCGCAGAAGAGCTGGCGCCAGGCGAGCCGGATCAATGCGACAAGCTGTGCCCAGGACCCCGGAGCGTCAGGATCATCTGGCCGTGTAGATCTCGACTCTGATCCGGCCCGCAGAAACCAGGCAGCCGACGACAGGGGCGATGACCGTGCATCGCCCTTCTCCGTAGCCCACACCGATCCGAGTCACGTCGCAATCACTGGCAGGATCACCGACCTCGGACGACCATCGACGGGCTTCGCGACCGCGAGCCACTGTCTCCCCGACACCCCTCGCTTCGATGCCCGAGTCTCGGACTCGCGCACCGGGGTCCTGCCCTTCCGAGGAAAGGTGTGTCAGCGTCCCCGTATCGGCCACGTACCGCGCGTGCTGAGACGCAAGCATGCCGAGGTTACCGTCCGGCACGAGTGGTAGGCAGCCGTGCCGGAGCCGACGCGCGTTCAGCTCCGTTGCGCGCCTGCGAGTATCGTCGGTCGGTTCGAGCGTCTTGCCGATCGTCGGGCTTGCTGCCGGCGTCTGTGACGGATGCACCGGACTCTGCGGAGACTCGACGGATGGTCTCGTGGTGGGCGATGCCGGCGCTACGACGATCTCCGGAGTAACGGTCGCCGCGGTTGGAGACGACGACCGCCGTTCTTGTACTGGCCGCGGCTCGCGACGACCGAATGACATCGTCTCAGCGGGCGACGGAGCAGTGAACGGAGATATCGGAGCTACAGCGGTCGATCGATCCGGCGTGGCAACTGCAGAAGTCTTTTTGACGCCCGGGATACTGAGCACTGAGCGGGGCAACGCGTCGGTCCAGGGACCTGAGCCGGGTCGACCGTCGACTGCGAGAACCGCAGCGGGGATGGCAATAGCGAGAGTGCAAGCCGACACCGCTCTTTTCAGACTGCTCTGCTGCGGGCGTCGCGACGGCCCGGGCGTCTGCCTGTGGCGGCCGAGCTTTCCAATCTTTCTGTAACGCACCGGAGAAGGTTGCCTCAGCCCCCTGATCTCGGCCTGAAACCAAAGCAGGGCGATGGACGGCATACTCCCCACGATCTCGCGACCGCGCCGCAACGCCTGCTGGCTGGTCCAACCCGACCGACCAGCAGGCTTTCACGATGGCGTCTGATACCTCTCAGGCTCGACCAGCACGGCGCGCACGTCCGTGTCTCCGCACCGATGGCATCACGAACGGCACAATCGCGCAGATGCTCATCAGCGCCGCGAAGAACGACGTCAGCACGCAGAGGTCCGGCAGAAGCTCATTCTCGCCTAGCTGTAGGCCGGCAGCGATCATGTTCGCTAGCAGAGCAACGATGACGAGCCCTCGTGTCGCTCCACGGTTGGCCCTGACTGCGACGACGCAGCCGATCAACACCAATGCGGCCGTTCCGATGCCGATCCAACCCTTCAACGACAGAAGCGAATACGCTTGATCAAGTTCATTCTCGATCAACTTCGCGATGACCTCAGGGTCGGCGATACCAACTGCCGTGCTCTCGACGTAGGCGCGAATCGTCCGTTTGCCGCCGATGAGAATGCCTACACCTGACACCTGAGTCGCCAATGCGGCGAGCCAGGCCATAACGAATCCAACCATCAGTGCACGCGGCCGGCCAGCGCGCCGCACGGCGTCTTCGTCGGAATAAAGGGGCTGCGTCAAAACATCTCCTCGAGCTGTACATGAGTATCTTCCGGAGCTGATGCTCGCAACTCGCTCGTAAGCCGCACTGGAGCCAAGCTGAAGTCGAACGTTCCCACGCGGAGTCGCTTCCTGCGTGAAGGGCTCCTGGCCACCGTCCAGCAGATGAGGTCCTCTGCGGCCCATGAAGCAGGCATCAGCAGACGATCGTGGTGATGGTGGCGGGATTCAGCGCTGTCCCAGTGACAGTGCAGGGCCCCATCGCATCGTCGAAAGGCACCTCTGTCAATGCGTGCCGGAGAAGATGCACCTGTGTCTGGTGGCTTTCGGCTCGCCGCTGATCGACAGCATCAGCACCTACTACGGAAGGTAAGCAGGTGAAGCCTACACGACGAACCGTCCTTGCCGCAGGTGGCCTAACTGCGGTAGCCGAGGCGCTGGGGATCAGTCCCCAGGCTGCGGCGGGCAACGCAGGGCCAGCCGCCTCGGCGAGCATCGCCACGACTCCGATTCAGACCACTCTCGATACAACAGTTGCCCTCGGCCCCGATATCGGCAGGGGCTACCGAAGGCTCGTCGCCGCGCCTGGTGAGCTGCACCTCCTGCGCACGGACATGGCTCAGGTAGGGCTACCGCTAGCTGACCGCCCACTGATCGCGTTCGCGCAGATGACCGACCTCCACGTCGTTGATGACCAGTCGCCGCTTCGCGTGGAGTTCCTCGACGAGTACGCCGACTACGGCCCTCCGCACCTGCACTCTTATCCGTTCGATTCCGCCTATCGCCCCAACGAAAGTCTCTCCACACACGTGGTGGACGCAATGTGCAGGGCAATCGCCAGGACCAAGGTAGGCCCACGGACCGGGTTGCCACTCGCCCTCACCCTCGTGACAGGTGATTCGATCGACAACTGCCAGTACAACGAAACTCGTTGGTACATGGACCTGCTTGACGGCAATCGCGTCAAGCCTGACTCTGGCGATCAGGTGACCCCGGCGACAGGATCCGCGGCCGACAGCAGCGTTACTGCAGGTGTCTTCAGTCACGATCCCAAGTACTGGATGCCCGAGTTTCCCCAGTTCGGGGGTAAGCACTATACGGCTGGCTTCCCTTCGATACAGAACTTCTCGCTCAATGCCCGGGCAGCCTTCGACGCCCATGGCCTGGGCATGCCGTGGTACGCCGCCTATGGAAATCATGAGGCCAACGTTCAGGGCAACGTATCGATCGACTTCGGCTGGTGGGATCCACTGAAAAGGATAGCCATCGGCGGCAAGAAGCCGTACCTGGATGCGCATCATTCCCTTCCCGACGAGATGCCCGACGCCTCATGGGGCCAGCTCGACGAGCTCCTGGACGCCGGCGGCGCCCTGGCGACTGGCATGGCGCACGTCAACATCACCCCGGATCCAGCACGCCGGCTGCTGTCGAGAACCGAGTTCATTCAAGAGCACTTCAAGACGACCGGTACTCCGTACGGCCACGGCTTCACACTGGGAAGCAGCAAGGCCTACTACGCGGTCCCGTCCGGACCTGACGACCTGTTCCAGTTCATTTGTCTGGACACGACAGCGGCGATGGGCGCGGACGGTTGTCTCGATCGTGAGCAGTTCGCCTGGCTCGAAGGCAGGCTCAAGGCGAACAGTTCGCGATACGAGCTCGCAGACGGCAGCACGGTGACCTATCCGACGCTCGTGAATCAGCCGGGTGTCAAGGACAAGATGTTCGTCATCTTCTGTCACCACACGCTCGGTTCGATGGACAACACCAACAGCGCCGCGCCTTACGGAGGTGATGACCTCAAGAGGCTGCTGCTGCGGTTCCCGAACGTGATCATGCTCGTCAACGGCCACACGCATCGCAACGGCATTGGGGCGCTTCGACGCCGCGACCTGCCGACGAGCTCCAACTTCCCCACCGGCGGGTTCTGGGAGATCAACACCGCGTCCCACATCGACTGGCCGATCCAAAGCCGGATCATCGAGGTGGCGGAGGGCAACGGAATGCTGTCGATCTTCACCACGATGGTCGATATCGACGCACCCTTGGACTATCGGGGCGACCTCGACGATCCCGCGTCGCTGGCATCACTGGCACGGGAGCTCGCGGCCAACGATCCGCAGGAGATCCGCGGTCGAGGCTACGACAAGCGCCGCGGTGAGCACCAAGACCGCAATACCTGGCTTCTGCTACCAGCGCCGTTCCCACTTCCAGTGCACTCTCCACGGCTCGCCCTGGCCGAGGCCTCGGATGGTCGCAAGGCGGTGTTCGGCCTCGACGTCGCCGGCCGGGTATTCGTCGACCAGCAACCGTTCCCGAGCTTTTGGGGAACCGACTGGGTGCAACATGACGGTGCGATGCGCGCGATGGCGGCAGAAGCCAACCTGGACGGACGGCTCGAAGCGTTCGGCCTGGACAGCGTCGGCCGCATTTGGCGGAAGAAGCAGCTCACCGTCGGCGGGCAGTGGCCTCGCTGGTCGGCCTTCGACGGCATACTTTCCACTGTTGCCCTGGCCCGCAATACGGATGGCCGTCTGGAGCTGTTCGGCACCAACGAAGCCGGCTGTGTATTCCAGCGAAAGCAGCTAACCGCGGGCGGGAGCTGGTCCGGCTGGGTGCAACTCGACAAGTTCATGCGAACTATCGCGGCCGAGACCAACGCCGATGGCCGGCTGGAGATCTTTGCGCTCGATCGCAACGGCCGGATATGGCATGCCTGGCAAACGTCTCCTGGCGGTCAGCTCAGCATCTGGGTCCAACTCCAAGGTCAACTGAGCTCCTTGGCCGTCGGACCAGGTGTGGACGGCAACCTGACAATGGTCGGAAGCGACCATCGTGGGCGCGTATGGCGTACCCGGCAGACGGCGCCGGGCGCGAGTACCTGGACTCCGTTCGTTCAGTTCGACCCGTTCCCGGGAGGATTTGTGACAACCGTCGCCGCCGATCAGGACAATGTGTTCGCGATGAGCAGCGGCGGTCAGGTCTTCCGGTCGTGGCCACGCTTCGACGGTGGATGGTCACCGTGGGAAGAGTTCTGGACCATGTCGACGAAGTCGGTGCTGGTACCTGATTTGCGGGGCAAGTCATTGTCGACCGCAACAAATGTCCTCCAGTCTGCGCCCGGATTCCTCGCGGTTGGTGAGGTTGCCTACTCAATCGACTACACCTGCAGCAGCATCGACAAGGTGATCGCCCAGCAACCGGCACCAGGCGCCAGCACAGCCGCGGGCGGCAACATCAAGCTCTGGATCGGCAAGAAGTCCCCGACCGGAGGCTGCAAGTAGCTATCGGCAACTGCTCACTGCAGGCCTTACCGGCCATAGACAGGTAGTGAAACGTACTTGGCGTCGCGGCCTTCAGCATGGATTCAGCAATGGAGACCATGCTGCTCGCGGACAGTCGACACTGACCCTGATGTCGCCGACGGAGTGGCCGAGCGACCGAACTACGGAGGTAGGAGACTTCCTATGGCCAAACACTCAAAACTCGCCGTGGGCTGGGCACGGAGCCTCGCGCTCGGTGCCTTGGTGACGGCCGTGAGCGCGGCCGGCTTGACTGTGGCGCCTGCGGCTGCCGCGACCGAGATGTACGTTGATCTGACCATGCGTGAAGTCAGTCCCGGCGCTGTCTTCGCCGACTACTACGCGTTCATCCCAACCGACTCCGGCTGGGGATATCTCAACAATGGCGCATCGATCACTGTGACCTGCTACGGCGTCGACGCGATCCGCAAGGAGAGGCTGTTCACCAAGGTTCACAGCTTGGCGAACAACAGCGCGCAGCAGATCTGGGCGACGGCGGCCGGCGTGGACCTGATCGCGTCGCAGGTCGCATCGAAGGGCGGCCTGTTCGACGAGGACCGCGGAGCTGAAGAGGACGAGGTCCAGTGCGAGTTGAAATGGTTGGACGCTGACGGCGGGACCATGACACGGTGGACGGCGATGGAACGAGGGTTCTTCTAGGACGGCCGACAGCTCCGTGTGAACTGTGACTGCACAACCAGTCGGCGGAGAGCCGCCGGTCGAGGAGATCCTCGACCGGCGGTGTCAACGCCGACCGCAAGCACCTCGGCGTATTCTTCCTTGCCGAGCTGTCGGCGCAACCACTCGTCAAGGCCGGGGCAGGTTCGGCTGACGATGCGCGGGCACTCGCTCTGCTCGGCCACGCTCGACCAAAGCTCGGCCTGCACCATGCGGTCGGACGATTGCAGAGCCATCGCGGCACCGTGGTGCAGGTCATCCGATAGCTCCCTGAAGCCTGCCAGCGCTTGCGACAACAATTGCCGCGCTTTGCTGCCTGACTCATACATCGTCACCGCCAGATCCTGGAAGCAATAGAGGATTACCGCTGTCGCAGCAGTTCGCCGACGCCGGCTAACAATTGAGATGCCACTTCTTCACCGTCGGCAGTGATAGCACATCCCAGTGCGGTCCGGAGGTCTGCAGATCATCTCGGAGCTCGGTGGAGCTGATCGGGCGCGGTCTGCGAAGAGCTGCGCGGAGAGTGCCTGAACGGCACTCACCAAGGCCGTGTTGGCCAAGCGGACCGATCTCCTGATGACCTCACCGGCGATAGCTAGTGGACCGTCAGCCAATGGCAACACGGCCTAGCGCATCGGCGAGCGCGGCCCGAAGGTGGCCGCCGTCCGCCCAGAGCCCCATCGCATCCGCGAAACTCACTCGACCGTCCCCGGCCCCGGCCGGCCCAGTCAACGTCGCCAGTCGGCGAGCCAGGACGAGCTCCCGGATACCAACCGATTCGCGGGCTAGGCCAGCGAATGAGGACAGCCGCCTTGGGGAGCTGACAGCAGCCGACCTTACGTAGCAACGCTGCGCTATCGCCTCGTTGCATGTATGAGTGGACCGCTTCGACACCTGGCGGACGAACGCAGAGATTGTGCCGCATCACCATCTGTAGCATTCTTGAATCATTCGTCGCGGGTATCTCCCGCCTAGGCTGGACCAGAGTCCGCCTCTTCCGGCGAGCCTCCGTACAAACTTCCGTACTCAGCACGGATGCGCACAGCTCATGCCTGTCGTCTCCTCGAAGGAGGAGCTCAAGGAGGCAACATGTGCGCATCGGCACGAGAGCTGGTGGCGGCAGCCCGCGGCCAGATCCGCAACCTGTCGGTTGACGATGTCGCCATGTGGCTGGAGACGAGCGCTGCGGTGATCGTCGACATTCGCGAGCCGGACGAAGTAGGACGTGATGGCGCGATCCCGGGCGCGATTCATGCGGCGCGCGGACTGCTCGAGTTCTGGGCTGATCCAGAATGCCCACAACATCGCCCAGAGTTCGACAACGCAAAACCAATCATTCTCTACAGCGCGTCCGGGAGCCGCTCCGCACTCGCGGCGCTGGCACTCGAAGCGCTCGGCTACACCGATGTGGGCCATCTCGACGGGGGTTTGATCGCATGGCGGGAACAAGGTCGTCCCATAACCCGGGCGTTCGCCGCGGGCACCGAGGCCAGCACCAGGAATCCAATCTGCCGGTCGATGACGACCGCACGATCCGAGGGAGCATGATGACTACAATCTCCATCTCCACGGCCCCTCGCGCGCCGAAACCCGCGGCACCTCCGGCTGGCGTCAAGTCCCCGCCGGCTCTGCGGATTCGGCTACTAGGCTCGATCGACGTGGTCACTCACGGGCTGGTGACGGAGATTCCCGGAGCACGGAGAAAGGCCCTGCTTGCGGCTCTCGCGCTCCGTATCGGTCAGCCGGTGAGCAGCGATCTCTTGATCGATGTGGTCTGGTCGGGGAACACTCCCTCCACCGTTCTCAACACTTTACAGAGCCACATGTCCTACCTTCGCCGGACCCTGGTACGACGAGGCTGCATTGTTGCGAGCGCTCCGGGGTATCGGTTGGACCGCAGTGTGGTGGAGACGGATCTGCAGATCGCGGAGCAGCTCATCAGTGAGGCCGAAAGGACGCCCGATCTCGAGCAGAAGTCGGCTCAGCTGCAGACCGCGCTCAACATGTGGCGAGGCAAGCCACTGGAAGATGTACGCGGGCATCCGTGGCTCGATGAGCAGGCCGAGCGCATCGATCGGCTGCGGTACTCAGCTGTGAAGTCACTAACCGATGCCCGACTGATGCTAGGAGAGCACTCGGCCCTGATCGGCGTCCTTGAAGACCTCGCGGATCGCCATCCTTTCGACGAGGATCTGCATGGGCAGCTGATGCTGGCGCATTACCGTGCGGGGCGGCAAGCCGACGCCTTGGCGACTTTCCGGCGGTTGCGCTCACGTCTTGTTGACGAGTTGGGTATCAATCCGGGCCGCGCACTGCGTGATTTGGAGCAGGCAGTACTCCGGCAGGATCGCCGTCTCGACATCCAGCCGCTCGAAGGGGCGCGCCGGGCCGTTTCCGGCGCTGCCGTGACGCAGTTACCACCTGCGGCTACACCGTTGATCGGCCGTGCCGACGAGCTCAGGTCTCTGGATGCGATCATCAACAGTCCACAAGCCACAAGCTCAACGACGGCCGCGCCAGTCATCGCGGTTACGGGTGCACCGGGCGTAGGCAAGAGCTCGGTAGCGCTGCATTGGGCGCATCAAGTCCTGCCCGACTTCCCGGATGGTCGACTCTACGTCGATCTCCGAGGATTCGACGCTGTCAAGCCCCCGGTCGGAGCCGCAGAAGCGCTGCGCTCGTTCATCGGGGCCCTCGGAGTGCCCCAGAATCAGCTACCGGACGAGATCAATGCACTTGCGGGACTCTACCGATCGCTGCTGGCCGGGAAACGAGTGCTTGTACTACTGGACAACGCGCGTGATGCCGATCAGGTGCGTCCGCTCCTGCCCAGTGCAGCCGGCTGCCTGGCCCTGGTAACGAGTAGGTCCGATTTGGCCTCCCTTGCGGTCACCAACGGTGCCCACCTCCTCCGCCTCGCGCCGCTGACCACACCGGCGAGCATCGATCTGCTCACGAGCCGGATCGGCGGACGGGGACCAGGGATCGACCGCCGGATCGCAGAACACATCTCAGTTGTCTGCGGTGGGCTTCCACTCGCGTTGGCGATCATCGGGTGCCGGCAGTTGACTCATCCACACGAACGTATCGCCGACCTGGCAGCGCAGATGTTGACGCCGTCTGACGCACTCGACGTACTCGACGGCGGCGACCCCAGTACAGACCTTCGTTCAGTATTCAGCACGTCCTACGAACGGCTCACCGATGCGGGCGCAGATGTCTTCAGGGCGCTTGCCTCCATCACATCCCCCGAGATCACGCTGACAGCAGCGAAGGCGTGCAGCGGTGGCAACGAATCGGTCGTGCGACTCGGCCTGAACGAACTAGTGCGAGCCAACCTACTCGAGGTCCACAGCCGGGAGAGCTACACGATGCCACCACTCCTCCGGGCATTCGCCGCTGAACTCACGTCCTTGGACCGGGTACATCAATGCTCCTGACCGCTCAGCGGATTTCGATTTCAGTGCCACCAAGGGGCATGCGGTTTGATGACAGGCTTGAGTGAGATGGAATCAACAGCTGGAGAGCGCGTCGCTCGAGCCGCGCGGGACGCGGCCCAATCGCTGGACTTATCGGGGCTCGCGCTGACAAGCGTGCCGCTGGAAATCTGTGAGTTGACCTCACTGACCGAGCTCAACCTTGACGGAAACCAGCTGGTTTCGCTTCCGGACGGCCTTGCCCGGCTGACGTCCTTGCGGCATCTGTACATCAGCAGGAACCGGCTCACGCACATGCCGGACTGCTTGGCGAATCTGCAGTCCCTATGGACACTGGCTCTTGACGATAATCAGATCGAGACGCTTCCGACCTGGCTCGGCCGTCTCCGCGACCTCGTGCTGCTCAGCCTGGACGGCAACCGAATCGTCGCACTACCTGATTCTTTGGGGGAGCTCGATTCCTTATTGTCCCTCAGACTGAGCGAGAACAAGATCGAAACCCTGCCAACGACCTTCAACCGCCTGGAGTCGCTCACGTCATTGCAGCTGGACGGAAATCGTCTCCGCGACCTTCCGTCGTCATTCGGAGATCTCGTCTCGCTGACCGAATTGGACTTGAGCCGGAATGATCTGACAGTCCTCCCGGAGCCGATCGGGCGCCTGCCGGCTCTCACCAGTCTTCAGCTACGGCAGAACCAGATCGCAGATCTGCCTAGCACCGTCGATCTGACTGCGCTTACCGAACTGGACCTGCATCAGAACCCAGTCAAAGTCATCGGTGGACGGCTGATCGACTTCTCGCTACTACACGACCTGGTGGACGGCGACGACCTCGAAGGTCTTCGGGCACTGTGCACCTCCGGCTGGAATGTCGACGAGTGCGAGCCGTGGACCGGCGCTACCGCACTGTTGCTTGCGTGCGTGAAGAATCGTGCTGCTTTGGTTCGGTTGCTTCTTCAGTACCACGCGGATCCGAACGCGATCCACAGTGACGGATACAACTGCTACGACTCCACATCCTCGTGGGCCATTCGCCGCATGCTGGTCGAGGCAGGGTTCGGCTGGCAGCCGCGCTGGACTCGTTGTGCACCCGAACTCGGCGAGGTGCGCCACTTGTCACCGGTCGAGCCAATCGATCAAACCATGACTTTCGAGGTGACGGGCACCAATCTGCACTTGGAGCAGCAGATTCGCCGGTACCCGTACCCTACCGGGTCCGTCCGCATCAGTGTGATTGTGAGAGGTCCGGAACCGTGCGACGTCCTGTACGACGACACGATCGTCACCGCTGGTCATCGGCGCGTCGCTCTCTGGCGCGGTGAGAGTCCGGTGACCGTGAGTTTCTCGGCGAACCTGCGCTCGTTCAAAGGAGACGTACGCGCCCGCGTCTACTGCCTGGATAAACTGGCCGTCGATCAGTCCCCGTCACCCGGCTCGACCGTCAGGGCAGCTCTTCCACCATGGCGCCGATAGCCAGAAGAGCATCCTCGTGACGATGGAAGTGGTGCCGGCAGAGTGTGAGTACGCCCGCGGTGAGGTGGATGAGTATGCAAGCCCGTGAACCACACCTGTCACACAGCGCCGGCGCGGCCGAGATACTGTCCGGCACGCTGCCGAGTCTGGACATGCGACTGATGGTCACGGCGCTCTCCATCTCTGGCACCAGTCATCTGGATGTTCTACAAGTGTGCTCGCTACGCCTGGAGTACTCCTGATACAAGCCTGGAAGCATCGGTCGGTCCAGCGTCCCGGCATAACCCATGCCCTGGCCAAGGTCGCCACCGCGAAGCTCGTTCTGGCGGGTCGCGCAGGCCTCCCTTGCCGAAAAGCAAGCTTTGTAGCGTCGAGATAACCGGTCAGAGAGACCTGTGTGTGCTGGTCAGCATGCGTAGATACTGGTTGCATGGAGCAAGCTGCAGAGGTCTTGAACGACGCCGGAGTGACACGTCGCGAATTGCAGGTCTTCTGGCTTGTCGCTGACAGATTGCCCAACAAGGAGATAGCGGAAAGGCTCTTTCTGTCCGAACGCACGGTGGAGTCACATATCAACTCACTGTTGCGGAAGCTTGGCGGCAGCTCACGCCGATCGTTGCTTGATCTCGCGGAGCGAATGCCCAGACGAGGTACCGGCAGTAGGCAGGTGCCGGTACCTCTGTCCTCGTTGATCGGCCGCGAGGCGGAACTCTCGGATCTCGCCCAACTTGTCACCGAGCATCGCTTGGTTACCCTGACCGGCCCTCCGGGAGCCGGAAAGACACGGCTGGCGCTGAGAACCGCACTCACCTTCGAAGGCCTGCCGGCCGCCCTGGTGGTCGATCTGACGGCCGTTGCTCCAGGCGAGACTGTGGAACGAGCGTTCGCGGACGCATTGGACATATCGGACGGAGGCGAGGTCCGTTCGGCCTTGCTCGACGCGCTCAGCGGCGGCGGTCATTGGTTGATTGTCGACAACTGCGAACATGTGGTGCAGCAGGCCGCCCGGCTGTTGAGCCAACTCATGGCATCCGCGCCACAGTTGCACATCCTGGCGACGAGCCAGAGCCGCCTCTGGGTCGCGGGTGAGGCGATCTATGAAGTCGGACCGCTCGACGTTCCACCCGATGAGGACGATCCGTCCGCAGTACTCGCCGCGACGTCCGCGCAACTCTTCGCTGCCCGAGCTGCGTCGGCTCTCCCCGGCTTCACGGTGGACCAGGAGAATGCGCGCGCCGTCGCAACGGTATGTCGCAGACTGGACGGACTACCACTGGCGATCGAGCTGGCCGCGGCGCGTATCAGGTTCATGTCCCCGCATGAGTTGGCCTCACACCTCGACAACAGATTCGTTCTCCTCACCGGCGGTACGGCAGAACCGGGCAGTCGTCATCGCACACTCGAAACAGCACTTGACTGGAGCTATCAGCTCCTGGACGACCGCGAGAAATTGCTGCTTGAGCGTTGCTCCGTCTTTCCTGGGGATTTCGACTTCGATACCGCGGCCAGCGTCCTCACTTATTCACCGCTGACAGCGAGCGACGTAGCTCATAGTCTTCCGAGGCTCCTGGATCGCTCACTTATCTCGAGCCGGCGTCGTGGCCAGCTGACCGAATACAGGCTGCTCGACAGCGTGCGCCACTTCGCGCGCCAGCGCCTGCAAGAGCGTGCGGGTCTGGAGCTAGCCGAAGGTGAGCATGCGAGCCGCCACCTTCTCGTTGCCCGTGCCTTGGCCACAGATCTGCGGGGGCATGGTCAAAGCGCCGCTCAGGACTGGTACGACCGGCGGTGGCCAGATCTTCGGATCGCGATGCGGTGGGCGCTCGACCACGGGCACCTGGACGTAGCTTGGGAGTTCCTTTCTGCTGTGGGCATCGGCTGGGAGATGCTCGGCGTACGCGACGACCTGTTCAGCTGGCTCGACGAACTGCTGCGCAGCCCCTTGCCTTCCGGCAGTTTGGGCATCCGTTCGGCGACGACGGCTGCGGTGGTCATCTGCTGGCAGGATCCTGTACGCGCAAAGGCGATCGCCGAACCGGCCTTTGCAGCATCACGCGGTCAGGCGGGCATTGATGACGCGTTGGGCGTCTATGCGCTTGGCGTCACGATGACGAACATGGCCGAACCCGGCGCGCTGCAGCTGCTCACGGAGTCGCTCGAGCGATTCGAGGCGATCGGTGACGACTGGCATCGTGCGAATGCGCTCGCGATGCTGGGTACCGCCGAAAGTGAACTGGAGCCCGCGCTCTTCAACCTGCGCCGTAGCGCGGATCTGTTCGGAGCAATCGGAGACAGGGCGGGGCGATCGATCACCCTGCTCAGAGCAGTCACTGTGGCGATGAGGTCACCGAGCCATCTCGGCGAGGCGCAGCGATTGGCACGCGAGGCAGAAGATCTCGCACAGCTGGCCGGACTGCGGCTGCACTGGCTTCATGCGCAGCTACTGCAAGCGGACCTCGACACGGTCCGAGATGACATGAAATCAGCCGGCCGGAAATACGGCTCTTTGCTTCCGGACTTCCGCCGAATCGGCGATCGCAGATGCACCTGTCGCTGCCTGCTCGGATTAGCCTGCTCCACCGGCGACGAAGGCGCGGCCGCTGGCGAATACGCCGGAGAGGCGCTGCAGATCGCGGCCGAGCTGAAGGACACCACGAAGATGATCCGGGCCATGAGGATGCTCGCGCGTCTCCGATACGTCAACGGCGAGCCGTACCTGGCCGCCGTGCTGATCGGCTCCGCGGACTCGTTCGCGGAGCGTTTCGGTGCCGGCGATGCCGGCACCGAAACCGCCGATGACGCATTGCGCGCCGGAATCATCGAACAGTTGGGAAGAGAGGGATTTACCCAGGCCCATGCCGAAGGCGCGACCATTCCACCGGCGCGGGTCCTCGGCCTTGGGCCGACGCACCACCGCGGCACCTGATACCGACCGCCGTCCGGCACGCACCGCGGACTAAACCCAAGAGCTAGGCCGGATGGGTCTCCGACGTGCAGGTTTGCACGCCATTATTGATCACGCAGGTGATGACCGTGACGCTGCCGTCTTTGTTGAGCACCGCCCCGACCTTGAAATCCGAACCGATGTAGACAACGAAAATATGAGAGAGATTCGAGTCGAGCGTGTGGGTAACCTCGAAGGCACCTTCGCCGTCGTAGTCGCCGAAGTCGCCTCTCAGGGCCTGACCAGCGATTGTTTCCGGCGTCCTGCTGTCGTCCACACCGTACACAGCCGTCACGCCCGAGTTGGCAATGGGTCCCCGGCCCCCGGTTTCCCAGACTTGCCGGTAGGTGATATTGGTGTCCGCCTGTGCAGGAATGGCGACACCGGACATCGCCGAGACACCCAGAGCGGCGCCCATGAACATTCCAAACAGCCTGCTTCTTTTCATGACTCCTCCTAATCGTCTTGCGCTTTGTTCGAGCACCATTTCGCGACGGGTTTCACCAACAGTCGTCAAGTCGTCACTGCTGGATATACTCAGTACACATGATCAGGCTGAAGCGGATCTGAAGGCGCTTTGATTCGAAATGCGGATCTCATCTAGAATTGAATGGTGTAGTCGTACTCGTAGCTGACGCCGCCCGGCCGGCTGTATTTCCACCTACCGATAGGGCGCCCCTCCCTCAGCTCGCCCTCCCCCACCAGAGCTCCCGGCATGCACTCTCGCCAACGGCCGCACCAGGGCCGAACCATCAGATAGCCACCGCCCTCGAAATGGATCACGACTGCCAACTCGAGGGCCGGCAGTGGCCAGTAGAGATGCTCGCCGGTGTCTTCGACACCGAGCCCGAAGACCTCGTCGAGGTCCAGCAGGATGTTCACGAACGCACTCATGCCGTCGGCATAGCCCTGTGGAACGATCTCGGCTTCACCCGTCAATCGCCTGGCCACGAGGCCGTCGAGGAGATCGCGCATCCAAGGTGGCGCCACTCCATCAGGAAGGTGCGCGTGCACTTCCGCGGATACTGCGGCTCGCAGTTCGTCCTCCGTGCCCACCTGGCCAAGGTGATGCAGCAGCTCTGCGAAACGCGATGTGAGGTCAGGCAGGCGCACTCACTAGCCTTCCGTGTTGGCAAGCCGCTTGAGGATCGCAAGGCCAGCTGCGCTGTGCCAAGTTCCGGGGACGACGTAGCTGTGCAGCTCCTCCGGACTGTCCGGCGTTTCGCTCATCAGCTCGCGGAGCGCCTCCGTCGGGCTCAAGCCGCGCGCCTTGCATTCACGAAGCTTCATCATCCACGGGAAGTAAGCGCTGTGGGCCGCCTGACCGGCCGCGGCCTTCGGTTGCCAGCCGACGGCGTCGTCATCGTCATTGGCATAGAGGAAACCGACGACCCGGTCGCTCACATCAGCTATCGCGATGTACTCGATCGGTTTATCGGTCACCCCTCGGTAGCATGGCGGACCGCCGACGATCCGCAAGGTCAGGTCCTCGGTCAGGTAACCGGGCGTTCGGATCTCTCCCATACCGCGAGGCTAGCGCCGTACCCCTCGACGCGACTGATGCGCCACTGAAGCGCTGCTGAAGCACTACGGGCGGCGGCCCGCAGCGGCTCGGCAGGCCTTGCCTGGTTGGCGATCTAGATCTACCGTCAGCCCCTCGTCCGAGTCCGTGTGCCGACGGGAGGGGCAATGACGTTTCGTCCAGGTGCTGACCATTCGCCGACAATCGGCGACTGGATTGCCGATCAGCGAGATTCGGGGTTCGTCGGCAGATCGACGGAGCTGTCTTTGTTCCGCAGTGTTCTACAGGGCGAACAGAAGGCGCGGGTCCTCTACATCCATGGGCCAGGCGGCTGCGGCAAGACTGCTCTCCTGAACGCGATGCGCGCTCTTGCTCGACAGCTCGGTCGTGCAACGTACAGCCTCGACATAAAGGGCCATGAAGTGGCTCCTTCACCGCCTGGCCTCTCCGTGACGTTCGTTGATGACGCCGATCGGTACCCCGACCCCGACGCTCTGCGTGACGACTGGTTGAAGAAGCTGCCCGCGAGCGCGGTCGTTGTGCTCGCGGGCAGGCGGGAGCCAGACATCGGGTGGCATCGATCAGGCTGGGAGCATGTGATGGTCGAGATTCGTCTCGCGGGTCTGTCGGCGCAAGACTCCCATCGATTGCTGACCCAGCTCGGGGTTCCGGCATCAGTTGCCAGGTACATCCGGCGCAAGGCTGCCGGCTCGCCGTTGGCTTTAGTGATGGCTGCCCGTGCTTTCCTCAGCGGCGGCACATCGGCCAGTGAATCGGACATTGCCCGCAGGGTGATGGCTGTCGTCGGCAATGGAGAGCTCGACCCACGCTTCCACCAGATCCTCCATATCAGCGCGATCGCCAGACTGACGACGCCGAATCTGCTCGCCAGCGTCCTGGACATCGATCCCGCGCCAGCGTTCACCTGGCTGGCCGAGCGCTCATTCGTCGAGCGGGTAGGCCCAGGACTTGCGCCATACGCCTTGGTTCGCCCCGCCCTGCGGAGCCTCTATACAGCGGACGGACGGGAACAAGACCGTCAGGTTCTTCGGCAGCTCTGCGACTACTACTACCACCGGGCCACCGCCGGGGACAGTCTCGCTGCCGCTGACCTGGCGTACCTGATCGACAGCCCGGTGATCCGCTGGGGATTTCGGCTCGAAGCCGCAAGTCGCTACCGCGCGACCGGCGCCCGTCGCGGTGACCGCGACCTCATCGATGCCCGCATGTCCCATCATGATCTCGCCGACTGGTGGAACCTGAGCCGACTCTACTTCGAAGATCCCGGAACCACGGTCATCGTTGCCCGGGACAACAATAGCGCGCCGGTCGGCTACGCGATCGGCTTTGTGCCTGCGCGCCTTGACGGAAATATCCTCACCGGCGACCCGATCGGCGCCGCATGCGTGGCGCATGCGCACGACATGGTTGCCGCAACCGAGACCCTGGTCTGGCGAGACACAACTGTCTTGCCACGTGAATCATCAGGTCGCCGGCCTACGGACCTGTACGGTCACCTCAACATGGCTCTAGCACTGCGGGCGCCGATGCCCAACCTGCGGCACGCCATCATCCTCGCGTTCGGACGGGAGTCACGCGTCCACGCCATCTGTCGCGAGGCGGGCGGACGACTCGTGCCGAAACTCCATTGGTTGGTGAACGGGAGAGAAGTCAGCTGCTACCACATCGACTGGGGGCCGGGTGGATTCCACTCGGCGGAGCGTGATCTTGTCTACCGCGAACTACAGATCGTCGCTCCGAACCGGCAAACGACAGCGGACGACGTTCGTGAGGCTCTCGACGGTTTCCTGTCGGACCACGCACTGGCAGACTCGCCACTCGCCGTCGGAACGAACGACACCGATCGGACGGCCTCTGCACGCGCCGTGTTGCGGTCCGCCGCTGAGTTTGCACTCGCAGGCTCACCGCACGCGGCCCAGTTGAGATTCATCGTCGACCGTCGGTTCTTCACCACGCGCGAGCCGCACGCGAGGCTCGCACGAGCACTCATGGTGAGCCGCGCAACCTACTTCCGCAGGTTGGAGGAGGCCATCGACCGCATCGCGACATATGTTGTCAGCCAACAGTGAGACTTGTGAAATCGAGTTGAGTTCGTTGCCACCATGCCGCCGAGCTCGGACGACGCTGTCCTTCCCAGTGCCTTGACGACATCTCGCCCATCGGACGGCCCATCACCACGAGGAGTGTCGATTGGCTCGATGCCGACCTTCCGGAGTTCGCGGTGTTCACTCTGAAGCAGATGTACTTCCTACGGTGAAGAACACGTTGCCCTCAGCCCCAAGTAGTTGGCTTAGAGAAGGAACTGCGGCGCAGCCCGATCCTTGGAACGTACATCCGGCGGGCGTAGTCACCGCACACCCACTCGACTCCGGCCGACTGGGTGTCGCGGGTCCCTACCTCGCTGTGCGTCAAGCCACCCCGACCGCCGCCGCATCGACCATCTCGATCTTCCACCCAGGAGCCTGCTCGTGGGTGAGGTGGCACTAAAGCGTCCGTGATTTCAGAGACGGATCAGCGGCGCTCCAACGCGGCCTGCCATATTTGAACCAAGAACTTGAAGCGGGATCGAGCTGAACCGCATTGCGTCGGTTTGCCTCACCATTCAAGGTCTTTCGCGCGTGCGAGTCGGCGATCCACCCCCGGTCGGCACGCACCGCTGAACGGCCCTGTCTACCTCGGGCCAACGCACGGCGGCTCGGATCACGCCTCTCCAAGCCCGGGTCCGAGCCGCCAGTTGCGACGTCCCTCATGTGGTCCCCGGTTCATAGGTCTGGCGAGGACGGTAGGAAGTCCATTCGATACACCATCACCCCGCTCTCGGTGAGCTCCGCGGATGCCACGCCGTCACCACAGAGCCGGCTCAAGGCGCCTTTAGCGACCTTCACGGTGACGTCGCAGTGTGAAGCGACTTCGACTGCTGTCACTCGGCCGCCATGTGCGCGGGACAGATCCAGGATCATCGCCTCGAGCTCATCCTCGGCACGCCGCTTACGATCACGCGGGCCCAACAGCGCGATCGCGAGCCAACCGCCCCCAGCACAGGTGCACAGGAACACCACCAGAATTGCCAGAACGACACCCCGCGGAGTCTCCGACTCGCCGGCCGCAAGGTCGCCGATCGCGGCTGTAACAAAGAACGCACTGCCAATCGCGACAGCCGCGCCCACGGCTCCTACTATCTTTCGGCCAGGACCACTCATCACATCACCCCGAACTCACTCAGCACGCCGGCGGAGGACCGTGCCGAGACCAGTCCCCCGCCGCATGACACCTGAAAGCTACTAACACTTCTAATCGGCGCAGCGCAGGTCCAAGTAGGCCTCGTACTTGATGGCGGCCTCGCTGAACGCTGAGTACCGCAGCCACGATGCGCCCGTGAGGTCGACGTCCTGCGTGTACTGGCCGCCGCCGCCCCCCTGGATCTTGATTGACTTTGAGACCTTGTCCGTGGTCAAGAACAGGGTGACCGGCTGGACCGGGAACAGGTTCGACGTTGCACGTGCGCTGATGCAATTGGCGATGTCCGGATAGATGTGCACAGCACCACTCACCGCGGAGAGGGAGATAGCCAGGCTGCCTCCCGGGTTCCGAGTGACGGTACCTGGGACTGTGGTAGTCGTAGTCTGGAGCGGCTTCGCAAGAGCCCGGCGGTAGACGTAATGACTGAACAGCTTGGCCGTCGAGATCCCGGTGCCGTACGACGAGCGCGCGAGAGCCAGCATGCGGTACCTGTCCTTCGACCCTGGGCGCTCGACATCAATGGTCACCCTCCCGGACGAGGTCGTACCGGCCGCGACATTGACCCAGACCTTTGCATCTGTGGAGTACCTCTGTAGGTAAACCCCTGAGCCGTTCGGTGGCGCCGGGAAAACTCGCCCCACGGCTCGCAACTCGCCGCTGCCTGGGTCTGTTGTGGTAATGCTGTCGAGTAGCACGAGCTGGTTGACTGTCGGAGACCGCACCAGGCTGAACGCCCGTGTGTACGTCGCTGAGCCTGGATAGTAGGCCCGATAGTCATAGCGAGCAGTCTGTTTCACAGAGAAGGCAAAGATGCCACTTCTGCTGCTGCGCGTGCTGGCCAACGTGCTGTAGCGGTTCTTACCATGCGCCGACCGCTGAAGATAGACCACTGCTCCGCTCAGCTTGGCCGACGTACCGGTACGCCGAACCGTACCGCTGAATTTGATTGTCGAGCCGAAGGTCGACGCCGCGGGCGCAGCCAGGCTCACTGACGCCCGGACGGCGCCGGCCCCTTGGGCCGAAGGCGCCACTAGCAGCGCCCCCAGCGTGGCCACGCCTGCAACCGCGGCGGCGACTCTGCGAATACTCATCTTGCTTTCCTCCCCGACAACGGATCTCATGGCCATGACGGCCGACTCAACAACATGGTGAGACGAACCGCATCCACGCCACTGAAACCGCGCTGAAACCTACTTGCGGGCAGTTGCCGCCAGCAACGCCGGGCTGGTTACAGCCGTCCACTCAGGCTAAGCGGACGCCCCGGAGATCGGCCTGCCGGCCGCGATCCACGCCTTGAGCCCACCATCGAGATGCGATACGTCGGTGTAGCCGAGCTCTTGGAGCGTTCGGCCAGCCAGGGCTGATCTGCCGCCAGAAGCGCAATACAGGATGACCCGCGCCTCCGGGTCGAACTCGCTACGATGATACGAACTCGCAGGATCCGCGTAGAACTCGAGCATCCCACGTGGCGCGAATACGGCGTTCTCGATGGCACCATCGCGCGTGACTTCGGCAGGCTCCCGGAGGTCGACCAAGGTCACACCGCCCGTTGCGAGCGCCTCGGCGACCTCCGTCACCGACAGGTTCTGAATGGTGGTCCTCGCATTAGCTACTAGGTCCTGTACTGAATTACCCATCCTCATGTTTCCCTTCTCAACGCTGATGCTCACAGCTCACGATGACCCAATGTGCTGAAGGCCTCCTGAACCTGACAACCTGCAACCGCGGCTAGTTCAACCGCACCTCACTACGGAGTCAGCTCCGTATCTGAGAATGAACCGCCTGGTGTCCGACCCGGCCGTAGAGAGGTCGCTGGAGGCGCCGAATGTTTCGATGGGTTGTCAGCATGACAGCGATTGCCGCCGTCGGCGCCGGGTGCGGCGTCGCCGATGTTCCTTCCTCTCGTGGCGGCAAGACCGAGCCGGTTGTCACGCCGTCCGCGCACGTAACACCGTCGCCGAGTGCGGAGACTTCGAGCACCAGGCCCGACGGCGGCATCACGCCGCAAAGCACGATGCCAGAGCCGTCACCGCGGACTTCCACGCATTCATCCAGTGCGCCACGCCCCTCGTCGTCACCGCGCTCACAGAGTGCGTCATCGGATCCAGAGATCGCGGTGTTCAGGGTCGCGGGCAAACCACAATGCCCCAGCAGCGGGCCCGCCGTTTCGTTCCCGGGCGAGCCGGTCGTGCTCGAGTGGCGAGTCATCGGCACCGATTCGGTGACGATCTCGATCGACGGACCCGGTCGCTTCGCCTCGTATCCTGCCAAGCACCGCGAGTCGCTGCCATTCTCCTGCGGTGCAACAGCCTCCGGCTCTGTTCAGCGACACACATACCTGCTGACGGCGACCGGACACGGCATCATTCGGCAGCGGAGCATCTCAGTAACCGCTCGGGTCAACTAAGGCAGCCTGAGTCAGCTCTGAACGGAGCTTCAGTTCGGCTGAAGCTGAACCCCAGTCGCAGGTCAGCACCCTAGTGTCTCCTGTTTGCATCGCATCTACTGCAAAGGAGACCCTCGATGTGGAGTTCACGCAATGCCAGGGCGGTACGGGCTGTTCGCCGTTGGCTGCTTCTGGCAACCGCCGGCGCTGCCATCGCGACGCTTGCCCCCGCACCCGCCACCGCGGCAACCACCTGCTCGCTCGACATCATCCGCAACCCGAGCAACTTCACACTCAACAACATCCGCGTCGACTGCGTCTTCGGTGAGATTGGCATGGAGTTCACCAGCTTCACGCTGTACGGATCAGACACGTGGTACAACGACACACTGTTCTCGGTGGGGCGGTTCGTGGACTCCCCGACTACCGGGCCTACTCGCATCGAGGACCGCGATGTGAACGGGTTCCACCTTGACGAGGACTGGGGGAAGGACGAGGTCTTTGCGAAGGCGCGCGTGGTCCGGTCGAACGGACAGGTGCTCTCCATCACCACGAACATGATTGTGCGTGAATTCTCGTACTGACAGCACCGTCGGCTAGGTGCGTGCACACCTCCCGGCGCGTTTCGTTGTGCAGCGGTTGCTCGGACGTCGTCAATCGAATCGGCCGGCCTCTCAGCAGCCGCTGCCACTTCGACCAGCTGGGCCTGACGTCAGTGGTTCCGACCAGTCAGCGTTCACGCAGAAACGAAAGGCGAGTCAGCAACAAGACGCGAACCTACGACTGCAGACAGCGCATGATTGCGGCGACTGACCGATCGATGTCTTCGTCGTCAGTGGTCCAGTTGCACACCGATATCCGCATGGCGGACATGCCTCGCCAGGTCGTACCGCTCATCCAGCAGGTGCCGTCACGTTGCACGCGGCTAACAAGCTGGCGAGTGAAGGCGTCGTGATCGCCGTTCGGATCGAGGAAGCGCACGAGCACCTGGTTGAGCACCACATCGTTGAGGATCTCAACCTGGGAACTTTCAGCCAGTTTGTCGGCGAAGAGTCGCGCAAGGCCACAGCATCGCTCGACGACATCTGCAACGCCCGAGCGGCCGAGCGCCCGCAGGGCGGCGTAGACGGCGAATCCGCGAGCGCGGCGAGAAAACTCGGGGTTGTAGTCCAGCGGATCTCGATGACCCTCCTGGTCATGGATGAGATACGGCGCCCGGATCGACATCGCACCTGTGTGCGCCTCGGGATGCGCAGAGAACACCAGCCCTGAATCGAACGGCACGCTTAGCCATTTGTGCGCGTCGGTTGCCCACGAGTCGGCGCGCTGCACACCCTCCAACAGCGGCCGCAAACGTGGGCTACTGAGGGCCCAAAGGCCGAAAGCACCGTCGATGTGGACCCACGCGCCGGCCTCGTGTGCCAGGTCGCAGATCTGGTCGACGGGATCGATCGCACCAGAGTTGACATTGCCGACCTGAGCGCAGACTACGACCGGACCCGAGACGTCCCGCAATGCGTCGGCAAGGGCATCGGCTCGCATCCGCCCCTGGTCATCGGAGGCCACCGAGGTGATGCTGTCGGTGCCTAGACCGAGGAAACGTAGCGCGCGATCGATCGTGTCGTGCCGCTGATCCCCTGCAATGATCGTGATCGGAGGTGCGCCCACCAGTCCGGATCGTTCAACGTCCCAGCCGGCTCTTGCCAATACATGATTGCGAGCCGCTGCCAGGCCGGTGAAGCTCGCCATCTGAGCCCCAGTGACGAATCCCACCGAGGCCTGGTCCGGCAAGCCCAGCAATCGTTTGAGCCAGTCGCCGGCAACCTCCTCAACCACGGCCGCCGCCGGCGAGGCCGCATGGAGGCCTGCATTCTGGTCCCATGCCGTTGCCAACCAGTCTGCAGCGATGGCAGCCGGCGTTGCTCCGCCGAAGACGAAACCGAAGAAGCGGCCGCTTCCACCAGGTAGCAGACCTGAGTCCGCGGCGGTAGCGAGCTCACGAACTACGGTCGAAGCGTCCTCGCCGTGGTCCGGCAGCTGACCGCCGAGCGCTTTTCGAAGCGATTCTGCCGTAGCTTCCGGGCCGAGCAGTCGAGCTGGCAGGCCGGCCAGATACTCGGATGCCAGCCTCGAGGCCAGCTGCAGAGGACCGTTCCAATCAGGGACGTGCACCGTCAGTCCTAATCCTAGATAGACAACTGGTTCCGGGCTTCGCGCATCTCAGGATCGGGTAACAATCGTCTGCAAGTAGGTCGACGGAACCCGCAGCGTGCCGTCGGTTGCCGTGTTCAGATCGTTCGCCAGGCCGATCAGGTCCTCATCGAGCGCCTGCAGAGCTTCTCCATCCAACGCTGCGAAAGCCTTGTTGGTCGGCCCGTAGTAGGACCGCATCGTGTCAAGCCAGTGCCGCGCGGACCGGTAACGGAAGAAGAAGTCAAGGCGCTCGGTCTGCATGGACGCGTCATCATGGAACAGTTCGGCGACACGGGATTCGTCGCCCCACAGAAGCGGCGAGCGTACGCCTGCAGGAGGGGCGATGTATGTGCCCACAATCTTGAACATCTGCCCGATGAAGCTGTCCGGCGTCCACGCCGTAAAGCCGATCTTCCCGCCCTTTCGACACACTCGTCGGAGCTCGCTCGCAGCCTGCTCCTGATCAGGAGTGAACATGACTCCAAAGGTGGAGAGCACTACATCGAAGGATTGTGCGTCGAACGGCAGCGCCTCGGCGTCCGCAACCTGGGACTCGATCTCCACACCGTCCGCCAACGCCCTCGTCTTGGCCACATCGAGCAGTCCAGGAACGTAGTCCGTTGCCGTCACCACGGCGCCACGACGAGCAGCCGCGAGCGCGGCGTTGCCGTTGCCGGCGGCGACATCGAGCACGAGTTGCCCCGCGGAGAAGTCAACCGCGTCACAGAGGGTCTCGCCCGTCACCTGCAGAGTTGTGCCGATCACCGAATAGTTACCGGAAGCCCAGGTCGCCTGCTGCTTCGCCTTGAGGGCAGTGAGATCTGCGGGTGGCGTGACGCTCATCATCTCTCCAACGATTGTGTGTCCGGCTGGCTCAGGTTCCAGATCCGAGGCGACTAGTGCTAGACATGCTGCAGAACAACACTGATGCCGACCTGAACCCGGAATGGAACGCGCGGACACAAGGCTCGAATAGGGTGCTTGGGGCTGGCGCTTCCAACGAACTAGTCGCGGTGGCCCGGGAGTCTCGAGGCCTGATGACGAGTCGAACAGCTAGACCCCTTCGGCCAGCCGTTTGCTCTAGTAGCTCCCCGTCACCCAGCCGCTGGTAGTGAAGACGGAGAAACTGGTGAATGGATCGGTGTAGCTCGCATCGCAGAACAGACTCTCCTTGCCGGACTTGTTCACGTCGAAGAGGGTTCCCTTAGGCCGCGAGAAGAGACCTTTCACCAGGATTCCATCACCGTAGGCCTGGAGCGCCCTACTGCTGTACTTGCTGTGCAAGGTGGTGAACAGATCTTTGCGCGCGCCGTTGCTTACTCCGTAGCAGTCGAACCGCACCTGCGCACCATGATCGATTCGAAACTGCGCGTTATCCACGGTGACAAAAGCATCGTAGTAGAAGTTGACCGTGCTCGTCGCCGGACTCGTCCTGTGGTCGGTAGTGACACTCGCGTCGACACCAGCCCAGATCTGGGTGACGGCAGCATTCGCTGGCGTACTTGTGAACGTCGCGAGCACCGCCAGCCCGGCAGCGGCGACGCTTGAAATCCATCCGACGCGGCGGCTCGATCCGCGGTGAAAAGACATTGTGCTCTCCTAGCTGAGGTCTTCATGTTGTCCAGATAGCATCACCAACGGCCCTGAACTGGAGGTTGGCTTCCGCTGATCTCGCGAGCACATCAACCACACCGAAGATGTCTCGGCGTCCGAGTGTCGCCGGCCCGACAACTGACCGATCAGTGCCGAATTCAGGCCCAGTTCTGCGCTGCTTCAGACCTCTCACTTGAATACATGCGCGGGGTTCCGGATGGCGAGGGGCAGCCGGAACCCCTAACTCCAAAATACGCCCGCCGAATGTTGCGAGGCATCGCCGTGAGTCACTGTGACGCTCTGCCATATTCGCTTAACAGGAAGTTCGGGATCAGTTCAGCTATCTGGCAGAGTGCGTCGAGACGCCCGAGGGCTTCGATTGGTGCCCACTTGCCGGTACTCCAGGAAATCAGCGTGTTGCCGGTGATACGCCAATCAAGCCACCGGTTCGACAGCATGAACTCCACCAGTCGAGGGTGCAGCAGCCCAGATGCATAACGTCGATCTGTACAACTGATCCGGAATGCATCATTGAAGAGGCCGCTCTCCGGTTCGTGGTCGCGCCCGTCCAGGATACGCAAGAGCCTTGAGTCGCCGGTCAGAGTGATAGGCGGTAGCACACACGGAAGCTCTAGCGCGACCAGGTGGCCAACCTGTGCGGTTGTCGTACCGTCATTGGATAGATACGTGTAGTCGAGGCAGCGGATCCGGTGACCACGGTATGGACCGGCTGCCATTGAGAGGGGCCGGCCGCGGCGCCACGTCTGCGCTGCAACATCGGCGAGCCGTGGTTCTGGCTCCACCCAGACCCAACCAAGCTGACGCATAGCCTCTTCGCGAAGTCCTCGCCGCTGCCTAACCAGCCTCACCACCCAGACCACAAGTCCGATCAACCCCGCGAACGTCAGGCAAGTGATGGCAACCAACAAGAGCAGACCGAGCATGGCCAGAGAAGAATTCATCTACCGCGCGCTCCTCCATGGCGTTCCGCATGCGAAGTCGCACTCGCTATTCGCAAGCCCGCCACCGCAGACGGATCAGCCTGATTCATTGCCGACCCTGGACATCCAGGCTGACATTGGCCACTGAATTGCGGCTGATCTCTCCGAGCTGTCCCCGCGCAGCCTGCGCGGTTCCTAGGCGGACACAAGCGGCAGTTGGTTGCCGCCGGGCCCCTCGTCAACGCCACCTCAACGGACGAGTTCGCCGAGCAGCACCTTCGAAAGCTCCTTCGGGTTCTCGATCATCATCTCGTGACCGCTGTCGATGGTGACCGCCTTCCAGAGCGGATCCTTGGAGAATCGCTCATAGAGCGCTGTCAGGCCGGCGTCCTCGTATCGGATGGCGCGCACGTAGGTGTGGTTCGGTACTTCCTTTTCGCGGCCGGTCAAGCGGACGCTCTCGACGAAGGTGAGGACGGGCTGCGGAGTGCACTTGCTGTCAACCCAACTGGCGTCATCTCCGGTAAGGCCGAACGCTGCCGCCGGCAACGGTCCGATCACACCGCCGGTCTTGGCTGCCGTCAGCACATACTCACGTTGCCCCGCCGAGATCAGATCAAGCAACGCGACGCCGTCGTCGGGGACCCGTCCGTCGAGATAGACAAGAGACCGGATGCGGTCACCAAGGGCCGCAGCCACACCGGTGATCACCATGCCGGCATAGGAATGGCCACACAACACGACATCCGACAGATCCTCGTACTCGATGACG
The DNA here is from genome assembly GCF_039537185.1 of Kribbella ginsengisoli. Taxonomy (NCBI): domain Bacteria; kingdom Bacillati; phylum Actinomycetota; class Actinomycetes; order Propionibacteriales; family Kribbellaceae; genus Kribbella; species Kribbella ginsengisoli. The sequence continues at coordinate 1,620 of NZ_BAABAA010000029.1, read as the reverse complement.
CCGATGATGTCGGCTACATGAGTTCTCAACGATATCGGCATTCCCGCCAAATGTCCGCGCTCCCCCAGCCCAGTCAGCGTCGGCGTGTATGCATCATGCCCCGCCGCCCTGAGCAAGTTAGCAACCCGCCCATAGCACCACCCACCATGCCAAGCACCCGGCACCAGGACGAAAGCCCCCATGCTGTCGGTCCTTCTCTGTCGATCAATGCAGCCATCGCCACCTGAGCGAACATCGATACTCGGCGAACACCCATGTCCAGCACGTTGGACTGCTTCCCCACCGGACCCTTAACGCTAGCTTCACGCCAGCAGAGACGTCAACGACAGATCAGCCATAAGGAGCAGGCGGCGACTGGTCTATATCCGCAGCTGCGTGCCTGCCCGCGGCCCCAACATCGACTCTGCTCATGCAGTGAACCTTTCGACGCCGCAAGTTCGCAGTCATGCCTCATCATCTATGGACCCGATCCCGGGCTCGTCGGTTGATGACTCAGCCAGAGTTGGGTCATGATTCCGAATCCGACTGAGCCCCCGCTCATCAACGCTTAACCCGGCCGCTTGACAGTGACGGACTTATTGATCATTCCATCCACTTAGCTGAGCCGTATCCGGCGTCGTCAACTGCTAGATAGATGACTAATACGACTAATTCCTGGTCTACCCGAGCCGTGAGTTCACGGCGAGCGGGTCGAGGGTGCCCCGCCTTACGTTGGGGCACCCTCATGCCTCTGCTATCGCCTGTCAGTACACTCTGATCCTCTGGCCGAGAGCGATACCGGTTCCATCACTCGAATCTCATGCCTGCGGTCGGTTCTTTGAGTTCGACCTTCGACAGATCTGGCGCCGGCACGCCATAGAATTCGTATAGAGATTGACCGTTGCGCTTGGCGGCATTCAAATCACTCTGAAGATATTGTCTTTGCTTGTCCATCTGCTCCAACCATTCGATATAGGCCGGTATGGCGATACTCATCGCCGCCATTAACAGGACTCCACCTGCCGTAACTGACCCCCTTTGAGGGTTCCTCCCGCGAATCGCAGGTCCCCCAACCCCAGAAGGCACTCGGGCACCACTCTCCGACAATGAAGTCCCATTCTTCTTTATCCATTTAAATATTCCAACAGATGTCTTTGGAATGGTCGCCTCTTCAGTCATTCCCGCATCTGCGCCACCAATCCTCAGGAGTCTACCAATAGGAGTCACGCAACTGTTAGTATCCCGGTCATAGACGTCGAATCTCTTCCCATTCCTCGACTGCTTAAGCACAACCTCGGCCACATCTGCGGCTGCTTTTGCATTTGGCAACCGGACTTGAATCTTCTCCACCACTGGATCGTACGTCTCAGGCGTGAAGCTCGTGTATGCGTTCAGATTTCCCGGACTAGTGGGAAGAGATTGGAAAGTCACCACTCTTCCATCATTCGGCCGAATTTCGACCGCAAAATGCTGACTTTGCATAATATATACAGTGGCCGTGCCGGCCTCTTTCGGTTCGCGTCCGTCGGGGTCGGTGTAGTTGATGGGGTTGGCGTTGGCGTAGAGGTAGGTGGAGAGGCTGGTGGTGTTGGTGGCTGTGCTGGGTAGTGCGGGGTCGGTGGATTGCCAGGTGGTGAGGCG
>NZ_BAABAA010000028.1:0-36821 GCF_039537185.1 Kribbella ginsengisoli | reverse complement strand
GGCGACCTTGCCCGACCGCTCCTCGACGTACGACTTGCCGTCCGAGAAGCTGTCGAGCGCCACCAGGCCACCCTGCTTCTGGAACTGCGAGACGGACGCGGGCGAGGTGTTGAAGATCAGGCACGGAGCATTGCCCGCCGTGATCGCGGCACCGATCACCTCTTCGGAGCTCTTACCGGCCGGGATCTCCTGCGCGGTGACCTTCTGGTCCGGGTGGGCCGCGTTCCAGGCAGCCACCATCTGCTTGCCCCAGGCCACTTCCTCGGCGTTGTTCGACATCCAGACGGTGATCTCGCCGCGGGCCTGGGCGGCCGAGTCGGCGCTGCCACCGCTGCCTCCGCTGCCGCAGGCCGTCGTACCGGCCAGGCCGAGGGCCACTACAGCGGCCATGACTTTGCGTTTCATGAGTCCTCCAGATTGGCGGTTGAACGCCGGATGATGAGGCGGGCCGGGGGCAGTTCCACATCCGGTACTGCGCTGCCGTCGCCGTCGATGAGCTGGTTCAGAGTGCGTGCGGCTGCCTCGCCGAAGGCGTGCGGATCGGCGCGCACCGTGGTCAGGCCGGGATGGACGAACTCGGCGAGCTCGCTGTCGTCGAAGCCGGCCACGCTGAGGTCGTCGGGGATCCGCAGCCCGGCTTGTTGCGCGGCGCCCATCCCCGCGATCGCCATCCGGTCGTTGGCGTAGACGATCGCGGTCGGCCGATCCGGCAGGGCGAGCAGCCGCTTGGTCGACTCGATCCCGCCGATCGCCGTGAAGTCGCTGGTCTCGATCGCGGCAGGCTGCAGACCGGCCTCGGCGAGAGCGGAGACGAAGGCTTCGGTACGTGCCGTGGCGTGCACGAAGTCCTGGGGACCCGCGACGTGCGCGATCCGGCGGTGGCCGAGCTCGACCAGGTGCTGGACGACCGCGATCGTGCCCGGCCGGTCGTCCAGGCAGACCGCGGGAAAGGGCGAGGGGACCTCGGGCCGGTTCAGCGTGACGGCCGGCAGCCCGAGCGAGGTCAGCAGGTCGATCCGGGGATCGTTGTGCCGGAGGTCGGAGAGGAAGACCCCGTCGACGCGCCCGTCCTGGGCCAGCCGCCGGTACCCTGCCTCCTCGCCTTCGCCGGGGGCGACGACCTGCAGCACGAGGGCCTGCCCGCGGGGTGCGAGCACACTCTCGACGCCGCCGATGAAGGCCGGGAAGAAGGGGTCCGAGGAGAGCACGCCCGGATCCCTGGTGATCACCAGGCCGAGCGCGAACGCCTTCGAGACCGACAGCGAGCGGGCCCGGTTGCTCGGCCGCCAGCCCAGTTCGTCGGCGGCCGCCAGGATCCGGTCGACGGTCGTCTGCGCCAGTCCCGGCCGGCCGTTCAGCGCGAACGAGACCGCGCCCTTGGAAACGCCTGCGCGGGTCGCGACATCCGCGATCGTCGGCCGTTCCTTGCTCATCTGCGTCCCTCGGTGAGTGTTTATACCGGTTTAATCGCTCACTAAACCGGTATAAACGGTCGGCGTCAAGGGTTCGCGGGCAATGCACGGGAATGCGCTAACCGAAGGTTTCCGCGCACTCGTTTGCAGTTTCCCTTGACGGTGCGTCACGGGATCGCTTAACTAAGCCATCAGCGCCGGGCCACCCAGCCCCCGCTGCAGTGACGCACCCAGCCGGTAGCGAACGATGTTCGGAGTCCGGTTTTCAGGCGCCAGGGCGACGGCCCGAGGCGGGGTAGCGTCCCCAGGACCGATGGAGCAATCGTGTCCCGTTTCCGCCGTTTGACGGGGGCCGCCGCGGCCGTCGCCGTCGCAGCCGCCACCGCCCTCACCCTGATGCCGACCGCCGCCGATGCGGCCGTCACCCTCCCGCCCACCCACGCCAAGTTCGACTACCAGATCGGTGGCGCCTACACGCCACCCGCCGGCGTCCAGGTCGTCACCCGCGACCGGACCGCCTCCCCTGCCGCCGGCCTCTACAACATCTGTTACGTGAACGCCTTCCAGGTCCAGCCCGGCGAGCAGAGCCAATGGGACTCCGACCTGCTGCTGCGCGATTCCGCCGGACGCCTCGTGATCGACGAGGACTGGGGTGAACCGCTGCTCGACATCCGCGGCGCCAAGGCGGCCCGGGTCGCAGCCAAGGTCAACGGCTGGATCGACGGCTGCGCGACCAAGGGCTACAAGGCGATCGAGCCCGACAACTACGACAGCTACGAACGCTCGAAGAACCTGATCACCACGGCCCAGGCCCGGACGTACCTGAAGTTGCTGGCCGACCACGCGCACGTGAAGAACCTGGCCATCGCGCAGAAGAACACCGTCGACCTGGCGCAGTACCGGACCAGTGTCGGCCTGGACTTCGCGGTCGCCGAGGAGTGCGGTCAGTACAGCGAGTGCGGCAGCTACGTCGACTACTTCGGCAACAACGTCATCGTGATCGAGTACACCAACACCGGCCGCACGAGGGCCTGCTCCGGCTTCGGATCCACGTTGAGCATCGTCCAGCGCGACGTCGACGTCTCCACGCCCGGTACCAGCGGTTACGTCCGCAAGACCTGCTGAACCACCTTTCCACCCAAAAGCCTCAGCCCTAGGGGTAACCCATGTCTGCACCAACCCGTCGCGACATCCTTCGCTTCTCCGCGGCCCTGGCCGCCGCCGGCACTCTCGCGGCTTGCGGCAAGTCAGGTGACGAGGAGGCCGGTGGCATCGTCACCGTCGATCTCTGGCACGGCCAGACCGACACCGGCAAGAAGGCGCTCGACGCCTTGATCAAGCAGTTCAACGACACGCATCCACAGATCAAGATCGTCGGCGGCGGCGGTGGGGTGACGGCGGACAGCATGCTGCAGAAGGTCACCGCGGGCCTGGCGGCGGGGTCCTTCCCGGATATCGCGTACATCTTCGGGTCGGACCTCGCCAGCATCACCCGCAGCCCACAAGTGGTGGACCTGTCCACAGTGGATCTCAAGGACGCCTGGCCGGCGGCGCGCGACGCCGTCACGGTCAAGGGCAAGGTCCGGGCGATGCCGGCCTTGCTCGACTCGCTCTGCGTTGTCTACAACAAGAAACTCTTCGCCGCGGCCGGGGTGCCGGAACCGAAGGCAGGCTGGACCTGGGACGACTTCGTCAGCACCGCCCAGAAGCTGAACAACCCGGCGAAGGGTGTCTTCGGCACCGGCTGGCCGGGCGTCGGCGACGAGGACACGGTCTGGCGGCTCTGGCCGATGATCTGGGACCTCGGCGGCGACGTGGTCACCGAGGACGGCAAATCCGTCGCCTTCGACAAGGTCGGCGAGCAGGTGCTCGGTACGCTCGACAAGCTGCGCACCGACAAGTCCCTGTACATCGACCCCAAGCCGGGCAGCGAACAGCTCTACCAGGTCTTCCTCGGCGGCCGGATGGCGATGGTTGCCACCGGCCCCTGGCAGCTCCCCGATGTCCTCGACAAGGGCATCGACTACGGCGTCGTACCACTTCCCACGTACTCCGGTAAGGCCGTCACCATCTCGGGCCCGGACACCTGGACCGTGTTCGACAACGGCAAGGCGCGGGTCAAGGCGGCAACCGAGTTCGTCAAGTGGCTCAACGATCCCCAGCAGGACGTCCAATGGGACATCCAGGCCGGCAGCCTGCCGGTCAACACGACGACGGCCGCCCTGCCCGCGTGGAAGAAGCACGCGACTGCCACCAAGGGCCTGCAGGTGTTCGTCGACGCGCTGGAGACGGCGCGGGTGCGGCCGACGATCACGCAGTACCCGCAGATCTCGCAGCACCTCGGTGAGGCGACCGTCGCGGTGCTGCTGGGCAAGAAGTCGCCGGGCGACGCGCTCGGCGAATGCGTCAAGGCATGCAACGCTCTCCTGGCTGTGCCGAGCTGATGGCCAGCGTCGTCGGGACCTTCACGATCGACCCTCGAGCGCGGCGGGCGGCGGCGAAGCGGCGTACGCGGGGTGAAGGGGCGACCGCTTGGGCGTTCGTGAGTCCGTCCGTGCTGATCATCATCGGGCTCAGCGTCGTACCGGTGTTGTGGTCGCTGCTGCTGTCGTTCCAGTCGAACGATCTGGTCTCGCCGAGCTCGTGGGTCGGGTTGGCCAACTACAAGGCACTGGCAGCCGACCCCGCTTTCGCTGACGCCGTGGGGCACACGTTGCTCTACACGGTCCTGTACGTGCCGCTCAGTGTCATCGGTGGGTTGGCGATCGCGTTGATGCTGGATCGGCAGATCCGGTTCATCAGCCTCTACCGGACCCTGGTGTTCGTGCCGTTCGTCGTCTCGGCGGCCGCGCAGGGGGTGCTGTTCTCGTTCGTGCTCGACCCCGAGTTCGGGGCTGCGAACTCGGTGCTGCACAAGCTGGGGTTGCCGGCGCAGGGGTTCTTCAGCGATCCGGGGCAGGCGCTGTATCTGCTCGTCGCGATCTCGTTGTGGAGCGGTACCGGGTTCTGCGTGATCGTCTATCTCGCGGGGCTGCAGGGGGTGCCGAACGAGCTGGTCGAGGCCGCGCGGATCGATGGGGCGGGGCGTACCGGCGTACTGCGGCACGTGGTGCTGCCGACGCTGACGCCGGTGACGATCTTCCTGGTGCTGTTCCAGACGATCAACGCGTTGCAGGTGTTCGATCTGGTCTTCGTCACAACGAAGGGCGGGCCGCTCGGCTCGACCACGGTGATCGTGTACTTCATCTGGGAGAAGGCGTTCAAGACCTTCACGGCCGGCTACAGCGCGGCCGCGGCGTACGCGCTGGCCGTCGCCTTGCTCGTCATCGGGCTCGCCTTGCAGATCTACCGGCGGAAGGTGGCGCGATGAAGCGGCTGCCCTTCAGTCCTTGGCATCTCGTACTGGCTCCGCTGGCCCTTCTCTTCGCGCTGCCGTTGCTGTGGCTGCTGGTCAGTTCGGTGATGAGCAATGCGGAGATCAACCGGTTCCCGCCGGCGCTGATTCCTTCGGGCATCAAGCTGGACGGCTACCGCTTCGTGCTGGGCAATGCGTTGTTCCCGCGGTGGTTCCTCAACTCGTTCATCGTCTCGGCCGTTGCCGTGGGCGCCAATCTGGTGCTCGGCTCGCTGGGTGGATATGCCTTCGCGCGGATGCGGTTCGCCGGGTCGAAGCTGATGCTCGGGCTGATGCTGGCGACGATGGTGATCCCGTTCCAGCTGACGATGATCCCGACCTTCCTGGTGATGAAGGAGCTCGGCCTGATCGACACCCTCGGCGCGCTGATCGTGCCGTCGCTGGTGACGCCGTTCTCGGTGTTCCTGTTCCGCCAGTTCTTCGTCTCCTTGCCGCGTGAGCTGGAGGAGGCGGCCTGGCTCGACGGCTGCGGGCGGCTGCGGATCCTGACTTCGGTCGTACTTCCGCTGGCCCGGCCGGCGCTCAGCACGGTCGCGGTGCTGACGTTCCTGAGCACCTGGAACGACCTGACCTGGCCGCTGATCGCCATCAACCATGACACCAACTACACACTCCAGCTCGGCCTGACGACCTTCCAGGGCCAGCACCACACCCAGTGGGCGGCGGTGATGGCGGGCAACGTCATCACGGTGCTGCCTGTGCTGCTGGGCTTCCTGCTGGCCCAGAAGGCGTTCATCCGATCGCTGGCATCTACCGGACTAAAAGGCTGAAAACATATGAAGAGCGATCTATTGATTATCGGCGATGCTGCCGAACAGATGGCGACGGGTGCGGCCCGGTTGGGGCTGAGTGTCGCTGTCTCGGAGGAGATATCGCCTGAGCCTGAGTTGCTGCGGTCGGCGCGGCATCTGCATGTGACCTCGTTCTACCGGACTCCTGAGTTGAGCTCCCGGCTTGCGGTGCTGTTCAAGGAGGCCAAGTTCAGCAAGGCTTCCACGTCGCTGGCGATCGACGACGATCCGGCCGGGCGCTGGGATCGCGTCGTACTGGACGGGGCGCTGCGGGTGACCGATGTGCTGCTGCTCAACGCGGCTGCGGCGCATGCGCTGACAGGCCATCCGGTACTGGCGGACGCGGCCGGCATTCTTGCTCGGCGTGGGCCGCTGGTGGTGGTACGGGATGGTGCTGCCGGAGCGCTGGCTCATGACGGGGCGAAGGTTCGGTCGGTGGGTGCGCTTCCGGCTGGGGACGGCTTCGATGCGGCGTATGTCGCCGCGATGCTGAGCGGGCTCGGCCGGGACCGCGCGTTGTCGATCGCCGTGGAGAGTGCGCGATGACGAAGATCGCGTTCATCGGCGCGGGAAGCGTCGTCTTCACCCAGGGCCTGCTGGCCGATCTGTTCAGCTTCAAGGATCTCGGCCCGTTGCGGATCGCCTTGCATGACATCGATCCTGAGCGACTCGCCACGGCTGCGGGTGCAGCGGCCGCCATCGCTTCTTCGCTGGGGGTCTCGCCGGAGATCAGCGCGCATCTGGATCGGCGCGCGGCGCTGGACGGGTGCGATTTCGTGATCAACATCGTCCAGGTGGGGATGAACGAGGCGACTCGGGTCGACTTCGAGATCCCTGCGCGGTATGGCGTACGGCAGACGATCGCGGACACGCTCGGGGTCGGCGGGGTGTTCCGGGCGCTGCGGACCTTCCCGGTACTCCGGGGGCTCGCGGCCGACATCGCGGAGCTGTGCCCCGATGCGTGGCTGCTGAACTACACGAACCCGATGGCGATGAACGTCTGGTACTTGTCGGCGCTCGGCGTACGGAATGTCGTCGGCCTCTGCCACTCGGTCTACTGGACGATGAACGACCTGTCGACGTTGGTCGGAGTGCCGCTGGGTGAGGTCTCCTACTTGGCCGCTGGGGTGAACCACCAGGCGTGGGTACTCCGCTTCGAGCACCAAGGACGCGATCTGTACCCGGCTCTGGACGAGCTCATCGCGCGTGACCCGGAGCTGGCCCGGCGGGTGCGGGTGGACATGTACAAGCGACTCGGCCACTACCCGACGGAGACCAGCGAGCACTCGTCGGAGTACGTGCCGTGGTACCTCCACGACGCCTCCGAGGTAGAACGCCTACGCCTGCCGGTCGGCGACTACCTCCGCATCGTCGAAGAAAACGTAGCCCTGTACGAGCACACCCGCGATGCCCTGAAGGCCGGCGACCCCCTACCAGTCGAAGGCACCATGGAGTACGCCCCGCAGGTCATCCACAGCATCGTCACCGGCACCCCCCGAACCATCTACGGCAACGTCCCGAACACCGGCCTGATCTCCAACCTGCAAGCCGGCGCAGTCGTAGAAGTCCCTTGCCTAGTTGACTCCCTAGGCGTCCAACCCACCTCGGTAGGCGCCCTCCCACCCCAATGCGCCGCCCTCAACCGCGCGTACATCAACGTCAACGAACTGGTCGTCAAAGCCGCCCTCGAAGAAGACCCACGCGCAATCCGCCAGGCGCTCATGGTGGACCCGGCCACTGCAGCAACCCTGACGGTGCCAGACATCTGGTCCCTGGCCAACGACCTGGCAGATGCCCACAGCAACTACCTGGCACCCGCCCTGCGAGCGCGTATCAATCTGTAAGAGCAGCCCTCAAATAGTTCTTGTAGGTGGCCAGGCCGGCGACCACCTCTGCGGCTGTGGTGTTGGAGTGGAGGGCTCCAACACCCTGGCCGGCGTACAAAGAAGCTGACGTCGGATCGGCGGCCCTGGTGGCGGCTACGTATTGGGCGTGGCCTTCTTCGTCTGATTTCAGTGATTCTTCGCGGCCTTCCCAGGTGTTGTAGAAGGTGTTGCGGAGGGCTCGGCCGCCGAACTCGTCGGGCCAGCCGGCTCGGGAGGCGGCGTCGAAGACTGTGCCGTAGACGGTGTCGGTCTCGTCGGCTTCCAGCAGGCGTTGGCGGGAAGGTTCGGGGGTTAGGGCCTCTTCGGCGGTTAGGAAGGCTGTGCCGATCCATCCTCCGGCGGCGCCGGCGGCCAGGACCGCGGCTAGGCCTCGGGGGCCGGAGATGCCGCCGCCGGCCAGCACCGGTACGTCGGTGAGGTCCAGGATCGCTTGGAGCAAAGGGAGAGTGCCGACCTCGTTGCGGCCGTGCCCACCCGCCTCAGCACCCCGGACGACGATCGCGTCGACGCCGACCGCGATCGCCTCGCGGGCGTCGGCGACCGTGCCCGCCTGGGTGGCGACGACGATGCCGGCCGCGCGCAGCGGTTCGACGTACGGGCTGTAGTCGCCGAAGCTGAGCGAGACGAGCGCGGGCTTCAGCTCGAGCACGGCCTCCAGATGGTCCGGATGATCCTTCACCGACCACGCCATCAGCCCGACGCCGTACGGCCGGCCGAACCCCGCCGCGACGGCTCCCTCGGTACGGATCCACTCGGCCGACACCGCGGATCCGGCGCCGAGCATCCCCAGCGCGCCCGCCGCCGAGATCGCGCCGGTCAGCCGTCCGCCGCTCACGTTCGCCATCGGCGCGCCGACCACCGGCACCGCCAACCCGAACGTCTCGGTCAACCAGGTACCCATCCGTCCACTCCCTCTCGGCAAGGCTCCAGACAACGACGAAGGCCCGCCCCCGGGCAACCAGGAGCGGGCCTTCGACAGTACAGGTGATCAGTTATTGTAGACGTCCGATGCCGGGTCGCCGTGGCAGCGCTTGTACTTCTTGCCGGAGCCACACGGGCAGACCGCGTTGCGCGGGGTCCCCGGGTACTCCAGCGAGCCGCCCTCGACCGCGTCGGCGTGCACCGAGACCTCGTCGTCGCCGTCGATCGTCGGCGCCGAGTAGGTCAGCCGCTGCGGCCGGCTCTCGGTCGACAGGCCCTTGGCGCGCAGCTTCGGGGTGTCCTGCGGGCGCGGGCTGTCCTGCGGCCGGTCGTCGTCATCGACGTCGGCCTGCCGGCCCGGGAACTCGGCGACCGGAGCGCCCGGGACCAGGATGTCCTCGGCCTCGGTCTCCTCCAGCTCGGCCAGCTCCGCCTGCGCGGCCAGGTCGGCCTGCATCGCCTCGATGTCGACCTCGACGTTGAAGATGAACGCGACCGACTCCTCCTTGATGGACTCCATCATGGCGGCGAACATGTCGTAGCCCTCGCGCTGGTACTCGACCAGCGGGTCGCGCTGCGCCATCGCGCGCAGCCCGATGCCCTCGCGCAGGTAGTCCATCTCGTACAGGTGCTCGCGCCACTTGCGGTCGAGCACGCTCAGCACCACCCGGCGCTCGAGCTCGCGCATCGCCTCGCTGCCGAGGCTCTCCTCGCGCCGCGCGTACGCCTCGCGGGCGTCGGTGATGAAGGTGTCGATCAGGAAGTCCTGGGTCAGCCCGGAGCGGTCGCCGCCGGCCTCCTCGATCAGCTGGTCCTCGGTGATCTCGGTCTGGTACAGCGTCTTCAGCGCGGTGAACAGCTGGTCCAGGTCCCAGTCCTCGGCGAACCCGTCCGCGGTCGCGCCCTGCACGTAGCCGGTGACCGTCTCGTCGAGCATGTCGAGCACCTGCTCCTGCAGGTCGGCGCCCTCGAGCACCCGGCGGCGCTCGTCGTACACGACGTGCCGCTGCCGGTTCATCACGTCGTCGTACTTGAGGATGTTCTTCCGGGTCTCGAAGTTCTGCGCCTCGACCTGGGACTGCGCCGACGCGATCGCCTTGGTGACGACCTTGTTCTCCAGCGGCACCGTGTCGTCGTCGTTGCGCGACATCGCCCAGTCGACCATCTCGCGCTTGAACAGGCGCATCAGGTCGTCTTCCAGCGACAGGTAGAAGCGGGACTCGCCCGGGTCGCCCTGGCGGCCGGAACGACCGCGCAGCTGGTTGTCGATCCGGCGCGACTCGTGCCGCTCGGTGCCCAGCACGTACAGACCGCCGGCCTCGCGGACCTCGACCTGCTCGTCCTTGACCAGCTTCTCGAACTTCTCCAGGACCTTCGGGTACTCCGCCTCGTAGTCCTCCGCGGACTCGACCGGGTCGATGCCGCGGGCGCGCAGGTCCTTGTCGGCCAGGTGCTCGGGGTTGCCGCCGAGGATGATGTCGGTACCACGGCCGGCCATGTTGGTGGCCACCGTGACGGCGTTCTTGCGGCCCGCCTCGGCGACGATCGCGGCCTCCCGCGCGTGCTGCTTGGCGTTCAGCACCTCGTGCGCGATGTTGCGCTTGCGGAGCTGGTTGGACAGCCGCTCGGACTTCTCGACGCTGGTGGTGCCGACCAGGATCGGCTGGCCGGTCTCGTGCCGCTTGGCGATGTCCTCGACGACCGCCTCGAACTTCGCCTCTTCGGTGCGGTAGATCAGGTCGCGCTGGTCCTGCCGGATCATCGGCTTGTTGGTCGGGATCGGGACGACGCCGAGGCCGTAGATCTTGGAGAACTCGGCCGCCTCCGTCATCGCCGTACCGGTCATGCCGGCCAGCTTGGAGTACAGCCGGAAGTAGTTCTGCAGCGTGATGGTCGCCAGCGTCTGGTACTCCTCCTTGATCTCGACCTTTTCCTTGGCCTCGATCGCCTGGTGGAGCCCCTCGTTGTAGCGGCGGCCGTGCAGGGTCCGGCCGGTGTGCTCGTCGACGATCAGCACCTCGCCGTCGACGACCACGTAGTCCTTGTCCTTGCGGAACAGGTCCTTGGCCTTCAGCGCGTTGTTCAGGTAGCTGATCAGCGGGGTGTTGGCCGACTCGTACAGGTTGTCGATGCCGAGCCGGTCCTCGACCTTCTCGATCCCGCGCTCGAGGATGGCGACGGTGCGCTTCTTCTCGTCGACCTCGTAGTCGGCGACCGGGCGCTGGTCCTCGGCGATCTTGTCGTCGGCGAACCGCGGCTTGAGGACGTTTGCGAGGTTGGCCATCTCGACGTACCAGCGCTGGGAGTCCTCGGCCGGGCCGGAGATGATCAGCGGGGTCCGCGCCTCGTCGACCAGGATCGAGTCGACCTCGTCCACGATCGCGTAGTTGTGCTCGCGCTGGACACAGTCCTCGATCGAGTTGGCCATGTTGTCGCGCAGGTAGTCGAAGCCGAACTCGTTGTTGGTGCCGTAGGTGATGTCCTTGGAGTAGGCCACCCGGCGCTCGGCCGGCGACATCTCCGGCAGGATCACGCCGTAGTCGAGGCCGAGGAAGTGGTACACCCGGCCCATCCACTCGGCCTGGAAGCGGGCCAGGTAGTCGTTCACCGTGACCACGTGCACGCCCTTGCCGGACAGCGCGTTCAGGTAGGTCGGCAGGGTGCCGACCAGGGTCTTGCCCTCACCGGTCTTCATCTCGGCGATGTTGCCCAGGTGCAGCGCGGCGCCGCCCATGATCTGGACGTCGTAGTGGCGCTGGTGCAGGGTCCGCTTGGCCGCCTCGCGGACGACCGCGAAGGCCTCCGGCAGCAGGCCGTCCAGGGACTCCCCGTTGTCGACCCGTTGCTTGAAGTCGGCCGTCTGGGCGCGCAGCTCTTCGTCGGACATGCCGAGGAAGTCGTCCTCGATCGAGTTCACCACCTTGGCGATGGTCTCGAGCTTGCGAACGATCTTGCCCTCGCCGATCCGCAGTAACTTGTCGAACGCCTTCATCGTGGGGGGTCCACTCCTTGACTGTGCAGCCTTCAATGCGGCGGGTGCCTGACCGTGCTCATCCGGTAACGGACACAACACAGCCCGCCCGCCTGGCGGGCGTCACCCATGGTACTGGGCGGTGAGCGTCATCCCACGCCCCGGCGTACGTCGCACCCTTGCCCCACCCACGAGCGAGCCCCCCGAAAAGTTCCGGTACTACGCCCGCGACGGCACTGCCCCCACTCTGCTTCTTCTCCGGAGCGAGGTGGCGGAGCCGCCGATGCTCCGGGTGGCTACTGGCCGCGGAGGGCGAGGCTCAGGGCGGGGGCCAGGTCGCCGCCGCCTGCTAGGCGGACCTGGTCCAGGCCTAGCCAGCCGGCTAGTTGGATCAGTTCGGCTGCCAGCTCTTCGGCGGTTTCTACCGGGGCGCCGGGCTCGGCGTGGGCGGATTGGACCAGGAGGGTGCCGGTGGGGCGGTCGGATTTGAGGTCTACCCGGGCGACCAGGCGGTCACCGAGGAGGAAGGGGAGGACGTAGTAGCCGTGGACTCGTTTTTCGGCCGGGACGTAGATCTCGATGCGGTAGCGGAAGTCGAAGAGGACCTCGGTGCGGGTGCGCTCGAAGACCAGCGAGTCGAACGGGCTGACCAGGGCCCGGGTGTTGACCCGGCGCGGAAGCTTGGCGTCGCGGTGGAGGTACGCCTGGCGCTTCCAGCCCTGGATGGTGACCGGCAGCAGCTCCCCCTCCTCGACCAGCTCGGCGATCGCCTGCGCGGTCGGGGCCGGCGAAGTACGGAAGTAGTCCTTCAGGCATTGCGCGGTCGCGACCCCGTGCGCCCGCGCCGCGATCGAGACCAGCCCGCGGTGGGCCTCCTCCGAGGTCGGCGTCGGCGTGGCGACCACCGCGGCCGGCAACACCCGCTCGGGGATGTCGTACATCCGCTCGAACTGCTGGTTCCGCCGCGCCACCGTGATCTCACCGGCGAAGAACAGGAACTCCAGCGCCCGCTTCACGTCCGACCAGTTCCAGCCCCAGTTGGTCCGGTCGCGCTCGACGTCGTCGTCGATCTCCCGAGCCGTCAGCGGCCCGTGATCGCGCACATCCGCCAGCACCTGCTTCACCAGATCCGGCCGCTCGACGGCGATCGACCGCGGCCCGCCCCACGCCTCGGTGCTCGCCCGGGCCATCCGCCAGCGCATCAACGGATGCGTCTCCACCGGGATCAGCGACGCCTCATGCGCCCAGTACTCCACCAGCTTCCGCGGTGACTTGCCCGAAGCCCGGTCGAGCAGCTCCCGCGGGTACGGTCCCAGCCGGGAGTACAACGGCAGGTACTGCGCTCTGCTCAGCACGTTCACCGAGTCGATCTGGATCAGCCCGATCCGCCCGAGCACGCGCGCCAGCGCCCGCATGTCCGGCACCCCTTTCGGGCGCGGGTCGGTGAACCCCTGGGCGGCAAGTGCAATCCGCCGGGCCTGAGCCGTCGACAACACCTCGGTGATCACCTCACGAAGTCTGCCGGACGCCACCGACAAAACTCATCGCGCGGAGTCCTGTACGCCGATGACCACCAAATACTCAGCAACCTCCGGAGCGGCGCCCGCCGGCAACAGCCCCCGGGTCCACAACTCGTCGACCGACCGGAACCGCCCGTGCTGCATCCGGCTCACCACGATCGCCGCAGCCTGCTTGCCCGTGATGCCCGGCAGCGCGTCGATCAGGTCTGCCGGAGCGTCGTTGAGGTCGATCAACCCACCATCGTCGTACTGCCGAGGTAGGTCGGGCCGCCCGATCCCCAGACTCCGCGCCAGAGCAGGCTGCTCCGCAGCCAACTGCCGCGCCTGACTCCGTCGCAGCGGCTCAGCCGAGAGCCCTGAAGCCTGCGGATGCCCCACCCACGGCGCCTGCTGCGGCTGGAGAAAGTACGGGTTCTGTTGTGGCTTCCGATAGAGCGGACTGCCGATCACCACCATCGCCTGGAAGGCGCAGACCACGGCCGACATCAGGTAGACCAGCGTGGCGACAAGCTGGCCATTGCTGAGCTCAGGGTCGTCTGACTCGAGCACATAGAGGATGTAGAAGACGGTCACCGCCAGGTAGCCCACTGCCGACAGCCCGAGGAAGGCACTGCGTCGCTTGATGGCGACCAGACCCGTCATCAGCCAGCCACCCAGCCCGATGGTCACCACCGGCACCGCCGCGCCCAGCAGCTTGAGCACCAGCAGCTTCCACCCGGACGCCCTCGGCTGCTCCTGCGAGAGATACGGCGCTACGCCATTCCCCATCGGTTCCTCCCCTGTCCGGTCAGAGTGTAGGGATCGGGGCCGGTCATAACTTCGGAGTTACCGGAAGTGAGAGGTGCGCTACTCGGGGTAGCCGGGAGAGGGTCCGGGTAGGCCGCGCCGCCCGCGTGGCCCCTATCACCCTGGAGTGTGAGGCATGGCAAGACTTGTTCGCGCCGTTCTGGCCGCTGGTGTCCTGACCGCAGCATCCATCGGCGCCGTATCCGCGTCCGCCGCCCCGGCACCGGAAGGACCGCCCGCCCCGATCGTCGGCGGCGACGTCGCCCACACGGCTGACTTCCCCTGGGCGATCCAGCTGTCGAACAGCGGCTCGCCGGTCCCGTCCAAGGAGTACTGCGGCGCCACCCTGGTCGCGGCGAACAAGATCGTCACGGCAGCGCACTGCTCCGACCAGGCGGCCAGCACCTACACGGCGATCCAGGGCCGGGACGTGTTGACGGACAAGTCGACCGGCAAGGAGTCCAAGATCAGCAACATCTGGGTCGACCCGGAGTACGGCAAGTCGCCCGGGCACGACGTGGCGGTGATGACGCTGGCCACGCCCTTCACCGGCGTACCGACGCTGGCGCTGGAGACCAGTACCGCCGCCGACACGGCCGGCGCGCCCTCCGTCGTCTACGGCTGGGGCGAGACCGAGGGGACCGGCCCGACCGACACCTTCCTGAAGGTCGACGTGCCGGTCCTCGGTGACGCGGTCTGCGAGAAGGCGTACGCAAGCGAGGGCTACACCGGGGCCGGGGAGATCTGCGCCGGCTACGAACAGGGTGGCAAGGACTCCTGCCAGGGCGACTCGGGTGGCCCGCTGGTGCTGAACGGCCGTCTCTTCGGTGTCGTCTCGTGGGGCATCGGATGCGCCGACGCCGGCAACCCGGGCGTCTACGCCGAGGTCGCCGCCTACTCGACCGAGCTCCAGGCGCAGATCGACAGCTAGTCCGGCAGCACGCAATGGAGGGCCCGGTCAGCGAGGACCGGGCCCTTCATCTTTGTGGATCCTCCCGAAGTCAGACGGCCAGCCGGATCACGCCGTAGTCGTAGCCGCGGCGGCGGTAGACGACGCTGGGCTGGTTCTCCTCGGCGTCGACGAACAGGTAGAAGTCGTGGCCGACCAGCTCGAGCTCGTAGAGCGCCTGGTCCAGCGACATCGGCTTGGCGGTGTGGGTCTTCTCGCGCATCACCAGCGGGCCGTCACCGGTCACCGTCAGCGAGCCGAACTTCTGGGTCGTCACCTCGTCCTCGGCGACCGTCTCCTCCGGCGCGGCCGCGGCGGCGCCGTTGTCGGACAGCTTGGCGGCGATGTGCCGCAGTCCTTCGGGGGCGTGCTGGCCGGTGTGCACCCGGCGGCGGTCGGCGGCCTTGCGAACCTGGGCCTGGAGCCGGTCCAGCGCGACGTCGAACGCGGCCTGCTTGGTCTCACCGCAGGCTTCGCCGCGGACCACCGGCCCCTTCGTGTACATGGTGAGCTCGACTCGCATCGCCCGGTCGTGTTGTCGCGGGTTCTTCTCCTGGCTGACTTCTACTTCGCATCGCAGTACCCGGTGATCGACCTTCTCGATCCGCTCGAGTTTTTCCTCGACGTACTGCCGGAAGCGGTCACTGACCTCGCAGTGATGACCCTTGACAACGACGTCCACGGAAACCTCCATCGATCGGCGACTCTGTTACGTCTTCGGACCCCCGTAACCACGGTTCGGATGCCCGAAACGAGAACACCCGCTGTCCGGCCCGGCGAACTCCGTGGGAAGGAATCCGGCTGATCCGGTCCTCGCCCACATCCTCGTTCGACAAGCCCAAGCGGGTGTCATAGGCCAACGCTAGTCGGCTTCGGCGAAAACCGGTAGGGAAGTTCTCATGAACCAGACGCCGCCCGGCGCCGGGTCGCGGCCAGCACCGCGCAGCCGAGCACCGGAATTCCCCGCGATGCCAAGGCGCGACAGCCCTCGGCGAGCGTGGATCCGGTGGTCAGCACGTCGTCGACCAGGATCACCGGTTGATCCGTCAGCCTTTCAGCCCAGCGCGAACGAGCCGCGAAAGCCCCGGCCAGGTTGGCGGCACGCTGCTCAGCGGACAGTCCGGCCTGGTCCTCCGGACGCCGTACTACGGCCAGCGCGTCGGCCCGGCGCACGTCGTACCCACGTTTGCGCAAATGCCGAATCGCCACGCCTGTCATCCGACCGAGCGGGTCATGGCCGCGCTGCCGGACCGTCGACGGCGACGACGGCACCGGGCACAGCCAGGCGGCGCGCCCGGGATCCAGCGCACCCTGGATCGCGACGGCGAGCGCCTCACCCAGCGGGCGAGCCAGCGAGTACCGGCCGTATTCCTTGTGGGCAAGGATCAGCGAGCGCACCACCCCGGCGTACTCCGTCGTGGCCGTTGTCGGACGCAACCAGACGGGCACCGGCTCGGGCCAGGCCCGGTACGGCGTACTGACGGCAAGGGCGCGCCCGCACTCGGGGCAGGGCGAGACCCCGGGCCGGCCACAGCCTGCGCAGCGCCCACCCAGCACGAGGTCGACGAGGGCGTCCCGCAGCAACCACCCGGACCACGATCCGCGATCGCCGTCCGCGCCGCAACCGGCGCAGGACGGCGCTGTGGACAAGTCAGCGCTGTGGACAGGTCAGCCGGGGTAGACCGGCGTGATCTGGCCTTCGGGCCCCTCGGCCATGTCGACCCAGTTGAGGTCCTTGCCCTGCCAGTGCAACTGCTTCTCGGCGTCCTGAACGGCGGGCAGCGTGTCGTGGCTCGGGTTGGACGCCACGTGAATCGTCTCGAACGAACTGCTGGCGCCCGGGATCACCTGCGGCTGCGAACCGTCCACGTTGACCTGCCACGGCCGCGCCCCGTCACGCTTGGGGGAATTGCCGGCCACCAGGATGCCCGGGTTGTTCCAGGACGCGTCGGTGATGTCGACGAGCGGCAGCTGCAACGGCATGAACCGGCCGAGCGTGAGTTTGCCGTCGCTGGTGGCGACCGACGCGGTCATCACCGAGTTGACGCCCTTGCGCTCCATCACCAGCAGCGCCCGGACGCCGTCCGGCGCCATCCGCAGCACGACCGGCCGGCTCGCGCCGAAGCTGGTCAGCACGTTCGACACCTTGCCGTCCGAGGTGCGGACCCGGAGCCTGGGCTTCGCGCCGTCGGCCCGGTCCAGGATCCACAGGTTGTCCTCGCCGTCGAAGGTCGGCCGCAGAACCTTGCCGTCGGCCTCGATGACGGACGGCGGCGGCTCACCCTTGGGCGCGTCCAGCCGGCCGACCGCGACGATCGGGCGACCGGCCTTGGAGGAGCTCACGACCGCGCCGGTGTCGCCGCGAAGGTTCACCGCGAACGACTCGGCCCGGTAGGGATACAGCTGGCTGTCGACGATCGCCTTGGCCTCGATGGTCTGGCCGTCGTCCTGCCCCTGGATCCGCTGGATCTTGCCGGCGCGGATGCCGTACAGGTCCTTCAGCCGTCCGGTCGACACCGCGGGGTCGTACTGGGTGAAGTTGGTGTACGACAGCTCCTCGGGCCGGTCCGGCAGCAGCGGAGCGCCCTCGACCGTGATCCGCACCCGGGTGGTGATCGGCTGCAGCGTCCAGGTGATCTGGGCGGCCAGCTGCTCGCGGTCGGTCGCGTCGGTCAGCGACGAGGCCGTCCCGCTCAGGGCGACCGTCGCGACGCCCGACTCGACCGGCACCGACACGTCCACGGTGGTCCCGGGCGGCGCGTTGGAGACGACGCTGTTGCCGAGCCGGGTGGTCGGGCCCTTCAGCAGCTCCTGGATGAGCTGGGTCGCCGCCTGGCCCGAGGGCAGGTTGCGCGGCAGGTAGACCGGGTCCGGCACCATCAGGTGCTTGCTCGGGTTGAAGAAGTAGAGGGTGTACGGGGTCAGCCTGGGCACCACCTGGTTGCTGCCCAGGAAGACGCCGGGTGGCGGGTTCGCGACCCGCCACTCGTCCCCGACCTTGGTCAGGTCGAAGGCGAAGTCGAGCTGGGTGTTCGCCGGGGCCGGCGTCCACGAGCCGCGGTCGTCGATGGTGGCGATCAGTGGCGCCGCCAGATGGAACTTGCCGTCGGCCTCCTTGGCGATCCCCGGACTGGAGCCCTGGTCGTAGACCAGGATCTTGGACTCGGGTTTCCACGCGTCGCCGGCCTCCGGCGTCATGTACTCCCGGGCCACGTCGAAGGCACTCGAGTCCGACATCGCCTCCACGAAGCCGTTCACGAGCTGCTGCTGGCCGGCGTTGGGTCGCGGTGGCCGCGCCTCGACGCCGATGCCGCCGAGGCCCGGCGGGGGCGCGTCCTGGCTGCTGTTCCGGATCGGGCCCTTTGTCGGTACTGTCGCGCAGCCGGTGACCAGGAGTGCGGTCGCCAGGGCTCCGGCGAGCAGGCGGGCCTTCACGCCTCATCACCACCCGTGAGCTTCTGGTACGGCGCGCCGACGTCGACCAGCGACATCTCGGTCACCACTCTCACCGCATCCGCCGGGCGGGCAGGCAGCGGCGAGCCGGTCAGGGTGACGTCCGGGCGGCGCGGAACGGTCAGGCGGAAGTACGCGCCGTCGCCGGGTGACCCCCAGGCGTCCAGCCGGCCGCCGTGCAGCCGGGCGTCCTCCAGCGCGATGGACAGGCCCAGCCCGGTACCACCGGTGGTCCGTGCGCGGGCCGGGTCGGCCCGCCAGAACCGGCTGAAGACCATGTCGGCCTCCTCCGCCCGGAAGCCGACACCGTGGTCGCGGACAGCCACTGCGGCGGCATCGTCGTCGTACGCCGTGCTGATCCGGATCGGCCGGCCTTCGCTGTGCTCGATCGCATTGCCGATCAGGTTGCGCAGGATCCGCTCGATCCGGCGCGAGTCGACCTGGGCGCGGCACGGCTCGGGCATGTCCAGCTGGACCTCGCAGCCCTTGCGTTCGAGCAGGGTCTCGTGGTTCTCCAGCACCCGGGAGACGATGTCGCGCAGGTCGACGTCCTCCAGGTCGAGGGCGGCAGCGCCGGCGTCGAAGCGGCTGATCTCGAGCAGGTCGGCCAGCAGTCCCTCGAACCGGTTGAGCTCGCCCTGCAGCAGCTCTACCGAGCGGCGGGTGATCGGGTCGAAGTCGTCCCGGGTCTCGTGCAGCAGGTCGGCCGCCATCCGGACGGTGGTCAGCGGGGTCCGCAGCTCGTGGGAGACGTCGGAGACGAATCTGCGCTGCAGCCTGGACAGCTCCTCCAGCCGGCGGATCTGTTGCTGCAGGTTGCTGGCCATCTTGTTGAAGGAGACCGCTAGGCGGGCCAGGTCGTCGGTACCGCGGACCTGCATTCGCTCCTCGAGCCGGCCGGCCGCGAGCCGCTCTGCGATCCGCCGGGCCATCCGTACCGGGGTGACGACCTGGCGGGTGACCAGCCAGGCGACGGCACCGAGCAGGACGACCAGCAGCAGGCCAGCGGTGACCAGGGCCCGCTGGACGACGTCGAGCGTCTCCTTCTGCGCAGTGAGCGGGAAGAGGAAGTACACCTCGTACCGCTGGGCGCTGTTGCCCTGCACCCGGAGCTGGGAGCCGATAGCCAGGCCCGGCTCGCTGCGGTTGCCCCGGTAGTCGATCCGCATGTAGGTGTCGAACAGCTTGGTGTCGTCCTGGGTGACAGACGCCCTCAGCTCGGGCGGGATCGACTCGCTCTTGACCAGGCCGGTGCTGCGGATCGCGTTCGAGTCGGCGCTGTCGCTCGGGATCAGCACTACTTCGTACAGGCCGGGGCGGTTGGAGCCCGCGACGAGCAGCGAGAGCTTGTTCTGCAAGGCGCCGGGGTCGGCCGCGTTGATCGAGCTGGTCAGCGAGGCGAGCTGCGCGACGGCCTCCTGCTTGGCGCTGTCGCGGCGGGACTCCAGGATGCCGTCGGTGACCTGGCTCATCATCACCCAGCCGACCAGGATCAGCACGATGGTCGACATCAGCAGCGTGCCGGTGACGATCCGGGCCTGGATCGAGCGCCGCCAGACGTCCGGCCAGTGCCGAGGGTGAGTCCGCCACAGCGGCTGCGGCAGGGCATGCCAGTCAGCCCCGGCGGCGGTGAGCTCGATCTCGGTTCCGCGGGGCTCCGGTTCGGTGGCCGGCTTGTCCCCTTGCGACTGGCCGTCGCGTCCGTACTCGATCAGTCCGCACCAGCCTTGTAACCCACGCCACGGACGGTCACGACGATCTCCGGGTGCTCCGGGTCCTTCTCGATCTTCGAGCGCAGCCGCTGGACGTGCACGTTGACCAGCCGGGTGTCGGCCGCGTGCCGGTAGCCCCAGACCTGCTCGAGCAGGACCTCGCGGGTGAACACCTGCCACGGCTTGGAGGCCAGGCAGACCAGCAGGTCGAACTCCAGCGGGGTGAGCTGGATGGTCTCGCCACTGCGCTTGACCGAGTGGCCGGCCACGTCGATGGTCAGGTCGCCGATGGTCAGCGACTCCGGCCCGGGCTCGTCCATCCGGCGCAGCCGGGCCCTGATCCGGGCCACCAGCTCCTTGGGCTTGAACGGCTTCACCACGTAGTCGTCGGCGCCGGACTCCAGGCCCAGCACCACGTCCACGGTGTCGCTCTTGGCGGTCAGCATCACGATCGGCACGCCGGACTCGGCCCGGATCGCGCGGCAGACGTCGATCCCGTCCATCCCGGGCAGCATCAGGTCGAGCAGCAGCAGGTCGGGTTTGAACTCACGGAAAGCAGGCACCGCCTTGTCGCCGGTGGCGACCAGGTAGGTGTCGTAGCCCTCGTTGCGCAGCACGATGCTGAGCATCTCGGACAACGCCGTGTCGTCATCGACGATGAGGACTCGGCCCCGCATCGTCCGGTTACCTTCTGCCACGCCTGCTCCTTGCCGGTCCGGATGTACTGCGCGATGTACTGCGCGCCCAGCGGGCGCCGATCGTACGCACTACGGATAGTGTCCCATTCCCGGGGTAGCGCACACGCCGGATCGCCGAGCGGGACTCTACTAATGGCGGTATGGACCCGCCCGGCCTGTGATCATGGTGCACTGCGGGGGTCCGGGACAACCTGGGAGGGGCGGGATGGGCGACGACATCGGGGTCTACGAGAGTTCGGAGTACTCCGAACCGCTGCGGCCGTGGCTGCCCGCCGACCTGCTCGACAACGCCGCCCGGACCATCTCCGAGAACAAGGCGATCATGCTGGGCCTCCCGGTGCTGGCCGGGGTCGCGCTGGCCGCGGTACAGGCCGCACTGACCCAACTGACCGTGCCCGGTGGGATCAGTGGCTTCTTCAACGCGGACTCCCCCTTCGAGCAGGCCGGCATCGCCATGCTGGTCATGTACGGGGTGGAGCTGATCCTGTTCGCGGTGGTGTCGAGCATGCTGTCCGGCATCATCGCCCTGGCAGCCGTACGTAGCCAGCTGGCCAACCGGGTCGGCCCACGCGAGCTCCTGCGGCTGGTACGCCGGTCCCTGCCCGCTCTGGCCGCCGTGGGCGTCGTCCAGTCGCTCTGCTTCGGCGTGATCATCGCCGGCTGGGGTCTGGGCGTCTTCGCCATCGGCGCCGGTACGGACGCGCTGATCTCGTCCGAGGCGGCCGGGCTGGTCGCAGTACTGCTGGTGCTGGTCGGTGGCGTCCTGGTGCTCATCTTCGGGATCCGGCTGGTCCTGGCGGGCACTGTGGTCCTGATGGAGGGCAAGCATGCTCCGGATATCGGGCTCTACATCCCTGCCAGGGTTGGCGTCTGGGGCTCGCTGAAGCGGTCCTGGCGGCTGGTACGCGGTAAGTTCTGGCGGGTGCTCGGCATCCTGCTGTTCGGCGGACTGGTGGTGAACATCGTCAGCTACGCGCTGCAGTTCGGCATCGGCACGCTGGCCGCGACGCTGGGCTCCTGGGCCGATGGCAGTGAGGACAGCACTGCCACCATCGTCTCGGTCGTGCTGGCCGTCTCCGCCGGGCTCGCGACCATCCTGACCCTGATCGCCAGCCTCGCCTTCATGTCGGCGGTCCAGGCGCTCATCTACCTGGACCTGCGGGTCCGGCGCGAGGGGCTCGACCTGTGGATGCGTCCGGCCCTCAAAGCACCGACTGGGCCGGCCCTGTGAGGGCCCTGGTGTTCCTCGAGCCGCCAGTCGACGTCAACCGCGACGACGCGGCACGGGAGGCCGCCAAGGAGCTGGCCAAGCCCGCGTACGGCCAGGCCGGCGACAACGTCATCTCCCGGATCCTCGACCACATCATGCAGTGGATCGCGGACCTGCTGCGCAACCTGACCGGCCAGTCCACCGACGGCCGGGCAGGCCTGGCGATGCTGCTCGGGCTGATCGTGCTGGTCGTCATCGTGGTGCTGTGGCGGGCCGGCGTACTGCGGACCACGCGTGGCGCCAAGGGCCAGGCTGTCTTCGAGGACGACCGGCCACGTAGTGCGGCTGCCTACCGTTCCCAGGCCGTCTCGGAGGCGGGGCGTGGTGACTACGCGGCTGCGGTGCGGAGTCGCTTCCGCGCTTGCGTTGCGGAGCTGACCGAGCGCACTGTGCTCGACGAGCGGCCGGGGCGGACGGCGTACGAGGCTGTGGCGGACGCTGGGCGCGTAGTACCGGCTCTGCGGGAGCCACTGCAGCCGGCGGCGCTCGTGTTCACGGAGGTTGTCTACGGCAACCGGCCTGGGACGCCTGAGCGCTATGCGCTGGTGGTAACTGCCGATGAGGCCGCCAGGCATGTATCGACGCGACAGTTGGTGCAGGAATGAGTACTGCGGTCGGTAGAAGCGGTACCGAGGCCTGGCGTGCGCTGCGAGTGCCCCTCCTGGTCACCGGGCTCGTGGTGCTCGGCCTGCTCGTACTGCTCATCGCAGGAGCCGCCCGGACCTCTGGGCCGTTCAGCCCGGACTCTGCCGACCCGGCGGGCGCCAAAGCCCTTGCTGCACTGCTGGAGAACCACCAGGTCGAGGTAACCGGCACGACGGCCTACCAGGATGCAGTCGACGGCAGCGCCGACAAGACGCTGCTGATCGCGCCCGGCGGCTCCTTGAGCCGCTCGGACTGGCAGGACATCGCCATGGGCGGCTGGGGACACGTGGTGCTGATCCGGCCGGGCACGAGGGCACTGGAGCTCATCGCACCCGGCGTACTGAACGCGAGCACGACACTGCCCGAAGACAGCCGCGCTCCCGACTGCGACCTCCCCGCCGCGGTCAAGGCCGGTACTGCGACCGTCAGCGGCGCCTCGTACTCCGCACCCGACTCGGCCATCGCCTGCTACGGCGACGGCATCAACCACACGCTCATCCGGCTCGAGACCGGCGGCAAGATCGTCGACGTCGTCGGCTCACCGCAGTCCTTCACCAACGAGATGCTGGCCGAGGACGGCAACGCGGCCCTGGCGCTGAACCTGATCGGCACGAACTCCGAGGTGGTCTGGTACCTGCCGCAGTACGAGAACGACAGCTACGACTACGGCGATGACGACGACAGCGACGGGCCGCCACTGGTCCCGCCGGACGTCCGGTACATCGCCTGGGCACTGGCGTTCGCGGCCTTCGTGGTGGCCATCTGGCGTGGGCGGCGGCTCGGGCCCGTAGTACCGGAGCCATTGCCGGTCATCGTGCATGCAGCGGAGACCACTGAGGGCAGGGCTCGCCTCTACCGTCGCTCCCGGGCTCGGGACCGTGCTGCGGCTGCTCTGCGCGAGTCAGCGCTAGGCAAGCTCCATACTGCGCACGGCATCCCTCGCCGGGCCGAGCCGACCGCAGTAGTGGCCGCAATCGCCGCCCGGACGGGCAGGGATCCCGCGATGCTGTACGAACTGCTCTATGGTCAACCACCACTCGACGACGCCGCACTGATGTTCTTGTCCCATGAGCTGGACCTGCTGACGCTGGAGGTACGACACCCGTGACGACCGCTATCGAGGTCACCCCCGAACGGGCCAGGCAGGCTCTGGTCGAGCTGCGGAACGAGATCGGCAAGGCGGTGGTCGGCCAGGAGACGGCCGTCACCGCCCTGGTCCTCGCCCTGCTCTGCCGCGGCCACGTCCTGCTGGAAGGAGTCCCCGGTACGGCGAAGACGCTGATGGTGCGGGCGCTGTCGATGGCGATGCGGCTGGAGACCAAGCGGGTCCAGTTCACCCCCGACCTGATGCCTGGTGATGTCACCGGGTCGCTGGTGTACGACGCGAAGACCAGCGAGTTCGAGTTCCGCAAGGGGCCGGTGTTCACCAACATCCTGCTCGCGGACGAGATCAACCGGACGCCGCCCAAGACGCAGGCCGCGCTGCTCGAGGCGATGGAGGAGCGGCAGGTCACCGTCGACGGCGAGCCCCGGCTGCTGCCGGTTCCCTTTGTCGTGGCGGCGACCCAGAACCCGATCGAGTACGAGGGCACTTATCCGTTGCCCGAGGCACAGTTGGACCGGTTCCTGCTGAAGGTGACGCTGGACATTCCGCCGCGGGACGCCGAGATCGCAGTACTGGCTCGGCATGCTGCCGGTTTCGATCCTCGTGACCTGGTGGCCGCCGGGTTGCGCCCGGTGGCCGGGCCGGAGGACTTGCTGGCGGGGCAGGCGGCGGTGCGGCGGGTCGCAGTACGGGAGGACGTACTGGCTTATGTGGTCGACCTGTGTCGGGCCACTCGGCAGTCGCCGTCGCTGCAGCTCGGGGTGTCGCCGCGTGGGGCTACTGCGCTGCTTGCGGTGGCTCGGGCGTGGGCCTGGTTGTCCGGGCGCGACTACGTGATCCCCGATGACGTGAAGGCGATGGCACGTCCTTGCCTGCGGCACCGGGTGCAGATCCGGCCTGAGGCAGAGCTGGAAGGTGTCACGGCGGACGCAGTACTGGAGAGTGTGCTGGCCACGGTGCCAGTGCCACGCTGATGGTCCTGACTGGCCGGGCCGGCGTACTGGCCGCGGCGGGGGTGCTGTTCGTCGCCGTGCTCATGCCCCGGTGGGCTGGGGTCGGCATAGTGGTCGCTGCCGTGCTGGTGGTGTGCGTGGTCGACCTGTTGCTGGCTGGGTCGCCTCGACGGCTGCAGTTGAGCCGGGAGGGCGATACGGCGGTGCGGTTGGGGCAGCCGGCTGTGGTGACGCTGCTGGTGGCTAATCCCGGGCGGCGGGTTAAGGGGCTGCTGCGTGATGCTTGGCCGCCTTCGGCCGGAGTACAGGATCCTCCGCACAAGCTGGACCTGCCGTCGGGTGAGCGGCGGCGGTTGACCACACACCTGCTGCCTACCAGGCGTGGGGATCGGCATGCAGATCGCGTGACCGTGCGGTCGATCGGGCCGCTCGGGTTTGCTGGGCGGCAGGGGGCGCACAAGGTGCCGTGGACGGTACGGGCGTTACCGCCGTTCAACAGCCGCAAGCACTTGCCGTCGCGGCTTGCCCGGTTGCGGGAGCTCGATGGCCGAACTGCCTTGTTGGTAAGGGGCCAGGGCACCGAGTTCGACTCACTGCGGGACTACGTGCCGGGTGACGACGTCCGGAGCATCGACTGGCGGGCGACGGCTCGGCGCAACACCGTAGTACTGCGCACCTGGCGCCCCGAGCGCGATCGCCAGGTAGCCATCGTCATCGACTCCGGCCGCATGTCCGCCGGCCGCGTAGGCGACGCACCCCGCCTGGACCACGCCATGGACGCCGCCCTCCTCCTGGCCGCCCTGGCCACCCGCGCCGGCGACCGAGTCTCCTTACTGGCCTGCGACTCCGAGGTCCGAGCCGACGTCCGCCGCCCCGCACCCCAAGACGTCCTACCGTCCTTCGTCAACGCGCTAGCCAACGTAGACGCCCAACTAGTCCAAACAGACTTCCGGGTCGTCGTATCCCAGGTCCTGGAACGCCTAGGCCAACGCTCCCTGGTAGTCCTCCTAACCGGCCTGGACCCAGCCGTGATCGAGGAATCCCTCCTCCCCGTCATCGGCCCCCTCCTGCGCCGCCACGTAGTAGTCCTGGCCTCGGTCGCCGACCCCCGCCTGACCGAGATGGAATCCTCCCTCTCCGACATGATCGAGATCTACGGCGCCGCCTCAGCCGCCCGCACCCGCCTCGACCGAGAACGAGTCACCGCCGTTCTGACCCGAGCAGGCGCCACAGTCGTAGACGCCAACCCAGACCAAATAGCCCCCGCCCTAGCCGACACTTACCTAGCCCTCAAAAAAGCCGGCCGCCTCTAGCTGGTACTGCCTGCCGCTTGTGCCCGATCTACCTCAGAGCAGGTGGCAGGCTGCTTGAGCAGCGTCGGACGCCGGCAGGATCGGGAGTACGTCGGTGCGGCATTTGTCGGCGATGGGGTTTCCGGACGCGACTACCTGGCAGCGGGGGTGGAAGCGGCAGCCGCCGGGGATGCGGGTGGGGTCCGGCGGCTCACCGGTCAGGACGATGCGGGCCGGGGACTCGGGAAGTACCGAGAGCAGGGCTTGGGTGTAGGGGTGCTGGGGGGACTTGAGGATCTGTTCGGTGGGGCCGGATTCGACGATGCGGCCCAGGTACATGACGGCGACCCGGTCGGCGATGTTCCAGGCGAGGCCGAGGTCGTGGGTGACCACGAGAGCGGACAGGCCGAGTTCGTCGCGGAGGCGGAGCAGGAGGGCGAGGATCTCGCCGCGGACGGAGGCGTCGAGGGAGGCGACGGGCTCGTCGGCGATGAGGACCTTCGGGTTGAGGGCCAGCGCGCCGGCGATCACCACGCGTTGTCGTTGGCCGCCGGACAGTTCGTGCGGGTAGCGCAGGAAGAAGCGTTCGGGTGGGCGGAGGCCGGCCCGCGACAACGCCTCGGCGACGACCTTCTCCTCGTCGGGCAGGCCGTGGATCCGGGGGCCTTCGGCAACGGCTTCGTAGACCGTCTGGCGTGGGTTGAGTGAGCCCATCGGGTCCTGCAGCACCAGCTGGACCTGGCGACGGTAGGCCTTGAGCGCCTTGGCCCGATAGGAGAGCGGCGTACCGTCGTACGAAACCGTCCCTGACGAAGGACGTTCGAGGCCGAGCAGCGTCCGGGCCAGCGTCGTCTTGCCGCAGCCCGACTCGCCGACCAGCGCGACGATCTCACCGGCGCCGACGGACAGGTTGACGCCGTCCACCGCCCGCGCCGGACGCCGGCCGCGGGAGGCGAACTCGACCGCCAAAGAGGTTGCCTCTAGCAAGATTCCTCCAGCACCAGAACACAGGCCGCCGTACGCCGATCGCCCGCCGGCCGCAGTTCGACGTCGACCGAAGAGCACGACTCCAGCGCCACCGGGCACCGCGGATGGAACACGCACCCCGACGGCAACTGCTGCGGATCCGGCGGATCACCCCCGAGACCGCGAGGCGCCAGCCGCGACGCCGGATCACCCACCGTCGGAAAAGCAGCCGCCAGCGCCTGGCTGTAGGGATGCCGGAAGACCCCGTCCGCAGGACCGGTCTCGACCAGTCGCCCGGCGTACATCACCGCCAACCGGTCACAAGTGTCAGCCAGCACCGACAGGTCATGCGAGATCATCAGCAGCGAGATCCCCTGCGAAGCGATCAGCGACTTGATCAGCGTCAGCACCTGCGCCTGCACCATCAGGTCGAGCGCAGTCGTCGGCTCGTCCGCGATGATCAACTGCGGCTCACACGCCAGCGCCATCGCGATCATCACCCGCTGCCGCTGCCCACCGGACAGCTCATGCGGATAACTGCGCGCTCGCCAGGCGGGCAACCCGACCTGCCGCAGCAGTTCGACAACTCGCTCAGAAGCCTTCGCAGGTCCAGCCAGCTTGTGCACCAGCAGCGGTTCGGCGATCTGATCACCGATCCGCTGCACCGGATTCAGCCCATGCTGCGCACCCTGGAACACGATCGACGCCTCAGCCCAGCGAACCGCCCGCAACCGCCCCCACTTCATCGCCAGCACATCCTCGCCACCGAGCATGATCCGCCCCGAAGTCCGGGCGTCACGCGGCAGCAACCGCAGCAGAGCCATCGCCAGCGTCGACTTCCCCGACCCCGACTCGCCTACCACCCCAAGCGCCTCACCGGCCTCCAGCGACAGCGACACATCCCGTACCGCGGGCACGTCCCCCGACGCGATCCGGTACGTCACCGACAACGAGTCCAACTCGAGCAGACTCATCAGACCGCCCTCCGCAGCCGGGGATTCAGCACGGTCTCCAGCGCC
This sequence comes from Kribbella ginsengisoli, assembly GCF_039537185.1. Classification (NCBI taxonomy): domain Bacteria; kingdom Bacillati; phylum Actinomycetota; class Actinomycetes; order Propionibacteriales; family Kribbellaceae; genus Kribbella; species Kribbella ginsengisoli. Next base: position 9,057 of record NZ_BAABAA010000028.1, on the reverse strand, counting down.
CGGCCGCACAGCGTGAACGCCATCACCACGATCACGATGCACAAGCCCGGTACGAGGATGTACCACCAAGCACCCGACGTCGCCGCGCCCCAGTCGTACGACCCACGCAGCATCGTCCCCCAAGACGTCTTGTTCGCGCTGACCCCGAGAAAGGCCAGCGTCGACTCCGTGACGATCGCGCTCGCGACCTCCAGCGTCGTACTTGCCAACAGCAACGGTGCGACGTTCGGCAACACGTGCCGCGTGGTGATGTGCCAATGCCCGCCACCCAATGCCTGCGACCGTTCGATGTACGGCCGCGCCTCCACCGCCAGCGTCTGCGCCCGGATCAGCCGGGCCGTCGACGGCCACGAGGTCACCCCGATCGCCGCGATGATCGTCACCGTGCTGCCACCCAGGATCGCCGCCAGCACCAGCGCCGTCACCAGCGACGGCAGCACCAGGAACCAGTCGGTGATCCGCATGACGATCGCACCGATCCACCCGCGGAAGTGCCCGGCCGCGATGCCCAGCACCGTCCCGATCACCATGCTCAGCAACGCGGCGAGGAACCCGATCAGCAACGACGTCCGCGACCCCCACCAGATCATCAGCAGCACGGACCGCCCCGACTCGTCCGTACCCAAAGGATCGGCCCAGCTCGGCGGCGCAAGCTTCTCGCGCGTCCCGCTGACGACATTCGTCACGCCCGCGTCGATGAACAGCGGCGCGATCACCGCCAGCAACACGGCCAGCAACAGAATCGCCAGCCCGATCACCCCGGCCCGATGCGTCCGGAAGTCTCCCCAGAAGCGTCCCAGGGCAAGTCGCCGCCGCGTCCAAGTGATGCTCATGCCGACCTCACCCGAGGATCGAGCAGGTGGTACACGACATCCGCGAGCGTGTTCATCAGGATCACCGACACCGTGATCAACAGGAACGTGCCCTGCATCAACGTGAAGTCAGGCACCCGGATCGCCTCGTAGAACAACTGCCCCAGCCCCGGCCAGCTGAAGATCGCCTCGACCGTCACCGCCCCGCCGACCACGAACCCGATCCGCATGAACACCAGCGTCACCGTCGGCAACAGCGCATTCGGTACTGCGTGCCGCCGCCGGATCTCGTCGTCTCGCAACCCCTTCGCCCGCGCCGTCGTCACGTAGTCCTGCCCCACCTCGTCGAGCACCGACGACCGCATCACCAGCAGGTACTGCGCGTAGACGACCGCCACCATCGTCAAGCACGGCAGCACCATGTGTTTGGCCACATCCAGCACATACCCGAACCCGTCCGGCGCGTCGACGCTCTCGATCCCCCGGGTCGGGAAGATGCCCGGAATCGGCCCGATCCCAGCCGCGAACACCATCAGCAGCAGGAGTCCGAGCCAGAACGTCGGCACCGACCACAGCACCAGCGACACCCCGGTCGAGAACTTGTCGAACCTGCTGCCCGGCTTCCACCCGGCGCGGGCTCCTTGCCAGATGCCGAGGCTGACGGCCATCACCAGCGCGGTACCGGTGAGCAGCAGGGTGGAGCCGATGCGTTCGCCGATCAGGTCCAGTACGGGGCGCTTGTACTCGTACGACGTACCGAGGTCGAAATGCACCGTCTGGTTGACGAAATGGACGAACTGCTCGGCCAGCGACTTGTCCAGCCCCAGCCGGTGCCGCTCCAGATCGAGCTGCTCCGGCGTCATGTTCCGCCCCTGCGCCAGCGCCCGCACCGGATCCCCCGGCAGCAACCGGAACGCGAAGAACGTCGCCACGATCACCATCGCGATGCTCAGCAGCGCCCCACCGACCTTGGCCAAGGCGTACCGGAGCAACCCCCGGCCGGCGGGCTGCTCATCGATCGCCTCGGCCGCCGGCGGTGCGATCGTCATTCGCGGTCGTCCGCCACCATCTTGCGGCGGCGGGTGAAGAGGAAGCCGGCTCCGAGGAGCACGACCGCCGCGACCGCGACGCCGACGATCACGCCGGTGCTGGAGCCGCCTTCGTCGGTACCGGCGTCCTTGGTGACGGCCTGGAGTGTGTAGAACGGCCAGTAGCCGCTGCCGCCGTACAGGATGCCCTTGTCCTCGGGGATCGGCGTGATCGAAGCGATCCGGTCCTTGCGATAGCCCTCGAGGTCGTTCGGGTAGTACAGCGCGATCACCGGAGCGTCCGTGTAGAGCCGCTCCTCCATCTTCTTGATGATGTCGGCGCGCTTCGGCCGGTCGAGTTCCTTCAACTGCTGCTGGTACAACGCCTCGTACTGCGGGTCGCAGTAGAACGACTCGGTACCGCCGCCCTCGCCCGACGCCGTCGGCCGCCGGCTGCACAGGTGCGTCGCCAGCACCTCTTCCGGATCCGGGTTCACCGACCAGCCGCTGATCGCGATGTCGAACAGCGCCGTCGTCCCGGTCTCCTCGGTGAACTTGCTCGAGTCGAGCCGCTTGGTGGTCAGCGTGATGCCGAGCTCCTTGAACCACCCGGTCAGGTACTCCGCGAGCTTCTCCTCGATCGGCGTGTCGGTGTGGATGCTGAACCGGAACTGCAGCTTGCGCGACCCGTCCGGCATCGTCCGGACCCCGTCGGCGCCCTTCTTGTACCCGGCGTCGTCGAGGATCTTGTTCGCCTTGGCCAGGTCGAAGCTGACCTTCTCCGCCCCCGACGCCTGCCAGAAGAAGTCCTTGTACATCGGCGGAATGATCGATCCGTCGGCCGGCACCGCCAGCCCGTTCTGCACCTCGTCGACCAGCTTCTGCTTGTCGATCGCGTAGTGCAGCGCCTCCCGCACCTTCGGGTCCTTCAGCGCCGGATGCCCGTCGCCGATCGGCTTGTTGTCGCTGGTCGTCGCACCGTGGTTGATCTGCAGGTACGTCGCCCGCCGGCCCTGCTCGTTCCACTGGACGATGTTGCTGTCACCCTTGAGCGCGTCGAAGTCCGGCGGCGCGAGCCGGCCGATCAGGTCGATGTCGCCCTTCTTCAGCCCGACGATCGCGGCCGCCGGGTTGTCGTAGAAGATCACCTGCAGCTCGTCGATCTTCGGCGCGCCCCGCCAGTAGTCCGGGTTCGCCTTGAGCTTCACGTACTGGTCCTTCTTCTGCTCCACCGCGATGTACGGCCCACTCGTCACGGCCGGGAAGTCGGTGGCCTCGTACTTCGAGATGTCGGCGACCTTCTCCCACACGTGCTTGGGCATGATCGGCACCGGATTGTCGAGCATCGACGCCTGTGGCGCCTTGAGCTTGATCGTCAGCTCCTGGCCGCTCGCCGTGACGCCGGCGAAGTTCTCCACCGCCGGGCCGTTCGCGGTCTTGGCGCCGTCGTCGGTGATCATCTTGTTGAACGTCCAGGCCGCGTCGTCCGCGGTGATCGGCTGGCCGTCGGACCACTTCGCCTGGCGGATCTTGAACGTCCAGGTCAGCCCGTCGGGCGAGGTCGTCCAGGACTCGGCCAGGTCAGGACTGGGCTGCAGCGTCTTGGGGTCCGGCACGGTCAGGAAGCCGTACATCCACCGGTGGATCGACGACGAGACCAGCCGGACCGCCAGGAACGGATTCAGCGAGTCCACCGACTGGGTGGCCCCGACCCTGATCACCTTGGGCGCCGCAGGGTCTGCCTGGGCGCTGCTGGAGACCGCCTGAGCGGTCACCCCTGACAGTCCCCCGAGCGCCAGCATCGCCATCGCCGCCGCCGCGCCGATCCATCTCCGCATCCGCCCCACGCACCTTCCGCCCTGGTGGTTTAGGGAGAAAACCACACCATTCGGCTACCGTTCGTCAACGATTAACGTATTTTTGTCACAGTATCGTTGCCCCGGGGTCATGGAACTGGGTTCCATAAAATCCCGCGAAGGGCTCTGTTGAGCGGTAAGCGTTTGCCTTATGGTGAGCGGGCGTACGCGGACAGTTAACGCCCCGAACTATCCGATGAGGTACAAACCATGACGAAACGCTTTCGCGCGCTCGGCGCCGCGGTCGCAGTGACCGCCGCCCTGACGCTCGCCGCCCCCAGCGCCTTCGCCGAGGTCGAGCCTGGCGGCTGGACCTCCTACTCCCCGTCCTTCTCCGAGCAGGAACGCGGCTGCGGCCAGATCAGCGGCCTGACCTTCCAGCTGACCTGCTCCACCGGCAGCGGCGACCAGCGCGCCGAGCGCCGGTACGCCACCTACTCCAGCGGCAGCCGCCAGTTCGAGGGGTACTTCAAGATCACCTCGATGTCCGGCGGCACCCGGATCAGCCTCAAGCAGACCTTCAACGAGAGCGCGGCCGGGCCGTTCTTCATGCTCGCGGTGGAGAGCGGCGGCCGGCTCTACCGGGTCGGCGCCGGCACCGTCGCGAACGGCGCCACGGTCGGTACGACGGTCCGGGTGAACACCGTGCACGTCGTCGGCAGCACCCACAAGACCTACATCAACGGCTCCCTGAAGCAGACCATCTCCAGCCCCGGTGGCAGCTTCTACGACAAGTTCGGCTCGTACCGCACCGACAGCGGCAAGGGCCCGATCACGGTCCAGTGGAGCGGCGTCAACTTCTGGCGGAAGTAGGTCCTGTTGATCCGTCTCGCCACAGCGGTGGCACTGCTGGCCGCGCTGACCGGTTGCGCATCCCAGGCAACCGGCCAGCCGGCCGGCACCCGCGCCGCCAAGCCGGTCGCCCCCGAACTCACCGCCACTCTCGACACCCCGACCGACATCACCCTGTCCTGGTCGGGCGGCCCGGCCGAATCGACCAGCACCATCGTCGAGTTCGCCACCGAGCCCGACGGCCGCTACACGATCCTCGACTTCGTCACCGCCGGCCAGCACCGGTACAAGCATCCCGACCTGATTCCCAGGACCCCCTTCTACTACCGCGTCACTCCGGTCCTCGGCCCGGTCTCGTCCCCCGTCGAGGTGAAGTTGCCCGCAGCAACGACTTACCGGGCGGCCAGGGCGAGCGCCGACATCGGCTCGGTCCGATCAGGAGCCGGTACGCCGACCGAGGTCGCCGCCCGGTCGATCGGCACCGACGGAGTCCGCGTCTCCTGGACCGACAACGCCACCGACGAGGACGGCTACCTCCTCGAGATCAAGCCGGCGAACCAGGCCCAGTACCGGGTAGCCGGCTTCATCGACCCCAACTCGACCGTCACCGACCTGACCACGCTCCCCAGCGAGCGCGTCGCGGCATACCGGATCCGGGCCTTCTACCGCGGCGCCCCCTCCAACCTCGCCCACCAGACCACCGGCGCCGACTGAGCATCACTCGAAGGAGTGACGCCGACGACCTCCGGGCGTCACAGAATGGACAGGTGAGTGCCCAGACCAGCAGCATCCGGATGCCTGCCGCGCGCCTGCTGCCGGCCACTGTCCCGGTCGCCGACCTGTTGATCGCGCTGCTCGGCATCAGCGCGATGGTGGCCGACATCTTCCTGATCGGCGGCATCGAACGCTGGCACTTCGTCGACCCCTGGGTCGCCCTGAGCCTCATTCTGGCGCCGGCGACGCTGGTCTTCCGGGCCAGCCGGCCGCTGATCCCCTGCATCGTGCTCACCGCCGCGATCACCCTCGCCTATCTCCCGACGAACACCCAGCCGGTACTGCTCGTATGCCTGGCCGTGGCCCTCTTCTCCGCGGCCAGATCGGTGCGGTCGCCGATCGGCCGGTGGGTCGCTCCGGTGATCACTTTCCTGCCGGTGATCGCCACCACGACCATCTGGCCCCGGGTGATCGACCTCGTCTACTGCCGCCCGGACACCCCGACGTGGCTCTTCCCCAACTACGCGCGGATCGCGGCCTCGGACCTCAACGAACACGACACCATCGTGCACTGGCCGGTGGAACTGTCGCTGGTGCTCGCCATCAGCTGGCTCGCCGGCTTCCTGCTCCGCTCGGTCGACCTCCGGTCCCGGCTGGCCCCGTTGGTCGACGACATCATCCGGGTCGACGACGAACGCAGCCCGTGGCGATTCGACGGACTGCTCGCCGCGGTCTTCAGCCTCCTGCAGCTCTGGTACCACTCGCAATCCGACGTCGACTACCAGGTGGGCATCCGCGCGGTGCTGACGGTCTCCCTCACGCTCGCGCCGTTGACACTTGTCCTCCGTCGACGGCTGCCGGTCGTAGCGTGCGCCGTACTCGGCCTGGCCGCGATCGCGGGGTATGCCACCGCGCAGACCCCGTGGGTACTGATCTTCGCGCTGGCGGTGGCGTTGTACTCGGCCGCGGCCTGGCGCAGACCGACCTTCTCGGCGACACTCACCGCGAACGTCCTGGGAGCGATGTACCTGGCCAGCAGCACCCTTGGAGCAGAAGGTCTGATCCGGGTCGTCTACTCGGATCCGCAAGCGGCCCTGATGCAGGTGTTCCCCGGCGAGAGCGACTCCAGTCTGCTCGTGACTGCGTTCGACCGGGTGTGGCCGTTCACGTACTCCCTCGCCCTGGTCGCGCCGTGGTGTGTCGGTCTGCTGGTCCGGACCGTCCGCCGGAGCCAGCGCGCCACGCTCCGCGAGGAGCAGTTGATCAAGCGCAACCAGGAACACGAGCAGACCCAGGTGCTGCTGGAGGAACGCGCCCAGATCGCCCGGGACCTGCACGACGTGGTCGCTCACCACGTCAACCTGATGGTCATCCAGGCCGAGACCGGTCCGGATCTCGTCGCCAGAACGACCAAGGACGCGGTCCGCGGCTTCCGGCGGATCGGCGACACCGGCCGCCGCGCGCTGACCGAGCTCGACCGGATGTTGTGGGCGCTGAGGGGTGAGCCTGGATCGCCCGCTCAAGCACCGATGCCCGGGCTCGGCCAGCTACCTGCGCTGGCCGGGAGCCTGACCGAGCAAGGGATTCCGGTGTCGCTCGAGGTTCGCGGGGATCCCGCTGCGCTACCGGACAGCGTGCAGCTGACCGTCTACCGGCTGGCGCAGGAGGCGCTCACCAACGTCGCCAAACACTCGAGGGCGGACAGTGCGCGGCTGCTGGTCGACGTACAGGCCAGCGGTGTCTCGGTCGAGATCCGCGACGACGGATCCGGCTTCGACGTCGCTGCGGCGTCCATCGGCTACCGGCACGGCCTGGCCGGCATGAACGAGCGTGTCCGGATCCACCACGGCACGCTCGACATCACGTCAGCGCCTGGCGACGGTACGACGATCAAGGCGTGGCTGCCGTCAGTGCCTGGCGTTGCGCGACCAGACGAAGCAGTAGACGCCGAAGCAGGCGATCCCGAGCGCCATCAGGGTGAGTAGCACCGAGCCGAAGGGCTGGTCCTTGATCGTGCGCAGGGCGGTGTCGAGGCCGCCGGCCTTCTTCGTGTCGTAGTTGATCGCCGCGTAGGCGAACAGGCCGCCGACGATCAGGAAGGCTATTCCCTTGGCGGCGTAGCCGACCCGGCCGAGCATGATCGTCGACTCCGAGACGCCGCCGGTCAGGTCCTCGGTGAACTTCTTCGTCACCGCCTTGTACAGCTGGCGAACACCGACGCCGATGATGACCAGGCCGGCGATCACGACCACCACCCGGCCGAAACCGCTCTGCATCAGCTTCGCGGTCATCCCGCTGGACTGGCTGGTGCCGGACTTCGAGGAGCCCATCGCCACCTTGGCCGCGCTGATCGACAGCGCGAGATAGACGATGCCCCGACCGATCGACGACACCTTCTTCTCGGTGTCGAGGTGGCCGTAGACGAGTTCCAGCACCTTCCAGATCACCAGCGCCAGCAGGCCGACGGCGACGATCCACAGGAGCACGCCACCGAAGGGCTTGCTCGCCAGTTCCTGGAGCGCGCCTTGCTGGTCGGCCTCGCCCGAGCTCTTGCCCCAGGCGAGTTGGAGCGCGATCCACGCGATCAGCAGATGTACCACGCCGTACGCGATCAGGCCGACGGTGATCGCGACGGCATACAGACGACTTTGCTGGGCTTTCTGGGCGGTCCTCATAAAGCACCCTGTACCCGCCCGGAAACGCCGGTCAGACCGACAGCGGTGCACTCGCCTCGCGCTCGGACAGCTCCACGTCGCCGTACTCGCCGGATCGCGCGGCCCGCCGGCCGAGCGTCCAGACATAGACGAAGAAGCCGATCTCGACCAGTACGCCGATGCCGACCCGGACCGCGGTCGGCAGGTGCGACGGGGTGACGAACGCTTCAATCAAACCAGTGATCAACAAGATGACCGCGAGGCCGATCGCCATCCCCACGGTCGCCCGGCCGGTCTGGGCGAGCGCGTGCATCCTGGTTCGCGGGCCGGGCGCGATCCACGACCAGCCGAGCCGCAGCCCGGCCGCCGCCGCGACGAACACCGCGGTCAGCTCGAGCAGGCCGTGCGGAGTGATCAGGCCGAAGAACACGTCGGCGCGGTCGTGGCCGATCATCACCCCGGCGTTGATGCCGAGGTTCATCGCGTTGCTCCAGAGCACGAACATCGTCGGCACCAGCAGTACGCCGATAGCCAGTACTGCGGCCGATACCGTCGCGTTGTTGATCCAGACCCGCAGGGCGAAGTCCTGGGCCGGGTTCTCGGAGTAGTAGTTGGCGAAGTCCTCGTCGACGAGCTGCTGGATCTGTGCCGGAGTGGTGACCGAGTCGAGCACCTCTGGGTGCGCGATGATCCGCCAGGCCATCCAGGCCGCCACCAGGTAGAACAGCAGGCCGATGGTGAGCCACCAGCGGCGAGAGGTGTAGAGGGCGGCGGGGAAGCTCACCAGGAAGTACCGGGAGATGTCACGCCACACAGGTGCCTGTGCACCCGTCACCGCACCTCGCGCGTCACCGATGAGCCCGGAGAGGCGGCCGATCGTCACAGGGTCGGCTCCACTCGCCCGGAGCGCCGACAGGTGGGTACCGACCCGCTGGTAGAGCGACACGAGCTCATCGGCCTCAGCACCGGTCAACCGGCGCTGCCGCCGGGTCAGCGCCGCCAGCCGATCCCACTGCGGCTGATGCACGGACACGAACGCCTCGACGTCCATCAGCCCTCCCTGGTGCCCCGTGAATGGTGTAGCTCGAACGATAGCGGTGTCCAGGTGCGTGCATCGTGGTGCTTGAGCAGTGGCCTCGATGCGGAGCATCGTGGGCGCTGGGCAAGTGCCGCGAGGTGCGTGCCTGGGCGCCGATAGCGT
>NZ_BAABAA010000027.1:0-37562 GCF_039537185.1 Kribbella ginsengisoli | reverse complement strand
GCCTCGCCCGCGCTGGACTACCAGCTGTCCGACTCGTACTTCGTGGTCGCGCACTTCCACTACGTCGTCTTCGGCACCGTCGTGTTCGCGATGTTCGCGGGCTTCTACTTCTGGTGGCCCAAGTTCACGGGCCGGATGCTCGACGAGACGCTCGGCAAGCTGCACTTCTGGCTGCTGTTCATCGGCTTCCACACGACCTTCCTGGTGCAGCACTGGCTAGGTGTCGAGGGCATGCCGCGCCGCTACGCGACGTACAGGGCAGACGACGGCTTCACCACCCTGAACCAGGTATCGACGGTCGGCGCGGCGCTTCTGGGCCTGTCGATGTTGCCGTTCTTCTACAACATCTACAAGTCGCGCAAGTCGCCACTCGTCGGAGTCGACGACCCCTGGGGCTGGGGCCGCTCGCTGGAGTGGGCAACCAGCTCCCCTCCCCCGCGACACAACTTCGAGAAGCTACCGCGGATCCGGTCCGAGAGTCCTGCCTTCGACCTGCACCATCCGGCCGTCGCGTTGATGGAGTACCCGGACAGCGGGGCCGGGCGGGACGACCTGCTGGACGCCGGTGAGGACCAGGGCCGAGTCGAGAACCTGGAACGCAACACCGGGGCCGATCAGGACTCCCCGCCCAACGACGGCTGACCGCTGCTCAGCGCGAGGGCGACGATGTCGGCCGCGGCACTGACGTCCGGGAGCGGACCGTCACAGCGCAGAGCATTGGCTTCGTGCAGCAGGACCGCCACGTAGGTGTCCGCGGCCTGGCGGCGCATCCGGTGATCGAGCACGAACGGGCTGGCCGCGTCGAGGACCCGCTCGGTCAGGTCCATCAGCCCGGCGTGCAGACCATGCAGATGGCCCCGCACCTCGACATGGGTGTTCGCCTCACGGAAAAGGATCGTCCGTAGTACCGGCGACTTCTGCCGGCCGTGCTCGAACTCGCGGGCCAGCCGCACAAGCGAGCCTGGTACGTCACCAGCAACCGCCAAGCCACCGACCGCGCACAACGGGTGCGACGGCAGGCGCTCGGCGAACAGCGTCCGCAGTACGTCCAGCTTTCTCGGGAAGTAATAGAACAACAGCCCTTTCGCCACTCCTGCCCGGTCGGCCAGAAGCTTGGTCGGGGTGGCGTCGAAACCGTCCTCGGCGAACAGGTCCTCGGCGGCGTCGAGGATCCTCGTCCGGGCCGCGTCGGCCTCACCGGGTGCGGCTTTGCCCACCCGGCGAGACCGACGCCCCACCGACCGATCTCCGACCATCGCAGATCCTCTCGGGGCCGGACTGGTAAACGTGTCGTCAGGATGTGGTGGCGGCCCCGCGGTGCGATCTGGTGATCTGCAGGTCCGCCACACCGATCAAGAAGACGACGGCGCCGACGATCCAGGCCGTCCAGGCCATCGGATGAGTCCCGCTGAAGTCCATCACCCAAGGCGAGATGAAGAACAGCACACCCAGCAACGCGGTTGCGCCCTCGGCCGGCAACAGGTCCGGCCGGGCGAGCTCCACGGCCGCGATCCCCGCGGTCAGGATGCCGAGCACGATCATCGTCGTGGTGGCCTTGCTCGTCGTCGTCGTCCAGATCGGCGACAAGAAGGCGTAGATCCCTGCGAGCAATGCGATGAAGTCCTGCGGGTGGGTCCATCTTTTCATCCGGACCGACCACCTTTCCACCTGTGGGTCCGTCGCTCCGTAGGCGGGCCGATCAACCCCAGTGTCATCCTGACTGACCGCCCGGTCAAGCACACGACGGCACCCGCCGGCCCCACTGTCGCAGATACGGCAACAGAGGCAAGCGTCATACGTATGGCGAGCCAGGGCAGACGTCCTGGCGCCGCGGCCGCGGTCGGCCGGCTAGAAGACCAGGGACAGGAGCAGGGTCAGGCCGAGGCCCATGACGGAGATGATGGTCTCCATCACGGACCAGGTCTTGATGGTCTGGCCGACCGTCAGGCCGAAGTACTCCTTGACGAGCCAGAAGCCGGCGTCGTTGACGTGGGAGAAGAACAGCGAGCCGGCGCCGATGGCGAGTACGACCAGCGACAGGTTCGGGTCGCTCAGGCCGGCGGCGAGTGGGGCCACGATGCCGGCCGCCGTCACGGTGGCGACCGTCGCGGAGCCGGTGGCCAGCCGGATCAGGACGGCGACCATCCAGCCGAGCACGAGGGCGGACAAGCTGGCGGCCACGGCGATCTTCGCGATCGCCGTACCGGTCCCGCCGTCGACCAGGACCTGCTTGAAGCCGCCACCCGCGCCGACGATCAGCAACACGCCGACGATCGGGAACAGGCTCTCGCCGATCTTCCTGCTCAGGACGGAAACACTGAAACCGACCGCGGTGCCGAACGTGTACATGGCCAGCAGTACGGCGATCAGCAACGCCACCACCGGATCGCCGATGAACTCGAGGAAGGGGAACAGCGCCGCGTCCTTGCTCATCCAGACGTCGGCGGCGGCCTTGAGCAGCATCAGTACCACGGGCGACAACACCGTGATGAGCGTCCAGGTGAAGGTGGGGCTGCGGGTCGCGTTCGGATCCTGCGCGCCGCCGGCCGCCGCTCCTCCGGTGTCCCGCACCTCGCCGTCGCCGCGCTCGGACCCGCCGGTCACCGCGAGAGCAGCGCCGGAAGCACCGATCGGCACCCATTGGGCGGCGAACCGGCCGAACAGCGGACCCGCCACCGCGACCGAGGGAATCGCGACCAGCAGGCCGAGCGCCAAGGTGATGCCGACGTTGCCGTGCAGGATGCCGATCGCAGCCAGCGGACCGGGGTGCGGCGGTACGAAACCGTGCAGGACCGAGAGACCTGCCAGGGCAGGAATCCCCAGCAGCATGGCCTTCCCGCCCGAGCGCCGGACGGCGAGCATCACGATCGGGATCAACAGGACCAGCCCGATCTCGAAGAACATCGGGATCCCGATGATCCCCGCGATCAGCGCCATCTTCCACGGCAGCGTCGCGGCCCGGCCGCGGAGCAAGGTGTCCACCACCTTGTCGGCGCCGCCGGAGTCGGCGAGCAGCTTGCCGAGCATGGCGCCGAGCGCGATCAGCACACCGACGTACCCGAGAACACCACCGACGCCGTTCTCGAACGACTTCGTCACCCCACCGGCCCCGATCCCCGAGGCCAGCCCGACGAACAGCGAACCGATCGTCAGCGCGAGGAAGGCGTGCAGCTTGACCCCCACGATCAGCAGCACGATCAACGCGATCCCCAGGACCGCGACGATCAGGACCCGGGTGTCGTGCCCGTTCCAGGGTGCGTTCACATCGGCCGTCGCCAGTTGGGCCAGCATGAAGCCACCACCTCCGCTACTCGTTCAGCGCCGAACCGGTGCTCATGCAGGCTACGCCCGGTGAGCGGGTTTGTCGTTGCGGCTCTGTGGACAAACCCGCTCAACAGCGGCTCGGCTCAGCCGGTGTAGCCGGCGAAGATCTGGCTGAACTGGTACGGCGTCTGCGGGACGTTGGTGCAGTTGACGAGGGATCCGTTGCAGGCGTTGCGGTCTCGGGTCATCTCCCAGAAGGAGAGCATGCCGAGGTGCTTGGTGCGGGCGAAGTCGACCAGTTGGGTGGAGTGGGTCTGGTTGAACGTGCCGCCGTCGTCGTTGCGGCCGAGCATCGGGGTGACGCCGACCTTGAGCCAGGCCTGGGCGTCGGTGAGGGACGGCCACAGCGACTTGATCTGGTTGAAGGTGCTCTGCGCGGCCTGTACGGCGAAGTCGCCGTAGTTGCCGGACGAGCGGTTGTAGTCCATCGCCATGATGTTCACGACGTCGAGGTTGATGCCGTTGTCGCGGGCCGACTTCAGGACGGCGAAACCGTTCCCGTCGAGGCCTTCGGGCAGCACCGGCAGCGTCAGCGAGATCTTCAGCCCCGGCCGGTTGCTCTGCAGGATGGACAGCGCCTGCGAGCGGCGGGCGATCGAGACCGGGTCCGCCACCGCGCCGCCTTCGATGTCCAGGTCCAGGTAGCGCAGCTGGTACGCATCGACGACCGCCTGGTACTCCGTTGCGGTTGCCTGCGGTGTCGGGCAGACCTGGGCGAGTTCGCTACCGGCCGCACCACCGAAGGAGATCTTGACGTCGCCGCCCCGGGCCCGGATCGCGTCGATCTGGTCCTTGCTCCAGGCCGTCCTGGGGTCGTACGCCCCGAACCAGCTCGCCTTGCAGCCACCGCTGCCGGTGATGAAGCCGAGCGTGAACGAGCGCAGATTGCCGGCGGTGGCCATCGCGGTGAGCGACGGCGTCGGCCAGGCGCCCATGTCGACGTACGGCGCGACCGGTACCAGCGACCCGGCCGGTCCGGACACGGTCGTCGCGCTGACCGTATTGCTGGCCGGCGACGAGTTCCCGGCGGCATCATGCGCCTTGACTGTGAACGTGTACGCCGTTCCCGGGTTGAGTCCACCGACCGTACCGGTGGTCAGATCCGTGCTGATCAGTTGCGTGCTGCCCGAGTAGACGTCGTACCCGGTGACGCCGATGTTGTCCGTCGATGCGTTCCAGGCCAAGGACACCGTGCTGGTACTTGTCCCAGTGACCCGGAAGTTCGCCGGAGCGGTCGGCGCGCTGGTGTCACCCGCACCGCCCGCGCAGAGCCCACCGTTCACCCTGCAGTTCGTCGGACGAGCGGGTCCCTTGGCGATGAACCCGAAGGTGGCGGACTGCCCAGCGGCAAGCGGCGCATTCCAGCTCGCATTGGCGGCCACGATGTGGTTCCCGGTCCGAGTGACGACCGAATCCCACGAGCTGGTGATGTTCGTTCCGGTCGCGAGATCGAACTCGACCCGCCAACTGCTGATGGTGGCGGCAGTGCCGTTGGTGACGGTGTAGGCGACTTGGAAGTTGCCGTCCCATTCACCGGTCAGCGCGTAGGCCGCGGTGACCGATCCCGCCGCTGTCGCCGGGGGCGCGGCAGTGAACGGAACCAGCAGAGCGAGGAGGGCGAAGACAGCGAGCAGAACACGTGATCTGGGGCGGATCATGGGTGCCTCCGGGCAGTTGTTCAATTATTAAGAAGCAACCATATATAAAGATTGTTTCCAGTCAATACCTCGATCTTCAGTGGACCTGGCGGGTGTCGCCGGACCAGTAGGACCTGCGGAGTTCTCGTTTGAGGATCTTGCCGGCGCCGGAGACGGGGAGGGCTTCGACGAGGTCCAGGCTGCGGGGGGCCTTGTAGCCGGCGATGAAGGTCTTGGTGTGTTCACGCAGGTCCTCGAGGGTCGGGGTTTGGCCGGGCGCCGGTACGACGACGGCGTGCACGCGCTCGCCCCACTCGGTGTCGGGGACGCCGATGACCGCGCACTGGGCGACCGCGGGGTGGCGTGCGATGGCGTTCTCGACCTCGGCCGAGTACACGTTCTCGCCGCCGGTGACGATCATGTCCTTCAGGCGGTCGACGATGTAGAGATAGCCCTGGTCGTCGAGATAGCCGGCATCGCCGGTGTGCAGCCAGCCGTTGCGCAGCACCGCGGCGGTCTCGGCCGGCTTGCCCCAGTAGCCGGCCATCAGGTGGTCGCCGCGAACGGTGATCTCCCCGATCGTTGCCGTGGGCACCTGGTTGCTATCGGCATCGACGATCCGCAGCTCCGAGTGCGGCGCGGCCTGGCCGGCCGACCTGAGCAGGCCGTTGCGGTGGTCGTCCGGGGTCAGGACGGTGACGATCGGCGCGGTCTCGGTCAGTCCGTAGGCCTGCGTGAAGCTCGCAGCCGGGAGCCGGCGCATCGCCCGCTCCAGCACCGCCGCCGGGATCGGCGACGCGCCGTACAGGACGGCACGCAGGCTCGTCAGGTCGTACTCGCCGATCCGGGGATCATCGACGAGCAACTGGATCATCGTCGGTACGACGAGGACGTCGGTGACCCGATGAGCGGCGATCGCCTCGAAGACGCTCTCGGTCTTGAAGCTCGGCACGAAGACATGGCTTCCACCCAGCAGCAGTGTCGAACCCCACACCGCAAGGGCAGCCAGGTGGAACATCGGCGCGCAGTGCAATGACCGGGACGCGCGAGTCGGCAAGCAGCCGGTCGCGGCTGACCCGAGCCACGACGTCGCCAGGTTCGTGTGCGAGAGCATCACGCCCTTGGGTGACCCGGTCGTACCGCCCGTGTAGAAGACGCCGGCCAGCGCATCGCCGCCGAGGCACGTGTCGGCGACCGGCTGCGCGCCCGCGATCAGCGACTCGTAGTCCAGCGTGCCGTCCGGCGCAGGCCCCTCCCCCAGATAGATCACCGTACGCAAGCCAGGCACCGCCGAGTACAGCGTCGGCAGCGAAGGCACGAAGGCCTCGTCGACGAAGAGTACCCGGGTGTCGCAGTCCGCCAGCGAATAGGCGATCTCGGCCGGACTCCACCGGATGTTGACCGGGTTGAGCACAGCACCGGCCCACGGCACGGCCAGCAGGTACTCGTGGTACCGGTCGGAATTGAGCGCGAGAATCCCCACCCGGTCGCGCGACCGCACGCCCAGCCCCTGCAGGGCACCGGCCAGCCGGGACACCCGCTCGGCCACCTCGGCGAAGGTACGCCGTCGCTCGCCGCAGATCGTCATCACCGCGTCCGGCTGCTGCTGGACGGCCCGGTGCAGCCCTTGGGTCAGGTACATCGAAGGCTCCTCTGGAGAGATTCATTGCGCCCTGCGGCAGAAGCCCCTACAGTGATTCCACTGCACGGCGTAGCGTAATGGAGTGTAACCATGGCAGGACGTCCCCGGAACCCCGAACTCGAGCAGCGGTTGCTTCTGGCAACCTGGGAGCTGCTGACCGAGCGCGGCTACGACGCATTGACTCTGGCCGAGGTGGCCAACCAGGCCGGCGCGCACCGCACAGACGTCTACCGCCGCTGGTCCACCAAGGCGCAACTGGTCGTCGAGACGCTGACCGAGCACCTCCCCCCGATCATCGATCCGGACACCGGCTCGTTGCTGAGCGACCTGCGCGCGATCATCGGCGAGTTCGCGAAATCCTGGTCGGCGCCGTGGATCGACGGGGTCGTCGGCCTGCTCGCCGACCTGCAGCGCGATCCCGATGCCGAGCTGGCCTTCCGGACCATGGCCGAAGGGCGTGGCGTCCCGCTGGGCCGCGCGCTCGCCCGGGCCATCGAGCGCGGCGAGATCGCCGCCACCACGGACCGCGCGCTCGCCGGTGATCTCGTTGAAGGCCCGTTGATGCACCGCCGCATCGCGGCCCGCCAGCCGCTCACTCCGGAATTCCTCGACTCCGTCGCCACCGTCGCCCACCAGGTGCTGACCAACACAGCCCGGCTCCCCCGTTGAGCCGTACCGATCGAGAGGTCAGATCACCATGCCTGCTGAGCATCTCCACCCCGGCGACGGGCTGACCGAGCAGTACGCCGTACTTCCCGACGGCCGCCGTCTACGGGCGATCACGGCCGGCACCGGCGACGGCCCACTCGTGGTGTTCGAAGCCGGTATGAGCGCGCCGGCCGCGAGCTGGGTCCACACCCAACGCCGGCTCGCCACCCACGCGCGCACGCTGTCGTACGACCGCGCCGGCTACGGCGGGAGCGATGTCGACCCTGCCGATCGCACGCTCGAGCGGATCGTCGACGATCTCGAAGTACTGCTCCGCAACGAACCAGGGCCGCTGGTCCTGGTCGGGCACAGCTGGGGCGGCCCGATCCTGCGGCTGTTCTGTGAACGTCGGCCCGAGCGCGTCGCAGGCATCGTCTTCGTCGACGCGACGATCGTCGAGGTGATGCCCGAGGGCGACGGCAAGCTGCTGGCGAGGTCGTTCGCCGTGATGGAACTGCTCGCCCGGCTGGGCGGCAAAGGGCTGATCGTCAAGCAGACCCTGCCGCACTGGTCCCCCGACCTCAGCCCGGCCGAGCGGGAGATCATCGTCCGCGACTACGCGAACCCACGGGCTATGCGCGCCGGACGCCGCGAGGCCCAGCAGGTTGTACCGGCCCTCCGCACCATGCGCCGGCTGGAAGCGGCCGGCACGCCAGACGTGCCCACGATCTGCTTGCAGGCAGGGCGCGTCGACCGAGGCATGAAGAAGCGCCGGCCGGCCTTCAACCGAGCCGCCGGGGAGTTGATGGCCGCGATCCCCAGCGGGCGGGTGGAAATCCTCGACGGCGTCGGGCACCTGATTCCGCAAGAAGACCCGGCAGCGACCCACGCCGCGATCGTCGAGGTCCTGACCACTGCCCGCAAGCAATTCAACTCCGCACCGTAGCGAAATGAGGTGAAGGGGTTGACCGACGCCCTGCACGACCTGACCGCGACGGCGCAACTGGCCGCGCTCCGCGCCGGCGAGCTGAGCTCCCGCGAGCTGACCGCCCACTACCTGGACCGGATCGCCGACCACGACGACGAGCTCGGCGCGTTCACCACCGTCACCGCGGAGCTCGCGATCGAGGAGGCCGCGCAAGCCGACAAGCGAATCGCCGAAGGCGAGTGGTCGCCGTTACTCGGCCTGCCCCTAGGGATCAAGGATCTCTTCGCGACCGCCGGGGTACGCACGACCTTCGGATCCGCCGCCCTGTCCGACACAGTCCCCGACGTCGACGGCTGGACCACCGGGCTGTTGCGACAGGCCGGCGCGATCCTCCTCGGCAAGACCAACACCCCCGAGTTCGGCAGCACCTGCTACACCGAGAACGCGGTGACAGCGAAGCCGTCGGTCACGCCGTACGACCTGACGCGCTACGCGAGCGGCTCGAGTGGCGGTGCGGCCGCAGCGGTCGCGGCCGGACTGCTACCGGTCGCGCACGCCAGCGACGGCGCCGGCTCGATCCGCACGCCCGCCACGACCTGCCATCTCGTCGGCATGAAGCCGAGCCTCGGCCTGGTCACCCCCAACGTCCCACCCGGCTCCTTCTTCCCGACCACGATCGAAGGCCCGCTGGCGAGGACCGTCGCGGACGCCGCGCTC
This sequence comes from Kribbella ginsengisoli, assembly GCF_039537185.1. Taxonomy (NCBI): domain Bacteria; kingdom Bacillati; phylum Actinomycetota; class Actinomycetes; order Propionibacteriales; family Kribbellaceae; genus Kribbella; species Kribbella ginsengisoli. Next base: position 28,666 of record NZ_BAABAA010000027.1, on the reverse strand, counting down.
CTGCTCGACGTGATGGCCCAGCCGTCGAGCGGAGACCTGCACGGCTGGCGACCGGAGCAGCTGTTCACAGACGTCATCTCCCAGCCACCGCGGCCCTTGCGCGTTGCCGTCTGGACCGAGACCGGGCTGGACGGTGTCACTCCGCACCCGGAAACAGTCCGGGCCGTGAAGCGGACCGCCGCGCTACTGGAAGAGCTGGGCCACGACGTACAGGAGGTCCCGCTCCCCTCCATCTGGGACGAGCAGCTCCGCGATGCGATGCGCAGGCACTTCGGCTACCTCGTCAACCTCGTCGTCGAGTCCCTGGTCCCCACGGATCGCAAAGGGCTGCTCACGCCGTACACGCTGTTCCTCGACGACATCGGCGCGCAACTGTCCGGCGCCGAGGTGCTGACCACGCAGGCGATCATGGCGCGGTCGGCCAGTTCCTACCTTGCCGTCTTCGAGCAGGCCGACGTCGCTCTCACTCCGGTGACCAGCGGTCCCCCGGTCCCGCTCGGACACTTCGACTCCGCCGGGGTCGAAGCGATCATCGACCTGATGCTGGAGTGGTCGGTCTACACGCCGTGGGCCAACCTGACCGGCCAGCCCGCGGTCGCGCTGCCTTCCCATCTCGATCACGACGGGCTGCCGTACGGCGTCCAGCTCGTCGGCCGTCCTCGCCACGATCTCGAGCTCCTCGCGCTGGCCGCGCAACTCGAGAGTGCCGCCCTGTGGGACGACGTACACCCACCCTGCTGGAGTCAGTGACGACCAGCCTGTCCCGCTACGGAGACACCATGAGAAGAATTGCTGCACCCGCTGCCGTCTGCGCGGCGGTGCTGGTCGCCTCGGGCTGCGGTGGCGCGAGTCCCGCCGCCGAGAGCCAGGCGCTGACCGACGGCGCGACCTTCACCTTCAACATCGACGCCGATCCGGGCAACCTCGACCCGCAGGCCGCGGCCAACAGCTGGGTCCAGCAGCTCGGCCGCTTCGGCTACGACCCGCTGGTCCAGATCGATGCCAACGGCAAGATCCTGCCCGGCCTCGCGACGGCGTGGGCGGTCGAGGGCAACCAGGTCAAGCTGACCTTGAAGAAGGGCGTCACCTGCTCGGACGGTACGCCGTTCACGGCGGCCAACGTGGCCACGAACCTCGCCTGGGTCGCGGACCCGAAGAACAAGAGCCCCCTGCTCGGCGTGTACCTCCCGGCCGGCACCAAGGCGACCGCGGACGACACAGCGGGCACCGTGACGATGACGGCGCCGCGCGTCGGCTCGTTCGTCCTCAACGGTCTCGCGCGCCTCCCGATGGTCTGCGGCAAGGGCCTGCAGGACCGCAAGGCGTTGGCGCAGGGCATGGTCGGCACGGGTCCGTACACCTTGACCTCGGTGGCCGCCAACGACCAGTACGTCTTCACCAAGCGGGACGGCTACACCTGGGGTCCGAACGGACTCAGTACGGCGACCAAAGGCCTGCCGCAGAAGGTGATCGCCAAGATCATCCCGAACCCCACGACGGCCGCCAACCTCCTGCTCTCGGGTGGTCTCAACGCCGCCACCCTGATCGGCCCGGACGTCAAACGGTTGCAGGCGGCGAACCTGTTCACCGCGAAGATGCCGCTGCTCGTCGGCGAGATGTGGTTCAACCAAGCGCCCGGACGTCCAGCTGCCGATCAGTCGGTTCGCGAGGCATTGACCCGCGCGGTCGACCTCACCCAGCTGGCCAAGGTACTGACCTCTGGAGCCGGTACGCCGCCGACCACGCTCTCGTCCGTCGTGCCGCTGGCCTGCCAGGGCGACTCGGTCGGCAGCGTTCTGCCCTGGCACGACCTGGAGAAGGCCAAGCAGCTGCTGGACAAGGCCGGTTGGGTCGCCGGCGCTGACGGCGTACGGGCGAAGGCAGGCAAGCCACTGGCTCTCACGTTGTCGTTCAACACCGCGTTCGGAACCGGGATCTCGGCAGCCGCCGAGCTGGCCACCAAGACGTGGACGGAGCTCGGGGTCAAGATCACCTCGAAGCCGCAGGACACGTCCGCGATCAACGGCGCCCTGTTCGGGACCGGCGACTGGGACATCGCGTGGGTCGGCGTCGGCGCGAGCTCACCCGACCAGCTCGTGCCCTTCGTCTCCGGCCCGGTCCCGCCCAACGGCACGAACTTCGGCCACATCGAGAATGCGGCGTACTCCACCGCGGCCGCTGCGGCGGCGAAGCTGCAGGGCGCGGACAGCTGTGACAGCTGGCTGAAGGCCGAGGCGAAGCTCGTCGGTGACGTCGATGTCGTCCCGTTCGCCAACGACGTGATCCAGACCTTCGGCAAGGGTGCGCAGTTCGAGAACCTCGGCGGCCTGGTGCCGACGAGCATCCGGATGCTGGCCAGCTGATGACAAGCCTCGAGACCGTGCCGGCAGGCGCGTTGGTCGACAACCCGTGGGTGCGCTTCGCGGTGCGGCGGCTGGGGCGGATCGTGGTGTCGGTCTGGGTTTTGCTGACCGCGGCGTTCCTGATGATCCACCTCGTGCCTGGCGATCCCGTGCGTACCGTGCTCGGACCCACTGCCACGGCCGAGGTGGTCGCCGCCAAGCGGCAGGCTCTCGGGCTGAACGACCCACTGTGGGAGCAATACGTGCACTACGTTCGTGGCGTGCTGACCGGCGACCTCGGCACCGCTCTGACGACCAACCTGCCGGTCTCGCAGGTGATCGGGCAGCGGCTGCCGACCACGGCCACGCTCGCAGTGTTGGCGTTTCTGCTGGCGGCGGCGGTCTCGATCCCGCTCGGAGTGTTCATGGGTGTGCTGACCCGTGGCGGCCGGGCACGCAGGGCCGAGCTCTCGTTCACCAGCATCAGCGTCGTGCTCGCCGCGCTGCCGGAGTTCCTGGTAGCGGTCGGGCTGGTCTACGTCTTCGGCGTGAGCCTCGGCTGGCTTCCTGTCGCGGGTCGGTCCGGGGCTGCGTCCTATGTGCTGCCGGTGGTCGCCCTGGCGATCGGCCCGGCCGCGGTGCTCAGCCGGATCGTGCGGGTCGAGATGCTCGGCGTACTGCAGGCCGACTACGTCCGTACCGCCCGGGCCAAGCGTCTCCCCGCAGCCGCCGTCTACCTCAAGCACGCCTTGCCGAACACCCTCACGGCGACGCTGACCCTCGGCGGCCTCCTGCTGAGCGCGATGGTCGCCGGCACGGTCCTGGTGGAGAACGTGTTCGCCTGGCCGGGCCTCGGGACCACGATGGTCAGCTCGATCCTGGCCAGGGACTACCCCGTCGTCCAGGCCATCGTGCTCGTGTACGGCCTCGGAGTACTGATCGTGAACCTCCTCGTCGACGTCGCCCTCGCGGTTCTAGATCCCCGATCCACCATCAGGGAGAGCTGAGCCATGCTGCGTCGATGGATGTCGGTACTACGTACGCCGCTAGGCGCAACAGCAACCCTCCTACTGGCCGCCGTCCTGACCGTCGCCGCGCTCGCCCCGATCCTGTGGGGCGCGCAAGCCGATCACGTCGACACCAGCGCAATGCTGGAAGGCGTGTCGGCCCGCCACTGGGTCGGCACCGACGACCTGGGCCGCGACCTCTTCCTCCGCGTGCTTGTCGCCACCCGCCTCTCCATCCAACTGGCGTTGCTGGCCACGCTGATCGCCGTGGTGGCCGGGCTGACCCTAGGCACATTGCCCGCGCTCGTCGGCCCGCGCCTCGGCCGGCTGGCCGTTGCCTTCGTCAACCTCGCGGTCGCCTTCCCGGGGCTGTTGCTGGCGCTGTTCTTCGCGGTCATCTTCGGTGTCGGCACCCGGGGCGCGGTGCTGGCCATCGGCCTGGCCGGCGCGCCGTCGTTCGCCCGCCTGACGCAGACCCTCCTCGCCGGGGTGGTCGAACGCGACTTCGTGGCCGCCGCCCGCGCTGCCGGGGTCGGTCGCTTCAAGGTCCTGCAAAGGCATCTCCTGCCCAACATCGCGGAGCCCCTGGTGGTCAACGCCACCATCGGCGCCGGTGGCGCGCTGCTCGCCTTCGCCGGCCTGTCATTCCTGGGTCTGGGTGTGCAGGCACCGCAGTACGACTGGGGCCGGCTGCTCGGTGACGGCCTCGACGGCATCTATGTCACCCCTGCTGCCGCGTTGGCGCCAGGAGTCGCCGTGGTGATCGCGGGGCTGGCGTTCAACCTGTTCGGCGAGGCCGTGGCCAAGGGCCTCGGCCTGACGACCCCGACTCATCGGTTGCTGCGGGCCCCTGAAGCGCCTGCGCCGGTCGGCCCACCGGCTGTTGATGGCGATGAGGTGCTGGACGTCCGCGAGCTGTCGGTGACGCTGCCCGGTGGTCTGCGGCCCGTCCGCGGCGTCAGTCTGCGAATCGCGCGAGGCGAGGCACTCGGCGTGGTCGGCGAGTCGGGATCGGGCAAGTCGCTGACTGCGCTGGCGATCGCACAACTGGTCGAGCAACCCATCCAGGTGGGCGCAACCCGGCTGCGCTTCCTTGGTACGGATCTCTTGAAAGGCACGCACCGGCGACTGCTCGGGACCTCGTTGGCCATGGTGTTCCAGGACCCGATGACCGCCCTGAACCCGGTACGCCGAATCGGCGCCCAACTCGCCGAGGGCCCGCGCGAGCACGACGGTCTGTCCCGCAAAGCCGCCTACGCGCGGGCGATCGACCGCCTGCGATCCGTACGGCTCAGTCACCCTGAGCGGCGAGCCGGTCAGTATCCGCACGAGTTCTCCGGCGGGATGCGGCAGCGCGCGCTGATCGGGATGGGCATGATGGGCACACCCGCGCTCATCATCGCCGACGAGCCGACCACCGCCCTCGACGTCACCGTGCAGCAACAGATTCTGCAACTGCTCGAGGACATCCGGACCGCCGACGACGTCGCGCTGCTCCTGATCAGCCACGACATCAGCATCGTCGGCACGGTCTGCGACCGGGTGCTCGTCATGTACGCCGGCCGCATCGTCGAGGACCTGCCGGCCGCGGATCTCGCGGATCGATCCCGGCACCCCTACACCCGTGCCCTGGTGGAGGCTGTTCCGACCATGCAGAGCTCGCTCGACCGGCCGCTCACTGTCATCCCAGGACGGATGCCCGACCTGGCCGACCTGCCCACCGGTTGCGCTTTCGCGTCGCGCTGCCCACGGGCCGACGGGCAGTGCCGTCAAGCCGATCCAGAGTTGGTTGCTGATGGCAACGGCGGCCGCGTCGCCTGCTGGCACGCCTACGAAGTGACCCCACAGCCCGTTGCGGCAGGGAGGGCCTGATGCTGCGCTTCGAGAATGTCACCGTCCGCTACGGCAACGGCCGCCGGGCGCTGACCGCGGTCGACGACGTGAGCCTGACCGTGCCCGGTCGCGAGATCGTCGGGCTGGTCGGTGAATCCGGTTCGGGCAAATCCACCCTCGCGCGCGCCGCCGTCGGGCTGGCTCCGCTCACGGCAGGGCGGATCACGCTCGACGGCCGGCCTCTCGACGTACGGGCTGCTGCCCGGCGCCCGCTGCAACTGGTCTTCCAGGATCCGTACTCCTCCCTGAACCCCCGGATGACGATCGGCCAGTCGATCGCCGAAACGATGCCGCGCCGCCCCCGCGCCGAACGCCAGACCGAGGTCAGTCGCCTCCTCGAACTCGTCGACCTCGACCCCGCCCGGGCCACCCAGTTCCCGTCCCAGCTATCAGGTGGTCAGCGCCAGCGGGTCGCCCTGGCCCGGGCCCTCGCCGGACGCCCTGACGTCGTCATCGCCGACGAGATCACCTCCGCCCTCGACGTCTCCGTCCAGGGCACCGTCCTCAACCGGATCCGCGACCTGCAACTCCAGCTCGGCCTGTCGATGCTCTTCATCTCGCACAACCTCGCCGTCGTCCGCTACGTCGCCACCACCGTCGCCGTCATGTACCGCGGCCGGATCGTCGAACACGGCCCCACCGACGACGTCCTCACCGACCCTCAGCACGCCTACACACAGCAACTCCTGGCCGCGATCCCGCACGCACTGTCACGCCGCTCCCGGTGATCTTGCGAGTCCGCTGACACGGGCGAAAGATGTTACCCGCGACACCGCCCTGCACCGGTGAGGAGTGACATGAGATTTCCTGTCCTGATGGTCGGCGCCCTGGTAGCGGCGGGGCTGGTGGTTCCGGTGACAGTAGGACAGGCCGCCGCCGATCCCGCGAGCACCGAAAGCGTCAACCTCGCGCTGGCGCCGGGGGCGGTCGCCTCGGCCAAGTCCCAACGGATGACAGCGCCCGCGGCGACCTACGCGCCGGCCAATGCGGTCGACGTGTTCGTGCACAACGGGTGGACGTCGAACTACGCGTCGGTCGGTGGTGGGTACGACCCGGCTCAGGACTGGTTCCAGGTCAAGCTGGCTACGCCTGCGCCGGTCTACGAGGTCTTCAGCCGGTGGACCTCGCCAGCCAAGCCGTCGCAGTACGAGCTGCAGGTCTCGACGGACGGCGACTGCCAGACCTGGACGACGGTCAAGCAGGTGGCGAATCCAGCGGACAAGGACTCGCAGGTGATCGACCAGCAGGATCCGGTCTCGTGTGTCCGGATGCAGGCGCTGGCCACGACATCCACCGTCGGGTACACGCTGAACGAGTTCGAGCTCTGGTCCGGGCCCAAGCCGGCGCCGGTGGTCGGGCAGATCATTCCCGTACCGGTGAAGCAGTCGGCCGGTTCAGGTCCGGCCTGGGAGCTCACCGGCAAGTCCCGGATCGTCGTTTCCAGCGCCGGTCTCGCCGCGACGGCTGAGGTGCTCGCCGGGTACCTGCGGCCGGCGACCGGGTTCGTGCTTCCCGTGGTGACCGGTTCGGCTACGGCGGCCGACATCGCGTTGAGCACTGGAGCGGTACCGGATCTCCCAGCGGACAAGGCGGCCGAGGGGTACTCCCTCACTGCATCCAGCGCTGGCGTGAAGATCGTCGCCCCGCAGCCACACGGACTGTTCAACGGCTTCGTGAGTCTTCGCCAGCTGTTGCCAGCGGCAATCAATTCGCCGGCTACCGGCGCCGGACCGTGGACGGTCCAGCCCAGCACAGTGCTGGACTACCCGCGGTACGAGCATCGAGGACTGCAGCTCGACCCCGCCCGCAATTTCCTGTCCGTGGCGGAGATCCGGTCCATGATCGACCAGCTCGCGGCGTTGAAGGGCAACCGGCTGCATTTGCACCTGAGCGACTCCCAGTCCTGGCGCCTGGAGATCAAGGGCTACCCGGCCCTCGACGGCACCGGCTGCAACGGAACGGGGTGTATCGCCGGTTTCTACACGCAAGAGGACTTCAAGGGCCTGGTCGAGTACGCCGCCGACCGCTTCATCGAGATCGTCCCTGAGCTCGAAGGCCCGGCCCACGCCAACGCGGCGGTCAGGTCACTGGGCGGCGTCGCTGTCATGGGCTGCCAGGGCCAGACCCAGCTCGACCGCTTCTGCACCAACCCGAACGACCCGGCCAGCCAGCGGGCGCTCGCATTCTGGCGGGACGCGATCGCGCAGCTCGCCGCCATCTCCCCCGCCCCGATCATCCACATCGGCGGCGACGAGGCCATCGGGATGCCCCACGAGGACTACAAGTGGTGGATCGGGCAGATGGAGACCATCGTCGACAACGCCGGCAAGCGGCTGATGGGCTGGAACCCGGCGATCGAGGGATACGCACCCGGCTCGACGTCCATCAACCACTACTGGTCGGACTACACCGGCGGCGGTCCCCCGCTGATCAAGCCGGAGTGGTTCAACCAGGGCCGCCAGGTCATCACGACACCGGAATGGAACGCCTACCTCGACTTCGGGTACGACGGATCGCCCGGCCGCACGCCGCGGACGGAACTCGACAAGTCGTACTCGTGGGATCCCGAGTGGGTGTGGGAGAAGTACCGCAACGTCTGGGCGCAACCGGCGTACGGCGGACCGAAGGCGGCCGACATCATCGGCATCGAGGCGCCCATCTGGGGTGAACAGATGCGCGGCCTGGCCAACAACGAGTACATGGTCTTCCCGCGGCTGGCCGGCATCCTTGAGAAGGCCTGGTCGCCCAAGGTGCTCACCCAGGACTACGACGCATACCGTCAGCGGCTGAGCGTCGCCGGTCCGCGATGGGCGTTCGCCAACGTGAACTACGGAACCATCGCGCAGGTCGCCTGGAGTCCCGAGGCGATGGGCACGACCACCCGCTTCGGCGTGGACAGGACGCTCAGCAACGCAACTCTCGGACGCCTGGCCGCCGGCTCGATCCCACCGGGTGAGTTCACCGCCTCGATCGATTGGGGCGACGGGTCCGCCGCGGAGCCCGGCGCCATCACAGCACGCGACTACCTCGCGAGCCAACGGCAGGGCCGAAGCCTGATGACCGTCAGCGGCAGCCACACCTACCCGACCGACGGCATCTACCACGGCACAGTCACCTACACCCGCCTTGGCCAGACCTGGGTCGTACCGTTCGTCGCCACCGGCGTACCGGCCTGTACGACGATGCTCTCCGGAACCCACAACGGCCCACTGAAGATCGCCTCAGGGATCGCCTGCTTCGACGGCGCGACGGTCTCCGGACCCGTCACCGTCTCCGCCGGCGCCGGCATCTACGCATCCGGCTCCGAATTCCGCGGCCCGGTCACAGTGTCCGGAGCAACCAACGTCCTACTCTGCGGCACCACTGTCTCCGGCCCGGTCACCATCACCGGCGCAACCCGCGTCTGGCTGGGCAATGGCGAATGCGCCCCCACCAAGGTCAGCGGCCCGGTGAAGGTCACCGGCACGGCAGGCCAAGTGACCATCGACCACGCCACCATCGGCGGCCCGCTGGTGGTACAGAACAACACCGGTCCAACGCTTGTCTCCGGTAACCAGATCAGCGGCCCACTGTCCTGCTCAGGCAACTCCCCCGCACCCACCAACGCGGGCCAACCCAACACGACCGGCGGCCCGAAGTCAGGCCAGTGCACCGGCCTCTGACAACTGGTGGCGACCCGCCGTCGCCGTAGGCTGCCGGGATGGAGATCCCGGCAGCCTTCCACGACCTGCTGAGTTCGACCGCGGTCGCCTTCGTATCAACCCTGGGCAAGCACGGCGAACCGCAGACGACACCGCTGTGGTTCCTCTGGGACGGAGACGCCGTCCGGATCAGCCTGGTCGAAGGACGGCAGAAGCTGCGGAACCTGCGCCGCGATCCACGGATCACCCTGGTCGTCGTCGATCCGGCCCGACCGACCTACTACGTAGAGCTCCGCGGGACGATCGGTGACCTCACACCGGATCCCGACTGCGCGCTGGAACGCGCGATCGCGACGAAGTACACCGGATCCTGGGAAGACATCGAACCACCCGGCACCCCGCGCTACGCGACCACCATCGAGCCGCTGAAGCTCACCAGCCAGCTGGGTGTCTGACGGGCGGGGAGCATGCTGGCCATGGGGACGATCGCGTTTTAGGCTGAGCCAGTTCGACGGCCGCGCCCGGGTTAGAGCGTGGGCGCGACGCTTGAAGGGCGGCGGACGGTGGGTCCAGACGACGGGATTCGCGGCCAGGCCGCGGGAGGGGCGCCGGCAACGCAACTGCTCGGGCGCCGATCCGAGCGCGCCACGCTGGACCGCGTGCTCACCGGCCTGCGAGGCGGCGAGAGCCGCGCCCTGGTCGTGCTGGGCGAGGCCGGGGTCGGGAAGACCGCGCTGCTCGACCACCTGGCGAACTCCGCCACCGACCTCCGGGTCCTGCGTGCCGTCGGCGTCCAGTCCGAGATGGAGCTGTTGTTCGCGGCGCTGCACCAGTTGTGCGCACCGATCCTCGGCCGGCTGCACCGGATCCCGGAACCCCAGCAGCAGGCGCTGGCGACCATCTTCGGCCTGGCTCCGGGGCCGGCACCCGATCGCTTCATCGTCGGGCTGGGAGTACTGAGCCTGATCTCGGACCTGGCCGGGGAGAAGCCGGTCCTCGTCATCGTCGACGACGCCCAGTGGCTGGACACGGCCACCGCCCAGACGCTCGGCTTCGTCGCCCGGCGGCTGGGCGCCGAGGCGGCCGGCCTCGTCTTCGGTGCCCGCGAGGCCCGGGTCGAGCTGCACGATCTCCCCGAGCTGACCGTCACCGGCCTGGCCGACCACGACGCGCGGGCGTTGCTCGGGTCATCCGTCGAGTTCCTGCTCGACGCTCCGATCCGGGACCGGATCGTGGCCGAGACCGGCGGCAACCCGCTGGCGCTGCTTGAGCTTCCCCGCGGCCTGACCGCGACGCAGCTCGCGGCCGGTTTCGGTCTGGCCGGCGGCGCCGGCCTCCCGGTGCGGATCGAGCAGAGCTTCCTGCGCCAGACGGAGGCGCTGCCTGCGCAGACCCAGCGGCTGCTTTTGGTCGCGGCCGCGGAGCCGGAGGGCGATCCCGTCGTGGTGCACCGCGCCGCCGACCTGCTCGGCCTCGCCGCCGACTTCCTGGAGGTCTCCAGCCTGCTCACCGTGGGCGAGCGGGTGACGTTCCGGCATCCACTGGTCCGGTCCGCGCTGTACGGAGCAGCGTCGGCCACCGAGCGCCAGGCGATCCACCTGGCCCTCGCCGACGCGACGAATGCGACGGCCGATCCCGATCGACGCGCCTGGCATCTGGCCGCGGCCGCGACCGGTCCCGACGAGGAGGTCGCGCTCGCCCTGGAACGGTCGGCCGATCGCGCGCAGGCCCGGGGCGGTTTCGCGGCTGCCGCGGCCTGCCTGCAGCGTGCGGTCGCGCTGACCGTCGACCCCGCCCGCCGGACTCAGCGCGCGCTCGCCGGGGCCTATGCGAGTCTCCGGGCCGGTGCCTTCCCGACCGCGTCGATGCTGCTCGCGACAGCCGAAGCGGGTCAGCTCGACGACCTCGGCCGGGCCCGGATCGACCTGATCCGCGCGGAGGCCGCGTTCTCCCAACAGCGTGGGCGTGACGCCGCGGGACTGCTGTTGCGGGCGGCGCAGACGCTCGAGCCGCTGGACCCGCGGCTCGCGAGGGACACCTATCTGGACGCCTGGAGCGCGGCCCTGTTCGCCGGCCGGCTGGCCCGTACCGTCGGTCTCCGCGAGGTCTCCCGCGCGGCCAGGGCGACCGCGATGCCCGAGGGCGCGCCGCAGAGTTCGGACCTGCTCCTGGACGGACTCGCCATGCTCTTCGTCGAGGGCCGCCAGGACGCGGTGCCGTTGCTCGAACAAGCGGCCGCCGCGTTCAGTGGACCGGAGATCTCCAACGAGGAAGCACTCCGCTGGGGCTGGCTCGGCACGGTGGCTGCCGCGACGACCTGGGACTTCGAGGGCTGTTTCGCCACGGCCGGCCGGCAGGTCGAAGCAGCCCGCGCCGCCGGGGCCCTCGCCGTCCTCGTGGTCGGCGTCAACGTCCTGGAGCAAGTGGCTGCCTTCGCCGGTGACTTCACCGAGGCGACCGCGCTGAGGGCCGAGGCGGACGCCGTCCGAGAGGCGACCGGCACCCATGTCGCGCCGTACGGGGCGCTGGTGCTGACCGCGTTCCGGGGCAACGAGGACGAGGCGTTCCAGCTGATCGACGAGACGATCGCCGGCGCGACCGCGGAAGGGCAGGGGACGGCGGTCCGCTACGCCCAGTGGGCCAAGGCGATCATCCTGAACGCTCTCGGCCGCCATGACGAAGCGCTGCTGCTCGCCCGGCTGGCGAGCGAGGACACCCCCGAGCTCTGGTTGTCGGCGTGGGCGCTGAGCGAACTGATCGAGGCCGCGACCCGGACCGGACACAGCGGCGAGGCGGCCGCGGCGCTGACCCGGCTCCAGGAAGGCACCCGGTACTCCGACAAGCCCTGGGCGCTGGCCGTCGAGGCCCGCGGCCGTGCGCTCGTACAGGCCGACGACGATGACGCCGACGCCGCGTACGTCGAAGCAATCGAGCTGCTGACCAGCACCAGGCTGCGACCGGATCTGGCCCGGACACGCCTGCTGTACGGCGAGTGGCTGCGCCGGAAGGGCCGCCGGACCGAGGCGCGTTCGGAGCTACGGTCCGCCTACGACCTGTTCACCGCCATCGGTATGGATGCGTTCGCGGACCGGGCTCGCCGGGAGCTGCAGGCAACCGGAGAGACCGTCCGGAAGCAGGCGGCCACTCCCGCGACCGTCGAGGCGTTGACTCCGCAGGAGCAGCAGATCGCGCTGCTGGTCCGCGACGGCCTGTCGAACGCGGAGGTCGGCACCCGGCTGTTCATCAGCCCGCGCACTGTCGAATGGCATCTGCGGAAGATCTTCGACAAGTTGTCCATCACCTCGCGCCGCCAGTTGCGCGACCTACCGTTCCTGAACGGCTACGAGACCGCAATCCGCTGATCTCCCTGGTACGCCGGACCAGTGGCAAACCCTGGCGCCTGCACCGGAACCGTCGGCGATCCTCGACAGGGACAGCTAGGTAACCCTCTCGAAGGAGTCGTCATGGAAGCGATCACCACTGCCCTGGTCGTGCAGCCCGGAGAGGCTGCCGGCGCCTCACTCACGAACGGCGCGTTCGAGCTACTGGCCGACGGCGGCGCGGTCAGCGCCAGCCGGCTCACGTTGACCACCGGGGCCGATGGAGCCCCGCCCCACCACCACAAGCGTTCCCACGAGGTCTTCTACGTCCTCGACGGGAGCATGCTCTTCCGGCTCGGCGACACCCTGACGACCGTGGGCAAGGGCGGCCTGGTCATCATCCCGCCCGGGCTGGTGCACGTGTTCGGGGCGGCGGAGGGCCAGACGGCCGATGTGTTCGTCGTACTGAGCCCAGGGATCGAACGGTTCAGCTACTTCGAACGCCTCGGCGCGATCAGCCGCGGTGAGGCGGAGCTCTCGTCGCTGCTACCCGACCAGGACCGGTACGACGTCCATCTCGAGGACCTCCCCCGGTGGCGGGCGCTCCCCGGGCACTGACCGACCACGTTGAGGTCGACCATGCAGTCCCAATCCAGGACGAGGAGCAGCCAATGACGGATGAGACACGGTCGCGGGCGAGAGTCGGCGGCAGCGGAGAACTGGTCGCGCTGCGCAGTCCGGCCGGAGTCGCTCTGGTGGCGGCGACGGTGCTGGCCTCGATGATCGGGTTCCTGGACGCGTTCATGATCAACGTCGCGGTACCGGCCATCGCCGAGGACCTGGACGCCGGCGTCAGCCAGCTCCAGTGGGTGCTGACCGGGTACCTGATCACGGTCGCCGCGTTGCTGCTGCTCGCCGGTGCCCTGGCTGACCACTTCGGCCGCCGGCGGGTACTGGTCGCCGGCTTGCTCGTCATGCTGGTCGCCTCGATCGGCTGTGCCGCTGCCGGGTCGGTCGGCACGTTGGTAGTCGCTCGGCTGCTCCAGGGAGCGGGCGGCGCCCTGGTGGTGCCGAGCAGCCTCGCTTTGCTCAACGGGACGCTGGTTCCCTCCGACCGGGCCCGCGCGATCGGCATCTGGGCCGGTCTGGCGACCCTCAGCAGCACCTTCGGGCCGTACGGCGGCGGCTGGCTGGTGGACCATGCCTCCTGGCGTTACGTCTTCCTGCTCAACCTCCCGCTGATCATCGCGGCTCTGCTCGTGATCACCCGGGTACCTGAGGTCACCTGGGCGCCACGTCCTCTCTCGCTGGACCTGCTCGGCGCATTGTTCGCCATCGCCGGGCTGGGCGGAATCATCTATGCGCTGACCGAGGGACCTGGCCGTGGCTGGGACGACCCGGTGGTGCTCGTCTTCGGCCTCGTCGGCATCCTGAGCCTGGCTGGTCTCGTACCGCTCGAGCAGCACCGGTCGACACCGCTACTGAGGTTGGCGCTGTTCAAGTCGCGCCAGTTCGATGCGATCAACGCGGCCACCCTGCTGTTCTACGGTGCGCTCGCTGCCGCTAGTTACCTGGTGGTGCTCCAATGCGAGCTGCAGTTGGGGTTCAGCGCCACGGAGACCGGTGCGGCGCTCATCCCGGAGTCGGTCGTCTTCCTGCTGGTGTCGCCCTTCGTCGGCGGCCTGGTGGCGCGGATCGGCACTCGGTGGCCGATGGCCATCGGCATCCTGATCGTCGCGGCCGGGTTCGGCTGGCTGTCGACCACGAAGGCCGGCGACTCGTACGTCTCGGCCGTCCTGCCGGGCGCGCTGCTCTGGGGACTCGGCATCGGCTTGGCGGTAGCCCCGCTCACCGCGGGCGTATTGGCCGCTGTGGACGACAACGACCTCGGTGAAGCCTCGGCGATCAACGATGCGGCGTCCCGGGTGGGAGGTGTGGTGATGGTTGCCCTGGTACCGCTCCTACTCGGCGCCGGCAGCGCAAAGAGCCTCGCCGAGCCACTGGCCAGTCGCTTCTCCACCGCCATGCTCGTCATCGCCGGCCTGTGCGTCGCCGCTGCCCTGCTCACCATCGTGTACGTCTCCCGCGACCGCACCCCGCACAACCGGATGCCGGCCCCGTCTCCCCGAGTAGCCGTCTGCCTCCTCCCCGACCCGGCCGGCTCCCCGAAGTCCTGAACCGGTTCCACCACAACCATTGGAGATCCAGATGAACGCTCTCGAAGGTCAGACCGTCGTCGTGCTCGGCGGCAGCTCCGGGATCGGACTCGAGACGGCCCGGCTGGCAAGGGAATCGGGCGCCGAGGTGATGCTCACCGGGCGGGACAGTGCCCGGCTCGACCGGGCCGGTGTCGCAGTCGGGGCGGCCCGTACGGCACGACTCGACCTCGGTGACACGGCCGGCCTCGAGTCGTTCTTCGGGAGTCTGCCGGCGCCGATCGACCACGTCTTGGTGACCGGTGGCGGACCGACGTACGAGACGATCGCCGAGCTGGATCTCGATGCGGCACGGCGCGTTCTCGACGAGCACTTGCTGGGTTCGCTCCGGGTCGCTCGCTGCTCGGCCGGACGAGTACGACCGGGTGGCTCGCTCACCCTGCTGACCGGCTCCCACGCCCGGCGGCCGGCGCCAGGGCTGACCGTGGCCGCGATCGCCGCCGCTTCGGTGCCCGTCATCGCGGCGAACGCGGCGGTCGAGCTGGCCCCGATCCGGGTCAACGCCGTCGCCGCCGGGTTCGTCGACACCCCGCTGTCAGCGCGACTGCTCGGCGACCAACTCGACGAACGCAAGGAAGAGCTCCGGCAGACCCTGCCCATCCGGCGCGTGGTGAGTGCCACCGACGTCGCCGCGACGATCCTCCACCTGATGCTCAACACCGCCGTCACCGGCGCGACCTTCGACGTCGACGGCGGCCAGCAACTCATCGCCTGACGTCGTCCGCCGGCTCGTCGATCAGCTCGTCCGGTGCCCAGCCGGCGTCGCGGAGTGCCTCGCGGACCTGCCTGCGGGAGGTGATCGAGAGCTTGGCGAACACCTTGCGCAGATGCCACTCGACGGTCCGCGGGCTCAGGAAAAGGCGGGCCCCGATCTCGGGATTCGACAGCCCGGCTCGCACCATCAACGCGATCTGCCGCTCCTGCGGCGTCAGGTCGTCGCCGGCCGACGAGTGCGCGGTGGTCCTCCGCACCGGCTCCCCCATCGCCTGCAACTCCCGGCGCGCCCGCTCCGCGAACGCCTCCATCCCGATCGAAACGAACATCTGGTACGCCGTACGCAGCCGATCCCCCGCAACGTCGCGCCGGCCGCCGCGACGCGCCCATTCGCCGTACAGCAGATGTGCACGCGCCAACTCCGGCCGCAGCCGGGTCCGGCCCAGCCGTTCGACCGCCTCCTCGAAGAGCGCGCCCGCCGACGCGTCGTCAGCCAACAGCGCTCGCGACCGAGCCAGAATCCCCAGCGCCCAATCCGTCCCGCACGGCTCGGTCGCCTCCCACAGACGGGCCAGCGCGGACCGAGCGACCTCGTCGTCGCCGATCCGGTCCGCGGCCTCGACCAGCTCGGGCAGTACCCAGACCGAGACCCACAGCTCGCCGATGCTCGTGCACACCTGGGCCGCCTGCACGGCCAGCTCATACCTGGCCAGTCCGTTGTAGAGGATGGCGGCGGCCCAGTTGGCGCACGTGACGCCCATCAGCTGACGTACGGCGCCGGCCTGCTCCATCGTCGTGGTGATGAGCGGGACCGCCTCCGCCTCCTTGCCGCGAAGGGCGCTCAGCATCAGCTTGGCGTTGGGCGCGAGGTGGGTACCGGTAGCCGTGGCGACCAGGTCTCCCTCGCCGACGACCGCGTCGGCGGCGGCGAAGTCCCCGGTCCAGGTGATGGCCACCCCCAGGGAGATGAGGTGGATCGGCAGCTCGGTCAGCGCACCGGCTGCCCGCACCAGCTCCACCTCGCGGGTGTAGGTGGAGCGCATGAACTCGTCGTCCCAGATCGTGCCGCTGACTCCATTGGCCTGCCAACCCCAGGTAAGTACGTCCCGGGCCGGCAGTTCGGCGATGGCGGCCGCCGCCTTCTGCAGCAATGGAATCGCCACCGCTCGACCGGAGGTGACCAACCGCGCGCAACCGTCCAGGACGAGGTCGAGCGGCCGGGGCTCTCCGCTCACCGGCGGCAATCGCACGACGGCCTGGGAGATCTCCTCCAGGCTGTCGCGGTCCGCGGCGATCAGCGCTGCCGACCCCCACGCCACCAGATAGGTCTCCCGGGCGAAGTCCATGTCGAACGGCTCCAACTGCCGCGCCGCCTCGAGCAACAACGGAAGGGCCTCGTTGTTGAGCCCGGCGGCGAAGGCGATCTGGCTCCGCACCAACAGCGCCTGCGCGTCCTGGAACTCGTCCTGGGCATCGTGGGCCGCGATCTCGGCGTACCGGCGGGCGGCGCCGAGATCGGCCGCGTGCAGGCTGGCGCGGGCCGCGGCCACCGCACGGTCTGCTCTCCGTCCGACGTCCGAGGTGAGGATCACCGCCCGCTGCAGGAAGGCGGCGGTGGCGGCCAGACCACCACGACCCTGGGCGCGCTCGGCCGACCGCTCCAGTTCGGCAGCCACCGACTCGTCCGGACCGGCCGCGGCTGTGGCCAGGTGCCAAGCCCGGCGATCCGGATCGCGAAGCGGATCGGTGACGTCGGCGAGTGCGAGATGTACCGTCCTACGGTCCGCGGCGGTGGCCGACCCGTAGACGGCCGAGCGCACCAGCGGATGCCGGAACCTGATCCGTTCGTCGATGGTCAGCAGACCGTCGGTCCCATTGTCGAGGGCCTCGTTCACCTTGATACCGAGCCGCTCCGCGGCCCGCCAGGTAAGGGTGGGATCGCCGACCGGATCAGCCGCTGCGATCAGGAGCAGCATCCGGGTGCTCTCCGGCAGCTCCTGGACCCGGTGCCGGAAGCTCTGTTCGATCTGTCCGGGCAGAGTGCCGGCCGTCAGCAGCCCCAGGCCACCCGCCAGCTGCGTCGTGGTCAGCCCACGAGGAAGCTCCACGAGGGCGAGCGGATTGCCCCGGGTTTCCGCCACCAGCTGATCGCGGATCCGGTGATCCAGACGCGCGTGGGTCACCGCGTCCAGCAAAGACCGGGCATCGCTGTCTCGCAGGCCGGTCAGCTCGAGTTCCGGGAGGCCGAGCAACTCGTCCCCCGACTGGCGCGCGGCGAACAGAAAGGCGACCGGCTCGGCGAGCAGTCGCCGGGCCACGAACCCGAGCACCTGGGCCGAGGCCCGATCGAGCCACTGGGCGTCGTCCACCGCGCAGCAGATGGGCTGCTCCTCGGCGGCCAGCGAGATCAGGCTCAGCACCGCTAGGCCGACCAGGAAGCGATCCGGCGGAGTACCGACCTTCAGGCCGAAGACGGTCTCGAGCGCGGTCCGCTGCGGTGCTGGCAGCTCTCGTAGCTTGCCGATCAGCGGAGCACAGAGTTGGTGCAGCGCCGCGAAGGCGAGCTCCATCTCCGACTCGACCCCCAGCGCGCGCAGAACCCGCATGTCCTCGGTTCCTTCGAGGGCATGCTCCAGCACAGCGGACTTCCCGACCCCCGCACCACCACGAATCACTAGTACTGCGCTCTGCCCGTCCTGCGCCGACCGGAGTACCGCCCGTAGCTGGGCAGTCTCCGCCTGACGTCCCAGGAGACCGGTACTGACGATTGCTTCCGCACCGTTGACCATGGCTGTCATCCTTCAGCCCGGCCCCCGTCTTGGACCCAGTCGTCACTACTGGTCTCGCCGCGACAACCACCTGCCTTGCGGGACTGAACCCTAGGCCGTCGACAGTTGCTCTCGGCTGGGCAGCGCGTCGCGGAGTCCGCGGCGGGAGCTGATCCCGAGTTTGCTGAACACCTTCCGCAGGTGCCACTCAACGGTCCGGGAGCTGAGGAACAGCCGGGCGCCGATCTCCTGGTTGGACAACCCCTCGCGAGCCAGCGATGCGATCTGCAGCTCCTGCGCAGTGAGGTCGGTACGGGTCTCGACCGAGCGCCGGCGCGCCTTCTCCCCCGTCGCCACCAGCTCGCGGCGAGCCCGCTCGGCGAACGCCTCCATGCCCATCGCAGAGAAGGACTCGTGCGCGATCCGAAGCTGCTCCCGCGCGTCGACCCGCCGGCTATCGCGACGCAGCCACTCGCCGTACAGCAGACGGGCCCGGGCAAGCTCCGGCGCCATCTTGGTCCTACCCAGGCGCTCAATGGCGTCGCGGTACAACGCGTCGGCCTCGGTACCGGTACTGATCAGCGCCCGCGACCTGGCCTCGATCCCGAGCGCCCAATCGGTACCTGACGGCGTCGTACTCTGCACCAGGCGGTCCAGTGCCTCGCGGGCCGAGGAGTCGTCACCCAGCCGTTCGGCCGCCTCGATGAGCTCAGGGAGTGCCCAGGCCGAGACCCACGGCTCGTAGTTGTTGGCGGTGGCCTCCCGGGCTGCCGCGGCGGCAGTGTCGTACTTGGCCAGCCCGTTGTGCAGAACGGTCGATGCCCACTGCGCGGTCGTCACCCCGTGTCGCTGCCCGGTGGCGCCGGCCCACCCGATCGTCTCGGCGATCAGCGCCGAAGCCTCGGCCTCTCGGCCACGCAGGGCCGCCAGCCACAAGGCCGGGTACGGCGCAAGCGGGATCCCGGTAGCCGCAGCCGCCGCGTCTGCCTCGTCGATCAGCGTCGCCGCGGCTCCGAACTCTCCCCGGCCGGTGAGCGCCACGGCCAAGGTGGAGATGTGAATCGGGAGCTGCACCAGAGCGCCGGCCTCCCGGACCAGCTGGACCTGCCGCGTGAACGTCGAAAGCATCGTCTCCTGGTCCCACACGGCCGAGCACGCTCCGGTGGCCACCCAGCCCCACCGCAGCACGTCCTCCACCGGCAGCCGCGCCGTCGCCGCCGCTGCGCGCTGCAGGGCTGGTGTCGCTGCCGCACGGCCCTCGGTGGTCAGAACTGCATAAGCCTCAAGCAGCAGGTCGAGCGGGCGCGGCTCGGCCGGCTCGGGCAACTCCTCCACCGCACGGCACACTGCGATGATGATGTCGCCCTGGCCCGCGAAGATCGCTGCTCCCCAAGCCATCAGGTAGGTCTCGCGGGCAAGGTCGATCGTGAAGGGCTGCAGCCGCTGCGCGGCGTCCAGCAGGAGGGGCGCGGCATCGGCGCCCAGACCGGAGGCGAACGCGAGCTGACCGCGCATGAGCCGGGCCTGGGCACTCTGGAACTCGTCCGGGTCGCTGCGCTCGGCAACCTCGACGAATCGCCGGGCGGCGTCGAAGTCCCCGGCCTGCAGGCTCGCACCCGCGGCGATCAGGGCACGCCCGGCCCGGAGCGTCGCATCGCCGGTGAGGATCACCGCTCGTTGCAGGAACGCAGCGGCAGCAGGCAGGCCACCAGTCGCCTGGGCGCGCTCGGCTGCCAGTTCCAGCTCGATGGCGACCGTCTCATCCGGTCCGGTCGCGGCTGCCGCAAGGTGCCAGGCACGGCGCTCCGGGTCGAGGTGCTCGTCCGTGACGGCGGCAAGGGCTCGGTGGACGGCTCGACGCTCCTCGGTCGAGGCCGCCCGATACACGGCTGTCCGCACCAACGGGTGACGAAACGTGACGCTCTCGTCCACTGCCAGCAAGTCTTCTGCGCCCTGCCCCACCGTCGCGTCCACGGTGACTCCGAGCCGCTCGGCCGCGCGCCAGGTCAGGTCTGCATCCCCTAGTGGCTCCGCGGCCGCTACGAGCATCAGTAACCGGGTCGCCGGGGACAACTCCGCCACCCGGTTCAGGAAGCTCTGCTCGAGCTGCTCGGGCACGGTCGCGTTCAGCAGTCCGAAGCCACCGGCCACCTGAGTCGTGCTCAGTCCTCGCGAGAACTCGAGCAAGGCCAGCGGATTCCCCCTGGCCTCGGCCACGATCCGGTCGCGGATGCGTTCGTCCAACGCCGTCGGCGTGACGGTGTCCAGCAGCGTCCGGGCATCAGCATCACCCAGGCCTGTCACCGGCAGGTCCGGCAGTCCCTGCAGCTCGGCGCCCGGCTCCCGGGTAGCGAGGATCATCAGCACCGACTCTGCCTGTAGCCGCCGGGCGACGAAGCCCAGTACCTGGACGGAGGCACGATCCATCCACTGTGCGTCGTCCACGAGGCACACCAGTGGCTGGTCCCGGGACGCGTCGGACAGCAGGCTCAGCACCGCCAGCGCTACCAAGAACTGGTCCGGTGGGGACGCGATCCGCAGGCCGAAGACCGTCTCCAGCGCCGCCGCCTGCAGTCGCGGCAGGTTCGGGAGCCGGTCCAGCAACGGCGTACACAACTGGTGCAATGTGGCGAACGAGAGCTCCATCTCGGATTCGATGCCCTGGGCCCGCAGCACCCCGCAGTCCTCCGCAGCTGCGGCCATCTGGCCGAGCAGCGCCGACTTGCCGACGCCTGCGTCGCCCCGGAGGACAAGGACACGGCTCTCGCCCGACCGCACGGCGGCCAGCAACCGTTCCAGCTCCGACCATTCGTCGTCGCGTCCGACCAGCCGTGCCGGGCCAGATGCGGCGGAGTTCCCGATCGACTCCATCCAGACCTGCCTTGTTCAGCGGATGACATCCCTTTCCGCAGAGCGTTTCGGGCCATGCTAGGCGATCGTGCAGCGAACTCCACCGACCTTCGCCCTGGGTGCACGGGCCGATGCTGCCTGTACCCCCGGGGATACCGGGCCAGTGATCACCACGGGCGCGAACCCGATCCCCCGCGCGGCACGGTGGCACTGCGTCCTTCGGTGACGCACCCGAACTTCATCCTCCCTGGAGGTCGATCCAGATGACCACGCAGCTGAACGCGGCTCCGGTGCCCGTTGCTCCCACCTCCGCCGATCACATCGTTCTCCTGCTTCTCGCGACCGAGGAGCTGGCAGAGGAGTGGCGGCTGTTCGCCGCCGCCTCACTGATCCTGGGCCGCTCGGTCGGGGAGCCGGACGTGGACCCGCTGATCAAGGCCGGGCTGGTCATCCGTCGCAGGGCCGGCCTGACGCTCAGGGACGACGGCGTCGTCACCAAGGTGCTCGATGCGGCGGCACCGTCGGCCATGGCGGAAGTGCACGGAGCGTGGGCGGAGGTCCTGGCCGGGGATCCGCTGAACCGCAGCTGGCACGAGGCGATGGTGCATCTCGCGCCGAACCAGGCTGCTGCACGACGAGCCCGATCGGCGGCGTTGCGGTTCCAGGCCGCGACCCAGCACGAGGAGGCGGTCGACCTGTTCGATCGGGCCGCGTGGCTGAGCGAGGACCCCGGCGAGAGCGCCCGGCTGCTTACGCAGGGCGCTGCCTGCGCCTTCGCGGCCGGGCTGTGGCGGCGCGCCGGGGAACTGCTGGTGGCGGCCCGCCGGATCGAGCCTCGGGAGGACATGGCGCACGTGATCGACGTACTCGAGGCGGCCTTCCTCAGTACAGGTCCTGGGCTGGGCACTTGCCGGCAACAGGTCGCGGCCGCGAACGTACTGCGGGAGTGGGGCCAGACCTCCGCCGCATTCGCTGTCTTGGCGGCCTGTCCAGCAGACGCATGGGATGGCGAGCGGCTCGGTACGACCGCTGAGCAACTGGCTCCACCCGCCGCAGGCCGGGCGGGGGCAAGGGCCTTGGCCGGCCTCGTGTCCCTCAACACTGGTTCGGTATCACTGGCATTGCCGGTGCTAGAGCGTGCCGCCCGCGAACTAGAGGGCCGCGACGAGCGCGGAACTGCTGCCGTCGCGCACGCCCTGATGGGCGAGGCAGCCGCGTGTCTCGGCCAGATGTCGACCGCCACGGCTGCGCTGCTCAGGGCCAGGCAATTGAGCTCCGAGACCGTCCAGCCCCGCTGGCTGGACCGTGTCGCCCTGGCGACCTCATTGCTCGACGTCCGGCGTGGTCAGGCTGTTCCACCGGAGTCCGGCATCCTGCACGGCGCACTGCTCTCCGTCTGTGCCGCTCGCCGCGATCGCGCCGAGCTGATCCAGGCGGTCGAGTTGCTCGCGCACGAGCGCTGGGTCGACGGCTACGACATCCTCGCGGGCCTGACCGATCATTCGCGCGCGTCGATTCGCGATCTCGTCGCCTGGGGCCTGCTGAGCCATCTGGCCGACGCGGCGTTGCACGCCGGCCGGGTGCGGCGGACCCGCGCCCTGATCTCGGCCCTCGCCGATGTGGAAGGCCTCTTCGAGAACGACATCGCGCTCGCCGAACTGCTGTACGCGACGGCCGTGCTCAGCGATCCCGCGCACGCCGACGCCTGCTTCGAGGCGCTGCTCTCGCACGATCCGGCCCGCTGGCCGTGGCTCTGCGCGCGAGCTCATCTGGCCCGCGGCGAACAGCTCCGCCGAACCCGGCGGACGGCCCACGCCCGTCGGCACCTCGTCACCGCCCAGCGGATGTTCACGGTGATGGACGCGCGGCCGTGGGAGCGCCGGGCCACGCACGAGTTGCGCGCTGCCGGCGTACGGCCTGAAGCGGCACCGCGTGAGGTGTCGTTGCCGTTGTCCCCACAGGAGCTGCAGATCGCCCGGATGGCCGCCCGCGGCCTGACGAACAAGGAGATCGGCACGGTCCTGGCACTCTCCCCACGGACTGTCAGCTCGCACCTCTACCGAATCTTCCCCAAGCTAGGCATCACCAAGCGAATCCAACTCGCATCGGCACTCGAAGGAGTCACCGTATGACCGAGGGCAGCGCTCACAAGCTGACCGCTGTGCCGGCCTCGCCGGCGACCAGGAGGGCTGCGTCTTCCAGCGAGCCGATCGCGGCGGGCCGGCCGGTCCTGCGAACGAAGTCGGCACAAGCGGCGAGCTTCGGTCCCATCGAGCCGGCTGGGTAATCGCCCGGCTCGATGTCGGCAACCCGCAGTTCGCGAACCAGCTCCTGGTCAGGCGTCCCGAAGTCGCGCATCACACCCGGTACGTCCGTCAGCACGACGAAACGCTCGGCACCCAACGCCGCCGCCAGCACCGCGGCCGTGAGGTCCTTGTCCACGACCCCGTCGACCCCACGCAGCCGACCCGCCTCCCCAACCACCGGTACGCCGCCACCGCCGCCGCACACGACCGTCACGCCTTCCGCTACGAGGCGCGCGATCACTGCCTCCTCCACCAGGGTCAGCGGCGCAGGCGACGGGACAACCCGGCGCCAGCCACCCGAGTCAGGGGCGATCGACCAGGTGTGGGCACTGGCCAGCTCCTGCGCGCGCTGCTCGTCGTACAGCGGCCCGATCGGCTTGGTCGGCGCCGCGAACGAGGGGTCGCCGGGATCCACGCGGGTCTGGGTGACGATCGCAGCGACCGGCCCGGGCAGACCTGCGTTGGCCAGCTCCTGCACCAGCCAGTAGCCGATCATCCCCTGGGTCTGGGCGCCGAGGACGTCGAGTGTGAACGCCTCGGTCAGCTGGTCGTCGCTCTCGCTCTCGAGGGCGAGCATCCCGATCTGAGGCCCATTGCCGTGGCACACGACCAACTGGTGGTCGGCAGCCACCTTGGCCAAGGCGGTAGCGGCCTCGGCGACATGGTGGCGCTGCACGCACTGGTCCGGTGACTCACCGCGGCGCAGGAGGGCGTTCCCGCCCAGAGCGGCAACGACCAGCATCAGCCGGCCAGGCTCGAGACAAGGACCGCCTTGATGGTGTGCATCCGGTTCTCGGCCTGCTGGAACACCACGGACGCCGGCGCTATGAAGACCTCGTCGGTGACCTCGGCGCCGGACAGGCCGTACCGCTCGAACACGCGCCGCCCGAGCTCGGTCTTCTCGTCGTGGACGGACGGGAGGCAGTGCAGGAACCTCGTGCTCGCCTTGCCGGACCGGCCCATCAGCTCGGCAGTCACCCGGTACGGCCGCAACAGCTCCACGCGTTCGTCCCACACGGAGTCCGGCTCGCCCATGCTCACCCAGGTATCCGTGTAGATGACATCCGTGCCGGCCACCGCCTCACCGACGTCATCGGTGACGAGGGTCGTGCCACCGGACTCGGCCGCCAGCCCGGCAGCGAGGTCGTGCACGTCCGGTGGAGGCTGCAACGAGGGCGGGGCGGCGATGCGGACGTTCATGCCGAGCATCGCGCCGGTGACGAGGATCGACCGGGCCACGTTGTTGCGCCCGTCGCCGACATAGGTCCAGGCCACCCCGGACAGGTCCGGCGAGACGGTCTCCCGGATGGTCAGCACATCGGCCAGCATCTGGGTCGGATGCCACTGGTCGGTCAATCCGTTCCAGACCGGTACTCCGGCGTACGCCGCCAGCTCCTCGACCGTCTCCTGAGCGAAGCCGCGGAACTCGATTCCGTCGTAAAGGTGGCCGAGCACTTGCGCAGTGTCGGCGATGCTCTCCTCCCGGCCGATGTGGCTGCCCTCGGGTCCGAGGTACGTCGTACTGGCGCCTTGCTCCGCTGCTGCGACCTCGAAGGCGCAGCGGGTACGGGTCGAGGCCTTCTCGAAGATCAGGGCGATGTTCTTACCACCCAGCCGGCGTACCTCGAGGCCGGCGGCATGAGCGTCCTTCAGTTCGGCAGCCAGTTCGACGAGCCGCAGGAAGCCTCGTCTGCCCAGCGAAGCCTCGGTGAGCAGCGAGCCGGCCGCCGGCGCGCGCTGGGTCGTCACGGTTCCGGTCGTGGTGGTCATGGCTTCTCCTCAGATCGGGTCGCGGCTGATCGGACACGTCATGCACCGCGATCCGCCGCGGCCACGGCCGAGTTCGCTGCCGACGATGGGGATGACCTCGATGCCATGGTCGGCGAGCAGCCGGTTGGTGTCGGTGTTGCGCTCGTAGCCGACGACAACGCCGGGTGCGAGCGCGAGGTAGTTGTCGGCGTCGTTCCACTGCTCACGTTCGGCGGTACGCCGGTCCTGCACCGCGCGGAGGACGCGGATGTCGTCCCGGTCGAGCACCTCGGCCAGTGCCGGCTCCAGCCCGACGAGTTCGGTCACCTCGGGCCGGTCCGGGTCGTCGGTCGGCATCAGCTGCCAGATCCGGATGGTCTCGGTGTCGAAGTACGGATAGGCCACGAACGTCCCGACGTCGACCATGGTCAGCACGGTGTCGAGGTGCATCGCCGAGCGCGCCTTGGGGAGTTCGATCGCGAGCACCCGGCGCGCGCTGTGCGAGGCGAACAGGCTGCGCGCCAGCACCTCGACGCCCATCGGAGTCGTGCGCTCCCCCATCCCCAGCAACACGGTGTCGTGGTCGAGTACGTGGATGTCGCCGCCCTCCATGGTCGCGGGCACGTGGTCGAGATCGTCGTCTCCGTAGTGGACAACGAACTGCCCGGCGGCCCGGGCGGCGGCGAAGAGCGGGTGATGGCGGTAGACCGTCCGGGTGTGCAGCGACTCCCGGCGACGGGCGGGTTTGGCCATCGGGTTGACCGTCGTACCGTGTCCGATCCACGCGGTGTTGTCGCGCTGGAAGAGAGTGTTCGGGACCGGCGGGATGACGAAGTCGTCGACGTCCTGGGTGGACCAGACCAGTCCGGACCAGCCAAGTGGCCGCAGGTCCGAGGCGACCACCCCACCGATCATCAACTCGGCCAGCCCGGCTGGATCGGTGTCCGCCAGCAAGGCCCGTAGATCCCGGGCCAGAGCCGGGCCGAAGCGCTCGTCGGTGCAGGTCCGCTCGACTGCGAACGCCCGTCCCTCGTCGGTGGCCAGGGCCTCGGCAAGCAGGGTGGCGAAGTGATGCACGCGGACCCCGCGATCCTCGAGTACAGCGCTGAACGCGTCGTGCTCCTCGCGAGCCTTGTCAGCCCACATCACGTCGTCGAAGAGCAGCCCGGGCGCGTTGGCCGGGGTGAGGCGATCGAGTTCGAGCCCCGGCCGGTGCACCATCACCTCGCGCAGGCGGCCGACCTCGGAGTGGATGCCCACGCTCAGCGGGGTCTGGACGTCGGTGGTCATCGGGTCGCTCCTTGGCTGATCACGGTTGGGCTGACCTCGCCGTACTCACCCTTGCGGGCCTTGTGCCAGACGTAGACCGGCACTCCGAGGAGGAGGCCGAAGACGCCGTAGTACACGGCCTTCTCGCCGCTGCCCTGCAACGCCCAGAAGGAGAAGACCAATGCCAGCAGCCCGACGGTGAGATCGCGTGCGAGGTGGAGGGGATGCCGCAGCTGAGCCTCGGTGGCGAGCCAGTACACCTGCGCCGCGGCCGAGAACAGGTACGGGATGACCGAGGTGAGCACCGAAAGCAGCACGACGGTGGTGAAGACCTGGTCGAACGAGGTGTAGCTGACCACAGTGAGCAGCGAGGCGAGCACTGTGGATGACACGATCCCGAACGCCGGTACGCCGGTACCACTCTCCCGCAGGAACACAGCTGGGAACACTCCGTCCCTGGCCGCCGCCCGCGGCATCTCGGCGACGATGAGCGTCCACCCGACCAGAGCGCCGAAGCCGGACACCACCGCCGCCACGCCAACGGTCCGCCCGGCCCAGCTCCCGCCGAAGATCGCATCGGCGGAATCCGTGAACGGCGCAGTCGAACCAAGCAGTTCGGTATGCGGCACAGTGCCGAAGACCGCCAAGGTGCCGACCAGGTAGACCACCGCGCACGCGAGCGTGCCGAGCACCGTCGCCCTGCCCACGTTGCGCTCCGGCTTCCGGACCCGGCCGGCCGCGACCGAGGCGGTCTCGATACCCAGGTAGCTGAACAACGCGATCGCCCCCGCGGAGCTGATCGCGCTCCAGCCGGACCCGCCCGACGCGTTGAAGGCGCCGAAGTTGGCCCGGCTCATCGCGAACAGCCCGATCACCGAGACCAGCAGCAGCGGCACGAACTTGAGGATCGTGGTCACCACCTGGAAGGCGGCGATACTCCGCAGACCCGCGAGGTTGACGAAGGCCGGCAGCCAGAGACCGGCGAGCGCGATCACCACCGACCACGCCCGGTGATGACCGGTGTTCCAGAAGACCTCGACGTACCCGACCCAGGCCACCACGATCGCCGCATTGCCCGCCCAGGCGGTGATCCAGTAGCTCCAGGCGTTCAGGAAGCCGGCGAACTCCCCGAACGCGTCCCGCGCGTAGACGTACGGACCACCGGAGCCCGGGAGTCGCGCGTTCAGCGACCGGAACGTCAGCGCCAGGGCGATCGCACCCACGGTGACCAGGACGAACGCGACCAAGGAGATCGGCCCGTACGCCGCGAGCGCGCTCGGCAGCGCGAAGACACCGGTACCGATCACCGACCCGACGACCAGCGCGGACGCCGCCGCGAGCCCGAAGCCCGGCCGTGCCGGCGTGGTTGCTGTGCTGCCCATGGCATTCCTCTCAACTGACCGCAGAACGGAAAGCCAACGTACGAAGGCCCGGCGCGGCCGCGCTTCGGTCATTCGACTGCCCACGTCCCTGGCTGACCACCAGGCACCCCGGCCTGGCGGACCAGGGCCCTTCCCTGGCGCGAACACCCGGCCCTGAATGACAGCTTCGAGCCATGATGGACAGCAAGCAGCCGGCGTCCTGGGACGAGATCGTCCGCCTGCACTCAGCACGGGTCTACCGCTTCGCCTACCGCCTCACGGGCAACCGGTACGACGCCGAGGACCTCACCCACGACGTCTTCGTGCGGGTCTTCCGTTACCTGCACACCTACCGTCCGGACACGTTCGAAGGCTGGCTGTACCGGATCACGACCAACCTGTTCTTCGACCAGGTCCGCCGTCGCCGACGGATCCCGTTCGGCGAACTGTCCACCGACCTCGCCGGCCGGCTGCCGACCCGGGAGCCCGGACCGGCGCAGGTCTTCGACTCCCGCGCCCTTGACCAAGACGTCCAGGTCGCGCTGGGTCAGCTCGCCCCGGGCGTGCGGGCAGCCGTCGTACTGCGCGACATCGAGGCCTTCTCCTACAAGGAGATCGCCGACCTGCTCGGTGTCGAGGTCGGCACCGTGGGCAGCCGGGTCCACCGCGGCCGGGCCCGGCTGCGGACCTCGCTCGCTCATCGCGCGCCCCGCTCCCGGACCAGTCCGGTCGGCGCCACCCGGTAGCAGGCGGCCAAGCGCTGCTGTCACAGACGTCCTTGCTGTGCGGACTTTTCACAGTGTGGGCGACCGCAGAAATCTCGTTGGAGGAACCATGAGGCGAACCATCACCGCCGCGGCACTTGTCGCTGCCCTGGCCGTGACCTCGGCATGCGGCACCGGAGGTACCGGGAGTTCGGACAGCACCACCCGCGGTGGGATCACGGTCTGGCTGTCGAACAACGCCGAGGAAGTGGCCTGGGGCAAGCAGATGGTGGCTGCCTGGAACGCGGCCCACCCGGATCAGAAGGTCACCGCGCAGGAGATCCCGACGGGTAAGAGCTCCGAAGAGGTCATCGGTGCCGCGATCACGGCGGGCAACGCGCCCTGCCTGATCTTCAACACCTCGCCCGCGTCCGTCTCGCAGTTCCAGAAGCAGGGTGGCCTGGTGGCGCTCGACAGCTTCTCGGACGGCAAGTCGTACGTCGAGGAGCGGTCGGGCAAGGTCGCC
>NZ_BAABAA010000026.1:0-39344 GCF_039537185.1 Kribbella ginsengisoli | reverse complement strand
GGTGACTCCGCCGTCTTGCCAGCTGATGAGGTGGTGGGCGTCGCAGTAGATGGGTGGGGCGTGGCAGATGACGCAGCCTTTGTCGCGCTGGTTCAACGCGTTGCGCAGGCCGTTGGTGACGTAGCGGAACTCGCGGCCGACATCCAGCGGCTGACTGTCGGAGCCCAACACGATGGGGATGATCCCGGCGTCGCAGGCCAGCCGGCGGATCGCGGCGGCGGACAGGCCGTCGCCGTAGGTGAGGTCACCGGTCGCCTGCCGGCCCGCCTCCAGCAGATCGTTCAGGCTGATCGTGACCGCGATATGCGGCTTGATCCCGCCCCGGGTCGGAAGGTCACCCGACGCCAGCGCGATGTCGAGGGTGTCGATGAGGGCGTCGGCTTGGCGTTTGCCGCGGGAGCGGGGGTCTTGTTCACCGTCGTCGGTCTTATGCGGTTTCGCACCCGCCTGCAGAACGGTCTGCAACTTCTCAGCGTTCTCGCCGGCCAGGAAGCCGCCGAACTTGACGCCGTCGTCGGCCTTCTTCACCCAGACTTCTTCGCGGGCGCGGGCGGCGGCTTCGCGGGGTTCGGGGCCGTCGGTGTCGAGGATGTTGCGGACCTGTTCGCCCAGGCTGCGCAGGTCGCCAGGGTTCATGTGCCGGGCCGCCTCGACCATCGCGGCGGCGGCGGCGTCGAGTTCTTCGACGGGGATGTTGGCGCGTTGGGGGAGTTTCTCCAGGGCGGACACGATCGCGTCGGCCTGCGCCGACGACAACACCACCGCGTCGTCGGGGAGGTCGTGGCCGGGGGTGGGGAGGGCGGCGGCGACGGTGGGGTGTTTCGGGAGTGCGAGGGCGAGGCGGACGCGGCGGCGGGCTTCGGCGGGGTCGAGGCGGTAGCGTTTCTCGAGCAGCCGGGCGGTGTCGTGGGCGCCGATCTCTTCGGCGTATCTGATCTCGTCCAGGCGGCGGATGACCTGGTGGCGGCGGGCCAACAACTCCTCGATCGCGGCCTCGATGACGTCGGAGTCGCACAGCAGCTCGTCGCCGCTCATCAACTCCACCGCCCGGTCGTCCATGGCCACAACGTTAGACGAGTCCGTCGACAGTTTCGGGCCGGAAAGCCCTTATCCACAAGGTGAATTCCTCACCACTTCACATCGACCAAGTACCTGTAGGTTGTTTGAAGGGCGGGCCTCGTTCGGGGTAGGCGTCTCGCTACTTGAGCAGCCCGCCCAACCCTGCGTTTACCTCGGCACCCTCACCGCCCAGCAAGCAACCTTCGCCCCGCACCGAGTGAACCGCCGCGATAGGCGGACTATCTGTTGCTCTTCGCCGTTGCTCAAAGCACCCAGCCGACCCACCGCAGCCTGCCATCCCGGCACCCAAGGCAACCACGGGCCGACGGGGGACCCTGTCTCTGTAGTTCTTCGTTCCCTGGCAACTGGAGCCCGGCACCGCCGTAACCACAGCAGCAGGCGGGACTGTCTGTTGCTCTTGGCTGTTGCTTATAGCAACAGACCCTCCGCTTGGGCGGAGGGTCTGTTGGGAGTGGAGCTAGATGAGCCAGGCGGTTGTGTCGGTGGGGAGTTTGTCGCCATCGAGGGGGGCACTGGAGAGGACTACGGCGCCTTCGGGGAGTTCGATGGGGGCGGCGCCGAAGTTGGTTACTGATTGCCAGCCGCCGGGGCGGGTGAAGTGGAGGGACCATTCCACGCCGTCGATCCATTCGAGGCCGGCGTTGGTTTGCAGGCCTCGGCGGACGGCTAGGGCCTTGCGGTACAGGGTGAGGGTGGAGGTTGGGTCGGACTCCTGGGCCTCGACCGAGTAGCCGCCGAACCAGGTCGGCTGGAGTAGGTGGGAGCCGCCGGAGCCGAAGCCGAAGGAGAGGCCGCCGATTGTCCACGGGAGTGGGACTCGGCAACCGTCCCGGCCCTTCTCGGCGCCCTTGGAGCGGAAGTAGGCGGGGTCTTGCAGGCTGGCGGCCGGGAGTTCGCCGACTTCCTGCAGACCCAGTTCCTCACCTTGGTACAGGTACGCCGAACCGGGCAGCGCGAGCATGAGCAGTACTGCCGCACGCGCCCGCCGCAACCCCTGCTCCACATCGACCGTCGGCTCGGTGCCGTTGCTCAGCAGCCAGGCCTTGCCGTCCTGCCACAACCCCTCCGGATCGCGCGGCAGTCCGTACCTGGTCGCGTGCCGGACGACGTCGTGGTTGGAGAAGACCCAGGTCGACGACGAGCCGTTCTCCTCGGCCAGTGCGAGGTTCTCCTCGATCACCTGGCGGAACTTCCCGAAGTCCCAGTCGGCCTGCAGGAGGTCGAAGTTGAACGCCTGCCCGAGCCCGTCGGCACTCGCATACCGCGCGCGCCGGGCCGCCGGTACGAACGCCTCGGCGACCGCCGATCGTGGCGGGTCGTAGGAGTTGAGCACCTTGCGCCACTCGCGGTAGATCTCGTGCACGCCCTCGCGATCCCACAGCGGATGAGCACCGAGCGACTCCGACTGACGAGGCAGCACAGTCTTCGACGGCAGCGGCTCGGTCAGGTCCTTGACCAGCGCGTGCGCCACATCCACCCGGAACCCGTCCACCCCGCGGTCCGACCAGAACCGCAGCGTGGTGAGGAAGTCGTCGCGGACCTCGGAGTTGTCCCAGTTGAGGTCGGGCTGCTCGGCCGCGAACAGATGCAGGTACCACTGCCCGTCCGGCGTCTGTGCCCAGGCCGATCCGCCGAAGACCGAGTCCCAGTCCGACGGCGGCTCGGACCCGTCAGGCCCGGCGCCGTCGCGGAAGATGTACCGATCGCGGGCCGCCGAACCCGGACCGGCGGCCAACGCCTCCTGGAACCAGGTGTGCAGGTTCGAGGTGTGGTTCGGGACGATGTCGACGATCAGCTTGATCCCGGCGCCGTGCAGCGCGGCGACCAGGTCGTCGAAGTCGCTGAGCGTGCCGAGCCGCGGGTCGACGTCGCGGTAGTCGTCCACGTCGTACCCGCCGTCGGCGAGCGCGGACGGGTAGAACGGGCTCAGCCAGACCGCGTCGATGCCGAGCGAGGTCAGGTACGGGACGCGGCTGATGATGCCGGGCAGATCGCCCACGCCGTCGCCGTTGGAGTCGGCGAAACTCCGCGGGTAGATCTGGTACACGACCGCTTGCCGCCACCAGTCGGCATCGGTCGGGTCACCACTTCGGCTCACCTGGGTCTCGGTGCTGGTCAAGAGCGCCTCACTCTGGTTTATATAGACTCTAAATTTAGATTCTGCAGTATTGTGCGCGGGTACTCGCGAGGAGGTCAAGAGGGAATATGGCGACTACCGCCGCGGCCACGCCGCCGCTGCTGCGCAGGGTCAACGCCGGGAAGCTACTCGGCGTGCTGTCCACGGCGGGCGTGATGACAGGTACCGGCCTGATCGAGGCGACCGGGCTGACCCGCGCGACCGTGCACGCGGTCTGCAACGACCTGATCGCGATGGGCTGGGTGGTCGAGCTCGACCCAGGACACGACGCACCCGGTACGCCGGTGGGCCGGCCGTCCCGTCGTTTCGAGTTCAACAGCCAGGCGGGCTACGTGCTCGGGATCGACGTCGGCGCGGCCAAGACCACCGTGCTGCTGTCCGACCTGCGCGGCGAGACCGTCGCCAAGACCGGCCGCTCGTTCCAGGCGGTGAAGACGCCCGCCGAGCAGACCCAGGTCGTCAACGAGGCGGTCCTCGAGGTGCTCAGCGAAGCCCAGGTGACCGACGCCGAGGTGCTCGCAGCCGGGGTCGGGGTGGCCGCGCCGGTCGATCGCGAGGGCAACATCCTGAGCGACGACGAGTTCTGGCGGCGCTTCGACGCCGGGCTGACGACCCGCCTCAGCGAGCTGCACGGCTGGCCGGTGCTGCTGGAGAACGACGCGAACCTGGCCGCCCTCGGCGAGCACTGGCGAGGTGAGGCCCGTGACGTCGATGATCTGGTCGTGCTCCTCGCGGGCGAGCGGTTCGGTTCCGGGCTGATGGACTCCGGCCGGCTGCTGCACGGCAGTCGCGGCGGGGCGGGCGAGATGGTGTATCTCAAGCTGGTCGAGGGCGTGGGAGATACGGCCGGTATCGCCCGGACAGCTCGCGAACAGGGCGCCAAAGCGATCGCCGACCCCGCGGTGAAGACGAGCCTGCGCAAGCTGGCGGGCGACGGAGCTGTCACCGCGGAGCTGGTCTTCGCGGCCGCGGCCGATGGGGACAAGGTTGCTGTTGGCATCCTTCAGCAGATCGCCGGGCGGACCGCCAGAGTGCTTGCCACGCTGGGGATCCTCTTCAACCCGGAGCTGGTCGTGATCGGTGGAGCGGTCGCCACGGCGGCGAAGGCGTTGCTGCCGGAGATCGAGAAGCAGCTTGCGACCTTCACCACCACTCCCCCGCGGGTGGCGGTCTCGTCGCTGGGCGACACGATCGTGTCGGTCGGCGCGGTCCGGCACGCCCTCAACTACGTCGAGCAACACGCACTGGATCTCCAGCTCAACTGCCGAGGCTAGGCGCACCTTTGGCGTCTTCGAACACCAAGCCGTGACCTCGGACATGAAATAGCGTGTTCAAGGCCCCCGGACGGTGTTCAAGGCCCCCGGATAGTGGTCGAGGTCCCCGGATGGTGGTCGAGGTCGCCGGATGGTGGTCGAGGTCGCCGGATGGTGGTCGAGGTCCCGGACGGTGGTCGAGGTCCCCCGGATAGTGGTCGAGGTCGCTGGATGGTGGTCGAGGTCGCCGGTGCTGCCCGGGGCTAAGCGAGGGTCCAGCGTGGGGAGGTGATGGGCGTCGGCGGGTTCCACTCGGGGCGGATCATGCTGTGCATTTTGGAGTCTCGCCAGCCCGTGCGGATGAGGACCGTACGGCGGAGGATGCCCTCGTACGTCATCCCGATGCGTTTCAGGACGGCGGCCGAGGCGGAGTTGCGGGGGTCGCAGGTGGCCTCGATGCGTTCCAGCTGACGGTCCTCGAAGCCGAACTGCAGCAGGATGCGCGCGATCTCGCTGGCCACGCCTTGCCCCCAGTGGTCGGGGTGGACGGAGTAGCTGATCTCGCCGCGCTTCCACGCGGCATGGCGGATGTTCAGTTCGCCGATGCCGAGCACGCCGGTCACAGGATGAGTCGCGACCCAGGCAAAACGGGTCCGCGGGTCCACCCGGGCGGAGGCGATCGCGGCCGACACGAAGGCCTCGGTCTCCGCTTCCGTGTTCGGTCCCCACGGCTGGTACCTGCACGACTCCTCCAGCGAGGCCCACTCGTGGATCCGTGGCCAGTCACCTTGCTGGAGGGGTCGCAGCGTGATCTTCGACAGGTCGAGAGCGTTCACCCGAGCCACGCTAAGCCTGGAAACGATTGCGTAGCCGGACCTCAGCCCCTCGAATTGATCAAGGTCTTATGGAATCCGGGTCAGCAGCTGAGCCGCCGCCTCCAGTACGACGAGGTTGCGACCGTACGTGACAGCCGTCGGGACGGCCGCCGGCACCAGAGCGCGGTCCTCGGGGATGCCGGTGCACAGTACGAAGACATCGCCCTCGTGGCTCTCCAGCAACTCCTGGAGCGCCGCGCGCATCCACGGCGTACGGACGGCGTCCTGTACTGCGACCACCAGCGGCCGCCCGATCGCCGCGTTCTGGGCCTCCGAGAGCGCAGCGGGGTCCTCGCCGCGCAGTACGACGCCTGCCGAGCCTGGCGCGACCTTCGCGAAGACCTCCGGAAGGCCGCTGAAGTACGGATTCCAGGCCGGGTGCAGCCCCTGCGTCAGATCCACCACGTACGGCGACCCGCCCAGCCCCGGGAAGTCCTGCCGGGTGACCGTCCGGGCAGCCACTTCACGAGTCGGCGCCCCATCCAGCCCCGGCAGACGAGTACGTCCCGCGAGCGTCGCTGCCAGCGCGCGAACCCGGCCGGCGGCATCCGCGAGCCGGGCTGCGTCGAGCGTCCCCTCGTCGACAGCCTGGACCAGCCGGGCCGTCAGCGCCGCAGGGTCCGCCTCGCCGATCGCGATCATCGCCAGATCGGCACCGGCCCGGATCGAGGCGACGGTGGCGTCCTCGATCGACTGGGTCGCGGTGATCGCCTGCATCTCGAGCGCATCGGTGGTGATCACGCCGGTGAACCCGAGCTCCTCGCGCAGCAGCCCGTGCAGGATCCGCCGCGAGAGGGTGGCCGGCTGGTCGTCGTACGCCGAGAAGATGATGTGCGCGCTCATGATGACGTCCGCGCCGGCCGCGATGGTCGCGCGGAACGGCGCGAGCTCGACTGCGCTCACCTGCTCGATCGAGCGGTCCACCCGGGGCAGCGCGAGGTGGGAGTCGACGGTGACGTCACCGTGGCCGGGGAAGTGCTTGGGGCAGGCGGCGATGCCGGCGTCGTGGACGCCCTGGACGAAGGCCACGCCATGGCGGGAGACGACGTCGGCCGTCGTACCGAACGAGCGGGTCGAGATGATCGGGTTGGCCGGGTTGCTGTTCACGTCGACCGAGGGCGCGAGCATCAGGTCGATACCGAGCGAGGCGAGGGTGGCAGCGGCGTCGCGGGCCGAGGCGCGGGTCAGATCCACGTCGTCCAGCTCGCCGAGCGAGCGCGGCGAGGACAGCGGCCAGGGGTTGGCGGGCGCGAGGTGGCTGAACTCGCCGCCCTCGTGGTCGATCGCGATCAGCACGTCCGGCCGCGCGGCCCGCAGCGAGGCGGTCAGCGCGGCGACCTGCTCGGCGCTGTCCACGTTGCGGGTGAACAGGATGACGGCGCCGAGTCCGGCAGCGACGGAGCGGAGGAGTTCGTCGGGGGCGGTGGTTCCGTTGAAGCCGACGACGAGGGCGCCGGCGGCGTCGCGGTCCACCGACCGGGGCGGAGGGGCGGGGGAGGTCAGACGCAGCTCACTCATGCGCCTACCCTCTCGTGCCCGCGCGCGGATCGCTAGCTGAACCCGTCACGGACAGCGAAGGATTGCCCTCGTTGTTGACGATTGAAGCGCCTTGAAGGCCATCGTTGTCAGACTATGTCCTGGCATGAATCAAGCGCTGGCCTGCGGGATCATGGATGATTAGCACCGACAACCTCTCGCCGGATTGGCCGGTTACAGATAACGTTGTCTCCCGATCCAGCCCGCGATCCGCACCGGTACTGACAGGGGGAACATGACCGACCAGCCAGTGACCGTGCTAGGCATCGATATCGGGGGCACGAAGATGGCTGCCGCGATCGTGGCGGCCGACGGGGAGATCCTGACCAAGGACCGGATCGCGACCCCGCCCGGCGATGCCGACCAGGTGTTCGCCGCGCTCGGCGAGCTGATCGCCCGGGTCAAGGGCGACACCGAGCCGGCCGCGGTCGGGATCGGTTCGGCCGGGCCGCTGGACCAGGAGCACGGCCTCGTCTCCCCCGTGAACATCGCGGGCTGGCGGAACTTTCCGCTCGTCGACCGGGTCCGCGCGCTGGTCGGCGACGTACCGGTGAGGCTGGGCGTCGACGGGCACTGCTTCGCGCTCGGCGAGTTCTGGACCGGCGCCGGGCGTGACGTCGGCAGCCTGCTCGGGATCGTCGTCTCCACCGGGGTCGGCGCCGGGATCGTGGTCGATGGTCGTCCGCTGCTCGGACAATCCGGCAACGCGGCGCACCTCGGGCACGTCGTGGTCGACCTCGACGGCGAGGCGTGCGCGTGCGGGTCGTACGGTTG
This sequence comes from Kribbella ginsengisoli, assembly GCF_039537185.1. Classification (NCBI taxonomy): domain Bacteria; kingdom Bacillati; phylum Actinomycetota; class Actinomycetes; order Propionibacteriales; family Kribbellaceae; genus Kribbella; species Kribbella ginsengisoli. The sequence goes on along the minus strand of NZ_BAABAA010000026.1, from coordinate 31,689 downwards.
CGTCGAGACGTACGCGAGCGGTCCGCGGATGGTTGCCCGGGCCAAGCGTCGCGGCTGGCGCAGTACCGAGGACGTGGACGCGGCGGTACTGTCCGCGGACGCCGCCGCCGGGGACGAGATCGCGCTGTCGGTCTTCGACGACGGGGCGCAGGCGCTCGCGGCGGGCATCGTTGCCACCGCTGTGACCGTTGACCTTACGACCGTCGTGATCGGCGGCGGGGTGGCCAAGGCGGGACCGGTGTTGTTCGACCCGGTCCAGCGCTGGGTGAAGCGCCTCGCGCAGCTCCCCTTCGTCGCCGACCTGACCGTCCAGCCGGCCCAGCTCGACAACGCCGGCCTGATCGGCGCCGCCCGGCTCGGCTGGGATCTGTTGCCCGCGGCCACGCCCTCGGAGAGCGCGCTGCGGTAGTTCACCGGCAGTTGGCGCCACGGTAACCGTCGGATCGACGGCCGGTGACCCCTCACACACAGATGTGGCGTGCGGAAAGGGGTCTCCCGAGCAAATTTGCGCACTTTTTACGCAATTGCCCGAATTCTTGTAACGGCGACCCCTGCTGTTCCGATGCAACGGATGGACGGGGTGGGGGCACGCCGTTCGAGGGCAATCAGGGGGGACCTGCATGCCAGGGATTGACCGTTTGCGTAGGCGGCGAGGAGGAGACTCCTCGCCGCTCTCGCAGGCACTTGGATACCGATGTACGCACGTCCACCAGCGTTGTCCGGGGCAACGCTCGACCGTAGGGAATAGGTCCTGATGGACGCTGCCGTACTCATCGTCTTCGCACTCTTCTTCACCGCGCTTGTGGTCGCCACGACGGCCAGCCGAGGCGTGCTGCGTACCTCCGTACGCCGCCCGCTGCTGTTCCGGACCGTCGTCGTGCTCGCCGCCGCAGCCACCGTCCCGGTCGACCTGTACGCCGTCGTGTACGGCACGGTCGGACCGGGTGGCGTGGATGTCGGCGACGTGGCCGGCCGCTTGCTGCTCCTGAACGTCGCCGCCGCGTGCGGCGTCGCGGCCCTGCACGAGTCCCTCCGGGGACGCGCCATCTCCGCCGCCTCGGAACCGGACGAGCTGTCCGACTCCGAGCAGCCGGTGCGGATGGGCGTGCTGGGCTGGACCGGCCCACTGATCGCGCTCGTCGCGGTCACCGCCGTCGTCGTACTCGGATCCCGGGGGAACGGACCTGAGCTCGGCAACGTCGGACCCGTCTGGGCCGTTTATTCCCTGCTCATCTGCGTGATCAGCGCGTACGCGCTGCTGCGCCGGCGAGCAGTAGAGGTAGGTGCGGTCGATCCTCAGGAGGGATGAGGATCGAGCGCGGGTTCTGCACCGCGGACGGTAGGCCGGAGGTTGCGGGAGGGTAGCCGCCGGGGACACAAACCCCCGTACACGGTGCAGAACCGACTTCACTGGAACGAAGGAACCCCCACGCAGAGGAGTGCGTGGGGGTTTGACGTACTAGTTGCCCTTGAGCCACTCGGGCTCGGGCAGCCGGGAGCGGTCCAGCTTGCCGCTGGAGTCCAGCGGCAGGTCCTCGACCGGGATCAGGTCGGCCGGGACGAGGTAGATCGGCAGCTCCTTGGTGAGCTCCAGCAGGAGGTTCGCCAGTACTGCGGGGTCGCTGTCCTCCAGCACGACGTATCCGATCAAGCAGGTGTCGCCGGCCGGGTCGGCGCAGGCGACCACCACTGCGTCGATCACGCCGGGCAGGTCGGCCAGTACGTGCTCGGTCTCCCCCGGCTCGACCCGGTGCCCGCGGATCTTCACCTGGTCGTCAGCGCGGCCCAGGTAGTCCAGCGACCCGTCAGCACGCCAGCGGCCGAGGTCACGGCTCCGGTACAACCGTCCGCCCGGATGCGCCGGGTCGCTCACGAACGCGGTCTCCGTCTCCTCCGGACGGCCAAGGTAGCCCTGGGCAACTGCCACGCCACCGAGGTGGATCTCCCCGATCGCACCAACCGGTACCGGCCGGAGCGCCTCGTCGAGCAGGCGCACCACCACGCCGTCGATCGGTCGCCCGATGGACGGCCGGTCCTCGTCCGGGTCGACCTGGTGGATCGTGGTCACCACGGAGGCCTCGGTCGGCCCGTACTCGTTGTAGAGCGTGCACTCCGGATGCGCCTCGAGGAAGTCGCGGATCTTGTGCGTCACGACCATCGCCTCACTGCCCGCGACGATCTCGCGCAGGGCCGGCAACTCGGGCACCTTGCGCATCGTGGCGAGCAGCGCGGTCAGCGGGGTGAACGCCATGAACAGCCGCTCGACCCCGTGATCCTTCAGCGCCGCGATGACCGCGTCCGGGTCGTACCGGTCGTCCTCGCCGATCAGCACCAAGGCAGCACCGGAGGCGAGCGCGGTGAACATCTCCTGCACGTGGACGTCGAAGCCGAAGGACGTCCATTGCAAGGTGCGCAGCGATCGCCTGGTACGGAGGTAGTGCCGGATGAGGTTGACCGGGCCGCGATGCGGTACGGCGACGCCCTTGGGGTTGCCGGTCGAGCCGGATGTGTAGATGCAGTAGGCGATGTCGTCGGCCGCGGCCCGTACCGGCGGGGCCTGCTTCGACCGCGTGTCACCGTCGACCGCAGCGACCGGTACCAGCCGCAGCCCGAGACGGTCGGCCAGCGCGGCGTCGTCGCCGACCAGGGCGACCGCTCCCGCGTCCGCGGTCATGAAGGACCAGCGCGACTCCGGTACGCCGGGGTCGAGCGGCAGATAGGCAGCGCCTGACTTCAGCACGGCCAGTACTGCGACTACGAGCTCCGCTCCCCTGGCGACCCGGACCGCGACGAGCTGGCCGGGCTTCACGCCGAGGTCGACGAGCTGCCAGGCGACGGCGTTCGAGCGGCGATCGAGTTCGGCGTACGAGATCTCGCGGTCGCCCTGGATGAGCGCGATCGCGTCGGGCGTCCTGGCGACCTGCTGCTCGAAGAGGGTGTGCAGGCCGCTCAGCTCGCCTGCGACGACGGCGTCGCGGCGGAGGCGGCCGACCGGGCCGGTCTGCGGCGCCTCACCCTCGAACTCGGCCAGGATCTTCTTGTCCTCGTCGATCGGCAGCATCAGGTCGGGAAGCGGGAGGCGCGGGTCCTCGATCGCACGGCGCAGGACGGCTTCGAGGTAGGCAAGCAGGCGCTTGATGGTCTGGTGGTCGAACAGGCCGGCGCGGTAGTCCGCAGTACAGGTGATGCCGCCGCCGTGGTACGCGAGGCGGAAGCGGAGGTCGAGGCTTTGGGCGAGCTCTTCCTCGCCGGCCTCGAACTCGACGAGCACCTGGAAGAGCGGGTCCTGCTCGAGCGTCGCGAGGTCGGCGGTCGAGTGGTCGACGGCCGTCGTGGTGATCTCACGGACGCGCTGAGCCAGGTCGCCGAGGTCGGGCTCGCCGGTGAGGTCCAGGCGGAGCGGGAGGGCCGGCTGGCGCGTGGTGTCGCCGGGGCGGCGGAGGGCGGCGGTGCCGATGACGAGGTCGTCCTGGTCGGCGAAGCGGCCGAGCACGGTGCCGACGGCGGCGAGCATCGTCATCAGCGGGCTGACCCGGCGGTCGCGGCTGAACGCGAAGACTGCGTCGCCGATCTCCGAGTTGAGTTCGTGGGTGACGGTACCGATCACGTCGTCGCCGGCCGGGCGAGGGCGATCGGTCGGGAGGACGAGCGGCTGAGCGCCTTCGAGGGCGGTCTGCCAGTACTCCAGATCCCTTGCCCGCTTGGCTTTCTCGGCCTCGGCCTTGGCCAGCTGGGCCTTCTTGCTGTCCTTCTCCGGTACGCCGGAAGTCGCGGCGCTCTGGGTCGCGTCGCTGAGCTGCTCCCCGGCTCCATGCTGCTGTCCGGCCCCACGCTGCTGTGCTGCTTCGTGCTCTTGGGCTGCCTCGTGCCGCTGGGCTGTGTCGTTGAGGAGGGCGAGTTGCTCGTGCATGAGCTTGGTGACACCGTCGACGAGCTGGCCGGCGACGCGGAGCTGCTGCGACATGAGGGCGGCCATGCCTGAGCCCGGGAGCTCCGCTTCGCTGGTCGCGGCGGCTGCGGCATCGACCTTTGCGGCCAATTCGGCCAGGCCTGAGCCGAGCACCGCGAGCGCAGTACGGGGGTCTGCGTTCTCTGCTGCGGGTGCGTCCGCGGCCGGCTCGGTTTGGCGGAGGAGGTCGAGCGGGTCGACCTCGTCGCCGTCCGGTTGGTTGCGGGAGGCAACGGCCGCGGCGAGCTTGTGGGGGGTGTTGAGATCGTCGAAGAGCTCGCTGACGGCGATCTCGACGTCGAACCGCTGGCCGACCTCTTCCACCACCCGCAACATCGACAGCGAGTCCGCGCCCAGCTCGGCGAACGTGTGATCCACCGTCAGGTCGTACGGATCCAGCCCGAGCTGCTCGCCGGTCAGATCGAGCACAGCCTCCAACGAGTCCCGATACAAGTCCGCAGCCGAGGCAACCGGCCGGCTTCGTTCTTCAGGAACCTCAGCCTCAGCGACCGCAGGCTCAGCGCCTGCGGACGAGACAACCTTGGCCGGGACCATCTGCACATAAGCAGACGCAACCAGCTCAGCGCCATCCAGCTCGACGACCGGCAGCGGCTCGGTGACCTCGATCGGCTGCGTGCTGAGGCGATCCGGGTCGTCCTCGGCCGGAATCGCGAACGGCGACAGATCGACTTCCTCGATCGTCGGCACGACCACACCGTTGGACGCCGGCGGATCCAGCGGGATGCGCTTCAGCGCCGCCCCACTGCGCTCGATCGACCGCTCGTCCTCGACCACCGCCGGCTGCGCCGAAGCCACCGGCCGCGCCGAAGCGTCCACCGGGTGATGCACCCGGCGGAACGGGTACGTCGGCAGCGGCACCCGGCCGCTCTCCGGATACACCTTCGCCCAAGCGATCTCGGTGCCCTGCTCGTACAGCTCGGCCAGTCCGTTCATCGTCGCCAGCACCGGGTCCTGCCCGAGTCGCTGGGCCGGGATCCACGTGCTGTTCGGCGCGATCCGGCGACCGGCCGGGCTCAGCACGGCATCCGGCCCGAGCTCCAGGAACCGCCGGCAACCAGCTGCGGTCAACGCCTCGACGGCGTCGCCGAACAGCACCGGCTGCCGTAGCTGTCCGACCAGGTAGTCGCCGTCGAGCGCAGTACCGCTCTCCAGCAACTCGCCGGACCAGCTCGACACCATCGGCATCCGCAGCGGCTTGAGCTTGATCTCTGCGACAACCTTCGCGAAGTCGGCCAGGATCGGTTCGACCAGCGAGCTGTGGAACGCGCGGTCGACATCGAGCCGCTGCCACTTGAGCTCCAGCCGGTCGAGCTGCTCGGCCAGCTGCCCGACGATCACCTCGGAACCGGTCAGCACGAAGTTCTGCGGACCGTTGCCCGCGGCAATCTCCACGCCCGGGGTCTGGGCCAGTTCGCGGACCCGATCAGCATCGGCCCGGACGGCGACCATCGCGCCGGGGACAGTGCCGCGCTGCATCAGTACTCCGCGCTGCGCGGTCAACTTCACGCCATCCGCGAGGGACAACGCGCCGGCCACGCACAGGGCGGCGTACTCGCCGACGCTGTGCCCGACCACCAACGCGGGCTGGACTCCGAAGGACTGCCAGAGCCTTGCGAGCGCCAGCTCGAACGCGAAGAGCGCGGGTTGCGCGGTCTCGGTCGGCCAGACTCCGTCGTCGGTGCCGGCCGGGGTCAGCAGCAGCTCGAGGAGTCTGCCGCCGACCTCTTCTTCGTAGACCTTGTCGCACTCGTCGAGGACTGCGCGGAAGACGGGGAACCTGGTGGCAAGGCCGGCCGCCATCCCGCGCCGGGCCGCGCCTTGGCCGGTGAACGCGAAGCCGAGCGGGCCGGGGCCGCCGCGCGGTACTTCGGCGGTGGCGGCGGTTGCCAGGGCTTCGGCCAGCTCGGATTCGGAGGAGCCCGCCACGGCGATGCGGTGGCGATGGGCTGGGCGGCCGATTGACGCAGTACCGGCCAGGTCGATGAGGCGTTGGCCTGTGCCCTCTTCCAGCTCTGTGCGGAAGAGGACGGCGAGGTCGGCCAGGGCGGCCGGGTCGGGGGCTGAGATCGGGAGGACGACCGGGCCGTCTTCGCCGCGGCGGATCTGGCGCGGGGCCTCTTCGAGGATGACGTGCGCGCTGGTGCCCTTGGCGTCGAGTGCGCTGACGCCTGCGCGGAGCGGCGTACCGGCTTCCCAGTCGCGGACCTCGGTGCCGACCACAAAGGGGCTGTTGGCAACCGATAGGTCCGGGTTCGGCTTGCTGTAGTTGATGGTTGGGACGAGGGTGCGGTGCTGGAGCATGAGCACGGTCTTGATCAGGCCGGCCATGCCCGCGGCGCTGTCGAGATGGCCGATGTTGGGCTTCACCGAACCGATCGTGACGAAGCCGACCTGGTCGGTGTGCTTGCGCAGCGCGGCGGTGAGGGCGCGGAACTCGACGGTGTCGTCTTCCGCCGTACCGGTCGCGTTGGCCTCGACGTAGCTGAGCGATGCGGCCGGTACGCCGGACTTCTCCAGCGCGCGCTCGACGAGCTCGACCTGGCCGGCCTGGCCGCCGTCGTTGGTGACGGCGGAGCCCTTGATCACGGCGTACACGGTGTCGCCGTCGGCAACCGCCTGGTCGAGCCGCTTGAGCAGCACGGCCGCGACGCCGTTGCCACCGACCGTGCCGTCGGCCTTCTCGTCGAAGGCGCGGACGTGGCCGGTCGGCGAGAGGATCGAGCGGGCGCTGGCGTGGTACCCCGTTGCCTGCGGCACGTGAACCGCGGCGGCGCCGGCGAGCGCGAGATCCGCGTCCCCACTGCGCAACGCCTGGCAGGCAAGGTGAACCGCCACCAGCGAGGAAGACCAAGCAGCCTGTACGCCGATCGCCGGGCCGGTCAGGCCGAGCCGGTACGCCACGCGGGTCGCCAGGTAGTCCGGCGGCTGATTTTGTTGCGTGTAAAGGTTCATGCCCGAGCCGGCGAAGATCCCGATCCGGCCCGACGCACCGGCGTACCCGCCGTTCTCCAACGCCTGCTGACAAACCTCGAGGAACAGCCGCTGCGCCGGGTCTGTCAGCTCGGCTTCCCGATCACTCAGCCCGAAGAACGCCGCGTCGAACAACTCGACATCATCCAGCGCCCCACTGACCGCAACCAGCTCTTCGTCCCCGAAGGCGTCAGTCCCGCCGGCTTCCTTCAGCTCTTCCTCACTGAACCGCCGGACACTCTCCACACCCCCCAGCAAGTTCTCCCAGAACTCATCCACCGACGAAGCCCCCGGGAACCGCCCAGCCAGCCCCACCACAGCCACCGGCTCCACCACACCGGCCCTGACCGCAGCCTTCCCATCCTTCCGAGCCCGCTCCCCACCCTTCGCGGGCGCGCGCACCGCAGCCACAGCCAGCCCAGCTTCCGCAGGCTCGGCTCCTGCTTCGACCCTGCCAGCCTCAGCAACAAGTACCTCAGAGCCCTCGGCGCCGGCAGCCTCCTGCCCAGGCACCTCCGCATCGCCGTCCGAACCGCCCAGCGCCACCGCAGAAGCCGCCGCGGCACCCTCTGCAGGAGCCGGCTCAGCACCCTCTGCAGGAGCCGGCTCAGCAACCTCCGCAGGAGCCGACTCAGTAACCCCCGCAGGAGCCGACTCGACAGCCTTCGCGCCGGCAGCGTCCCGAGCCACCGCTCCCGGCATCATCCGCACGTAGTCGCTCGCCACCAACTCCTCAGGAGTCGCCGCGACAACCTCCGTGCCGGCACCGTCCTCGGCCACAGCCTTACCAACCGCAGGCACCATCCGCACATAGGCGCCCGCCACCAACTCCTCAGCGCTCGCCCCAGCAACCTCCGCCGAGCGTTCGCCGCCTACCCCTGCAACCGCCCGAGCAGCACCAGCCTCGTCAACACCCGGCGACGCAACACCACCATCACCCGGTACGCCGTCAGCCTGCGCCTCACCCGTCAGCCCACCAGCACCCGCCGCACCACCCGGCTGCCCCTCAGCTGCCTCGACATCACCGGCCTGTACCTCCGCCGACTCGCCGCCCGTCTCCAGCTGACCAACCCCGACGGCTCCACCCAACTCGGCAACCTCAGCTGCCCCACCACCGTCAGCCCGCGCCGCAGCAACCTCGACCGGCTCACCCTCACCCTGCCGCACCTCGGCACCCTCAGCCGACTCGCCGTCCCAAGCCCGCACCTCGGCAACCTCAGCTGCCTCACCACCGTCAGCCTGCGCCGCAGCAACCTCGACCGGCTCGCCATCACCCGGCCGCACCTCGGCACCCTCAGCCGCCCCGACGCCATCCGCCGGCGAACCGGCCAGCTCGACAGACCCAGGGTCCCCAGCCTGCGCCTCGGTGGCCTCAACAGCCACACCACCGCCAGCCCGCGCCTCAGCAACCTCATCCGGCTCGCCACCATCGGCGCCAACCTCGGCGACCCCAGCCAGCTCAAGGGACCCGCCGTCCTCAGCCCGCACCTCGGCAACGCCAGCCTCATCGACATCTTCCGCCTGCGACCCGCTCAGCTCAGCAGCTTCGCCATCACCACCGTGTGCCTTCGCAACCTCGGCCGACTCGGCCACGTCCGCTTGCGACGCGGCGGGTCCAGCGGATTCGCCATCGCCAGCCTGGGCCTTCGCAGCCTCGGCCGACTCAGCACTGTTGCCTGGCCGCGATGGGGTCAGCTCGGCAGACCTGTTGTTCTCGGCCCGCACCTCAGCAACATCAGCCGACTCAGCGTCGACGGCCTGCGCCTTGGCCGCTTCGGACAGCTCGGCAGCGTCCGCCTGCGACCCGATCAGCTCAGCAACTTCGCCGTCGCCAGCCTGCGCCTCAGCAACCTCGGCCGGTTCGGCGTCTCCGCCCGGCTGCGACTGGGTGAGCTCGGCAGACCTGGCGCTATCGGCTCGCACCTCGGCGACCTCAGCCGCCTCGCCCGTGTCCGCTTGCGACGCGGCAGGTTCAGCGGATTCGCCGTCACCGGCCCGGTCCTCGGCAACATCAGCCGACTCAGCGTCAACCACCTGCGCCTTGCCTGCTTCGGACGGTCCGGCATCGCCCGCCTGCCGCTTGGCCACCTCGGACAGCTCGGCATCGGCCGCCTGCGACCTGGCCAGCTCAGCAGCTTCGCCGTCGGCAGCCTGGGCCTTGGCAACGTCAGCCGACTCAGCGCCAGCGGGCTCAGCGTCGGCCGGCTGCGACTTGGCCGCGTCGGCATCGACCGCCTGCGACCTGGCCGGCTCAGCAGCTTCGCCGTCGCCAGCCTGCGCCTCGGCAACGTCAGCCGACTCAGCGCCAGCGGGCTCAGCGTCGGCCGGCTGCGCCTTGGCCGCGTCGGCATCGACCGCCTGCGACCTGGCCAGCTCAGCAGCTTCGCCGTCGCCAGCCTGCGCCTCGGCAACGTCAGCCGACTCAGCATCGGCCGGCTGCGCCTTGGCCGCCTCGGCGACCTCGGTCGACACAGCGTCACCTGCCTGCCCGTTGCTGGGCTCGGCGGACTCGTTAGCGTCCGTCTCGGGCTTGGTGAGGTCGGCTGGTCGACTGTCGTCGGCTTGTTGGTCGGTGGGGTTGGCAGCTTGGTGTTCGGGGTTGTCGGAGTCGGTCGACGGCGGCTTGGCGTCAGCGGAGTTCTTGGAGACCCGGATGATGGGTAGCTGGGTGGTTTCCTCGTCGAGATCCACCGTCGGCGGACGTGAGGCAGTAGCCGGTACAGCCTCTGCAGTCGACCCGCCGGTCGCGTCAGCCGAGGTGACAACTGCCGGTACGTCGGCGTCCACCCCGTCGACATCACCCGAGTCGGCATGGCCGGAGTCGACGTCACCCGAGCCGCCGTCACCCGAGCCGGCGTCACGCGGGTCGGCGTCACCCGAGCCGGCGTCACGCGGGTCGGCGTCACCCGAGCCGGCGTCACCCGAGCCAGCGTCACCCGAGTCGGTGTCACCCGAGTCGGTGGAGACGGAGTCGGCATCGCGGGAGTCGGCGGTGTCGGCGGCGTCGTGCGAGGTGCTCGGGGCGGTTGCCTCTCCGCTTGATGCGTCGGTTGAGGCGGGCGAGCTGGCGGCGGGCGCGTGGGTGGTGCTGGCGACGGATGCCTTGGAGTCGTCCGCCAGTGCGTCGGCGGACTCCGCGGGAGTGTCAGCAGTCTTCGTACTGCGGTCAGCGGCTGCGTCTGCGGATGCATCGGTCGATGCGTCGGCGTTGGTGCTGGCGACGGGCTGGTCCGCGTCGATGGGTTCAGTCGGCAGTTCCGCGCGGGCAGAGTCGGCGTGGGAGGTACCGGCCGGTGCATCGGCGTGGGAGGTACCGGCCGGTGCATCGGTGTGAGAGGTAGCGCCCGGTGCATCGGTGTGGGGGGTACCTGCGGGTGCAACGGTGGTGGGTGTGTCTGCTGTTGAGTCAGCTGCGGTTTGCTCGGGCAGGTCGGCGCTCGCGGGCGGCACAGGGTCAGCGGTGCCGCCGGTGAGGGCGTCGGTACCTGCAGGGCCGGGCCGTACGTCGGCGGCAGTGGCGCCGGGCCTTACGCCGTTGCCTCCGGTGCCGGTGAGGGCGTCGGTACCTGCGGGGCCGGGCCGTAGGTCGGCGCCTGTGGGGGCGGGCCGTACGTCGGTGCCTGTGGGGCCGGGCCTTGGGTCGGTGCCTGTGGGGCCGGGCCTTGGGTCGGTGCCTGCCGTGCCGGTCAGTGGGTCAGCAGCGGTGGTTCTCGGTTCGGGGTCGGCCGGCGATTCCGTGTCGGTGGGGTCAGCAAGCGGTTGCGTGGCGGGGGACGCGGTCGCCGAGGTGGCGTGGAGGTCGTCGGTGAGGGGGTCGGTGCTGACGGGTTCTGCCGTTGAGTTGGCGGGCGCAGGGCCGGCGAGAGAGTCCGGCATGCGAGTCGGCTGGTCGGCGTCGGTCGTACCGGTCGGCGGGTCGACGTCGGCGGTGGAGGCCGACTGATCCGCTTCGAGCGAGTTCGCCGCCGCACCCGTCAGCTGGTTCGCAGGACCCGTCAGCTGGTTCGCAGCACCCGCAGCACTCGTCAGCTCGTCCGCAGCACTCGTCAGCTGGTTCGCAGTGCCCGTCGGCTGGTCCGGAGTGCCGGCCGGCTGGTTCGGAGTGTGGGTCGGCCGTTCCGTGGTACCGGTCAGGTGGTCCTCGGTGCTGTCAGCTTGTGGGGTGGTGGTGAGGTCGTCGGGGGCGGGGTGGCGGTTGGCGCCGAGGGTGGGGCGTTGGGGTGGGGTGGGGATGGAATCTTGGAGGTTGCGGCGCCACGCGAGGCGGACGACGGGGAGTTCTGTGGTTTGTTCGCTGGCGTCCTCGTCGTCGTAGCGGGACGAGGCGGGGACGGACCCTGGGCGGATGGGGTCGCCGTAGGGGGAAGCGACGGGAGGCGTGGCGTAGGGGCCGGGGGCCGTCTCCAGGGTGTTGTCCAGCCAGCGTTGCTTCAGGAGAGGGCGGAGGATTTTGCCGCCGGGGGTGGTGGGGAAATGGCGGCGCGGGACGCCGACGACGCGGGCGTCCAGGCCTAGCCGGCCGCGGATGACCGAGCGGATCGCCTCGTCGACGCCTTCGGCTGAGTCTGAGGAGAGGGCATAGAAGATCAGGAGGCGCTCAGTGCCAAGCGCAGCGTCCGCGACACCGCAGGCAGCGACCAGGCCGGCGACGGCTCCAGGGGCGGTTGCAGCGACCGCCTCGAGCTCGTGTGCGTAGTACGTCTGCCCGTTGAGGATGATCCGCTCGCTGTCGCGACCAGTGATCACCACCTGCCCACCAGTGATGAACCCCTGGTCCCCAGTAGCCAGCCACTTCCGCGCCGGCCAGTTGCCCGCCGGGAAGGCAGCCCGGTCTGCATCCGGATTTCCCAGATACCCAGGCGTCACCCGAGCAGACGCGATCTGCAACTGCCCGATCCGCCCCTCCGGCAGCACAGCGCCGTTGGGCCCCACGATCCGCACGGTCGCCCCAGGAGCCGGAGCACCGACCGACACCAGACTCAGTACGCCGGGCGCATCCACACGCCCCTTCCCCGGCCGAGCAACCGCGACCTTCCCAGCACTGGTCCGCTGGTCGACCCACTCGACCACACCGGTCTGCGAGATCCGCACCCGATGCACGTTCGGCGTCAGCCCCGGCCGACCGAAGGTGATCCCGGTGACCGTCTCCGTCATGCCCCACGCCGCAACGAACGTCTCCGGCACCACGCCGAACCGATTCGTCAGCCGCAGGAACTCGCTCACCACCGGCACCGTGATCTGCTCGCCACCACTGACCAGACTGCGCAACGCCGACAGATCCCAGTGCCGATCCGGCTCCCCAGCGATCGCCGCGGCAGCCAGCCGATACCCGAAGTTCGGCGACCACGAGTGGTTCACCCGATGCTGGTCCATCAGGTCCAGCCAGCGCAGCGGCTCCGCAAGCACCCAATCGGTCGCGACGTGGATGTTGGTGCAGCCGGTGAACACGGGCAGCAGGTGGTACAGCAGGAAGGCCCCGCTGTGATCCAGCGGCAGCCAGTTGAGAGTCGTCTGCCCCGGCCGCACCGGCAGCATCGCCGGCGTACCGGCTGCGAACTCGACCAGCCCGCGATGCGTGAGCTGGATGATCTTCGGCGTACCAGTGCTGGACCCCGACGTCATCATCAGCACCGCGACGTCGTCCGCCGCGGGCCGGTGGAACTCGGAAGTCGGCTCATGCCCGGCCAGCGCATCGGGGTCGAGCACCGGCAGCCCGAGGTCGTTCGGCAGATCCGACGGCCGCCCGATCAGTACGGTCCAGCCGAGCAGGTCGGTGACCTTCCGGAGCCGCTCGCGCCCCTCCTCGGTCGTGTCACCCTCCGGCGACGGCGACATCAGCAGCGGCCGGATGCCACCCAACGTGCACGCCCAGAACGCCGCGAAGAACCCGACCGGCTCCGTGCAATGCACAACTGCCGGATCACCGGCCCGTACGCCGTTCGCGCGCAAGCCGGCCAGTATCCGCGCAGCCAGCTCGAGCAGCGTCGGGAAGTCGAGCCGCGTCTCGCGACCGTCCGGGCCGATCTCGACGACTCCCGCCGTACCGAAGTCGCGGGCGGCCCGCAGCAGGGCGCTGGGCAGATCGCGCGGATACCCCGCCGGGATCATCAGCGCCGGCCCGGTGCTGATCGCCGGCCGGTCCATACCGCTCCTCATCGCACCAGCCCCACAGCCACACCGGGGAGCACAGAGGCGCCAGTCAGTTGGCGACCCACGGACACGTGCCTCCCCAACTGGACGGAGCCGGGCTCAGGGCATGCCCGTCTCGCTGGTATCGACAGAAAAGCCCCGTTGACGACTCGCGCGAAAGAGGGTGACCGAGTGGTCCCGGTGCGTCATCGCGTGAGCCGACGAACGGGAACCTTACCAGCCGAAATGTGACCTGGCCGAAGCAGTTCCGGCAGCTGACTGTTAAGAAAGTCAGCAGGACTGAGAGGTGGGCGCTGAGGGGATCGAACCCCCGACATCTTCCTTGTAAGGGAAGCGCTCTACCGCTGAGCTAAGCGCCCTCGTCACCGCCTGTCAGAAGGCGGAGCGGAAAGTCTAACCGAGATCGGGGCGAAGACTTGCCAGGGCCTCCGCGTACTCATCCGGGTCCCGGGCCGCACCGATCTCGTTGACCACGGACCAGCGCACCAGGCCGGCCTGGTCGACCACGAAGGTCCCGCGCAGCGCGCAGCCCCGGTCGGCGTCGAACACCCCGTACTGCGAGGCGATCGCGCCGTGCGGCCAGAAGTCGCTGAGCAGCCCGAACTCCAGCCGTTCGGCCTCGGCGTACGCGCGCAGCGTGAACATCGGGTCGCACGAGATCCCCACGAACTCCGCGCCGGCCAGTAGTTCGGGCCGGTCGCGGAGCGCGCCGAGCTCGCTCGTGCACACCCTGCTGAAGGCATACGGATAGAACACCAGGACCACGTCGCGCCGGCCCCGGTACTCCGAGAGCCGGAACTGCTCGCCGTGCTGGTTCCGGGCGGTGAAGTCCGGTGCCTGGTCGCCGACCCTAGGGACGACGCCAGTCACCGTGCATTCACTTCCTGACCTTGGGCGACTTCGGCAGCACCAACTTCGTCGCCGACCAGTCCGGGGTCGCGCTCAGGCTGCTGGTCGTCTGCATCCCCGCCGTCGGCGCCGCCTCCGCGATGTCCGCCGCGTCGACGTAGCCCTCCCGGCCCACCTTGGGAGTCATCAGCCAGACGGCACCGCCGGCCTTCAGGTCGGTCAGCGTCTCGAACAGGGCGTCGACCAGATCCCCGTCTTCCTCGCGGAACCAGAGCAGGACGACATCGACCGCGTCGTCCGGTTCGTCCCCGGTGAACTCCTCACCGGTCAGTTCCACGATGGCGTCGCGGAAGGCGTCGTCACAGTCGTCGTCGTAGCCGAGCTCCAGCACGACCGTGCCGCTCTCGAAGCCGAGCCGGCTCGCCATGTTCGGCTCGCCGCTCTTGCCGTCCGCGTGGTCCGCGGTCGCGCTCACGTGTCCTCCTCCGTCGTCCCCGGTGCACGGGGGTAGGCGTCAGTAGCAGTAGTCCATCGTGGCCTACCGCGTCGCGCAAGTATGCACGAGGGTTCCGTGACGTGTCCGGTATCCGCATGTCGGACACGGTGCGTGTCCGGTGGGAACCTACCCTTCCAGGCGAGATATGCCGGGGTTGTGGATGCGAAGTAGAACGCATTCCGGTCAGGTGACAGGATTACCAGTGCTCCGATCACTCAGCACTGGAGTAGGACCGACTAGACAGACAGGCAGGACACCCGTGGCTTCCGGACACGAACCACCAGCCATCATCACCGAGGGGATGCCCACCCAGCTCCCCGACATCGACCCCGACGAGACCCGCGAGTGGGTCGAGTCGCTCGACGCCGTGCTGGACGAACGCGGCAAGGCGCGAGCGCGCTACCTGATGCTCAAGCTGATCGAGCGGGCGCGGGAGCGACAGGTGGGGGTGCCCGCGCTGCGGAGCACGGACTACATCAACTCGATCCCGCCCGAGCGCGAGCCGTGGTTCCCCGGCGACGAGCACATCGAGCGGCGGATCCGGGCCTTCATCCGGTGGAACGCCGCGGTGATGGTGAGCAAGGCCAACCGCAAGGGCCTGGAGGTCGGCGGCCACATCGCCACCTACCAGTCGGCGGCCAGCCTGTACGAGGTCGGCTTCAACCACTTCTTCCGGGGCAAGGACCACCCGGGCGGTGGCGACCAGATCTTCATCCAGGGTCACGCCTCCCCCGGTATGTACGCCCGGGCCTTCCTCGAGGGCCGGCTGACCGCCGACCAGCTGGACGGGTTCCGCCAAGAGGTCTCCCGTGGTCCGCACCAGGGCCTGTCGTCGTACCCGCACCCGCGGTTGATGCCCGACTTCTGGGAGTACCCGACGGTCTCGATGGGGCTGGCGGCGCTGGACTCGATCTACCAGGCGCGCTTCAACCGGTACCTGCACAACCGCGGCATCAAGGACACCAGCGACCAGCACGTCTGGACGTTCCTCGGTGACGGCGAGATGGGTGAGCCGGAGTCGCTCGGCGCGATCGGCCTGGCCGCCCGCGAGGAGCTCGACAACCTGACCTTCGTGGTCAACTGCAACCTGCAGCAGCTGGACGGCCCGGTCCGCGGCAACGGCAAGGTGATCCAGGAGCTCGAGGCGTACTTCCGCGGCGCCGGCTGGAACGTCATCAAGGTGGTCTGGGGCCGGGAGTGGGACGCGCTGCTCGCGCAGGACCACGACGGCGCCCTGGTCAACAAGATGAACACCACCCCGGACGGCCAGTTCCAGACCTACTCGGTCGAGTCCGGCGAGTACATCCGGAACAACTTCTTCGGCGGCGACCAGCGGCTGCAGGCGATGGTCCGCAACCTGTCCGACGAGGACCTGCGCAAGCTGCCCCGCGGCGGTCACGACTACCGCAAGGTCTACGCGGCCTTCAAGAGCGCCAAGGAGCACGTCGGCCAGCCGACCGTCATCCTGGCCCAGACCGTCAAGGGCTGGACGATCGAGGCGCTGGAGGGCCGCAACGCGACCCACCAGATGAAGAAGCTCACCTCCGACGACCTGAAGACCTTCCGCGACCGGCTCTACCTGCCGATCGAGGACAAGGACCTCGAGGACGCCTACAACCCGCCGTACTTCCACCCGGGCAAGGACTCCCCGGAGTACCAGTACATGATGGAGCGGCGGTCGCAGCTCGGTGGCTTCCTGCCCGAGCGCCGGGTCCGGCCGAAGACGCTGAAGCTGCCTGGTGACGACGTCTACAAGCCGCTGGCCAAGGGCAACGAGAAGACCCCGGTGGCGACCACGATGGCGCTCGTCCGGCTGTTCCGTGACCTGATGAAGGACCCGGAGATCGGCCACCGGATCGTCCCGATCGCCCCCGACGAGTACCGCACCTTCGGGATGGACTCGATGTTCCCGACGGCGAAGATCTACTCGCCGCACGGGCAGACGTACGAGGCCGTCGACCGCAATCTGCTCCTCGCCTACAAGGAGTCGGAGAAGGGTCAGCTGCTGCACGAGGGCATCAGCGAGGCCGGCGCGATGGGCTCGATGATCGCCGCAGGTACGGCGTACGCGACGCACGGCGAGCCGATGATCCCGTTCTACATCTTCTACTCGATGTTCGGGTTCCAGCGCACCGGCGACCAGCTCTGGGCGCTCGGCGACCAGCTCGGCCGCGGCTTCCTGATCGGCGCCACCGCGGGCCGGACGACGCTGACGGGTGAAGGTCTGCAGCACGCGGACGGCCACTCGCCGCTGCTTGCCTCGTCGAACCCGGCGGCCGTGCACTACGACCCCGCGTTCGCCTACGAGGTCGCGCACATCGTCAAGGACGGCCTGCGCCGGATGTACGGCTACGGGCTGGACAAGGACAAGCCGTACGGCGAGGACGTCTTCTACTACCTGACCGTCTACAACGAGCCGGTCGCGCAGCCGGCCGAGCCGAAGGATCTCGACGTCGCGGCCCTGCTCAAGGGCATGTACCGCTTCGAGGAGTACCAGACGGCCTCGGGCGACGACGTACCGCGCGTCCAGCTGCTCGGCTCGGGTGTCGCGCTGCCGTGGGTCCGCAAGGCCCAGCAGATCCTCGCCGAGGAGTACTCGGTGGCCGCCGACATCTGGTCGGTGACGTCGTGGAACGAGCTGCGCCGCGACGCGATCGCCGCGGAGCAGCACAACCTGCTGCACCCGGACGAGGACGAGCGGGTCCCGTTCATCACCCAGCAGCTGAAGGACACCAAGGGCCCGGTCGTCGCGGTCAGCGACTTCATGCGCGCGGTGCAGGACCAGATCTCCCGCTGGGTGCCGAACGACTACACCTCGCTGGGCACCGACGGCTGGGGCCTGGCCGACACCCGCGCGGCGGCTCGCCGGCACTTCCAGGTGGACGCCGAGTCGATCGTCGTCGCCGCCCTGGAGATCCTGGCCAAGCGCGGCGAGGTCAAGCGCGAGGTGGCCGCGGAGGCAGCCCGCAAGTACCGCATCGACGACCCGACCGCGGTAGCCGGAGTCAAGCAAGAGGGCGCCGGCGCCTGACGAAATAGCTCACGCCAAGGGCCGTCCACCGATCCGGTGGGCGGCCCTTCGCCGTCTACGAGAAAGTACGTAGTACAGGCTGCAAACAGTTGGGTATTGCGACCGACGCGGCCACTGCCGCCCCGCTCATACCGTCGGTGACATGACTGGCGCAGGCATCGCTCTACTCGCGGGGACGGTATCGACCCTCCTGTTCGCGTCGAGCACCCTGCCGATGGTGGTGAAGGCGGCCCGGACGAGGGACCTCTCGTCGTACAGCCTGGCGAATCTCGTCCTCGCCAACATCGGCAACGCCATCCACTGCATCTACGTGGTGCACCTGCCGGTAGGGCCGATCTGGGCCTTGCACGGCTTCTACGTCGTGACGACCGGGCTGATGCTGCTGTGGTGCTTGCGCTACCGGCCGGCCCGCCGATCGCCCGGCACGCAACGCACTGAGCGGAGACACGCATGATCACCGAAAGCATCGAGACCGTCATCATCGGAGCCGGCCAGGCCGGACTGTCGACCGGGTATCACCTGCGGAAGCGGGGACGGCGGTTCGTCATCCTCGACGGGAACGCGCGGGTGGGTGACAACTGGCGGGCACAGTGGGACTCGCTGCGGCTCTTCACGCCGAAGAAGTACGACGGGCTGCCGGGCATGCCCTTCCCGGGCAGCAAGTGGTCCTACCCGACCAAGGACGAGGTCGCCGACTACCTGGAGTCGTACGCCGCCCACTTCGAGCTGCCGGTCCGCACCAGGACGACGGTGGACCAGCTCGAGCCGCTGGACGACGGCGGCTACGCCTTGACCACCGGCGACCGGCGGATCCTGGCCACCAACGTGGTCGTTGCCACCGGCACCTTCGGCCGTACGCCGTACCTGCCCGACTTCGCCGTCGACCTCGACCCGGCGATCCGGCAACTCCACTCCAGCGAGTACCGTCGTCCGGCGCAGCTCAAGGACGGGCCGGTCCTGGTCGTCGGCGGCTCGCACTCGGGTACCGACATCGCGTACGAGGTCGTCACGACCCATCCCACCGTGCTGGCCGGCCGCGACCCCGGTCAGATCCCGGTCCGGCTGGAGAAGAAGGGCGCCCGGATCTTCTTCCCGGTCTTCCTCTTCCTCGGCAAGCACCTGATCACCCGCCGGACGCCGATGGGCCGCAAGGAACTCCACGAGATCCGGTACCACGGAGGACCGATGCTCAGGGTCAAGCGGGAGGACCTGCTCGAGCGCGGCGTCGAGCGGGTGCACAACCGGGTCACCGGCGTACGGGACGGACGGCCGGTAATGGACGACGGCCGCGTGATGGACGTGGCGAACGTCGTCTGGTGCACCGGGTTCCGCCAGGTGTTCGACTGGATCAAGGCGCCGGTCATCGGTGCGGACGGCTGGCCCGAGGAGATGCGTGGCGTCGCCGACAGCGCGCCCGGCCTGTTCTTCTGCGGCCTGTGCTTCCAGTACGCCTTCACCTCGATGACCCTGCCCGGCGTCGGCCGGGACGCGGAGTACGTTGCCAAGCGCATCGTCGCCCGTTCCACGGCCGCCAGAACCGTCACCGCCGCCTGAGGTGCTCGGCGCGTATCCTCAGCTGAAAGGGGACTCTCCGCGGAGGAGATGGGCGATGGGCATCGTCGACGACCTCGAGCAGGCACGCCGGGCCTTCGAGCGGCGGGACTGGGCGGCTGCCTACGACCGCCTGTCGCTGGTCGCCGACCTCGGCCCTGACGACCTGCTGAAGCTCGCCACCGCCGCGTTTCTGGCGGGCGACGACGACGCCTGCATCCGGGCCCTTCAGCGGGGCTATCAGGCCCACGTCGACAGCGGCCACACCCTGGGCGCGGTCCGCTTCGCCTTCTGGCTCGGGCTGGTGCTCAGCACTCGTGGCGAGGCGGCGGTCGCGGCCGGCTGGGTCGCCCGGGCCCAGCGGCTGCTGGCCGATCAGCCGGACGACGTGGTGGAGCGGGGCTACCTCCTGATCCACGACTTCTTCCGGTACCTGGACCAGCAGGACTTCGCGAACGCGTTGCGGATCGGCAGCGCGATCGCCGACCTCGGCCGCCGGTTCGGCGAACCCGATCTGGTGGCGCAGGGCCTGGTCTGCCAGGGCCGCCTGCTGATGTACTCCGGACAGGTACCGGAAGGCCTCGCGCTGCTGGACGAGGCGATGGTCGCGGTCGCAGCCGGCGAGCTGTCGCCGATCTTCGCGGGCAATGTCTATTGCGCGATGATCGAGGCCTGCCAGGAGGTGGCTGACTTCGGCCGGGCCTCCGCGTGGACGAGCGCGCTGACCCGCTGGTGCGACACACAGCCCGACCTGGTGCCGTTCACCGGCCAGTGCGCTGTCCATCGCGGACAGATCCTGCGGCTGCGCGGGGCCTTCAGCGAGGCGCTGGAGGAATTCGAGCTCGCCCGCCGGCGCTATGCGGCCACGAACTCGCAGGGAGCGGCCGGACTGGCATTGAGTGAGTGCGGAGACGTACTGCGGATCCGTGGCGAGTTCGCGGCCGCCGAGTCCTGCTATGAGCAGGCCTCAGGATTCGGGTACGAGCCTCAGCCCGGTATGGCCCTGCTGTGGCTCGCTCGTGGGCGTACGCCGGCCGCACTCGCCGCCATTCGCCGGCTGCTCGCCGAAACGCCTGACCCCGTGCACCGGTCCCGCCTGCTGCCCGCGGCGACGGAGATTTTCGTCGCCGGTGACTGCGGCGACGAAGCCGAAGCCGCGGCGGGCGAGCTGACGAAGATCGCTGAGGCCTTCGGCTGTACCGGGCTGAGGGCAACGGCGGCGTACTGCGCCGGGCTCGTCGCGCTGGCCTCCGATGACGCCGGCCGTGCTCTCCCCTGCGCCCGGCTCGCCACGCAGCTCTGGACCGGGCTGCAAGCGCCGTACGAGATCGCCCGCGCCAGGGTGCTGGTCGGACGCGCCTTCCGGATCCTCGGCGACGAGGACTCGGCAACGTCCGAGCTGACTGCCGCCGGGCAGGCGTTCGCCGAACTGGGTGCGGTGACCGAGAGCATCGACCGACTGCTGCTCCGGAAGGCGGCCGGCGGCCTCACGGCCCGCGAGCTCGAGGTACTGCGCCTGGTTGCTGCCGGCAACAGCAACACAGAGATCGCGCAGCACCTCGTGCTCAGCGACAAGACGGTCGCCCGGCACCTGTCCAACATCTTCACCAAACTCGACGTGCCGTCCCGCACCGCCGCGGTTGCCTACGCCCACGCCCACGACCTGCTCTAGACAGCTACCTCGAGCTCTACCTCGGCCGTGGCCGCCTCGAGTTCCCTGACCAGCGGGAGCACCTTCGCGCCGAAGTACTCGACTTCTTCCTGGAAGTGGAGAAAGCCGGCCAGGATGAGATCGACGCCGCGGCGGCGGTAGCTGACGATGCGTTCGGCGATCTGTTCGGGGGTGCCGATCAGTTGAGTGCGGAAGCCGTCGTTGTACTGGACCAGGTCCTCGAAGGACGAATCCGCCCACATGCCCTTGCTGTCCGAAGCCGATGCGCCGGCCTGGGTGACGGCGGCTCTGAACCCTTTCACCGCGGGCTTGTTGGCCTTGGCGACGATTTCGCGGAGGACCTCGCGGGCCTCCTTCTCGGTGTCGCGGGCGATGACGAAACCGTTCAGCCCGAACTTCACCTCACGGCCGGCCGCGCGGGCGGTACGCCGGACGTCGAGCAGCTGCTCGGTGACCCCGTCGAAGTCCTTGCCGTTGGAGAAGTACCAGTCGGAGTATCTACCCGCGTTGTCGCGCGCCGCCGTCGAGTTGCCACCCTGGAACAGCTCGGGGACGACTCTTGGTTTGGGCTTCAAGGTGAAGTCGCGGATCCGGTAGAAGTCGCCGGCGAACTCCACCTCGTCCTCGCTCCAGAGCTTCCGCAGTACCTGCAAGAACTCCGCCGACCGCCGGTACCGCTCGTCGTGCTCCAGCCACGGCTCCCCCAGCGCGGTGAACTCGCCCTTGAACCACCCGCTGACCACATTCACCGCGAACCGGCCGTTGGACAGATGATCCGCCGTCGCCCCGAGCTTCGCCAGTACGCCGGGTTGCCACAACCCCGGATGCACCGCCGCGATCACCTTGAGCCGTTCCGTTGCCAACAGCAACGCCAGACTGAAGCTGGTCGACTCGTGCTGGAATTCGGCGCCGTAGCTGGCCGTGTAGCGGACCTGGCTCAGCGCGTACTCGAACCCCACCCGTTCGGCAGTCTGCGCCAGCTTCTTGTTGTACTCGTAGTCCCAGCCGGTCCGTTGCTCGATGTCGCTGGTGACCAGGCCGCCACTGACGTTGGGGACCCAGTAGGCGAACTTGGTCTGGTCCGACACCCGCTCCGTCGTCATCAGGAGTACCAGGTCGGCTCGGGCAGCTCGCCGGTCAGCAGGTGCCGGCCGACCTCGCGCCGTTTGTAGGCGACCGGATCGTGCAGCGTATGCGTCCGCACATTGCGCCAGAACCGGTCGAGCCCCTCACGCGAGGCAGTCGAGCGAGCACCGGTGACCTCGAAGATCCGGTTGGTCACCTCCAGCGCGACATCGGTCGCACGAGCCTTCACCGCGGCCACCCGGACCTCGTGCTCGCCGCGTTGCTCTGCGGTCACTTCCCAGGCATTCTCGTGGATCCGCTGCCCCTCGAGTGCGACGGCATCGGCGAGCGCCTCCACGGCCCAGAGTTTCGCCTGCAGATCGCCGTACAAGTCAATGACATAAGGCTCTTCGGCCGCCGTCGAGTAACCGCCGTGCAGCCAGGAGCGGCTCTTCTCCTGGGTGTAGGTGAGCGCCGTCTCCAACGCCCCGCGAGCGATTCCCAGATAGAAGTTGACGAAGACGAGCTGGATGGTCGGGACGTTCAGCGTGTTGTAGACGCGAGGCTGGAAGGTCTTGCCGACGAACCCGGCCGCCTGTTCCCACGGGACCCGCACGTGGTTGAGGCTGACGCTGCCGCTCTCGGTCAGCCGCTGGCCGAGGTTGTCCCAGTCGTCGTGGAAGGTCAGCCCTTCGATGTCCGACGGCACGATCGCGAAGACGTGCGTCCCGCTGTCGAGCAGGGTGCCTTCGAGCACGGTGACGTCGGAGACCTTGCTGCCGGTCGAGAAGCTCTTGCGGCCGTTGAACACGATCGTGCTGCCCTCGTCGGCGACCACGACATCGGAGTCGCGCGGATTGACCGCGCCGCCGAAGAACCACTTGTTCTTGGTGGCTTCCGCCTCGACGTGCGCGATCTGTTCCTTCGTACCGACCAGCCGCGCGGCCCAGAACCAGAGCAGGTGATAGCCGAGTAGTTGCCCGATCGACCCATCGGCGGTGGCGACCGTGCGGATCACCTGGTACGCCGTCGGCCAGGTCTGACCACCACCGCCGTGCTCGGTCGGGCCGAGCAGGGTGACGAGGCCGGACTCCTTGAGCAACCGCACTTCGTCGTACGGCGTGGCGCCGGCCCGGTCGCGGTCGACCGCGTCGACGGCCAGGATCGCGGCCACCTCGGCGGCTCGCTGGATCCATTGCTCGGGCGTTCTCGGGGTGACGGTGGACAACGCGTGCGTCTCGGTGCTCATGGGGGTCCTCTTTCCGGCTGTCGGGGGTTGCTACTTTTACCTCAATGTCTATGAAGTTACTGGACTATCACGCTCCGTCGGCGACGTCTCAGCCGGTGGACACTCCCCGATTGGTCGTTGGGGTTCGCAACCGACTACGGTCAAGGGGGATGTTTTCCAACCACAAGGAGTAGTCGAGCGTGTCGGGAACGCAACAGGTAGAGACCGAGGAGAAGCAGTTCTTCGGGCATCCGCGTGGGTTGATGACGCTGTTCACCACCGAGTTGTGGGAGCGGTTCAGCTACTACGGGATGCGCGCGATCCTGTTGCTCTACCTGACCGACAAGGCGCACGGGCTCGGCCTGGGTGAGTCGCTCGGGCAGGCGGTCGTCTCGATCTACGGCGCGTCGGTCTACCTGTTGTCGGTGCTCGGCGGCTGGTTCGCGGACCGGGTGTTCGGGGCGCGCCGGACGGTGCTGTACGGCGGTACCGTGATCGTCACCGGCCACCTCTGCCTGGCGATCCCGGTCGAGGGGCTCGCGTACGTCGGTATCGCGCTGGTTGCCCTCGGCACCGGACTGCTGAAGCCGAACGTGTCGACGATGGTCGGCAACCTGTACGCCAAGGACGACACCCGGCGCGACTCGGCGTTCTCGATCTTCTACATGGGGATCAACATCGGCTCGTTCAGCGCGCCGTTCGTGGTCGGCTTCCTGCGCCGCAACCTCGGCTTCCACGCCGCCTTCGCCGCTGCCGCGGTCGGTATGACGCTGGCGCTGGTCGCGTACGTGCTCGGCCGGCGGACGCTGCACGGTCGCGGCGACACCCCGCCGAACCCGCTGACCGCCGAGGACCGGCCGACGATGGTCAAGATCACCGTGGCCGTGCTCGCCGTGCTCGGGATCGTTTTCGCCTTGTCCGCCTGGAGCTCCGGCGGGGTCGGCCCGAAGCCGGTGGTCGACGCGATCTCGTACCTGTGTTTCCTGGCGCCGATCGCGTACTTCACCATGCTGCTGCGCAGCCCGCTGGTCGAGCCCGACGAGCGGCGCCGGGTCCGGGCGTACATCCCGCTGTTCATCGCGGCGATGCTGTTCTTCATGGTCTTCGAGCAGGCCGCGACGACGCTGACCACGTTCGCGGCCGACCGGACCAGGCTGTCGGTGCTCGGGATCTCGATCACGCCGGAGTTCTTCCAGTCGGTGAACCCGTTCAGCATCATCGTGCTCGCGCCGGTCTTCGCGCTGATCTGGATCAGGCTCGGCGATCGTGGGCCGAGCATCGGGCAGAAGTTCGCCACCGGTCTGCTGTTCGCCGGCATCTCCTTCGCCGTGATGTCGCTGGCCTCATCGGTCGCCGGAGAGTCTTTGGCCTCGCCGCTGTGGCTGGTCGTCGTGTACGTGATCCAGACCCTCGGCGAACTCTTCCTCTCCCCCGTCGGCCTGGCCGCCACGACATTGCTGGCGCCCAAGGCCTTCACCAGCCAGATGATGGCCCTCTGGTTCCTGGCTCCCGCTGCCGGACAAGCCATCACCGCCCAGTTGGTCCAAGCCACCGAAGGCGCCTCGGACACCGCGTACTTCGGCGGCCTGGCGATCGTCACCATCGCCTTCGCCCTGGTGCTCTACTTCCTGGCCCCCTGGATCCGCCGCCACGCGGACGCCCGCAGCTGAGCCCCTCTGCGGAGGGAGCCGGATCCCTTTGCGGAGTGAGGACCTGAGCCGCGCTGCCCGGGATGCTCGGTGTCATGACCGAGCATCCTGTACCGCGCTGGGCCTACCGCCTGGCACACGTGATCCCGTTGCTGACGCTGCCGTCGGGGCTGTGGCGGCTGGGGTTGGTGGCCGGGTCGTCGATGGGGATGCTCGACGACTACGGACGGCCGGCTCGGGTGGAGGGGGTTTGGCAGGGGGTCTACATCGTCTGCCTGAGCTTGTTCTCGGAGGCGGTTGCGTTGACGGCCTTCGGGATGGTCAAGCCGTGGGGTGAGGTGGTGCCACGGTGGATCCCGTGGCTGGGTGGGCGGCGGGTGGCGCCGTACGCGGCGATCATTCCGGCGACGTTGGGTGCGTTGTCGCTGATCGCGATCTGGACCTATGGGTTCCGGGATGTCTTCAGCGGGGACTTCCTGCCGTTCTCGAGTGACGCGGCGGCGGCGCTGATGATCAGTTGCTACGCGCCGTTGCAGCTCTGGGGGCCGGCACTACTGGTACTGACCTGGGCCTATTGGCGACGGCGGCGAGGCAGCACGGTCATCGTCGGGAACGTGGGCGGGGTTTGAGGCGGGTGGCTGGGAGGCGTGGGGCGGGGAGGGCGTCGCCGTCGTAGCCGGGGACTGTTGGGAAGCGGTCGGTGCCTTGGGCCTCGATCGACGCCATCCAGTCGTTGCGGGCGGCAACGATCTCCTCGTGGGAGCGGCCGATGAAGTTCCACCACATGACGAGCTGTTCCTCGAAGGGCTCGCCGCCGAGCAGCAGGAAGCGGGCGTCGCCGGTCAGCTCGATGTCGTCACGGCCGGCTCCCAGATAGACCATCTCGCCGAAGCCGGCAGTCAGGCCCGCAGTTGTCCGGTCGCCGACGGTCGGGTCACTGGCGGTCAGGTCAGCGGCGGTCAGGTCAGCGGCAGTCGGGTCGGCGGGGGGCGGGTCGGCGGGGGTCGGGTCGCTGACGGTCAGGGAGCCGGCGACTACCAGGACGGCGTACTCGAAGGCTGGAGTGAGCGGGAGGGTGGTGGCGCCTTCGAGTTGGAGGTCGGCGCCGACGAGCGGGGTGTACGCGGGGGCGGGTGACGTGATGCCGGCGACCGTACCGATCATCACGGTGCCGTGTGCACCATCAAGGGTCAGCTCGGGCAGGTCGGCGTACGCGTTGAAGTGCGGTGGGACCGTGGTCCGCTGGGAGTCGGGCAGGGCGACCCAGAGTTGGGCGCCGTGCAGCGTCGGTGGGCCGTCCGGCAGCGAGACCTCGGAGTGGGCGATGCCGTTGCCGGCGGTCATGATGTTGAGTTCGCCCGGCCGGACCATCGCGTGCGAACCGACGCTGTCGCGGTGCTCGATCTCGCCCTCGAACAACCAACTGACCGTCTGCAGGCTGGTGTGCGGATGTGGGGGCACGAGCATGCCGCGCTCGCCCGGTACGTCGTACGAATCGACGCGAGCCGTCAGGTCATCCGGCCCGTAGTGGTCGACGAAGCACCAGGCCCCGACCATCCGGCGATCCTTGTTCGGCAACAGCCGCCGCACCTTCGTCGTCCGCCCGAGCACCACCTCGCGCGCCTCGAGCAGCTCGACCACCGGCCCCTCGGCGCCCTCGCCACCACAGACACCTTCAGCGGGATGCTCGTCCAGGTTGCTCATGCTCCGAGTATCACCCCGCGGCCCACTCCAGCAGGGCCGGGGCATCCCAGGTGTTGATGACGCGGTCGGTCGGTACTTCGCACTCCTCGGCCCGCTCGCAGCCGTAGATCTGCCAGTCGAGCTGGCCGGGCGCGTGGGCGTCGGTGTCGATGGAGAAGACGCAACCGGTCTCGACTGCCATGGACAGGAGCCTGCGCGGCGGGTCGAGGCGTTCGGGGCGGGAGTTGATCTCGACGGCGGTACCGAACTGCTTGCAGGCCTCGAACACCACCTCGGCGTCGAACTGCGATTCCGGCCGGGTGCCGCGCTCGCCGGTGATCAGCCGGCCGGTGCAGTGGCCCAGTACGTCGACGTGCGGGTTGGCGATCGCGCGGACCATCCGCTCGGTCATCGCCTCCGAGTCCATCCGGAGCTTGGAGTGCACGCTCGCGACGACGAGGTCGAGCCGCGCGAGGATCTCGCTGTCGCAGTCGAGCGAGCCGTCGTCGAGGATGTCGACCTCGATCCCGTTGAGGATCGTGAACCCGTCCAGCTCGTCGGCCAGCTTCTTGTTCAGCTCGGCGACGACGTCCAGCTGCTGCAACCGCCGCTCGCGGGACAGTCCGTTGGCGACGGTCAGCCGGGGCGAGTGATCGGTGAGCGCCATGTACTTGTGCCCGAGCGCGGCCGCAGTACGGGCCATCTCCTCGATCGGGCTGCCGCCGTCGGACCAGTCGGAATGCAGATGCAGGTCGGCCTTCAGTTCGGCGCGCAACGTAGTACCGGCGCCGGCCGAGGTCAGCTCCCCTGCCGCCTTCTCCAGCTTCACCAGGTACGTCGGTGTCTCGCCGTCCATCGCCTCGACGATCACGGCCTCCGTCTTCGGCCCGATCCCCGGCAGCTCGGTCAACGTCCCGGCGCGCCGCCGAGCCCGCACCTCAGCCGCCGGCAACCCCTCGATCGTGTCCGCCGCCCGCCGATAAGCCTTCACCCGATGCGTAGGCTGCCGCTCCCGCTCCAGAAAGTACCCAATCTTCCGCAGCGCCCCCACCGCAGCCTCAACACCCGCCCGATCACTCATCCCCCCATCATGCCGCCTCCCAGGGACAAGAACCGCTAATCCTCCGGCCAGTTGGTGAGGAGGGTGTGGAGGGCTGTTAGGGCTACTTGCCAGGAGGACTGGGAGGGGCGGGGGGTGTGGCGGTAGGAGCCTTGTAGTTCGAGGGTTATGTAGCCGTGGAGGGTGGCGCCGAGGAGGCGGATGGCGTCGATCTGGGCCTCGGGGGTGAGGTTGTACGCGTGGAGGATGGAGCGGGTCAGGTCAGCGTGGCGGCGGGCGGGGGCTGCTGCTGGGCCGTCGGCGTCCAGGTCTTGTTGCATGGCGGCGTAGCGGCCGGGGTGTTGGGTGGCGTAGTCGCGGTAGGAGTTGGCGAAGGCGGCTAGGGCGTCTTCGCCGGAGCGGCCGGCCATGTTGGCTGCGACCTGGTCGGCCAGTTCGGTGAGGGCCAGGGCGGCTACTCGGGCGCGGAGGTCCTTCGCGTTCTTGATGTGGGAGTAGAGGCTGGCGTCTTTCACGCCGAAGTGGCGGGCCAGGGCGGAGACGGTGACGTTGGCGAAGCCGAACTCGTCGGCCAGTTCGGCCGCGGCCTGGGTCAGGCGGTCGGCGGTCATTCCCACGCGCGGCATGTGGCTCCTCGGATATCGGTTTGCCTAGAGGGTCTAGGATACTACCTATGAGCACTTGGATCACCACACCGATCGACAGCCGGCTCGTCCGTGGCGCGGTCGAGCTGGAGAACACCCGGTACGGCGTACTGCCGCATCGTCTCCCGGCGTGGGCCCGCGCCCAGTCGACGGACGGGCAGCTCGCGATGGCCGAGGCGCAGCCTTCCGGCGTACGGCTCGTCTTCCGGACCGCCGCCACCGAGATCGAACTGGACGTACTGCCGACCAAGGTCCTGTACACCGGTGCGCCCACCGCCCCGGCCGGCGTCTACGACCTGCTCGTGGACGGCCGGCTCACGGCCCAGGCGCACGCGACGGGCGGGAACGTCCTCACCATCGACATGGCCGCCGGGACGACCGAGTTCACCCCTGGGTCGCCGACGACCGTCGCCTTCGCAACGCTTCCATCGGGCGAGAAGGAGGTCGAGATCTGGCTCCCCCACCGCGAGCGGACCGAGTTGGTTGCCCTGCGCACCGATACGCCGATCGAACAGCCGGTGGGGAACGACAAGCCGGTCTGGTTGCACCACGGCAGCTCGATCAGCCACGGCTCGAACGCGGACAGCCCGACGCAGCTCTGGCCGGCGCTCGCGGCCCGGCAGGGTGGCGTCGACCTGGTCAACCTCGGCTTCGGCGGCAGCGCGCTGCTCGATCCGTTCACCGCCCGGACGATGCGCGATCTCGAAGCCGACCTGATCAGCGTGAAGCTCGGCATCAACCTCGTCAACGCCGACCTGATGCGGCAACGCGCGTTCGGTCCGGCGGTACACGGGTTCCTCGACACCATCCGCGAGGGGCATCCGACCACACCGCTGCTGGTGATCTCGTCCATCTACTGCCCGATCCATGAAGACACCCCCGGACCGTGCGCCCCGGAGTTCGTCGACGGCAAGGTCCAGTTCAAAGCCACCGGCGACCCGACCGAACCCGGCAAACTAACCCTCAACTGGATCCGCAACGAACTGGCCGACCTCACGGCCTCCCGGGCGAAGGACGACCCCAACCT
Organism: Kribbella ginsengisoli; assembly: GCF_039537185.1. Lineage (NCBI taxonomy): Bacteria > Bacillati > Actinomycetota > Actinomycetes > Propionibacteriales > Kribbellaceae > Kribbella > Kribbella ginsengisoli. The sequence goes on along the minus strand of NZ_BAABAA010000026.1, from coordinate 2,644 downwards.
GTACTACCTCGACGGCCGCGAACTGTACGGCGAGGCTGAGTTCGCCCTCCGCCCACTGCCGGACCAGCTACACCCCAACAACGCAACTCACCACGAGATGGCCGCGCGCTTCGCCGACCTAGCCTTCGGCGCGTTCGGCGCGTTCGGCGCGTTCGGAGGCAGGTGAGCCCGGCTCGGCGAGAGCACACAGCGGCCAGCTGGACGCGCCGTGCCCAGCGGCCCGCGGGCAGGCGAGGCGGCAGAGTCCGGCGGGCTGCAGGGTGCTTGTTCAGCGGTCGACGGTGATCTGCGTGCGGCGAGGGAGCAGCAGTGGGGTTGCGAGGATGAGGGTTCCGGCGGCTGCTACCGCGATGCGGGGCGTGGTGGCGGCCGCCAGCACGCCCCACAGGGCGGTCATCAGGGCGATGACCGCCTTGCTGGAGATCGACCAGGCGGAGAGGGTGCGGGCTACTCGGTCGTCTGGGGTTTCGGTTAGGCGGTAGGCGGCGAAGAGGGGCATGAAGATGCCCATGCAGGTGATCAGTCCGAGCTCCACCAGGATCACCGTCAGCAGGCCCACCACCCCGGGCTGCACGAAGGCCAACCCCAGAAGCCAGAAGGCTCGCAGCCAGCCTGTCACCATCAACACCCGGTGCGAACCGAAGCGCGCAGCCAACGGCGCCGACAGCCTCGACCCGATCAGGCCGCCTATGCAGGGTAGGCCGAAGGCCAGGGCGTACTGCCAAGGGGCGAAGCCGAGTTCCCCCAGCATCAGCACAGCCAACAGCGGCGCCGTCGCCATGATCAAACCGCTGGTCAGTACGCCGTTGAAGAACAGCAACCGCAGCGACGGATGCTCGAGGATGTAGCGCCAGCCGTCGAGCAGGTCGGCCGGCCGCAGGCGCTCGGTACGACGTACAGGCGGGCTCTCCCGCAGGCGGATCGCACGGACGCTCAGCGCCGAGAGCAAGTAGCTGACCGCATCGACCACGACCGTGACGACAGGGCCGAAGAGGCCGATCGACGCGCCACCGAGCGGCGGGCCGATCATGGTGGCCGTCCACGTGGTCGACTCGAAGCGGCCGGTCGCGACGACCAGGCGCGAGCGCGGTACGACGGCCTTCATCACCGCGCCCGTCGCCGCGGTGAACGCGTTGTCGGCGGCGCCGACCACGACCGAGACGACCACCAGCTGGAGGAAGCTGAGCCGGCCCAGCCAGTACGCGAGAGGGATGGTCGCCAGCGCGACGAAGCGGACCAGGTCCATCCCGATCATCACCGGTATCTTGCGGCGGAACTCCACCCACGGGCCGAGCGGTACCGCGACCACGGCCCCGACAGCCAACCCGATGGCCGCCAGCAGCGATACCTGACCGGGCCCGGAGTGCAGGACCAGGATCGCGATCAGCGGGAACGCGTCGAAGGCGAACCAGGTGCCGACCGTGCTCACGGCGTACGAGGTCCACAACCAGCCGAACTGCCGCCCCAAACCGCGCTCACTCACCGCAGGATCAAACCGCGCCGCGAGGCCTCGGCTCAAACAACCGCCACCCCGGCGAGCCACAACCGGCGGTTGTCGAGCACCTCTCAGGTGGCAGAACAAAGTCGCGCACCTCGGACGCTGTAGAACAGACGGCGTGGATCTCGACGCCGTGCGCACGTTCGTCGCGGCAGCCGCCGCGGGCAAGTTCCAGGACGCGGCCGATGACCTCGGGATCACCCAGCAGGCCGTCTCCAAACGCGTCGCCGCCCTTGAGAAGCAGCTAGGCATCAAGCTCTTCACCCGTACTGCGCGTGGCGCCCAACTCACCCTCGACGGCCAGACGTTCCTCCCCCACGCCCACGCGCTCCTCGCCGCCGAGCAGCAGGCCCTCGCCTCGGTGAAACCCGGCAACCGCCCCCTCCGCGTCGACGTGATCGGCGGCTTCCTCGCCCCCGCCGTCCTGGTCCGCGACTTCCATCGCGCCCACCCCACCGTCGCCCTGGACATCGTCAACCTCCCCAACGGCACCACAGCCGTAGAAGCAGTCCGCGAAGGCACCATCGACGCCACCTTCCGCGCCCTCCACAATCCAGTCGGTGATGAGCTGAGCAGCACCCGGGTCTTCGACGAGCCTCTGCAACTCCTCACCGGACCGGCCCACCCCCAAGCCGATGCCAAGTCGCTCAGTCCAGCAGATCTCAAAGACCAAACCATCTGGATGCCTGGCAACATCGCCGGCAGTGAGTGGGCCGCGTACTACGACGAGCTCGCCACCGCCTTCGGCTTCACGATCGACACATCCGGACCCAACTTCGGTCTCGACTCCCTGCTCGACGCGCTGGCCGAAGCACCCACCCGAGCCACCTTCGTCGGCCAGCTGACCCGCTTCCGCTGGCCAGCCGCTTACGACCTCCGCCGCATCGACCTCCACAACCCAACCCCCGTCTACCCGCACTCCCTCATCTGGCGCACCACCAACCCCCACCCCGCCCTGACCACCCTCCACACCCACCTCCTCCGCCACCCCCATCCCCGAACCCCCACCCCGATCGCCTCCGGACCTACCCAACCCACCCCGACCTGGCCGCCCCGCCGCCCCATCTGAGGGGTTAACCCCTCAGATGGTGGGTTGCCACTTCAGATTCTGGGGTGGCAACCCACCATCTGAGGGGTTAACCCCTC
>NZ_BAABAA010000025.1:0-43620 GCF_039537185.1 Kribbella ginsengisoli | reverse complement strand
TCGCCGCGCGACGCCGAACTCCACTGGCAGACCTGTCCGGCTGAGATGAAGCGCCAGGCCCGGGCCGCCATGCACGCACAACCCTCGCGAACAGCTCCAACACGCCGAGGTAAGCGGTTGCCCACCGAGTTGGGCGTGCACCCCGCTCCGGCCGTTGCCGCCGGCAACCTCCGCGGAACCCGCGCGCCCCGGGGACCCCCGCGACCCCCAAGACCCCGCGACCCCGCGACCCCCGTGACCCCCCCCGCGACCCCGCGACCCCGCGACCCCGCGACCCCCGGACCCCCGCGACCCCGCGACCCGCGCAACCCCGGGACCCGCGCGAACCGGGGCCCGTGCGACGCCGGGAGCCGCGCGACCCCGGGGATCCATGCGACCCCGGGAGCCGCGCGACCCCGGGGATCCATGCGGCCCCGGGAGCCGCGAATCGCGGTCCTTCGCCGTGGGTGCCGCGTAGCAACGCCGGGCTGGCGGCAGGGCGGGGTGCTTAGGCGTTGAGGAATTCCTTCAGCGTCAGCGCGCGGTCCACGATCCGTAGTTCGCCGATGTGGCCTGCGAAGGCTTGCTCGATGTTGTTCGCGTAGTGGTTCGCTCCCAGCAGCCATGCCTTGCCTGCGGTCGCCAGCCCGTTGGAGCGGGTGGACGGATTGCGCAGCAGCTCTGAGGAGTCGATGTAGAGCGTGGTGTGGCGTCCGTCGTTGACCACCGCGAGGTGGAACCAACGGCCGGCGACCTCCTCGTGCCCCCAGTTCGTGAACGTGTCGTTCTTGTCCAGCGGATAGACCGCCCATTGCAGCTCCCGCCCACCCGAGAAGGCGAGGTTGACCACCGGCTCCGACGGGTCACTGCCGGTCTTGCCGGCGTCAGTACCTGTACCAAGCCGGCTCAGCAGCCCTTCCCACGAATGATCGGCGCCATCATCGGAGAGCTTCACGAACGCCTCGATCGTGTACCCGCCCTTGAACGTCATCCGGTTCAGCGGCGCGTTGTCGGCCGTCCGCAAATACCCACCTCGTCCCGGGTTCTTACCGCCACCGAACACCCAGCTCGCATGCCCCGGCTGATCCGGGTGGAACTCGGCGGACGTCTTCAAGCTGTCCGCAGGGCTGCCCGGCAACAACACCGGCGTCAGATCGTTGCCCCGACCCGAGTGATCCACCACCCGCGACCCGACCGGCCCATCGAGCCGCCAGTACGCAACCGTCCCCGGGATCACCAGCTCAGCAGCCGGCCGCGCAGGCCGTACCGGCTCAGGAGCGAACCCGGCAAAGCGAGCAGCGAAGTCGATCGGCAGGCTGAAGCGGTTGACGTCGCTGGTCAGCTCGACCTCCTGCTCGGCCAGCAGCGACCGGCTACCCGGTTTCTGCGCGAGGATCCACGGGTTGATCGTCTCGACATCGATCGTGTTCCGGACCAGGTCGAAGTGGTAGAGGCGGATCATCGCGCCGCCGCCGTAGTACCGGTCCTGGTAGTTGGTGATGTGCAGGTGGACGTCGTGCCCGGCGGCGTTCTTGCGGACCGTCCGGCCGGGCGGCCAGTAGTGGCCGTTCAGGGTCAGGAAGATCTGATCATTGCCGTCGACCAGCTGCTCCCAGACCCGGTTGCCGTGGTCGGAGAGGTACGCGACGCCACCGTCGTCGTTGGCGTACACGAGCTCGTGCGTCGTCAGGATCACCGGCAGCGTCGGGTGCTCGGCGATCACCTTGCGGGCCCAGGCGAAGCCCGCGTCGGAGGGCCGCCAGTCCATTGCCAGCAGCAACCATTGCCGGCCGCCCGCGCGGAAGACGTGGTACGAGTTGTAGCCGTCCGGCGTCGAGCCGCCGTAGGTGCTCATCCGCTTGAACCGCTGCGGCCCGAACACCTGCAGGTACGGCGAATCGCCGCGCTGGTCGTCCTTGCTGCCGTCGATGTCGTGGTTGCCCGCGAGCACGCTGTACGGCATCCGCGCCCGGTCCATCACCGCGAACACCGGGTCGGCCTGGGCGAACTCACGGGCCTGCGCGTTCTGCGTGACGTCGCCGAGATGCGCGGTGAAGACGATGTTGTCGACGCCGCGCTGGTCGATCAGGTACTCGAAGGTCGCGGTCAGCGGCGCCGGGTCGCCCCGGTCCTCGTCGAACATATACTGCGTGTCCGGTACGACCGCCAGTGTGAACCGCGGGTCCTCCACATCGGGCCGGCCCGACGAAACGCTGCTCGCCGACAGCCCGGCCGCCGATGCCGGTACTCCGCTCACCGCACCTCCGACGACCGCCGCGCCCGCACCCAGCGCTCCCGCCTGGAGGAGCCGCCGCCGACTCGTCCCGCCCTCTGTCTGTCCCGCAGCCTGCTCGCCCATCGGTGCCTCCGGCCTAGAAGCCGGGTGCCTCACGCCCCGGCGCATCGCCTGGCACTCTAGAACGCCTTTGTCCTAACCAACATGAACGCCAAAAGAACTACTCGAAACCCTGCGCGATCACCGCAGGCAGACCACCCGAACGCAGCCCGGCCAGAACGCGCGCCTCGTGCGGTACGACCGGATCCGGCAGCTTGTCGAGGGAGAACCACTCGAGGCCGGCCGCCTTGCCCGGCTCCATCAGCCGGGGCTCGCCGGTCCAGCGGGTGGTGGTGAAGAAGAAGTCGACCCGCTCGTCGATCGGCAGCCCGTTGCCGCCGGTCCGGTGCATCGCCGTGACCGGCACCAGGTCGGCCGGATCGATCTCCACCCCGACCTCCTCGCGGACTTCGCGGATCGCCGCCGCCAGTACGGACTCGCCCTGCTCGACATGCCCGGCCGCCATCGCCCAGAAGCCGTCCATGTACCCGGTGTTGGCCCTCAGCAACAACAACACCTCGTCGCCTCGCCGCAGTGCCACGTACGCCGCGGGAATCACCCGAAACCGATCCATGCGCCCCAACCCTAGGTCCCGGACATGAGCGAGGGCCGCAAGGGGGGATCCCCTTGCGGCCCTCGACTGAGAAGCTCAGGCCTTGTCGGCGATGTCGTCGTTCTGGCCGTCCAGCCCGTCGAGGCCGTCCTTGGCCTTGTCGACGCCCTGGTCGATCTTGTCGCCGTACTTGCCGCCGGTCTTCTCGTCAACGAAGTCGCCGGCCTTGTCGAGACCCTCGCCGACCTTGTCGCCGTGCTGGTCGACCAGGTCGCCGGCCTTTTCCTTGAGGTCCTCGGCCTTGCCCTTGAACTTGTCGAAGATGCCCATCTCGGGGGCTCCCATTCCTAGCGTAGTGAACTACTTACAGACAGCTAGCGGTGATCTTCCCACCAACAGGGCCCCAGGTGTGGGAGGTGGGTCAGGCGAGATCGCGGGGTCCGGATTCGACGTCGCCGCCGGAGTCCGTGCCCTCCTCGTCGCCGTCACCGTCGAGGTCGCCGAACTCGACGTCGCCGCCGCTGAACTCGACATCGCCGCCACTGGCCTTCAGCTCGACGTCGCCGCCGCTCTGCTTCAGCTCACTGACCTCGTCGATGCCTTCTTCGCCGGCCGCCGCGGCTTCTTCTTCGAACTGATTCGTCACGAATGTTCCTCCCGAGTCAAGGTGCTGCGATGTGTTTCGGCCCCCCGAATCGCCGATGCGGTCCGGACCGTAACTCCTTGCCACGTTCCTATCGAACTCAGGGGGTCACCACAACCCCGATGACGGTTCCTTGTCCCAGAGTTCACGCCGGTCACCGGGCCCGGCGACCGGCACTGTCACACTAAGAGGATGGTCGAGTCACTCGTCGTCGCCGTCGTCGGCCCCACGGCGGCCGGAAAATCCGACCTGTCGGTTGCCCTCTGCAAGCAGTTGCCGGACGAGTCGGGCACCGGCGAGGTGGTGAACGCCGACGCCATGCAGGTCTACCGCGGGATGGACGTCGGGACGGCGAAGATCACGGTGGCCGAGCGGTCCGGCGTACCGCATCATCTGCTCGACATCCTCGACGTCACCCAGACCGCGACGGTGGCCGAGTTCCAGCAGCTGGCCCGGAGCGCGATCGACGACTGCCTGCGGCGTCAGGTGGTTCCGGTGCTGGCCGGTGGGTCCGCGCTTTATGTCAGGGCGATCCTCGACGACTTCGAGTTCCCCGGTACCGATCCTGTACTCCGCGAGCGCCTCGAGGCCGAGCTGGAGGAGCACGGCTCCGGCGCTCTGCACCAGCGACTGGCCGAGGTCGACCCGGCGGCCGCCGCGCAGATCCTGCCGAGCAACGGCCGCCGCATCGTCCGCGCCCTCGAGGTCATCGAGATCACCGGCGGCCCGTACGTCGCCACGCTGCCTGAGCACACGTATGTCTACCCGGGCGCCGTCCAGCTCGGTCTCGACGTCCCGCGGCCGGTCCTGGACGAGCGGATCGATCGGCGGGTGGACCGGATGTTCGACAACGGTTTCGTCGACGAGGTGGAAGACCTGCTGGGCAAGGGCTTGCTGGACGGCCGTACCGCGAACCGCGCGCTCGGCTACTCGCAGGTGATCGCGTTGCTGCGCGGCGAACTGTCCGAGACCGAGGCCCGGCAACGGACCGCCCAGGCGACCCGGCGCTTCGCCCGCCGGCAGGACTCCTGGTTCCGCAAGGACCCCCGGATCACCTGGCTGCCTTGGGATGCGCCCGACCTAGTAGACCAAGCATTGCGAGTGATCCGAGGCAACCATCTGAGCCCCACCGGCGTAGTTGAGGTGGAAGAGGGCCTGGGGGCTGTCGATGCGAGGGGGTGACCGTGAGGCCGAGTTCCGCGAGTACGTCGTCGCGGACCGCAGCAGACTGATGAGAACGGCGATGTTGCTCACCGCGGGGGATGTGCACACCGCCGAGGATCTGGTCCAGACCGCCTGCACGCGGGTGTATGTGCACTGGCACCGGATCCGGCACGAAGGCGCCGGGCCGTATGCGCACCGCATCCTGGTCAACGCCTTCCTGGACGAGCGCCGCCGGGCCGGCCGCCACCCCGAGGTGGTGACCGCCGAGACGTTCGAGCCGAGGCTGTCGGAGCAGACGGATCCGGTGGACACCCTGGCCGTCCGCAAGGCGCTGCTGGACCTGGCGCCCAGGCAACGGGCGGTCCTGGTGCTCAGGTACTTCGAGGATCTCGACGTCTCCAGCTGCGCCCGGATCCTGGAATGCACCGAAGGCACCGTGAAGAGCCAGACCGCGAAAGCTTTGAAACGACTGAAGGACCTGATGGCCGACGACCCGGCCACGGATCCCGCGACGGGGAGTACCGACAAGTGGACGACGTGAAGAAGCTGCTCCAGGGGTTCGCCGACCATGCGGTCGACGGACTGCCGGCAGCTGACGTGGACGCGGACGTGGCGCGTGGCCGCCGTGCGCTGCGCCGGATCAGGGCGCGCCGCCGCGTCACCGGCGTACTGTGCATCGCCGCGGCGACGACCGCGGTGCTCGCCGTCGGGAACCAGGTCAAGTGGTGGGGCGCGGGCCAGTCGGAGGTCGCGGGGGGCCCTGAAGATGCTGCTTCCGCCGCGGGCGCCGAGGCAGGCAGCCCGATGGCGAAGTCGGCCGAGCCGAGCGCAGGGGCCGACGAGAGCACGATGTCGACCTTCGGCGCCGCCGTCACGCTGATCGCCAACCGGACAGCCTGGAACAACATCAGCTGCTCGCTGGCGCCGGAGGGCTGGGCGCTGAGAGCGCCGCTCGACGCCAACCACATCCAGCTCGCTCCGCCGACCATGCGGACCGCTGATCTCGGCGCCGACGGTGGACTCGACGTCCAGGCGATCGACGCGGCCCGGAGCCTGCAGGGCATCCGGGTGTCCGAGTCCGCGGGCAAGGTCTTCCACCTCGGTACCAGCGAAGGCCGCGAGTCCGGCCAGGTGCTGCTCGGCGACCGCTGGCTGCTGGTCCAGCTCCCGGCCGGCAACAAGGACTGGAACGACGATCTGCTCCGCCGCTTCATGGCCTCCTGCACGGTCAACTGACGATACGGACTCGCTAAGAGTGGCGTACTGGCTCCGGAGCGGGTAGGCAAGGGCCTGTCCCTGTACGCCGAACCCGCGGAGGACCCGTGACCCCCACCCGCCTGGCCGCCACCCTGACAGCGGGAACGCTCGTCCTGGCCGGCCTGGCCGGCCTGACCGCGAGCACCGCGGCCATTGCCCAGCGCACCGCCGAGCCGCCTCGCCAGCTTGCCGCGCAGACCGACGACCACACCGCGCAGCCCACCAAGAAGTACGCCACCGCGGTCGGCTTCGGCGGCGCCGTCGCCTCCGTGGACGCCGACGCGACCAACATCGGCGTCTCCGTCCTGCGCCGTGGCGGCAACGCCGTCGACGCGGCCGTCGCGACCGCCGCAGCGCTCGGCGTCACCGAGCCGTACTCCGCCGGCGTCGGTGGGGGCGGCTACTTCGTCTACTACAGCGCGAAGGACCGCAAGGTCTACACGATCGACGGCCGCGAGACCGCGCCCGCGACGATGCCCGAGGACGCCTTCCTCAACCCGGCGACGCCCGGCAAGCCGTACACGTTCTTCCCCGACCTGGTGACGTCCGGCGTCTCGGTCGGCATCCCCGGCACGCTCGCGACCTGGGACGCCGCCTTGCACTCGTGGGGCTCGCTGTCGCTGGGCAAGGCGCTCAAGCCGGCCGCGGACCTGGCCGATCGCGGGTTCGTGATCGACCAGACCTTCCGCAACCAGACGCTCGACAACAAGGCCCGGTTCTCGGCGATCACGCCGACGGCCGCGCTCTACCTGCCGAACGGGGACGCGCCCGTCGTCGGGTCGGTGTTCAAGAACAAGGACCTCGCCAAGACGTACGAGCTGCTCGGCAAGAAGGGCCCGTCCGCCTTCTACACCGGGCCGTTGGCGCAGGAGATCGCGACGGTCGTGCAGACGCCGCCGAAGGCCCCGGGCGCGACGCTGCCGGTGATGCCCGGCCACCTCACCACGGCCGACCTGGCGAAGTACAAGGTGATCAAGCAGGCACCGACGAAGGTCTCCTACGACGGTCTGGACGTCTACGGGATGGCGCCGTCCTCGTCCGGTGGGACGACGGTCGGCGAGGCGCTCAACATCCTTGCCCCGTTGAAGTTGTCGACCCAGTCGACTCCGCAGGCGTTGCACTCCTACCTCGAGGCGTCGGCGCTCGCGTTCGCCGATCGCGGCAAGTACGTCGGCGACCCGGCGTTCGTCGACGTACCGCAGAAGGAGCTGCTGTCCAAGGGATTCGGCGCCGAGCGGTCCTGCCTGATCGACCCGGCCAAGGCGGCGGTCAAGCCGCTGCAGCCCGGTTCGCCGGACGGCTCGTACTCCGGTTGCCCGGCCGGTATCGCGCACGAGGACAAGGCCGACACCGAAGGCCTGTCGACGACGCACCTCGTTGCCGCCGACAAGTGGGGCAACATCGTCTCGTACACGCTGACGATCGAGCAGACCGGCGGCTCCGGCATCCTCGTCCCCGGCCGTGGCTTCCTGCTGAACAACGAGCTGACCGACTTCACCGCGATCCCCGACCCGGCCGACCCGAACCGGATCCAGCCGAACAAGCGGCCGCGGTCCTCGATGTCGCCGACGATCGTGCTGAAGAACGGCAAGCCGTTCCTCGCGCTCGGTTCGCCGGGTGGCTCCACCATCATCACCACCGTGCTGCAGACGCTGACCAACCGGCTGGACCGGGGGATGACCCTGCCCGACGCGATCGCCGCGCCGCGGGCGTCCCAGCGCAACACGGCCAACGTCACGGCCGAGCCGCCGTTCATCGACGCCTATGGGACGGCGCTCAAGCCGTACGGCCACACGCTGGTACCGGCGGGTGACGCCCTCACGTCGGCTGCCGAGATCGGTGCGGTCGCCGCGCTCGAAGTGCTGCCCCACGGCGGTTATCTCGCCGCGGCCGAACCGAAGCGTCGCGGTGGCGGCGCGGCCGGCACGGTCGACCAGCTCTGGCCGAACTAACCCTTCTTCAACCTCTTAGGAGCAGTAGGCAACGGCGGCGGCTCGACAGACGGCGGTGCTCCGGCATCACCGGCGTCGAGCCAGCCGTCGTACTGCGTGACCAACGGCTCGACCACAGCCAAATCGACACCACCCGGCACGAGGACCATCCACGGATGGTCCTCGTCGTCGTCTTCCCCCTGAAACCGGTCCCGCCGCACGACAGCGTCGAGCTGACCGGCCACCTGCTCCGCGTCCTCCCGCTCCCAGAAGTACGCGACCACCTGCTCACCCATGCGCAAACCGTACGACGAATCCGTGCAACCGATCGACGACCCGACCTGTAGTTCAGGGTGGAGATCGCACCGAGCACTGGAGGGCCGATGGCTGGGCCGCAGGACAAGGAGTATCTGGAGTACGTCGCCGCGCATCGCGGGCGAATGCTCAGGACCGCGAGGCTGCTCACCCTGGGCGACACGCACTGGGCCGAGGACCTGGTCCAGGTCGCGTTGACCAAGCTGTACGTGCACTGGAGCAAGGTCCGGCACGAGGAGGGCGCCGCGTCGTACGCGGACCGGATCCTGGTGAACGCCTTCATCGACGAGCGGCGCCGGTTGTGGCGCCACCGCGAGACGGCGACGGCGGAGATGCTCGACGCCGCGCCCACCCCCGGGCCGGACCAGGCCGACCGGCTGACCGTCCTGGACGCCCTGGCCCAGTTGCCCAAACGCCAGCGGGTGGCGGTGGTCCTGCGGTACTTCCGCGACCTCGACACCGCCACCGTGGCCGAACTGATGGGCTGCAGCCAGGGCACCGTGAAGAGTCAGACGGCCCGCGGCCTGGAGAAGCTGCGCGATCTCATCGACAACCCCCTGGAAACCTTGGAGCGCGTGCCATGACCGATCTGAAGACCTTGCTCGACCAAGCCGCCGGACCCGACCCGATCCTCACCGACGACGACCTGCTGGGCGACCTTCGCCGGGGCAAGCGCTCGGCTCGCCGCCGGCAGTTGGCGGGGGTGGGCGGGGGCGCCACCGTGCTCGCCGTGATGGCCGTGGGGGCCTGGGCGGTGCTCCCCGGAGCTCACGACACCGGCCTCGGCTCCGGGCCGGCGGGGCAGCCCGCCCCACCCGCCAACGCTGTCCTGCCGTCGTCGGTGCCTACGACAGCCAAGTCCGGGCCGCCGGACCGCACGCACCCGCCGGTCCAGGCCCCGGCACCGGCCACGCCCGTCAAACTCGTCCCCGACGGCGTCGTCCGGCCGGGCACCGACCTCGTCTGCGGCCTGAAGCCCGAGGGCTGGGAGCCGGTCGTCTACAAGTCCTCGAAGATCGCGTCCTCGAGCCTGGTCTTCCAGAACCCGGAGCTGGACCCCACCAAATACGACGAGTCCAGCACCCGGCTCACGGTCCGGCACGCCAAGATCTGGAACGAGAACGGGCAGCTGCTCGTCGAGAAGTACGGCCAGACCTGGGAAAGTCTGCCGCACGTGATGGCGGGCTCGCGGCAGGCCGTCGCGACCTTGTCCGACCTGCCGAAGGCGATCACCTCGCGGGACGTGCACATGCGGATGGGTCCCACCCAGCTGCTCCAGACCACAGGACCCCGGGCCCTCGGCTGGGACCTGCCGACCCTGCTCCGGTTCACGGCCTCCTGCAGCTTCGCGAAGTAGCGGCCGTAGGCTTGACCGCGTGAGTACTTTCCCCTGGCTCAAAGGGCACGGCACGGAGAACGACTTCGTGCTGTTGCCCGATCCCGACGGCTCCGTGCACGGTGAGCTGGACGCGAGTGTCGTCCGGTTCCTGTGCGACCGGCATGCGGGGCTTGGCGCCGACGGCGTGCTGCGGGTGATCGAGGGGTCGAAGCAGGCGTACGTCGAGGACGGCGGCGACTGGTTCATGGACTACCGCAACGCCGACGGCTCGATCGCGGAGATGTGCGGCAACGGCGTCCGGGTCTTCGTCCGGTACCTGGCCGAGGCCGGTCTGGTGGGCGACAAGCCCGTCCGGGTGGGGACTCGCGCCGGGGTGAAGGAGGTCGTGCTCAACGACGACGGCACCATCACCGTCGACATGGGCGCACCGGCCCTCCCCGGACCGGCTGGCATCGTCGTGGAGGCGAACGGCCACCAATGGCCCGCCCTCCACGTCGACATGGGCAACCCGCACGCCGTGGCCTTCGTCGACTCGCTCGATGAGCCGGGCAACCTCTGCGACCAGCCCAGCTGGTCCCCGGCAAACGCGTTCCCGCACGGCGTCAACATCGAGTTCGTAGTCCGCAAAGGCCCGAACGAGGTCGCCATGCGGGTCCACGAACGAGGCTCGGGGGAGACCCGCTCCTGCGGAACGGGCACCTGTGCCGTGGCAGTCGCCGCCACCCGGGCGGCCCACCAGGCCCCACCGGTCACGTACAGCGTCGTAGTACCGGGTGGTTCTGTGACCGTGAACTGGCGCGAAGACAACCACCTGGAGCTCACCGGCCCGGCCGTGATCCACGCCCGCGGCGACTTCGACCGCTCCTGGCTGCCCGCCTGAACGGGAATTCGGCGCGCCGCTGGGTCGTTGGAAGTGAAATCGGGTCGCCTGTGTGGGTGAGCCGTGCCACGATGGAAGGTATATGACGACCCAATCGAACGCATACGACGAGACCACCGACGCCGACCTCGACCTGCTCCAGGACGACGTGCTCGACGACGAGGACAGCGACTCGTCGTCGGGTTACCAACGAGACCATGACTACTCCGCCGAGGAGAACACCGAAGGCCTAGAGCTGGAGGAACGCCAGGCGCTGCGGCGCGTGGTGGGGATGTCGACCGAGCTGACGGACATCAGCGAGGTCGAGTACCGCAAGCTGCTGCTGGAGCGCGTGCTGCTGGTCGGCGTGTGGACCGACGGCAGCGCCGAGGACGCCGAGAACTCGCTCGCCGAGCTGAAGCTGCTCGCCGAGACGGCCGGTTCCGAGGTGCTCGACGGCGTGATCCAGCGGCGCAAGAAGCCCGACCCGGCCACCTACATCGGTAGCGGCAAGGTGGCAGACCTGCGCAACCTGGTTGCCGCGCTCGGCGCAGACACGGTGATCGCGGACGGCGAGCTGGCGCCCGCCCAGCTGCGCAACCTGGAAGACAAGCTGAAGGTCAAGGTGGTCGACCGGACCGCGCTGATCCTCGACATCTTCGCCCAGCACGCGAAGAGCAAGGAAGGCAAGGCCCAGGTCGAGCTGGCCCAGCTGCAGTACATGAAGCAGCGGCTGCGTGGTTGGGGTGGAAACCTGTCCCGCCAGGCCGGTGGCCGGGTGGGTGCGGCTGGTGGCGGTATCGGTGGTCGTGGTCCTGGTGAAACCAAGATCGAGACCGACCGGCGCCGGATCAACACCAAGATCGCCAAGCTGCGGCGTGAGCTGAAGGACCTGAAGAGCACCCGTTCGACGATGCGCCAGGAGCGTCGCCGGCACTCGATCCCGTCGGTCGCGATCGCCGGGTACACGAACGCGGGCAAGTCGTCGCTGCTGAACAGCATGACGAACGCCGGCGTACTGGTCGAGAACGCGCTGTTCGCGACCCTGGACCCGACGACCCGTCGTACGACGACCTCGGACGGCCGGGTCTACACCTTCACCGACACCGTCGGGTTCGTCCGGCACCTGCCGCACGACATCGTCGAGGCGTTCCGCTCGACGCTGGAGGAGGTCGCCGACGCGGACCTGCTGCTGCACGTGGTGGACGGCTCGCACCCGGACCCGATCGCGCAGATCAACGCGGTCCGTGAGGTGCTGGCCGAGATCGGTGCCGGCGACGTGCAGGAGATCATCGTCATCAACAAGGGCGACGTGGCCGACCCGATGGCGCTCGCGCCGATCCTGCACCGGGAGACCGGCGCGATCGTCGTGTCCGCGCACACCGGCGAGGGCATCGACAAGCTCCGCACCCTGGTCGAGGCGGCCCTGCCGAGCCCGGACGTGGCCGTCGACCTGCTGCTCCCGTACGACCGCGGCGACCTGGTCTCGCGGATCCACTCCGAGGGTGCGGTCGACCAGCTCGAGCACACCGGCGACGGCACCCGGGTGACGGCCCGGGTCCACGCCGACCTGGCCGGCGACCTCGCGAAGTACGCGTTCGTCGTCTGACCTGCAGCCCACTCGGTACTACGAAGACCAGCGGCCCCCGGGAGAGATCCCGGGGGCCGCTGGCTTGTGGTGCTCTGATCAGGTGATCAGTTCCGGGAGGAGATGCGAACCTTGAGCGAGGTGTTGTCGCGCGAGGTGACCCGGATGTTGACGCCGTTGTTCGGCACCTTGACGCTGTTCTGCGGCTGCGTGGCGTCCCAGTAGGACAGGCTGTCGTTGAACAGCGGCTGAGCTGCCTGGCCGCGGATGTAGCTGGCCTGGCCGTTCAGGTGCAGCGTGAACGAGTCGGCCTTCGTCAGTCCGAACGGCGCGTCGTAGCCGCTGACCCGCGGACGCCAGATGCCACCGTCGAGACGGTTGATCGGGGTCGGGTGCGAGTCGATCGGGAGGATTTCGCCCGAACCGGGGTGGACGTTGACGTTGTTGTCGCCCATCGAGGTGTCCCAGTAGGAGATCAGCAGACCCTCCTGCATCGGGAAGTGCTCCACCTTGTCCGGCAGGGAGTTGGCCCAACCGAAGTTGTACGGGCCGGTCTTCAGGTTCTCGTCGTAGGAGACGTAGTTGCGGTGCGACGCGATGTAGTAGTTGTCGTACGGCGTGGTCAGCGTCGCGCCGACCGAGCTGAAGCCGTTCAGCGTCCAGCCCTCCGGCGTCGCCTCCGCACCCGAACTCAGCACGGTGGTGGCGCCGTTGGTCACCTTGATGTCGTCGACGTGGATGCCGAAGCCACCGGTGTTCGGGTCGGTGGTGTAGCGGAACTGCAGGCCGACCGTCTTGCCCGCGTAGGCGGACAGGTCGAACGTGGCTGGCTTCCAGCCGTTGCTGTCACCGTCGATGCCGTTGCCTTCACCCGGGTGGGTGATGTCGCCGGCGATCGGCTTGTAGCCGGAGCCGTCGTTGACCTCGACGTAGGCGTAGTCACAGGCGGTGTCCGGGCCACAGTCCTCGATGGACCAGTTGGCCTGGAACGTCAGCGACGTGGTGCCGGCCGGGATCGCGACCTGACGGTTCATCGTGTGGGTGAAGTTGTCACCGCGACCGCTCCACCACGACTTCGCGCCGACAGCCGGCGGCTGCAGCGGCGACGTCACCAGCTTCTTCGGCAGCGTGACCACGACCGCCTGCGGGTTGGTCGAGTTGTACTCGTGCGGGCCGAGCTCGAGCTTGCGCTCCTGGCCGGCCGCGACGATCTCGTAGTCCAGCCAGCCCAGCTGCAGCTTCTCCCAGGCGCCGAAGTCGGCCGCCTGCTCGCCGATGCCGCCGTCGGTGGGCTTGCTGACCCGGCTCTGCGCCATGATCGACCACCAGTTGACGCCGTTCTCGACCGCGGCACCGGAGGTGTCGTAGAGGTCCGGCAGACCGAGGTCGTGGCCGAACTCGTGCGCGAAGACGCTGATCCCGCCGTTCTCCGGCTGGATCGTGTAGTCGCCGACCCACAGGCCGGTGTCACCGATCTGTGCGCCGCCGGCCGGGTTGTTGGCCGGGCCGCCCGCGACACCGACGTACCAGCGGTGCGACCAGATGGCGTCTTCACCCTGCTGCGGGTCGCCATCGGCCTGGTCGCCACCGGAGTGGACGATCTGGAAGTGGTCGATGTAACCGTCGGGCTCGTTGAAGTTGCCGTCACCGTCGTAGTCGTAACGGTCCCACTGGTCGAACGTCGCCAGGTCGGCCTTGATCTCGGCCGTGGTGCGGCCGGCGGCCTTCTGGTCGGCGACCCACTGGTTCACCGCGTCGGCGACCAGCGCCCAGGTGTTGTTGCAGACGTTGCCGGCGCACGGGAAGCCGTTGGACCGGCCGTAGCGGGCCTCGTTGTACTTGACCTTGACCCAGTTGGTGACCTCGCCGTCGACGCTGTACCGGCCGGACGACTGCTTCTCGTAGTACTTCTTGACGGAGTTGCCGTCGCCGAAGTACAGCTGCTGGTAGTGCGCCTGGTCATAGTTGGCCTGCCAGACGGTGGAGTTGTCCACCGACCGGTCGGGCGCCGGGATCGCGTTGTGCAGCGGTCCCTCGAAGGTGGCCGGACCGGGGATGGCCGGCGCCTGGTCCTTGTCCGGGTAGTTCGGGTGCCGCTCGTTGCCGAACTCGGCGAGGACGACGAAGATCTTGTCGGTCTTCTCGCGGCTCAGCTCGACGTACTCGTCGACCTTGGCCTTGGCCGCCGAGGCGGTCTTGCCGGCGGTCAGGCTGCCCTTGACGCCCTTGTCCTTCTTGCCGAGCTTGACGACCGTGCTGGCGCCGCGCTTCTCGGCCTTGGCGGTCCCGTTCAGGACCTTCGTGAGGGCTTCCTCACGCAGTTCCCGGCGCTTGTCCTCGGCCGGGTTCGGCAGCTCGTCCGAGGTGGCTTGGGGCTCGCTCACCGCCGGTGCGGCGGCAGGCCCGGCCGGCAGCTGGGCGGCGTTGCCGGCTGAGGCCATACTCAAGCCGAACGTCGTCGCCAGAGCCAGGCTGAACAGCCCGGCAGATACTTTGCGCACGATTCCCTCCCTGTACAGAAAAAGCACGCCGCGCTTGTGACGCAACGTGTTCATGGCTCCCCCGAGCGTGTACTTCTGCGCGACAGTACGGGGAAAATCGGCGTTGCTGAAGTGGTTTCGCAGAATTTTCCACGCAACAGCGGGGAATCATGCACGCACGCAATGAGTAAGACCACTCAACACACTGGAGTAGGGCAACGCAGCGTCGCGGCCGGGCCGATTGGCACACTGTGCGCTATGGATGTGTCCCTGGGCGGCCTGCGTGCCGACGCCACCCGCTCGGACGGCGAGGTGGTCGACCTGATGCTGCCGCTGTGGCGGGCGCTGGTGGTCTTCCGGGTGATCACCTGGGGATTCGCCTGTTTCGGCGTCTGGAGCCGCTGGGACGGAATTGCCCGGCCGTCCGGCGCGGTGATTCAACTGGCCGTGATGGGCCTTTGGACGGTGATTGCGTCAATTGGTTACAGTCGGCATTGGGGCCGTCGCAATACGCGACTGGCATTCGCCGATCTGATCGTCTCGGTCGGCTGTATGTACCTGACCCTGCTGGCCCAGCCGCTGATCGACATCCGCGGCGGCGCGTCGGTCCTCACCTCGGTCTGGGTGGCCGGTCCGGTGCTCGCGCTGGCCATCTCCCGCGGTCGCGACGGTGGGCTGCTCGGCGCCGCGACGGTCAGCCTGGCGCTGCTCTCGCTGCGCGGGGTCGACAACGCGTCCAGGATCCTCAGTAACGTCCAGCTGCTGCTCGTCGCCGGCCTGGTCGTCGGGTACGCCGCCAGCACGATGCGCCGGGCCACCACCAGACTGCGCGACGCGATCGCCACCGAGAGCGCGACCGCCGAGCGGCTCCGGCTCAGCCGGTCGATCCACGACGGCGTACTCCAGGTGCTCGCCCAGGTGCAGCGCCGGGGCAATGCGATCGGTGGCGAGGCGGTCGAGCTGGCTGCTCTCGCCGCGGAGCAGGAGGTCGCGCTACGGACTCTGATGGCGACCCGGGCCGCCACCGGTGATCGCGGCCGGATCGATCTGTGCATGCTGCTGTTGCCGCTGGCGACGCCGCGGGTGGACGTCGTCGTACCGGCGGGTCAGGTGCTGGTGGCGACCGCGCGGGCGACCGAGCTGGTGGCCGTCGTCAAGGAGGCGTTGAGCAACGTCAGCAAACACGCCGGCCCGGGGGCTTCGGCATGGGTGGTGGTCGAAGACCTGGGTACCGAGGTGTTGTTGTCGATCCGCGACGATGGGGTCGGGACGACGCCGGACCAGCTCGATGCCCGCGGGCACCTCGGGGTGAGTCAGTCGATCCGCGGCCGGATCGCCGATCTGGGCGGCAAGGTCACGGTCCGGACGGCCCCGGGCGAAGGCACCGAGTGGGAGATGAAGGTGAGCAAGACATGACGCGGGTGATGATCGTCGACGATCACCCCATGTGGCGTGAAGGCGTCGCGCGGGATCTGGGCAGTCGTGGGTACGACGTGTGCGCGACGGCTTCGGACGTGACGGGGGCGGTCAAGATCGCCCTGGCGACGAGGCCCGACGTCGTGGTGATGGATCTGCAGCTGGGCGACGGCTCTGGCGTCGATGCGACCCGGGAGATCACTGCGGCGCTCCCGGACACCAGGGTGCTCGTCCTGTCGGCCAGCGCGGAGCAGGCCGACGTACTGGCCGCTGTGAAGAACGGTGCCTCGGGGTATCTGGTCAAGTCGGCGTCGCTGGACGAGTTCGACGACGCGGTACGGCGTACTGCCGACGGCGATGCTGTCTTCAGTGCGGGACTGGCTGGGTTGCTGCTGGGGGAGTACCGGCGGCTCGGTGCCGGGCCGGAGGTGCCGCAGCTGACCGACCGAGAGACAGAGGTACTGCGGCTGGTGGCGCGCGGGCTGACCGCCCGGCAGATCGCTACTCGCCTGGTGTTGTCGCACCGGACGGTCGAGAACCACGTACAGAACACCTTGCGGAAGCTGCAGCTCCACAACCGCGCGGAGCTCGTCCGCTACGCGATAGAGAACGGGATCGACCAGGCCGAGTAGTACGCCGTACCGGTTGGGGCGGAACCGGTACGGCGTACTCGGCAGGGGTCTAGAGACCGTTGCTGTAGAGCAGACGGTTCACGGTGCCACCGGTCGTGCCGCCGGAGACGACGTTCGGGGTGGCGTTGGTCTCGATGTAGGACTTGACCGTGGCCGGAGTGGCCGACGGGCTGGTCTGCAGGTAGAGCGCGGCGACGCCGGCGACGTGCGGCGTGGCCATCGAGGTGCCGTTGTACGAGCCGGTGGTGTTACCGGGCAGGGTGGAGACGATGTCCGAGCCGGGCGCGTAGACGTCCACGCAGGAGCCGGTGCTGGAGTACGACGCGCGGGCATCCGTGCGGGTCGACGCCGCGGTGACCAGTGCGGTCTCGATCTTGCGGGGGAGCAGGTTGCAGGAGTTGGCGCCGGTGTTGCCGGCCGAGGTGGCCAGGAAGACGCCGGACCGGATCATGTTGCGCAGCGAGGTCTCCAGCGTCGTGTTGGCCGGGAAGTTCCACGACGTGTTGGCCACGGCCGGCTTCACGGCGTGGGCGGTGACCCAGTCGACGGCGGCGATGGCGCCGGACGCCGTACCGCTGCCGGAGCAGTTCAGCCACTTCACGCCGTGCAGGCGGACCGCCTTGGCGACGCCGTACGAGGTGGAGCCGATCGTGCCGGCGACGTGCGTGCCGTGGCCGAGGCAGTCGGTGTTGTTGGTGTCGATCGCGTTGAAGTCGAAGGTCGCGCGGCCGCCGAAGTTCGGGTGGCTCGCGTCGATCCCGGAGTCGATGATGTAGGCGTTCACGCCGCTGCCGGTGCGGGTGTAGGTGAACGAGTTCGACAGCGGCAGGTTGCGCTGGTCGATCCGGTCGATACCCCACGACGGCGGGTTGGTCTGGGTGGTGTCGATCGCCTGGTAGGAAACGTCCTGCGAGATGGCGACGACGTCCGGGCTCTTCTGCAGAGCGGCCAGCTGGGCAGCGGTCAGCTTGGCGCTGAAGCCGTTCACCGCGGTGCTGAACTGGCGCTGCGGGGTGAAGCCGAGCTTCATCTTGGCGAGCCGGCTGCCCTGCTTGAGTTCGACGATGTACGTGTCCTTGACCGGGGTGACCCCGGGGTCGGCGGACGCCGGCTGGATCAGGATGATCCGGCCGCTGGGGTCGGGCGCGGGAGCGGCACTGGCGCTGCTCAGAGCGGTGGTCACGGCGATGGCCGGCACGATGGCGGCGGCCAGGGTCAGACGGATGCTTCGACGCACGGGTTCCTCCTTGGGAACTCACATCACCCACCGGGGCGGAGGGGTGATCACACTCGGTCCACGAGGGACTACGGAGTGAGTGCGAGTGAAGTTAGGGCTTCCTCACCTGACGCGTCAATGAATTCGCCAGCGCACTACTGCCACGGCACTGCGGTGTCAGCC
This sequence comes from Kribbella ginsengisoli, assembly GCF_039537185.1. Lineage (NCBI taxonomy): Bacteria > Bacillati > Actinomycetota > Actinomycetes > Propionibacteriales > Kribbellaceae > Kribbella > Kribbella ginsengisoli. The sequence continues at coordinate 25,730 of NZ_BAABAA010000025.1, read as the reverse complement.
TTGTGTGCGTTCGTACACTGTGCCTTCCACACCCCAGTGGTCAGCTCTGTGTCACGACACCTGCACTCAGAGGTGCCAACACTCTGCGGAGGCTCCAAGTGAAGTCGTCCCTGGTTCGCGCATTGTTCGCGTTCCTCGTTCTCGCGGCGTCGACCTACGTCGTGCTGACGGCCAAGCCCGAACTGGGCCTCGACCTGCGGGGAGGAACGCAGATCGTGCTGGAGGCGAGCGACTCGCCGACGGTGAAGGCGAACAAGGAGACCACCGACAAGTCGCTCGAGGTGCTGCGGCGCCGGATCGACGCGCTCGGCGTGAGTGAGCCGAGCGTGAGCCGGCAGGGCGAGAAGCGGATCATCGTCGAACTGCCCGGCGTGCAGGACCCGCGCGAGGCGGCCAAGGTGATCGGCAAGACCGCCCAGCTGACCTTCCACGAGGTGCTCGACATCGTCGAGACCAAGCCGGCCAAGCCCGCCGCGGGGGAGGTGTACCTGCCCAGCGACAACGGCCCCGGGTTCCTCCGGCTGGCCAAGCCCGCGATGACCGGCGAGAAGATCAGTGGCGCGGACGGCCTGCTCGATCCGCAGCAGGTGGCGCAGGGCTGGTTCGTCCAGATGAACTTCAAGGACGACGGCGGCAAGATCTGGGCGAACATCACCGGCAAGGCGGCCTGCGAGCCGGTCAACACCCCGAAGCGCCAGGTCGCGATCGTCCTCGACAACGAGGTGATCAGCGCGCCGCAGGTCGACCCGAGCGGCGGCAGCCAGCTCTGCAACATCGGCATCGGCGGTGGTACCAGCACGATCACCGGCAGCTTCACCGAGGAAGAGGCCAAGGACCTGGCAGCGCTGATCGAGGGCGGCTCGCTGCCGGTCCCGGTCAAGGTGATCGATCAGCGCGTCGTCGGCCCGTCGCTCGGCAAGGACGCGATCCAGGCCAGCGCCCTGGCCGGCCTGATCGGGGTCGCGCTGACCGCTTTGTTCATCACCGTCGTCTACCGGCTGGTCGGCCTGATGGCCGTCTTCGGCCTGATCGCGTACGCCGGCCTCTCGTACTCCGCGCTGACGCTGATGGGCGCGACTCTGACCCTGCCCGGCCTCGCGGGCTTCGTGCTCGCGATCGGCATGGCGGTCGACGCCAACGTGCTCGTCTTCGAGCGAGCGCGCGAGGACTACATCGGAGGCCGGACCGATGGCCTGAGGAGATCTCTGCGCAGCGGCTTCGACAACGCGCTGTCCGCGATCGCCGATTCCAACGTCACCACCCTGCTCGCGGCCGGGCTGCTGTTCTTCCTGGCCGCCGGCCCGGTCCGCGGCTTCGGCGTCACCTTGAGCATCGGTGTGATCGCGTCCATGCTGTCCGCGCTCGTCATCACCCGGGTGCTGGCCGAGTTCGTCGTCTCCCGCAAGTTCATCCTGGACCGGCCGGCCGTCAGCGGCATCGCCGGACACGGCCGGGTGCGGACCTGGCTGGAGGAGAAGAAGCCGCCGCTGATGAAGCACAGCAGGCGCTGGCTGGTGATCACCGCGATCGCGATCATCGTCAGCGTGGCCGGCGTCGGCATCCGCGGGCTGAACCTCGGGATCGAGTTCACCGGCGGCCGGTTGCTCGAGGTCAGCACGGCCCAGCAGATCAGCCCGGACCAGGCCCGGGTCGCGGTGGCCGAGGCGGGTTACCCGAACGCGATCATCCAGTCCTCGGGGACGGACGACATCACCGTTCGTACGGGCACGATCAGCGATGACGAGGCCGAGAAGATCCGCGGCGCGATCTCCGAGATCGGCGGCGGCACGACCCTGATCCGCAACGAGAGCATCGGCCCGTCGCTGGGCAGCGAACTGCGCGACAAGGCGCTGATCGCGCTCGGGGTCGCGTTGCTGGCCCAGCTCGCGTACCTCGCCATCCGCTTCCGCTGGACGTACGGCGCGGGCGCGGTGCTGGCGTTGCTGCAGAACGTGGCGGTCGTCGTCGGCGTCTTCGCCTGGACCGGCAAACCGGTCGACGGGATCTTCCTGGCCGCGATGCTGACGATCATCGGCTACACGGTCAACGACTCGGTCGTCGTCTTCGACCGGATCCGGGAGACGCGCAACGCGCGCTCGACCGAGAATCTCGGCCCGGTGGTCGACACCGCGATCATCAACGTGCTGCCGCGAACGATCAACACCGGGATCAGCACGCTGTTCATCCTCACCGCGTTGCTCTTCCTCGGTGGCGACTCGCTCGGCGACTTCGCGCTCGCGCTGCTGCTCGGCATCCTGGTCGGCACGTACTCCTCCAACCTGACCGCGGCACCGCTGCTGGTCGAGCTGGAGAAGCGCTACCCGGCGCCGCCGCCGCGCCCGAAGGTCAAGCAACGCGACCGCGACGCCGAACCGGACCGCGGCGCCGTCGTCTGACAGTTGTCCACAGCCACCCTGGTCGCACTTCGGAGATTGTCCGGGCGTGCGGCTAGGGTGATGCGGTGGGTGTAGATGTGCGGGAACTACTGGAGGCTGCGGTCTCCGCGATCGGCGGGCAGACGCGCCCGGGCCAGGTCGAGATGGCCGAAGCGGTGAACGGATCGATGCACGACGGATCGCATCTGCTCGTCCAGGCCGGGACCGGGACGGGCAAGTCGCTCGGCTATCTGGTGCCGGCCCTGATCCACGCGGTGGAGGACCGGCGGGTGGTCGTCTCGACGGCGACGCTGACGCTGCAGTCGCAGCTGGTCGACCGGGACGTGCCGGCTTTGCTCGACGCCACCGAGAAGCTGCTCCCGCGCAGGCCGTCGTACGCGATCCAGAAGGGCCGCAACAACTACGCCTGCCTGCACCGGATCCGCGAAGGCGCCCCCGACGACGACGGCATGCTGATCGATCTGCCGCCCGCGGGACCGGTCGGCCAGCAGGTGCTCGAGCTGCGCGACTGGGCCGAGCAGCAGCTGATCGACGGCGAGGCCGGCGACCGCGACCACGCGCCCTCGCATCAGTACCAGGCCTGGCAGCAGGTCGCGATCGCCGCCCGCGAGTGCCTCGGCGCGCAGAAGTGCCCGTACGGCGAGGAGTGCTTCGCCGAGAAGGCCAAGGAGCAGGCGCGCAAGGCCGACATCGTGATCACCAACCATGCACTGCTCTCGATCGACGCGTTCGAGAACCGCACGGTGCTGCCCGAGCACGACGTGGTGATCGTCGACGAGGCACACGAGCTGCCGGCCCGGGTCACCGGCGCGGCCGGGGACGAGCTCTCGCCACAGATGGTCGAGCGGGCCGCCAAGCGCGCCCGCCGGTTCATCGACGACGACAAGGCCGACGACCTGATCGACGCCTCCGATGCTCTGCGGGCGGCGCTCGACGAGACCCGCGAGGGCCGGATCGAGGCGGCCAACGGCGTAGTACTGGAGGCGGCAGCGCTGGTCCGCGATGCCGCCCGGTCGGTGTACTCCGATCTGAACAAGAAGTCCGACGACAAGGACGACGACCCCGACGGCGCGAAGCGGCAGTCCAAGGGCGCGGTCAAGGAGATCTTCGACGTCGCCGAGCGGGTCGCGGCGTTGAGCGACATGGACGTCGTCTGGATGGTCGATCGGGAACGATTCGGCCGCCAGCTGCAGATCGCCCCGCTCACCGTGGCGGGTCTGTTGCGTGAGCTGGTGCTGAAGGACCGGACCGTCGTGCTGACGTCGGCGACGCTCACCCTCGGCGGCGACTTCGACGCGATCGCCCGGCAGGTGGGGCTGCGGCCTTCGGACAAGCTCGCCGACGATGACGAGATGCCGTCGGTGGACACGGACTCGGAGACCGGGCCGCTGCCGTGGCGCGGGCTCGACGTCGGCTCGCCCTTCGAGTACGAGAAACAAGGCATTCTGTACGTCGCCAAGCACCTGCCGCCGCCGCATCGCGACGGGCTGGGCAAGAAGCAGTTCGAGGAGATCATCGACCTGATCACCGCCGCGGGCGGACGGACGCTCGGGCTGTTCTCCTCCCGTCGCGCGGCCGAGGCGGCGACGGCCGCGGTGCGCGAGGCGACCGATCTGAAGGTGCTCTGCCAGGGCGACGCGCAGCTGGGGGAGTTGTCGCGGGAGTTCGTGGACGACCCGGAGACGTCGCTGTTCGGCACGCTGTCGCTGTGGCAGGGGATCGACGTGCCGGGATCGACCTGCAACCTGGTGATCATCGACCGGGTGCCCTTCCCGCGACCCGACGAGCCGCTGATGGCGGCGCGGCAACGCGCTGTCGACGAGGCGGGTGGCAACGGCTTCATGGCAGTCGCGGCGACGCATGCCGCCTTGTTGCTCGCGCAGGGGACCGGCCGGCTGATCCGGCGTACTTCTGACCGAGGGGTGGTCGCGATTCTCGATCCGCGCATCGTTACCGCTCGATACGGTGGCTATCTGCGCGCCTCCTTGCCCCCGATGTGGCCGACCGCCGATCGTGAGAAGGTGCTCGGCGCCTTGAAGAGACTCCAGGACTGAGGCCGTATGGCCGGGACGGTTCCCCCTGTGCTGCCGATGATGGCGGCGCTGGGGACGATGCCGTCCGGGGCGGGCTGGTCGTACGAGATGAAGTGGGATGGCATCCGGGTGATCGCCGAGGTCGACGAGACCGGCTGCCGGTTGTGGTCGCGCAACAGCCGCGACGTGTCGGCGGGGTACCCGGAACTGCTCGGGCTGGCGCAGGCGCCGGGGTTGGAGCTGCCCGCGGTACTGGACGGTGAGATCGTCACCCTCGACGAGTCGGGGGCGCCGTCGTTCGGGTTGCTGCAGCGGCGGATGCATGTGCGCGATCCGCGTCAGCTGGCTCAGCTGATCAATCAGGTGCCGGTGTCGGTCCGGGTCTTCGACGTGCTGCGCTATGCGGGCGAGTCGTTGCTGGAGGCAACGTATGACGAGCGGCGCGGGCTGCTCGACTCGCTCGACCTCGGCGACCCGTTCTGGGAGATCCCGCCGGCGTACGACGATCCGGAGCAGGCGCTGGACCTGTCGGCCTCGCAAGGGCTCGAGGGAGTCGTGGCCAAGCGGCGCAAGTCGCGGTACCTGCCCGGCAAACGCAGCTCCGACTGGATCAAGATCAAGCCCGTGCACACCCGCGACGTCATTCTCTGCGGTTGGCATCCCGGCGAAGGCAACCGCGAGGGCAAGATCGGATCCCTGTACTGCGGCGCCTACGACGCGCCGGGTGGGGAGCTCGTGCTGATCGGCAAGGTCGGCTCCGGCCTCGACTTCGCGATGCTGGAGGTGCTGGGTGCCGAACTCGCCGCCCTCGAGATCGACACCCCGCCCTTTGACACCTCCACCATCCCGGCCGGCGACCGGCGGGCCGCGCACTGGCTCGACCCGCTCCTGGTCGCCGAGGTCACCTACTCCGGCTGGGCCGCCGACGGCCGCCTCCGCCACCCGGTCTGGCGAGGCCTCCGCCTCGACATCGACCCGGACTCCGTCGTTCGTTAGCGCCCGACGTCCGAGCGGTTGGCGGCTGTGAGTATGTCGTAGCCCTCGCCGTAGGTGATTGAGCCTGCTTCCACCAGCTGGCTTGCCTTGCTGCCGACTGCGGTGACATACGCCTTGTGGGTCGGCCAGTCGGCCTCGGCATCGGGTAGGTCGTCGATGAGGGTGCAGCCGTAGCGCAGGTTGCGGTTGACGACTCCACTGTCGACGTTGCCGGTCCACACGGTCGGCCTCAGATCCGAATGGGGACAGGGATCTGCCGGCGGCGTGTAGGACGCCAGGTTGGTCTGGTTCGTGTAGCCGTCCGGTCGGAGCAGCATGTAGTAGATGCCGGTCGGCGCCTGGGTCAGCCGGTACAGGCCACGATCGCGGATGACTGTCGCGGTGCCGCTCAGGCTGTCGATCATGAAGAGTCGGCTTCCCGTTACGGCGTACAGGTAGCCGTCCCGCCAGGACATCGCGCCATCCGCGGATCCGGTGCTGCCGTTGAAGACGGGGATCCGGCGGATGACCACACCTGTCGTCGGATCTGCGACGAAGACCGTGCCATCGGCCAGACCCCAGATGTTGCCGTCAGGCCCGATGCTCAGCTCGGTGATGCTGGCCGCGCCCGCGACCGGTACGACGTCCACGCTCACCGCACCGCTCGTCGGGTCGACCTTGACCAGGTGCGCCTCGGTGGTTCGCGGGTCCGTGCCTTGCCCGCTGTCGATGCTTGAGCCGGCCCAGACGATTGAGCCGAGCGGCAGTACCGAAGCGATCGTCTCGTCGTGGACGACGTTGCGGAAGACGGACAGGTGGCCGGTCGAGATGGTGTAGACGGACAGCGCGCCGCCGTACTCGCCGTACCCGGGAGTGGTGCCGAGGTAGACGCGATCGCCTTGCGGAACGACTGCTACGGGACGGTTCTGCAGATCACTGTCGACCAGTTGGAAGAGGATGCGTGGATTGGTCGGGCTCTCTGGGGCGTTCGGATTCCAGGCCGACAACTGGCCGTAGGGATAGACACCGACGTACAGGTTCTTGGTCGAATGCCAGTTCCACCCCTCGACCTGTCCCTGCCGTGCGGTCAGCGTCGCCCGCCCGGTCTTCGGGTCGTAGCTGGTCGTGGAGCCGTTGAGGAACGCGTTGACCAGGATCTTGCCGGTGACCGGGTCCGCGATCGTGTGCATCAGCGGCGCGCCGACGTACTGGAACGGCGACGTCCACTGATCCAGTACTCCGGTCTGCGGGTCGTACCGCCAGGTCCCGCCGGAGTAGTTGCCGCCCAAGCCGTAGAGCATCGGCTTGCCGTTGTCGGTGAACCAGCCGTAGCCGATCGCGGCACCGCGAGCCAGCCGGACACCGGACGGGACAGGCCCGACCGTGTTGGTCGCCGTGTCGTAGCGGATGAGCGCCATGTTGTTGGTGAAGTAGACGCCACCCGGGCCGACGTTGGAGACGCCGCGAGCGCTGAGCGGGTAGTCGGTGACTTGGCTGCCGGTCGCGGCGTCGGTGAAGGTGATCCGCTGCTGGGTCGCCGCGTCGATGACGATCAAGCGATTGCTGGCGTTGCCGAAGACCTTGCCGTCCACGTAGTCGAGGTCCTGGAAGTCCTTCGCCACCAGGTCCGGGGGAGTGACGTCCTGCTTGGCGCCGGTGGTGAGGTCGATGCGGATCAGCTTGGCGACCGGGGTCATCAGGCCGGCGTACAGGGCGTTGTGGTCCGGGTCGTAGACGGCGGCCCGGACGTACTGCTGCACCGGGTCGAGCGAGCCGTAGTCGGTGAACCGGTTGGTCGCCGGGTCGTACTTGAAGGCGTGGGCGTTCGGGAACGTCCCGGCGTAGACCGCGCCGTCGCGACCCGAGGTGAGGCCGTAGATGAACGTCTCGCCGCGGATCGGCTGGCCGAGATCGGTGACGGTGTGCGTGTCGGGGCGGTACCGGTAGAGGTGCGCGTTGGTGTAGCTGCCGACGTACACGCTGCCGTCGGTCGCGACGGTGATCGCCCACGCGCCGGCCGCGCCAGGTAGCGGGATGGCCCGGAGCAGTTCGCGGCTGTGGATGTCGACGACGTTGAGGGCCGCGTTCTCACCGGCCGGTACGGCGTACACGACGTCGCGGCCGTCGGGTTCGTGGCCGAACGCGCCCTCCATCACGGTCAGCGAGCTGAGCGGGGCGCCGAGGTTCTTGACGGGATCGGTCGGCGCCGCCCGCGCAGTGAGGGGGATGGCGGCGGCGGTGCTGAGGATGGCCAGTGTTGCGAACAGTTCGAGGGCGCGCTGAAGGGGGCGGCGGCGCGGAATCATGGCGGTTCTCCCTGCGACGGTTCCATCGACCATAAAGCGGTCTTGACCGGAACGTCTACAGGCTGCAGCCACCTATTTCGGACATGACCGTAAGGTTGCCCGAAGGGTCAGCCGGGCCCCGCCGCCAGCTGTTGTGTGTCAGCTTTTGGTTTGCAGTGCGACGGGGAATGACTCACTGTCGCAGACAAAAGAACGGCATCGATTCCAGACGTGGTCCGGAATCGATGCCAGCTACCGCCGGTGAATCAGTCGCCTGATTCGCGCCGGCTCGGAGCCGGCACCGCGAGCGCGGCCTCGATCTTGTCGGCCAGCTTCTCCGGCGTGGCGGTCGGCGCGTAGCGCGCGATCACTCCACCGTCGCGGCCGATCAGGAACTTGGTGAAGTTCCACTTGATCCGGCCCCCGAGCAGGCCGCCCTGCTCACGCTTCAGCCAGTTGTACAGCTCAAGCGTCTTGGAACCGTTCACGTCGATCTTGGCGAACATCGGGAAGGTGACGTGGTAGATCGTCGAACAGAAGTTCGCGATCTCGTTCTCGTCACCGGGTTCTTGGTGACCGAACTGGTCACAGGGGAATCCCAGCACCGAGAACCCTTGTCTGCGGTAGGTCTTGTAGAGCTTCTGGAGACCGGTGTACTGCGGCGTCTGACTGCATTGCGAGGCCGTGTTCACCACCAGGAGCACCTGGTCGCGGAAGTCGGAAAGAGACTGTTCATTGCCTTCGATCCGGGTGGCGCTGAAGTCATAGACAGTCGTCATAACTCAATCCTGACACGACACGCGCGACTCCGCGCGCCGTCTGAGATGTCAGACACGCCGCAGAACTGTTACGACCTTTCCGAGGATGACCGCGTCCTTGCCGTCGATCGGCTCGAAGGCCGGGTTGTGCGGCAGCAGCAGGATCTCGGTCGCGGTCTTCTTGAACGTCTTCACGGTCGCCTCACCGTCGATCATCGCGGCGACGATGTCACCGTTCTCCGCGGTCTGCTCCTGCCGGACGACGACCCAGTCGCCGTCGCAGATGGCCGCGTCGATCATCGACTCACCCTTGACCTTCAGCATGAACAAGGTGCCCTCGCCAACCATTGCCCTGGGCAACGGGAAGACCTCCTCGATGTCCTGCTCGGCGAGGATCGGGTTACCGGCGGCGATCTGGCCGACCACCGGGACGTAGACCGCGTCCGGGTGCGCGTCGCCGGCCCCGGTCTCGTCGTACGACGTCTGCCGGACGGCACCGACCGAGCCGCGGCGGGCCACGTCGGCGACCTCGTTGGGGTAGCGGACCTCGATCGCGCGCGGCCGGTTCGGGTCGCGGCGCAGCAGGCCCTTCTGCTCGAGCACCTTCAGCTGGTGGGAGACCGACGACGAACTGGTCAGGCCGACCTTCTCGCCGATCTCGCGCATCGACGGCGGGTAACCACGGCTGTCGACCGAATCGCGGATCACGTCCAGCACCCGGCGTTGGCGCGGGGTCAGACCGGTGGAGTCGGCGGGGCCGTCGGGCAGCTCGGAGACCGTCTTGGCGGCTGCTCCCGCGACAGGTCGATCGTCCTTGCTGGAACCGCTCGGCGTCCTGGCCATGGTCAGGCTTCTCCTCGGGTCGGGCCGGCGGTCGGGCACCGGCCAGGCTTTGTCGATTGAGAAGACCGTAGACCGAATCCTGAGATTCTTCAAACATCTGTTCGAAGGCGTGTCGGTTCGCACGTTTGTTCGCGTGTCAGGTTATAGGGCCTGCCGGGGCGGGAATTTCTCCGGCGTGTCCTGGTTGGAAATAGTTGCGAACCCCGGGTGGTTCGGTTAATCATTCGTACAGGCGTTCGATCGAACAGGTGTTCGGGTTGATCGAACGGGGCGGTCCGGCGGACCGCCCGGCGAAAACTGTCGGCGGTGGCCGGTAGACAGAGATCGACAGCAGGACACGAGGTCTGAACGAGGGTCTGGAGGATCCGATGAGCACTGCGGCACTGGCGTCAGGAGCCCTGACAACAGAGGTGACGACGCCTGAGGTGACCCAGGCGCCCGGCGAACCCCGCAGGCGCCGCCGGATCCCCGGCACCACCACCGAGCCCCTGCCCGTCCGAGCCTGCTCCGGCCCCGACCTCCTCCGCGAGCCCCGCCCGGCCGCCCGCACCACGCGCCGCACCACCTGGTCAGAAGACATCGAGCCCTCGGCCCTGCAACTGACCCGCCGAGGCAGACTCCTCCTGACCACGCTCTCGGTCCTGATCTTCGGCGCCGCAGTAGCAGTCCTGGGCCTCCGCGTAGCCGGCGTCCTGGACCCCCACCCGACTTTCGACCACACCATCCAGGTCCAGGTAGGCGCCGGCCAGTCCCTCTGGTCCATAGCCCAAGAAACCAACCCCACCGAAGACCCGGCCCTGATGGTCGAAAAGATCGCCGACCTCAACAACTTGAACAACGCCGCCGACGTAATCCCCGGCCAAACCCTGCAGATCCCGGTCCGCTGACCTCGCCCACCGCCACGACGGCGGTGGCCGGCTAGCGCCACCGTTTGACCCGGCCATCGGCGACGCTCTTGGGGTGAGCGAATTCGACGAGGTCCTGCGGCTCATCGCCGAGCAAGATCCTCCGCTGGACGACGGCCGACCGCCCACCGGAGCCACGCCCACCGACTTGCGGCACCTCCGCGACGACCTCGGTTTCGACCTCCCCGAGTCCCTCACTCGCTGGCTCTCCACCTGCAACGGCAGCTTCGCCGGCCAGGGCGGCCTGTTCGGCGCCAACCTCGCCGGCCCCCGGGAATTCCTCGATATCTCCTCGTATGTCGCCCTGAGACCCAGTTGGCGCCACCACCGCTGGATCCCGGTAGCAGGAGACGGCTGCGGCGACTACTACATCCTCGACGCCAGCCGCTCACATTTCCCCGGCGATGTCATCTTCTTCGTCGATCAGTCCGACTACGACGCCCTCGACCACGCAGTCGCCTCGGACCTGCCAACCTTCCTGCGCCAATACCTACTGTCGTGGAACTCGTAGAACTGCGATCCGCTACTGGCAGAGGGCGGTGTCTACTGCGTCTTCTACGTGGGTGGCTGTTTGCAGGGTGGTGGGGAGGGTGGTTACTGCGATGGTTGCCTGGCGGCCGTCGGGGGTGATGGCGTTGCGGGTTTCGTAGCCGGGGGCGTCGCCGCCGTGGCTCCAGGCGAAGCCGCCGCAGGAGAGTGTGAAGGTCTGGATTCCCAGGCCGTAGCGGGAAGCGCCGCGAGGGCCGGCGTCGGGGGCCTCGACCGTGGTGAGCATCTGGTCGAGTTGTGCGGGCGGGAGGAGCTTGCCGCCGATGAGGGCGGCGAAGAAGCGGTTCAGGTCGCTCGGGGTGGAGATCAGCGCGCCGGCGGCCCACGCCATCGACGGCTCTTGTTCCGTGACGTCGACGAGAGGTCTGCCGGGCGCGGTCAGCCAGTAGCCCTTGGGGTGGCGTTCGCGGATCGTCTGATCGCCGGTGGCCGGCCAGTACGTGTGCTTGAGACCGATCCGGTCGATCACCCGCTTGGTGATCTCCTCGCCGAGCGGCCGTCCGGTGACCTTCTGCACCATCAGGCCCAAGATGATGTAGTTGGTGTTGCTGTAACTCCACTCGGTGCCGGGTGCGGAGGCAGCTCCATGGGCCAGCGCCAGATCGAGGAGTTGCCGCGGCTCGAAGTACGTGTGCTGGACCGGCAGATAGTCGGCGGCGACATCCTGGTCGTAGTCGGGGAGACCGCTGGTGTGCTGCAGCAACTGGCGCACGGTGATGTTGTGACCATCGATCCCCTTGCCGCGAACCAGGCCGGGCAGGTACTTCTCGATCGGCTGATCGAGCTCGACCTCGCCTTCGCCGACCAGCTGCAGCACAACGGTGGCGACGAAGGTCTTGGTGTTGCTGGCAATCCTGACCTGACCATCGACAGGCATCTTCGCCTGGGTCTTCAGATCCGCGACACCCGCCGTGTAATTGCGGCTCCGGCCATCACGATCCCGTACGGCGGCCAGCACACCGGGGAACTTGTCGTCCTTGACCAACCGGTTCAGCCCCTGCTGCACGACATCACCGGACCTCGACGCGACAAGGTTGCTATCGGCAACGGCCGGCGGTGAGGCGGTGACGACGGCGGCCGTCAGCAGGCTGACTGTGACCGTGGCGGCGAGCGTAGTGCGAGAGAAAGACATAGCGTCACTTTCTGTTGGGCCGAATTGCGTGCCCCAACAGCTTGGTCAGTGTGACCGGCTCGAACGATCCCGCAGCCTGCACGTTCACAGGTAGAGCAGGCGGTACCAATCAGCCCAGCAGCGACGACACCTGTACTACCTGGCCGGTTTCAAAAGATCGGTTGGCGGCCAGGCCGACGAGCAGCGACCGGGCGCCGTCGTGGTGGTCCGCGCCGCGGCCGAGCGGATCCTCAACCGGGTCGCCGAAGAGCGATTCGAGGAGTCGGGCGTCGCCACCGCCGTGCCCTTGGCCAAGCTCGCCGTGCAGCAAGGTCTGCGGTGGCTCCCACAAAGGATGGAGCGTCAACAGCGCCTCGGTCTCGCCAGGCTTCGCGTCGCCGTGCTGTACGGCAGTCGCGTACTGCTGCCCCTCCGGCGGAGTCGCAAACGTGTTCTCCCGGACCAGCAACTCCAACCGCCCGGCGCTCCCGTTGAACCCGATCCGGTAACCCTCCCACGGCGAATAAGCCGTCAGGTGATAGCTCAAAGAAGCACCGGTCGAGTACCTGACCAGCACCGCCATGTCGTCCTCGATCGTGATCCCGGGCGCGAAAACGTTCTGATCCCGGTGATAGCCGTCCTCATGCTCGGCCTCCAGATAAAGCTCCCGCAACTGCGCCGAATCAGCGAGCTTGATCGCAAACGGATCGTCCGCCGCAGCCGCCGCCCCAGCGGCCCGCTCGTAATCCCGCGCCAGCCCACGCTTCTTCCCGTTCACGTCCCCGTAGAAGAACAGCTTCCCGTCCGCGAACACCGTCACCGGTTCCGCGCCGATCCACCAGTTCACCAGGTCGAAGTGATGCGTCGCCTTGTGCACCATCAATCCACCGGCGTTCGCCTTGTCGCGATGCCAGCGCCGGAAGTAGTCGGCCCCGTGCCGAACATCCAGCAACCATTCGAAATGGACCGACCCGATCTCGCCGATCGCCCCCGACGCGAGCACCTCGCGGACCTTCTCGTGCACCGGGTTGTAGCGATAGTTGAACGCCACCCGGACGGATCCCGGCGCAATCTCCGCGGCCGCGAGAATCCGCCGGCAACGCTCCGGATCCATCGTCATCGGCTTCTCGGTGATCACATCCAACCCCGCCTCGAGGGCGGTCACGATGTAGTCGTCGTGAGTCCGATCCATCGACGTCACCACAACGGTGCCGACCCGCTGCTCGGTCAGCATCCGCGCGAAATCACCGGCCTCGTACTGCGGAACCGCCGCCGCCCCGAACTTCTCCGCCAGCCACCGGTTGTGCACCGCCATCCGGGTCTGGTTCACGTCACAGAATCCGACCAATTGAGCGCGGTCGGCGTACGGCCCGGCCAGCGCGTTCACGAAGGTCTGCGCCCGGGCCCCCAATCCGACCACGGCGTACCGGCGACGTTCCTGAGCGGCTGCGGACACGAAAGACTCCTCGTGAGATCGGCGCTGGCAAACGCTTGCCATGCAATCACGGCCGCTTTGTCAGTACAACCTGCTGTCCGAAACCGGACGGCTAACGCACCGTCGCCAGCCACAGGTCGGCATACCGCCGGCCATCCACCGCAGTGGCAACCTGTACCACCGGTGGCGCCGCCCCGAACGGGTCGATGGTCAAATCACCCGACCAATCCCGCGTATCGACGACCGTGCGCCCCCGGGACCAACTACCGGATAGCTCGACCCGCACCGGAAATGCCTGAGTCGTGAGCCCCTCAGGATCGATCACCGCACAAACCGCACCGCCGTCGCCAATGCTCGCGCCGTCCGACTTGTACAACTCACTCCGCTTCTCGATCAGCCGCCGCGCCAACTCGGCCGATTGCGACCCACCCAGCGCTTTCGCCTCGTCCAACGCGATCACCACGTCGTAAAAGACGTCCAGCCCGTACATGGTCAGCGGAATGCCCAGCTCGCCGGCCGCGGCCAGTGTGATCGCCGCGGCCTCGGGGTCGGTCCAGATGTTGAACTCCGCCGACGCGGTCGCATTACCGATCCCCGCGGCGCCACCCATGAACACGATCTCGCGCAATCCCGCGGCCGCTTCCGGATAGGTCCGCAGCAGCAAGGCGATGTTCGTCATCGGCGCCAGCGGAATCAAAGTCACCAACTCGCCCGTCCGGGCGCCCTCCAGCAGCGCGTCGCGAAGAAGCTCCACAGCGTGCCGCGCGTCCGGAGTACGGACCGATCGAGGCCAGTCGAGGTCGCCGAGCCCGTCGGCGCCATGGACATGCGGTGCGGTCCGGACCGGTTGCAACAGGGGGAGCGCGGCCCCGCGACCGACCGGTACGTCCGGGCGGCCCGCCGCGTCGAGCACCGTCAGCGTGTTGACGACGACCTGGTCGAGCCCGACGTTGCCGCCGACGCAGGTCACCGCTTTGAGGTCGAGCTCCGGGTGGCGGGCGGCGAGGAGGAGCGCGCAGGCGTCGTCCAGTCCGGTGTCGACATCGAGGATGACGGGTCTCATGCGCTCCATCCTCACCCATCCCGCCGGCCGGATCGCAGCCGGTCCGGGCGGCGCATTTTGCTCCTCGAAAGGGTCTTCACGGCGGCGCCACGCGGGAGTACACGGGCCCGTGCGGGTGTTGGAACAAGGAGACGCGCGCGAGATCCGGACGTTCTTGCAAACTGTCGGAGGCCGGACGTAGCATCCCTAGATGTAGTAGTTACACCCCTGTAAGTCATCCACAGGTAGTGGTTGGTTACCCACAGGTCGTACACAAGTTGTCCCCAGCTGATCCACAGTTTCATCCCCAGGCAGGGGGTGAACGCTCACGGGAGGAGTGGTTCGCCATGCATTGTCCCTACTGCCGGCACGTGGACTCCCGGGTGGTCGACAGCCGGGTCGCCGAGGACGGCGGAGCGATCCGCCGCCGGCGGCAGTGCCCGGTCTGCGAGAAGCGGTTCACCACCGTCGAGCAGATGCAGCTCACGGTCGTGAAGCGCTCCGGCGCCACCGAACCGTTCAGCCGGGAGAAAGTGATCAGAGGAGTCGGCAAGGCCTGCAAGGGCCGGCCCGTCACCGTGGACGCCCTGGCCCGGCTGGGCCAGCAGGTCGAGGACACGTTGAAGGGCAGTGGCTCGCCGGAGGTGCCGGCCAACGAGGTCGGGCTGGCCATCCTCGGGCCGCTGCGAGAGCTGGACGAGGTCGCGTACCTGCGCTTCGCCAGCGTCTACCGGCAGTTCGAGTCCGCCGACGACTTCGAGACGGAGATCGCGTTGCTGAGGGCCGAGAAGGAGCCCGAGGGCACCGAGCCGTCGATACAGACATAAATCGGGGAATCAGCAGTACCAGCGGCACCCGCAGTACAGCGACACCGAAGTACACAGCAGCACGAAGCGGTATCAACGGGGCGGTCCCGACAGACCGCGACATTGACAGGCGAGGAGCCAACATGACAGAGACGGTGACCGGCCATTCGGGGTCGACCAAGAGGTCGACGGCCGGGTTCCGCAGGGCCAAGAACGCGCCCGCGGGACTCACCATCGATCGCATCTTCACCACCGAGGGTGTGCACCCGTACGACGACGTGACGTGGGAGCGCCGCGACGTCGTACAGCAGAACTGGAAGACCGGCGAGACCGTCTTCGAGCAGCGCGGGGTCGAGTTCCCCGACTACTGGAGCGTGAACGCCTCCACCATCGTCACCACCAAGTACTTCCGTGGCGCCGTCGGCCACGACAACCGGGAGTGGAGCCTCAAGCAGCTGCTCGACCGGGTCGTGAAGACCTACCGCAAGGCCGGTGAGGACCACGGCTACTTCGCCACCCCGGCCGACGCCGAGGTGTTCGAGCACGAGCTCACCTGGATGCTGCTGCACCAGTACTTCAGCTTCAACTCGCCGGTCTGGTTCAACGTCGGGACCACCTCCCCGCAGCAGGTGTCGGCCTGCTTCATCCTCGCCGTCGACGACTCGATGGACTCGATCCTGAACTGGTACAAGGAAGAGGGCCTGATCTTCAAGGGCGGCTCCGGCGCCGGCCTGAACCTGTCCCGGATCCGCTCGTCGAAGGAGCTGCTGCAGTCCTCCGGCGGGACCGCCTCCGGCCCGGTCAGCTTCATGCGCGGCGCGGACGCGTCGGCAGGCACGATCAAGTCCGGTGGCGCCACCCGCCGCGCGGCCAAGATGGTCGTGCTCGATGTCGACCACCCCGACATCGAGGAGTTCGTCGAGACCAAGATGCGCGAGGAGGACAAGATCCGCGTCCTCCGCGACGCCGGCTACGACATGGACCTCGGCGGCCGCGACATCACCTCGGTGCAGTACCAGAACGCGAACAACTCGGTCCGGGTGACGGACGAGTTCATGCGCGCGGTCGAGGAGAAGGGCGAGTTCGGGCTGCGGGCGCGGATCGACAACTCGATCATCGAGACCGTCGACGCGCGTGAGCTGTTCGACAAGATCAGCCACGCCGCGTGGGCCTGCGCCGACCCGGGCATCCAGTACGACGACACCATCAACGACTGGCACACCACTCCCGAGACGGGCCGGATCACCGCGTCCAACCCCTGCTCGGAGTACATGCACCTGGACAACTCGTCCTGCAACCTGGCGTCGCTGAACCTGATGAAGTTCCTCAAGGACGACGACACCTTCGACTCGGCCAACTTCGTCAAGGCCGTCGAGCTGATCATCACCGCGATGGACATCTCGATCTGCTTCGCCGACTTCCCGACCGAGGCGATCGGCGACACCACCCGCGCCTACCGCCAGCTCGGCATCGGCTACGCCAACCTCGGCGCGCTGCTGATGGCGACCGGGCACGCCTACGACTCCGACGGTGGTCGCGCACTGGCGGGCGCTATCACCTCGCTGATGACCGGTACGTCGTACAAGCGCTCCGCCGAGCTGGCCGGCATCGTCGGCCCGTACGACGGCTTCGAGCGGAACAAGGACGCGCACACCCGGGTGATGCGCAAGCACGCCGCGGCCAACGACGCGATCCGCACCGTGCACGAGATCGACGCCGACGTGCACAAGCACGCGACGGCCGCCTGGGAGGGCGTGCTGAAGGTCGGCACCCGTAACGGCTGGCGCAACGCGCAGGCCTCGGTGCTCGCGCCGACCGGCACGATCGGCTTCATGATGGACTGCGACACGACCGGCATCGAGCCGGACTTCTCGCTGGTCAAGTTCAAGAAGCTGGTCGGCGGCGGCTCGATGCAGATCGTCAACCAGACGGTGCCGCGGGCGCTGCGGCTGCACGGCTACACCGAGGAGACGATCGAGGCGATCGTCGAGTACATCTCGGAGCACGGTCACGTCGTCGACGCGCCGGGCCTGAAGACCGAGCACTACTCGATCTTCGACACCGCGATGGGCGAGCGCGCGATCAAGCCGATGGGCCACGTGCGGATGATGGCGGCGGCCCAGCCGTTCCTGTCCGGCGCGATCTCGAAGACGGTCAACCTGCCGGAGACCGCGACGGTCGAGGAGATCGCCGACGTCTACTTCCAGGGCTGGAAGCTCGGCCTGAAGGCGCTGGCCGTCTACCGCGACAACTGCAAGGTCGGCCAGCCGCTGTCGGACTCCAAGTCCGCCAAGGCCACCGCCGACGCCGCCGCGGCCGAGCCTGTCGTCGAGAAGATCGTCGAGTACCGGCCGATCCGCAAGCGTCTGCCGAAGTCGCGTCCGTCGCGCACCACCTCCTTCAGCGTCGGCGGCGCCGAGGGCTACATGACGGCCGGCTCGTACCCCGACGACGGTCTGGGCGAGGTGTTCCTGAAGATGGGCAAGCAGGGCTCGACGCTTGCCGGTGTGATGGACGCCTTCTCGATCGCGATCTCGATCGCCCTGCAGCACGGGGTGCCGCTGGAGACGTACGTCCAGAAGTTCACCAACCTGAAGTTCGAGCCGGCCGGTCTGACCGACGACCCGGACGTCCGGATGGCGCAGTCGATCATGGACTACATCTTCCGCCGGCTGGCGCTGGACCACCTGTCCTTCGACGAGCGCTCGGCCCTCGGCATCTACTCCGCCGAGGAGCGCTCCCGCCAGCTCGACACCGGCTCCTACGAGCCGACCCCGGTCGAGGTGTCGGAGCCCGAGTCGCTGAAGTCCGTCGAGCCGGTCGCGGAGGTCGAGGCCGCCACCGAGAAGGTCGAGCTCCACGACGCCTCGATCGACGCCGCGGCAGCCAAGCCCGCCTCGGCCGAGGTCCGCACCACCGCCGAGATGTTCGAACTGATCACCGGCACCTCGGTGGACGCACCCCTGTGCTTCACCTGCGGCACCAAGATGCGCCCCTCCGGCTCCTGCTACGTCTGCGAAGGCTGCGGCTCCACCTCGGGTTGCAGCTGACCAATGTGCCGCCTCGTCGGCGGCTCTGAGGCTTGCCAGCCGTCCATCGAAGACCGAAAAGAACGCCTGAAACATTCGATGGACGGCTCGGAAGCTGGATACAGAGTTGGTGTGCCGGGCGACCGGTTGGCACAAGGAGTGGTAATGACGAAGCCAAACAAGCGGATTGTGCAGCCACGGCCTGACGGGCAGTGGGAGGTTAGGAAGCCTGGCGCTGACCGCGCTAGCGCGGTGACCAGTACTCAAGGGCAGGGGATCGATCGGGCTCGCGAGATTCTGTCCGGCGACGGTGGTGGCGAAATGCAGGTTCGCGGACGGAACGGTCAGATCCGTCGTCAAGACACGATCGACCCAGGTAACGACCCTAGGAGCAGCAAAGGCTGATTTGGTGCTGCAGCCGCTGCGGGCTGCCCCCAGTTGAGAGCGCCACGGCCCCCGGGAACTTCCCACTTCCCCCGGGGGCCGCAGCGCGTCCGGTGGCAGGTAGTGGGCAGGTTCCGGTTCTGGCCAGTGGATTCTGGTTGTTCGGGGCTGTTTGGTGCCTAGGATCGCGGTCGATCCAGACCGTCGTCCTCAGGAGCCGCCTCGATGTCCACAACTCTTCGACGTACGTCGGCTGCGCTCGCCGCCGCTGGGGTGCTGGTCGCAGCAGCGCTCACCGCTGCGCCGGCGTACGCCAACACCATGGCCAACTGCTACGCCCATCCGTCCAAGGAGCTGGTGAACTCGCGGCTCAGCGGCGCGATCTACTGCACCGACGGCGAGTGGCTCGGCGTGCACGACGATCAGGCCGACGGTTACAGCGCCCGCGCGGCGATTCAGCTGTACCAGAGCCAGGTCGGCTTCTGGTACGACGCGCACGAATGCTTCGACGACACCTCGGTCGCCGACTACCAGGGCTGGTCCTTCTGCAACTTCTCCGTCCCCGACGGCACCCTGGTCCGCATCCGGCTCTGGTCTTCGAAGAACGGCGTCGAGTCGTACCCGGTCGTCACCGGCTCTTTCACCACCTGAGCCGGCTCTTCCGGCTGTAGCGCAGGCCGTAGCCGATCAGTGGCCGAATCGGTCGCTGTCGGCCGCGGTGCTGCCGGTACCGTCCAGGGCTGCCAAGGCGGCCAGTTCGGCGTCGGTGAGTTCGAAGTCGAAGACGGCGAGGTTTTGCTCGAGGCGTTCGCGGTTGGCCGACTTAGGGATCGGTACTACGTTCTGCTGCGTTTCCCACCGGAGTACGACCTGGCCGGGCGTCTTGTCGTGGGCCTTGGCGGCTGCCGTGACGGCGGGGTGGTCCAGGAGGTCGGTGCCCTTGCCGAGTGGGCTCCAGGCCTCGGTGACGATGTTGTGCGTCGCGTGGAACTCCCGCTCAGCCTGCTTGGCCCACATCGGGCTCAGCTGGATCTGGTTGACCTCGGGGGCAACGCCGGTCTCGTCGATCAGTCGCTGCAGGTGGGCCGGCTTGAAGTTCGACGTTCCGATGGCTCGTACCAGCCCGGCTTCACGCAGCTCGATCAGGCCGCGCCAGGCGTCGACGTACTGGTCCTGGTCCGGGTTCGGCCAGTGGATCAGGAGCAGGTCGAGGTACTCGAGTCCGAGCTTGTCCGCACTCGCCTCGAACGCGGTCCGGGCACCCTCCACGCTGTGCCAGCGCTTGTTGAACTTGGAGGTGACGAAGAGTTCCTCCCGCGCCACCCCGGACGACTTCAGCGCGCGTCCGACGCCGACCTCGTTGCGGTAGTTCTCCGCGGTGTCGATCAGCCGGTACCCGACCTCGAGCGCCTGTACTACGGCGCGTTCCGCGTCGGCGTCGTTCATCGGGGAGGTCCCCAGCCCGACCCGCGGCAGCACCGCTCCGTTGCTCAGAGTGACGGTTGGAACGCTGATCATCGATCCTCCTGACAGGCCGCGGCTATCTCGTGAACACCGTATCCAAGGCCGTCAGCAACCCCTTTCCCAGGCCCGGATCCGGGCAGTTCGGGCGGCCGCGACTGAGAGCCGAGACGCGGGCAGCGGATTGTCGGTGGGCTGGGTCATCATGGGGTTCGGCGGGACCGGAAAGCATGTGAGGGGTGGGCGATGAAGAACAGACTGATCACGCTGGTGGACCTCGGCCTGGACAGCTCCTTCGACGCCTCGATGACGTTCGTCCAGGGCATCACCAGCAACATCAACGCCGGCTGGAACAGTCCGGTGATCGACGTGAACTTCGTCCGCACCCGCGATCACGAGACCGCCTTCTCGGCGCTCACCACCCCGTCGACGGTGCTGCACGTGATGGCACACGGTGACCACAGTGACGAACCGTCGTTCCTGTCCACCGACGGCCAGACCCAGGTCTCCCTGACCGCGCTGGCCGACTGGTTCCTGGACCGCTCCTGGGGCATCGCCAGCGGCGTCGTCATCGCCGACGGCTGCAAAACCGGTATCGGCAAGTGGCAACGCGCCATCCGCGACTGCCTCCAGGACGACATCACCTACATCGGCACCAGCACGGTCATCGGCTGGTACGAAGCCACCGTCTTCTGCTCCGCCTTCTACGGCGCCCTGATCCGCAACCGAGGCCTCGGCAAAAGCCCCGCCGAGCAAGGCTGGGACGCCGCCAACCGAGCCATCAGCGCCTACGAAACCCTCACCGACGCCCGCTGCCCCTACAAACCGGTCCTCCTGACCCCCAGCCGCCGAGCCCTCCGCTCCCTGGCCGGCTGACCCACCCACCGATACCGCCCTTGGTGGCGACACGCTTTGCGTGGCTACGGTGTGTGATGCGTGGCAGACTCTTTGTGGCTCTGGTGATGTGAGGTGATCAGCGCGGGGGTGAAAGGCGCGTAGCCGTGGCGAGAATCGGGCACCTGCGGCAGTTCGGTCAAGGTAATCCGCTCAAACAAGGCGATCCTCGATGACGTCTACTCAGCGTGCTCTGCTGACAGCGGCTGCTGTGGTTGCTGTTTCCTTCCTCCTTGCGATGATTCTGGATCTGCCGGCCTGGGTGGACGCGCCGGTTTCTACGGTGGTGCTGGTCGGCCTGGCGGTCGTGTGGAAAGAGAAGAAGCCGACGCCGGTGGCGGCTCCTGCTCCACCCGCCCCGAAACCGGTGGATCGCGAACCTGTCTTCACCTCGCCGCCCACTCGCACCATCGCCGGAGTGCGGCTTCCGTCGGCGTCGCCTGACTACCAGTTCCAGTTCTCCGCGATCGTCCAGTGGTCGCCGGTGATCACCGGACTGCGGCACGCGGATCTCGGCAGTGTCGCCGTCGATGCCTTGCTCAGTAGGGCGAAGGCGTTGACGGCAACCCAGCAACCGTCCGAGGAGACGTTGAACCAGCACCGTCTCGCATCGCTGCTCGGCGAACCGGATATCGACGAGAAAGGCCAGGTCCGCACCTGGGCCACCGAGATCCGGCTCAAGCTGCCGGACGCCGACTTCAAGCACCTCCAGAACATCACCGCCCTTCAGCGCCGAGCGCAGACCCTGCTCCTGGAACGTCAACTGGAGCAGGACAAACGCGCCTATCTGCGCGACGACGTGCTGGCTACGCCGGGCTCGGCCGTCGTCTGGTGGCTGGCGAACAATCCCGGCGAGGTCGCTCAGTGCGTGGACCTGCTGGGCACACTCACCCGGTTGTCCGCGGCAGCCAACGACGTCCCGATCGAGACCCTCGAGCGCCGCTGGGACAGCGAGCACGGCCCGCTGGCGCTCGTAGTACCGGAACTGCCCGGGCTCAGCGACAAGGCGTCCGAGCAGGCTGAGGATCAAGGCGATCAGCCGTCCGGCCAAGGCTAGGGCTGAGGCCGATCCGTCTGGTCGGTAGGACCGGCGCCAGTACAGGGGAGACGCCGGCCCTACCGAGCTCATCAGTCGTCCATCCATCGGATCTCCGTCGCTCCGTCGTGCCCGTGGATGGTCAGCAGGGCGTCGATTCCGTCCTGCCAGACGGTGGTGGTCGGATAGCGACCACCCCAGTGCAGGGTGACGGTGCCGTCGGACCACTCCACACCCTCGGCGACGACGCCGGTGCCACTCACACCTGAGACATCGCGGTGCCGGAAGAGGTGGAATCGTCGCGGCCCGCCCGCCGCCGCGACCTTCAAGTGCCTTCGTGGCGGCGGTGGCCGGAGCATCGTCGCGGGTCTGCCGCTGATCTCGTCCATGGCGACAGTCAACGCTTCCGGGCAGCGCCCCACCATGAACCGAACCTGTATCCACAGGCCACCGAACGTGCACCCACGAGCTCACTCGATCGACGTAATCTGGTTGCACAGAGTGATCGAACACAAGCTGGGAGGAGCGGGCCGATGACAGTCATCGACCAGTGGACGGGTCGGCACGCACGCGCCCTGCAGGCGGCGATGCGATTGACCAGCGAGGCATTCGCCGAACACCTCGGCATCTCGCCACGCACAGTGGCCAAATGGCGAAGGCGTCCGGACATCGTCCCGAGCGCTCAACTCCAGGAGGCGCTGGACACGTCGCTGCGCCTCGCCTCACCGGAGGCCCAGACGAGATTCGCCGCGAGCGTCGGCGTACCGCAGACTGAGCAAGCTGCGCTGGACGACTCGATGGTCGACCAGTTGCACGCCGTCGCGGGGAAGCTGTCGCGGATCCTCGCGACGCTGCAGACAGCGGAGAAGGGGCAGAGTGGATGAGGCGTCGAGCGGTGACCTCGGCGAGCGTGAAGTCGGTGGGGTACGACCTGTCCAGCGGCACGCTCGAGCTGGAGTATGTGAACGGCAGCATCTACCAGTACTACGAAGTGCCGCAGCCGACGTACGCCGGCCTGCTCGCCGCCCCCAGCATCGGCAACTACGTCAACACCCAGATCAAGCCGTACTTCGAGTTCGCCGAGGTCTGACCCCGGCTACATCGGCAGGATCTCGAAGATCTCGACCGCGAACCGCCCCTTGCCCTCGGTCAGGAACGGGTGCCCGTCGAGCAGCGACCGGGCGGCCTCCAAGCTGTCGGCCTCGACGATCGTGTAGCCGTTCTGGTCACTCGGTTCGGCGGCCGAGCCGTCGTCTCGCACGGAAGCCCGGGGAGCCAGTGGATTGCCCTGGTCGACGATCGCCCCAGCGGCCTTGCCCATCCACTCGGTCCACAACTTCATCTGCTCCTCGCCCTGCTCCGCGGTGAAGTCCTCCATCGGGGTGGCCGGGCCGCGGTACAGGTACAGGTACTTGCTCATGGTGCTTCCCTTCTCTCCGGCCGGTACTGCCGTGCCGGCGGAACGCCCGTGGTGAGCGTGTATCTGACTGACGAGCGGCCCGCGCCGGAATCGACAGCGCCGGCCGACGTTTTCGCTGTGTCACCGGAGGGCACCAGAGGGTGGATCCACGGGGGTGTGCTCTTGCCAGGAGGTGGACATGCGCACTCGTAGAGCCTCTACGACTGGTTCTCGCGTCATCACGATCGTTGTGATCGTGTGGTTGTTGATCGGTCTGGCCGCGGCCGGCCAGCGAAGTTACTTCAAGAACGACAACGCCAGCTGCGCGAAGGTCGGCACGATCGTCGTCACGATCCTCGCCGGCCCGCTGAACTACATCGGTGCCAATCCGAAGATCGATTGCGACGCACCACAGCCGTCCCGCTGACCCACGCCGCGGCTGCGGATGCTCCGGCATCCGCGGCCGCGCTGTGTACGCCGCCCCGCTAGGCTCCGAAGCAACCGACTGGGGAGGCGACGGCGTTGGCGGACGTGCTGAGGGCTGAGATCGAGAAGGACCTGGAAGAGTTCAAGGTTCCAGGCGTCAGCTGGGCGGTGATCGACGACGGCGAGATCGTCGACCAGGGCAGCGCGGGCGTCATCGAGGCCGGCGGTGACGATCCTGTCACCGGCGACACGTTGTTCCAGGCGTGCTCGATCAGCAAGCCCGTCGCCGTCTTCGCGCTGCTGCAGCTGGTCGATCAAGGTCTGCTCGACCTCGACGAGGACGTCAATCAGCGACTCACGTCCTGGCAGATTCCGTCGACGGGCGAGTGGCGGCCGATCGTCACCTTGCGGCAGCTGGCGAGTCACAGCGCCGGCCTGACGGTGCCCGGTTTCCCGGGGTACCGCCAAGGCGCCGAGCTGCCGACGCCGGTACAGATCCTCGACGGGGTACGCCCGTCGAACACCTTCGGCGTCCACGTGGACCTCGTCCCCGGCACCCAGTTCCGGTACTCCGGTGGCGGAACCGTCGTCTTGCAGCAACTCCTCGAAGACGTCACCGGTACGCCGTTCCGCCAGCTCCTGCGCGAACTCGTCCTGGAACCGCTGGGCATGTCGAGTAGCGACTACGCGCAACCACTGCCCGAGGAGCTCCACCACCGCGCGGCGACGGCGCATGACGAGCTCGGACGTCCGGTACCTGGCCGATGGCACTCGTATCCCGAGCTGGCCGCCGCCGGTCTCTGGACCACTTCGAACGATCTCGCCGCCTTCGCGCACGGGGTACGCGACGCGTATCTGGGTGCACCAGGCGCTCTCATCTCGCAGGAGCGGGCGCGGGACATGCTCACCCCGCAGATCACCATCGCCGACCCATGGGACGCGATGGAGGCGCTGGGGCTCGGAGCGTTCCTGGGCGATGGCGGCAGGCGCTTCGGGCACGGGGGATCGAACAAGGGCTTCAAGTGCTACCTGGTCGCGTACCGGGATACAGGTCAAGGCGCTGCCGTCATGACCAATGGGGACAACGGGAGCTACCTGGTGGACCGGGCGATCGCACGGATCGCGGAGTCGTACGGATGGGAGGACTACCCGCTCGAGGTCAGTGACCGGAGTGAGGTCAGCGACGAGGAGCTCCAATCAGTCGCGGGGACATATCGCTTGGGGGACGGCCTGTCGTTGAAGGTGACCGTGGCGGACGGTGGACTCGAGGCCGTGTTCGGGCGACAGCCGGCACTGAGATTCGCCGCGAGGGGAGACGGCCGGTACGCCGCACGCTGGGTCGCGAGCGAGTTGCGGCTGACTGACGGCCGGCTGATCTTCGTCCAGGAGGGCGCGGAGATCGAGTGCTCGCGGGTTGGGTGAAGACCCGGGAATAGGTTCGTGGGGGAGTGGGTTACATCTGATGTCGTTCAGTGCAAGACCCCCGGGCCTCACACTTCGCCGCTTCGAGCGGCCACTCGCCGAGAGGCGTCTACTGGACGATGCAGTACTCGACGGTTGGGAGCCGGTACGCCGGCTCCCAACCGTTCGCTGTCACCGCCTTGAACGGCTGCGGCATCATGGTTTGCAAGGGTTCGGCCAAGGACCGGCCCCCGATTTGCATCTTCACCGTGAATCTCAGTAATGTTCTTCTTGTTGGAGCGAGTGCGGGACGCGAAAGCGGCCGGTCGCTCCGAACTCCCCGGAACTTCCTAGCAGCTGAAGCACGCCTCTGGCGGGTCTTCAGTCGCTGAGTCACGGAGAGGCTGGGACGAAAGAGGCCGATTTGACCGGCCGCGGACGAAACAGTAATGTTTGGCGGGTTGCCCCGGAGCTGAACTTGGAAGAGTGAAGCGCGGTGTGCGTCCGATTCTTGAGAACTCAACAGCGTGCCGAAAGTCAATGCCGAATTTGTTTTATCCCG
>NZ_BAABAA010000024.1:0-51964 GCF_039537185.1 Kribbella ginsengisoli | reverse complement strand
GGGGGGGGGGCGGGGGGGGGGGGGGGGGGGGGGGGGGGGGGGGGGGGGACTGCTGCGGTGCGGGAGCTGCGGGGCGAGCCACAGTGGCAGTGCCGGTGGCGGGAGCAGCGCAAGCCGGGGGCCGCGAGGCAGCGGGCGCGAGTGGTAGCGCGGGCGGCGGAAACGGCGCAGTCCGGGGCCGCAAGGCAGCGGGGCGACCGGCGAGGCGTTGGGGGTTAGCGGTTGCCGCGGCGGGTGCGGGAGCCGCGGCGGTCGGCGTGGCCGGCGCCTCGGTGGGGCCGGCGCCTTCGGTGGGGCCGGCGCCTTTCGGTGGGGCCGGTGCCTTCGGTGGGGCCGGCGCCTCGGGGGGCCGGTGCCTTTGGCGGGGTCGCCGAGGATGGCGGGGGCCGAAGGGGGGCAGGGGCCGGCGTGCCGGCGGTGGCGGGGCGTCGAGGGTGGCGGGGCGCTTGGGGGTGTTGGGGGTTAGCGGTTGCCGCGGCGGCCGGGGCGGCGAGTTGGGGGGACCGCTGGGATGCGGCGGGTGCGGGAGCCTCGGCGGTCGGCGTGCCCGGCGCCTCGGTGGGGCCGGCGCCTTCGGTGGGGCCGGCGCCTCCGGGGGCCGGCGCCTCCGGGGGCCGGTGCCTTTGGTGAGGCCGGCGCCTTTGGTGGGGTCGCCGAGGATGGCGGGGGCCGAGGGTGGCAGGGGCCGGCGTGCCGGCTGTGGCGGGGTGGCGAGGGTGGCGGGGCGCTGGGGGTGTTGGGGGTTAGCGGTTGCCGCGGCGGCCGGGGCGGCGGGTTGGGGGGACTGCTGGGATGCGGCGGGTGCGGGAGCCTCGGCGGTCGGCGTGGCCGGTGCCTTCGGTCCAGGGGGTGACGGGGCGGGCCTCGTCGAGGTCGATGACCTTGGGGAGGGGTGGGAGGAAAGAGGGTGGGGTGAGGGCGGGGACCGGTTCTACCCGGCGGCCGGATTCGCCATCCATCGGCTGGTCGGGCTCGCGGTCGTACAACTCGCCTTGGCGGCCCCCGCGAGACTCCGCCGGCTCGTCCGGTTCATCCAGTTCGTCGGGCGACTCGGCGCGGACCTTCGCGCGGGCGGCTGCTTCTTTGCTGACCAGCGGCTTCGGTCGCAGGACAGCGGCCGGCGCGGGAGCGACGTACTTCTTCTTCGGCAGTTTTGTCTTGAGGTCGATGCCGAGGGTGCTGATCAGTCCGCCGATCACCACCACCATCACCGCGACCGCGACCACCAGACAGGCGGCGAACAGGACCGATTGCCCGCCCGACTTCCAGTCCGACGGGTCGGTCCGGCGCATCGCCGCGATCATCGCCACCAGGACGGCGTTGGTGATGCCGACGGCAACGGTTGCCGCGATCGTCCAGACCAGCACCCGGCGTTCCAGCTCGACGTCGTCGGCCGCGGCGACCAGACCGGCGATCAGCCCGGCCAGCACCGGAACGGTGTAGACCATGGCCAGCCCGAGGCCCGGGTTCGCGGCGAGGTAGAAGACGTCGAAGACGAGCGCCGTACCGGCCAGCGCGGCCGCGAAGCAGATCACCATCGGCGGGTAGAACCGCACGATGGCCACCGCGTCGGCGGGCACCGTCCTGATCATCCGGAACGCAGAAACTTCAGTACTCCGTTACTAGAGAGGGTTTCACTGCTCATTGTGCAGGTACCCGGCGCTCACGCCGACAATCGACAAAGGCGAGTTGGCAACGAAGTACCGCTGAAACAACGACGTACCGTGGGAAACGCAGAAGGCGCGCACCCCGTGCGGGATGCGCGCCTTCGATGCCGATCGGCTGCGGATCAGCCCTTCTTGGCGATTCCGGCCATCAGGATCCGCTGGTACGGCTGCAGGTCCTCGACCTCCGGTACGTCGCCGTCCGGGTCCTCCGGGAACCAGCGGGCCAGGAAGTCCAGGCCCGGCGGCACCAGCGGCAGACCGAGGAAGTGCTCGGTGATCCGCTCGGGCGTCCGGATCCAGCCGTTGCCCAGGCTCTCCAGGCCGGCCTGCTCCATCGCCTTCTGCAGCGGCTCACCGGTGTCGACGAAGTCGGTGATGAACAGGTAGCTGCCCGGGACGAGCTGGTCCATGATGGTGCGGACCCACTCGTCCGGCTGCTCGTCGTCGTGGAAGTGCATGTGGATGCCGACGATCATCAGCGCGATCGGACGGGTGAAGTCCAGATGCGTGGTGATCTCCTTGTTGTCCAGGATCTCCTGCGGCTTGCTCAGGTCGGCGGTGACGACGATGGTGCTGTTGTTCGTCGCCAGCAGCGCGCGGCCGTGCGCGAGCACGATCGGGTCCTTGTCGACGTAGACCACCTTGGCGTCGGGGTTGATCTCCTGCGCCGCCTGGTGGGTGTTCTTCTGCGTCGGCAGACCGCTGCCGATGTCGAGGAACTGGTCGATCCCCGCCGTGCGCACCAGGTACTGCACGCCCTTGATCAGCGCTTCCCGGTTCTCGATCGCACACCGGCCGGCGTCCGGAACGTATTTCAGGTAGGTCGCCGCACCCTCACGGTCGGCAGCGAAGTTGTCCTTGCCACCGAGCAAAGCGTCGTAGACGCGCGCGATGGTCGGTTGGGAAGTGTCGAACTCCGGAGCGGGATCCGGGCTGTCGGGAGCCATCGGCGCAGCCTTCGTGTCGTAGGGAATCGTTGCCGCCATCGTAGTGCATTTGCATACCAGCGGCAGCCTGGTTCGGCCCTTCCTGGAGTGTTCAGGAGCCGATTTAACGAAGCCTGTGCACCCGCCTGATTCCTCAACTGAACGAGCCCCCGCGGGGTTACGCCGAATGCCCGGCAGATCGTCGTCCGAACACCCGACAACCCTCTTCGGAGACCCCGGAATCAGTCACGCAAAGCGATGTAACAGGCCTGCCCAACGGACGTTTGAGCACGTTGGGTAGTGGACCAGACACATGGCCCTTCGGCGTGTACGATGCAAATGCAAGCCCAAATGCACGTGCATATGCCAAAGACGTACGGAAGGTGCAGCTGATGACTGCTGTCTACAACGGCATGCCCGCAGACGCCGACGACGAGCTGACCTGGCGGAAGAGTCAGCGAAGTGGCCCGAACGGGAACTGCGTAGAGGTAGCGAAGCTTCCTGGCGGCGGTGTGGCGATGCGGAACTCGCGTCACACGGACGGACCGGCGCTGGTCTTCACCAAGGCCGAGATCGAAGCGTTTCTCGGTGGCGTTCACGACGGCGAGTTCGACGATCTCGCCTGATTCATTCCACAGAGCAGTAAGAGGCCCCTTCACCAGGCGAGTGGTGCGGGGGCCTCTTACTGTTGACGGACGTCTGCCTGTTACGGGCGCCGCGTGATCCGGTCGCGGGCGCCACACAGTTCCGTTGCGACATGCCGGGGCAGGCGATCACGGCGTACCGGGCAATCATTCGCCCGGAAACAGCAAAGGCCGGCCCTCCGCTAGGAGGCCGGCCTTTTGCTGTACTGCTGCCAGTACTGCCTACTACTACTGCCTTTACTGCACAGTGAGCGGCCAGAGCTGCTCACTGGGGAGCTCAGAGGCACCCGCGGTCGCCGCACCGTCCACGGTGATCCGCAGACCGGTGAACTTCGGCGTCATCACCCGCTGGTAACGCGAGGCCCGGTCGGGCTCCGCGACGTACTCGGCGATCAGGTGGTCGCCCAACCAGATCCGCACCATTTTCCGTCCTCCCGCTCGTTCGGTGGTCATCCCAGGCTCACGATCGGATCGCCGTCCAGCAGGCGCTCGCCCCGGAGCCAGCCTTCGAAGGCCCAGCGCTGCTGCTCGGGGCAGCGCGCCACCAGTTCCTGGATCTCCCGCTCGGTCAGCTCGCCGGGCGCTCGCTCGCCGGTAGGGCGGGCAGCGAAATCGACGGCTTCGGTGTCGTCGTCATTCATCGACTCGGGTTCCCCAACCAGTCATGCCGGCGTACCGCCCGACGGATCTGTAGAACCGGCCTGCTGGATCACGCGATGTCACTTTTTGCGAGATACAGCTCACCTTCTGTGCATGAAGCAATCATGGCGGTCGCACGAAACGAATGCAAGCGCCCGATGCACGTGCATTCGCACGTTTTCGACTTGTGACCAACTGAAGGCTCAGCAGATCCCCTCGAGAGGCCGATTCGGGCCCCGAACGGGCCGAACCAGCTGAGCGGGAAGCGATTACCGGTACTTCGGCCCGCTGCGCGCATCCCGTCGCCCACCGGTCGGCCGTCACGCACAGTGAGAAAGCTGGAATCGATGCCCGGGTGCCGGACAGCACCCACGACTCTTATGTAAGAACTTCGACAGATCACGGTCCGTCCGTGAGATGATTCGTCGGGGTGGGCAGGCCGCCGTTTTGGATCCAGCTGGGGCGTCGGAGGTGAGTGTGACGGAGTCGGGCGCGCCAGGCGGGCCGACCGCACTGCGGATCATCCTCGGCGCACACCTGCGGAGAATGCGTGAGGCGGCCGGAATCACCCGGTCCGATGCCGGCTGGGAGATCCGCTCGTCGGAGTCCAAGGTCAGCCGGATGGAGCTGGGCCGGGTCGGCTTCAAGGAACGCGACGTCCGCGACCTGCTCACGCTGTACGGCATCGACGACCCCGAAGAGCGCGAGCGGCTGCTTGCTCTTGCGCGCGATGCGAACAACCCCGGCTGGTGGCACCGCTTCGGCGACGTACTGCCCAGCTGGTTCCACTCCTACCTCGGGCTCGAGTCGGCGGCGCAGCTGATCCGTACCTACGAGCTCCAGTTCGTCCCGGGCCTGCTGCAGACCCCGGAGTACGTCCGCGCCGTCGTCCAGCTCGGCCGCGGGCTGATCCCGGCCGAGGAGGTCGAGCGCCGCGTCTCCCTGCGCGTCAACCGCCAAGAGGTCCTGCAGCGCGCGAACCCGGTCCGCCTCTGGGCGGTCGTCGACGAGTCGGTACTACGCCGCCCGATCGGCGGCCTGAAGGCGATGCGCGTCCAGCTCGAGTCCCTGATCGAGGCATCCCACATGCCGAACGTCACGCTCCAGGTGATGCCCTTCGACTCCGGCGGCCACGCGGCCACCGGCGGTGCGTACAGCATCCTGCGTTTCCCCGAGCAGGACCTGCCCGACATCGTCTACATCGAGCACCTGACCAGCGCCCTGTACCTGGACAAGCTCGAAGACCTGGACCAGTACACAGCCACCATGGAAGCCCTCTGCGTGGCCGCTCCCCCGCCCAGCAAGACCCGCGACAAGCTGGCCGCCATCCTTCACGACTACACCTGAACCGCTCCACCTGTCCTGCGCTCAGGCGGGGCGAACTATGGTGGCGGGATGAGTTTCACCGGTTTCCCGGCGGCGGCGCTGGACTTCTACGACGATCTCGAGATGGACAACAGCAAGACGTTCTGGACGGCGAACAAACACGTCTACGAAGAGTCTGTGCGGGCGCCGATGGTGGCGCTGCTCGCGACACTGGAGGAGGAGTTCGGGGCGGCCAAGATCTTCCGGCCGTACCGTGACGTCCGGTTCGCCAAGGACAAGACGCCGTACAAGACGGCCCAGGGTGCCTTCGTCGCGCTCGGGCCGTCCACTGGGTACTACGTCCAGGTGGCCGCGCCCGGTGTCCGGGTCGGCGCCGGCTTCTACGAGGCGTCGGGCGAGCGGCTTGCCAGAGTTCGCAGTGCGATCGACGAGGACCGGCGGGGCAAGGAGCTCGAGAAGTTGCTGGCCGAGCTGGAAGCGGCCGGGTGGACACTCGGCGGCGACAAGCTCAAGACGACACCGCGCGGGTACGACGCAAGCCATCCCCGCATCGAGCTGCTCCGGCACAAGTCGATGACCCTCGGCAAGTCCTACGGCTTCGAGCCGATCATCCACACCCCGGCCCTCGCCGACCAGATCCGCACCGACTGGCGCACCGTCGCCCCGTTCCTCGACTGGATCACCACCAACGCCTGAACCGCATTGCGTTCGCCGGCCGCTACCCGGCTCGCGGGGCGCGTGGACCTCGGAGTTCTGCTACCAGTTCGCGGAGGGCTGTGCTGCGGGAGAGGGCTGGGGTGGTGAGGTAGCCGATGGTTCGGCGTGGGGCGGTCGGGCCGAGGGGTTCGACGGTGACTTCGGGGGCCCGGTCGGCGGCGGTGGTTTCGGGGACCACGGCCATACCGAGGCCAAGGGCGACCATCGAGAGCAGGACGGTGTCGTCGGCTACGTTGATAGTGGCTGGGGGCAACCAATCCTGGGTGCGGAACCAGGCTTGGGTTTCGGTGGAGCAGTTCTCGGTCCAGTCGATCAGCGGGAGGGATCGCGGATCAGCCGATCGAGCCGGGTGGATCAGCACGTAGGGCTCGTCGAGTAGTTCGCCGCCGACCAGGCCGGCCGATGCGGGGAGCCGGTGCGGGAGGTTCACGATCGCGAGGTCGGCGCGGCCCTCGACCACCTCGCTCGCCGTACCGCCGCCGACGTCCCGCACGATCGACACGTCGTACGAGAGTTGCGGATGCCTGGCGGTGAGCCGGGTCAGCGCGGGTGGAAGCAGTTGCGCGGCAGCGCTGCGGAAGGCGGCGATCCTCAAACGGGTGTCGAGCCAACCACCCGCGGCCGCGCGTGTGTCGGCGCGGAGTACGTCCATCAAACGGAGGACGCCACGGCCATGCAAGATCGCGCGTTCGCCGGCCGGGGTCGGGCGGGCGCCGTGCCGGCCGCGGTCGAACAGGACGGTACCGAGCTTGCGTTCGGTCATCCGGACCGAGTGCGAGACGGCCGACTGGGTCAGGTCCAGCGTCGTTGCCGCGGCCGAGAAGCTACCGGTGCGTTCGACGGCGTCGAGGACGCGGAGTTCGGCGGCGGTGAGGTCCACGAAAGCAGCCTAACCGCTTCCATGAACGGCGCTCATGGAAGCGGCCCGTTGCAACAAGATGCAACTCTGCCAAGCGGCAGGTTTCCGGCCCTACGGTGGAACCCCACCGAGAGAACGGAAACCATTCCATGCGCGCCATCCAGGTCAGCCGGTACGGCGGGCCCGAGGTCCTCGAACACGTAGAGGTCCCCGCGCCGGTCCCGGCCGCGGGCGAGCTCCTGGTCGAGGTCGGCGCCGCCGGAGTGAACTATGCCGACACCCACCGCACCGACGGCTCCTACACCACCATCACCCAACTGCCCTTCATCCCCGGTTCCGAGGTCATCGGAAGGACCGCCGATGGTCGCCGGGTCCTCGCCCCGACCTTCGAAGGCGGCGGGTACGCCGAACTGGCCGTGGTACCCGCCGCTGACGCCGTGGACGTCCCCGGCCCGGTCGGAGACGCCGAGGCGCTCGCCCTTCTCGTCCAAGGACTCACCGCCTGGCACCTCCTCCGCAACAGCGCTCGCCTGTCACGCGGTGAATCTGTCGTGGTGAACGCCGCCGCCGGCGGAGTCGGTACGTTGGCCATCCAGCTCGCCCGGCTCTTCGGCGCCGGCCGGGTGATCGCGGTCGCGTCGACGGACGAGAAACGCAAGCTGGCGCTCTCCCTCGGCGCGGATGTCGCGATCGGCAGCGACCCCGATGGGTACGCGGGCAGAGTCGTTGCCGCCAACAACAATCAGCCCGTCGACGTGATCCTGGAGTCGACCGGCGGCTCGACCTTCAACGCCGCCCTCGGCGCACTGGCCGGCTTCGGCCGCCTGGTCACCTACGGCAACGCTGCTCGCGAAGGCCGTCGCCCCCTGCTCGACCCCGCACTACTCGCCGACCACAATCTCACCGTCGCCGGCTTCTGGCTCCGCCCCGCCCTCCAACTCCCCGGCATGTACCGAGAACCCCTCGCCGAACTCTTCAACCTCGTCGCCACCGGCAAACTCGAACCAGTAGTCGCCGAGTACCCCCTAGCCGAAGCCCGCCAAGCCCACACAGACCTCCTAGCCCGCCGCACCACAGGCAAACTGGTACTCCGCCCCTAGCCACCACCCCGTCGATCCGACCCACCCACATCACCATGGCCTCCAACGCCGGCGGGCGCGCGGCGGGCCGGGGCGCCCCGCACCATGCAGCCGGTGGCCCCCGCAGAACCGGCGGCTGGTGGCTGGTGGCTGGTGGCTGGTGGCTGGTGGCTGGTGGCGCCAGGCATGCATAAGTCGTGGCGGTGGGGTCGACGCGCCGGTGGAAATCGGTTGCATGGCGAGTTATGTGTGCGCGGACGACCGGTTGTTGCTATCAGCAACCACTCGGGAGGTGGCAGTCGCCCGCCTGCGGGCGGTGCTTTGTGCCCCAGTCGGTTGGGGTTGGGGACATGGTGAGGTGGAGGTTGCCGCCGGCAATCAGTTCTTCGTGGGTCAGCCAGGGGCGGTCGGTGGGGTGGTCGTTCAACCGTGCCTGCGCCACGTAGATGCCGTCCCCCTCGCGGGTGATGGTGAAGGTGGTGTTGCGGGAGGTGCGGAAGGTGGTCCTGTCGAAGATCGGGCTGCCCAGGATGTACTGCTTGTCCACCGGGGAGACCGGGTAGAGGCCGGCTGCGGCGAAGATGTACCAGGCGGACATCTGGCCGCAGTCCTCGTTGCCGCCGAGGCCTTCGGGGCCGGTACCGTAGCCGTGGTCGCAGACGTAGCGGGACCACTTCTGGGTCAGCCAGGGCGCGCCGGCGTAGGTGAACATGAAGGCCATCTGGTGGACCGGCTCGTTGGAGTGGTTGTAGAAGTCGTTCCATTTCATCAGGTCGGCCGGCGGGGTGTTCTCGAAGATCGCGTTCAGCCGCTCGATGAACGCAATCTCGCCACCGGCCAGCGAGATCAGGCCGGCAACATCGTGCGGAACGAACCAGCCCTGCTGGTCCGGGTTGCTCTCGGTGCAGCCTTCGTCGAAGCCCATCCAGGAACCGTCGGCATTGCGGCCGCGGAACCAGCCGGCCTCGGGGTTGAAGAGGTTGCGATAGTTCTGAGCACTCGCGTCCAGCAAGCGCACATCGTCGTCCAGCCCAAGCACCGAGGCGAAGCGCGCCAACGCGTGATCGCTGTAGGAGTTCTCCAGCGTCGTCGACAACCCGATGTCCACCGAGTACCCGAGCGACAGCCAGTTCTCCAGATCGTTCCGGTTCGACCGCGCCACCGGCCCCAGCGCCACCTCCCGGCAGAACCGGTACGCCGTATCGACATCGAACCCGCAGATCCCCTTCACCACCGCCTCGGAGATGATGTTGATCGCCGGATCCCCCACCATCGTGTCGGTGTCGACGCCGAGCAGCTCCCACCGCGCCAGCCCCTTCACCCGTCCCGACGCGGTCAGGTCGAGCAACGTGTTGATCTGATCCGTGACGACCTTCTCGTCGATGATCGTCATCAACGGCAGCTGCGCGCGGAACACATCCCATCCGCTGAAGACCGTGCGCCGCTCATACCCGATGTCGTCCCCGGCATCGCTCGACCGTCGCGGCTCGATCATCGTGTGGTAGAGCGCGGTCCGGAAGATCTGCCGCTGCTCAGCCGTACCGCCCTCGATCTCGACCTTCTCGAGCACGGCCGCCCATGCCGCCCGCGCATCCGCAGCAACTTCGTCGAAGTCCCACCCCGGCAGGTCATGGGCGAGATTCCGCCGGGCACCTTCGACGCTCGTGTACGAGATGCCTGCCTTCAGCAAGACCGGGCCGGACACGTCCAGTTCGAGGAAGAAGCCGGCTGCCGCGCTTGCCGTAGTACGGGCTGCATCGTGACGGATGTCGTCGCCGTCCCAGGTCGCGAAAGCGGCGATCGGCTGGGAGAGCCGGAGCGAGAAGAAGACCGTGTACTCCGGCCCGTTGCCGCAGATCCATCCGCCACCGGACCGATCGCACCGCATCCACCCCTCGACCGTGTGATCGTCGACGAGCTCCACGGACTGCTCGACCGAGTGCGACCCGTCGAAGCCGACCCGGCGAGCCAGGTCGACCTTGATCCGGGCCGGCCCCGCAGCGGCGTACGTGAAGCGAATGATCCCGGCCCGCTCCTTGGCCGTCAGCTCGGTGCGGACCTGATAGCGGTCAAGGTCCACCGAGTAGTAGCCGGCCTTGACGACCTGGTTGCTGTAGGGGCTGTTGGCCTCGACCCGGTCGGTGATCAACAGCCCGGTCTGTGGCATCACCTGAAGGTTGCCGAGGTCCCCGTAACACCCGATCCCGCCGAGATGCGTGAAGCTGAACCCCTCGATGGTGTCCATGTCCGCGGAGTACCCACTCCCGTGGTCGCCGCCGCTGATCGTGTCCGGGCTGAGCTGCACGAGCCCGAACGGGAGTACCGGCCCTGGGAAGGTCTTGCCGCAAGCGGTGTCCGGGAGCGTGGTGAGGGCACCGATCAACGGATCGATGTCGTCGACAGGGTGAGTCATGGCGGGGATCCTCAGAGACTGGCGAAGAACGCACGGATGTCGGTGACGAGCAGATCAGGTACTTCGAGCGCGGCGAAATGACCGCCGCGCGGGTACCCGGTCCAGCGCACGATGTTGTTCGTCCGCTCGGCGATGTGCCTCAGCGGGATGAAGTTGTCCTCCGGGAAGTCCGCGAACGCAGTCGGCGCTGTGGACACGGGCAGCGGCTGTCCCCAGTAAGCGGCGTGACTGCGCTCGTAGTAAATCCGGCCGGCCGACCCCGCCGTCCTGGTGAACCAGTACAGCGACACGTTGGTGAGCAGGTGATCCCGGTCGATCGCCCCGTCTCCCGACCACTCCTCGAACTTCTCCGCGATCCACGCCAACTGCCCGACCGGCGAGTCCGTCAAAGCATAGGCAACCGTCTGCGGCCGGGTCGACTGCAGATCCGCATACCCCTGCTTCTCCTTCAGCCACCCTTCGAACCGCCGCCACGACGCCACCGTCCGCTCGCGCTCCCCCGGCGGCAGCGCTGCCAACTCCTCGTCGGTCGGCTCCGCGGTAGCCCCCGCGCCCGGAATCAGATTCAGATGCACCCCGATCACCCGCTCGGGATACAACCGCCCGATCTCCCGCGAGATCCCCGCACCCCAGTCCCCACCCTGTACGCCGTACCGCTCATACCCCAGCCGCGCCATCAACTCCGCGAACGCCCGCGCCACCCGGACCTGCTCCCACCCCGTCTCCGTCGTCGGCCCCGACAAGGTGAACCCAGGAATACTCGGCATCACCAGATGAAACGCCGGCCCATCGCTCCCGTACCGCCGAGGATCCGTCAACGGCCCCGCGATCTCCTGAAACTCGACCACCGACCCCGGCCACCCATGCGTGATCAGCAACGGCGTCGCATCCACCTCACCCGACCGCAAATGCACAAAATGCACCCGAGCCCCGTCGATGGTGGTCGTGAACTGCTCCCACTCATTCAACCGCCCCTCAGCCGCCCGCCAGTCATACCCATCCCGCCAGTACTCCGCCAACTCCCGCAAATACCCCACCGGCACCCCGTAATCCCACCCAACCCCCGGCAACTCCTCCGGCCACCGAGTCAACTCGAGCCGCCTATGCAGGTCGTCAAGCTCCCCCTGCGAAATCTCCACCCGAAACGATTCGATGCTCATAGCAACACCCTCCCCCACCACCTCGCCCGACGCACCCTGATAACCGGCCAATCGTTTGCGGCGTTCGTGGCGCTAGCCCGCGCTTCACGCTGAGCCACAGCGTGCTACTCTGAGGAAATCTGCTACTCTGAGCAGAGGAGGTGCTCAACATGAGAAACATACCGGTCGGGGATCGCACTGGATCCGAGATAGAGCTGTTGGCAAGAGCATGGAAGGTGACCGAGGGCGAGGTCGTGGACCGCTTGCTGGACGAATTCAGACGCGATCGCACTCCCGGTCCAGCTGTCTCCAGTGGCGGCGACTCTGTCCCCGTACACGCTGTGTATAGGGAGATTCGAGTGGAAGGGGCATACAACCCCGCTTCCCTCGCATTGACGATTACGAAAGGTCCGGGAGAAGGTCACAAATACAGGTCACCGAGCGCTGCGGCGATCGCTGTCGTCTCCGCACTGAACCCGTCAGTGAGCCCTAATCGCAACGGCTGGGGCTTCTGGACGGTTACCTCAACCGGCAAACGGCTTCAGTCCATTCGCGATGAGGTGCGGTGACTTAGCATGATCAGCGCCTCATGGTCACGGAAGGACGACTCGTGACTCGATGGATTCCATTGAGCGCCGGCGGTGCAGTGACAGCGGTCGGCGCCGCCTCGGGGATGCCGTGGGGCGCCTTGCTCGCATTTGGACTGGCCAGTCTGATTGTGTACGTCATCCGGGCGTATTTGCAGTACAAATTGAGCTGCAGGGCCATCGACCGAGTCGCTCGCACGCACGTGGCGGATGTGATGAACGCACTTAGCAAAACATCCCCTTAGAACGCCCTGATCCTTCACCACCACCTTGCGACAGCCACTATCCCTAGCGGAGCCATACCCGGCTACTAGCACGTGCACCGCATGGCACGGAGGCGGCACAGCGAACGCCGCGGGCGGTTACACACACAACTGAGCTGCACCTCGAGGCACCCGGGTCACCTGGCCGCTGCGATCCGTGTCATCGAGAACTCATTGCCTTGTGCAACTCTCTCGTCTGCTCCGGGCTCGCGGAGTCCAGACTCCGAGAGCGGGAACGAGAGCGGCAAGGTCGCGAGCGTGAGCGGGCCAGGCGCGGAGTCGGGCTCCATCCGCCTGCTGCACGCTGCGTGCGCCTTCAGCCACCCGAGGCGGCCCATCGTCGGCGCGGCTGCAGCCGGACCGACTGCTTGACTCGTCTACCCTCGCGGACTCCTGGAGGCTCAACCGGCCATGGGGTTGGAGACACTTCAGGCAATGCCTTGAGGCGACGGGAGACGGGATGAGTCGGCGTACCGATGCTCTGACTGAATTGGCCGGTGTCGTGCTGGACGTTGAGCGGGGGCATCCGGTGCGGGTTGGGATCGACGGCTGTTCTGCGGCGGGGAAGACGACGCTCGCGGACGAGTTGGCCGGGATGCTGCGCGCCCGGACCGGCCGCGAGATCATCCGGGTCGGCATCGACTACTTCAAGCGTGCTCCTGAGCTGCGGACGGCGTACCCGATCGAGTCGCCGGAGAGCTACTACCTGGACACCTGGGATCACGACGCGATCCGCGAACGCCTGCTGGTACCTCTCGGCCCGGGCGGCGATCGCCGGTACACCACCGCGATCAGGCATGCCAACGGACAGCCTCTGGCCGAGTCATCCGTCCACAAGGCCAGCGCTGACGCGGTACTGCTGGCGGACGGTGCGTTCCTGCAGGTACCGGCGCTTGTCGACCACTGGGACCTGCGGATCTACGTGCAGGTCAGCTTCGACGAGGTCCTCCGGCGCGGCTCGGCCCGGGATCAAGCTTGGATGCCCTCGGCAGCCGCAGCCGAGGAGCGCTACCGCAAGAGGTACATCCCTGGCGAGCGCATGTACGTCGATCAGATCCGGCCGCGGGCGTTGGTTCAGGTTGTTGTGGACAACGAGGAGCCGGCGCGGCCAGTGCTGACGATCAGGCGGTGACGC
Organism: Kribbella ginsengisoli; assembly: GCF_039537185.1. NCBI lineage: Bacteria > Bacillati > Actinomycetota > Actinomycetes > Propionibacteriales > Kribbellaceae > Kribbella > Kribbella ginsengisoli. The sequence goes on along the minus strand of NZ_BAABAA010000024.1, from coordinate 38,570 downwards.
GGTCTCGGACTACCTTGACGGTCAGGGCGGCGGCTAGGCATAGGCCGCCGGCTACCAGGATCAGGGTTACCAGGGTGCCGGAGTTGTTCAGGCGGGCGTCGCAGGCCATGGGGGTGATGCCGGCGGCTGGCTGGAAGACCGAGCCGCAGTCGGTGCCGGTGGCGGAGACTGAGCGGAAGCCCAGGCCTAGGCCTCCCAGCAGCAGGATGACGCCGGCGGCGATCAGGATCTTGTTGATCGCCGTCATGCCGGCACCGCTGGTGATGCCTGTTCTGACGGGCATGCCGACGGCACGACCCGACTGCCCCGTTGCACTTCGTTCACTCCTGACTTCGACCGACACCTCTCCGAACTTACGGTCCCGGGTCGTCGTAACCACGCCCGGACGGCCGTCAGCAGCGATTCTTCACACAGTCCTTACTCAGGACATACCTGCGCGTGACGATGGTCTCAGAGGGCGCGACAGCCGGTGACACTGGCATCACTGTGCCAGTAACTGGACGACTGTCCAGAACCCGGAACGCGCTCTCCGGATACCGGAGAGCGCGTTGCCGGGAGGAGTTCAGAACCCGCCCGAGGCGGTCCCCCCGCTGCCCGTTGCCGGGGTCGTGAACGAGAGGTTCGGGTCCGGACCCCACTGGTCGGCGGTCGCCGGATAGTTCGCTTCCTGGCGTTTGATGCACTTCCATTCAACGGTCGTGCTGGGCGGCAGGTTACTGATCGTGCCGGTCCAGGTCGGATATGCGGTCGGCGCCAGCTTGACCGCGCTCGCCACCGACCAGGCCCCGAGCTGCGGCGCGCTGCCGACGACATAGACCGACTGCCCGGTCGTGGTCGTCCCGCCGGAGCAGCTGAAGGTCTTCGAAACGACCGTTTGACCGAGGGTGAAGACGAACGACTTCGCCGTACCGACCGCCAGCGACGCCGACTTGGCGACGACCAGGTTGCCGCCGGCGTTGTACCAGCCGCTGCCCGCCGCGTCGAAGGCCGCCTTGTTCGCGTACTGCGTGAGCGCGCTCCCGTTGAGCGTGACCCCCGATGCCTGCGTGTCGGCCACCAACTCGACCACGTTCTGCCGCGACGACGGCGCCCCGGTGTACGTACCGGCCGACGCCGAGATGCCGACGGTCGCCGTGTTGCCCGACCGCGATTGGCTCAGGTCGGTCGTCCGCTTCGCGCCGGTCTGGTACCCGATCGTCGCGCCATCGTCCTCGGCCAGCGTGAACGAGGAGCTAACAGTGTCCGAGTAGACGCGGGCGACCAGCTCGTTGCGGGTCGTCCCGTCCGCCCGCTTGCCGACCACGTTCATCGTCTGGTCGTCGACGTACATCTTCGGGATGATCGCGCCGGCCCGGGCATACGCCGGCAGCTGGAACTTGCCGTTGCGCCACAGCGGCACATCGGTCAGGTTCTGGCCGGTGCTGACCGTCTTGGTGTTGGTGTAGTAGTCGAACCAGGTACCGGCCGGCAGGTAGACGTCCCGCTTGCGCTGGTTCGCCCCGGCCGCGACGCCGACGAGCAGGTCCTTGCCGATCAGCTTCTCGTGGCCGACCTCCCGCACGTTCGGGTCGTTCTGGTACTGGTAGACCAGCGGCGGGATGAGCGGTTCGCCGGTCGTGTTGGCGCGATGCGCGAGCGAGTAGTAGTACGGCGTGAGCTCGTACCGCTGACGCAGGTTGGCCAGGTTGCTCGGTACGTCGCCGATCGAGTCGGGCGACGTCTCCGCGCAGTTGCAGAGGTTCTCGGTGTGTGGCCGGATCGGCACGTCGAACCAGGACGAGTTCGCGAACCACTGGGTGTAGAGCTCGTTCAGGTCGCTGTCCAGCATCTCCCGCCGGAAGCCACCGATGTCGGAGCCGAAGTAGTCGATACCCGACATGGACATCTGCATCTGCACGTTCTGCTGCGACGCGAGCGCCGTCAGCTTGGAGCCGATGTCGCCGGACCACATCGCAGTACCGGTCCGTTGAATGCCACCGGCCGCCGATCGAGCGAGCATGAACGGCCGCTGCTGTACTGCGTTGTCGGTATAGCCCTTGGCAATGCCGCGCGCCCATTCGAGGTTGTACAGGTTGTGGTAGTCGGAGTGCGCGTGCTTGCCCGCAAGGAGCCCCGACGTCCAGTCACCCGCGTCGTACATCTCCGGCTCACCCAGATCGAGCCAGTGCCCCATGACGCCGTCGTTGATCAGCGGCTGCCGTTGCGTGTTGTGCCACTGCGCGCTCGCGGCCGGCTGGGTCCAGTCGATCATCCCGCCGCGACCCCACCAGTCGTTCCCGGTCAGGTACGCCGGGCTGCAAGTCGAACAGCCCGCCCGGATCAGGTAGCCCGACGACGCCATCGACGTGTGCTCGGGCAGGTTCTTGCCGACGTACGACTCCTCGATCGTCATCACGCCGACGCCGTTGGTGTTCTTGTACGCCGCCAGCTTGGTCGCCGCGTTGGGGAAGTTGACCGGGTCCCACTCCAGCGTGCCCATCCGAGTGTTGTCGGAGCCGGCCGTCACCCCACCGAACCAGTTGACGTCGAGCATCACGCCATCGGTCGGGAACTTGTTGGCACGCAGACCGGACAGGGTCGTGTCGATCTCGTTCCAGTTGTCGTAGCCGTACTCCGACATCCACAGGCCGAACGCCTTCTTCGGCGGCACCGGCGGCCGCCCGGTCAGCTCGAGATAGTCCTTGCGCAGATCGGGCAGATCGGGTCCGCTCATCACGTACCAGCGCAGCTGATCGCCGAAGGTGTCCATCGTCCATGGGTCGCCGGTCAGGTTCCAGTCCTGCTTGTAGACCTGGTCGACGAACATGCCGTAGTTGGTGGTGCTGGCGCCGACCGCGAACAGCACCGGGATCTGCGCGTTGCCGACCGGCCCGTTGTCCGTGTCGTAGAGCATCGCGTTGCCGTAGGTGCCGCTCGTCCGCTGCCGGCCGACCCAGTCACCGTCGGCGCTGCCCCCCATGAAGAACTGCTCACCGAGCCCGTACGCGTTCTGCATGGACGACTTGGTGAAGCTCAGTCCCTTCCACGCCTGGCTCAGATTGCGCGGGCAGGTCGTGTTGAGCAGGAGCTGCGGCGTCCGCGCGGTGTCGTAGACCGTCGCGCACAGCGTCGAAGTGTTGACGTCGACCTTGATCCCCGGCGTCGTCAGCACTCCACCAACCTGGTTGAGGCTGGTCGGCCCGGGATAGTCCGTCTTGGCGATCTGATCGGTGGTGAAGATCGGCGAGCCCGTGCCCGGTCCCGCCCCCGCACCCATCTCGAAGTGCACCAGATCGTCGTCGAGAAACTCGACCACCAAGTAGTTGCCTCCGGCAGTGAACTGCACCCGTTGTACTGCGGCCTGAGCCGCCTCCACTGGCAGCACAACCAGCGTCGGCACCAACAGCACCAACCCCAGGAGCCGCGCGAGCATGCTCTTCCGGCCCCTCATGGCCGTGCCACCGAGATGTTGTCGAGGTTGATTCCACCAGAGCCGTAGACCACCTTCACCACCCGTTTCCCTGCGGTGAGACTGGTCGTCAGCGTGGCCGTCCCCCACGTGTCCCAGTTGCCCGTACTCGGCAGGTTGACCGAGCCGACGCTGACGCCGTCGACCTGGATCGTGCGGGTCGCCGTGGTCGCCGCGCCGTTGGAGTACCGGAGCTTGATCACATGGCTGCCGGTCACCGCCGCATTGGTGTCGACCTGTACGGCGTCGCCCGCCGTCTCGAACCCGTCGACGAATCCGGTCCCGGTGTAACCCGGGTGGTCGGTGTTCACCGTAGTACCGGTGTTGCTGCCGAACTCAGCCTCATACGCAGCCTTGTCGACACCATTCAGTACTACGCTCCGCGCCGCCGCACTCGACGCCGTCTTCACCAGCGTCAACTGCTGCACCGGATCCCAGAACCAGCCCTCGGTCGCGCCCTGCAACGCGGCGAGCGTCGCGTGGGCCGTCATCGCCACGCCATCCTTCGTCACCGACGTCGGCTTGCTCGACGCCACCTGCAGCGTGCTCTTGGTGGCGAGGGGTGGAACGCTCACCGTCACCTGGTGACCGGCGAAGTTCTCGGTCGACGTGACCGTGCGGGTCTGGTTCGCCGAGTCCTCGAAGTACCCGTAGCTGGTCGTGCCGGCCGGGTAGATCCGGAACGACAGGTTGGTGTAGTTGTCGACGCTGTTGCCGATCGTGCCGCCCAGGTCGTAGTCCGCGTTCAGGTTGAGCGGGACGATCGCGCCGGCCTTGGCGTAGACGGGGATGGTGCCGGTGTCGGCGTTGTAGACCTTCGTGCCGGCGCCCTGCGCCCGGCCGCCGTTCCAGAAGTCGTACCACTCACCCGCGGGCAGGTAGACGTTCTTAGTGGTCGCGCCCTGGGTCGTGATCGGTGCCACCAGCAACTGACGACCGAACATGTACTGCTGGTCCTGTGCCGCCGCCGTCGTGTCCCCCGGGAAGGCGAGGCTCATCGACTGCATCATCGGCAGGCCTGTGGTGGAAGCGTTCTTGGCCTCGGTGTAGAGGTACGGGATCAGGTTCATCCGGGTGTTGGCGAACTTGCGGAACTTCGGGATGACGGTCGTGTCGCCGGACCGCGCCTGCACGTTCCACGGCGTCCGCGCCTCGGAGACGCCCGGGTTCGACTTTTCCGAGTGGTACTGCATGATCGGCGAGAAGGTCGACTGCGCCGCCGCCCGCAGGTACAGCTCGCTGCTCGGGAACGTACCGGTGAATCCGGCCATGTCCCACGACCAGAACGGGATGCCCGACGCGCCCGCACTCTGGCCGGCGCGCACCGCCTGCTGGAACGCATCGAACGTGGACGCCTGGTCACCGGCCCAGAAGATCGAGTTGGCCTGCGCTCCCGAAGTACCGCCGCGGCTGAACAAGGTGCCCTGGGCACCCTTCTTCGTGGTGACGAAGTCGTTGTACGCCCGGGTGTACTCGTTCGGGTAGGCGTTGTGCAGCTCGTCGCCCTTACGACCGGAACCACTGGTCACGTTGCGGCCGAAGACCGCCTCGCTGCCGTCGGTCTTGAGGCCGTCGATGCCGACGTCGTCGAACAAGTAGGAGCGCTTGCTCATCCACCAGTTGGTGGCGGCCGTCTTGGTGAAGTCGGGCACCGTGCTGTTGCCGAACCACTGCCCGGACGGGATCCGGTACGGTCCGCCGGCGCCATCGCCGAGAACGTAGCCCTGGGCAACGGCATAGTCACGGTCGTTGACGTGTTGCTGTGGCGCCGTCGGCGGGTTGGTGTCGAAGTCCTGCTTCAGCACCGGGATCTGCCAGAGCACCATCTTGACGCCCTGGTTGTGAGCGGCCGTCACCATCGCCTTCGGATCGGTCCACTCACCTCCGGCCGGGAAGGTCAGATCGGCATAGGTGAGCGCCTGGTTGCCGGGCTTCGGCGTGTACGTCGCGCCGTGCCACAGGTAGAAGGTCGCCTCGTCGCTCCACTGCTCGAGCACCATCGCGGTGTGCGGGATCTGGTTCGACGTCATGTTGGCGAGTTCGGAGTTGACCTCGGCCTGGGTGTTCCACTCGTTCGCGGAGCCCCAGAGCCCGAACGACCACTTCGGCGGCAGCTTGGGCCGCGCAGTCGTCGCGGTGTACTGGTCGAGCATCTCGGCCCGCGTACCGGTGAAGAAGTAGTAGTCGACCGTCGAGTTGAGCGCGCCACCGGTGTCGACGGTGAAGCCGGCCATGTCGGTGAGGTGCGTACCGAGGTTGAACACGGAGTACCGGGTGCTGGGCACGTAGATGCCGTAGCCGGCCGTGTTCGTGACGAAGGGGACGCTGAGGTACGTACGGGCGGTCGGGCCCTGGTCCTGGTACTGGTTGTAGACGTAGTTGTGGACGTCCTTGCCGCGCTGGTCGAGCGCGTCGTACCGCTCGCCGAGTCCTTCGAAGCGTTCGCCGGCCGGGGAGAGCCAGTGGTCCTCGACCTTCGTCACCGTCGTACTGCCGTCGCTGGCCCAGCCGGTGTTGCGGAAGGTCGCCGGGTCGTACTGCCGGGCGATGAGCGTCGTACCGTCGCCCTTGTAGACGGCGACCCGGTACGGCGACTTCTGGATCTTGAGCACGACCTTGGTGGTGGCGATCTGGAGGGTGCCCGCGGTGTCGGTCACCGTGTACGCCGATGAGCCGGTGATGTTGAGGCCGCTGCCGGTCGGGGCGACCTGCACGTGGAAGCGGTCGATCGCGGGGAACGCGAACCGCACCTTCGGGGTGAAGCTGCCCGCGGTATCGCCGGTCGTCACGTCGACGCTGGTGCCGTTGTTGACGAAGCCGGAGACGTTGCCGGTCCCGGAGTAGCTCGTCACCGCGAACGAGAACGGGCCGGTCGTCTTCTGGTTGGCGCCGTCGACGTCGGCGTTGACCGTGTAGGTGATCTGGTCACCGCGCGCGAAGGTGCCGAGCGCGACCTTCCAGTACGTGTTGTTGCCGCTGTTGTAGTCGAAGGCGCCGCCGATCGGAGTCTGGTTGACGCCGTTCTTGGTCCAGGTGATCCAGACCGTCTGACCCGACGAGATCGGCCAGGTGGTGGCCTTGATCTGGACTGCTTCGCCGGCCATCGGGTCGCGGGGAGCGCGCTCGGTGAGGGCGGTGTTGTAGAGCTCGTCGGCGCCGTACGGGGCGTGGAAGACGCCGGTCAGCGTGCCGGCGAACGCGGGCGTCGGGGTGAACTGGAAGATGACCGCTGCGAGCACCAGGAGCGCAGCGACCCACCGTCTTCTTGGCTTGTTCAGGGCATGGGACATGTACAGGCCTCACTTCAGGGCAGAAGAAAGAGAGAGAAGAATCAGGCGGAGCGTTTGGTGAGGGACGGGCGGTCGGCCTCGTCCGGGCGGAGGTTCGGCTGGAAGAGTTCTCCCAGGAACAGGCCGGCGGCGCCTTGCGCCCAGGCTTCGTCGTCCCAGTCGTCGACGACCACGTCCAGCTCGCGCTGGAGTCCGTCGAACACGGCGTGCTGTAAGGCATCCTCGAAGCCGGGAAGGAACAGATCGCTGGACCGGGTCCCTTCACCCGCGAGCACGATCAGCTTCGGATTCAGCAGATTGACGAGGTTACCGACGGCCGTCCCCAGCGTCCGGCCGACTTGATCGAAAACATCTTTCACACCTTGGTTACCGCCGCGAGCAAGCTCAGCGGCCTCCTCGACGGTGTCGCATCCAGCAGCCTCGAGGATGGCCGGTTCACCGATCAGAGCTTCCAGACACCCACGCCCCCCGCAGTCACAAAGCGGGCCATCGGCAACAACTTTCGTATGCCCGAACTCACCCGCGCCGCCCCCGGCACCGCGATACAGCCGGCCGTCAAGCACCATCCCGAGCCCGACACCACGCCCGATACTCACGACAGCCACATCGGACACACCCCGCCCGGCCCCGAACCACTGCTCATTGGCAACCAGGGTGTTCACATCGTTGTCCACCACCACCGGCAACCCGATCCGCCGCTCCAGCTCCGCGGCCAGGTCGACATCACGCCAGTCGGCGTAAGTCGCATGCCGAACCACCCCGGTAGCCCGATCGATCACCCCTGCCAACCCAACCCCAACCCCGTACACCGGGGCCGGAGCGGGAGCGCCGCCCGCAACGCCGCCCAGAGCGGCCGGAGCGGCGTCCGGAGCGGCGTCCGGAGCGGGAGCGCGGTCCGCAGCGCCGCCAGAGGCGGCGGCCGGGGCGGCCGCTTGCCGCGGCGAGCTGATTGCCGTGCCTGCGCGCAGTTGCTTGACCACCGTGGCGACTGCTTCGACGACCGTGTCGACGTCATCGCCGACAAGACTCACGGTGGTGCGTTCGACGATGCCGGCGTTGAGGTCGGTGAGGACTGCGATGACCCGGGTCTCGGTGACCTTGATGCCGATCACATACCCGGCGTCGGGCCTCAACCCGAGGAGCACCGGTCGTCGGCCACCTCCGGACGACGCCGTCTCCCGCTCCTCGATCACCCCCGAGCCGATCAGCTCGGCGACGATCTCGGACACCGTCGGCAGGCTCAACCCGGTTCGCTTGGCCAGCTCCGTCCGCGACACCAGCCCACCGCGCAGCTCCCCCAGAACCAGCGACGAGTTGATCTCCCGGATCAGCTCCTTGCTCCCCACCCGAACCGGCTGCACCCGCCTCACGCCCCTTACTAAGGTCACCGAAGGAAGTCCCCGGAAGCTAACCCCGGCAGGCGAGCTCCGTCAACACCTCGCACGGTCCGACATCTGCGCGGGGGTGAGGCGCTGTTGGCGGACCCACCCGGCCCGGGACGCAGTTCGCTTGGCCACTGGCGGGTCTTCCTACCGATGGCGTCAAACATCACGCCAGCGACACCAAAACCCGCCATCGAACGCCGTTTCTTCGCCGACTGACGCGCTACAGGCCGCCAGCCGACGAACAACCCGCCAGCCGACCCCCGATCTGCGCACCTGTCGCGCCGCGACGAAGGGAGCCGCCCGGATCGCCACGCATACACAACCACCGCGAACAGCCCCGACACGCCCGGGGTAAGCGATTGCCGAGTGGGTTTGGTGTGCACTGGCGGACCGGCCCGAGCGACGGCGGACCGCCGCGCCATCAAACGCCCGCAGGACCACCTCGACACGCCAAGACCAACGCCACTCCAGGAGGCTTTGACGGGCCGGCGCTTCGCCCGTTGCCCCCAGCAACCGACTCCTGGGCTTCGGGCCGATCCGGTCGGGGTGAGGTGTGGGCGGCGTGGTGTGGGGCGCGTAGAGGCAGTGCGCGCGCGGGCGGAGCGTTGCGTGTTCGGGGCGGGCTGGTGGTCGATCGCCGAGGGTGAGCGGCTGGGCGCGGTGAGGTGAACCCTTGACACGTCTCCGCCGGGGGCTTACTTTTTGGCTAAATTTAGTGGCGAAGTAAGTCGGGAGTGAACGTGGCGAGTGGACAGGGTCCGATCCCCCGCGGTGATCTGGTGCCGTCGGGGATCGTCGGGTTGCTGGGGACCCAGGGGCCGACCTCGCGGACCGAGATCGCCAAGGGGCTCGGGCTGAGTCCGGCGACGGTCACCCAGGTGACCAAGGACCTGATCGCCCGCGGGCTGATCGAGGAGCTGGAGTCGGTACCGTCCAAGGGCGGCCGCCCGGCGCGCCTGCTCGGGCTCGTCCGCGACGCCGGCGTCGCGCTCGGCGCCAAGGTAACCGCCGATCACGTCGCGGTGGTGACCGTTGAGCTGGACGGCACCGTCCGCTCGTCGACCGAGCTGCAGTACGACCCGGCAGCTCCCGACGCGATCGAGCGCCTCGGCCAGATCCTCGCCAAGCAGGTGGCCGAGCTCGACGACCGGCTGCTCGGCGTCGGCGTCGGCGTACCGGGTGCTGTCGATTCGCAGGCCTCCGGCATCGTCGACGCCCCGACCCTCGGCTGGCAGTCGGCTCCCGTCGGACCGGTACTGCGCTCCGCGATCGGCACCCCCGTCCTGGTCGACAACGACGTCAACACCCTCGCCGCGGCCGAGCGGCTGTACGGAATCGGGCGCGCGCACTCGGCGTACCTGGTCGTCACGATCGGGCGAGGCATCGGCTGCGGCATCGTCGTCGACGGCGGCATCTACCGGGGCGCCAACGGAGGCGCCGGCGAGATCGGCCACATCCCGGTCTGGTCGCCAGGGACCGAGCAGCCGCCGTGCACCTGCGGCTCGGCCGGCTGCCTCGAGGCGTACATCGGCGCGGAAGGCATCGCCCGGACCGCCCGCGCCCGCAAGGCGATCGGACCGCGCGGCACGCTCGCCACTTTGTTGCGGGCAGCAACGACCGGCGACGTCGCGGCACAGCAGATCTTCGAGGAAGCCGGCGGCATGCTCGGCCGGGCGCTCGCCGGCGTGATCCACACGGTCGACCCCGAGGTCGTCGTGCTGATGGGTGAGGGAGTGGACGGATGGGAGTTCTGGCAGACCGGGTTCGAGCCGTCGTTCCGGCGATCGTTGCTACCGGCCCGGCGCGCGGTACCGGTGATGGTGGAGCCGTGGACGGAGGACCAGTGGGCCCGCGGCGCGGCGTCGCTGGTGCTGAGCTCCCCGTTCGACTCGGCCGGCAACGGCGGCGAGCAGAGCCGGCTCGTCCGCGCCCGGCTGGAGACCCGATGAAGGCGAACGCGACCGTCACCCGCCGCCGGACCAAGCGGCCGGGTGGCTGGAAGCGGCTCGGCTGGGTGCTGTTCTTCCTGTTGCCGAGCGCGATCCCGCTCTTCGTCTTCACGCTGGTGCCGATGGTCTCCTCGCTGTGGGTGAGCCTGCACAAGTGGAACCTGATCTCGCCGATGGAGTGGGTCGGCCTCGGCAACTACACCAACCTGCTGACCGACGAGAACACCCGCCGGGTCTTCCTGCACACCCTGATCTACGTCGCCGGCTACCTCCCGATCGTGTACGCCGGTGGGCTCGGCCTCGCACTGGCGCTCAACCAGAAGCTCAGGGGCCGCTCGTTCCTGCGGGCGACCTACTTCCTCCCCGTCGTCACCAGCTGGGTCGTCGTCGCGCTGGTCTGGAAGTGGCTGCTCAACCCGACGAACGGCCTGGTCAACCAGGTCCTCGGCGCGGTCGGCGTCCCCCAGCCCGGTTGGTGGACCGACCCGCACTGGGCCCTGCCCGCCGTCATCCTCAGCTCGGCGTGGAAGGACCTCGGTTTCGTGATGGTCATCCTGCTCGCCGGTCTGCAGGCCATCCCGTCCGACCTCTACGAGGCCGCGAAGGTGGACGGCTCGAGCGCCTGGCAGCGCTTCTGGCGCGTCACCCTCCCACTGCTCTCCCCGTCGACCTTCTTCGTGGTGGTGATCTCCCTGATCAACGGTTTCCAGGTCTTCGACCAGGTCTACGTGATGACCGGCGGCGGCCCGCAAGGCTCCAGCCAGGTGGTGGTCGGGCAGATCTACGACCTGACCTTCCGGTACGGACGCGCTGGTGAAGCGTCCGCGCTGTCCTGGATCCTGTTCGCCGTCATCCTGCTGATCACCGTCTTCCAGATCCGCGGCCAGCGCCGGTGGGTGCACTATGCGTGACACCAGATCCCTCCCTGCGAAGATCGCCCTGTACGCCGCTGTGCTGGCCGGCGCCGCGATCATGCTGTTCCCGTTCCTCTGGACCGTGATCACGTCGATCACTCCGGAGGGCTCACTGGCCGACGGCCCCAAGCTGGTCGTCGACAACCCGACGCTCAACGCGTACAGGACGCTGGTCGACGCGATCCCGATCTGGCGGATCATCGTCAACTCGCTCGGCATCGCGATCGCGTCGACGGTGCTCCAGCTGATCACCGGGTCGATGGCGGCGTACGGGTTCGCCCGGTTGCACTTCCCGCTCAAGAACGTCGTGTTCGGCTTCTACCTGGCGACGCTGATGGTGCCGCTGCAGGTGCTCGTCGTCCCGCTGTTCATCGAGATGAAGACCTTCAACCTGCAGGACACGTACTTCGCCCTGCTGGCGCCCACGATCGCGTCGGCGTTCGGGGTGTTCCTGCTCCGCCAGGCGGTGACCGCCGTCCCGATGGAGCTGGACGAGGCGGCCACCATCGACGGCGCCGGCCATCTGCGGATCTTCACCACGATCGTGTTGCCGCTGATCCGGCCCGCGCTGGCGACCGTCGCCGTGTTCGCGTTCATGGGCAGCTGGAACAGCTTCCTCTGGCCGCTGGTGGTGATCAGGTCGCCGGAGTTCATGACGCTCCCGCTCGGCCTGTCCACCCTGCAGGGCCAGTTCACCACTCAGTGGGATGTCGTGATGGCGGGCTCCGTCGTCTCGATCGTCCCGATCGCCATCGTGTACCTGCTCGCGCAGCGCCACATCATCGCCGGTGTCGCCCACACCGGCATCAAGTAACCCCTGAAAGCGAAGGAAACCGCCATGCGCCATCTCAAGACAGTGGGCCTCGGACTGACCGCCGCGCTCGCACTCACGCTGACAGCCTGCGGGCAGGGCTCGGCGACCAAGCAAGCCGCCGCGCCGGAGGGCAAGAGCGTCGTCCGGTACATGAACTTCTCCTCCAACGACGGCCACGAGAAGGACCTGACGGCGATCGTCAACGCCTTCCAGACGGCCAACCCGAACATCACCGTCCAGGTCGAGACGGTTCCGTACGCGGACTACTTCACGAAGCTGCAGACCTCGGTGGCTGGTGGCACCGCGGCCGACGCGTTCGAACTCAACTACGAGAACTTCGTGACATACGCGAAGAACGGCTCGCTGGCCGAGCTCAAGGGGGTCGACACGGCGGCGTACAAGAAGTCGCTGGTGGACGCGTTCAACGACGGCGGCAAGCAGTACGGCGTACCGGAGTCGTTCTCGAACGTCGTGCTGTTCTACAACAAGGCGCTGTTCAAGAAGGCCGGCGTGGCCGAGCCGACCGACGCGTGGACGTGGAAGGACGAGCAGGCGGCCGCGGCGAAGCTGACCGACAAGGGCGCGAAGGTCTGGGGTGACTACCAGCCGGTCTCGTACAACGAGTTCTACAAGGTGCTCGCCCAGAACGGCGGCGAGTTCCTGAACGCCGACCGGACCGAGGCGACCTTCAACTCCCCGCAGGGGGTCGAGGCGGCGAAGTTCCTGATCGACAAGGTCGGCAAGACGATGCCGACCGAGGCCGACGGCGCCGGTACGCCGGACTTCGACTCGAAGCTGTTCAAGTCGGGCAAGCTCGCGATGTGGCACACCGGGATCTGGATGTTCAGCGCGATGGCGCAGGCGCCGTTCGACTGGGACGTCGTGGTCGAGCCGGGCAACACCAAGAAGGCGTCGGCGATGTTCGTGAACGGGCTGGTCGTGTCGGCCGCCTCGAAGAACGCGGACGCGGCACAGAAGTGGGTGACCTTCCTGGCCTCCTCGGACGACACCACCAAGACCCGGCTCGCGACCTCGTGGGAGCTGCCGCCGGTGGCTGACGAGGCGAAGCTCGCGCCGTACCTCGACCAGAAGAAGCCCGCCAACCGCAAGGCAGTGTTCTCTGCGCTGGAGGAGACCGTGCTGCCGCCGGTGATCGAGCGTCAGCAGGAGATGCAGGACCTGGTCACCGCCGAGCTGACCTCTGCCGCGGCCGGTCGCAAGCCGGTCGAGAAGGCGCTCGCGGATGCCCAGACCAAGGTCAATGGCCTGCTCAAGAAGTGAAGGAACCGATGATCTCTCCCGCCCCTGACCTGCAAGAGCTGACCCGGCTGCGGGCACTGGCCGAGCACAGTCACGCCGTCATCACGCAGTACCAGGATGCCGGTGGCGCCTATCCCGCTTCGCCGACCTTCTCGGCGTACAAGGGGTATGCGTGGTTGCGCGACGGCTCGTTCACCGCCGAGGGGATCTCCCGGTACGGCGATGTCGCGTCGGCCGGCCGGTTCCACGACTGGGTCGACGGCGTACTGCGGCGGCGGCGCGGGCAGGTGGACGACCTGCGCGCGGCGCTCGCCCGGGGTGAGGTGCCGTCGAACGAGGCGATGCTGCCGACGCGGTTCACCTTCGACGGTGAGGACGGGTCGGATCCTTGGTGGGACTTCCAGACCGACGGCTACGGGATGTGGCTGTGGTCGGTGGTCACTCACGCGGCGCGGCACGGGCTGGATCTGGCGCGCTGGCGGGAAGGGATCGATGTTGCGGTCGACTACCTGGTGGCGTTCTGGGACCGGCCTTGTTACGACTGGTGGGAGGAGCACGTCGAGCACCGGCACGTGTCGACGCTCGGCGCGATCCATGGTGGATTGGTTGCTGTCGGCACCTGCTCGTCGTTGCGGTCGGCGCCTTGGTCGGCGGCGGCGTTGAAGGTTGCCGCCGACATCCGGTCGCTGGTGACGGCAGAAGGGATCGTCGACGGGCATCTGGTGAAGTGGCTCGGCAGTTCGGCGGTCGACGGTTCGCTGCCGGCCTGCATCGTGCCGTTCGGCCTGGTCTCTCCCGACGACTCACTGGCGGCCATGACACGAGCGGCCGTCGCGAAGGACCTCGACTTCGACGGCGGCGTGCATCGCTTCACCGCCGACGTCTTCTACGGCGGTGGCCAGTGGATCCTGCTCTCCGCCCTCCTCGGCTGGAACCTAGCCGCTGCCGGCGACACAGCTGGTGCGTTGAAGCACCTCCGCTGGATAGCCGACCAGGTGGACGAGCACGGCGACCTCCCCGAGCAAGTCCCTCATCACCTCCTCCACCCCGGCTCCCGCAACGAATGGGTAGCCCGCTGGGGACCGGTCGCCAGCCCGCTGCTGTGGTCCCACGGCATGTACCTGATCCTCGCCGACGAACTCGGCTTCACCATCGCTGACTACCTCGAAAGCAAGGACGCCTGATGCTCACCCATCGCCCCCACGGCATAGAACACCCCTACGCCACCTCCCCCGACCAACGCATCCCCGTCCAGCCGTTGACCGGCCAGCAGGTCCACCTCGGCGTAGTCGTCTCCCCCGACATCACCCGGGTGGTCTGCGAGTGGGGCTCCACCGAACTGCATCTCTCGCCGGCCGAGGCGAACGCCGCGGAGGCCGCAGCGCTGGCAGGAGGTGAGGGCCACTTGGCCGAAGCCCAAGCCAGCGCACTCGGTGGCGACGGCGGCTGGTCCGTGGTCACACCGCCGCTGTCAGAGCCAGTCAAGTACCGCTTCCACGCCTACCGCGAACCGGCGTCAGCCGGCGCCGGAGCTGCGCACAGCCTCGCCGGGCCGACGGGCCCAGGCGTCGGGGGCGAGGCCTCTTCCACCCACACCAACCTCGGGTTGGTTGAGAGCACGGAATGGTTCGAGGTCTCTCCGGCTAGCTGGAGCGCAACTGGTGGGGAGTTGCGGGGTGGGGGTGATCGGGTCAGTGGGATCGAGTGGCTGACCTCCTCGCAAGGGGTTCACCGGGCTCGGTTCGCCCTGCGCCTGGCGGACGGTGAGCACCTCGTGGGGTTTGGGGAGCGGTATGACGCTCTGGATCAGCGGGGGAAGACGCTGGATGCGGTGGTGTTCGAGCAGTACAAGTCGCAGGGGGTGCATGGGCGGACGTACATGCCGATGCCGTTCGCGCATGTGGTGGGTGGGGACGGGTGGGGGTTTCATGTGCGGACTTCTCGGCGGACCTGGTACTCGTCGGAGGGCGACAAGCTGGTTGTCGAGGTGGCTTTGGGTGATGAAGCGGTGGTTGACCTGGGGATTTATGAGGGGTCGGCTGACGTCGTACTGAAGCAGTTCCTGGATGAGGCCGGGCGGGCCGAGGAACTGCCGGAGTGGGTGTTCCGGCTATGGGCTTCGGGGAACGAGTGGAATACCCAGGAGCTGGTGATGGCCCGGATGGATGCTCATCGGGATCTGGCGATTCCGGTGGGGGCGGTGGTGATCGAGGCCTGGAGCGATGAAGAGGGGATCACCATCTGGAGGGATGCCCGTTATGAGGTCAACGCGGATGGGGAGGCACACAGCGCGGGAGACTTCGAGTATCGGGCGGACGGTGCGTGGCCTGATCCGAAGGCGATGATCGATGAGTTGCATGCGCGCGGGATCAAGGTGATTCTGTGGCAGATTCCGTTGCAGAAGACGGAGTTCAGTACGGGTCAAGTGGCGGCCGACGCGGAAGCGATGGTGCGGGAAGGGCACGCAGTACTGGAAGCCGACGGTACGGCGTACCACAACCGTGGCTGGTGGTTCCCCAAGGCGCTGATGCCGGATCTGTCGACCCAGCGCACGCGCGACTGGTGGACGCAGAAGCGGCGGTACCTCGTCGACGATCTCGACGTGGACGGCTTCAAGACCGACGGTGGCGAGCATGCATGGGGGCACGATCTCCAGTACGCCGACGGCAAACGAGGCGACGAAGGCAACAACCTGTTCCCGGTGCACTACGCCCGCGCCTTCGGTGACCTGCTCCGGTCGGTCGGCAAGGCGCCCGTGACGTTCTCTCGCGCCGGGTTCACCGGATCGCAGGCGCACGGCATCTTCTGGGCCGGCGACGAGGACTCGACCTGGGAGGCATTCCGCGCCTCGGTCACTGCTGGGCTGTCCGCGGCGTCCTGCGGAATCGTCTACTGGGGTTGGGATCTGGCCGGCTTCTCCGGACCGGTCCCCGACGCCGAGCTCTATCTACGCGCCGCGGCGGCTTCGGTCTTCATGCCGATCATGCAGTACCACTCGGAGTTCAATCACCACCAGCTCCCCCTCCGCGACCGCACCCCGTGGCACGTCGCCGAAACCACCGGCGACGACCGCATCGTCCCGCTCTTCCGCCGGTACGCCGAACTCCGCGAGCGCCTGGTCCCGTACCTGACCGAACAAGCCGCCCTCACCATCACCACCGACCGCCCGCTCATGCGCCCCCTCTTCTTCGACCACCCCACCGACGAGGAGATCTGGAACCACCCCTACCAGTACCTCCTCGGCAACGACCTCCTCATCAACCCCGTGCTCGACCCGGGCGCCACCACCTGGACCACCTACCTCCCGGCAGGCGACTGGATCGACGCCTGGACAGGCGATCCGGTCCAGCCCGGCCTGGTCACCCGAGACGTCCCGCTGGACCTCGTCCCCGTCTACTGCCGAGCCGACCGCTGGCCAGCCCTCACCCCCATCTTCAGCTAGGCCCCGCGCGACCACTCCGATGGGCGGACCCCTTCGCGGGGGCTGGGGCGGATTTTGCCCCCGAATCGGGAGATTTGCCTCCCCGGTCTCGGTGACGATCCTCCCCAACCTCGCGTCGGGCGACCGGCGCTGGGATTGGTTGCTTGGGACAACGGCCGGAGCGCCACGCACACACAACTCGGCAGGCAACCGCTTACCCCGGCGTGTCGGGGCGACTGGCGAGGGTTGTGCGTGCGTGGGGCTCCGAGGACGAGGGTGCCGATTACGCGTGCGGGTCCTGGCCCAGGGTGGTGAGGAGGTCTTTGAGGGTTCCGTAGCCGGGGCAGGTGGGACCGCATTGGTTCTGCCGTTGCAGGGCCAGGTCCTGGTCGAGGTCGTTCTGGCTGGATTGCGAGAGGGTCCAGCCGAGTGGCGCGGACAAGGACGGCTGGGTGCTTTGGCTGATGACGTAGACGAGGTTGGGCAGGTCGCCACGGAGGGTCGCGCAGGCGGATGACTCCGAGCAGAGCTGGGCGGCCGCGGCCGTCCGAGCCTCTCGGAGCAAGGCCCGGTCGTTCGTGCCGTCCTCCTTGGCCGAGATGAGTTTGGTTGCCGGAGGCACCAACAGCTCCGGTACGGCCGGCAGATTCGTACCGGGCTTGAAGGTGTTGCCGATGCCGTCGACCGGGTCGTCGTTGCCGACGCTGTAGTCCTTGCCGGTGCCGTTCTCGATGTAGATGACCAGCGGCACGATGACCTCGCCAGTACCGGCAGTAAGCACCTTGTCGTTGTGCGCGCGGACGAGAGCACCCCACGACGGCGCGAGATCGACGATCGTCCCGATCCCCGTGTTGTCGGTGTACCCACCATCCACCAACTGCGCCGGCTTGAGCTCACCACAGCTGCCGACTACCCCGGACGGCGTCACATACGGGAAGCGAGAGGCCAGCAACCCAGCAGTCAGCGCTTGCGGGTTGCCGAGACAGCCCGCGTCGGAGCGTTCCGCAGTACGGCCGTACGAAGCGAAGAGGTCGTAGTCGTGTGCCCCAGCCACCCCGGCTCCACACACCGGCGCGCCATCCGCGGACCGGGCCCCCTCGCTCAGATCCACCTGACTGACCAGCGCCCGGCACCCATTGCGAACAGCCGAGGTAGTCAGAATCAGCTGCCCGGTCATCGCCCCGTCAGCATTCCCGTCGTCCGGCAGGAAGGGCCGACGCAGCTCAGGAACCTTCCGCTCCCAAGCCGTCTCCATCAGCCCGGCCCGGTCCAGCGGCTGGCGCGACGGTGTCCGGTACTCCGCGGCAGCATCGAAACGCAGCCCCACCGTACTGGCCAGCAGATCGCTCGACAGCAACGAGATCGTCGCGGCCCCGAGAGCCTCATGCCCCGCCATCGCCTTGACCGCCGCCAACGGCTTGTCCGTGTACCGCGCAACGGTCAGCCCGAACGCGCCACCACTCGCCCCACCCGAGAACAGCACCGACTTCTTCGCACACCCAGTGCCCGAGCTACTGAGCGTCTCGAGCGCGGAAGCAGTCCAGTACGTCGCTCTGATGCCACCACCCTCCGCGGCCACCATCATCATCGGCCGCAGACTGAGCCCACCATCCAATGGCACCGTGCATCCCGCCTGAGCCACCCACGCGTCGAACGCCTTCTGCATGGTCGGCCGATCAGGCAGCGCGCCAGTGCCCGTCAACGGATGGACCTCGGTCTTGCCGCCGATCAGCGCAGTCGCCACCATCGCGAAGACCAGCAGGCTGATGATCGGCGTCGCACGCATCCGCAACCACTTGGTCTGGAAGACCTCCGGCGGCTGTCGCTCTTGGGCGTAGGCGACGATCACCCCGACCAGAATCACCAGCGTCGCCAGCGCGAGCAGCGTCGACGCCAGTACGCCGAGAGCGTCGGCGAACCGCCGCGGGAACAACCCCAGCAACAGCATCGCGGCACTCGCACCGAGCACGAACCCGACCCGGATCTTGCTCCGCGGCGCCACGTCGACCACGGTCGCACCACTCGGATTCACGCCGGGCGTCGCGATCCGCCCGTACCAGCCGAGCACTCCCGTGGTCTCCGGCTGCCCCCACCTCTTGATTGCCTTGAGCACCGGCCAGGAGACGAGCCAGGTACCGATCGCCAGCACCACACCGGTCACCAGCGCCACCGTCGGATGCACGGCGTACGACGAATCGAACAGACCCACCGCATCGCCTGCCGCCAGCGCGGCGAACGCGCGGACCATCCCCAGACCGCCCAGCGAGACCGCGGTCACCGAGATCATGTCGCCGGCGATCATCACGTCGCGCGGGAACCAGCTGCCGACCGGCCGCAACGCCTTCGGATGCACGCCAGGCCTGTCCCGGAGAAGCTGCGACAGCCCCAGCACCAGCAGGGGGATCAGGCAGAACACGATCAGCCGCCGCTTGAACACCTCACCCTGACCGGACACCGCGATCACGACCGCGATGGCCGGCAACAGGATCGGCCCGATCAGCCAGAGCATCAAGTTGTGCCGGCGTTTGTCCCCGTTCTGGTTGTAGAAGGGCCATTCGTGGTCCTCACCGCGGACCCGCCGGACGGCCCAGTCGGCGCGGAGCCGGCCGAGCAGGAAGATCGCGGGCAGCAGCACCGCGTAGTACAGGAAGGCGGCGATGAGCGCCTGGCCGACGCCGGTGCCGTTGTCGAGCCATCTGCGCTGGACGTCCGGCAGCTGGTCGAGGACGTCGGTACCGGGCACGATCGCGAGCAGGCCGAGTGGCAGGAACGCGAGCAGGCTGAAGCGCTGGATCCACAGTGCGCGGCGGATCCGCGGTACGGCTGCCTTGATCGTCGACCAGTGGTCGCGGACCAGGAGGAAGAGCACGGCAAGGAACGCCAGCCATTTCAGTGTCGTGACCACTGCCAGGATGACCGCGGACGCGGCCGGCACACAGTCACCCGCGCCGCAGCGCCGGCTTCCCAGCCAGTACATGAGGAGGTCTTCCACCACGTCGATTCCGGCTAGTACCAGCACCGGGCCGGTGGCGATGAAGCGTCGCAGGGCCGGCACATAGATGGCGATGAAGACGAGGTCGAGCACCAGGTAGATCGCCAGCAAAGGCAACCAGCCGTCCAGTTGTTCGCCGGTGAGCTTGTCGTGCCAGCCGCTGTACTGCTTCAG
Organism: Kribbella ginsengisoli; assembly: GCF_039537185.1. Lineage (NCBI taxonomy): Bacteria > Bacillati > Actinomycetota > Actinomycetes > Propionibacteriales > Kribbellaceae > Kribbella > Kribbella ginsengisoli. The sequence continues at coordinate 18,923 of NZ_BAABAA010000024.1, read as the reverse complement.
GGCCAGCGGTCCGCTCATCCCGTTGAAGGCCCACGACGAGCCGCCCTCGGCGAGGAACCCCGCCGCCAGCAGGCTGATCTCGTTCATCGCCAGCCAGACTGCCGTCAGCCCGGCCAGAATCGCCCCCACCCACCGGAAATCAGCAGGCTCCGGCGCCTCCTCCACCACTGCCTGCACCACAGGTTCCCCCACCACCGCGACCATTGCCCATTCGCCCCCACAGCTCAGCGGTCGTTACGTGCAGTTACATTGCTGCACACTCCGCTGTCACCGACAAGGGCTCGGGCTATAAAGTTCCCCGACAGCCGGCATGGGCCTCACCGTCAGCCCATCGACCATCTGTTGGTCGGTGGGCTTCTGCGCGTCCGCAAAAGCGCCGGACTGCACGCCGCCTTCGGCAAAGGTCTCGAACAGGCTCGGCACCACCATCACGCGGCCGGCCGCGGTCCTGGACGCCTTGCCCTTGGTGCGACTGGGTCGCATATGATGCCTGGGTGACGTTGACCCTGAGAGCCGCGGTCGCAGCAGACGGACCGGTGCTCACGCAGCTGACGAGGACCTCCGCGGCGTACGGCGGTGACTACCGGGCGGTGATCGTGGAGCAGACGATCGACGCCGCCTACCTGGCGGACAACCCGGCCCGGGTGGCTGAGGACGACCGCGGCGTCGCCGGCTTCTACACGCTGTTGATCCCCGGCCTCGGCGGACCTGGCGAGGGCGAGCTGGACTACCTGTTCGCCGCCGACGACCGGCAGGGATCCGGGATCGGGCGGATGCTGATGGACGATCTGCGGACCGAGGCCGCGGCGCTCGGACTCCGGCGGATCCACATCGTGTCCCATCCGCCGGCCGAAGGGTTCTACCTCGCGATGGGCGCCACCCGGGTGGGCCTGCTGCCGCCGCGTGGCCGGGTGAGTTGGGCACGGCCGCGGCTGCTACTGGAACTACCGTGAGCAGCACAGGGAAGGTAGCTACGAGCGAGAGGTTGATCCGTGACTGATCCGATGGCGCTGGAGAACAGTTACGGCGCGCACAACTACCATCCGTTGCCGGTGACCGTCGCGACCGCGGAGGGTGTCTGGATCACCGACACGTCGGGTGAGCGGTACCTGGACTGTCTGGCCGGCTACTCGGCGCTCAACTTCGGGCATCGGCATCCGGCGCTGATCGCTGCGGCAGTCGAGCAACTCGGGCGGGTGACGTTGACGAGTCGCGCGTTTCACCATGACCAGCTCGGCCCGTTCTGTGCCGAACTGGCCGCATTGTCCGGTAAGGACGCGGTCCTTCCGATGAACTCGGGCGCCGAGGCGGTCGAGACGGCGCTCAAGCTGGCCCGCCGCTGGGGGTACCTGGTCAAGGGCGTGCCGGACGGGCAGGCGACCATTATCGTTGCTGATGGCAACTTCCATGGGCGGACGATCAGCATCATCAGCTTCTCCGGCGACGCCGAGGCGCACGACAGCTTCGGGCCGTACACGCCTGGCTTCCGCTCGGTCCCGTACGGCGACGCGGCCGCGCTGGAGGCGGCCATCGACGAGACGACCGTCGCCGTGCTGATCGAGCCGGTGCAGGGTGAGGCCGGCGTCGTCGTGCCGCCGGACGGGTACCTGGCGGCGGTTCGCTCGGCATGCAGCCGACACGAGGTATTGATGATGGCGGATGAGATTCAGTCCGGGCTGGGGCGGGCGGGGGCGACCTTCGCCAGCTCGCGGGCCGGTGTGGTGCCTGATGTGTACGTGCTCGGGAAGGCGCTCGGTGGCGGGATCATGCCGTTGTCGGCCGTCGTTGCCGACCGGCCGGTGATGGACGTGATCACGCCTGGGACGCATGGCAGTACGTTCGGCGGCAACCCGCTGGCGGTGGCGATCGGGCGGGCCGTGATCAAGCTGCTCGAGCCGGGTGAGTTGCAGGCACACGCGCTGGCGATGGAGCCGGAGTTGCGCGAGCGGTTGGAGCCGTTGCGGGCGCAGGGGCTGGTCGGCCTACGGGTGCACGGATTGTGGGCCGGGCTGGATCTTGATCCGGCGCTGGGGACCGGGCGGGAGCTGTGCGAGAAGCTGGCGGAGTACGGCGTACTGGCGAAGGACACCCATGGCTCGACCATCCGGTTGTCGCCGCCGCTGGTGATCACGACCGACGAGCTGGACTGGATGACCGAGCGACTGTCGCTCGCACTCAAGGCGCTCGCGAGCTGAGATGGGTGGGCAGATGATCGAGGTACGGCAGGCTACGGCGGCTGATGGTGAGGGGGTCGGGATCGTGCATGCGGCCTCGTGGGAGGCGGCTTACTCGCCGTTCTTCGACGAAGCGTTCGCGGCGGAGCAGATCAAGTCCCGGCTGGACCGCTGGCATGAGCGGGTCGCTTCGCCGGAAGGGCTGGTGCTGGTCGCGGCCGTCGACGGGCGCGTCCTGGCCTTCTCCTGGTCGGTACCGTCGCCGAGCCGGCCGGGCTTCGCCGAGATCAACAGCTTCTACGGGCACCCGGACGGCTGGGGCACCGGCGTGGCGGGAGCGTTGATGAGCGAGACGCTGCGCCGGCTGCGAGCCGACGGTTTCGGCCGCGTCCACCTGTGGACCCTGCGCGACACACCCCAGTCCCGCCGCTTCTACACGAAATCGGGCTTCACGGAGACCGGTGAGACCACCACCCGCGACTTCGGCGACGGCGAGCCGATCGATCAGGTCGAGTACGAGATCCGCACCTCGACGACCACCTCACCCAAGTCGACGAACACCCCCGGCTGACCCTCATCCCACTCCGACCGCGCCGTCTGCTCCTCCCACTCCGAGCGCGGGATCGCTGCGAGTCCACCGCTGCACCGCCCCCGGACCGTCATCAGATTGACCGCCCGCCCCGGCCCCGCGACCAGCTCCACCGCGACCTTCGCCTCACCCCGGAACTCGACCGCCGTACCCCGCGCCACCGCCCGACGCTCCCCGTCGATGCTCAGCACCACGTCGACCAGCGGCAGAAACACCCGGTCCAGCCCCGTGAAGTCCGAGAAAGCCGCATCCACCTCCAGGTCCGCAACACTGAGCCGCCACCCACCCGGATCATCGACGAGCTGCCGGGTAGCCCCGGCCCCGTTGCGCCAAGCAACGGGCTCGACGGCATCAGGACTCAGGACGCGGGAGGGCATGCACCACAGATTATCGGCGTGGCCCCGGTCCGCTCGTAACCTGCGCGTCTTCTCCGGTTACCGCAGTTGAAACATGCCCCTCCTACCTTGGGGTCCGCCTACCTTGAGGGTCCATGTCAGCCGCATGAGGCGGTGAGCCGATGTACGAGCACGTCGACCCGTTCATCGGGACCGGCGCCACCGACCTGCCCACGCCGAAGGGCCTGGCAGCGACCTGGTGGTGGCCCAAGCCGCAGACCGGCAACACCCACCCGGGCGCCATGCACCCGTTCGGGATGGTGTCGGCCTGCCCGTACTCCGGGGCCTACCCGACCGGTTACGGCCTGTATGACTTCAACACCGAGGGTGTGCCCGACCAGCTGTACGACCGCCCGGTCGCCTCCGGCTTCACCCATTTCCAGCAGTCCGGCACCGGCGCGATCCGCAAGTACTACAACTACTTCCGGGTCACGCCCATGCTGGGCCCGCTTGACGACCTGGGCACCACATGGGACCTGCTGGACGAGGTGGCCGAGCCCGGGTACTACGCAGCGACGCTGAGCTCAGGGGTGCACTGCGAGGTGACGGTCGGCCCCAAATCGGCCGTCCACCGGTACACCTTCCCGGCCAATGACGCCGCCCGGATCGTCATCGACGCCTCGACCGGCGGCCTGGCCATCCCGCACAGCCGAACCGTGCCGTTGAAGGCGCATCTGGCGATGCTCGAGCCTGGGGTGGCTCAAGGGGAGATCCACGTCGAGGGTGTGCCGCTGGCCGTGCACCTGGAGGTCGACGCCCCCGGCTGGCGGCAACTGCTCTGGTACGACCGGCGCCTGATGCCCGGCGGCACCCGCCTCGACTTCGACTACATCCGGCCGACCACTCTGCGGCCGTTCGGGCTGATGTTCATGGGTCCCTCGCGGGCCGAACAGACCATCGAGGTGCGGCTGGGGTTCTCCCTGCGCGGGTGTGAGAAGGCCCGGGAGAACCTGCACACGGACGTCGGCCGATCCCAGGCCACGTTCGCCGGACGGCGCGACCAGACGGCGGCCAGCTGGCGTGACCACCTCGGCAAGGTCGAGATCATGGCGGAGTCCGATGACCAGGCGACGGTCTTCGGCACCGCGCTCTACCACTCGCTGGTCAAGCCGTGTTTCGCCCCGGACGAGAGCCCGTCGTGGACGACCGAAGGCCCGTACGCGTTCGACATCTGCACCATGTGGGACATCTACCGGACCCAGCTGCCGCTGATGACCACCCTGTTCCCGCAGCGTTCGGTCGCGCTGGCCGGCGCACTGCTGTCGATCGCCGAGCAGGAGGGCAACCTGCCGATCGGCTACCGGATGGCCAAGGGCGCCGACCGGTTCTCCCGCCAGGGCAGCGCTCTGGCGCACACCTTCTTCGCCGACCTGTGCCAGCTGGACCTGCCCGGTATCGACTGGGACTGGGCGATGGTGCACCTGGAGATGGACCTGCGCAGGACCTACGGCGAGGACTATCTGGTGCATGGTGTTGCGCACCCGATCAGCCACACCCTGGACCTGGCGTACGCCTACCACTGCACCGCTGCCATCGCCCACAAACTCCGGGACCGGACGCTGGCCAAGCAGATGCGCGACCTCGCCCAGGGCTGGCGGGCAGCGTACGACCCGGGCACCGGCCTGCTGCGCGACTCGACCTTCTACGAGGGCGGCCGGTGGAACTACTCCTTCCGGCTGCTGCACGACATGCGGGCCCGGATCGCGCTGGCCGGCGGCGACGAGGCTTTCATCGGGCTGCTCGACCGGTTCTTCGGGTACGAGGCCGCACCGGTCACCCAGCCTGGCGTACGGCCGAGCGTGGCCGAGATGGACGCCGGGTACGCCCTGCGCCGGTTCGAGGGACTGAACAACGAACCGGACTACGAGTCACCGTGGTCCTACCACTACGCGGGACGGCCGGACCGAACCGCCGAGGTGGTGCACGCAGCCGTCGCGAATCAGTTCGGCACCGGCCGGGGTGGGTTGCCGGGCAACGACGACTCTGGCGGGCTGTCTGCCTGGTATGTGTGGGCGACGCTCGGGCTGTTCCCGGTCGCCGGGCAGAACCTGTTCCTGGTGAGTGCGCCGGCCGTGGCGGAATCCACGATCCGGCTGCCGGAGGGCGACCTGTCGATCACCACCACCGGGTTCGAGCCGGTCGAGCCAGGCGGACCGGTCTCCTACGTCCAGTCCATCGCGGTGAACGGCAGGACACTCGAACGCCCCTGGGTCTCCGGCCGCGAACTGCGCCGCATCCGCAACCTGCACATCGAGCTGGGCCCACGGCCATCCGGCTGGGGCGCCAAGATCAGACCACCATCCACATCCGACCCGCTGCACACCGCTGGAGGTGAGGCATGAGCATCGACGACACGCCTGTCCCGTCCGCACCCAACCGCCGTCTGGTCATCGTCGTCCGCGCCGACCCGGTGATCTGCGGGCACTCCGGTGAGGCACGGTGCCTCGCGGAGGTGGCGCTCACCCGCGGCTTCGACGACGTACGGATCGTGACTTGGCCGCTAGACGCGCTCGAGGCGGCCGGGCTGCCGATGAAACCACTCGACCGCGTGCTGCCGTACAGCCCCGGTATCACCGTGGAGCGACCCGATCCCGTCGGCGACTACCGGGTTCCGGACGGACGCTACCTGTCCGGACTCATCGGGCGGCTGGTCGAACTGTTCAGCGACGGGGTGCCCACGGTGGCGATGTCGTTGTACCTGAGCCCGCATGCGATCGCCGTCCAGGAGGCCGTCCAGGTGGCGCGCCGGATCGGGCCTGCCCGGGTCACCACGGTGGCCGAGGCAGTGGGCTCCGACATCACCAACGTGGTGCGCGAATGCGTGACCACCGGCCGGTTCGGGGCGGCCGCGCACATCCTGTCGGTCTACCTGGAGGCCGACCACTGCGTGGCCGTTTCGGAGTACACCAAAGATCTGATCGTGGCCTCGGCGGCGACCCTCGACGGCATGCACGGCACGACGTTCGCGCAGCGGTGCCGGGAGCGGATCGCCATCTCCTACCCGGCCGTCGATTCCTGGGCCTACCTCTCTCTCACCGACGACACCGTCACCGAAACACTCGCCCGGCGCGGCCTTTCGCGGGACGGGTACGTGCTGTTCCTGTCCCGGATCGCGTCGGCGAAGGGGATCGACGATCTGATCGACGCGTACGCCGGGTCGCGGTCGGCCGAGCGGGTGCGACTGGTGCTGGCCGGGCGCGGGCCGCACGAGGCCGAGGTGGTCGCGCGGGTGGCGGCCGCGGGCCTCGGCGAGCGGGTGCAGGTGCTGACCGACGTGGACGATGCGGAGAAGCCGGCCCTGATGGCCGGCAGCGCGGCATTCGTGCTGCCGACCCGCGAGCAGCCCGAGTTCGTCGAGACGTTCGGGATCGCACTGGTCGAGAAGGCGCTCGCCGGCGGCGGTCCGATCATTACCTGCGCGACCGGCGGCGTACCCGAGGCGGTCGGTGACACGGCCCTGCTCGTACCGCAGCGCGATCCGGCCACGCTACGGACCGTGCTCGACGAGGTCGTCTGCGACTGGACCCCCGAACAGCGAGCGGCAGCCGAACAGCAAGCCCGGGCGTACGCCTTGCAGTTCGACCGGGTCGCGGTCTTCGACCGCCTCTTCACCCTCGCCGAGCCGCCGGCCGCCCACGTCGCCTGAGCGCCTTCCGACACTCGGAAGTGGTCAGTGGGCGGGGGCGTGGCCTACAGTGAACATATGAAGAGTTCTGCAGATGTGCAAGCTCCTGCCGTGATCGACAGCTGCAATGTCCGGCTGGTCGATCCGGAGCGGGTGGCGGCCGTCCACGCCAGGATGCCTTCTGAAGCCGATGTGGTCGACACGGCTGACGTGTTCGGGCTGCTTGGTGATCCGCGCCGGCTGAAGTTGCTGGTGGCGTTGCTGGACGGGGAGTTGTGCGTCTGCGACCTCGCCGCGGTGACGGGGATGAGTGAGTCCGCTACCTCGCACGCTCTGCGCTTGCTGCGGGCGCACCGGGTGGTCTCGGTACGCCGGGACGGCCGGATGGCGTACTACCGGCTGGACGATGCCCACGTCCGCATGCTCGTCGACCTCGCCGTCGCCCACACCGAACACACCGACGCCATCCACCCGGAGCGCACCCAGTGAGCGCCGACCACGGCAAGGCGGAGGGGCTCGTGGCGGAGCACGGTACTGCGCCGGGTAAGGCTGCGGGACACGGCCACGGGCATGGGCATGGGGTCAGCGCTGATGCGGATCGGAAGTTGTTGGGTGGGGCGCTGGCGCTGATTTTGGCGTTCATGGCGGCTGAGGTGATTGTGGGGTTTGCGGCTGGGTCGCTGGCACTGATCACCGACGCGGCGCACATGCTCACGGACGCGGCGGCGATCGCGCTGGCGCTGATTGCTATTCGGCTGTCGGCGCGGCCGCCGGCCGGTGGTTACACGTACGGGCTCAAGCGGGTCGAGATCTTGTCGGCGCAGGCCAACGGGATCACCCTGCTGCTGCTCGCCGCGTTCTTCGTGTACGAGTCGGTCAACCGGATGATCCACCCGCCAGAGGTCCAGGGCGCGCTCGTCCTGATCACCGGCGTCGTCGGCATCGTGGTCAACCTGATCGCCACCTGGCTGATCAGCAAGGCGAACCGCTCCAGCCTGAACGTCGAAGGCGCGTTCCAGCACATCCTCAACGACCTCTTCGCCTTCGTCGCGACCGCGATCGCCGGGCTCGTCGTCCTGCTCACCGGCTTCGCCCGCGCGGACGCGATCGCCGCCTTGATCGTCGCCGCGCTGATGCTCAAGGCGGGCATCGGGCTGGTTCGCGACTCCGGGCGGATCTTCCTCGAGGCTGCCCCGGCAGGCATCGACCCGGCTGTTGTGGGCGCCGAGCTGTGCGCAGTACCGGGTGTGGTCGAGGTGCACGACCTGCACGTCTGGGAGATCACGTCGGGCGAGCCGGCCGCGTCGGCGCACATCCTGGTCAGCGAAGGGCTCGACTGCCACCTGATCCGCAGCCAGATCGAGACGCTGCTCGCTGACCGGCATCACCTGACCCACTCGACGCTCCAGGTCGACCACGCGTCAGGCGACGTACAGGATGCCCACTGCAGCGACGCGCACGGCGTCGTCCATCGGCCGGTCGAGATCACAGGCGCTGGAACAGCACCTGACCAGGCCATACCGAGTCACTGACCGGTACGCCGAAAGGCTCCGCGCGAGTGAACCCCTGCTTCTCGTAGTACCGGATCAAAGCCCCGTCGCCACCGCCGAAGCAGTCGACACGAAGCAGTTCGACGCCAAGACCGCGTGCGAGCATCCGCGCATGATCCAGCAGATCCGTACCGATGCCACTGCCCTGCAACGCGCGATCCGTCACCAACAGCCGGATGTAAAGCTCCGCCTCGGTCGCCGGCGGGACGTAGGACATGGCGTCGCCCACGGCCAGCGCGCCCACCACCCGTCCATCAAGCTCGGCCACCCAGAGCCCGTCGCCCGACGCGAACTCCTCGATCTGCGCGATCCGCCGCGGATTGGTCGAATGCGCCTCGGTCCCCCACTGATCGGTCCGCCCGGCAGCAACCAGCCACTCCGTCGCCTTGTCGAGCAGCCCCAGCACCGCCGGTACGTCGCTGAGCTCACCACGCCGAATCTTCACTTCACCATCTAACCAAGGCCGAGACGATAGGCGTAGGCGACTGCTTGGGCCCGGTCGCGCAGGCCGGCCTTCGCGAAGAGATGGTTGATGTGGGTCTTGACCGTTGCCTCGCTGACCACCAGGCGGCGGGCGATCTCCGTGTTCGACAGGCCGGCCGCGATCAGCCGCAACACGTCCAGCTCGCGCGGGGTGAGGCCGTCCGACTCCTGCGGCACCGGTACGGCGGTCGTTGCCTCGATCAACCGTCGCTGCACCTCGCCGTCGATGATCGACTGCCCCGCCGCGGCCGCATGCAACGCCCGGCCGATCGACTCCGCGTCGGCGTCCTTCGTGAGGAACCCTCGCGCACCGGCCTTCAAAGCCCCGAGCACCGAATCGTCATCGCTGTAGGTCGTCAGCACGACCACCTCAGTCCCCGGGTACTCCGTGCGCACCCGCCGCGTCGCCTCCACCCCGTCGCAGCGCGGCATCCGCAGGTCCACCAGCAAGACATCCGGCTTGTACTCCGCAACGAGCTCAACCGCCTCCACCCCATCCGACCCGGCGGCGACCACATCAATCCCCGGCAACAACCGCAACAACGTCACCAGCCCGTCCCGCACCACCGTCTGGTCATCGGCGACCACCACCCGCAGATCACTCATCCCGGCACCACCAGCTCAACCCGCCATCCGTCGTTCGTCGGTCCGACCTCGAGGGTGCCGCCGATCAGTTCGGCGCGTTCGCGCATCCCGAGCAAACCGTAGCCCCCGGTGACGGCCCGGGCGGGCGGCCTGCCGGGGTGGTCGGCGACCGTGAGGACGGTGCGGGCATCGGCGTACCGGAGTACGACATTGATCGGGGCTCCCGGCGCATGCTTGCGGGTGTTCGTCAGAGCCTCTTGCAACGCGCGATAAAGCGCCGCCATCGCCTCGGGCCGAAGCTCGCGTGACTGCCCCTCGATGTCGAAGGTTGCCTCGCTCCCCACCTCCAACCTGTACGCCGTCACGAGATCGGCCATCGCCCTAGCGTCGGGCACCGAATCCTCCCGCAACGTCGCCACCGCTCGACGGGCCTCGGCCAACCCATCAGCCGCCAGCCCTTGCGCCCGGGTCACCTGCTCGATCGCCTCCTCCGACGCACCATCCCGCACCAGCATCAGCCGCGCGCCTTGCAGATTGAGCGACAACCCGGCCAGCGAATGCGCCAGTACGTCGTGCACGTCGCGAGCGATCCTTGCCCGCTCGGCCAACGCGGCCGCCCGGCTGTGCTCCTCGATCGCCGCCTGCTTGCGGGCGAGCGACACCTGCAACTCGTCCAGCTGCTCCTCCCGGGCACGGCGGTTGGTGGAGGCCAGCAGCAGGGCGATAACGCCGACCGCGATACCGATCGCGCCGCTCAGCGAACCCGTCGCCGCGAAGGACGGCAGGCTGGCGCCGGCGATGCCGAGCAAGATGACAACCGTCTCGCCACGCCCTGGCCGGTGATACCTCACGGCGGCCCGGACCGCCCAGAACGGCAGGACGATCAGCACGCTGTTCGGCAGGGCGTACCAGAGCAGCGATCCCACCACCACGAACACCAGGAGTCCGGCGGTGCGTTCGGTCGATCTCTCGTCGAACCGGATGATCACGAAGGCGCCGACGACGATGATCGCCGCCAGTACCAAGATGAGGGCCCAGGGCAACTTCCGGTCCTCGGGTGAATCCCAGGCGACGGTCACCGCCACGATCACCAGCACCGCCGGAACCAGCCGCAGCAACGTAGTGAAGCCGGGTGATCTCCAGATGTCGACGGCCGCCTGCCGGCCGGCAGAAAGCAACCGCGGCACCGTCCTCGAGGTGCCGCGGCGATCCGCCTGGGGCCCCCGTGTGCCCGCAGGGCGTTCGGGGGTCGATCGGGCCGGGACGGTCATGGGCAACATCATGCCCGTTCGGCTGCCAGTGGGATGTGCAGGCGCTGGGCGCGGAGGTAGACGGCGACGTTCTGGGCCGCGATGCTCAGGCCGAAGGTCAGCAGGAGGGCCGCGGTGGTGAGGGAACCGTTGAGGCCCATCGCCGCACCGGCGAAGCCGGCGCCGACGCGGATGCCGATGGTCAGCAGCCACAGTCCCAAGGTCGCGGCGGTGCCCTTCTGGTGCAGGCCGCCGTCGCGGACCGTCAGCTTGGTGCTGGCGCCACGGGCGAAGCCGATCAGGATCAGCACGGCGACGTCGAAGACGAAGAAGGCCAGCTCACCGGGCGAGGCGGTGGTGAAAGCGTCGCGGGCCGACAGCAGACCGACGATCACGAGGACCAGCGGCATCACCACCAGCGACCGCTGGGTCACCATCGAGCCAAGCAGCTGACGGCCCATCACGCGGACCACGACCAGGATCCCGATCAGGATGCCCAGCAGGAGGTTGACCGACATTGCACTGTCCTTCCGACGATGGCCGGTGGGTTCCGGCGCCCTTCTGGATGACACTTTCTGGATGTCTCCAGAGTCGTCGGAATCGGTCGCTGGTACGTCGGTCCTCAGGTGTGACCCGGATGGATCTCCGCTCTCAACCCGTGGGTTGAGACGGCCGCCCGTTGGTGCCCCGAGGTGGGGGTCGGGCCGACCGGGTTGGGTCGCCCTACCCCTTGCGGCTGCGGTAGGCGGCGGAGGCCATTCGGTCGTTGCAGAGTTCGCAGCAGTAGCGGCGGCGGTTGGCCTTGGTGCGGTCGACGTAGACGCAGCGGCAGGGGTCGCCGGCGCAGGTCCGGAGCCGGTCGGCAGCTCCATCCGCGACTGCCCGGGCCAAGGCATCGGCTGCTGACACGGCCAGTCGCGCGACGGCATCGCCGCCACCTGTCGCCGCAAGGCGCGGGCCGGGGACCAGGCGTGGCGTTGCGCCGTACCGGGTGAAGATTTCGTTGAGTACGCCGTACTGCGCGTCGCTCTCCGCCTCGGCGAAGACCCGGTAGAGGCGGTCGCGCACGCCGCGCACCGGCTCGAGGTCGGCGTCGGTGAGCCCGGGATCGGCCAGCTCGTGACGGGCAGCGATGCGGGTGACGAGCGGGATGGTCAGCTGGTCGGGCGGGTCCTCGAGCAGGTCGTACGTGTTGCAGAGGTCCAGCACGAACCCCAGCCAGGGGTCGGTCGCCGGCACGCTGCTCATTCCGCACATCCTCCACCGTCTTGACCGTCCGGCCCAGCCGCTCTACGGTCGTCAGTTGTTAATAGAGTTTATCAACTGATGGATTGGGAGGGGTGAGCGATGAGAAGACTCGCGGTGGCGACGATGATCGGGGCCTTGCTGCTGGGGGTGGCAGCGGCCGGGGCGTCGTCGGCGGTGACTGATTCGAGCAAGCCGCAGCCGGTGGTGGTGACGGACATCCAGATCCCGGTGCACGGGCAGGCGCCGGTCACGGCGTACCTGGTCAGGCCGGTGGCGAAGAAGCATCAGCAGCTGGCGGGGGCGCTCTACCTGCACTGGTTCGAGCCGCCGAGCTCGACGCAGAACCGGACCGAGTTCCTGTCCGAGGCGATCGCGCTGGCGAGCAAGGGCGCGGTCGCGATCCTGCCGCAGCTCACGTTCCCGTGGGCCGGCGATCCGATCGGCGACAAGACGGATCGGGTGAAGGTGACGGATCAGCTCGCGGCGGTCGAGGCGGCGTACCAGGCACTGCTTGCCCAGGATGGGGTCGACTCACGGCGTACTGCCGTCATCGGGCACGACTACGGCGCAATGTATGCGTCGCTGATCGGCAAACGCGCCCACGCGATGGTCTTCATGGCGGGCGACGCCACCTGGGCCAACTGGTTCGACACCTACTGGCTGGGGCTCGAGCCCGACCAGGCCGTTGCCTACCGCAAGGTCTTCGCCGGCCTCGATCCGGTCGACAATGTCGCACGCGCTCACGACGTCTACTTCCAGTGGGCCGGCCGCGACATCTTCGTCACGCCGGAGGTACGGACCGCCTTCAGCGCGGCGAAGCCGGGCGCGAAGGTCAGCCTCTACGAGAAGTCCGACCACTTCCTCACCCAGCAGGCCAAGGAAGACCGGCTCGCCTGGGTCGGCGCCGAGCTCGGCCTGCGCTGATGGCGGGTTTCCGACATGTCGTAGCAGGCAGTCGGCCCAGCCCCTACCGTGACTAAAAGAAAGGTCCTTGCGTATTAGATCGGAGTGGCCATGAACCGACGGCTCGGCAGTTTGCTCGCGGGTGCCATCACTACGGGGTTACTCCTGACCGGGGCCGGAGTGGTGGCGGTCCAAGCCGGCCAGTCGGCTCAGGCCGCGGTACAGGCGGCTTGTACTGCGCCCGCGTGGGCCGAGGGAGTCGCCTATGCCGTCGGTGCCCAGGTGACCTACCAGAACAGGACGTACCAGGCCCGGCAGGCGCACACCGCGCCGCCGGGCTCTGGCTGGAACCCGGTCGCGGCTGCCTCCCTGTGGCTCGACCTCGGCGCCTGTGATGGCGCGCCGCCGACCACTCCCCCGACCACGCCGCCCACAACGCCGCCTACCACCCCTCCTACGACACCTCCGACCACTCCGCCGACGACGCCACCCACTACCCCGCCTACTACGCCGCCGCCTGGGTCGACGACCTGCCCGGTGAAGTCGCGGCCGGCCGGGAAGGTGCTGCACGGCTACTGGGAGAACTGGGACGGCTCGTCCAACGGCGTCCACCCGCCGTTCGGCTGGACGCCGATCACCGACTCCCGGATCGCGCAGCACGGGTACAACGTGATCAACGCGGCGTTCCCGGTGATCCTGTCCGACGGCACGGTGAAGTGGGAAGACGGCATGGACGCGGGCGTGAAGGTCGCCACCCCGGCTGAGATGTGCGCGGCGAAGGCTGCCGGGCAGACGATCCTGATGTCGATCGGTGGTGCTGCCGCCGGGATCGACCTGAGCTCGTCGGCCGTCGCCGACAAGTTCGTGGCGACCGTGGTGCCGCTGCTGAAGAAGTACAACTTCGACGGCATCGACATCGACATCGAGACCGGCCTCACCGGCAGCGGCAACATCAGCCAGCTCTCCACCTCGCAGGCCAACCTGATCCGGATCATCGACGGGGTGCTCGCGCAGATGCCGTCGAACTTCGGGCTGACGATGGCGCCGGAGACGGCGTACGTGACCGGCGGCAGCGTCACCTACGGGTCGATCTGGGGTTCGTACCTGCCGATCATCAAGAAGTACGCCGACAACGGCCGGCTGTGGTGGCTGAACATGCAGTACTACAACGGCAGCATGTACGGCTGCTCGGGCGACTCGTACTCCGCGGGAACCGTGCAGGGCTTCGTCGCCCAGACGACCTGCCTCAACACCGGGCTGGTCGTTCAGGGCGTGACGATCCGCGTGCCGTACGACAAGCAGGTGCCTGGGCTGCCGGCGCAGAACGGCGCGGGTGGCGGGTACATGGCTCCGTCGCTGGTATCGCAGTCGTGGAACAGCTTCAACGGGCAGCTCAAGGGTCTGATGACCTGGTCGATCAACTGGGACGGCTCGAAGAACTGGACCTTCGGCGACAACGTGAAGTCTCTCCAAGGTCGCTGAGGTTTGGTGAGGGCCCGCGCCTCTGGTCGGCGCGGGCCCTCTGTGTGTCTTCGGCCAGGCGAGTGACACCTTCACTTTGGGCTAGGTGAGTGACACCTTCATTTTGGGCTAGGCGAGTGACACCAACTCGAGGTAGTCGTCGGTCCAGAGGTCCTCGGTGGCGTCCGGCAGGATCAGGACCCGGTCCGGCCTCAACGCCTCTATCGCACCCTCGTCGTGGGTGACCATGATGATGGCGCCGGGGTAGTTGCTGACAGCACCTAGTACTTCGCCGCGGGACGCCGGGTCCAGGTTGTTGGTCGGTTCGTCGAGGAGCAGGACGTTGGCGCCGGAGTGGACCAGGCCGGCCAGCGCCAGCCGGGTCTTCTCGCCGCCGGACAGTACGCCGGCAGGCTTGTCCGCGTCGTCCCCGGTGAAGAGGAACGAGCCGAGGACGTTGCGGACCTCGCCGTCGGTCAGGGCGGGTGCGACGGTCGAGAGGTTCTGCCGGACCGTACTGGCCAGGTCGAGCGTGTCGTGCTCCTGCGCGAAGTAGCCGAGTCGCAGCCCATGACCGTGCACCACCTGGCCGCTGTCGGGTTGTTCCCGGCCGGCCAGGATGCGGAGCAGGGTCGTCTTGCCCGCGCCGTTGAGGCCGAGGATGACCAGTCGGCTGCCGCGATCGACGGCCAGGTCGACACCGTTGAGCACCTGCAATGCGCCGTACGACTTGGTCAGCCCGCTGGCAGTGAGTGGGGTGCGGCCGGAGGGGACCGGGTCGGGTAGGCGGATTTTGGCTACTCGGGCTGTACGGCGTACCGGCTCGAGGTCGGTGAGGAGCTTCTCGGCGCGCCTGGCCATGTTCTTGGCGGCCATCGCGGTCGATGCGCCGGCGCGCATCTTGTCGGCTTGGGCGTTGAGGACAGCGGCTTTGCGCTCGGCGGTGTGGCGTTCGCGGGTACGACGGCGTTCGTCGAGCTCCAACTGGGTGAGGTACTTCTTCCAGCCGGTGTTGTGGATGTCGATCGTCGTCCGGTGCGGGTCGAGGTGGAACACACGGTTGACCGTCGCGGCGAGCAGGTCGCGGTCGTGGCTGATCACGACGAGCCCTCCGGAGTACCCGAGCAGAAACGACCGGAGCCACCCCACCGAATCGGCATCCAAGTGGTTGGTCGGCTCATCCAGCAACAAGGTCTCGTGCTCAGCGAACAAAACCCGAGCCAACTCAACCCGCCGCCGCTGCCCACCCGACAGTTCCCCGACCGGCTGCTCGAGCGCCCGCGTCGGCAACCCAACCCCAGCCGCCAACCGCGCCGCCTCACCCTCCGCCGCATACCCACCGGCCGCCTGAAACTGCGCCTCGGCACGCGCGTACGCCGCCATTGCCCGCTCCTGCTCCTCGCCGGTAGCGGTGCTCATGGCGACTTCAGCCTTCCGCAACCTCTGCACCACAAGGTCCAGCCCCCGAGCAGACAAAATGCGCGCGGTCACACTGACTGCGGGATCGGCCGCCCGCGGATCCTGCGGCAAATACCCCACCGACCCAGTGGCCGTAATCGTCCCCGCCGCCGGCCGATCCTCCCCGGCCAGCACCTTCATCAACGACGTCTTACCGGCCCCATTACGCCCGACCAGACCGACCCGATCCCCCGGACTGACATGAAACGAAAGGCCGGCCAGCAACAACTGTGCCCCGACACGAATATCCACACCGCGAACGGTGATCATGGTGACTACTTTCTGTGATGACTACTGGACAGACTCCTGGCGTGAAAGCGAGTCCGCAGCTAGACACAGAGGCAAGTAGCCATGCCTCCAGAGTAGGTCGCACCCCCGGCATACGTCAGCCGATTTTCCCCTTGGCGATCGCTCAGCAATGCGTCACCGGCGACAACATCACCGCCGGGGAACCGGCGGCCTCAGCCTCATCTCGGCCGAACCGTTCGACCACAAATCGCCGACAACTCGCCCCCAGGGAAACCCATCTTCGAGCCCCCAGACCTGACCTGCTCGAAGCCACCGCCATCAACCAGCGCACGGTCCTCCTCCGCTACAACCCGAGTAGCGCCCCACCGCCCCATCCGAATCGACCGACGCCAACCACCCACCAAGGCCTCAAACCGCCGACGTCGGCGTGATGCTCGACTGGCACCGGCAGACCCAAGCCCAGACCGCGTCGCCCGGGCCTGTCACCCCGCGGGCCGAGAACGTCCACTTCGTCGCGGTCCCACCGATGTCGGCGCGATTCACCATCCAGCAAGCGATCATCGAGGGTGGCCCACGGGGTGCGTCAGTAAGTCGGTCACCCCCAGCCTGTCCACCTCACCGTCGGGAACCAACTGACCGAGCACCCGCGCGGGCACGCGTGGACACAACTGTCACCTCAGGCTCAGGCTCAGGCTCAGGCTCAGGCCCGGGCACGGGCTCGCGCTGAGGCTCAGGCTCGGGCTCGGGCTCGGGCTCGGGCTCGCACTCAGGCTCAGGGCTCGGGCTCGGGCTCGCACTCAGGCTCAGGCACGCGCACGGGCTCGCACTCAGGATCGGGGCTCGGCGCTCGGGCTGAGGTCCGAGCACGGGCCTGGAGCGTGGAGTGACTGCGCTCGTGGTGTTGTCGCGCCAGGCACCGAGCGCAGCCGTCTCCTCGACGGTGATGCAGCCGCCATCACTGGCCTGGGGCTAGTTCTGTCCCGGTACGTGAGCAGAACTCGAAGCCACCGCCGCCGCTCCGGCCGCGCAGCCGCTCCAGCCAGCTTGGCATCACTAGACCCCTCCACCACCAAATGCGCCGTATCCGAGGCGGCGCCGATCGCTAACAACCAAGGCGCAGCACTGCGTGTCTCAGGTGGCGAATCCGGGTGAGGGGCTGTCGGTGCTGAACACCCGAAGCGCCACCAGTGAGGTCGCCGGTGATCAGCGCACCATGGTCGGCCTTCTCACCCACCAGAGCTCGCCGCCCTCCGTCGAGTGGCGTCGGACGGGCCTGCCATCAAGCCACCGCACCCCCGGCCCCATAACCCCGGGATCGAGAGCGGCCACTGCTTCAGGCATTGCCGTATCGGAAGCGGCGGCTAGCTTTAGCGACCAAGCCGCAGCATCGGTTGTCTCGGGTGGCGAGTCCGGGTGAAGCGGCCGTCTGCGCTGAATACCCCGGGCACCGCCGGTTAGGGGCCAGAGGTCGTCGTCCAACGCCAAGAGGCATCGGACGGGGCCCGACCTCAAGCCACCTCACCCTCAGACATCTCGCCCCACCGGTCGAGAGCGGCTGCTTCTTCGAGCGTGGTCCACGGAGCACCGGTGAGTCCATCGCGTGCGGGAATAGCCGTCGGCTCGGCCTCGCGCTCGCACTCGGGCTGGGGCTCGGCCTCGCGCTCGGGCACGGGCTCGGGCACGGGCTCGGGCACGGGCTCGGGCACGGGCACGGCTCGGGCTCGGGCACGGCTCGGGCACGGGCACGGCTCGGGCACGGGCACGGCTCGGGCACGGCACACCAGACGCCGGCCGTCGCGAGCACACCTGCCTCGGTGCCCAGACCACCCTCTGCGTTGTGTCGGCGATACCGGACCGACCCGCAAAGCCCTACCAGCCGGCCGAGACCAAGCGAGCAGCATTGTCTTGCCTGCACCTTTCGGGCCTCGGCGCGCTGGACCTGGCTCCACATCAAGCCACCGCACCCCCGGGCCTGTCACCCCACGGGTCAAGAACGGCCGCTTCTTCGGGCGTGGTCCACGGAGCAGCGCTGAGTCCATCGCGTGTGGGGATAGTCGTCTGCTCGGCCTCGCGGTCGGGCTCGGGCTCGGGCTCGGGCTCGGGCTCGCGCTCGCGCTCGCGCTCGGGTCCGGAGCTGGAGCTGGAGCTGGAGCTGGAGCGCGAGGTTCCTGGGCTCTTGAGGTTGTCGCACCACGGGTCGAGCGCTGCCGTCTCCTCGGTGGTGATCCAGGCGGCATCGCCGTCGTAGGGCCAGTTCGCTCCCGGTACATGAGCAGAACCCGAGGTCGTCACGGTAGCTACGGGCTGGATGGGTGTATTTGCTGGCATGGGATCGGTACTTCCACCCACCACCGCACCAGCCAATGACCCCCAGGGGTCAGCATCCGTCGCCGCCGCTGGCCAGCTGTCCGTCGCCCTCGGTGGTCGGCCGTCCGTGCCGGATGGTGGCAGGCCGTCCGCGCCGGATGGTGGCAGGGCGTCCGCGCCGGATGGTGCTCGACTATCCGTGCCGGATGGTGGCAGGTCGTCCGTGCCCGATGGTGGCCGGGCGCCCGTGCCGGATGGTGCTCGGCTGTCCGTGTCGGATGGTGGCTGGGTGTCCGTGGTGGATGGTGCTCGGCTGTCCGTGTCGGATGGTGGCTGGGTGTCCGTGGTGGATGGTGGCGGTAAGGGGGCGGTGGTGGTCGCTGTGGGTGGTCGGTCAGCTGTTGTGATCGATGGCGGCCAGGGGGTAGTGGCCGTCGGCGCGGGTGCGGTGGCGGCAGTGCTGGGCTGGTCGGGTTTTCGGCTGGTGTTTCGGGGTGGTGGGTTGGCCCAGGTGGGGCGGGTCACCTGGACCTGGTTGTTGATGATGGTGATGGTCCAGTGGCCGTCGTGGAGTGAGTTGTGGTCGACGCGGCAGAGCAGGACGAGGTTGGTGAGGCTGGTGACTCCGCCGTCTTGCCAGCTGATG
>NZ_BAABAA010000023.1:0-62329 GCF_039537185.1 Kribbella ginsengisoli | reverse complement strand
CATGGCGGCCCGGGCCTGGCGCTTCATCTCAGCCGGACAGGTCTGCCAGTGGAGTTCGGCGTCGCGCGGCGACGGCTCGGCGGAACCGGCCTCGGCGGCGAGCCGGCCAGCTCGGCTGACGGGGTTGTTCGTCCGCTGGCGACCTGCAGGGCGGCAGCGGCCTGATAACGGGTCAGCCCGGGCGTTGGGTTGCCCTGCCAACTGGTGGCCGGGGGCAGCCCGGGCGTTAGGTGACCCTGCCAACTGGTGGCCGGGGGCAGCCGAGCGTTGGGTGACCCTGCCGGCTGGTGGCCGGATTTGTCAGCGGGTGCGGAGCTGGTGCAGGTGTGAGCGGATTAGCTCCGACTGGGCTGGGAGGAGGTCTCGTTCCGCCTGAGTCAGGGTGGGGTTTCGGGATCGGGCTGCCAGGGCGGCCTCGAGGCCGGGGGTCAGGTCGATCGAGTTGGCCAGGTAGGTGGCGAGAGCTTCGCGGAGCATCCCGCTCAGGTTGGCGAAGGCGGGGTCGAGGGCTACCTGGGCGAAGATTATCGCGGTCATCGCGAGGTCGAACTCAGGTTGGCCCTCTTCGGCGTTGCGCCAGTCGATGACGACAGGGCCGGTCGGGGTCAGGATCACGTTGTACGGATGAAGATCGCCGTGGACCACCACGTTGCCTTGGGTGCCGCTCGGCGCCGGGATGGCGTGAAGGCGGCGATGGAGATCGGCATGCATCCGCCCGAGCTCCGCCGGCGAGACCTCACCCGCGATCGCAGCATCAGCAAGCGTCGGCCCGGTGAGCCGCTCGATCACCATGTCCGGCCCGTCGATCTGCCGCACGGCCGGTACCGGGTAGTCGTACTTCGCCACCCACCTCATGTACTCCGCTTCATCCCGCACCGGATGCCCATCCCGATACCGCCGCAACACCCACGCGTCGTCGATCGAGTAGACGTCAGCATCCCGCCCGAACGCGAACGGCTCAGCCCCATCCGGCAACAACCCACCAGCGCGACCAGCGGCCGCAGCCCCGCTTGCCCCGTGGGCGGGCGAGGCGTCGCTCCCCCCAGGAGCGGGCGCGGCTCCGCTCTGCTCGGAGGCGGGCACAGCCCCACTCTGCACGGGGGCCGGCACAGCCCCACTCTGCACGGTGGCCGGCACAGCCCCACTCTGCTCTGGGGCGGGCGCAGCCCCACTCACGCCAGGCGCCGGCGCAGCCTCACTCACCCCAGTCGCCGGTGCGGCGTCGCTCGGCCCAGGGGCGGGCGCGGCGTCGCTCGGGTTGGGCTTGGGGATGGCGGCGTTTTGCTCGGGGGGAGTTTCGGGTGGCTCCGGGGGCACGTCAGCTTTGCCCGTCTTCGGGGGGCGTCGCCGGCAAGTCAGTTGACGGCGCAGCCGCCGGTGGCGGGGGCCAGTGGGGCCGGGGCGCCGACGGGGGGCATGCCGAGCATGACGCCGGGGGTGGTGGCGGACGGTGGGGTGTCTTGGGCTCGTTGCCAGGCGTCGCCGGCGCGGGTTCGGCGTACGGAGCCGAAGACGTCTGCGACTAGGTGGTGGGGGGCGGCGTACGTGACCTCGACCGTTGCCATGTCGCCGGGGCGGGGCTTCTCGACGCCCTCGGGGAGGGTGAAGTGAACCAGGCGGTTGTCGCGGGCGCGACCGGAGAGGCGGTGCGTGGCTGCGTCCTTGCGGCCTTCGCCCTCGGCGATCAGGACCTCGACGGAGCGGCCGACAAGCTTCTTGTTCTCGTCCCAGGCCATCTCGTCCTGCAACTCGACCAGCCGCAGATACCGCTCCTGTACGACCTCGTGCGGCACCTGGTCCTCCATCGACTCGGCCGGAGTACCAGGCCGCTTCGAGTACTGGAAGGTGAAGGCCCCGGCAAACCGTGCCTCGCGGACGACGTCGAGCGTGCCCTGGAAGTCTTCCTCGGTCTCCCCCGGGAAGCCGACGATGATGTCGGTCGTGATCGCCGCGTCCGGCATCGCCGCCCGGACGTCGGAGATGATCTTGAGGTAGCGATCCCGCCGGTACGAGCGGCGCATCGTCTTGAGGATCTGGTCCGACCCCGACTGCAGCGGCATGTGCAGCGACGGCATCACGTTCGGCGTCTCGGCCATCGCCTCGATCACGTCCGCGGTGAAGTCACGCGGATGCGGCGAGGTGAAGCGAACCCGCTCCAGCCCGTCGATCGAGCCGCACGCGCGGAGCAGCTTCGAGAACGCGTACCGGTCGCCGAACTCGACACCGTACGAGTTGACGTTCTGCCCCAGCAGCGTCACCTCGAGCACGCCCTCGGCGACCAGCGCCTCCACCTCGGCGAGCACATCACCAGGGCGGCGGTCCTTCTCGCGGCCGCGCAGCGCCGGGACGATGCAGAACGTGCAGGTGTTGTTGCAGCCGACGCTGACCGACACCCAGGCGGAGTACGGCGACTCGCGCCGGGTCGGCAGCGTCGACGGGAAGACGTCGAGCGACTCGAGGATCTCGACCTGCGACTCCTCGGCGATCCGGGCCCGCTCGAGCAGTACCGGCAGCGAGCCGATGTTGTGGGTGCCGAAGACGACGTCCACCCAGGGCGCCTTCTTGGTGATGGTGGCGCGGTCCTTCTGCGCCAGGCAGCCGCCGACGGCGATCTGCATGCCCGGGTTCTTCGCCTTCGCCGGCGCCAGCTGGCCGAGGTTGCCGTACAGCTTGTTGTCGGCGTTCTCCCGGACCGCGCAGGTGTTGAAGACGACCACGTCGGCGAGGTCACCCTCGGGCGCGCGGACGTAACCGGCGGTCTCCAGCAGGCCCCGCAGACGCTCGGAGTCGTGGACGTTCATCTGACACCCGTGGGTGCGGACCTCGTATGTACGCATAACAGCCACTAAGAGTACGTGGCGTGGTGGGGTTTCCCCTACCTGGGATCGGGTCCCTGCAACCCCTGACCGCAGCCGCCCGGCAAACAACAGTGGAGGGCATGAACAGTTCCCGTCGTCAGTTCCTCGCCCGTACCGCCGCAGGAGCCGCCGTGGTCGCCGGAGGCTCCTTCACCGCCAACCACGCCGCCGCCCTCAGCTGGCCCGCCATGTCGGCCGACAAGACCCGGATCACCGCGCTGACCGATGTCACCGTGATCGACCCTTCGACCGGCCGGCGCGACCGGCACCAGACCGTACTGATCAGCGGCGACCGCATCATCGGGGTCGGCCGCCTGCCGGTCCCCCGCGGCGCCACCGAGATCGACCTCGCCGGCAAGTTCGTCATCCCCGGCCTGGCCGACATGCACGTCCACTCCCTCGGCGACGAGCACGTCTCGCCACCGCTGTACCTGGCCAACGGGCTCACGACCGTCCGCGAGATGGCCGCGCCCGACCCGGTCGTCTACGACTGGCGCGATCGGATCGAGGCCGGCACGCTGCTCGGTCCGCGGATGATCGTGGCCAGCCAGATCATCGACGGCGATCCGACCCTGTGGGATCCGAATCTCCTCCACGTGCTGGTCGTGGATGACGAGGCCGGCGCGCGTGCGGCTGTACGGCAGGTGAAGGAGGAGGGGGCGGACTTCGTCAAGGTTTACTCGCGGCTGAGCTCATCGGCGTACCGGGCGATCCTGGACGAGGCGCGGCGGCAGGGGCTGACCGTGCACGGCCATGCCCCGGACCAGGTCCCGATCAAGCAGGTCAGCGACGCCGGTCAGCGCAGCATCGAGCACATCCACTCGCTGGGTCTGTCGGTATCGAGCCGCGAGGTGGAGGTACGCCGGATGCAGCAGGCGATCGCGATCAAGACCGGCGACTACAACGGCTGGTTCCGGCAGATGCACCCGATCGAGTGGATCGCGGCGAACACCTACAGCCGGGCCCGCGCGGCCGACGTCTTCGGCACGCTGCGGCGCAACCGGACCCGGGTCACCCCGACGCTGACCATGCACCACGTGCTGGACATGCCCGACTTCACCGGACCGGACCCGGCGACTCGGAAGTACCTGAGCGAGGACTCGATCGGCACCTACGACTACGTGATCGAGAACCTCTACAAGGCCAACCGGACCGCCGAGGAGATCTCCCACCAGCGGCAGATGTGGGAGTACCGGCAACGTTTCGTCCGTGAGCTCTTCGCCCACGACGTCCCCGTGCTGGCCGGCACCGACACCGGTACGCCGTACATGGTCCCCGGCTTCGCCCTCCACGACGAGCTCGAACTACTCGTCGCCGCCGGCGCCACCACCCGACAGGCCCTGTACGCCGCAACGGTAGAACCAGCCAAGTTCCTCGGCATGGCCGCCGACCTAGGGTCCGTTGCCCCACGCAAGCTCGCCGACCTCGTCGTCCTGGACGCCGACCCGCTCCAGGACATCCGCAACACCCGCCGCATCCACACCGTCGTCACCCGCGGCCGGATCATCTCCCCCGCCGAACGGTCCCGGATGCTGGCCGGCGTGGAGGCTGCCGTCAAGACCCCACCGGCAGCCGCTGTCCTGGCTGCCGGTGGGTGTTGCGGAACGGGCCGCCCGCACTGACCTCGTTGCGTCCGAGGAACCAGAGCGGTTCTTCGGACGCAACTCCCGGGTCAGGCAGGTGGGGTGATGCTCCAGATGCCACGGCCGTGGGTGGCCGCGTACACCCTGCCGTCCGGTCCGGACTCGATGTCCATCACGGTCGTCGTCGGCAGGCCGGTGCCCAGCACCTGCCAACTGGTCGTGCCCGGTGCCCGGTAGAAGGTCGCCAGGTCGGAACCCAGCACCAGCGCGCCGTTGGGCAGCTGCTTGACCGAGCTGGTCGGGATGTCCGGCAGGTTCGCCGAGATGTCCGCCCAGGTCGCGCCGCCGTCCTTGGTCTCGTACAGATGTCCGACCCCGGCCCCCGGCCCCTCGGTGAAGCGGCGGGAGAATCCGTTGACGGCCACGTAGGCGTGCTGACCCGAGGCCGGGTCGATCCCCACGCCGGCCAGGAACCGGTTCGGGAAACTGGCAGGCAGGGTCACCTGGTGCCACGAGCCACCGGCGTTGGTCGCCAGGCCGCGAGTGAAGCCGGCGTTGTTGCAGGGACCACACCAGCTCACCCAGCCAACGCCGTCACGCATCGCCGCGGCGGTGGCGGAGTGGCCCGCGCCCAGGTCGAACGCCTTGGTCCACTCGCTCGCACTGCGCATGCCCCACCCCTTGGTCGAGGTGTAGACGTACTGCCCACCCGTGATGAACCCACTCGAGTTGGCCGAGTCCAGCGCGATCGGGGCGATGAACCGCGGTGACGGGTCGTTCGGGTCGAGACTCCACGACGACGCGTCGGCCTCGCTGAGCGCTCCGGGGTTCAGTGCGCAGTTGTTGGTGATCTTGATGGCCAGCGACGTGTACTCCTGCAGTTGGTTGCAGCCGTTCTGCGGATCGGCCGCACCGTCACCGCCGTCACCGCCGAAGTTCGAGCCCATCTCGGTGTCGCCGTTGCTACCGTCGGGCCGGACCGCGAAGAGGTTCGACACGCCGTTGTCCTGAAGGCCTCCGGACACCACCGTGCCGCCGTTCTTGGTGTCCTTGCCGACCGACACCGAGTAGTACTGCAGCGCGTCCATCGTCCCGTCGTCGGTGAGCGAGGACCAGTCGGTGCCGTTCTTGTTGGCGTTCACCTGCCCGTTCACCGGGCGCCGGTAGACACCGCCGTCGTTGCCGACGAACACGACCGGCTTTCCACCGGCCGTGCCGACCGCGACCGAGTGCTGGTCTGAGTGCGGAGCCATCGGACAGGTGTTCTTCGAGTCCGCGATGTTCCAGCAGGCGAAGCCGAAGTTCCAGTACGGCCCGACGGTGGCCCAGTGCGAGCCGGCGTCGGTGGTCTCGAACACTTCCTCCAGGCCGGCCCAGACATGGTCGGCGTTGGTCGGATCGACGGTGAGGAACTGGTTGTACCAGGCCTGGACGCCGACCGCGTACCCCTTGCGATCCAGCGCGGAACCACTGTTGTGGAGGATCTGCGGGTCCGCGATCTTGTTCCACGGACCGGCCGGGCTGCCGGTCTTCGACACGAAGATCCCGGCCAGGCTGGTACTGCCGTTGATCTTGCTCGGCTGCTGTACCAGCGCGTAGAGCCGGTCACCGGTCTTGCTGAAGGCGAAGGTGGTGTAGCCGACGTCCGTGCTGTTCTTGATGCCGCCCAGGACCACGTCCAGCCGCTTCCAGCTCGCCGGGCCGGCCGTGTAGTCGGACGTCTCGTAGAACCCGTTGTAGGTGTCACCCGACCGCCAGCCGATCGCCGCGATCAGGTGCTTGGGGTTCTTCGGGTCGATCGCGATGTCGTTGACGATGTTCTTGTACGCCGCGTTGGTGGCGCCGCCGGTCTGCGAACCGCCCGGCACCAAGATGTTGCCGGCATCATCCTTGATCTCCGGCATGAAGTCCGGATTCGGGTAGAACGCCACCTTCCAGGCGCCGGCCTTCGTCGACGCGTCGTGGTACCAGACGCCGCGGTTGGTCGCCGCGAACACCTGGCCACCGCCCCACCGCAGGCGGCCGACCGTGGTCGACTCGAGCTCCTTGCCGCCCACCCGGTCGGCCGGCGCGAACACGCCACTGACCGGGTTCGCCAGCCGGTAGACACCCGAGCCCACGTACGACGTACCGCCGGTGTTCGCCTCACCGGTCGCGTACCAGAGCGAGCCGTCGCCGGCCAATTGCAGATCGCCGCCGCTCAGTGAGGGCAACGCGTCGGAAAGCGGTGTCCAGTTCCCGCCACCGGTGCTCGAGCGCCAGACCCCGCCGTTGGCGCCGGCGGCGTACACATGGTTGGCCCCGTCGGCTGCCAGGCCGGTCACCCGGCCCGTCACGTGGCCCGCGCCACCGGACGAGTTCGAGTACCAGTCGCGGTACCGGGTGTCGTCGGCGTTGTAGGGCACCTTGGTGACATCACGCCAGGTGCCGGTGGTGTGCTGCATCGCGGTGAGCTGACTGAAAGCAGCCGAGTAGGCACCGGGTGCAACGATTCCACCAGGAGCGGTCCGGGCCTGCTCGAACTCGTCGGCGATGGTGAAGGCTTCCTTCGACTCGCTCTGCATCTCCGACGGGTTCCCGCCGGCGATCATCAGCGCCTTCTCCATCACGGCCGCGTTGTAGTGCTTGTCGGCCCACTGGTGTTTGAGCCACTCCTCCTTGAGTTCGTACCGGCCGGCATAGCCGCCCACTCCGGCGGCGACCAGGCCGATGCCCAGAACTCCGGAGACGATTTTCCGACTGCGTTTGGTCAGCGAGAAGCGCATGACAGTTCTCCGACAACTTGGCGGGGTGCCGTCGATCGCCGGGCACTCCCGTAGCACAAGGCCGACGAAACCGTACGCCCGGCCTCCCCCGTCAGGAAGCGCCCGGGACCCGCCAGGCCTGGCCCCGGCGGGGTGGGCCGAAGGGTCAAGGGAAATCCTGCACGATCTTCCGCTGGGTGACCGGTCGGTCGCGCGACCCCGCTCAGGCGGCAGATCGTTACCTGTGTGGAACCGGCTGCGCGTGCGGGTCACCCTCCGGTCGCGCTAGGTTGCTCGCCATGAGCGATTCCTCCGCCGTCGGCACCGTGACGACCACAGGTCTTGTCGCCCTGACGAACGTGAACAAGCACTTCGGTGACCTGCACGTGCTGAAGGACATCAACCTGTCCATCAACCGTGGCGAGGTGGTGGTGGTGATCGGCCCGTCCGGGTCGGGCAAGTCCACCCTGTGCCGGGCGATCAACCGGCTGGAGCCGATCGACTCGGGCACCATCACCCTGGACGGCCAGCCGCTGCCCAGCGAGGGCAAGGCGCTGGCCAGGCTGCGCGCCGACGTCGGCATGGTGTTCCAGTCCTTCAACCTGTTCGCCCACAAGACGATCCTGCAGAACGTCACCCTCGGCCCGCTGAAGGTCCGCAAGAACGACCCGAAGGCCGCCGAGAAGCGCGCGATGGAGTTGCTCGAGCGGGTCGGCGTCGCGAACCAGGCGGCGAAGTACCCGGCCCAGCTGTCCGGCGGCCAGCAGCAGCGGGTCGCGATCGCCCGGGCGCTGGCGATGGATCCGAAGGTCATCCTGTTCGACGAGCCGACCTCGGCGCTCGACCCGGAGATGATCCAGGAGGTCCTCGAGGTGATGATCGACCTGGCCAAGCAGTCCATGACGATGGTCGTGGTCACCCACGAGATGGGTTTCGCGCGCAGCGCGGCCAACCGGGTCGTCTTCATGGCCGACGGCGAGATCGTCGAAGAGGCCAGCCCCGAGTCCTTCTTCACCAACCCGACCTCACGCCGTGCCCAGGACTTCCTCGGGAAGATCCTCAAGCACTGACGAGACGCCCGGCGGGCCTTCGGGCCGGCCGCAACTGCAGTAAAAACACACGAAGGGGATCCCATGAGAATGCGCAACGTGGTCGCCACTCTCGGCGTCGCTGCGCTCGCGCTGAGCGTCGGCGCCTGTGGCAAGGACGACACCGCCGCGGGTGGCGGTGGCAGCGCCGCCGCTAGCTGTGGCGAGCCGCACAAGTTCACCGTGGCTCCGGCCGCGGACGTGGCCGGCAGCCCGACCTACGCCAAGATCAAGACCCGCGGGCACGCGGTTGTCGGGGTCAAGGCCGACCAGCCGAACCTCGGCTACAAGGATGCCAGCGGCAAGCGCTGCGGCTTCGACATCGAGATCGCCCAGATGGTGTCGGCCCAGCTCGGCTTCGACCCGGCGCAGATCGAGTACAAGGAGATCCCGTCCGCGAACCGCGAGACGGCGATCGCCGGTGGCGAGATCGACTACTACGTCGGCACCTACTCGATCACCGACAAGCGCAAGAAGCTGGTCGGCTTCGCCGGCCCGTACTTCATCGCCGGCCAGGACCTGCTGGTCCGCAAGTCCGACACCTCGATGGACGGCGGCAAGGACTCGATCAAGGGCAAGAAGGTCTGCTCGGTGACCGGCTCGACGCCGATCCAGAAGGTCAAGGACGAGAACCTGACCGAGGCGAGCAACATCTCGGAGTTCAAGACCTACTCCGAGTGCGTCTCCCAGCTGCTGGACAAGAAGGTCGACGCGGTCACCACCGACGACGCGATCCTCAAGGGCTACGCGGCGAACGCGCCCGACGAGCTGCGGGTGGTCGGCAAGCCGTTCAGCCAGGAGAAGTACGGCATCGGCGTGCCGCTGGCCGACAAGGCGCTGCGCGACAAGATCAACGCGGGTCTCGAGACCGCCGGCACCGACGGCACCTGGAAGTCGATCTACGACGAGACGCTGGGCAAGTCCGGTTCGGCCGGCACCCAGCCCCCGGTCGAGAAGTACTGATCCACCCTCAGCTCAGGGCGACCCCGCGCGTCGCGGGGTCGCCCTGACTGTCTCCAACCCTTGGAAGGTCGCGATGCTCTCGGTCCTCACCGACAACTGGGAACTGTTCAGAGACGGCTTCTGGACCACGATCAAGCTGTTCGTGGTGGCGGGCCTGCTGAGCCTGGTCCTCGGGACCGTGCTGGCCGGGTTCCGGGTCTCCCCGGTACCCGTGCTGCGGGCCATCGGCACCGGCTACGTGAACATCCTGCGGAACACGCCGCTGACCCTGGTCTTCGCCTTCCTCGTCTTCGGCGCGCCGAAGATGGGGATCGAGCTGCCGTCGTACTTCTGGTCGGCGATCGTCGCGCTGACCGTCTACACCTCCGCGTTCGTCTGCGAGGTGGTCCGGTCGGGCATCAACACCGTCTCACCCGGCCAGTCCGAGGCCGCCCGCGCGGTCGGCATGTCCTTCCTGCAGGTGCTCGGCATCGTCGTGCTGCCGCAGGCCTTCCGGGCGATCCAGCCGCCGCTGATGAGCGTGATGATCGCCCTGCTGAAGAACACCACCATCGCGGCCGGATTCTCGGTGCTCGAAGCGGGCGCCATCCCGGCGGCGATCGCCGAACGCGGTGAGAACCAGATGCTGACCCTGGTCTGGATCACCATCGGCTTCCTGATCCTGATCATCCCCCTGGTCTTCCTGCAGCGGTGGGCCGAGCGACGGACGGCGGTGTCGGCATGAGTGCCGTGTTGTACGACGTACCCGGCCCCCGGGCGCGGGCACGGAACATGATCCTCAACGTCGTCGTGGCGCTGGTCGTGCTGGGCGTGATCGCCTGGGTGGTCTACCGGCTCAACGACACCGGTCAGTTCCAGAGCCGGCGCTGGGCGCAGTTCCAGTACAAGTCGATCCAGGAGCAGTTGCTCACCGGCCTGCTGAACACGCTGAAGGCGGCCGGCCTGGCCGCGGTACTGGCCTTCCTGTTCGCCGCGGTCTTCGCGGCCGCCCGGATCAGCGACCACAAGTGGGTCCGGGTCCCGGCGACCTTCGTGGTCGAGCTGTTCCGCGCGATCCCGGTGCTGATCCTGATGTTCTTCTTCTACTACGGCAACCTCGAGTTCCATCTGGGCCTGGGCCCGTTCTGGGCGGTCGTCTTCGGTCTGACGCTGTACAACGGCTCGGTCCTGGCGGAGATCTTCCGGGCCGGCATCAGCGCGGTCCCGAAGGGCCAGCGTGAGGCGGCGTACGCGACCGGCCTGCGCAAGAACCAGGTCGTCCGGCTGATCCTGCTCCCGCAGGCGATCCGGGCGATGCTGCCGGCCATCGTCAGCCAGCTCGTCGTCCTGCTGAAGGACACCGCGCTCGGCTTCATCATCACGTACAACGAACTCCTGTACGTCGCCAAGCAGATGGGCGGCCGGCTCGAGTTCGGCTTCCCGTACATCCCGACGTACATGGTGGTAGCGGTCATCTACATCGGCATCTGCTCCCTCCTCTCGGTCCTCGCCCGCTACCTCGAAGGCCGCACCCGCCGAAACCGCAAGATCGCCACCGGCACCGCACTGCCACCGGCCGCCGGCCCCTCGGACGGCTTCTCCCGCCAAGGCAACCTCTTCCCCTCCGGCGGCACCGGCGAAGCCTGACCCCAGCACTCCCCGAAAGAGCCCTGCACAACGCGTGCAGGGCTCTTTCAGGTTGTGAAGGTGTTCAGGAGTTGGCGGCACTGGTGCGCGCTGCGGGTGTCCTCGACGGACAGCGCCTCGTCGATCGTTGCCAGCAGCAACTCACGGGCGGCTGCGGGCTGTTGCCTGGCCAGCAGGAGTTCGGCCTCGGCGATCCGGACCTCGCACAGCGACGAGACGTCGTCGATCGCCAGGAACTGCTGGGCCGCGCTGTCGAGCAGCCTGCGGGTTCTGTCCCAGTCCTGACGGCGGAGGGCGTGCCGGGCGTCGACGATCTCGACGTACGCACGGCCGAAGCTGTCTCCCAGCTCGGCGAAGATCGCCTCGGCCTCCCGGATCACCGGCTCCGCCTCGGTCAGCCGGCCTCCCTCGACCAGGGCTGTCGCCAGGTCGTACAAGGTCACCGCACGCCAGCGGGTGCGGCCTGGGTCGAGGCTCGCCGCTTCGGCCAGGATGACTGCCGCGCGCTCGAGGTCACCGTTCAGCCGAGCGGCGTCCCCGGCGCCGGACAGCGCCTTGGCCCGGTGGTGGCCGAGGGCGGGATCCTTCTCGATCAGTACGAGCGCCGACTCGTAGGCCATCGCCGCCGCCTCGAAATCGCAGGCCTCGATCATGGAGTAGCCGAACTGCCAGTACGCCGACATCTCCAGCAACGTCGAATCGTCCAGCCGAGCCAGTCGCAACGAGCGGTCGGCCAGCGCGATCAGCTCGCCGACCGGCCGGTGGTGTTGCGCGACGGTGGTGAAGTACGCCTGCAGCAGCCGCCCCTCCAGACCGGGATGGCTGCCGTCGTTCAGCTTCCCGAGCGCTGTTTCGAGGGCTGATCCGGCCTGTTCGCTCTCGTCCTGCAAGGTGAGATAGCCGCGGACCCGCAATGCGAGCAGGGCCGCTTGCTCCGGCGGAGCCTTGGCGATCAGGGTGCAGATGGCGGGCGCTTCGAGTCCGAACCACTCCCCTGGCATCGACCGCGCGGACGCCTCGACGCCAGGCAGGGACGGCGGTTCCGGTGTGGACAGGCCCTCGGTCTGCACGAAGCCGTGGTCGAGTTCCTCATCGGCGATGGTGGCCAGCCGGACCAGCGCGCCCACGTACCGCCGGGTCGCGGCCTCGATCGCACCGGCGTCCGACGATCGTTCGAGCGTATAGGCGCGAACCAGGCCGTGTACGCCGAATCGCCGGGGACTCTCGGTGCGCAGATGGACCAGGCCCAGGTCGTACAGACGCTCGACCTCCCGGTCCGCGACAGACTCGTCGACGTCGAGCAGCGGCGCTGCCACCCAGGCAGAGAACTCGTCGATTCCGAGCTGAACGACTCGCTCTAGCAACGCGCAGGTCAATGGTTCGACCGCAGCGAGCGACAGCTCGAGGCTGGCTCGAACGGCCAGGTCTCCGATCTCGAGGACGTCGAGCCGCTGGGCGGCGTCCTCCAGCGCGGCGACCATGGCCGGGACCGTCTGGCCGGCGACCGGGCTGAGCCGTGATCCGACCACTCGAAGGGCCAGCGGCAGACCCGCGCAACGCTCGACGATCGTGACGAGGTCACCCATCTCTCCACCGTCGAACTCCGCCTGGGCAACATGGCGCAGGAGTTGCAGGCTCGCGTCATCGCCCAGCGGCCGTACCTGGTGGTGCTCGGCGTGTTCCAGCCCGCTCAGCGCTTGGCGTGAGGTGATGATCACGCTGCATCGGGGGCCGAGCCGCAGGAGCGGTGAGACTTGAGCGAGGTCCTGGGCATCGTCCAGGACGAGGAGGAACTCTCGGTCGGCGGCTTTCTCGGTGAGGACGGCGATCCTGGCTTCGAGCGATTCGGGGATCTCGCTCGGCGGAACACCGATCGCACGCAGCAACCGCGCGAGCGCCGTCCTCGACGGGAGCGCCGTACCGTCGGGCTCGAGCAGGCGCAGGAACAGCTGTCCGTCGGTGAAATCGGCGGCGACGCGATGGCCGAGCCTGACTGCTGCTGCCGATTTCCCGACGCCCGCGCCGCCGTGGAGGCAGAAGGCAGCCGGCCTGCGCGTGGTGAGATGCAGCTGTCCATGGGCCAGCAGCAGGTCGCGATCCACCAGGAACCTGACGTCGGCAGGTAGTTGCCGTGGGCCCGTTCGGGCCGGCTCGGGCGGCTGCGGAATCGGAGTGGGTGAGCCGAGTGCGTTCTGCCGGATCGAGTCGGCCAGGGCACGGAGTTCTGGGCCGGGTTCGAGGCCGAGCCGCTCGCGCAACCGAGCGGTCAGCTCTTCGTAGACGGTCAGCGCCTCAGCCGGGCGTGCATCGTGATGGAGCGCTCGCATCAGCGCGGCGACCGGCCGTTCGGCGACGGGGTAGCGCCCGATCAGTACCGGTACTTCGGCGCGCAGGTCGTCGTACAGCCCGGCCTCGAGGGCGGCGTCGATCCGCAGTTCGAGTGCTGTCCGGTAGGCCTCGTCGAACGGGCCGCCGAGCTGGCGTAGTACCGACTGAGATGCGAGGCTTTCGAGCGGCTCACCTCGGTACAGGTCCAGGGCTGAGCGCAGGGCGGCGGCCCGAGCTGCTGGGTCGGCGATCGTTCTCGCCGCGCGGATCTGCTGGGTGAAGCAGTGCACGTCGATGGACTCCGCGGGTGTCCGGACCAGATAGCCGTCGTCCTGGCGGAGGAGCACCGGGCCGTCGTCCTCGCCCGCCTTCGCCAGGACCCGCCGGAGCCGGGAGAAGTACACCTGGATCGCTCGTCGTGGGTTGGCGGGCTGGTCGGCGGGCCAGAGCAGTTCGATCAGGCGATCGACGGAAACGGGGCGATTCGGCTCCAGCAACAAGATCCCGAGCAGCAACCGCTCCTGCCGCCGGCCCAGCGCGAGCGGCTGATCGTGGCTGAGCGCCACCACCTCACCGAGCAGCCTGAATTCCACTCCTCCGAGCTTACGGTAGCGGTTTGGTAGGCAGCGGGTAACGGTGACGCCGGATGATCGGCCCATCGCACACCGACGCTGTCTCCGAAGGAGTGAGAACGATGCGAAAGATGATCCGGGTCAAGTCAGTGCTCGCGGTGATGGCGCTGGCGGCCACCACTGTCCTGATCTCTCCCAGCACGGCCTCGGCGGCGACCTGGGCCGGTGCGGGCGGCTGCATCTCGCGCAACGGGGATGTGGTCCAGAAGGTCTACCTCCACAATCAGTGCGGACGGAAGTACTGGGTCCGGGCAACCTTCACCTGTCCGAGCAGCTGGCTGGAGTACGCCTGGTCGTACAGCGGAGCGTCGAGCACGATCGTCGCCTCGCCGTACGTCAGTTGCTGGTATCTCAAGCTCGAGTGGTGCGCCGCCTGCACAGGCAAGAACGCCGCCGCCGAGATGGCAGACAGCTCCCTGTGGAAGCCCCTCCCCCAGGACCCCGCGGCAACTCTCGCCGGCGCGCGCTAACCCTCCACGAAAGGCGGCAACCTATGCGTAGGCCCCTCACACTTCTCAGTCTTCCTGCCCTTGTCCTGGCAACGATGGTGGTCCCCACCAGTCAGGCATCAGCCACCACAAGCGGCTGGCCCGAGAACTGCAGCTACAGCCGAACCGGCGCTACCACAGCCAGCGCAAGCTGCTGGGCAGGTAGCGGCTTCTACCGAGTAGTCCTCATCTGCCGCTCGATCGGCCAGCCCCCCAAATGGTTCTACGGCAACTGGCAAACCCCTTCCCCCCTCCACAACTCCAAAGGCTCCTGCCAAGGCGGCCGCACAGTCTCCCCCGACGACGTAGGCATAGAAGAAAAAGCCGACTGACCTGACCAGTTGGTTCGCCGCCGTCATACTGGCGATCACCGACCCGGCGAACGCCACAGAACCTGATCACTGCCCACCCCACGAACTAGAGCCCCGGCACAGCACTGAACCACAGCGGCAGCCGGGATCCTCCTTTGCTCTTGCCCCTTGCTTGTCCTTTGCTCTTGCCCTTTGCCCTTTCAGCCCTTTGGGGTGGGCACTCCGCCGCGACACGGGTGCCCGCCCCCGGGAGGGGCGGGGGCGGGCGGGCCAGTTGGAGTAGTTGCATCTAGTAGATGTTGGAGGGGCGGACCATGCCTTCGGCGAGGTCGCCGAAGCCGGGGGCCATGATGGCGCCTGGGTTGCCGAGGACTTCTTCGACGATGGCGGTTTCGGTGGTGATCAGGAGGGCGGCGATGGAGGCGGCGCTCTCCAATGCCGAGCGGGTGATCTTGACGGGGTCCATGACGCCGAAGTCGAACATGTCGCCGTACTGGCCGGTGAGGGCGTTGAAGCCTTGGCCTACGGGGAGTTCGGAGACGGTTTTGACTACCTCGTCGCCGTCGTAGCCGGCGTTGATGGCTATCCAGCGGAGGGGTTCGGCGAGGGACTGGCGGACGATTTCCCGGCCGATGAGGGCGTCGCCGGTCAGTTCCAGGCGGTCCAGGGCGTCTCGGGCTTGGGTCAGGGCTGAGCCGCCGCCGGCGATGACACCTTCCTCCAGGGCGGCTCGGGTTGCTGACAGCGAGTCCTCTACTCGGTGCTGCTTTTCCTTGAGTTCTACGCCGGTTGCGGCGCCTACGTGGATGACGGCGACACGGCCGGCCAGGCGGGCGATGCGGAGTTTGAGGTTGTCTTCGTCGTGGTCGTTGGTGGCACGCTCCAGCTCCTTCTCGAGCTGGTGCAGACGGGCTTCCACCGACGCGGGATCGCCCGCGCCGCCGACCATCGTCGTACCGTTCTCCGTGATCGTGATCCGGTGACACGACCCCAGGTCGTCGGCCGTCAGCGAGTGCAGGTTGACGCCCGAGTCCTCGCTGACCACGCGACCACCCAGTACCGCCGCCAGGTCCTCCAGCTCCGCCACCCGCCGATGCCCGAACCCAGGCGCCCGCACCACGACCGACCTGAACGTGTCGTGCACGTTGTTGCTCACCAGCATCTGCAGCGCCGGACCGTCGACGTTCTCGGCCAGGATCACCAGGGGCCGGCCCGAGCGCGTCACCAGCTCCAAAGTAGGCATCAGCTCCTGTAGCTGGCTGATCTTCTTGTTCGTCAACAAAATGAAGGGATCGTCGAAGACCGTCTCCATCCGGTCCTTGTCGGTCACCATGTACGGCGAGATGAACCCGTGGTCGAACTCGATCCCGTCCACCACGTTCAACGACAGCCCGTACGCCGGTGACTCCTCGACCGTGACGACACCGGTCTTCCCGACCCGCGCCATCGCCTCCGAGATCACCGACCCGATCTCCGGATCGTCATTCGCCGACAACGTCGCCACGAACAGCAGATCCGTCTGCCCACCGACCTCGGCCGTCCGCTCGTGCAGCGTCTTCACGATCACCGCGACCGCTTCCTCGATCCCCCGCCGCAACTGCATCGGGTTCGCGCCTTCATCAACCGCCCGCAACCCCTCCCGCACCAGCGCCTGCGCGAGCACGGTCGCGGTGGTCGTACCGTCACCCGCCACCCCGTTCGTCTTCATCGCGACTTCCTTGACCAGCTGCGCGCCCATGTTGGCGAACGGGTTGCGCAGCTGGATCTCGCGCGCGATCGTGACGCCGTCGTTGGTGATGGTCGGCGGCCCGGTCAGCTTCTCCAGTACCGCGTTGCGCCCCTTGGGTCCCAGCGTCACTTTGACCGCATCAGCGAGCGCGTTCACACCTTGCTCGAGCAGTTGCCGGGCGTCGTTGCTGAAACGAAGATCTTTGGCCATCTGTCTATTCCCTTCGAATCAGAGGATCAGGAGACCTGGACCGGCGCGGAGCCGATCGGCTTGTCGGAGACCTCGCCGGAGATCCGCAGCTCGGCCGGTACGTCGAGGCCGTACAGCTTGGCCGCGTTGAGGCCGAGGATCTTGCGCTTGATGTCCGGCGTCAGTACGCCGTACTCCGACTGCATGTCCTCGGGGATCTGGAAGTCGACGAACTTCTCGACCAGCCACTTCGGCTGCCAGATCGCGTAGTCGCTGGCGAAGGTGATCCGGTCCTCGCCGATCCAGTACAGGAGCTCGCCGATGATCTGGGCGAAGTACCGGGGCCGGCTGTGGATGAACGGCATCGCGACCGCCAACCCGCCGTACACGTTCGGCTCCTGGGTGGCGATCCAGCAGAAGTCCTCCAGCCGCGGCAGCCCGACATGCTCGACGATGAAGTTGAGTTCGGGGAACATCGAGGCCGCGTAGTCGATGTCCTGGACGTCGAAGGCGTCCCGGTTCAGCGGGTAGATCGTGGGGCCCTTGTGCACGTGGATGTTCCTGATGCCGAGCTCGACGCACTTGCGCAGGTACGGCTCGGCCTCCGGGTCGGACAGCTTCCAGCCCTTCGAGTCGCCCTTCCACTCGGCCGTGTAGAGCTTGACGCCCTGCAGGTTCCAGCGCGCGTGCAGCTCCTCGAGCTTGTCCAGACCGGCGGCGCCGTCACGGGGGTCCCAGGCGCCGTTGGTGATGAACTTGCCCGGGTTGTTCTCCATCACGGCGCCGTCGCGCTCGGTGGTGTTGAAGCCGTCGACGTAGAAGTCGGTCAGGTACGTCGGCTGGAAGATCGCCTTGTCGACGTAGCCGATCTCGAACAGGTCGTGCAGCAGGTCGGCCTCGGAGTACGCGCCGAACTTCTCCGGCGTCCAGACGTACTCGGCCGGCGACAGGTTGCGGTGGTAGTCGTAGAAGCAGTTGGTGAAGCCCTCGCCGTACCGGTTCCGGTTGTTCTCCGGCCGGCCGTTCCAGAAGTGCACATGACTGTCGACGATGAAGTACTTCTCGCCGTTGCTCTCGTACATATCGGTTTGCCTCCCTGGCAGGCAGTGCCCGGGGCCGGTCAGGGCCCCGGGCGACGAATTCAGCTCGGGACCTCGACGAGGTCGAAGTCGATGTACTCCGCGGCCTCCTCCGGACTGGAGAAGAGCATCGTCTTGTCGTCGAAATGGACCATCCGCCCGTAGTGGGTGGACATGATCTCCTCGAAGTCGGACTGGTCGAAGTCCGCGCCGAGCGCGTCGGAGATCTCGGCGAAGTCGAAGGTGAGCCTGCCGACCCCGTCGACCCGGATCATCGACGGGTACTCGGTGATCTCCACGTTGTCCTTGGCGCCCATGATCTGGGCCACCACATGACCGTTCTGGTTGTTCATCAACGTCACGCCGCACATGTTCGAGAAGGTGCGGTCGGCCGCGCCGAACTCCTTCGCTTCAGTCACTGGTCCAGCTCCTTCGGTACGTCGAGGTCGAGGTCGGCCAGGGCACTGCGCAGACCGTCCTTGGCGGCGGCCAACGAGTCGGCGAAGGTGACGACCTTCTCGTTCGGCTGCGACCAGATCGGCTGCAGCTCGTGAGCTGCCCGCAGACTGACCGGCACCCAGGTCGCGAGCCACTCACCCAGTACGGCCTTGTTCTCCGTACCGTGCTCGGAGTCCCGGGTGAGCAGCGAGAACAGCGCCCGGGTGTAGCCGAGGTCGCGGCTGTAGTCGTTCTCGCCGGCCCCGACGATGGTCGGGGTGATGTAGTCGCCGTTGCGGGCCGAGACCTGCATCAGCAGATCGGACCGGAACAGCACGCCGACCAGCGACTCGAAGACGATGTTCGTCGCGAACAGCGCCTCGGCCCAGTCGCCGATCGCGGTCAGCCGCTCGACGTTCTCCCGGACGCCCTGCCAGACCGGGTCGGACTGCCAGACCTCCCGGTGCACCTGGCCGTCGAAGTCGATGTCGGACTCGGCCAGGTCGAGGTTGAACAGCGCCAGGTCCTGGGCGAACCGCAGTTTGTGCGCGGCGTTGACGCAGATCGCGTTGTTGATCATGTTCGTCGGCGCCGACCGCTGGGCGGCGGTGAAGACGTGCATGCCCAGCCCGTTCTCGGCATGCATCCAGGCGCCGAGGTTGCGCTGGATGAACTTGGTCCAGGCCGGGTTCCAGTGCGAGTACGCCTTGGCCCGCTTGGCGTTCTCCAGGCTCAGCCCGATCTGCCGGACGACCGCCGCGTTGTTGCGGTAGATCGTCTTCTCCCACTCCTCGTTCGGGTCGCGGAACCGGTGCCAGTCCGACGACACCAGCCGGGTCCAGTCCTTCGGGTAGCCGCCGGGCGAGTTCGCGAACCCGTAGATCCAGCCCTGCGACAGGTGCCGGTCGGGGTCGGGCTGGACGTCGAAGGTGACGTCCTCGTACGTCGTCGCCCGGGCCTTGGCCGGCTTGTAGTAGTTGTAGCTGCGACTCGTGGAGCTCGGGAACGTGAGCGCGCCGGCCTCGGAGTCGGTGAACTCCGGGTGCGGGAAACTCCGTTCTTTCGTGTCTGCCATCTCGATCTCCTATTCCGCCACCGAAGTGGTGAACTTGTCGTAGTGGATGTGCTCACGCGGTACGCCGGCCGTCTCCAGCAGGTCGATCGCCGCGTCGACCATCGGCGGGGGCCCGCACAGGTAGGCGTCGGCCCCGGCCAGTCCTGGCTCCAGCCGTTGCACCACCTCCGTCACGAACCCGGTGTGCTCCCAGTCGTCCGGCCAGCTCTCGGACAGCACGCCGACGAACTTGAAGTCGGGCAGTTCCGCGCCCAGCTCCTCGATCTGGTCGAGGTAGAACAGGTCCTCGTGGGTCCGGGCGCCGTAGTAGAACCGCACCGGCCGGTCGATGCCGTCGGCAACGACATGGCGCAGCAGGCTGAGGATCGGGGCCAGCCCCGCTCCCCCGCCGATGCACAGGATCGGCCGGTCCGACGCCTTCTTCAGCGTGAAGGTGCCGTACGGTCCGTCCAGCTCGAGCTCGTCGCCGACCTCGAGGCCGCCGTCGAGCAGGCCGGAGAAGTGCCCGCCGGGGTACTTCTTGATCAGGAACTCGAGTGGGTCGCCGGGCAGCGTCGCCATCGAGAAGGACCGGTGCGCGTCGTGGCCCGGGATCGCGATGTCGGCGTACTGGCCGGGTTTGAAGGTGAACTTGTCCGGCTCGACCAGGTCCAGCCGCAGCGACACGATGTCGCGGGTGACCGGCTCGATCGCGGCGACCCTGGTCCGCAGGTGCTGCAGCGGGACAGCATTGCGGAGTTCCTCCTCGTCGTAGTTCATCAGCTCGACGGTCAGATCGGAGTACGCGTGCGACTTGCAGAGCAGGATGTAGCCCTCGTCGCTCTCGTACTCGGCCAGCGCGAACGTCGAGTACCGGTCCATCTGCACGTCGCCGTCCAGCAGGAACGACTTGCAGGCGGCGCACTGGCCCTCCTTGCAGCCGTGCATCAGCGCGATGCCCTGCCGGAAGGCGGCGTTCAGCACGGTCTCGTCCTCGTCGACCTCCATCTCGAGATCGACGGGTTCGAACCGCACGACGTGTTTGTCACCCATCAACCTGCTCCTCAAGGGCTGTGTGGTTCTGGCTGGGGAGCGACCGGTGGCGGCGGGGTGTCGCCAGGGTCCGCCGCCACCGATCTGCTTGCTGGGTCAGGCGACGGCCGGCGCCGGCCGGCCACCAGGGCCACCCGCCTTGTACGCCGCGAGGTGCGCCTCGCGGTCGGCGTCGGACATCTCGTTGAGCAGGATGTTCGGGCTGGCGAAGTTGATGCCGCGCACGTCGTCGAGGGTCCAGAGCTTCTTCTGGTCGTCCAGGTCCAGGTGCGGCTGCGGGATCAGCGTCTTGCCGTCGTCACGGACGTAGCCGAGGTCCTTGATGATGTCGGCCAGATCGCGGTTGTGGTGCAGCGTCTCCCACTCGCGATGCCCGGTCAGCCGGCCCATGTTCGGCGTCGGCCGGCCCTCGTACTCGGGCCGGAACGCCTTGATGTCGGTCCAGGCGCAGGTCTCGGAGCAGTACGTACGCCACTGGCCGTCGACCTTCTCGGTGACCATGTCCTCGCGGATCAGGGCCGGCACCATGCAGGTCCAGCAGCGGTGCGGGTACTGGTAGTCGACGTCCTCGAACGCGATCGGCTTGTTCTTGCCCGGGTACCGCAGGCGGTTGTAGTTCTCCCACCACTTGCCGTACTTGTTGTACCAGCCCGGGTACTTGAACTCGAACCACTCGAAGTCCTCGTCCGTCATCGGGTCGATCCGCCAGTAGTTGACCGGCCAGCCGGTGGCGAAGAACTGCGCCACCTCGTGCACGTAGCCCTTGTTGTAGATCCGGTTCCAGGCCTCTTCGACCAGGTCGTGCGGGATCTTCAGGCCGTACTTCTCCAGCGGGATCAGGTAGCTGCGGTAGTAGTCGTCGTAGATCCAGCGGCGCCACATCTCGGCGTACGAGTCGCGGTCCTTGCGGCGGTCTTTCGTCCCGTACTCGATGAACGTGCCGATCGCGGCGTCGACCACGCAGTGGTTGTTCCACCAGGCGTAGCGCAGGTCGCGCTCGAGCAGCTGGCGGTTGTCCTCGTCGGCCAGCGCCATCAGCAGGATGCTGTACCCGTTGCTGATGTGCCGCGACTCGTCGGACTGGACCGAGTGGAACACGGTCGGCAGCAGGTAGTCGCCGTTGGCGGCGGCCTCGTCGGGCATCGCGACGAACAGCGTGTTGGTGAACGCGGTCTCGGCCACCACCGTGAGGTAGATGTTGGCCGCGGTGAT
Organism: Kribbella ginsengisoli; assembly: GCF_039537185.1. NCBI lineage: Bacteria > Bacillati > Actinomycetota > Actinomycetes > Propionibacteriales > Kribbellaceae > Kribbella > Kribbella ginsengisoli. Next base: position 40,954 of record NZ_BAABAA010000023.1, on the reverse strand, counting down.
CGCGTCGCCGGTGATGAACCCCTCGCCGAACTGCCGGCCGATGGTGCCCGCGTAGTTGTTCGCGAACGCCTTCTCGGTGATGTCGAACCCGGCCGGGTCGATGTAGTGGTTCATGTACAGCTTCTTCAGGTTCATCTGGATCGTCGAGTGCCGGACCTCGTCGATCATCTGTACCGCCAGCCCGTTGTGGATCTCCGGGTTCGGCACCGCGTCGATGGCCATCGGCATCGCCCGGGCGGCGGAGATCTCCGGGAACGGGATGATGGACAGGAACAGCTTCTGCCACTCCATCCAGCGCTGCTGGACCTGGCGGAACATGTTGCCGCGGATCGCGCCGTCCATCGCGCCGAAGACGCGGTTGTCCTTCTCCTCCTCCATCGGGAAGTAGGACCGCATGATCTGCTTCAGCGGGTCCTTCTTCGGGGCCTTGTCGAAGGTGTAGTCGGTTCCGAAGCGTGTCGCGGGAGTCGCGAAGGTCGGCTCCCAGGACAGTTCGGTGATCTTGGCGTGGGCCTTGCTCAGACTCTGCCTGCTCACGGTCTGCCTCCTCGGGGTTTCAAGTGGACCGATCTCACCCCGGCTGGCCCCTTGCGCTTGTCTCAATCTGAGACACAGTGGGAAGGCGGACCCACCTAGAGTGATGGCAGGGAGGCCTCTGTGGAACGAGCGCACTGGATCGAGACACCTCGTACCGGCCGGCTGTTGCAGCAGGCCAGGGACACCTTCCTGACGTCCGGCGACCTCGATCCCGGACTGGTGCGCGAGTCGATCCAGGCGTCGTGGCTACGGTCGTCCCGGCTGCGGGTGGACACCGACAACGTCGATCCCAGCTACCTGGGGCTGGAGGGCCCGACGCCGCTCGCGCTGTCGGCCGCGCCGGTGCTGAGCGCCCTGGCCGACGAGCTGGCGAACGAGTCGGTGAGCATCATCCTGACCGACCAGCACGGCCTGGTCCTGCAGCGGACCTGCCCTGACCCGTCGCTGATCAGGCAGCTCGACAAGGCGTCCCTCTCCCCCGGCTTCAGCTACGCGGAGGAGCAGGTCGGTACGAACGGCATCGGGACCACCTTGGAGGCCGGAGTCCCCACGATGGTCACGGGGAGCGAGCACTTCACCGGGCCGCTCGGTGGCTTCGCCTGCGCGGGTGCGCCGATCCACCATCCGGTGACGGGCTCGCTGCTCGGCGTCCTGGACCTGACCTCGTCGGTGTCTCATTCGAACGCTTTACTGATGTTCTGCGCGCGATCGACGGCGCAGAAGATCGAGCAGCAACTGCTGACGCGGTCGGGGGCCAAGGAGCTGGCGCTCTTCCGCGACTACCTGGCCGCGTGCCAGCACTCCAGCAGTGGGGTGATCGCGCTCAGCGGAGACCTGGTCATGATGAACAGCCAGGCGCAACAGCGGTTCGATCCAGTTGACCAGACTGCGCTCCTGGCACGATCACGCGACGCTGCTGGCTCCTCGGAGCAGGTGACGCTGGTTGCTGATCTACCGAGCGGGCTGGTGGCCCGGTTGGACTATCGGCCGGTGTTCGCTGGTTCGGAGTTCGCTGGTGGGGTGTTGAAGATCCAGGTGCAATCTGGGCTGGACTCGACTACTGGGACGGTGCGCAGCGTAGTACCGGTCATGCCTGGGCTTGCTGGGACCAGCGCTACTTGGCAGCGGGTGTGTCAGGCGGTGGACACCAGCCGGCGCAACGGCTCGTGGATGGTGCTCGAGGGCGAGGCCGGTGTCGGCAAGATCGCGTTGCTGCGGTCGGTGAACCAGCTACGCAACGGCAGCGGGCACTTCCGGATCATGGATGCCTCTGAGTGCGGCCCTGGCTGGCTGGACACGGTTGCTGAGGAGTTGTCGGCCGGGGTCGGATCACTGGTCATCCGCCGGGCGCATCTGCTCGACAGTGATTCGGTGAGTGCACTGTCGGGACTACTGCTCGAGCATGACCAGAGCAGCGGGGTCTGGGTCGCACTGACGATGCGGAGCGAGCCGCGCAACCCCGAGGTGGATGCGCAGCTGCTGCCGCACTTCTCGCACACCGTGGAGGTGCCGCCGCTGCGGCATCACCTGGAGGACATGCACAAGCTGGTACCTCACCTGCTGGGCCGCCTCAACCGGGGCAACAACCTCAGCATCTCCCCCAGCGCACTGGCCCAGCTGATGCGCCTCCCCTGGCTCGGCAATGTCGAGCAGCTCCGCCGCGTCCTCCTGCGCATCGCCCAGCAACGCCGCTCCGGAACCATCGACCTCGACGACCTCCCCGGCGAGTGCCGGGCCACTACCCGGCGGCGACTCACCCAGCTGGAGTCCCTCGAGCGCGACGCAGTCGTCAAGGCGCTGGTCATCCATCGCGGCAACAAGGACAAAGCCGCCAGCGACCTGGGCATGTCCCGGGCGACCATCTACCGCAAGATCCGCGACTACGGCATCAACCTGACGATCTGAAAACGCTTTGCCTCGCATCCCGGCCGCACAGGAGACTTGGCCGGGATGACTGACAACAGCGCTTCAGACGGTCGTGCCGGAATCGACGCAGGCCTGGTCCGGCGGTTGATCAAGGCCCAGTTCCCGCAGTGGAGCGAGCTGCCGATCACGCCGGTGAAGGTCGACGGGTGGGACAACCGGACCTATCGGCTCGGTGATGCCCTGACTGTGCGGCTTCCGACGGCTGCCGGCTATGCGCCGGCCGTCGACAAGGAGGACGAGTGGCTGCCTCGGCTGGCGCCACAGTTGCCGGTGGCGGTGCCGGAGCCTCTGGGCAAGGGTGTGCCGGGTGAAGGGTATGCGTTCAACTGGTCGATCAGGCGGTGGCTAGAAGGCTCTACCGCCTCGGTGGACCGCATCGACGACCTGCCCGGCTTTGCTGTCTCCGTAGCCTCGTTCATCCGCGCGCTGCAGCGGTGTGACGCTACTGGTGGCCCTGCAGGTGGGGCGCACAGCTTCTTCCGGGGTGCGTCGCCGGTGCACTACGACGACGGGACTCGGCAGGCGTTGGTGCGGCTGGCGGATCAGGTGGACGTCGCAGCCTGCACCGAGGTCTGGGAGGCAGCGATCGGCTCGTCCTTCGCGGGGCCGCCGGTCTGGTTCCACGGGGACATCGCGCACGGGAATCTGCTGGTCGTCGATGGGCGGCTGTCGGCGGTCATCGACTTCGGTACGTCGGGAGTCGGCGACCCGGCTTGTGATCTGGTGATCGCGTGGACGATGTTCTCGGGTGAGAGTCGTGAGGCGTTCCGGCGTACGGTCGCGCAGGATGCGGGGACCTGGGCGCGGGCTCGCGGATGGGCCTTGTGGAAGGCCTTGATCACGGACGATCTTCACGTCGTCGAGCAGGTGCTGGCCGACTCAGTCTGAGTTGGCCAGGTCTGCTCGGGAGGCCGCGTTGAGCTTGCGCAGGACCTTGGCGACGTGTTGCTCGACCGTCCGGGGTGAGAGGAACAGGACGTCGGCGATCTCACGGTTGGTGTGGCCGCGGCCGAGCAGGCGAGCCACTTCCTGCTCCCGCGGCGACAGCTCGGCGCCGTAGCCACGGCGGCCTCTGCGGCTCGGAGCAGCGACTCCGTGGTTCCGTAGCTCGTGGCGGCAGCGTGCTGCATCCCTGAGCGCTCCCAGGCGGTCGAAGGTCTCCGCCAGCTTGGCGAAGGCGTCGGCCGGCTGCTTCAGTGCGAGTCCGCACTGCGCTGCGCGCTCCGCGACCAGTGCGGCGAAGTACGGCGCCGGCAGGGCCTCGTACTGGATCTCTACTTCTCTATAGAGCTCCACTGCTCGCTTGTAGTCGCCCTCGTACTCCGCGAGCTGCGCTCGACCACAGCGCAACGCCACCCGTGCCAGCGGCGCCTCCAAGTCGGCCGTACAGTCGTCCAACTCCCCCAGCAGCTTCCGTACTTCGTCATCGCGCCCATCAGCAAGCAGCACGGCGACTGCCGACGGCACCAGCTCCCCCGCCCACGACCAGACCTGCTTGCGACGCAGGAGATCCAACCCACGGTTGACGGTCGTCACTGCGGCCTGGAGCTCATTGCGGGAGAGCTGCATCCACGCGAGCAGACCGAAGCTGCCCAACGCGATCGGCGCGATGGCGTTGGCTGGCTCGTCGATCCCCGTGGCAGCCAGGTAGGCCTCGGCCTCAGCCCACTCACCACGTGCGACGGCCAGCGAGGCCAGTACCAGCGACAGCTCGCTGGTGAGCGGGAACAGGTCGCGGTACTCGTCCAGTAGCTGGCTCGCGCGTTCGTCGAGCCCGGCCCACTCGCCAGTGAACCAGTCGACTCTTGCCTGGGTCGCGCGCGCAGTACTGACGACGAAAGGCGCTCCGCAGTCGGTGGCGAACTGGAGGCCGCTGCGGAGGAAGTCGGTGGCCTTGCCGTAGTAACCGATCGACATGCACGCGTCGGCGAGATTGCAGTGCGCTCTGGCCAGGTGGCGCAGCTCGGCCGCACTGGCTCCGTCGGACGCCAGCTCAGCGACCTCTGACAGGACGAACGGGTCACCCGCGTGCAGTCGCGAGGCCAGGAGGTTCGCGCGCAGTGAGGTGATCAGTACCGGATCGGTGGCCTGGTGAAGACGCTCGTCGGCTCGCTGCGCCCACAGCCCGGTCTCGTCGAGCGTCGCCGCGCCAAGCCAGCATTGGGCCAGGACGGAGATCGCTCGGGCCTCGAGATCTGGTCTGTCCACCAGGTCTCCAAGGGCTCGCTCGATCTCTGCCCGGCCTGCCGCGATGCTGCCTGCCGCACGGATCATCAGCAGGCCCGCGTAGAGGCGTACCTCGCCACGGACTCCAGGTGAGAGCCGGTGGTCGGTCAGCAGCCGCTGGAGCGTGTCCATCGGGTCCCGCTGATCCAGACCCGTGTAGGCCACGGATCCCAGCTTCGACGCGAGCCGGTCCAGTGCCTCGACCGCCTGGTCGGGCTCAGCCAGTAGGCGTTGCAGCAGGCGAGTAGCGGTCGAGGCGTCGCCGATCTCTCCGGCCCTGTCGGCCGCGGCCTCTCCGAACCGCCGCCACTCCTGCGTGCGACCAGCGAGCCGACTGTGCTCGGCCAACTGGAGCAGCGGCTGCGGACTGGTCTCCGCGAGGGTCTCTGCGATCCTCCGGTGCAGTGCTTGCCGCTGCGGACTCGGCAAGCTGTCATAGACCGCTTGCCGCCCCAGCGCATGGCGGAAGTCGTAGCGGCCGTCACCCGAATCCCTGAGGACTCCTGCTGCCAATGCAGAGGTGAGTGCCGCGTCGACCGCGTCTTCAGCCAGACCAGTCACCCGCCCGAGCAACTCACTCGCCGCCGGGATCCCGAGGGCTGCAGTGGCATAGCTAACCTCCCTGGCCTCCTGCTCCAGCCCAGAGAGCCGCTCAGCCATCGCATCCCGCAGCAAAGCCGGTACTTCGACCTGCTCAAGCGCCCGCCGCGCAGTGCTCCCATCGACCGGCAGCGGCAACGTCCGGACCGCCTCCTCGATCACTGCCGGGATGCCGGCCGTCCGGTCATACAACAGCTCGGCCAGGTCGCCCGCGATCGCTTCCACGCCCAGAATCCCGGCGGTCAGCGACCGGACTCCGGCCAGGTCGAGCGGCTGCAAAGCGACTACCGCGCTCGGCAACCAGACCGGCGGCCGGTACTCCGCTCCCAACGGCGGTCCGGTCGTCAGGTCCTCCCGCCGGTAGGTGACCAGGATCGACAGGTTCTCGGGCGGGTCCGTCATCAGGAACCGCAGCAGCTGGCGGGACCCGTCATCCGCCCAGTGCAGGTCCTCCACCACCAGCAGCGCCGGACCAGCTGCCGCCAGCAGTTCGCGGATGGCCCGGAACACCTGGTGCCGCTCAGTCGCCGGGTCTGCAGCTGGCCAGTGCGCGTCAGGGAACCGGTCTGCGAGCTCCGGTAGGAGGGGGCGCAGTACCGAGGTCAACGGGCCTAGCGGAGTACCGGAGTGGCGTGGGTAGCTCCTGAGCGCCTCGACCACAGCGCCGTACGGGAAGGGCTCGCGCAGCGGCTGGCAGAAGCCAATCATCAGGTGTCTGTCGCGTACGTCGGGCTCGCGCAGCAACTCGCTGATCAGGCGGCTCTTACCGATCCCCGCCTCGCCCTCGACCAGCGCAACGCCGGACTGGCTCGCCGTGGCGGCCAGTAGGCGCAACTCATCGGCGCGGCCGACCAGCACTGGCGAACTGGTCCTGGTGATCGGTGCTCCAGCCATCTGCGCTCCCGTGGATGTGGGGCCGAGCCTACGGGGGGAAACCCATTTCTGTGAGGGTCCCGGCACCAATAGTCACGTACCCCTACCTACTGCTGCCCGGATTGTTCCCGTCCGAACCCGCCAGGACAGTGATCGGACCGGCCACCCCACCCCCTCCGCCCTGGGTGGCCGGGGACCGAACGGAGAGCTGATGAAACTCCCACGCTCAGGGGCCTATGGCGCCATCGTGTGTCTGTCACTCGCAGTACTGGCGCCACCGGCGCAGGCTGCCGCCCCACCACCCGCGCCCAGCCCCACCATCCGGGGTGCTGGTGCCCCGGGCACCATTCCAGGCAGCTACATCGTCGTGCTGAAGGACGGTGCTCGCGCAACGGCCTCCACCTTGGCCTCCAAGTACGGCGGCAAGGTCAAGCTGACCTACACGACCGCACTGCGCGGCTTCTCGGCCTCCTTGACCGAGGCCGAGGCACTAAAGCTTGCTGCGGACCCAGAGGTCAAGTACGTCGAGCAGGACGGCAAGGCTCACGCCACTGACCGCCAGGCCAACCCGACCTGGGGTCTCGACCGGATCGACCAGAAGGCGCTGCCGCTCGACCAGGGGTACACGTACCCGACCAAGGCCACCAACGTCACGGCGTACATCGTCGACACCGGCATCTACAAGACGCACAGCGACTTCGGTGGCCGGGCGACCGACGGCTACGACTTCATCGACAACGATGCGATTGCCAACGACTGCAACGGGCACGGCACGCATGTCGCCGGTACGGTCGGCAGTACGACGTACGGGGTCGCGAAGGGCGTCGCGCTGGTCGGCGTACGGGTGCTGGACTGTCAGGGCAACGGCGAGTGGTCCCAGGTGATCGGCGGGATCGACTGGGTCGCCCAGAACGCGAAGAAGCCGGCCGTCGCCAACATGAGCCTGTCGGGCGAGGCGAACTCGTCGGTCGACGACGCCGTCCAGAAGGCGGTCGCCGCCGGCGTCACCTTCTCCATTGCCGGCGGCAACAACAACGGCGCGAACGCCTGCAACTACAGCCCGGCCCGGGCGCCGGAGGCGATCACCGTCGGCGCCACCGACAACCAGGACACCCGGTCCAGCTTCTCCAACATCGGGACCTGCCTGGACATCTTCGCGCCGGGATCGGGGATCACCTCGACCTGGAACAACGGCGGCACCAACAGCATCAGCGGTACGTCGATGGCGGCACCGCACGTCGCGGGTGCCGCGGCGCTCTACCTGGCGGGCAATCCCTCGGCCACGCCTGCTGCGGTCGCCTCGGCGCTGACCAGCAACGCGAGCGCCGGTGTCGTGAAGAACGCGGGCAGCGGTTCGCCGAACAACCTGCTCTACACCGGCTTCATCGGTGGCGGCGACCCCGAGCCACCGACGTGTGCGGGCGGCACCTCGACCGAGGACGCGGCCATCCCTGACGCGGGCGCAGCGGTCTCCACCTCGGCCACCATCACCGGCTGCGACGGCAACGGGACGTCGACGACCAGCGTCAAGGTCGACATCAACCACACCTACACCGGCGACCTCCAGGTCGATCTGGTCGGGCCGTCCGGTGCAGTCATCAACCTGCGCAAGGCCGGCGGCGTCGGCTCCCCCGACGGACTCCACCAGACCTTCACCGCCAACACGTCGGGCGAGACCCGCAACGGCACCTGGAAGCTGCAGGTGAAGGACGTCTACCGCTTCGACAGCGGCACGATCGACGGCTGGTCGCTCAACTTCACCCCGACGGCCGCCAACTACGAGGGCGACACGGTGCCGGTCAAGTCGTCGACACCCGGCGCCAACTTCGCCGATGGGCAGGACGCGACCGTCAGCGAGTTCCCGTCCATCATCGCGGGACTGCGCGAGGGCGGCACCCGGCCGCAGGGCCAGACCTGCACCGGTACGGCGATCGCACCGCGCAAGATCCTGATCGCGGCGCACTGTGCGGACGCGGCCGGCGCCAAGAGCTTCCTGTACGGCCTCAACGATCTGAACGCCAGTGGCGGGACGCGGGTCGGCGTGGTGTCGTACATCAAGCACCCGAAGTACGTGAACTTCGACCAGGGGTACGACGTCGCGGTGGTCACCACGGACGCCGACATCCCGGTGCCGGGTGGCAAGTACGCGTCGTACGCGACCTCTGCCGACGCCGGTCTCGAGAAGCCGGGCGTGACCGCGCAGGGCTTCGGCTATGGCAAGAAGGACTTCGACGACACCGCCCGCGACGTCACGCTGGACAAGGCGTCGCTGCCGATCGTCGACGGCGCGCAGGTCTGCAACGGGGTCGGCGCCGGGTTCAAGCCCGCGACGATGATCTGCGCCGGGTACGCCGACGGCCGGGTGACCATCCTGCCCGGTGACAGCGGCGGCCCGCTGATCGTCCAGGGCAAGGTGATCGGCGTCGCCTCCTGGAGCCGCTCGGACTTCAAGTGGTACAGCGTCTACGGCCGGCTCACCAACGACATGGGCGACTGGGTCAAGACCCAGGTCGGCGACGCGCCTCCGACCGGCGACTTCGGCGTCGGCGTCTCCCCGGCCACGCTGAAGGTTGCCGCCGGCAAGTACATCTCGACCACGGTGACCAGCACGGCCGGCTCCAGCGGGTCCGAAAGCCTCACCCTCACCACCTCCGGCCTGCCGACCGGCGCGAAGGCCACCTTCCAGCCCGAGTCGATCGCCTCAGGCTCCACCGCCAAACTCACCTTCGAAGCCGGCACCAACACCCCGGCCGGCAACCACACCATCACGGTGACCGCTACCAACGCGGCCGGCAAAACCGCCACCGCATCGGTCACCCTCACAGTCGAAGGCGACCAGCCGCCGACAGGGGACGTACAGGTCACCGCCACGCCGTCCAGCGGCTCCGTCACCCAGGGCCAGCTGGCCCAGACGGTGGTCAAGGCCGCCGGCGGCACCGGCAACCTCACCCTCACCGCCACCGGCGTCCCCACCGGCACCCAGACCTTCTTCAACCCGACGACCATCGCCCAGAACGGCACCAGCAACGTCTGGTTCTTCACCAGCTTCCAGACGCCGCGCGGCACCTACGCCATCAAGATCTCGGCGCGGTCGGCCGACGGCAAGACCGGCACCACCACCTACAACCTCACCGTCCGCTAGCCGGCCTGACGGGCTCCCACCTTCGCGGTGGGAGCCCGTCAGGGCAGGAGTTCGAGGACCTTGGCGACGATGCCGAGGGCGGGGGTGGCGATGTCGGCCGCCTTGCTCACGGTGGTCTTGATCCGCTCCAGTTTGGTGCGGGTCTTGTCGACGTCGGGGCCGTTCAGCTCGCCGGCCACCTCGTCGATCAGCTGGGCGACCTGTTCGCGCTGGTCGTCGGTCAGCTGGTCGCTGGTCAGGACCAGCCGCAGCAGCGTGGTGAGGTCGCTGCCGGTTGCGTGGGCGTTCTGGAAGTCGGTGATGACGGTGTCGACCGGGCGGTTGATGAAGGTCGTCTGGCCGTGGAAGTTGAAGTTCTCGGTCATGGCCTGTCCTCCGGTGTGAATGACGACTGTCGCGCCCTTGAACTCATAGCCTCTGGCGGCCGGTACCAGCTCCGCCCGCAACCGCTGCTCGGCCGCGGCCAGCTGCCGCACGATCCCGCCTTCGTCCGGGCCGCTTCCGTCGATGGTTGCCGACAGGTCGCTGAACAGCCGGCGGAAGGTTGCCATCGAGGCGTCCCCGATCGGGAAGACGTACTTGTCCCGCCCGGACGCAAGCAGGACCAGGCACGGCAGCTCGGCCCCCGGTACGCCGAGCTCGCGCGCCACCTCGTACGCCCCGAGCTTTTCGTACGGCGTCCACTTCAGCCATCGCAGCGCGCTCAGCATCCGGTACTGCTCCGGGCTCAACCGGTCCTTCCAGTACCGCCCGGCCGTCCGCCAGCTCTGCGGTCGCTCGAAGACCGAGATCTCGAACAGCTCACCGGACAACGTGTTGAGCTCATCGAAACGAGTCCGTACGAAGGCAGCCAACTCGACGTCCGCGTCGGTGTAGAGCAGCACCCCGCGGATCTTGCGAGCCCGCCGCCTGGCCCGGTCCGAGTACTGCAGCTGCGCGAAGACGTCGGCGGGATCGGCGGCCGGGATGAAGTCGTACATCCCTTTCATCCGGTGCTCGATGTAGAGCACCACCAGATCCCCGTCCAGCAGCCCGGCCGCCTCGACGGTTTCGTCCGCTGCGAACTCTTCGTCGGTGGCCGGATCGGCCAGCCAGGTCCGGAGGCCGTCGACCCTCGAGGCCTGGCCGGCCGCCCGCGCTTCGGTCAGCGCCAGCACAGTCAGCTCGCGGACGGTCGGCGTACCGGCGACCTCGACCGTGCAGGAAACCATCGCCTCGTCGAGCTGTTGCCATCGGTCGCCGGCAGCGCCGAGCTCGCCCAGCGCGTAGGCGACGCCGCTACCGATCAGTCCCGAGATCTCGACGGAATCGCCTTCGCGCACGGCGACGTACAGACGCATTCGCTTCCCCCAGAGGCCGGAGCCGGTCAGCGTAGCGTGTTGAACGAGTCCCGGATGATCTCCAGGGCCTCGGTGGTCTCCTCTTCGGTCAGGGTCATCGGTGGGGCCATCCGCAGGACGTTGCCGTAGAGGCCGCCCTTGCCGAGCAGCAGGCCGCGCTCCATGGCCTCCTGCTGGAGCTTGACCGTGACGGCGGCGTCAGGCTTGCCGTCGGCCGGGTTGATCAGCTCGGTGGCCAGCATCAGGCCCTTGCCGCGGACGTCGCCGAGCTCGGGGAACTCGTCGGAGATGCCGCGCAGGCCGTCCATCAACTGCGCGCCGCGCTTGGCGGCGTTGGCCTGAAGGTCGTTGTCGAGCAGGTACTCGATCGTCGCCTTGGCCGCGCTGGTGGAGATCGGGTTGCCGCCGAAGGTCGACAGGCTGTTCGCGCTGAGGCTGTCCATCAGCTCCGGCCTCGCGACGACCCCGCCGATCGCGAACCCGTTGCCCAGGCCCTTCGCGAACGTCATCGCGTCCGGCACCACGTCGTGCGCCTGGATGCCCCAGAAGTGATCCCCGGTCCGGCCCCAGCCGGTCTGCACCTCGTCGGAGATGAAGAGGATCCCGTACTCGTCGAGCACCTCCTTGAACGCGGCGTACAGGCCGTCGGGCGGGGACGAGAAGCCGCCGACGCCCTGGATCGGCTCGACGATCATGCAGGCGACGTCGCCCGCGGTACCGGTGTTGATCACCTCGCGGAGGTCGTCCACGCAGACCTTGATGTACTCCGCGTCCGGCAGGTCCTTGAACGGGCTGCGATAGCGGTACGCGCCCTGCACGTACTGCACGTTGACCGGCGACAGGCTGCTCGCCGACCAGCCGCGGTTGCCGGTGATGGCGACGGTGCCGAAGCCGCGGCCGTGGTACGAGTTGCGCATCGCCAGCACCTGGTTCGAGCGGCGCTTCTGGGTGGCGAACAGCATCGCCGCCTCATTGGCCTCGGTGCCGGAGTTGGTGAAGAAGACCTTGGCGTCCGGGATGCCGGACAGCTCCGCGATCTTCTCGGCCAGCTCGATCTGCCGCCGGATCAGGTACACCGTCGAGGTGTGCGCGATCCCGGTGGCGAGTTGCTCGCGGACCGCGTCGGAGATCTCCGCGATGTCGTACCCGATCGCGTTGGTCAGGATGCCGGCGAAGAAGTCGAGATACTCCTTGCCCTCGCCGTCAGTGACCCGGCGGCCGGATCCCTTGACGATCTCGATCGGCTGCTCGTAGTACAACGCAAGCCAGTCCGGCATGACGGCCTTGTGACGCTCCCACAGCTCCGCGTGTGTCATGTACTTAGCAATACCTCATCCAAGAGCCAACCGCTATCACGCCCCGGCGGTGGCCTAGGGTGACTCCTCGTGACAATGCCGAGCATCCCTCACCTTGACATCGAATCGCTGCGGCATTTCGACGAGGTGATCGCCGCCGGGGCCACCTCGATGGGCGGGTGGCGGGTGCAGTCGGTGGACCTGACCGGGCGTACGGCGGTACTGCTCAAGTTGTCGCCGATGGGGTCGCTGTTCCTGGGCTGCCCGATGGAGGAGCCCGCGGCCGACTGGGTGCGCGACGGCGGCGGGCTGATCTTCCCCACCATCCCGGAGCTGCCCTTCGACCCGTACCGCGGCCGCCTGTACGACGCCGACGAGCTGTACGCCGGTCTGGCGGACGGGTACGAGGCGACCCCGGACGCGCGGATCTACGCCTGGTCGAGGCAGCACGACGAGCGCGGCGACATCAGTCGCACTCTGGCGGCCGCACTGCACGACCACTCGATCGCCGACTCGCTGCATGAGCTACCCGACGGCAGGCCGTGGATCGGCGTGATGGGCGGGCATGGGATCGCCCGTACCGACCCGACGTACCGGTCAGCCGTCCTGCTCGGCCGCACGCTCGCCCGCTCCGGCCTGACCGTCGCGACCGGGGGTGGGCCCGGCGCGATGGAGGCAGCCAACCTGGGCTCCAGCCTCTCGGGGTATGACGACGCAGCGGTCGCCTCAGCCCTAGCCATGCTCGCCGGTACGCCGTCCTTCCGCCCGTCGATCGCCGACTGGGCCCTGAGTGGCCTGGCAGTCCGCCAGACCTTCCCCGGCGATGGCGGCGTCTCCATCCCCACCTGGTTCTACGGCCACGAGCCCCCGAACGTCTTCGCCAGCTCCATCGCCAAGTACTTCTCCAACGCCCTCCGCGAGGACGTCCTCCTCAGCCGGGCTCGCGGCGGCATCATCTACCTCCCCGGAGCCGCCGGCACCGTCCAGGAGATCTTCCAGGCCGTCACCCCCAACTACTACGGCGACCAGGTCATGCAGACGCCGATGATCCTGGTCGGGGTCGAGCACTGGTCACGAACGGTCCCCGTCTGGGATGTCCTGGACCGCCTGGCCGCTGGCCGACCGATGGCGTCGTCGATCCACCTGGTCGATTCGATCGAGGAAGCGGTCCAGCTGATCTGCGCCGGCTAGCCACTGCTGGGGCTTCGCGCCCTGTGCTACACAGGGACTTGGTGTGGCCGAAGGGAGCCGGCGGTGACCGTCCACGACAGACCTGCGTCGTCACCGGCCGCACGCGCCGAGGCGCTGAACGCGGTGGCCGATGATCTCGCCGGTGAGCTCCAGCTGCAGCCGTTGCTGGAGCGGATCCTGCAGCGCTGCACCGAGCTGATGGGCTGCGACGCGGGCTCGATCTCCAGTGTCGACGAGACGGCGGGCACCTACCGCAAGCAGGCCGACATCGGCGTCCGCTGTCAGTCCGGCCGGGTGTTCCCGCTCGGCGAGGGGATGACCGGCGAGGTGGTCCGCCGCCGCGGCCCGGTCTGGTTCGACCGGTACGACGATGTCGTCGGCGGACACATCAGCGCTGAGGACCGGGCCACCCTCACGAGCGTGATCGGCGTACCGCTGGAGTGGCGCGGCCGGATCATCGGTGCCTGCGTCGTCTTCTCCCGGGATGCAGGCCGCCGGTTCGACCGCGCCGATGCCGATCTGCTCCGGATGTTCGCCAAGCACGCGACCGTCGCACTGGTGAACGCCAACTCCTACGAGGCTGCCGAGGAGCGAGCCCGGCTCCAGGCTGCCTCGGCCGAGCGTGGGCGGCTGCTGGACGAGGTGCACGACCTCCTCGCCCAGGGACTCGTCGGCATGCTGTCCGGGCTCGAGCGGGCGGAGCAACTGGCACCCGTGGAGCTCGCTGGTCAGCTCCGGGAGGCCCAGGAGTCGGCGCGGGACACGGTCGCCTCGATCCGCCGGGCGCTGCTCGGCGCGGGCAGTTCGCCGCTCGAAGGCCACAGCCTCGAGGACGTACTCCGCTCCGAACTCGCCTGGGCATCACGCGCCAGAGCCGTCGACGCCCGCCTGGTAGTCGCCGGTACGCCGGTAGCGCTCGACCGGGCCCTGGCGCAACGGGTGTTGAGCGTTGCCCAGGAGGCGATCACCAACATCGTGCAGCACTCCCGCGCCAAGACAGTCCGGGTCGGGCTGGCGTATGAGTCGGCCTCCCTCTCCCTGCTCGTGCAGGACGACGGACAGGGGTTCGCGGCCGGGCAGGGGCTGCGGGAGCCGGATGAGTTCCGCACTGGCCTCGGGCTGCGACGCATGGTCGAGCTGGCGCAGGGGGCGGGTGGTTCGCTGTCGCTGGACTCCATGCCCGGCTGGGGAACCAGTATCCGGGCAGTGTTCCCGCACCAACGTGCGGTGATGGCTAGCGACGTACGGGTGGACGTACTGGTGGTTGCGGCTCAGCCGATGCTGCGGGCTGGGTTGTCGCGGCTGCTTGCCTGGTCGGAGCCACCATTCTCGGTTGTCGGCGAGGCATCGACGACAGCCGAGGCACTGGAAGCAGTGGGGAGGCTGCGGCCGGCAGTAGCGGTCGTCGCCGTCAACGAGGAGCCACTGGCCGATTCACTGGGGTTGATCCGTGAGCTGGTGAAGGGCGAGCAGGCGCCGGCGGTGATCGCGGTCTGCCGGCCCGGCGATGACCAGGCCGTGGTCGATCTGCTGCTGGCCGGTGCCCATGGGTGTGTGGAGACCACGGCCGATGGTGCCGCGTTGGCGCGAGCAGTTGCCGCGGCGGCCCGCGGTGAGTCGATCGTCCCGCACGGCGAGGTCTGGGAAGGCAGGCTGTCCAGCGAGTCGCATGCGGACGGGTTGACTGCCCGCGAGCGCGAGGTGCGCGCCCTTGTCCAGCAGGGGTTGGGCGATCGAGCGATCGCCGAGCAGCTGGTGATCTCGGTCAAGACGGTCGAGAAGCACGTCAGCGCGGTACTGCGGAAGACCGGCGCGCGCAGCCGCTCGGAGCTGATCGCCGGGTCCCAGGGACGCCTGAACCGCTGACGGTCCCGGTAGGGATATCCCCCAGCAAAGACGGGGGATTCTCCGCACTGACACAGGCGATCGCCTCTTCTAGCGTTACGGCGGAGGAGGTGCCGCGATGGCAGTCGTCGCGCTGAAGGAGATCGTCGATCGAGCCCTGGCCGACCGGTACGGCGTACCGGCGATCAACATCGTCAACGACCTGACCCTCGAGGCCGTGCTCGCGACCGCGGTCGACCGGCGCTCGCCGATGATCGTGCAGACCTCGGTCAAGACCGTCCGGTCGATCGGCGCCGACGTGCTGATGGCGATCTGGCGCGGCATGACGGCGGGGATCGAAGTACCGGTGACGCTGCATCTGGACCACTGCCCCGATCGCGCGGTGATCAGCGACTGCCTGGCCAAAGGCTGGAACTCGGTGCTGTTCGACGCCTCCGTGCTGCCGGTCGAGGAGAACCAGCGGCAGACCGTCGAGGTGGTCCGCGAGGCGCACGCCGTCGGCGCCCACGTCGAGGGCGAGATCGAGTCGATCACCGGGGTCGAGGACGGCATCGGCTCCGATGCGGAGGCCAAGCGGCAGTCGCTGGAGGTGTCGCTCGCCTTCATCAAGGAGACCGGGGTCGACGTCTTCGCGCCCTCGATCGGCAACGCGCACGGCATCTACTCCAGCGCGCCGGAGCTCGACGGGCAGCGCGTCACCGATCTCGTCGAGGCGACCGGGATCCCGATCGCGCTGCACGGCGGCAGCGGGATGACGGACGCGCAGTTCCACGACCTGATCGCCCGCGGCTGCGCGAAGGTCAACATCTCCACGGCGCTCAAGATCGCCTACATGAAGGCGAACCTCGACTTCCTGCGCGACGCCGAGGCGAAGAACTCCTGGGACCCGCCGTCGCTGTTCCGGCACGTGCGCGCCGACGTGGTCACCCTGGTCGACGGCCTCGTCGACCGCTTCGGGAGTGCGGGGAAGGCATGGTGAGCGCCCTCGTCCTCGACGTCGACGGCACGCTGGCCGACACCGAGCGCGACGGCCACCTGCCGGCGTTCAACCAGACCTTCGCCGAGTTCGGGCTGCCGGTGCGCTGGTCCGAGGACGAGTACGCCGACAAGCTCCGGATCGGTGGTGGCAAGGAGCGGATGGCCAGCCTGCTCACCCCGTCGTTCGTGGCCGAGTCCGGTCTGCCCGAGGACTGGGAGGCGCAGGCCAAGGTGGTGGCCCGGTGGCACCGGCGCAAGACCGAGCTCTACACCGCCATGGTTGCCGACGGCGCACTGCCCGCCCGGCCGGGGATCGTGCGGATCGTCGAGGAGGCGTACGCCGCCGGCTGGCGACTCGCCGTCGCCTCGACCTCGGCCGAGGCGTCCGTCCGCGCGGTGCTGGAGCATGTCGTCGGTCGTACCCGGGCAGCTGACTTCACCGTCCTGGCCGGCGACGTCGTACCGCGGAAGAAGCCCGCGCCCGACGTCTACCTGCTGGCTCTCGAACGTCTCGGAGTGCCCGCTCACGACGCGGTCGCGATCGAGGACTCAGCACTCGGGCTCGCGGCGGCCCATGCAGCCGGGATCGCCTGTGTCGTCACCGTCAACGGCTACACCGCCCACGAGGAGTTCGCCGAGGCGGCCTTCGTCGTCGACTCGCTCGGCGACCCGGAGCTCGAGCCGATCACGGTGCTGGCCAACCACAGCGCCGCCTCCCCCGGCGCCTACGTCACCCTCGCCGACCTGGCCGCTGTCCTGCCGGCCGTCACCGCGTCACCCACGTCACCTGCGTCGCCGAACGGAGGCACCGACCATGACTGATTCGCTTCCCGAGGTCGAGCGGGTGGTCCGGACGATCGCCCGGACGGCGGTGGCCAACGAGAAGTACTTCGGCGATCTCGACGCGGTCGTCGGCGACGGCGACTTCGGCTACTCGCTGGCCCGCGGCTTCGAGATCGTGCTGGCCGACTGGGACGGCTTCGACCGGACCGACAGCTCGACCTTCCTCAAGAAGGTCGCCGTCGTCATCACCAGCCGCATCGGTGGTACCTCCGGACCGATCTGGGGCACCGGGTTCCTGCGCGCCGCCACCGCCGCGGCCGGCAAGACCGAGCTGGACGGGCCGACCGTGGTGGCGATGCTGCGTAGCGCGGCCGAGGGAATCATGACCCGCGGCGGCGCGAGCCTCGGCGAGAAGACCCTGCTCGACTCGCTCGTCCCGGCGACCGACGAGATCGAGAGTCAGGTTGCCCAAGGCAACGACACGCTCACCGTACTCCGCGCTGCCGCGGCCGTCGCCCGGACCACGGCCGACGACACCGCGAAGCTGCAGGCCCGTCGCGGGCGGGCCGCCTACACCGGCGAACGCAGCATCGGCAGCGTCGATGCCGGCGCGACCGCGGTCGCCGTCCTGTTCGAGGCATTGGTGCAAGAGTGGCAAGGAGGCCCCTCGTGAAGAAGTTCGTCAACGACCCGAAGAACTTTGTGCCGGAGATGCTCAAAGGCATCGCGCTGGCGAATCCGGACTCGCTGCGGTACGTCCCGGAGTACAACCTGATCATGCGCGCGGACGCGCCGAGCCCGGACAAGGTGTCGATCGTCCAGGGGTCGGGCTCCGGCCACGAACCGGCGCACGTGATGGTCGTCGGCAAAGGCATGCTCGATGCGGCCTGCCCCGGTGACGTGTTCGCCGCGCCGCCGATGGACTACGTGCTCGAGACCAGCAAGCTGCTCGCCTCGCCGAAGGGTGTGCTGCATCTGGTGAACAACTACACCGGCGACCGGATGGCGTTCGACATGGGCCGCGAGATGGCCGAGGCCGACGGCGTGACGATCAAGACGCTGATGGTGGACGACGACGTCGCGGTGGCCGACTCGACGTACACGGTCGGCCGGCGCGGGGTGGCGGGCAACTTCTTCGTGATCAAGGCGGTCGGGGCGGCGTCGGAGTCCGGCGCGGACCTGGACGAGCTGGTCCGGATCGGCGAGAAGGTCAACTCGGTGACCCGGACGATGGGGATGGCGCTGACGTCCTGCACGCCGCCGGCCAAGGGCAGCCCGCTGTTCGAGCTCGGCGACGACGAGATGGAGATCGGCGTCGGCATCCACGGCGAACCCGGCCGCCGCCGCGAGAAGCTGGCCGATGCCGACACGATCATCGACGAACTGCTCGAAGCCGTCGTGACCGACCTGCCCTACGAGCGCGGCGACAACGTGGCGCTGATGATCAACGGGCTGGGCGGCACCCCGATCAGCGAGCTCTACATCCTGTACGGGCGTGCGCACGAGCAACTGGCCGGGCGCGGCATCACCGTCGGCCGCAGCTATGTCGGCGAGTACTGCACCTCCCTCGACATGGCCGGCGCATCGGTCACGCTCGTCAAGCTCGACGACGAGATCACCTCACTCCTCGCAGCCCCCGCGGAGGTCGCAGTCCGCGTCTTCTAACCGTGCTGACCACCAAGCGGGCGTGCAGTCTGCTGACTTGGCTATCCACCGAAGCGGGCGTGCAGCAGATTGGAGATGTCCGGCGGGCAGTCCGCCCGCCGGGCCAGCCTGAGACTGATGACGCCCCGGGTCCCGGCCTCCACCAGCGCGACGCACTCGGCAATCGCGGCCTTGTTGGAGGCTGAGCAGTGCGGCCAGGCGTCCTCGAGTCGCGGCATAGCGAGGGGTTGCGTGGTGACGACCCGGATCAGCATGTCCGCGAGGTTCTTGCGCGGCCGACCGGACTTGTCGGGGCCAGGTCTTTCTCGCCAGACGACGGCCGCCGAGTCGATGGTGGTAAGCACTCGTACCGCGAGGTCGCCCAGCTCTTGAAGGCCGAGGTGAGTCGCGCCGAGCGTGGTGACAGCAGCCAGCAGCCGGGCATAGGCCGCGGACCTGGCCCGGGAGTCTGCTGCGGACGACCGTTCGAGGGCAACCCGGGCGGCCTCGAGATGCGCTTCGATGATCAATAGCGCGTCGGCCGTGCTGATTCCGGTCGCGTGGTCGATCGAGCTGATCAGCCGGATCAGCGCGGTCTGGACCTCTTGGTCCTCGCCGCTGGCGAGCGAGCGCACCAGCCGGTCGACGACGACAGGTCCCCAGGTCTCCGGGAGCTGGAGGCTTGTGGTCTGTTGGTCCACCGCGGCAACCACGGCCCGGACGGAGTGTGGTTGCTCCGAGGCCACCAATCCGAGCAGCCACTCCAGACCCGGCCCCTTGAGCTCTTCTCGATCCCACTCGTTCAACGAGTCGGCCGTAGCCTGGGCGGCGGCCCTCGCAACCTTCGGCCGGGTGCCTTCCAGAAGTTGCTCAGAGACCCATTCGCGAGCGGTGGCCGAGACGGGTGTCAGTCGGCCCTGCAGGCGGGCGATCTGCTCGAGATCGGCCGGATCCCCGGACGTACACAGCGCCCTGAGCTCCGTTTCGAGTTCGCGGACGACGGCCGGCTCGGCCGTGGACACAACGACGGCGAAGGCACGGCGTACCGTCGATCGTCCGTGCATCAGACCGTCGGCGTCCTCGACCGAGAAGCGGGTCAACCGCTCGACGTACTCCCGCAGCCTGCTGGGGTTGTCGCAGGCGAGCTTGAGGACGACCGGCCAGATCACGTGTGGATGATCGCCCAGGTAAGCCTCCATGGAATCGGCGAGCTCCGACTGGGCGTGGGCGTCCACCCGTCCGGCTAGATGGCTCGCCACCGTGGCCAACGTGCCCAGCACGCCGTTCGAGGTCGTCCGCGGTGTCCGGATGACGGCCTGAGCAACCAGGTCAGGCTCGTCGGCAGCCAGATTGAGAACGGCGTTCGTGTACTGCGTCCGCTCGATCGACGTGTCCGGATCGAAGACGGCCGCCAGCAACTCCCGTGCCGTTGCCCGGTCGGCGCACAGGTGGCGCATCAGCCGCAACTGGCAAGCGTTCCAGCGCTCCGGCAAGGCCGCGCCGAGCATCGACCGCCAGTCCGACCAACCTGCCGCCGCGCGAACCTCGGGCTCCTGCCAGACACTGATCAACAACCCGGCGGCGTCCTCCGTCGCTCCGGTCGGGCACTTCAGACCGAATGCCCGCACGATCAGCGCTGTCGTCAGCTGTGGACCGGCAG
Source organism: Kribbella ginsengisoli (assembly GCF_039537185.1). Classification (NCBI taxonomy): domain Bacteria; kingdom Bacillati; phylum Actinomycetota; class Actinomycetes; order Propionibacteriales; family Kribbellaceae; genus Kribbella; species Kribbella ginsengisoli. Next base: position 20,914 of record NZ_BAABAA010000023.1, on the reverse strand, counting down.
CCCGATGGCGAGCCACAGCCAGTACCCAGGCCCTGGCCGGCTCGGGTAGTTGGCCGTACCGGTTGACCAGCATCCGGAGGTCGATCCCGGTCGCATCGGCTGTCACCGCGTCTTCGAGCAGCCGCCTGATGACCGGCCCGATGTGCCTCCTCCGGTCGGCGGCCATCCGCTTCAGACAGATATCCAACGCGCGCCCCAAAGGCGCGGCCTGGTCTGCCGGTCGGGCGGCGGGGATCAACGGTCCGACCGTCATGGCGACCGTGGGGAAGCTCGAGGTGTCGGCGTTGCCCAAGCACCACAGGGCGATGTCGAGCGCAGGACCGACACAGTCTCCGGCCGCCGACTCCAGTACGCCGACGCTCGCGATGAGGAGCGCCGGGCGGCGCTCCTTCAGCTCAGCGGCCAGGCGCTCGATCAGCCGGCTGTCGTCGTGCGCCATCGCACTCTGGAAGTGGAGCCGGATCCCCTCGACCGAGTCCCGGGGCACATGTGCGGCCAGCTCCTGCAGCCGGTCCGAAGGGATCTCCAGCATCAGCAGGTGCTTGGCGACCGCCCAGTAGCCGGGTGCTCCGGCGCGCAATCCGGCCTCCAGCCGGTCCAGCTCGGCCGAGGTGGCGCGAATGGCGAGGTGGCGCGCGACGGCGTACTCCGCATAGGTCTGGTGGAAGAAGGCGTACCGCCCGCCGAGCACCTGGACGGTTCCCTCGCTGAGTAGATCGTTGAGGCCGGTAGCGGTCATCGCGTCGTCTGCTGGAACGTACTCGATGAACCGGCTACCGCTGGCCTCCCAGACAGACGCCGCGAGCCCCTCGGCGGCCTGGACCTGATGCGCGGCCCGGTCGGCCCGCCTGCCACGCCGGTCCCTGGCCACGCGGCCTTCCCAGTAGGCCTCATAGAGCCGTGTGATGGTGAGGCCTGCCGGGACAACACCTGCGGCGGCATAGATGTCGCAAGCCATCGCGAGGCGCAGTGGCGAGGAGAAGACATCTCTGACACCTGCTGCGGACAGGCGGTGGCTCAGGCTTGCCGCGAAGGTCTCCCGCCGGTCCTGCGGGAAGGCACTCGCCTGTACGTACGCTGCCGCCCATTCGCTGATCTCATCGGAGGTCAGTGCCGGGACGCGATAGAGCGTCTCCACCAGGTCGCGCTCAGACTCCAGGTAGCTGTGCCACTCCTGGTCCCGGCACGTCATGAACAGCAGGGCCGTGCGTGCGATCTGCCGCAGCACATAGGCGACGTCGTCCGCGTTCTGCTCGGTCAGGATCAGGTCGAGAGTGTCCACGATGACGACGGCCCGCGAGCCGGCCGGCAGGTTCGCCAGGATCGCGGTCAGTGGGCCTGCTTCCCGGTCGCCGGCGGCCGCTTGCCCGAAGGCCAGGTCGACCGCGGCTGAGTCGGTCAGTGCCGCGGAGGCCGGGATCCGGGTGCATGGCACGAAGATGGTCGAGGTATCGGCCTGGAACCGTTCGAAGAGCTGGCCGGCGAGGACGCTTTTGCCGAGCCCTCCCTCACCGATGATCGCCAGCGACTTGGTTAGTCCGCCGACTGCGGTTTCGAGAGCGCCGAGTCGGTCCATTCCTGGCAGGATCTCCGGCTGGGTGCTGCGTCTGGCCTGGGCACCCGCAGCCCGGAGTACGGCCAAGGCATCCCCACTCCAAGCCTTGCCGTCCGTCCTGAGCAGCTCGGCCGTTTCCTGCCGCCAGAGGTCGACGTTCGCCAGCAACTCCGCGATCCCGGCCCGCTCGGCGCGGCCGGCCAGGTCGGTTTCGTGGACCGTACGGGAGATGAACTCGCAGGTGAGATCGAGGAGGCGATCGAAGTACCGCTGCGCGTCGTCCGACAGCAGACCGGCCCGGCGCTCTCGTCCGCCATGGTTGAGCAGGTACGTCCGCAGCGACTCAGCATCGCGCAGCGCCCGGCCGAGGGTCTCGCGTTTCGGTGCGGCCGCGAGGAGTTCCTCAAGGGCTAGCTCTGCTGACCCCAGGTCGCCGTCGGCCGCGTGCCGGAACTCATGACCGGCCCGGTTCAGAACCTTGACGGCCAGCTCGGCCGGCAGCTCGGTGAAGTCGCCGGAGGCCGCCAGGCTGCCATCGCGCAGCTCTCTGGCCGCGTCGGCGAACCGGCTTCCGCCTGCGAGATGAAGGATGGCCAAGACGATGTTCGAGTTGTGCGCCAAGCGCTTCCTCGGCAAGGCCACCTCCTTCCCTGGGTACGAACCTCAGGCGACGCGGGTCGGGGTGAACTGCATCCTCGGATTGGCGTAGGCGTCCTGCGACTCGATCAGCTGCAACTCGCGCTCGCCCGACTCGTGGGTGCGAGTGAGCAGGTCGAAGACGCTCGAGGTGGCGCGGGCGAGCGCGTCGGCGAGGTCGCCGGTACGTCCGTAGTGGGCCGTGAAGAGGGCGGCCGTCACGTCGCCCGAACCGTTCGCCTTCATCGGGATGTACGGCGTCTGGACGAGCCACGCGCCGCTGTCGTCGACCGCCAGCATCTCGATCGTGCCCTCCTCGCGGTCGGGCCGCTCGACGCTCGTCACGAGCACCGTGCGCGGGCCGGTCGCGCGGACCAGCTCCACCGAGGCCAGCGTCGACTCGAGGGTGTCCGGCTCGGTGTTGGTGAGGAAGCCCAGCTCGAACTGGTTCGGCGTGATGATGTCGGCGGCCGGTACGACCCGATCGCGCAGCAGCACCGGGATCGCCGGAGCGACGAAGCAGCCGGACTTCGCGTTGCCCATCACCGGGTCGCAGGAGTAGACCGCCGCTGGGTTGGCCTTCTTCACCCGCTCGACCGTCTCGAGGATGACGTCGGCGATCCCCTCACCGCCCTGGTAGCCCGACAGCACCGCGTCGATCTGCGGGAAGACTCCCCGCTCCTCGATGCCCAGCACGATCTCGCGAACGTCGTCCGGGCTGATCAGCGGACCACGCCATGCGCCATAGCCCGTGTGGTTGGAGAAGTTGACCGTGTAGACCGGCAACACCTCCACGCCGATGCGCTGGAGCGGGAAGACGGCGGCCGAGTTGCCCACGTGGCCGTAGGCGACCGCGGACTGGATCGAGAGGATCTTCACCGCTCGATCATCCCATTTCAGGACTGCCGCCGTTCGTGCCGGTGCGGTTCAGTCCTCGCCGGTGAGCCAGCGTTCGGCCTGATCGAGCCAGTTGTCGACCTCTTCGACGTCGTAGCCTCGGAGAGCCGGACCGGCGTGAACCGCACCTTGCGGAGCTCGCGGACGGTGACAGGGCGCTTGACCGGCTCGCCGTTCACCGTCGCCATCACCCGTTCGACGAACTCGTCGACATCCTCGAACGAATAGCCCTCGCGGATACGGACCGGGGTGAACAGCGGCCCCTCGCGGTGCTGCCCGGTAGGCATCGGGCGGACGGCCGGACGGTCCGGCATCCACTGCTCGGCGTCGGTCAGGAAGTCGTCGACCTCCTGGGCCGAGTAGCCGGGGCCGAGCAGCGGAGTACGGAATGCAGCGCTGCGCAGATCCTCAACGGTCACCGACGGTGTGGTCGTACGGTTCACCGTCGCCAGGAGCTTGTCGATCAGAGCATCGACCTCGGCGCGGTCGTACCGCTCGCCGAAGCGCTTGACCGCGAACTCCGGGCGGAGCACGCGGTCAGTCCTTGTTGGCGGCGGCGAGCTGGCCGCAGGCGCCGTCGATCTCCTGGCCGCGGGTGTCGCGGACCGTGGTCGGAATGCCGCCGGCCTGCAGGCGACGGACGAACTCGCGCTCGTCGGCCGGGTCGGAGGCAGTCCACTTGGATCCGGGCGTCGGGTTCAGCGGGATCAGGTTGACGTGCACCCAGCCCCAGTCGCCGCGGGCGGCCAGCTTCTCGGCGAGCAGGTCGGCCCGCCAGGCGTGGTCGTTGATGTCGCGGATCATCGCGTACTCGATCGAGACCCGGCGCTTGGTCTTCTCGGCGTACCCCCAGGCGGCGTCGAGGACCTCGTCGACCTTCCACCGGTTGTTGATCGGGACCAGCTCATCGCGCAACTCGTCGTCGGGCGCGTGCAGCGACAGCGCCAGGGTGACCGGGATGCCCTCGGTGGAGAGCTGGTTGATCCGCGGCACCAGGCCGACGGTCGACACGGTCACGCCACGCGCCGAGATGCCCAGGCCATCGGGCGAGGGCTCGGTGAACCGGCGTACGGCGCCGATCACGGCCTTGTAGTTGGCCATCGGCTCGCCCATGCCCATGAAGACGATGTTGTTGACCCGGCCGGGGCCGCCGGCGATCTCGCCACGTGACAGTGCGCGGGCGCCGTCCACCACCTGCTCGACGATCTCGGCGGTGCTCATGTTGCGGGTCAGACCGGCTTGGCCCGTCGCGCAGAACGGGCAGGCCATGCCACAGCCGGCCTGCGACGACACGCACATCGTGGTGCGGTCCTTGTACCGCATCAGCACGGACTCGACCAGCGAACCGTCCAGCAGCTTCCAGAGCGACTTGCGCGTCGTGCCGTTGTCGCACTCCAGGTCGCGGACCTTGGTCAGCAGCGGCGGCATCAGCTCGGCGACCAGCTTGTCCCTGGTCGCGGCGGGCAGATCCGTCATGTCGGCCGGGTCGTCGGTCAGCCGGGCGAAGTAGTGGTTCGACAACTGCTTGGCCCGGAACGCGGGCTCGCCGAGCGCCGTCACCGCGGTGCGGCGCTCCTCCCCACTGAGGTCGGCCAGGTGCCGCGGCGGCTTCTTGGCACGGCGCGGCTCATCGAAAACGAGCGGGAGGGAGGTAGTCATCGCAACCCATTGTCGCGCGGGCGGTCGACGATTCACAAATTCACATCCCCGACGTGCCGGGGATCACAACTCGGTCGCGCCGGCCTTACGGTCGGAGTGGCCCAGCTGCCGGTCCGGCGCGATCCGGTCCCGGACCATTTGCTTCAGCAGCGGCAACTCGATGAACCCGCCCTCGGCCTTCCGCGACCAGAGCAGCTCGCCTTGCAGCGAGATGTCGAAGATCCCACCGGTCCCCGGGACCAGCGCCACCTCCCCCAGCTCCTTCGGGAAGGTCGTCAGCAACTCCTGCGCGGTCCACGCCGCCCGCATCAGCCAGCGGCACTGGGTGCAGTAGTGGATCTCCAACCGAGGCTCTGTCGTCACAGCCTCAAACTTATCTTTCCGCTCGATGGGTTGATGTGGCGACCGAGGTCGCCACATCAACCCAGGCTCAGGTCAGGCGGAGTAGCCCTTCGGCGGGATCAGGGTGGCGAGCTGGTTGAAGGTCAGCCAGTACGTCGCCGGGCCGAAGCCGGCCGGGTCGGCGATCAGCACGGTCGAGTCGCTGGTGTCGTAGCCGATCACCGTGAAGTAGTGCCAGATCGTGTAGTTCGGGTAGCCCGGCGGGTGGTTGTTGGCCGGGGCAACGATGTTCGCGACGATCGCGTAGCCGCGGTCGATGTCGTACTGGATGTCGTACCAGAGCAGGTTGCGCTGCGCCTGGGTCGGCGGGTCGTTCGGCATCTCCTTGGTCTCGTAGTACCCGGTGTTGAGCCGGTTGTTGAGGACCCGGGTGACCTGGCCGATCCAGTCGGTGCCGTTGGTCGTGGTGGGCAGCTGGTTGGCCAGCTCCTGCTGGCTCGGCGGCGACGACATCCGCGCCGACAGGGCCATCCGGGTCGCGGCCGGGCCACACCAGTAGCCGGTCTGCTGGTACTGGAACTGGATGCTCAGCGAGCGCAGGGTCTGGGTCGAGTGGCCGAGCGTCGGCACCTTCTTGGCCGCGGCGGCCTGGTTGGCGGCGAGCGTGGCGCTCGACAACCCGGTACTGACCTTGGCTCCTGTCTGGGCAGTGGCCGCCGGTCCGGGCGCCACCGAGGCCGACGCGGCCATCGGAATCGACACGCCGGCGATCAGGGCCAGACCGCATGCCACGGCCTTCAACTTCGTGGTCGTACGCCTCCCGAGCCTCACGGGCGGCTGGAACAGATCACTGTTCATGTGTGAGCTCCTCAAGCCCTCGACGCGGCGGCCTCCGTGGCCGTCGCACATGTCAGTGGATTCCTTCCGGCCGGGCTTGTAAACCCACTCTCCGGGCACGTCCGGGCACGCTCAGCGACTGACATCGGGGTGTTTTCGCAGGTCAGCGCGTTGTCATCAGATTTCCATCGCCCTCTGGGAGCCGTGAAAATATCACCGGCAATTTCGACGCAGATCGAAACCGGCCGCTGTCACCGGGGAATGGGGACCTGGGTGCGCCAGTTGGACTCTTCATGGATTCACTGGCCGGTACTGCGCTCGCGGGGGTCCCGTTGTCGGTCCTGGACCGGTCGCGGACCCGGGCGGGCGAGACAGAGGCGGAGACGCTTCGGGGAACCGTCCAGCTGGCGCGGCAGGTCGAGGAGCTCGGGTACCACCGGTTCTGGGTGTCCGAGCATCACAGCGTGCCGGGGGTGGTCGGGTCGGCTCCTACTGTCCTGGCGGCGGCGGTGGCGGCTTCCACGTCTCGCATCCGCGTTGGCACTGGTGGAGTGATGCTTCCCAATCACCAGCCATTGGTTGTGGCGGAGCAGTTCGGCGTACTGGAGTCGCTGTTCCCGGGGCGGATCGACATGGGGCTCGGGCGATCAGTGGGCTTCACCAACGGGATCAGGCGGGCGCTGGGCGTCGAGAAGGACGCGGCGGAGGACTTCAGCGACCAGGTGCGAGAGCTGCTCGGGTACTTCACCGGTACTCAGCAGAACCATCCGCAGGTCCATGCACGTCCGGGCGAGGGCCTGACCGTGCCGCCGTTCGTGCTGGCGATCGGGGAAGGCGCTGTGCTCGCAGCCTCGCTCGGACTGCCCCTGGTGATCGCTGGGGTCAAAGGCGAGCAGGAGCTGCTGAGCCTCATCGACCGCTACCGCACCGACTTCCAGCCGTCCGCTTGGGCGGGTGCGCCTTATGTCGTGCTGGCTGCCACAGTGGCAGTGGCTGCGACTGGTGAAGCGGCTAGGCGACTACTGCTGCCTGAGGCCTGGTCCAGTGCGTACTCGCGGACCCGTGGCGTCTTCCCGCCGCTGCAGTCGATCGCCACGGTGCTGGAGCTCGACATGACCGAGAAGGAGCGCGGGTTCTTCGAGCAGTCGCTCAGCGGGCAGATCTACGGCACGCCTGCGGAGGTGGATGCCGCGCTGGGCGGGTTGGTGCAGCGGACGGGCGCGGACGAAGTACTGATCACTACGAACACGTACGACCGCGCCGATCTGCTGGAGTCCTACCGGTTGCTCGGCGAGCTGGCTGGACTCAGGAGCCTCACTAGCCGCTGATCCGGTCCTGGAGCTTCTTGCGGACGTCCGGCCACTCGTCGGCCAGGATCGAGAAGACGACGGTGTCACGCCAGGAGCCGTCGGCCAGCTTCATGTGCCGGCGGAGAACGCCCTCACGCGTCGCGCCGAGCTTGGCGATCGCGGCCTGGGAGCGGGTGTTGGCGAGGCCGGTCTGGATCTTCACCCGGCCGAAACCGCAGTCCTCGAAGGCGTGCTGGAGCAGCAGGAGCTTCGCCGCGGGGTTGACCTTCGTGCCCCAGACGGCCGGTGCGTACCCGGTGTAGCCGAGGTGGGTGCGCTCGTTGTGGAGATCGACGTCGGCCAGGCTCGACGTGCCGACGACGGTGCCCTCGGCGCCCAGTTCACTGTCGGCGGCCAGGCGGACGACGTACGCGACGCGGTTGGCAGCCGCGGGGATCCACGTCTCGCGCATGTGGCCGACGCTGGCCGGCATCGCGGCCGGCCCGCCGCCGAATCCGCCGGCATAGACCTGCTCGCTGGCGATCGCGGCGTACAGGGAATCGATGTCCGAGGCAACGAGCCGGTCCAGCCGGACGATGTCACCGTGCAGGGAGCGGCCGTCGGGTGCGATGGTCATACGGCCATCGAACCCGGCGGCGCCGCCTACGTCAAACGAGTAGATGCAGCAACAGCCAGGCCGCGGGAGCCGTTGCCAGCAAGGAATCCAGCCGGTCCATCACGCCGCCGTGACCCGGCAGCAGGTTCGACATGTCCTTGATCCCGAGGTCGCGCTTGATCATCGACTCGGCCAGATCGCCGACCGTCGCGGTCAGCACCGCCACCGCGCCGACGATCGCGCCGACCCACCAGGGGCCGTCGAGCAGCCAGACCACGGAGCCGATGCCGGCGCCGATACAAGCCAGCGTGGAGCCGGTGAACCCTTCCCAGGACTTCTTCGGGCTGATCGTCGGCGCCATCGGGTGCTTGCCGAACAGCACACCGGCCACGTAGCCGCCGACGTCGCTGGCCACGACGACCAGGAAGAAGGTCACCACCCGCTTCGGGCCGTCGTGGTCCGGCTGGACGAGCAGGATCGCGAACCCGGCCAGCAGCGGCACGTACCCGATCAGGAACACGTTGGTGGTGACGTCGCGGACGAAGCCGATCGAACCACCCGGCATCCGCCAGAAGATCGTCGCCAGCACGGTCAGCGCCATCGCGATCAGCAGGGCGAGCGGGCCACCGTAGTACGCGGCGACCAGCATCGCCGTCGTACCGGCGAACAACGGGATCCGGGACAGCTTGGCGCCGCTGGCGTGGAACACGCGGACCAGCTCGTCGACGGCCGCGATGACCGCGGCCAGCACGACGAGCACGAACAGAGCCTTGTACCAGAAGAGCGAACCGATGATGACCGCACCGAGACCGACCCCGACACCGATCGCCGCGGGCAGGTTGCGCCCGGCGCGGCTCGGCGCGGGCGTGCTCTGGTCGACGCCCATCACACCTCGAGCAGTTCGGCTTCCTTGTGCTTGAGCAGCTGGTCGATCGAGTCGACGTACTTCTTCGTCATCCCGTCCAGCCGCTTCTCAGCACTCTTGCCCTCGTCCTCGCCCGCCTCGCCGTCCTTGACCGACTTGCCGATCGAGTCCATCGCGTGCCGGCGGATGCTACGGACCGAGATCTTGGCGTCCTCGCCCTTGGTCTTGGCGACCTTGATGTACTCCTTGCGGCGGTCCTCGGTGAGCTGCGGCATGGTCACCCGGATCACCGAGCCGTCGTTGCCCGGGTTGACGCCCAGGTCGGAGTCGCGGATGGCCTTCTCGATCGCCGCCATCGCGCCCTTGTCGTACGGCGAGATCAGGACGGTCCGCGGGTCCGGCACCTGGAATCCGGCCAGCTGCTGCAGCGGCGTCGGCGAGCCGTAGTAGTCCGCCACGATGTTCGAGAACATCGACGGGTGCGCGCGGCCGGTGCGGATCGCGGCGAAATCGTCCTTGGCGACCTCCACGGCCTTCGCCATCTTCTGCTCGGCTTCGCGGAGTGCTTCGTCGATCACGACATTCCTCGCTTCCTCGGGGCCGCGTCGGTGCGGCCTGATCCAACCCTACGAACGCTGGTTTACACCACGACGGACCTGGGCCCGTGTGTTGGCCGTGATCTTAGTGCGTGTGACTACTGCCCCGGCGAGACGACCGTCCCGATCTTCTCACCCCGGACGACGCGGGCGATGTTGCCCTCCTCGAGTCCGAAGATCACGATCGGCAACGCGTTGTCGCGGGCCAGGCTGATCGCGGTGGCGTCGGCCACCCGCAGCCCCCGGGACAGGAAGTCGTCGTACGACAATTGGTCGAACTTGACCGCGTCGGGGTTCTTCTTGGGGTCGGAGTCGTAGACCCCGTCGACGCCCTGCTTGCCCATCAGCAGCGTCTCGGCGCCGATCTCCAGCGCGCGCTGGGCGGCGACCGTGTCGGTGGAGAAGTACGGCATGCCGGAACCGGCGCCGAAGATCACCACACGGCCCTTGGACAGGTGCCGGTCGGCCTTGCGCGGGATGTACGGCTCGGCGACCTGGCCCATCGTGATGGCGGTCTGGACCCGGGTCTCGACACCCAGCTTCTCCAGGAAGTCCTGCAGCGCCAGGCAGTTCATCACCGTGCCGAGCATGCCCATGTAGTCGGCGCGGTTGCGCTCCATCCCGCGCTGCTGCAACTCGGCGCCGCGGAAGAAGTTGCCGCCACCGACGACCACCGCGACCTGTACGCCGGAGCGCACCACCTCGGCGATCTGCTTGGCGATCGAGTTCACCACGTCGGGGTCGACGCCGAGCTTGCCGCCGCCGAACACCTCACCCGACAACTTCAGCAGCACCCGGCGATAGGCCGGATCGAACGGCTCGGAGGCCGGATTCGTCTCGGTACCCAGGGTTTCCGTCACGACTCCGGCCTCCTCGTCGACTGCGTTGACTAGCTGTTCGGTCGGTGAACCGTCAGGCTCCGACCTCGAAGCGAGCGAACCGCTTGACGGTCACGCCGGCCTCGTCGAGGACCGCCTTCACGGTCTTCTTGTTCTCCTGGACCGAGGACTGCTCGAGCAGCACGACCTCCTTGAAGAAGCCGTTCACCCGGCCCTCGATGATCTTCGGCAGCGCCTGCTCGGGCTTGCCTTCCTCGCGGGCGGTCGCCTCGGCGATCCGCTTCTCGCTCTCGACCGTCTCGGCCGGGACCTCTTCGCGGGTGGTGAAGAGCGGACGCATCGCGGCGGCCTGCATGGCGGCGCCCCGGGCGGCCTCGGCGTTGTCGCCCTCGAACTCGACGAGCACGCCCACCTGGGCCGGGAGGTCGGCCGCACGCTTGTGCATGTACGCCGCGACCTTGCCGTCGAAGACGGCGACCTTGCCGAGCTCGAGCTTCTCACCGATCACCGCGGCCAGCGCCTCGATGTTCTCCGCGACGGTCTTGCCGTCGGCCAGCTTCTCGCTGAGCAGACCCTCGACGTCGCCGACCTTGCTGGCGGCGGCGTGCGCGACGATGTCGGCCGCGAGCTGCTGGAACTGCTCGTTCTTGGCGACGAAGTCGGTCTCGCAGTTGAGCTGGACCATCGCGGTCTCCGCGGCGGCGACCAGGCCGTTGGTGGCGGAGCGCTCGGCGCCACGCTTGGCAGCCTTGGCGGCGCCGTGGATGCGCAGCTCCTCGATCGCCTTGTCGAAGTCACCGTCGGTGGTCTCGAGTGCCTTCTTCGCGTCCATCATGCCCGCGCCGGTGGCGTCGCGGAGCCGCTTCACGTCAGCGGCGGTGTAGTTCGCCATTCCTCGATCTCTCAGTCTTGTGTGGTGCGTCAGCTGATGGGATTCGCCGCACGGGCCGGGCCGGCGGCTTTGTCACCGCCGGGCGCCGGGCTGCCGTAGTACGGCGGCTCCGGCTCCCTGCGGTGACAGACCGGTCAGGCCTCGGTCTTCGGCGCCTCGTCGGCAGCCGGCGCCTCGGTCGCCTCAGCGGCGGGGGCCTCTTCGGCAACCGGAGCCTCGGCGGCGGGGGCCTCGACAGCGGCCTCGGCGGCCGGGGTCTCGACTGCGGTGGCCTCAGCGGCGGGGGCCTCGGCGGCCTTCGCCTCCGTGGTGGCGCCGTTCTGGCTCTCCAGCAGCTCGCGCTCCCAAGCAGCCAGCGGCTCCTCGGCACCCAGCTCCTCGCCGGCCGCGGCCGCGCCCTGGCCACCGCGCGACATCAGACCGTCGGCGACAGCGTCGGCGACCACGCGGGTCAGCAGGCCGACCGAACGGATCGCGTCGTCGTTGCCCGGGATCGGGAAGTCGACCTCGTCCGGGTCGCAGTTGGTGTCCAGGATGCCGATGATCGGCAGCTTGAGCTTGCGCGCCTCGTCGACGGCGAGGTGCTCCTTCTTGGTGTCGACGATCCAGACAGCGGCCGGAACGCGGCCCATGTCGCGGATGCCGCCGAGGGTCTTGAGCAGCTTGTCGTGCTCGCGACGCTTCTGCAGCAGCTCCTTCTTCGTCACACCGGAGGCGGCGACGTCGTCGAAGTCCAGCAGCTCGAGCTCCTTGAGGCGCTGGAGCCGCTTGTTGACGGTCTGGAAGTTGGTGAGCATGCCGCCCAGCCAGCGCTGGTTCACGTAGGGCATGCCGACCCGGGTCGCCTGCTCGGCGATCGCTTCCTGGGCCTGCTTCTTGGTGCCGACGAACAGGATCGCGCCGCCGGAGGCGACGGTGCTCCGGACGAACTCGTAGGCGCGGTCGATGTACGACAGCGACTGCTGCAGGTCGATGATGTAGATGCCGTTGCGCTCGGTGAAGATGAATCGCTTCATCTTCGGGTTCCAGCGACGGGTCTGGTGCCCGAAGTGGACGCCGCTCTCGAGCAGCTGCTTCATGGTCACGACGGCCATGAGGTGTTCCTCCTGTCGTGCCGGCCCGGCGTTGCACACTCGGACGGCACAGTCTCGGTTGTCCCGCAGCGGACCGGGTTTGGTCCGTTGCGCCTGACACCCGCGCGCACCGACCCCGAAGATCCGGGACCGAGTGGTGCGCCCCCACCGCCACCAGGGTTGCTGGAGTCAGTCTCGGGGCATGCGGGCGTGCGAAGTCGCCCCACTCACGTGGGACGCCACCAAAAGTCTACGGGAAACCCGCCACCCAAACCTAACCGGCCCCACTTGTCCACACCCCCACAGATTCCCAGTCCCCATCCCCCACCTCCAACGGCACATTCCCTGTATGACCTTCACCCTCCTCGCCACCGTCGCCCTCCTAGCCCCGACCACCCCCACCAACCCCGCCCCAGCCACCGCCCTGACAGCCGCCATTACCGCCTTGGCCACCCCGGCAACCCTCCCGGCCTGGGCCACCCCGGCAACCCTCCCCGCCTGGGCCACCCCGGCGACCCTCCCCGCCTGGGCCACCCCGGCGACCCTCCCCGCCTGGGCCACCCCCGCGCCTGCCCCTCCGACCGCCGCTCCGGCGCAGCCGGCTGCGGTCTGGCCACTCTCTCCTCGCCCCGAGGTCGTGCGCGGCTTCGCGCCCCCGCCCAAGCCCTGGCTCCCCGGCCACCGCGGCCTCGACCTCCGCGGTTCTCCCGGCCAGCAGGTCCGCTCCGCCACCTCCGGCACAGTCACGTACGCCGGTCCCCTCGCCGGCCGCGGCGTCATCGTCATCGCCACCGGCCCGCTCCGCACCACCTACGAACCGGTCATCCCCACAGTCCGCAAAGGCACCCAAGTCACCCCGGGCACCCCACTAGGCCACCTCTCAGCAGCCGCCTCCCACTGCGCCCCAGCAACCTGCCTCCACTGGGGCCTACTCGAGTCCACCACCTACCTGAACCCGCTTTCCCTACTCCCCCACCACCCAGTCCGCCTACTGCCAACAAGCCCAGCCGACCCCAACGCCCCAGTGCCAGGCCCACCCGCACCCCGCCACGACAGCGCGCCCATCCAAGCCACCCCGCCAACAGCCATGCCTGCGGAGCTCCCTCCGCCACGCCCAACTACCCCGCCAACAGCCCCACAGCCGGCCGACTCACGCATCCCACGCCGACAGGCCTCTCCGCCGGCCGTTGAGGCCTCACCTCGCGGCGGTTTCGCCTCCAGCGTGGTCGTCGGTCTGGCCGCCGCAGGCACGCTCATCGGCAGCCTCCTGATCCGGCGGCACTGATGCCCCGCCGAACCGACCCCGGATCAGCTCCCCGGGACCCGCGCCTGCCAGGCGTCTTCGTCCTTCGAGCGACGCTCGACACCAGCCGGCAGCTTGCCCTTGGCCAGGTCGGTCAGCGTCGTGTGCTCCAGCACGTCCCGCAGGCTCGCCCGCGCGGCGATCCACACCCGCTGCAGCACGACCGCCCGCTCGTTGTACGCGACGCTCTCGGGCCGCACTCCGGAGATGCTCACGATCGGCCCGTCCACCGCCCGCATGACGTCGGCCACGGACACCTCGTTCGGGTCGACGGCGAGCTTCCACCCGCCCGACTGACCACGCTGGCTCGACAGCACACCCGCCCGCCGCAGGTCGGCGAGGATCCCCTGCAGGAACCCGTGCGGAATCCCCTGCGCACGACTGAGCTCCTCGGCAGACACCACCGAGGGATCGTTCGCCACCCATCGCTGGGTGATCTCGATCAGCGCCCGCAACGCATAGTCAGACTTCGCCGAAACCCGCATACTCCGCAGTCTGCCGTATCGAGGCCCCAGGTCAGGCGCGTGGATGCGCTTGTTCGTAGGCGCGTCGCAGCCGATCCCCCGACACGTGCGTGTAGATCTGGGTGGTCGCCAACGAAGCGTGACCGAGCAACTCCTGCACGCTGCGCAGATCCGCGCCGCCTTCGAGCAGGTGGGTCGCGGCCGTGTGCCGCATCCCGTGCGGCGACAGGTCCGGCGCGTCGACCGCCGCCATCCGGGCGTGCACGAGCCGCCGTACGGTCCGCTGATCGATCCGTGCCCCCCGGGCTCCGAGGAACAACGCCGGCCCGCTCCCGGGCCGGAACAACTTCGGCCGCGCCCCGTCCAGCCACCCATCCAGAGCAACCCCTGCCGGTACGCCGTACGGCACCGACCGTTCCTTGCGGCCCTTGCCGAAGACGCGGATCACCCGCCGGCCCGCGTCGACGTCGTCGACATCGATGGCGCAGAGCTCGCCGACCCGGATACCCGTTGCGTAGAGCAACTCCATGATCGCCAGATCGCGGAGCCCGACCGGGCTGCCGTCGTCCGCGGCAACCGCCGCGGCGTCGAGCACCGCCCGCGTGTCGGCCTGCCCCAGCACGCCCGGCAGCGACTTGTGCGGCTTCGGGCTGGCCAGCAACGCGCCTGGATCGGTCTCGATCCGCCCGGTCCGCTGCGCCCAGGCGGTGAAGACCCGGGCGGCGGTCGCGCGCCGCGCGATCGTGGTGCGCGACTTGCCGAGACTCTGCTGCTTGGCCAGCCAGGACCGCAGACCACGAATATCGAGACCGCTCAGATCATCGTGACCAAGCCGAGTCAAATGATCGATTAAATCCATCACATCGCCCATGTAGGCTCGGACGGAATGTTTGCTGAGGTCTCTTTCCGCCGTCAGATGCCGTTCGTAGTCAGCCAGTAACACAGCGAAATCTTCCGCCCTGGAAGGCGTTGCGCTGACCTCGTCGGGCACCATGTCCTGACCATGCGGGAGTGGCAGCGGCATCGCAAGCCACCGCGCGGCAGATACCTGAGGAGGTCTGGCCCGAATCCCCACTGGTCGACTACTGTTCGGCCCGATTGCCCTAGTAGCAACGGAGGCACCCCTGACCATGGCCCCCTCAGCGAACGGACAGACCGTAGGCCGGCGCCTGCCGGTCGAGTCGGCGTTCACTCGAGTCGAGGATGCGCGGCACCGTCTGCCGCGCCTGTTCGGTCGTCGCGACCTAGTCGTTCTCGGACTAGGTGTGATGATCGGGTCCGGCATTTTCAGTCTCAGCGGAAAGCAGGCGGCCAACGTCGCCGGCCCCGCGGTGATTGTGTCGTTCCTGATCGCGGCGGTGGTTTGCGTACTGGCTGCGGCCTGTTACGCCGAACTGTCGTCGACGATCCCCGTCTCAGGTAGCGCGTACACCTTCAGCTATGTGACCTTCGGCGAGATGTGGGCCTGGCTGGTCGGATGGGCGCTGGTGCTCGAGCTCGTGACCGCGGCGGCCATCGTGGCGCGCGTCTGGTCGGCGTACTTCCTCGCGACCCTGGACGGATTCGGCGTCACCCTGCCCGCCGGCGTGGCCCAGTTCTTCGGCCCCGACGCCAAGCTGAACCTGGTCGCGCCGCTGTTGCTGCTGGTGCTGACCGCGCTGATCGTCACCGGCACCAAGCTGTCGTCCCGCGTGCTCACCGTCGTGGTGCTGGCGAAGGTGGCGGTGATCCTGCTGGTCGTCGTCGTCGGCGCCACGCACATCAACTTCGACAACTACAAGCCGTTCGTCCCCGACGCACGGCCGGCCCCGGCGACGGCCAGTCCGACCCTGCTCAGCTGGATCCTGGACTCCTCGTTCGGCTCGTTCGGCCTGATGGGCATCTTCACCGCGGCCAGCTCGATCGTCTTCGCCTTCATCGGCTTCGACCTGATCGCGACCGCGTCCGAGGACGCCCGCAGCCCGCGCAAGACCGTCCCGCAGGGCATGCTGCTCGGCGTCGGCGCAGTCACGATCCTGTACGTCGCGATGGCGGTCGTCCTGGTCGGGATGCGCCCGTCCAGCCAGCTGGGCGGCGCCGCACCGGTGTCGGAGGCGATGTCGGCCGTCGGCGAGGGCTGGGCGGCCAACGTGGTCAATCTCGGGGCCTTGCTCGCCTTGATGACGGTGATCATGGTCGTGTTGATCGCACAGAGCCGGGTGCTCTTCAACATGGGCCGTGACGGCCTCCTGCCGAAGAGCCTGGGCCGGGTCAGCCGGGTCTACTCCTCGCCCGCCCGTGCTGCCACCGCGGCCGGTGCGGCGGCGATCGCACTGACGCTGTACCCGAAGGTCCTCGACCTCGAGGAGCTGCTCGTCATCGGCGCGCTGTTCTGCTTCGCGTTCTGTGCGGTCGGAGTGCTGACACTGCGGCGTACCGAGCCGAACCTGGAGCGGGGCTTCCGGGTCCCGATGGTGCCGCTGATCCCGCTGCTGTCGCTGGCCGCGACGCTGTGGCTGATGCTCAACCTGCGGACCAGCACCTGGACGAAGTTCGCGATCTGGATGGCGGTCGGCCTGGCCATCTACGGCCTCTACGGCCGCTGGCACAGCCGGCTGGCCAACGAGGACAGCTGGGACTTCGACATCGGCGACACCGACCCGGGCACGGGCGGCCTGCAGGCGATCCGGAGCGAGCACGACTCCGGCGAGCTTCGGGCGGTCCGGACGCCACCACCGTCGAAGCAGTCGACGCGCGGCAAGCACATGCGTAACTGACGACTTCGGGGCCTGTTTTCCACAGGCCCCGAAGTCGTTTTCGTAGTCGGCGAAACCTCGGCATGTTCTTCAGCCGGAGGTGGTCATCGATGCGAACCACGGAAGCGGTCGGGAAGTACGGCGAAGATCTCGCCGCCAGGTACCTCGTGGCGAACGGCTTCACGATCCTGGAGCGCAACTGGCGGTGCGGCCAGGGCGAGATCGACATCGTCGCCCGGGAGAACCGGACCCTCGTCGTCTGCGAGGTGAAGACCCGGCGCGGACTGGGCTACGGCAGCCCGCTCGAGTCGATCACGTACCGCAAGCTCACCAAGCTGCGCCAACTGGTCGGCCACTGGCTGCGGGAGCACGAGGTGCGCCCTGGCGAGGTCCGGATCGACATCGTCGCAGTGCTCCTGCCGTACCGCGGCGCGCCGAGCGTCGACCATGTCAGGGGCGTGGCCTGATGCCGCTCGCCCAGGCCTGGTCCGTCGCACTCGTCGGCCTGGAGGGCCACCTCGTCGAGATCGAGGCCGATATCGCCCAGGGTCTGCCGAAGACCACGCTGATCGGTCTGCCCGACACCTCGCTGTCCGAGGCCCGCGACCGGGTCCGGGCCGCCGTCGTCAACAGCGGCGAGAAGTTCCCCGACCGCAAGGTGACCATCGGCCTGTCCCCCGCGACCCTGCCGAAGACAGGCTCGCATTACGACGTCAGCATTGCCTGCGCGCTCCTCGCGGCCGCCGGCGTGGTCGACAACGCACGCCTGCGCCACGTGGCGATCATCGGCGAGCTCGGCCTGGACGGGCGGATGCGAGAGGTTCGCGGCGCGCTCGCGATGACGCTGGCCGCCTCCCGATCGGGCTTCGAACGCGTCATCGTCCCCGAGCTGAACGCGGGCGAGGCACGGCTGGTGCCCGGGATCGAGGTCTACGGGATGCGGTCACTGCGCCAGGTGCTCGCGCTGCTCCGCCAGACCGAGATGCCCGACGAGGACCCGCCACGGGCGGAGCCCCGGCTCATCTCCGAGTCGCTCACCCGGGTGCCGGAGGTCGATCTGCACGACGTCCTCGGCCAGCGCGAAGGACGCAAGGCGATCGAGGCGAGCGCCGCTGGCGGCCATCACATCTTCCTGCACGGCCCACCAGGCTCGGGCAAGACGATGCTCGCCGAGCGTCTGGCGGGCCTGTTGCCCGACCTCAGCACCGACGACTCCCTCGAGGTGTCCGCAGTCCACTCGCTGGCCGGCCTGCTCACCAACGACGCCGAACTGGTGGTGCGACCGCCCTTCATCGCCCCGCACCACACCGCGTCCCTGCCCAGCCTCATCGGTGGCGGCTCCGGCATGCCCCGCCCCGGCGCGATCAGCTGTGCGCATCGAGGCATTTTGTTCATAGACGAAGCTCCCGAAATGCACCCTCTGACCCTCGACACGCTGCGCCAGCCGCTCGAGTCGGGCTTCATCGAGGTTCACCGGGCAGCGGCGGTCGCGAAGTTCCCAGCCCGATTCCTGCTGGTCCTCGCCGCCAACCCCTGCCCCTGCGGACTGGCCGGCACTCCGAACAACGTCTGCAACTGCACCCCGCAAAATCTCAACCGCTACCGCCAGCGCATCAGCGGCCCGATCAAGGATCGGATCGACATCCAGCGCCAGATCCTCCCCGCCGCCCGCGGCGAAGGCGAAGCCGACCGCCCAGAATCCACCGCCGAGGTCGCCGCCCGAGTCCGCCTGGCCCGCGAACGCCAGGCCCACCGCTACCAAGACACCGGCTGGACCCTCAACAGCGAGATCCCCGGCCCGATCCTGCGCCGCGAATACCCCATCGACGATTCCAGTCAACGCCTTCTGGAAGACCTCTACGCCGCCGGCCGCCTCACCGCCCGAGGCTTCGACCGAGTCTCCCGCGTCGCCTGGACCCTCGCCGACCTAGCCGGCGCCCCCATCCCCACAGTCCCCCTGACCCACACAGCCTTCCAACTCCGTACTGGCGTCCCCCTGACCCCACTAACCAACGACCGCCCCCTCAGAAAGCTCACCTCATGACCACACCACCCCCGTCCCCGACCACTCCACCCACCACCAACACACCCACCGAAGCCACGCCCCTCCCAACCACCACCCCCGCCCCGGACGAGCACGCTCTCCGCCAGCCAGCCGCCACCTACGAACACAACCGTTCCTGCGAGCCCGCCTTCATGCGCGACCGCCCTCCTCCGCACGAGCCAGCCTCCGCACCCAAGCGCACACCGAAGGACGACCACCCACGCCCGGACAAGCCGACCCACATCGACGAGCGCGTACCTCCGCGCGAGCCGACCTACATCGATGAGCGCACGCCTCTGAGTGAGCCGCTCTTCGTCAGCGAGCGCTCGTCTTCCCACCGGGCACCGGACCTGGGCGACCGCACGCCTCCGCACCGGACGGGGCCGGCGGATGGATGTACGTCTGTCGCCTCGGGTGGTGATGGGACGGATGAAGTTGATGCGGAGCGGCTGGCTCGGGCCGGGTTGGTTCGGGTGGTGGAGCCGGGGGATCCGGCAGCGATCACAGCATTTGAAGGGATGGAGGTGTTGGAGCTGTGGGAGGCGCTGCATGAGAAGCGGCCGATGTTCGAGCGGTGGTCTTCGCGGGTGGCGGAGGCGCGGCCGGAGATTGATCTGGAGCGCGCGGCGGCGGCTGGCGCACGATTCGTCATCCCAGGTGATGACGAGTGGCCCGAGCAGGTGGAGGTGCTCGCCGACGCCGGGCTCCAGAGTCGTCGGGGCGGCGTGCCGTTCGGGCTTTGGGTTCGCGGTCCGGCGCAACTGCGGGAGACGTTGGCCAAGTCTGTTGCCGTGGTGGGTGCGCGTGCCTGTTCGGCGTACGGCGAAAACGCGGCCGGCGAACTGGCTGCGGGGCTTGCCGATGAGGGGGTGACAGTCGTCTCCGGCGGCGCCTATGGCATCGATGCCGCCGCCCACCGCGGAGCCCTCGCATGCGGCGGTCCGACCGTTGCTGTACTCGCGTGTGGAGTCGATGTCAGCTACCCGAAGAGCAACACCGCTCTCTTCGACCGAATCGCCGAAACAGGCTTGCTGATCAGCGAACTCCCACCCCGCTGCTCCCCCACAAAGCTGCGTTTCCTGGCCCGCAACCGACTCATCGCTGCAACAACCCTCGGCACCGTAGTAGTCGAAGCCGCCATCCGCAGCGGCGCCCTCAACAGCGCCGGCTGGGCCGAACAATGCGGCCGCCAAGTCCTGGCTGTCCCCGGCCCCATCACCTCCCGAATGTCCGAAGGCGTCCACCTCCTGATCCGCGAACGCAACGCCGCCCTAGCCACCAACGTCGCCGACATCCTGGAGGCAATCTCCCCGATCGGCACCCACACCACCCCCTACCCCCACGCCCCCACCACGATCACCGACCACCTGGACCACGACCTGAGCCGCACCCTAGACGCCGTCCCCGTACTCCGCCCCGCCCCCGCCACCCGCATAGCCACCACCGCCGGCCTAGACCTCGACACCACCCAAGAGTGCCTAGAAACCCTCGCCGACTCCCACCTAATCGAATACACCCCCACCGGCTGGCGCCTCTCCCCCACCCACCGCCAATCCCTCTAACCACCCCCTCGTCTTTCCTCCCACACCCATCGCCAGCACCCCGCACCCTGTACCCCCCCCACCACCCGGCAGCCAACACACGCGGAAGTCCCAGGCTTGGCTCGGGGGACGGAATCGTCGACCCGAGGGTCGAAGCCCGGACCAACCGCCGATCGATCGCGCGACAGAAGCCCCCCCCACTCGCCACCGACCTGCCCCGAGCCCGCCTCCGCCCGCCCGACGCCTTGGACACAGGTCAGCCGCCACGAGTTGAGGCCCTCGGGTTGCGGGCCCAGGGCCGGGCGGTGGCCGGTGCCGGGCGCGGGCTCGGGTCGGGCTCAGGGTCGGGGTCGGGCTCGGGCTCGGGCCAGACCTGAGCCGGGGCTAGGGCCAGAGCGGGGCCGGGGCGGGGCCGGGCGGCGATGGCGTCGAGTGGCGACGGAGTCGAGTGGTGTGCGTACCGGGTGCAGGTACTGGGTGCTGGGCAGCGGTAGGTACCGGGCGGCGGGTGGCAGGCGGCAGTACCGGCTGCTAGGCGGTGGGAGGCAGGTGCCTGGCCGCGGAGGCCGGGCGGCAGGCAAGTGGTGCCGGAGGCGACAGGTGGCAGGAGTTGAGTCCAGCAGAGTGGTGTACGGCGAGATCCTGGTGATGCGCGGGGCGGAGACGTGAGCGCGGTCATCGGGTGATCCTTCGAGTGATCTCTCACAACCGACTCGAAGAAGGAAACCGCG
>NZ_BAABAA010000022.1:0-68510 GCF_039537185.1 Kribbella ginsengisoli | reverse complement strand
CCCGCGAAATACCACCAACCACCAACCCCACACCAACCACCCAAACCACAACAACACGACCCAAACGCCGAAACGCCCCCACCAAACCAAACCCAAACACCACAACACACTCCTCACAAGCAGGGGGCCATCTCGAGCCGGGTCCCAATCGCCTCAAGTTAGCCGCCCCGCCATGAACCCCACTGAAACCGCACTGACTGCGATGAGGGCATGCTGCGCGAGGCCAGCATTAATCTTGGCAGCCAATGCAATGTTTGCTAACAGGCAGCCGGACTGTTCATCCGGTAGGCGGATTACCTACGGAATCTCATTATCAGCCGACGGGGATACATATTGAGGTGGTATGCGGCTCAATGTTTCCTAGCACGAGCGGCAAAAGCGAGGGCGTCATCGCGCGAGAAGGACATGGAGACCACAACGATGGTTCTCAAGAAGGGACATATCACGCGCTGAATGCAGCGTGATGTATCCGACCGTGTCCTCAATCTCGCATCTGAGAGATCCCTGCTAGTTGGACCGCATCTGAAGGCCACAATGTTCTTTCGCGTAGCTCGCCACCGCATCGTTGGCTGCGCGCGCCTTGGATTCGTCAGCGAGGACTGCCGTGAGCTTCCGCTGATCGTTGGCCGCCTCGCTCAATCGTCGCGCATAGCTGACAAGCAGGTCCCATTTTTCTCGCTGGCCGTCCGGTGCGACCTTTTGAACTTCTTCCGCGCTCGCTAGGAGTGTGGAAAAATCGCCAGGTTTAGCCGATTTTCCGTTGAATTCGGTCAGCTTTGCGCAGTAGGCGGACGGCCCCGCATTACTCTGTGGACTTCCTGATGAAGAGTCGCAGCCAACCAACGAAGCAACAATCAGGCAGATCAGACCGGCAGGGGCGACAATTCGAAACATCTGTTGAATCACCATTTCATGATTTATTGTACTGACTGGCTATCCGAGAACGGACTCGGTCGCGGAGCGGTCGCTCGGTCCAGCAGGAGACCCTCAGGCAAGACGACCCCTCGGCCGCGCATGCAACAAGAGGACCCATCGATTCCTATTACGCCAATTAGTTAGCGTAATAGGAATGGTGGCGTAGTCCAGCCGAGTGGCTATCTGATCGACTCAATGGTCTCTTATGACGCTGATGTGTTCCTGAAGTCCAACGTAAGGCAGCCTCTCCAGACTGGCCTGACCTCGGCACACGTGGTGAGCGAACTCGTTCGGGGCCGGAAATCCCAGAACCAGTGCGAAACCGACGATGGCGCAGGGTTAGGTAGCGACGCTGACTCAACCGTCCAGAAGTCCTCTGCGCCGGGCGATATCGGCGGCTTCGGTCCTTCGTCCGGCGCCCATCTTGCGCAAAATGCGGGACACGTGTTCACCGACCGTGCGCGGACTGATGACCAGAATGCTGGCTATTTCGGCGTTCGTCCTGCCCGCGGCCAGGAGTGGCAGGACTTCGAGTTCGCGAGTCGTCAGCTGGAATTCAGGTGCCTTGGGCATCGATGCGGCGTCTTGACCGAAGGCGACCTGGAGTCGCGCGTCTTGGGCCTGTTTCTCGATCGCAGTGCGGAGCGGATCTGCGCCGAGAGCCAGCGCGGCCTCGTGAGCTTGATCGAGTTGCCTGGTAGCCTCGGCGCGGCCGGACCTCGAGCCTAGCAATGCCCAGGAAAGTCGCCAACGCGCGTACGCCGCCCGGTAGAGATCCGATACCGCTGCGAGGGCGTCAACGGTCTCCCGCCATGGCTGCGGATCTCGCGAGCCAACAAGCCTCTCTGATTCCGCCCGCGTTAGGGCTAGGAGGGCGGCGACCTCAGGATAGTCTCGATGTTCCCAGGCGTCGGCTTGGACATGAAGTTCGGCAGCTTGTTCCGCTGCGTCGTCAGCATTTCCCTGCGCTCTGGCTTGGGCAGCCCAGTCCGCCCGTGCTCGAGCCAGCATCGCGAGCGCGTCGGCACGGTAGTAGACGTCGAGTCGTGACGACTCTACTGCCTGTTGGCAGAGTGCCGCTGCTCCATCGGAGAGCCCTCGCCAGAGGCTCCATTCCGCCCGAGCCATCAAGACGATCGCCCGTGGTCGCTGGTGCGGAATGCGCGCACTGTAAGCGTCGACGTACCGGCCGGCGTCCTCGAGCGTCGCCTCATCGCCTTGCATCGCGGCCAGTCGCGCGCGGAACGCTCGTGTGAAGAATTCAGGTATTCCGTGGACGTCACGGCGCAGAACCGAATCGGCGAGATTCAACGCCTCCGTCCAACGCCCGGTCTCAAGCATGCGCTCGATCAACTGGTACGAGAGCACGGCTTCCACGCTGCGGCTCAATCCGTAGGCGGCCGCCTGCCGAAGGCCTGTCGCGAGGAGTCCGTCAGTTTCGTTGAGGCGCCCGAGCATCCTGAGGTTCTCGTACTGCCACAGAGTGCAGATCGCGATATCGAAACCCGCATCCAACGACTCCGCCATGGACCGTGCCCTTGTAAGCGCGCCGACGGCCTCCTCCTGGCCCAGTCGGGCGACACCCCAACTGAGTAGAACTTGCCAGACGATGGCAGGGTCCTCGACAGTCTGGCTCTGCTGCAGCGCCGCGTCGGACATGCGAACCGCGTCATCGATCCTGCCGACCAGCCTGAGGTGCCATGCCTGGCCGGACAGAACCTTCGCGCGCACCCCTGCCGAGGTATTCACTGTGAGGCTACCAATAGCTTGGTCGTGCGCGGCGGCGGCACCGATTCCGTCGCCTCCCTGCCATCGATATCTCGCCAGCCTCTCGTACGCCATCGAGAGCTCGTCGCCCACACAGGCCGCTAGGCGCTCTTCGGTGAGAGCGATCGCCGCATCGAAGGAGCCACTCCGCTCGGCGGCGATTGCCGTCCGCCGCAGGACTTCGCCTCTACCTCCAGCCCGCTCTTGATCCTCGTCGTCCAGGGACGGCCAGAGCGAAAGAACACGCTCGAGGTAGGAGTACGCCGTGGCCGGGGCGTTGGCGCGCTCAGCAAGGTCGGTCGCCTCCAAGAACGCCCTCGTCGCGTCTTTGGGTCGGCCGGCTAAATACCAGTGGTACGCAAGCTCTCCGGGCTCCGCGGTAGAGCTCTCGGAGAGGACAACCCCGGCACGTTCGTGCAATTGTCGCCGTTGTGCTGGAGCCAGAGAACCGTATACCGCCTCACGGAGTAGCTCGTGACGGACGCGATAACCCTCGGCATCGACCATCAGCAGATCCCAGTTCACGGCCTCGTTCGCGGCCGCACGAGCAGCGTGGATCTCTGTGCCGAGGATCTGCCCAATCACAGTTTCGTCACATCTGCGATCCACGACCGAGGCTACGCCGACGACGTCTGCAACCAACTCTCCGAGTTCCCTGACCCGGGCCACGAACATCGCTCGAAGATGATCGGGAATCTCGCCGTTGCCAGCGGCGACGACTTCTTCGACGAGGAGTGGGATGCCGCCGCTACGACGATGGACAAGATCCACCTCGGCGGCGTCAGGCCGAATACCGATGATCGCCGCCATTTGCGCACCGACCTCGGCGACCGACAAGGTGCCGAGGCTCAGGCGCAGGATGTGCCGACGCTCCAGACCAGCCAGAAGAGCGGCGGCGCTGTCAGCGCCTTCTGGACGCATTGTCGCGATCAGGCCCCAGGCACCGGCGGCCTGAGCGACGAGGTAGCTCAGCGCATCCTGCGTGGCCGGATCGGCCCAGTGCAGGTCTTCGATGATCAGCGCTGTCTTGCCACCTCGCGCGATGGATTCGACCGACGCGCGAAGTTCTTCGAACAGTTCCATCCGGCTCGTTGCACGCGCCCCGGTCAGCTCGGCCAGTACCGGAGCTCCGGCCGGAAGCGCCGATCGTAGAGCGGTATGTAGTGCGAGGTACGGCGGGCTGCCCGCCTCGAGCGCCAGGCAGGCTCCCGGCAGAACGGTCACCCCTTCCTCGCGAAGCTTTTCGTTGAGCTCACGGATCAGCCGCGTCTTGCCGGATCCAGCCCTACCGGAGACGAGCGTCACCCTGGGACCGCCTGCCCCAAGGGCGGATGCGAAGTCTGTCAAAGCCGCCATCTCCGCGTCGCGCCCAATCAGCTGCGGGCTCGACACCAATCGGCCGAGGTTCTGGCTCATGCCCCTGAGTATCAGGCACCGGACGCCCTACGGAGGAGACCTCTCGCCGTTGACGACTGCCCCGGGTGGCGGCAGGCCGACCATGGACCGCCTCAGGGCGGGATGACCGATTTCTTATGTCAGGTGCCGGTGAAATGATCTCGCCTCGAGCTCGAGTTCCGCGCCGAAGCTTCGAAGCAGCGGGTGGATCGAGAACGTGCCGTCTTCCTGCCGCTCGACCAGGGAGTTCCGCTCGAGTTCACGGATCAGCTTGGCGAACCGCGCGCCTCCGGCGCCCCGATGGTCGATTCCCACCGTGCTGATCGAGCGAAAAAGATCGGCTGCGTCTTCGCTTAGATGCCGGTAGCTTCCAGCAAAGAGCCGACGCAGATCGGTGGCGGGGTCGTCGCTTGCCAGCATCGTCAGGACGTTCGCCTCAGCTGGCGGATTGGCGGCGATCGCGGCCCACTCCTGGGCAAAGTGGTCTCGCCAGCGACTGGCGGCGATCGCCAGCGCGAGCGGCAATCCGGCACACCGCTCCAACAACAGTTCGGCGTTCTCCGGGGTCTGTCCGAGTCGCGCCGCCACAAGGAGCAGGCTGTCTCCGGCGGAGAGTGGCCTCAGCCGCAACTGACTCGCGCCGTTCGTGATGGTGAGTGGCGCCAGGTCGGCTCGGCTGGTGATCACCGCCATGCAGCCAGGTGTGCTGGGGAGGAGAGGTCTGACCTGTTCGGCATCGGCCGCGCCGTCCAGAACCACGAGCAGTCGCATGCCTGCAACGTGACTGCGGTACAGCCCGACGGCAGCGTCGAGATCGGCTGGAATCCTGTCAGCCGGCACTCCGAGCGCGGTGAGGAAACCGATCAGCACATCTAGCGGAGCAGTGGGGTCCAGCGTCGACTCGAATCCATGGAGACCGGCATACAGCTGTCCATCCGGGAACTGCGCCGCGGAAACATGCGCCCACCATAAGGCCAGATTGGTCTTACCGATGCCAGGCATGCCGGTGATCGCCACGGTTGGCATCGTCATGCTAACGCTGCGTGCTTCAGAAAGAACGTGGTCGAGTCGTGCCAGCTCACAATCCCGACCGACCACCTCGTTGCTAACCGGCGGGAGCTGTAGCAGTTTCAAGGGCTCCGCTCGTACCGCCGCTGCGCTGCTGTTCTCAAGCACGTCGAGCGATACGTCTTGTCGCAAGATTGCCTGCTCGAGGTCTCGCAACGCTCGGCCGGGATCGATTCCCAATTCATCGCCAAGTCGCTCGCGGATCCGGCGGAACGCCGACAGGGCATCGGCTTGGCGTCCGGAGCGATACAGCGCCAGCATCAACTGTCCGCCGAGATCCTCATCGAATGGATGCTCCGGCACCAGCTCTTCCAGAGCAGGAACCAGTTGCGCGTGCTGACCCAGTCGAAGGCGAGTATCGATCAAGGCTTTGACGGCCATCCAGCGCAGATTGCCGAGACGTTCGGCCTGATCGTCGATCCAGAGATGGCCGCGAATGTCGACCATCGGCATTCCCCGCCAAAGCGCGAGTGCCGAACGTAGCTTCGTGGCACGATCACGGAGGTCGGCAGTCGCACCGGCTTCGCTGACCAAGCGCTCGGCAACCTGTGCGTCAGTGCCGCTCGGGCCAAGGCTCAGTCGGTAACCGCGCGTTGTTGCCGCGATCGCCTTCGGCGTCCCCAATCGCCGGCGGAGGTAGGAGACATGGCTTTGGAGCGTGTTCGTCACGGTCGCGGGGACACTGCCGGACCACACCACGTCAATGAGCAAGTCTCTGCTGACTGGCTGATCCTCCCCTAGTGCCAGTGCCGCCAGCAGCGCCTTCCTCCGTACCCCTGAAACATCAATCACTTCGTCGCCGACTCGCAGGTCGACGGCGCCGAGCAAGCGCACCTGCACGCCGTGATAACTCGGTGAGTGGCCAGCCATCGAACGATGGTCGCCGGCAGCGGTCGTGCGATGCCGCAGATCGACAGCGGCGGCTGCGTCCTCGTGCAGTGATCGAGGAACTTCCTGGAGTTCGACACTCATCACAATGCTCCTTCGGACGTCGCGTCAAGGCACTCGCCGGCCGAGCGGGGCGGAACTGCGCGCGAGATCAGTAGGCGACTCGAATCCTGGACCCGGATGAAACCGGTCCTTCGCACTGGCAGTACCGACATCGGCACACCCGGGTGATGCCGGCGAAGTGACTCGAGCAACGCGCGAGTCGGAGAACCATAGATCTCGACGGATTGCAGGACCACGTGCCTGGCTGGACCAAGAGCCTGGGCCTGGTGAACGGACACGTGGTACTCCATCGACTCTGCATCCGGATGAATCTGGATGATGACGATCCGGTGACGCTCTGCGGTCACGTAGACGTTGAGAGCCAGGACTCTCGGTTCTCGTTCCTCTACACGGCGACAGAAATCCTCACAGTCCATACCGGCAGCCTCGGCTCTGCCTGGCGTGATCTGTGATCGGCTGATGACAACAAAGGGACCCACTGTTCGCCTCCTGGTTCGCGATAATGACGCTAGAAGGCGCGCGGGCAGCAAACATCCGTCGAACGACGTATCTGTACCCAGGCGGCGTTAACCCGTACCGCTCGCGACCCCGGTAGCCTGCAACCTGGACCCGGGCGACACCCCTCTTCGGAGCCCAGCCGTAATATTCGTCAAATGACAGTAGGCCTGCTCGAGGACTTCCTTCGCGCCACGGACGAATGGAATCTAGGCGTGTACGGCGTACACGTCTACCACGCGGGCGCCGATCCGATCGAGCGTCGGCTCCGCTCGGACGACAGGGTGAACGTCTATTCGGTGGCAAAGGCGTTCACTGCTGTTGCTCTAGGTCTCGCGCAGGCCGAGGGACACCTCACCTTGGACGACACCCTCCTCAGTCATTTTCCGGAGCTAGCCTCAAGCGCTGCGGAGGGTGTCGAGCAAATTACGCTGCGCCATTTGCTCAACATGACCAGCGGCACTAGCCATCGATGGTTCGCGGATCAACGCATTCAGACCCCAGATCTGCTGCATGAAATCATCGAGGCGCCGCTGGAGGCGCTCCCTGGCCAACACTTCGCGTATACCGGGTCTGGTGCTTACGCGATCGGCCGCACCATCACGCGGGCGGCCGGCGTGGACTTGCGCTCGTATCTCATGCCACGACTGTTCGCGTCGCTGGACCTGCACAACCCGGGATGGCACGCCTGTCCGCAAGGCTTCACTTTCGCCGAAAGTGACCTGTTCCTGCGCACTCACGAGCTGGCGCGGTTCGCGCAACTTCTTCTACAGGAAGGCCACTGGGGTGAGCGACAAATCGTGCCCGCGAGCTTCGTGCACGAGATGGTCGCAGATCCGGTCGACACCTCGAGTATCGACTACGGCGATCGCTGGACGTTCGGCTATGGTTTGGGGGTTTGGATCGACATGGACGGCATGTATCGCATGGACGGCCGGTATGGACAGTACGTAGTGATTTGCCCACGTCGGAAGATCGCTGTCACCGTGACCGCCCACTGCGAACAGGACTCTCGCCTGCTTGATGCGATCCATGCCTTCATCCTTGATCGCGTGGATTGAGGCTATCCACAGGTCGATTTCCCATCCAGCTATGCTTCAGGTCTGGTTCAGCCTGCGCAGATACATTGCCGGGATGACGAATGTGACTTTTCCCGATGGCATCGAAGCGCGCTCGCTCCGAGCTCAAGATGCGGACGATTGGGCAGGGCTTCTGGCCGCGAAGGAGAAGGTTGACAGTGAAGGCGACAACTACACTGCCGAAGACTTGATTCATGAGTTGAGCGACCCAAACCTTGAAACCGTCGGCCTGTGGGATGCGGGCAGGCTGATCGCCTTTGGGGCATTGCACACGGCCACATCGGTAGTGGATATCGACCGCGTCAAAACAGAAGGCTGTGTACACCCGGACTGGCGCCGCAGGGGCCTGGGGACGACGTTGATGCGCTGGCTCACCGAGCGGGCGAGGCAGTTACATCTGGCGAACCACGCTGACACACCAGGGGAAGTATGCAATACCACGATCGGATCAAATCTCCACGCCATCCAGATACTACGTACGCTCGGCTTCGACGAGCAGCGCTATCATTTCGACATGATTCGCCCACTGGATACAGTGGTACCTGAACTGCGCGCCGCCGACCACTTCAAGATCGTTACTTTCGATCCATCATTCAGCGAGGATTTGCGAAACACGCACAATCAAGTAATCGCAGATATCTGGGGCGCCACGGCCAAGGACGCAGCCAGCTGGCAATCCGAAGTCACCGGCATCCGCTCATTCCGCCCAGAGCTGTCACAGGTTGCCTTCTCTGGAAATACAATTGCGGCCTACGTCCTCGGCTATGAATGGGATGCAGACACCGAGATCACCGGCGTTCGTGAACTGTACATCGGGCAACTCGGCACCAAGCGGTCTTATCGAGGGCGCGGCCTCGCCAAAGCAACCCTCACAAAAATGCTAGTCGAGGCTGCTGCGAGCGGGTACCAGCGGGTCCGGCTCGGGGTCGACGCGGACAGCCCCACGGGCGCAGTCAGCTTGTATACCAGCCTCGGATTCTCGCTGCGAAGCAATTGGACCACATTCAGCCTTCCGCTCTGACTCCGCCGCTATCGCCGATTGCTACTTTCAACAACTGGTGCGCCGTATCGAGACGGCAGACGCCGTTGAGCAGCAGGAACACTGCAGCCGAGACCGCCTTTGTAGAGACTGCAGGGATCGGGTTCACCTTGCGATGCCTCACTCACCCCACTGCGACACACCTTCGAGGCCACCAGCCAGATCTGTGGCGATGAAGGCCGCGGCCGAGTACGGCATCCTTCTGGCCTTCGAGCCAGAGATCCGGCGGGCAATCTGGCCGGTTAAGCAGGTCGGCTGCCCTACAAATTGATCCGCCCAGCCGGCCAGCGGCACGGTCGGCTGGAATCTCGAGGTATTGAGGGTCGATGGGTTCGCACTGGGTTCTTCGGCGCTATCGTTCAGGGCTGTGGACGATATCACGGGTACGGAGGATTTCGAGCCGCTAGACGACTCGCACCCTGCCTGGGAGCAGTTCGAGCTGACGGTCGCTGAGCTCGCTGCGGGCTACGACTCAGACGCAGTCGTAACACACAACGTCAAGCAACCAGGCAGGGTTAGCAGGCGGCGGCGGCAAATTGACGCGCTGGTCGTCGGTACGGTCGGCTTCTCCGAGACGAAGGTCGCGATCGAGTGCAAGCGGAACACCACGAAGAAGCTTGGTATCGATGTCGTTGACCAGTTCGTGGGCAAGCTGCTCGACATCGACGCGGACAAAGGAGTCCTTTGCGCCTGGGGAGGCTTCGATGCCGGCGCCCAGGCACGTGCGTCGGGTGCAGCACATCCAAGGATTGAACTGCGGGATCTAGGCGACCTTGAGGAGTTGAAGCGATGGCGATTGAAAGCCCGCCAGTTCCTACGCGAGAGGGCGT
The DNA here is from genome assembly GCF_039537185.1 of Kribbella ginsengisoli. NCBI lineage: Bacteria > Bacillati > Actinomycetota > Actinomycetes > Propionibacteriales > Kribbellaceae > Kribbella > Kribbella ginsengisoli. The sequence continues at coordinate 58,971 of NZ_BAABAA010000022.1, read as the reverse complement.
GCCCAAACCCCAACTGCTTGGATGACGTCGCACTGCACGAGTGGCCAGCCGAAGCAGACGGGATTGCGACAGTCGCCGGCACCTGCGGCTCATGCGGCACGTTGACCGCCGAGTGCCCCGAATGTGGCGAGGTGTCGGGGATCGACATCGGCACGACCGACTGTTGGGGCTGCGAGGTTGTGTTTGACGCCTTCATGTGGCCCGGCGACGCGGATGTGGACACCATCACTGTGCGCATTCCGGAACAAGCTCAGTAACCGGAGGCAAGTTTCCGAGGGGGATCGTCTACCGACTGATCGTTTACCAACGTCAGCTCGCTCAGCAGGCACTGAACACAGGCTCATTGAGAGATGCCATAGGGCGACCTACTATCCGGTCAGCTCGTGGGGCTGTCGCTCCCCCATCAGTCTCTGGTTGAGCCGGGTGGCCACACGATGATGACCGGGATGTTCTTCTCGTTCGCTGCCGAGACCACGTCAGCCGTGCCACCGTAGCCCCGTGCTGGTTGGCCGTCCCAGACCGCGATAAGTTTTTCTGCCAGCTCGAGCATGCGGAGACTGGCGTCCATGTGGGCTTCTGAGTCGGACTCAGTGTGCTCTAGCGCGACGGTCTCGGATGCCCGCTCGAGCAGGCTGTCGTACAGCTGGTGATGCTCGTCTGGAAGGCTTTCGCGGTACTTGCTCGCGGGGATCACTGCAATGAGCCGACCGCCGGCCTCAAGAACCTGCTCAGCGAAGATGCTGTCTGGCCCATCGGCCAGGCATGAGATTCCGGTCAGATCTGCGGAACCTTCATCCTGCACCAGTTTGTGGATCTCGGCGGCCACGAGTTCCTCGGTCGGTGCTTGCATCCCGCGATGGCCTGAGATTGCGAGTCGGGTCACGAGTCTCCTAGCTGACGGCGCTTAGTGCGTCGGTGAGATGCACCACTCCGGCCGCGTCGGCCGGAAGGTTCGCGTGGAAGGACCGTACACGGTTGATGACCCGCACGCTGCCAAGTGAGTGACCGGCCTGGAGAGCTGCTTCGGCTACAGCGCACGCCTCGTCCAGCCGACCAGAGCAAGACAGGACGTTGGCGTGATCCATGAGCGCCAGTGCTCGCGGTTTCGGTCCTGTGATGTGCACCTGTGCGGCCTCGAATGCAGCAATTGCGCCAGGTAGCTCACCAAGTCGGCCCAGCGCCACTGCTTCGGATGAGGCGAACTTGGCGTTGTCGTACTGGAACACCCAGGGCCATGTCGGTTCGCCGCGTTGCCGAGACGTCAAGGTATTCGCGAGCTTCAGCGCCGCGTAAGTTCCTTTTCGGTCTGCAAGCTCGGCGAGAGTGATTGCCCTCAGGGAGGAGAGCCAGGCGCGAGCCGAGTCCGGTGCCGCTCGCTCAAGGAGCGATTCGGCCTTCGAGATGTACTTCAACCCGATATGAGCGTTTCCGGCTTCAGTCTCGAACTGGCCCAGGCTCGCCGTCATGTAGGCAGTCAACAGCGGATGCCGGGCCTGCTGGGCGCGTTGCACTGCCTCTCCGTATCGCAGTCGCGCCGTTGCAAGATCACCGCGGTCAGTTGCCAGCCAGCCTGTCATGCCTGCAATTTCAGCGAGAACGCTGAGCCCGCCGGGCGTCCTGAGATGTTGGTCGACGGTTACTCGAGCAAGTGCGAGGTGCGCCTCAACTGCGGGGGCGAGGTGCTCTGAAGAGACGGCATGTTCCATCCGCCGGTAGTGCGTGATCGGTCCGGCTAGTGCGGACCGCAGGTCATGTGCTCCCTGGTCGTCGGCGAAGGAGATGTATCGCGAGGCGATGAGGCCGGTACCAGCCCCAACCGCGACCCGTAGGAATTCTTTGCGCTGCACGTCATCACCGACTCCTCCACCCCCATCCACCTTCGTCTCTGGCGGCGCGGGCCAAGGGGTGCTTGTTCGGACGCCGCCTCCACTCGGAGCAAGTCCTAGTGCGTTCCGTGCGTGGATGGGCATTGAGAATCCATCCGCGATGCGCTCTAGAACGTGAATCCGGGCTACTCCACGGGTACCCCGAATGATCTCGCTGACACGGCCTTGACTGAAGCCCACAGCCATACCAATTCGGGTTTGACTCATCCCACGCTTGCTGGCCTCGTTGAACAGTGTGCTGATATCGCGGGATCGCAGAGCGTTTTGAACGACCTCGGCCCGCCAGAACGAAGCAGGCAGCCGCAGCGGCTCCGCAACCCCGTCCTTCATGTGGCCCTCGATCCATAGGAACTCAGGTCGGGATCGTACCCAAGCGTAGGCGCGTCCTTACTCCTCGTTCCACGTCGAATCCGAATAGGTATCCCCAATGGGGATGGATACCACCTGGGCCCTCCGTCACATTGGTTACGCAATGCAACAGACCCACTACGGCCGACTGACGCGGTCCGCTTATCGGCCCGAGTTGAACGGCAAGGATGTGACTGACGGTGATCAGCGAACTGAGCGAAGCCCAGATCAGCGAGTACGTCAGCAGGTGCCCTGACCTGAACCGGTGGGCTTTCGAAGGATGGCTCCGGGGCGAGCGCCACCTCGACGGGGATCTGATTGAACGGGGAGATGAGGACCGTGATGGAGACGGTGCAGAGCGAGGGGGGTGCTGAATGGCGCCGGGTGCAAGTTTGGTTCGGGGAACATCTCATTTCGGACTGGATTGGCGACAACCCGCGGTACGCGGCTCGGTTGGAGGCCGCGCAGCGCAGGCGGTTCGCCAAGCTAAGGGTGACCAACGAGCCGACCACACGCTCGGCCCGGTGACCGATGAGAAGCAGTGGCTGGTGGCAGTGATCCGCGATGGCCGGATCATCAACGCCCGTGTAGCGCCGGCTGCCTTGGCCCAGGCATACGCCGATGCCTTTCGGACGCGATATCCGCACGACCAGATTCGCGCCAGGGAAGCCACGGAGAACGAGATCGCATACCCGCCTGGCGAACCGTACGACCCTCGCGATTAAGTCGCGAAACTCCATGATCTGACGGAACCGGCATCCAACCTCTGGCGCGGTTGATCGTCGCGCGGTGCCGGTTCCGTCACCACAGACGGAGTCCTCGATTTCAACCCCGAGATCGAGGACTCCTCAAGACCAGCGGGTGGGCTTCGCTGGGCGAGCGGCGCCCACTCGCTGTTCCAACCAATCAATAAGGAGTGTCGTGGACACCGACATTGCAGCAGTGCCGGACCAGCCAGCAGTGAGTGCCGAGATCCATCAGCACTACTCGACCCGATGGAATGAGTCCGTTCGCCTGAGTTCCACCCTGAAAGGCAAGCTTGAGAGCGCGCGGCTGTACGAATTCCTGACGCGATGGCTACCGCCTGCTCCTAGCCGCGTTGCGGACATCGGCGGCGGTCCTGGCGTACATGCACAGTGGCTCCAGGGCCAGGGCTACAACGTCGACCTCCTGGACCCCGTTGTGGGACACGTCAAGAAGGCCCGTGACAGCGGAGTCAGTGCGGAACGCGGCGACGCACGCAATCTGCCCTGGCCGAACGGGACGTTCGACGCAGTATTGATGGCGGGTCCGCTCTATCACCTGCCGGACGCCTCCGATCGGCGGCTTGCCCTTCGTGAGGCTGCGCGGGTACTACGCCCCGGTGGCGTCATCGTTGCGATAGCGATCAACCGAGCGGCCAATCTGATCGGCTCGACCCTCGCCAACACCCTCGTTCCGCGACTTCACATCGTCGAGAAGATCATCGACAGCGGCTTTAGCGAAGACAACGAGCGCATGGCGCATTGCTTCTACCACAAGGAAAGCCAGCTCCGTAGCGAGATCGCCGATGCCGGGTTGCGGTCGGTCAAGATCTTCGGGCTCACGGGGCCTGGTGGCTGGCTCACAGTAGCGATCGATGCCCACTTCAAGGACCAGCCGTACTCGCAGAACCTAGCTGCTGAGGACCCGCTGACGACGGCACTGGAGTGCTGTCGTCTGGCCGACAGGATGCCGGAGTTGGTTGCCTCCAGCTCCTTGTTCCTTGCCATCGGCTACAAGGACTAGTCTGCTAAGCCGTCCGGCCGCCGAACAACTCTTCGTGCTCGATCTCTGCCTGGAGAACCTTGGAAAGGACCGACTCAGCGGGTGCTCGGGGAACTTTGCGCCATCCCAGCGCAACCTAGGCCCGGGAAGCAGGCGAGACGGCGGGATCACGACAGCTGTTCCTGGGGAGACGTACTCGACCCCGGTGGCCAGCGGTCCGAGTTCGTCTCTTGGCGGCAGAGTGCAGGTGATCCAACCGCCTTCAGGAAGCTGCATAGTTGGCGGCCAAACCCCGGGGCGATCCTGCTCATAGAGACGCTTGCCGTAGGCGCCGGCCACCTTGGGCAGCCTCCAAATGGCAACGGTCGCACTGGAGGTGATCGCAAGGTTCGGGCTCGGCGACTCCCCAGACGGCACCGACAGAGTCGGCATCCGTCAGCCAGTCTGTACTTTCGGCGTCTCCTTCTGGAGTCGCAGGCTGCATGGCCTAGGAGACCCCACGGCCGCATCCCCGGTCCAACTGCCAAAGGCCCGGCCCCACGTCCACGTCCACGTCCAGTGAGGAGATTGCCATGTCAGACCTACAGCGCCTGAAGGAGCAGCTACACCAGGTGGCGGCCGAAGCGAAGCAGGCGGCGGGAGGCTTGGCGGGGTTCAAGCTGCGGTTCACTGAGCACAGCGCGCAGGTGGAGCGCCTGATAGCTGGCACCGCAACCGGTGTCGACCGGGACATCTCCGAGATCTTGGATGCTGCGGGTAAAGCGGTCGAGCAGGCTTCCGAGGCATTGGAGATTGCTTCGGCCGGATGCAAGAGCTACGCCGATCAGATCTAGGCCGTAGGGTGCCTTCCGATCTTCAGCGGGTAGCACAGAGGCTGGTTGATTGCCTAGATGAGGTTCCCGGGATTCTCCAACACCTACAGCGGGCCGCTGTGCGGTGCAGGGAGAACGCCGCGATCGCTACCCACCTCGGCGCTACTGCAGCCGGTAGTCAACTCGATGCAGCGGCACGGGCGTGTGACGTAGCAGCCCAATGTCTCTCCTTGGCTCCGTCAAAGGCTCAAGGCTGGGCCGAGAGGTTGGTCCAGGGCGGTACAGGTGACACACATCCGGCGTCCCACTCAGCTGCCCGGAACCCCCAGACAACCGGTAGACCTCAGTCAGGCCGCGGCAATGAACATGGTCCTGATGGTTCAGCGCCAGGTCGCGTCGGCAAGGAACCAAAGACGGTCAACGAACCTGACCGCACAAACTCAGACGTCGAAGACCCGACTTGGGGGAGGGGAAGTGGCGGCTCGCAGCCGCCGCCCGCGCCGTTCCTCGAGCAGCTCTTTCAGCGTTTACCGATGAGGTCCGAAGGGGACCTCACCTCGGGCATCCTGTCGAGGACGGACGGCCGCGGACCAATTCACCTGGTCAGTGGCTCCAGAGGTCCGGGCAAAGGCAGTCCGTACCTGGTCGATCCAATCGCCCGGCTATCGGTTGCACAGGATCACGTAGAAGGACACACAGCGGCGCTGATGCGCCGTCCGGGGGCACCGCGCGAGGCCACGCTCTACTTGAACAACCAGCCTTGCGGAGGTCCGGGCGGGTGCGACGCGACCCTCGAATCACAGCTTCCTGACGGATCACAACTTACGGTGTACTGGCCCGGCGGCCACAAGGTCTACCGGGGGAACGGGAAGGGGATGGCGTGAGTAACACTCTGATGGGCTACTACGAGCGCGAGACTGTCAGGGTCACCTCTGAGGGTGAGCTGAATATCCTGCTGGACGCGGTCGTCGCGCTTCCTCATCCGACCTGGCTCCAGCTTGAGTCGCCCAGCCACGAGGTCCTCATGATTGGACTAGGGCAAGACTTCAGCTCGCTGAGGTTCATCGAGGGCCTGAACGCCGGCGATGAGATGTACCACTCAGTGGGCACGCTCGCGGATCCCGCAGAGGCCGAGTTCGACATGGGGTCAGTACCGACCAAAATGGACGTCGGGAGTGCCATCCCGGCAGCGCATGCACGCGCCGCCGCTGCCGAATTCCTGCGCACCTCTCAACGACCGGCGTCCGTCGCATGGACGGTCGTGCCGATGCCAGAGGGAGAGCCCGACCCTGTCGAAGGCTGGGGCGCCTTCGCAGATCCAAAGTGAGGCGGCAGCTCAGACGACCACTCGATGTAGTCCTCGCCAGCACCGCCATCACCTATTAGCTGCAATAGCCTCCCGCTGCCCCCGACCCACATAGCTCAGAGTCTGCATCTCCAAGGGTCTCGAGATAGGCCACATAGCGGATCGCGGTGTTCAGGCCACGGGTCGAGAGAAGCCGGCTTCGTGGATGAGCGAGGTTGTCGACACCAGCAACAGCAAGTTCCTCACATCGTGCCTGGAACCACTGCCAAGGCACGTCGAGGTACTCAGCTAGAGCCATCAGCCTTGCAGCCGCCGTCGACTGCCGGTTCACTGCGTCCGCGGCGAGCTCCCGTGAGAGTTGCCGGTACTTTGCCGTCCGAGAACGCGATGCTCCGACGTCCACGTACCAGAGCCCCAGATCTCCGAAGGAGTCCGCAACAATCACTTCCTCGGCAAGCACGAAACCTTCGACCTGGCCTAGGTCGGGTTCAGCGCTCACCTCCACTCTGACTCCGAACGCCTCCATCAATGCCGTTGCGAGAAGCAACAGCACTCGCTCGTACCGTGGAGAGCCCGCCACCTCGCTCTCCGGCACACAGAATCCGTGGCGGATCCCAGTGAACCGGCGCGAGATCCTGTGGAGGTACTCATATCTGTGCGACCAGATCAGCCACGACGCTGCTTCCTCGCCGGACCGTTCCCGCGACCAGAGCAACGCTGGGCCGGTCAGCCGATCGAGGTGCCGTGCCACATGCCGTACACAGAATTGCGAACCAAGCCAGCGCCTCGAAACGGCATTCAGGTTCGGCACCTCCCGCAGGCGCGCCTCCGACCTGAGGCGTTCGTCATAGGGAGCCAACCGCGCACGATAGGCCTCCAGTTGACCGTCGTCAGCGAGGAGGGCCGTGTCGGTATTGATGACCGCCCAGATAATGCCGATCGTCAGGTCATCGATCACGTTCGCGGCTGGCAGGGGATGCGGGCCCGCAAGATGATCAGCGTGGTCTGCGAAGTGCCTGCCGTCGCATACGTAGAACCTGCGCTCGTCGTCAACGGCCACCACCACCGACCGAGCGTCGGGCCGCCGTAGCGACTCCACCACATCGTTTGCTGGATCAACTACAAGCCAGTCGCGGCCTGCCCTCTTCGCAGCGCAATGATGCGCGACGACCTCGACACCGGTGAAAGACTTCCCGGCCGGAAACTGCAGCGGCTGCACCGTGCCGACCTGCGCGCCCATCAGGTCTTCCAACGGAAAGTAGGGCGACAGAATCTGCCGCGGCCGGTTCTTGGCCCTCCCGACACGCTGCTTGAAGAACCCCAGTTCGATATCCGTCTTACCGAAGATGCTGCGGAGGGCAGCTCGAGCGTCCTTCGATGGCCACGTGTACCAGCCTCGTTCCCAGTCGGAGATCGACTTCGAGCTGATCGCTGCTACCCGGCCCGTCGCACGGTAGATCTCTGTGTTGACCTGCTCGGCCAGCGCCACCTGAGACAGACCGGCCCGCGCTGCCCGAAGCAACTGATTGGGTTGTCGCGCCTGTGCAGTCATGGCACTGCCTTGCTGGGATCGTTGCCCGCAAACCGTGAACACCTTCGATCAGTCATAGAAACCGACCTTCCATCTGACGCAACCACCGGTTATAACCAGTGCACTCAGAGTAACTTCTGGACTGCGACAAACGCAACCACTTATTATGACCAGTGGCCAGACTTCGCAGGAGGAACCAATGAGCTCCAAAGGGGTACTCGGCACCAAAACTGAGCAGCTCGCCGCGTCGCTTCGCGACCAGATCCTCTCCGGGCGGCTCGCCCCGGCAGCTGTCCTGCCGTCCGAGCGGCAACTGATCAGCACTTATGACGTCTCGCGGATCACGGTCCGCGCCGCGATCGCCGCACTGCGCACAGAAGGCCTCTTGCAGGTCATCCCCGGCAAAGGAGCTTTCGTCAGACGCATCGGCGACTGGCCCGTCCACACACACGCACGCACCATCACTGTGGACAGAGACGGCAACTACATCGACAACGAAAGTGGCGCCGCCGATTGGACGGAGCTGGACCGGCCATCGAAGTACCGGGCCGACGCCGACACACCTCTGGCGCTCTCGCTCGGCATCGCGCAGGGGACCTCCTATTACGCGTCTGATCGATTGCTCGAGAACAACAGCGGTACGCGGATCTTCGTGCGTACCTATCTCCCAGTCTTCGTGACTCGCGAGATCCCCGAGCTCGCCGAGCACCCTTATATTTCGGCTCGCCAGGTTTACAAGGCCGCCAGAGAAGCCGGGATGGAACCTGAGTTCAATGACTACATCTCAGCGCGCCACCCCTCCGCAGACGATGCTCGCAAGCTCCTCATCCCCAACGCAATCCCGATGCTCATCACCCGCCGGATTGCAACTCACAATGAGCGTCCACTCGTCATGCAAGAGACCCATCGCAGCGCTGAGGACACCCAGCTGCACTACCGCCCCGGATCCTGACGCCGCTGGCGGCATTGGTCCTTGCTAGCCGACGTACCCCAGGAGCTCGAAGCGTTCTCTCTCTGCCTGCTGAACCAACTCGTGTACTGACTCCGCCGACGGCAGCGGAGTTTGCGGAAATGCCGGCGACTGCAACCAACGAGTCCGTCCCGAAGGCAGACGAGACGGCGGCATCAGCACCGGCGTACCCGGCTGAAATGCGCTCACGCCCGTAGCCAAGGTCACTCCGGCCACGGGCCGCGCGGTCGCCACAACCCAATCCCCACTGGGCAACTTCAACAGCGGCGGCCAAGGGCCAGGACGCTGCTGCTCGAACAAGCGCATCCCGTACGCGCCGATAACTCGCGGGAGCTTCCAGAACCAGACCGCTGCACCCGACGTCGCCAGAAGATTCGGCGACTGAGGCGTGCTCCACACTCGTGCTACATCCGCGATGTCTGTTAGCCAGTCATCGCCGCTGGCGTGTGTGCCCGGACGCTGACAAGTCAGGTCTCCGCAGGCGCACCTCCATCGACCGAATGCATCGAGCGCACTGGCAGTGCGTATCACGCTGTATGCCTGGCGCACAGCGATTCCCTGCTCTGCATAGGCGAAGGCTGTCGCGAGCAACCTATGGCGCGCCTTGAACATCCACACCTCCTTCTCTCGGAACCATCATGCAGCACGTCTGATCTTCAGCCCCGCTCAGGGATACTTGCTCGCGGCTGATTCTCGCCCTCATGGACCTGAAGTCCCTGACGTCTCAGGTGATCCTTGACGAGGAGGTCTTCGAGACCGGGTTGGCGCGGAGTTGCCGGCCTCGTTCTCGGCTTTCAACACGCGTCGTACGTCGCGAGTCGACCAACCCAGAATCTCGGCGGCCGCTTCGGCTGAGCCACACACCCGAGCCAGCTCAGCGGTGTCTGCCGACGCCGTGGCCTGCGCTCTGGCAACTCTGTCGTCATGCCGCTCAGCAGCGGCTTGGCGCGCACTCACGGCACGCTCGACAGCGGCCTGTGCGCGGACTGCGCGCCCAGTGGCCGCCTCGATCCTCCCCTGCCTCTGACGCGCCCGCTGCAACGCCGCGATCCGGTCGCTCGCGCTCACAGTGCCGGACCTCCAGTGTCTCGCTCCGCGCCGTCGAGTTCCGTCGCAAGGGATCGAGCGACTTCGGTGCGCGGTCCCGATCGCGACTTCTGGCCACGGTGCTGCCATCTGGATTCGGCGCCGACTGCTGGGGTTTGCGCGGTACGGATTTCGTGGTCGAGGGTGCTTGCGGCAACCTCTTGGTCGTCCGCCGGATAGTCGATGCGGACCAGGTGGTGAGCGACGCCGTCGACCTGGATGGCAGCGTGGTGGTCTGCGTGCGAGAGAGGGAGGTCGTTGCCTCCGTGCATCATCTGGACCTTGGATGCTTCGTTCCGCGTGAGGCGCAGCAGGGCCGCATCGATTTCAGAGTGCAAGTACGGCTCTTCGCCTCTGAGGTCAGCCTGCTCTTCGAGTTCGCTGCGCAGGTACGCCAGCGAGATCCACCGGTTGTCGGGCTCACGTCCTTTCGTCGCGAGCCACAAGGACATGTCGTAGGCAGCTCGCACGGCGTTCTCGGCCCCGTCTTCGCGTTGTCGAGCTTTCTCAGCGTCGAGGACCAGTCGCGGGACTGTGAGGTCAAGATCATCGACCAAATGCTCGATCCGTTCCTGTACCCGCTGCCGTAGGGCGGTCTCCTGCTTGTGGAGGTAGGCGGGTCGTTGTTCGGCAGGCAACGTGACGGCGGTCTGGATCGCGGCTAGCTCGTCCTGTTGCTGGAAGTCTTCGAGCATTTCAAGGACGTCTCCCAGTTGCGATGAGACGTCGCGTTCGCCGGCGTCGTGTGCGCTGTCCCATCTGACCTGGATGCGATCCATCAGCTCGGCATGACCCAGGTCGACGCCACTACGGTCCATCCATGACCAAACCTCATCGTGCACACCGGCTGTTCCCGCTGGCTCGAAGCTTTGGGTGGCGGCGCCGTGTAGATCGTGACAGGTGAGTTGAGAGTGGCCTTCACTGATCCACGCTTCCATAACCGTGGGCAGGTCATCAAAGGTGAGTCGTCTGTCGAAGAGATCTTCGGCCATGACGTTCAGGTCCTCGTCCAGTTCGTGGGCGATCGCCGTGTAGGTCAGCGCACTCGGCCGATCAGGGGCGATCGCGGAGAGCAGACGAAGCCGTCGAAGGCGTTCGTCGAGCGGCGCGAGCGCCTCAGAAATGGCTTCCCGGCGCTGGTGTTGTTCTCGACTGACCGCCTGCATGGCCAACATCTGCTCGTGCAGCTTCTCGGTCGTCGGCCTGTGTGCGAGCCGCGCGGCGATGACCCGTTCCGCAACTCGGTTAGCGGCCCGGTGCTCGCCACGCAAGCGGCCCATGAACCTCCCTATCCAGCTCACAGGATCGGTCCCACAAAGTCGAGCTCGACACCTGGGAGTTCATAGGCGAAACTCCGCGAGATCTCGGGCCGCACGGGGACCGGCGATATCTCACCGCGGAACCTGTCAGTTGAATTGATCAGCTGCTTGGCCATCGCGGTTACTCGTCGGCCTGTTGCCTGGAGCACCTTTTCGGGAGTGCCCTTGTCGACTGTGGCCGCCCACCCGGCGATGTACCCGAAGGACGACTGGTCGGTCTCGAGGCCGTGGTGTGACAGTAGGACGTACGCCACCGACTCAGCTTCGACCTCCCGCGTGCCTCGGCACATGATCGTGCCGGCCGCGACGACCTCCTGAATGGAGTGCATCCGCATGTGCGCGATCTCGTGGGCAAGACAAGCCACCGCACTCACGTCGTCGAGATGCGTTGCCACGACAACCTTCTTCTCGTCGTGATCGGTGTAGCCATCCACGGTGAGGTCCGAGGCCTTCTCCCTGGCCAGGGTGAACCCCGCATTGCTCACCTCAGCAGCCAACGCCTCCCAGAGTCCAGGTGGAACCTGCCCAACCACGGGTTGGGGAGTAGGTCCTGCGGGCAGCGGCTCGCCGGTTGTCTGCGAGATATCGAAGACAACCGTTGTTCGAAAGCCGATCAACCGGCGTCCGCTGCGTACCTTTGCCGGCTTCGCCTCACGGTCCTGAGGTTGATCCTGCTCAGCGTGAGCAACGGTGTCGGTCTTTCGCGACCAGACCGGCGCCAGGATCTTGATGCCTGTCTCTCCTCTGATCACCTGACGGCCGAGTTTTTGCCAATCGCCGTAGCCGGCGACTCGGGTGGCATCGGGCCTTTGCAGCTGGATCAGCAAGACGTTGCCGAAACTGTACTGATGGAACTGTGCTGCCGCTTTCAGCCATCGCTTCCAGTCGTCGCCCGACCTCAACCGTCGCACTTCGGCTTCGATGCGTGCCAGCAGGTCTTCGGTCTTGAGCTTCGCTCTACTCACATCGCCTCCAAGTCCCGTCGTTCTTCAGGAACTCAACGTCCGAGGTCTGGTTGACTCTGCGGCGTCGCTGCCGGATCGATGGCGGGCGCTGACGGGGAGCGATGCAGCGGCCCGTCTGTTCGCGGCAGAGGACGAGGGCCGACGCCCTTGCCGCCGTACGGCCGCAAGTCGTCACCGGCGCCGGTCAGCTCGCGTGCCGCTCGAGAGCTGGCGAGAAGTTCTTCGCATACCTCGCTGAGCGAGGTGGTCAGGTCCACGAAGCAGTCAGGGCGGTCGGTCCGCACCCAGGGATTGCGAACATGCTTGCGTTCTACCTGGTACTTCGTCAGGTAGTACTCATCTCGAGGAGCGACGACCGAACGCGGCGCGAACAGCCGTCCCTGCATGATGAGAATCGCCGTCGCCGATTGCTGCAGCTCAGCGACTCGATGAGTGGAGTACACCAGTTCATCCAGCGCGTCCAGAAACCGTTTGGCAGCCTGCCCATCAGGCACCAGTACCTCGGCGGCCAGGAGCTGTCCTTCCGGCCTAAGGTTTTCTGTCAGCGCCTCTAGAAGCTCCTTGAAGGCGGCCTCGCCGGGTGCCGCGCTCTGGCCACCAACATCTGAGAGCCGGCGCTGCCACCCATGGGCCGTGTACTGCGCCGCAACATCGGCTCGCCTGAGGCTCACCCTGAGTCGCCTGAGCAGAATCTGCGGCACACCTCCTCGAAGATGCGACAGACTGTCGACGAGATAAGCCGCGTATCCGATCGCCGTCCTCACCTGAGCAGTAGTCGACCGCAGATCGCGAGTCAGCAGGCTCGATGCGTCCGTTTGCTCATGTGCGCGTTGCCATCGGACACTCGCTCTGGACATCCACGACGGCCCATCGAGCTCGAAGGTGGGCGCGCCGGCTGTCAGACCTCCCAGCGCACCCAGGTTCGGATATCTCCGGTTGGCCTTCGCGATCTTCCTCAGCCGAGGCATCGTGACCGCCAGGTGCTCCCTCAAGCGGCCCATGGACTGATCGCCAGGCAGTTTCGAGATACGCGCCGCTACAGCGGCTCCGGCGACTAACACGATGCCTGCGACCTCCGCTCGAGCGGATGCCAGTTCGCTCAATTGGGCGAACGCACGCGCAGTAGTGAGATCCTGTGCCGCTAGCAGATCCGCTCCTGCTCCGATTGCCCGCGCGACGGCTGCAAGTCCGGCGTCGGGCTCACCATCACGACCATCGAACTGAGGTACGTCGAGTCCTCCACGTAGCCAGGCCAGGTGTGCTTCGGCCGCACGCACAACCGAGGCCCATCCGGCGGCCAGATCTCCGCCGGCATCGCGCCGGCTCGCATCTTCAGCGGCAGTTCTGGCGACATGGAGGAGATCCTCATACCTCGCCCGCATTACGCACCATCTGGACGTCGACTGCGGCGGACCTGAGTGCATCGGCGACCGCAAGCCGCCAACCGACGTCCTCGAGTGGTACGCCGAGGTTGTCGGCCTCGCCCGCGGCCATCTCTAGCAGCTCGACCGGGTCTGCAGTGAGATCACCGACGAACGTTCCGTACGGCGCGATGCCGAGCAACTCGCACACGCGATAGCGACTGAAAGCCGTCATCGCCCATCGACCACGCGGAGACCTCGCCTCCAGCGCCTCGAGGATCGCTTCTGCCTGGGTCGCCAGCGCTACCAGGCGGCTTCGACGTTCTTCGTCGGACATCATAGTGTCGGCCATCGACACTCTCCTCTCGTTACCGACAGAGTCGGCCGGATTCCTCCTGCTATGGGAAACTCGCTGAAATCTGTGGATAACCACGCCCACGTGGTCTCAACGCCTCACGCGGTGGCGGCTTGCGCCGCGCCTCTCCTCCGCTCGCACCGCTTCACCTCTGTCACACTTCTTGCATTCAAGGCGTTTCAGCATCTGAAACGGCGCGAACGAGGGCGGTCGCCTCAGCCACGTTGAGCGTTCATGGAGATCGACGAGCACGGATCTGATGTCACAGGCAACATTCGGTTGCGTGCCTGCGAGTGCTGTGCGGCGCCGTTCTACGCGCATCGTTCCGATCGCCGGTTCTGCTCAGATCGGTGTCGGCTGAAGAAGTGGCGGAGCCTCCAAACAGCACTCGAGCAACCCCTGGAATCGACCAACCCGGCAACTGCAATCACCAGTCTTCTGCGCACGTACCTAGAGCGATGCGGCTCAGCATCCCGTTGCGAAGTGACCGTCCAGGAGCTCGGCGACCTCTTGATCGAAAGCGCATTCCTCGCCCGCAGGTACGCCTCGATTCAGCGAGACTGCTTGGCGCTGCAAGGCGCGCTGACTCTGGCAAAGACCGCAAGTCGACGACGAAGCTGCGGCTGACCTCGTGCTCAGCATCCACCGGTTGACAGCTGGAGACGGCTACAAGTATCTCCTCAAGAACGTCGCGACTGGGGACGTGGACCGTCGAATGGCGACGCCTCTCACCGCGTACTACGCGGCAGCGGGATACCCGGTCGGTCGATGGGCCGGAGCAGGTCTCGCGAACCTCGGCGACGGCCGGCTGGCGCCCGGGAGCGAGGTCACGGAACCACAGATGGAAGCTCTCTTCGGACGAGCGCAAGACCCGCTCACCGGCCGACACCTTGGCCGGCCGTACCGCATTTACCCTCGCGTATCTCAGCGCGTTGCTGAGCGCGTCGCGGCCCTGGACGACGACCTGACCAGCACGGATCGGGATCTCGCCGTCGCGCAGATTCACCGAGAGGAATCTCGTCGACGGACGATGCAGGCCGTGGCGGGATACGACATCACCTTCTCCCCCGCGAAGTCAGTTTCGGCGCTATGGGCAACGGCCGACGTCGGCGTACAAGAACAGATCGCTTCAGCGCACTACCAAGCCATCGACGATGTACTACACCTGCTCGAGGAGCAGACGGCCTACACGCGAACTGGCGTGGACGGCGTCGCACAGCACAAGGCCAAGGGCCTCATCGCCGCCGCCTTCGACCACTGGGACTCCCGCAGTGGCGATCCGCAACTCCACACGCACCTCGTTGTCGCCAACCGCGTCCAGGCACCAGACGGGCAGTGGCGGACCTTGGATGGTCGGGTCCTCTTCAGCGCCGCAGTCGCGATGTCCGAGGTCCACAACGTCCTCCTCGCCGACCAGCTCAACAACCGAATCGGCACGATCTGGGATCTCCGTGAGCGCGGTCCGAGGCGCAATCCGGCCTTCGAGATCGACGGGATCCCGGACGAGCTCATCAAGGAGTTCTCGTCTCGAACAGAACAGATCGAACAGAACCTGCAGGCACTCCTGCTCGAGAGAAACACGGGCCTGGGCGCACCCACACGCAGCGAGATGTACGTCCTCCGCCAGCAGGCAACCTTGATGAATCGGCCGGCGAAGCTCGCCGCACGCCCGCTCGCGACGCTCATGCAGGAGTGGTCGAAACGCGCCGAGCAAGTGCTCCCGGGGCAAGTCGAATCCATCATCAGGCAGTCGATGAACCGGCCGGACCAGCGTCCTATGGTTACCGCCGATCTGGGAGCCGAGACGATCAACGCGTACGGCGCTTCCGTCGTACTGGCCCTTCAACTGAAGCGCTCGACATGGACCCGCTGGAATGTGATCGCGGAAGCCGCCCGGCAGACCCGTCTTCTCCACATGCGCGAAACCGAAAGCCGTATGGCCCTCTTGCTCCGGATCACCGAGTCTGCCGAGCAGCACTCCATCAGCCTCAGCGCGCCGGAACTCGTGCCGAGCGCCGAACTTCGCTCCGACGGCGAGAGCATCTTCACCGTCCACAACGGCCAGGTGTACACATCACCGGCAGTCCTCGGCGCTGAGTCGGTTTTGCTGGACCTGGCCAGCGACAAACTGGCGCCTGCCGTGCGACTCGGCGCGGCACCAGCCTCCCTCGCCGTCGACAAGGCTGCCGTACTGCGCCGCGTCATGGAGAGCGGCCAGCGAGTGGAGGCTGTAGTCGGTCCAGCTGGTACTGGCAAGACGACACTCCTGGCCGAGCTGAGAACGCGATGGGAGGCCGAGTACGGCAACGGATCGGTGCTGGCGCTTGCTCCGTCGGCCGCCGCCGCGATGGTCCTCGCCGACAGCCTCAATCTGCCCGCCGACAACGTAGCCAAATGGGTCCACGAGGCGGTGGGCATCGGCGCCGATCAGCGCCACCGCTGGATCGCCGAAACCGAAGCCGCGGCGAACCTCGCTGCCCAGTCCGGACGCCGGCGAAGAGCGCAAGGCCTGCTCGCCAAAGCCGCCGGAGCACGCAGCGAACAAGACCGATGGAGCTTCCGGCCGAACCAACTCGTGATCGTCGACGAAGCCTCGATGATCGGCACCATGGAGCTCGCCACGATGGCCCGGGAAGCACACCGCGTGGGAGCCAAACTTCTCCTGGTCGGCGACGACGCACAACTCGGTGCCATCGACACCGGCGGAGCTTTCCGCCTCCTCGTCCAAGAGACCAACGCAGCTCAACTCAGCGAAGTCTGGCGATTCAAGAACGCCTGGGAACGCGACGCCAGCCTCGCCCTACGCGCCGGAGACCTCCGCGTCATCGACGCCTATGACAACCACGACCGCCTCATGCACGGCGGATCGGACGAAGTCGAGACTGCGGCGTACGAGGCGTGGAGCAGCGATCAACGAAGCGGCCGCACCAGCCTTCTCATCGCAGGCGACAACGCCACAGTGATCCGACTCAACACTCGTGCCCGCCTGGACCGCATCGAAGCCGGCGAAGTCGAGGCCGACGGCGTAGTCCTCCACGACGGAACCCACGCTGGTACCCGCGACAAGATAGTCACCCGCCTGAACACCAGGCGCCTCAAAGTCAGCAAAGACAGCTTCGTCCGCAATGGCGCCATCTGGACCGTCATCCGACGGTGGACCGATGGCTCCCTCACCGTCCAGGACGACAAGTCCGAAACGATCACCCTGCCAGCCGACTACGTCCGCGAAAGCGTCGAACTCGCCTACGCGACAACAGCTCACCGGGCTCAAGGCACCACCGTCGACACCGCCCACCTGCTCGTCAATGACCAGATGACCCGAGCACTTCTGTACGTCGGCATGACCCGCGGCCGCCACAGCAACCGCGCCTACATCACAACCCACGAATCCACAGCCGACATGCACGAACCCATCAACGAACAAAGCATGCAAGACGTCCTCGAAGCCGTCCTCAACCAAGACGGCATCGAACACTCCGCCCACGAAGTCATGCGCACCGAACTAGACAACGCCACCCGCCTAGACCGCCTCATCCCCATCCACGAATACCTCTGCCAGATAGCAACAGGTCAGCGGTACCAAACGATCCTGACGACAAGCGCCCTAGACGAAGCCGACCAAGCCGCCATCAAAGCCTCCCCCGCATACGGCCCCCTACTAGCCGCCCTACGCCGCGCCGAAGCCATCGGCCTCAACGGCGAAACTACCCTCCGCACCGCAATCACCCAGTCCTCCCTCACCAACGCCAACGACCCCGCCGCAGTCCTCCACGCCAGAGTCGAACGCCTAACCACCCGAGCCGAACGCCGCACCAACACCACCCCGCCCCTGATCGCCGGCCTCGTCCTCCCAGCCACCAACATCACCGACCCCCAATTCGCCGCCCCACTCCACGAACTCGAGTCCCTCATCACCCAACGAGCCAACTGGCTAGCAGACAAGGCCACGCCGGATTCCCCACCGTGGCTACATGCCCTGAAGGACAATCTCAAACACCTATCCCTCGAAACCCGCAGACAGCACATTCGCGACATCGCCGCCTTCAGAGAGCGTTACCAGGTCGCCGCCCACCAACCTCTTGGAACACCACCCTCCATGCGCAGCTACCAACGATCCCGCGACTACGCCCGCCTCCAAACAGCCCTCCTGACCCCAGAAGAGACGCGGTCAGATAGGCCTGAATCCGCGCCATCACCCGTCGCAGAGATCGGAGGATAGAGCGTCGCTGGTTGCACACGTTGAAATTCATCAGCAGGCGGATCACGTCCACGGCGAGGCAGCGGGAGCGAGCTTGGGCTCACACAGGCTCAGCCTAAGGACCCCTGATTCCAGACCATTCTGCGTAGACCCCGGCTAGACCGTGACCTATCTGAACCACAACAGCGGCTTCCTCTCCCCGGATGCGGGGGCCGCATCTAGGTCCGATAGGCAAATGCCGGCGAGTCCTGCCCTACCGGCACCTACACCGAAGCCGCCGGTTCCTTACCCTGGTAACTCTCTACTGCATCGTGCCCTTGCGCATAAGTTCCTCGACCTGCTGCTCAAGGGCCACTACTCGCGCGGCCAATTCGGCCTTGGTCCGCCTGTCTTGCCGGGGCGCGGGCTCGGCCTGCGAAGCACGCCGGATGCCGATGGCCTCAGCGTCAACAATGGTGGCAGGGTCAAGGCCGCACTCGGCACAGCGCACGCCGCCCGAAAACGCCGCACGTACGGACAGATGGGTGCGGTGTGCCTTCTTCTCGATGACGTGCCCACAGTAGAGCCGGAGCCTCCAGCGCATCAGCTCGGACTCGGCAGGCCGTCGCGAAAGGATTCCAGCCAGCTTCGCGGCAACCGCCGGCGAAATCGGCAGAGATGGACAACACCGGCTGCAGTGGTTTGTCAGCGAGCCCTCGACACCCCAGCGACCGGCCCGACACTCCCCATGGAGATTCTTGTACCGGACTTCCTCGGCGTCGTACCGCTCCCGCTCCTCGGTCTTGAAAAACATCGTGCCTTTCGACTCCCACCGCTCTGAGTCGTGCAGCGGCCACAGGCAGCCCGGACAGGGCTTCCCAGCGGCCAACTCCTCAAGAGTGAGCGACGGCGCACTGCCGATGTAGGTGACCGCCCTCCGAATGTCCTCGCTCTGGCTTTGGTTGCGTTCGTGCTGCTTGGTCAGCGAAAACGGCTTCTCGATATCGCCGAGGCGCTCGTACTCCTTGCGTGCATTCATGAGGTCAGCACCATGGTCATCTGTTCGCCGATCACGAAGCGACCGCGTCCAGCTCGTTCGACAACGCCGAGCTGGCCTAACCGTCGTAGCCGTCTGTCGACCCCAGTCCGATGGCGACCGACCAGATCCGCCACCTCACGGCTCGAGGCACCACCGCTACGTTCCTGACTCTTGATCGCTACGACGATTTCCACGTCGGTGTCATCACGTCTGGGATCCAGGGCACGCAAGGTCTCCAGAACCAGGACGGTCCCGGTCTCCGTCGCCTTTCCACGCTCGGAATTCAAGTCGACAGTCCGGATCTCCGCGACACCGTCCCGCACCTGATCAAGAAACGATTCGGTACTCACGCGGAGGCCGTCCTCGCCGCGGACGTCGAATGGTCGCCCTTCGAAGGCCTTGCCGGCCGATCGCACGCAAACGAGAAACTTCGCTGCCCCGGCGAGGTCTGGTGTCCCGTTCTCGTGTGTCTCGATTGTGAGCCGACCAGACTCCGAGGCACTGACGACAAACGTCCCGATCCGCAGGTCCTCTGGATCAGGTACGCCAACCCCCCAGTCGACTAGTTCCACGCTCCCGATACCTGCGGAGCGGGCAGCGGAGGCAAGCGCCTCCAGGCGTTCACGCGCCTCGACATACATTTCTATTTCTGCAGCGGGCCATTTGTCGCTCGCGTAGCTCTTGATCGCCGTCGACCGATCACCCGCTGCCCAGACCGCCTCTGCGACGAGCCCTCGATACTGAGAATCCATCAACATCTGTGCCTGTCGGGCCTCTTCACATCGAATGGCGGCAGCCTTGAGTCGCAATTGCAGCATGAGGTCCTCGTGCGCCTCGATCATGACAGCTGGATCCTCGGCCGTGCCAGACCCGATCCACAACCGCACTCGCACCTTCTGAGGCAGCGACTCTGCACTCCGGTGCCAAGTCGTGCGATAGAGCGCCCGCGGCCCGTGCTCTCGAAGCACCTTCGTCGCCAAGTCGGCCGGCGTCGCCTCCGGATCCGTGTTCTTGCGGTGCTGGATCTCCATGCTGCTCTCGAAACCCCGGTCGCCGTCCACCAGCAGGTCGAACGAATGTGTCTGCCACTCAGATCCGCCCGGAAGAATCACCTCAAGCGAGAAGGCGTACGCAGTGACGATGCATCGATTCACGAGTCAAACAACGGACAGGCGCGGGTAGGGTTACGCCCACCGCCGAAGGCTTCGACGCCGCCGCGTTGCCGAAGTACTGTCCGCGGTACGGCCTAACATCTGGGTCATGTCGGTTGATCCTGGTTCGTCGAGCGTGCTGAACCTTCGCGAGCTGAGCCCACGGTACGAAGAGCAGCATCACAAGAGGTACGTCGACGTCCTTACAGACGCGGTGAAGCAGACCAGCGCCAGTGCACCCCGAAACATTGCCCTGACCGGGCCGTACGGCAGCGGCAAGAGCAGCGTTGTGGATGGCCTCAAACAACGGCTGGACGCGGAGGTCAAGACATGGTTCAGCCCCCGCCGGTCGAGTTCACGCGTGGTCAACATCTCGCTGGCGAGCCTCGGGACCAACGAGTCCACAGAAGCGGACGACGAGAAGACCTCCAACCGCATCCAGAAGGAGATCGTCAAGCAACTGCTCTACCGCGAGCCGGCAGCGCGAATGCCCTCATCGCGCTACCGACGGATCCAGCCCTTTCGTTGGTGGCCGGCCTTTGTCGGCGCCCTCTTCGTCGCGGGTGTCTTCTGGGCAGGCGTCGAGCTGATCGGCAAGCCTGCCCGCCTTGCTCACGATACGTCCACCTTGCTCGCGGCCGCGGCCCTGCTCGCACTCGTCGCGGTGGTCGCACAGTGGCGGCTAGCAGGACGCGTCTGGCTGGAGAAGTTCAGCGCCGGGCCAGCGACGGTGACGTTGTCCAAGCCCAGCAACTCCTACTTCGACGATTATCTCGACGAGATCGTCTACTTCTTCACCGCGACGAGTTGCCGGATCGTTGTCTTCGAGGATCTCGACCGGTTCAACAACGCACGCATCTTCGAGACTTTGCGCGGCCTGAACACAATCCTGAACAGTGCCCAGCAACTCAAGCCGAACGAGAGTCCTGTCAGGTTCGTCTACGCCGTCCGGGACAGCATCTTCGATCTTCTCGACGCGGACGCGGGGTCTGATGTCGAGGCAGCGGCCATGGTGGCGCCACGCTCCCATGGCCGGCCGGTAGAACCGCCGAGCACGAGCCGTACGAAATTCTTCGATCTCGTCATCCCCCTGGTTCCGTTCATCACCGCCCGGACGTCCCGAGACCTGTTGTCCCAGGTCATGCAGGCCAGCCCCGACTGTCCGGGCGCCGAAGTCATCAAGCTCGTCGCCGGCCACATCACGGACATGAGGCTCATCTACAACATCCACAACGAGTTCGAGGTCTTCAAGACCCAGATCCTCCCGGCCTATGGCGGGCTCCCAGGTCTTACCGCCGATCAACTCTTCGCCATGGTCGCCTACAAGAACCTGCACCTCAGCGACTTCGAGAAGATCCGAAGCGGCACCAGCGGACTCGACAAGGTCTACGACGCCTATCGATTCCTAGTCAACGAGCAGATCGCCAACCACGAGACGCGCATCGGCGAGCTCCGGGAGCACCTCGACAACGGCCAACTGTCACCGGAGCGATGCGCCGACCTCGGCGCCCGCCTCACGGCGTTCCTTCATGCAGTGGAGGAGCTCTATGGTCAGCCTCGCCCCGACTCGGAGGCAAAGCGGATCCAAGTGGCCGGTTCAGCTCATTACTCGCTGGCAGAAGCACAGTCTCCCGAGTTCTGGGCTGCAGCAGCCAATAGCTCGGGCGTCCAGCTATATCTCGCAGGCACCTGGCGATCCATGACATTGTCGAGTCTGCTCACAGGCGCGGGCATCACGACAACTCCCGAGGAACTACAGTCGGAATCCCACGCCAGCTGGACGGCGCAAATTAGCGACGCACAGGATGCCATCGCGGCGATCCGATGGGCCAACATGACCAAGATCCTCGCTGCCCAAGATCTGACGGTCGCCACAAATGGTGGACCGAAGCCGCTGAGGGCGGTCGCCGCGCAGGCTCTCGGTTCACCTCTGGCCATGGACCTGCTGACAGCCGGCTACATCGACGAGAACTTCGCGCTGTACGTCGCCCAGTACTACGAGACCCACTTGAGCGCGGCAGCCAAGAACTTCATCTTGCAGGTGACTGAACGCGGCGAACAGGACGTCGAGTACAGGTTCGGCCCGGCACACGACGTTCGCGACCTTCTGGAAGAGCTCGGCCCCGACTTCCTCGGCACCCGCAGCGCACAGAACATCGCAATTTTCGACTATCTCCTGACTGCGTCGCCGGCGCTCGCCGAGGTTGCAGTCGAGAACCTGACCCACGACGACAGCGACCCCGCGTTCATTCACAGCTACATCGCTCGGGGAGAGCACCCGAAACTGCTCATCAGCAAACTCAGCCCCATCTGGGACCAGACATTCACCTTCATCGCGGCGCTGGACGTACCGTCTGCCGACCTGTTGAACACCGCACTAGAACACTCCTCGCCGGACCGCTCCTACGCGACCAACGACGCCGTCGCGCGCATCGTCGACATCGAGGCGAGCACTCTGCCAGTGTTGACCACGGGCGGCGACGGCGACCCTCGAAACACTGCCGTGGTGCTCTCGCAACTCGGCGTGCAGTTGCAGGACGTCCAGCCACTCACGCGGAAGCTCCGCGACCAGGCGCGCGAGTTGAGCATCTACCGAGTCACTCGCTCGAACCTCGACGTGGTGGCCGGCGGTTCGACCGCCCTCGATGAGCTCCTGGCCCAGGACAAGGAGATCTTCATCCATGTGACGGCGAACATGTCCGACTACCTCCGCATCCTCGAAGACGATCAGGACATGCGCTCGATCGAGGATCCAGAGCGTTTCGACACCGTCCTCAATTCCCTGATGAACGTGTCCGAGGAATCGATCTCCACCCTCTTGCAGCGGTGTGCCCCTTCTTGCCAGGTCCACGATCTGAGAGACGTTCCGAAACAAGTCTGGCGGCCCGTCGTCGCAGAGCGTCGCTGTTCCACGAGTGCCAGGAACATCCTGAGCTACCTCGAGTCGTTCGGAGAGTTCGACGACCCGCTCGGACGACTGGTCGCGGAGGCGGGCAGCATCAGCGCTATCGCTGATGCGTCTGCAGAGCAGCGACAGGCGCTCGCCGTCCACATTGTCAACGCGGACTCGGTCCCACTCGAGCGGCTTGAGCCGCTGCTCGAGTCCTTGGAACTCGAGGCATCGCTACCTGCAGATGCCGTAATTCGTCAGATTGGCCCCGAGGTACCGAATCTCGTCGCCAAGCACCTACTGACCGACGGTCCGGACGCCTATGAGCTGGTCGCAGGAGAACGATGGCCGATCAGGCGCGATCTGATCTCAGCATCCGAGTCGTTCCCGGAGTACCTGGACCAGATCTCACTGACCGGTACGGAACTGGTCTCCCTCGTGACGGGAGGGATTGCGCCAGCGCGCGTGCGCACGGCAATCCTGGCCGATTCCAACCGCCTGACGCGACTGACCGCAGACGAAGCGACCCACATCAGCAGTTACCTTGCCGCTGGAGGGATCCGGATTCCCTCCAGCTCGCTAGTTGCTCTCACCACCGCCGGTGCCGAGCCCTACCCTGTCCTGCAGCTGCTGGTCAACCAGGTCGATACCCTGACTGCCGCCGAAATAGGTCACTTCTTCGGCGCGATGCCGGCCCCCTACAACGCGATCTCGTCGTCAGACCCCGTCAGCCCGGCAACGGTTCCGGACACTCATCGCGACCTCTTCGAGCAGCTCAAGTCAGCCGGCCATCTCCACTCCTTCGAGAAAGTCCGCAACAAACCACTCCTCCGAGTCGCCCGACTCGCGTGAGCGGCGCAGCCCCACTCTCGCTACTGTGCTTCGTGCGGCGGATCCGTTCGCGCTCCCCGACCTCGACCGTGTCGAAGTACTCGAGGCGATGGCCGTGGTCTTTCTGACAGACGGGGATAGTACGGCGCTGGTATCGATCGCCGGCGTTTTGGGGCGGCACCTGCGGTGTAGTCAGGCTCCTGGCCAAGCGTCCCGGCGCGTGAGACCTGCCAGCTGACTTGCGGCAAGCGCGGTTGGTTTGGGTTTGCCGCTCGTCTGACCCGAAATTTGGAGTTTCCGTTGTACCAGCGGTACTGGGGCGATGATCGTCCGGTCGATCTTCTGCCGGCGGCGACTCCGACCACTGCCTCGCGGCCAACCGCCCGCGGGCAGTCGACCCTGGGCGCCAGCAGGGGCACTGCGACAGGTCATCGCTGGCTCCCGACCCAGAGTGGTCGCATGCGCCGGATTGCTCGATCGCTGTCTCGCACAGTTGAGCCGAGCAGCACTCGCAATTGGGGCAGGGTCGCCGGCGTCCCAAGTTTGTTGGGTCACTCATCGGAGCCTGTCAGCGATGGCTCTGCCAAGGTTGGAGGCGGCAGCCTTATCCGGATGGTTGCGGCTCGTTGGAAGGTGTAGGGGCTCTAGGTCACGAATCCCGATCTCCCAGCTCGCGGTCCACTCTTCAGTTGAGCGTGGTTCGACTCCCATGACCCGGCAGTAGGTCACCTCCCGAAGCGGGATGAGTCGCGCGTCGATCGTCGGGCGGGGATCTTGCCTGTTCGAGCCGTCGAGCTCCCAGTCCGGAATCACGTTGGCCAGGCTCGCTGTCACAAGACCGACATCGGTCAAAGCGACGTACCGCCACGTAGTCACAGGGTCGCCGTTGTCGGCTCGGCTCTGGGCTTTGATGGATAAGGCGCTGTGGATCGCGCTGTTGCCCACCAGCGAGGCCACGACTTGAAGAACGACGGTAGGCGGCTCCAGCTGTTCTTCCGGCCCGCTCAGCGACTTCAGTACCGCGCGCAACTGGTCGAGGCTGATCTCCATCAGGTGCTCTTCTTTGACGATGCTCCGCCTGCCGAAGACGTCGGCGGAGGAGGCGGAGGCGGCTTGCTAATCGACTCTGGCGGTTTCGGCGGGGCCGGCTTCCAGCCGCCTTTGACTGATCGTTGGCTCTTGGCATTCGGCACGATGTCTACTTTCCCGTTGTGGTAGGCCTGCCCCCGGACGAGGGTGGCGGGGGCGGTGGGTTTCGAGGCCGTACCGGTGGGCCAACCACCTTGGGTTTCCACCCTCGCTCCTCTGTCGGACCAGGCGTGGCCGGCCTGCTGTGGATCGGGTTATTTCTTGGCACTGGTCGGGCCGCCTTTGCTGGATTTTGGGGGTGCCGGAACGAACTGGCCGGATCCGGTGTCGCGCTTCACCCATTCGCTTGATTCGCCGCTCTTCTTGGCGACGGTCTTACCGGTGGTCTTCTTCTTCGCGGCCGGTGGTGTTGCCCGGTATCCGCCGTGTCCTGGTGGGAGGTTCTTAGCCATCGGGTTGCCCTCCTTCGGCTTGGTTCTCCAGTGTGAGCTGATCAGCGGAGTCGAGAGAGATCAGTTCGATCGAGATAGCGGAGTCACAGGCCACAACAACACCTTCGGAGTCGGGGATTGGATCGCCGATCCGGCCGTCCGCGTCGACGGTGTAGCAGTACTCGAGGAACAGCTGGTGCTTCTCCGGGAACGACGAGCTGTAGGAGTTTTCGCCGTAGTACCCGGCGATCCACTTCTCCTGGGAGGTAAGGATCCGGACGAAGCAGGGGCTGCGGTCCTGGAACGCCTTGTCCCAGGCTGTAGGTGTCGGGTCGTACGACAGCCGGTTGGTGAACCAGCGGCAGATCTTGGCTTCATGGAGCCAGGCTGTGTGGTCGTCGGAGAGCCGGAACAGCGCTAGTACGGCCGGAAGGACGAACCCGCCGGCCAGCCCGATCGCGGCCCCGAGCCGGGGGTGATGGATCAGGGCACCGGTTCCGCCTGCTGCGTCGACCAGCGTCCGGCCGCCGATGATCAGGTAGGTCAGGCCAAAGATTGCCGACCACACGATCGCGCCGACGAGTCTCGTCGACAGGTCGACGTCGGTTGGCCGGCGACCGCGCAGGTTGACCCGGACGCCTTGGTAGACGAAGCCCGGCACGACGAACAACAGCAAGATCAGCAACTGGGTGCTCGTCGACGGGATCGACACCTAGCCTCCTCCTGTCTTCTGAGGTACTGATGGGAGACTGCACGCCGGGCGCCAAGGATGTTTTCGCCATCCTTGGCGCCCGACTTGGTTCAGTTTTCGCGGCGGACACCCTTGAACGGCTTGCCGTCGGCCTTGCCGTCCATGAACTTCCCGGATCCGGTGTCGCGCTTCACCCAGCCGGAGGGGGTGCTGACCTGCGAGCGACCGGTGACTGCTCCGCGGCGGCTGCCGCTGCCAGTGTTCTTTGCCATGAGTACTGCTCCTTTGGTGCTGGTCGCCGGGTCCCTGATTGGACTCGGCTCTACACCCTTTGGTGTATGTGCCGAAGTGGCGACTACCCCCCAGACTTCCGTTGGATTTTTTGGCGGATCCGGGCGGCCCGTGCGACGGCGTTGGCCGCCCTGGTGGTGGAGACGGTTCGACGAGCAGCCTTGGCTTTCGGGGTCCCCAATGACGACCGCTCGATCTTGGATCTGATGTCGCTCATGCGCCTCTTTCCTTGCGGAGCCGGCCACGCTGGTTGGCGATGGCCCGTTCGACGGTCTTCGGCGTGATGCCTAGTTCTTCTGCGATCTCGGTCTGTGTCGTCCCGACGGCCATCAGTTGGAAGATCCTGCGGTCGCGAGGGCTCATCCGGCCCAGCAGTTCGATGCCGGTCATCTGGTCGATAACCAGCTGCTCCGGGTCGGGGTCTTGCCTCCGCAGTTGCTGCAGCGGGTCGGGGTCGGGGCTGGTCGTGTCGTTCGGGGCGTCGTGGAGGAGCCACTGGCGGTAGATGTTCGGGAACCGCATCAGGCACTGCCCGATGAAGAAGGTCCGCAGCGAGGCACCCCGCCGGTAGTCCCACTTTCCAGCAGCAAGAACCGTACGGAAATGGAACAACGCCACTCCCACCGTCTCCTGGGCCAGGTCCTCGACCAGGTCCGCATCATCAAACGCTCCTCGAGGCGGTTCCTTCAGACCGCCGTACCCTCGTTGCAGGCAGTAGTGCCGGATGAGGCCGCGCCGGATCCAGGACCCGATCACCGCCAGGCCGTACTTAGCCATCTCGCGCTCGAACTCGAGGTAGTCCAGGCCGTGGAAGTTCTGGAAGGCCAGACCCGTGACCAGATCGAAGTCAGCCGCCAGGCGGTCGACACGATCCGCTCCATCTACTTCCGCAGCGTCGATGTCGGCAGCATCACCTGCCCATTTCGATGCCAGGCCTACGTCTGGTTCTAACGGCGCGGCGGAACCTGCCGGCGGCTTCACCAGCTGCTCCTGACGGGCCGGTGACATGACCAACCTCTCTGGCGGGGTGACCACGACTCCGTCGGGGTCACCCCTTCATATGTGCTGCTTTCTCGATTCCCCCCCAACCTCACGCAAAGTTTTTTCTGGGCGCAGCTGAGTGACCCGCCGGTCGCCTGAAATAGGCCTGCTACCGGCGGAGTGTGAGCGGCCTCGCTCGTTGGGCCTGGCGGCGCAACAAGGCGCACGCGGTCGTCTCCGGGCGGCACACAGCCACCCGAGAACCCGTTACTGGGCATGGTTCGACTTTCGGCACGCCTGCGAAGTTAGCTGTCGGGTTCGGGCTGAGAGTCAATAGCCCGGTCCGCTCCCGCGGACTTCACCCCAGGGACCCGACCACTCACGGTCGAGACCCAACTTCCTGGGTCCCCCACCCCTGCCACGGGCTTGTTTCGAGGGGAGTACGCACGCCTGGCAGGGCTCGGCGTTGACGTGCATACGGTTCGTCGCATTCGGTGAACCACCCATCAAGGTATAACAGAATGATCACGACGCAAAGACACTTATCCACAGGGCGCGTCGGTACCGGTTCCGTGCTTTGGTCACCTACAAATCCGCTGGTCAGGCACCCATTTCCGCAATGACCCGAGTGGCGCCGGACGAACTCCAACGCTGCTCACAGGTGGCGCCACCGCGAGCGGAAGCGCGTTGTGAACCTGGAAGGGCATCAACTGCCACCCCGCCGACCTCCACGATCCCGGACGCAGCGCCGGACGGCGCGGCGGCTGCCGTTTACCACCGCCGGGTAGCCGCGGCCTAGTTCACGCGGTGCCGACCTTGGGCTGTGTCGTCAGGTCGACGGCCGGCCCGCAGACTGCTGCCAGGTAACGATCGCCGATGTTTCAAGGCTGGTGTTGACCTCAGAGGTCGTCTGGCTCTGGTCGGTGGGTGGTGCGGGAGCAGCCAAGGTGTGAACTCCATTCGCGGAGGCGACGGAGGGCGTGTTCTAAGTCGCGGTGGAAGGCGAGAGGGTCGGAGGGGGCGGCGTCTTCCAAGTAGCAGGATTCCCAGAATGTGCGTAGGGCGGAGAGCTCTTCGGTGATGGCGCCGTGCTGGTGCCAGCACGGGGGGACGACTTTGTGGTCGAGGCGGTAGCGGGTGATGAACCACTGGACCCAGTCCATGAGGCGGTCGAGCTCTTCAGTGACGGTGACGTCGTCCAGGTCGCGCCAGCAGACGACGAAGGGATCGTCGATGGCGGCACCTGACATCGACAGGGCGCGGATCAGGTCGTCTTGAGAGGTCATCGCGCACCTGTCGCTTCATCGATGCTTCGTTGGATCTGGTCGGCGTCGGATCGGGCTGTCCACGGTGTCATCTCGAGGAGGATGGGTGGGGCGGTTCGGGCGAGGAGAACGCCGGTGCCGAAGGGGAGGGTTCTGAGGACGTCGGGTGGCAGGATCGGGATGCGGCGGGTGCTGGTGGAGACTGTTTTGGCGCCGTCGCTGCCGCGGCTCCAGTTGCGGATTTCTTCGTCGCGTTCGCCGCAGACGGCAGCGAGGTCTTGGAGGTCGCGAGGTTGGGCTGAGCCGCCCAGGATGAGGCGGAGGGTGGCTGCGTCCCACATGGCGGCTGCGGCTTGTTCGCCCCAGCGGTCTCTTGCTTGGGCGAGGGATTGGATGACGACCATTGTGGAGATCCCGGAGCCACCGCCATCGGCCATCAAGGCCGGGAGCGACGGTACGGCGCAGAGGTTGGCGATCTCGTCGAGGATCATGCTCAGCGGTGGCTCTAGGCGGCCGCCCAGGTTGCCGGCAGCGTTCTGGCGGGCAGTCTCGGTGATGTCTTCAAGCAGGGCTGCGATGAAGGACGATGTGGCGCTGGCGCCGACTCCGGTTCCGAGGAGGTAGATGGTTCCGCGGTCGCGCAGGAAGGATTCTGGATCGAGGCCTTCGCCGGGCGGTGGATCGAAGGCTTTGCGTACCGCGGGGTCGGCCAAAGCGGATAGCGCGGATCGAACGCCGGCCCAGATCGCGTCACGTGTCCGGCTGTCCATCCTCACGATGCCGTCGAGGGTGTCGCCCCATCCTTCGGCGGCGTTCTCTGACCTGTTGAGGATGGCGACGGCTTCGATTGCCGATGCGGGTTCGAGGCTCCAGCGGTAGAGCTGGCCGATGCCGGATTCGTCGATGGCAGCAGCGTGGAGGAGACCTCGCAGGGCCATCTCTGTTTGGCCGTGCCAGAAGGCGCCGTCAGAGACGCCGCCTTTGGTGAAGCCAGCGCCGGCTGCGAGGCCACTGGCTCGGACGATTGCTGTGGTCGGGTTTTCGCAGCCGCGGATTGGTGACCAGCGGATGCCTTCTACCGAGCCGAGTCCTTGGGGGTCGAAGATCGCGACCGGGCCTGTGTTGCGTCGTAGGCCGATGGTCGCCACCAGGTTGTCTGGGCGGGTAGACGTCGTGACGACGGCTCCCGGGGCGTCGATGATTGATCCGATCACCTGGTGCAGACCTTTGCCCGAGCGGGGCGGGCCGACGTAGATGAGGGAGTCCTCGACCGAGGCCCAGCAGGCGACCCCCGACGACCGGCCTAGCAGCAACCCGACGTCCCTGGCAGATGTGGTCGCCAGGAGAGGTCTCGCCGACCTGCCACGCCGTAGGACCTGCCGGCGGCCGACTGCGAGTTGGGTGTCCGCGCGAGTGGCGAGGCCAGGTCTTCTGGCCAAAGCCCTTGTACGGCTGGCGATGCTTGCCGTGCGGCGGAGCCAGACTCGGTGGGCCACGAGTGCTCCACATGCTGGCAAGGCGGCGAGCGTCGCCAGGACAAGCCAATAGAGGACCGGGTCCAAGGCAGGTTGACCGAAGGCAACCCCAGGTCGGCCAGGATCGGCAAGCACCTTGAAGCCCGAACTCCACGGGGCTTGTATCCAGCCTCCCGTCATCAGC
This sequence comes from Kribbella ginsengisoli, assembly GCF_039537185.1. NCBI lineage: Bacteria > Bacillati > Actinomycetota > Actinomycetes > Propionibacteriales > Kribbellaceae > Kribbella > Kribbella ginsengisoli. The sequence goes on along the minus strand of NZ_BAABAA010000022.1, from coordinate 28,791 downwards.
CAGCAGGCGATTCCACCGGCCGTGTGGAAGACGCCGGCGAAAGCCATCAGGACTCCGAGTCCTGCCAGCAGGAGGTCGGTCATGTCCGGATGAGTTCGATTGGTTGGTGGGAGCATCGCTCTACATCCGGGAGTCGGTGTCGAAGAGCTCGGCTTCGCGGGCATGGCGGATGAGCTGTACTACGAATGACCGGCTGGGCAGACGCCAGAGAGCGCGGCCCTTCGGAAGCTTGGCGATCGTCGCGATCTCGACGTCGGTGAGGCCAAGAAGTGTCGCCGTACGCGCCAGCTGGTCGGGTTCTTGCCGGAGCATGACGCGTGTCGAGCAGTCCGCGAGCAGGCCTTCCGCCAAGGCGCGGGATTCGGAGCCGGCGTCGCCCACGGCGGCTAGGTCCGATAGGCGGTGCACGATCAGAACGTTGGAGACGCCCCAGGCTCGTGACAGCTTCCATTGCTCCTGCATCCGGCGTAGCAGGGCAGGGTCGCGCATCACCCGCCAGCCTTCGTCGTACACGATGAAACGCTGTCCTCCCGAAGGGTCAGCAACGGCGGCTTCCATCCACGACGAAGCGCAGGCGAGCGCCAGCCTGAGCGCATGGTCGTTACCCCCTGAGCCGATTCGCGACGAGTCCAGCGTCACCATCGGGAGTGTCGGATCGAACTGTGTGGTCGACGGTCCGTCGAACATGCCGGCCAGGTCGCCGTGGACGAGCCGCCGGATCGCATGAGCGACCTCACGCGCGTCACCGCTGAGGCTCTCGGACCTCAAACCATGCCGCGCAGCTTGGTCACGGTCGGGGTCAAACAGGGCGGTGACAACGTCCGGAATCGTCGGCGACTGCGCAGCGCTGGACGCGGTCTCGAGCGCCAAGTCAACGGAGGTGTGTTCAACTGCGGTCATCGGCCGGCCAAGGGTCGACTCAGCGAGGGTGCCGAGAAGTGCGCGGCGGCGCGACCAGATGACACGCCGCCATTCCTCGGTACTCACGATGCTGGGGCGTTCCCCGGCATCCAGCGGATTGAGTCGGGTCGGCATCCCGGGGCCAAGCTTGATGCTCGTACCTCCGATCGCTTCGGCGACGGCCGTCCACTCCCCCTTCGGATCGCACGGCACGTAGGCACGATGCCCAAGTGCGATCGATCGCGTAATCAGCGCTTTCGCGGTCGTGGACTTTCCACTACCGATCACTCCGGCGATCAGCATGTTGGGATTGGTGATGACCCGGGACTGATAGAGCACCCACGGGTCGTAGACGAAGGAACCACCGCTGAACACATCAGAGCCGAGGTACGTCCCATCCGTCCCGAGACCACTCTCGGCGAGGAACGGGTACGCGACGCGGAGGACCCGGGTCGTCGCTCGATGCGGATCGACCAGCAGCGGACGCGGACGCAGGATGCCCGTTGGTCCGTCAACTGATTCAGCCAAATCGTCAGGCACCGATGAGGCCACGGTCTTGCGTGCATTGGTCAAGGCCCGCCGGTTCGCCAACCGCGCTCGTCGACTGCCACCAGCTGGCTCATACAGGCCGGCGCTGCGCCGGCCCATCATCCGAGGCCGATTCCGAATGGCAGGGCCGCCGCGATAAAGCCCTCAAGCTGCTGCCCGACCAAACGGCGAAGGTCTATCAGTGCCTGCGCGCCGGCGATCTCGAGCTCTGTGCACGCTTCCTCGAGTGCCTCGTCGGTGTCACCGGAAACAACCAGCAGACCCAGCCAGCGAACGTCGCCGTGTCCTGCCGCGAGGTCCTTCTCTCGCTGGATGACGTCGGCATCCACCAGACGGTCCTCTTCAGTCTCGAGTTGGCCGATCCTGGCTCGAGTCGCCCGGTCAGTGATCCGCTCGACTCGATGCCTGCGCGCGTCACGTAGCGCCTTGGAGATCGGTATCGGCTGAAGCACGATCGAAAAGGTGCGCCTGATGCCAGGCCTCAAGAGCAAAGGGCTCAAGAACGACGGCGTGGCACGAACCCGTGGCCACTCGGCGACTACGTACACCCGATGGAGCGACGAGTCTGTTCGCAGCTGGTCCCAACCAGTCTCCACAGCCAGGGGCCCGGCGCCGGACGGGTCAAGTACCTCAGTACTCGGGATCGTCCTTGTCGCCGCCGGATCGAAGGCCACGCGCAAGCTCATGGCCAGCTCAGGAGCATCGAGCCAGCAACCAGCGACGCCCGCGGCCCCGAAGGATGTCTGAAAAGCACGCGCCTCCGACCCCAACACAGCCATCGCACCAGCCATCCCACCGCCGTGCTTTCGGATCTCCTTCGAGACGGCATCAAGGTTGAGCGCGAACGAGAAGAGAGTCTCGTGCTTCGCCGACGCCGGCGCAGCACGCTTCAGAAGATCCTGGTAGATCGCCCCAGCCGCCGTCCCCGGATCGACGTGCCGCTGCTTGGCCCATTCCCCCAGCCCGTCTCCCGAGTCCGGCAGGGTTCGTTCCAGAATCTGGGCGCGGCCGATGCGGCCACTTTGGCAGAGCCCGGCGATCAAGCGCCCGTACGCCGTGACCCGCCGCTCCTGCTCGTCGGAGTTCTGCAGTAGGTGGGCTGGTCCTTCGATCCGCGCGACCGCCACGAGTCGGCGACGACGGGGGTCATGGATCGCGGCGATCGAGGAGCGAGCATCGATCACCTTCAATGCCCCATCCTGCCCGGGAATGTGAATCGTCCCGTGGCTCCTCGGCCTCATCAGGCCTGCCCGATACGACTGCCTTCCACTGAGAGCGCGAACGCCGTACAGCGTGCGGAGCATTGCCCATCGGTACGCCGGAAGCCCGTCAAGGCGCGCGAAGGCACCGGCCACCGTCACGACTGCAACGACGAGCCCCACAACCTTTGCACCGGGCGTCAGACCACCGAAGGCGACCAATGCCGCGCACAGCACGGAGAAGGCGAGCAGGGCGATCTGAGCCGGCCGAAGTCCCAGCAGGACTGTTGTACGCTGCGGCCGGGGGAATCTGGTTGAGATTGCGTCGCGTGGCGTCATGTTTCATCACCTCGAGATGACTCCTGCGAGCTCGACTGCTCATCCCCTGATGGCCCTTCGACCGAGACCTGGCTTGTCGCAACGGCAATCGCCGATCCACCGCCGCTGCTGGGTGCCGTCGGGCTTTCGGCGGTTGGAGATCCATCGGAGCCCACAGGGCCGCTGAACTGACCGCCTGGCGCATCGTTGGAGGAGTTGGCCGAGTCGTCGTCGACATCGTCGGCAACGTCGGTGTCGCTGCTGGAGATCGGCGTCGTCTCTCCATCGTTCGAGCCGCCGAACTGATCGGCCTTGAATTGCAGCGCTTGGTCTACGTGGCCTCGTGCGGCAGCTGCCCCCGCGGCGCCTTGCTGCATAGCTTGCGCAGCGACATATCCCTGGTCACCGGCCCAGTGAATGAAGGAGAAGGTCACCATCGGCGCGAACGCCGCCATGGCAACCAGCAACGCTCCGGCGAGAAAGTCTCCAAGGTTTGCGGGGGAAGCTGGGTTGTCGGCTCCGCTGGCTGAGATGCCCACCGCGAAGACGACAGCCATCGCAATCTTGGAGAAGAGCAATGCGGCGATGACCTCGATATATCGTCGGAGCCAGTGCCTGATGGCCGACCACGTCCAGCTGAGTAAGGCGATCGGTACGAAGATGCCGAAGGCAATCAGAGCGACGTCGCGCAGAAGCATCACGAAATACAAGGACAGCATGGCGACGAGCGTCATGAAGATCGCCAGGAGCAGAAAGCCACCCAGTGTTCCCGCGCTCAGCAGCACTGTTGTGTCTGTCATCCAGCGAAGCTTGTCCGCGGTGACTTGACTACCGAGGATAGCCACCGAGATCTCGTCGACGATCTTGCCGCAACTCGCCATGACCGCTATCGCGACCGGGACGCCGGCCGTGCCGATCAGCGCCCCCACTAGCGCTCTCCCGAGGCGTGCGGGTTCGCGACGTACGGCGGCCGAGATGCATTGCAATACGAAGACAGCCACAAGCACGGGCAACGAGATCATCACCATCAGGTCGAGGTTCTTCGTCCACCATTCCTGGTTGAACTGAGGTGTAGTGCTGGTACTGAAGGCGTTGAAGACCGTTGCCGAGAAGTCGGCCAGGCCACGCGCCATCCAGTTCAGGAAGGAGTCCCAGGTCGCGCTGGCCCCAGCGCTCGCCACGTTCTCGACTAGGCAACTTGTCGGGTTGAGTAAGCAATCGCTCCAAGCCATGGTCAGCCTCTCTGATCAGCCGATCGGGATGCCGCTGAAGAACCGGATGATCGACGGCGCGGAAATCACGAGAGCAGCCGCGACGGCCGAGATGAGGCAGCCCCACTTGCCTTTGCCGGAGTAGGTCGCGTTGCTGTTGATGCTGCCTCCTGCCCAAGCGATGACTCCGACCACGAAGATGGCGACGCAGACGACGAGGCTGAATGTTTGCAGCGCTCCAACCAGGTGGCGAAGCGCTGGTAGGCCGGGTAGTCCGTCGCTGTTGGGGCTGACGCCGGGATCCTGTGTCATCGGAATGGCTGAGATCTGGGCCATGAGGTTGTGGATCATGAGATGTCCCTTCCGGTGAGTACCGGTGTCATGTGCCGGGATAGATCGGGGGCGCCCAGCCGAGGTAGTCCGCGTTCCACTCGGACTCGACTGCTCCGGTCTCGACGAGGTAGACGCCGCCGGCGCCTGGAGCGCGATCACCGATGTCGTTCGAGACGATGTGGCCGTCGCCGACATAGACCGCGACGTGTCCGTAAGGGCCGCCCGCGCTCCAGAAGAGCAACGCTCCCAGCGGAGGATGGTGGTCGCCTAGGTGTGCTTGTCCCGCCGTGACCATCGCGTTCCACTGCTCCGCGGCTGAGATGTACCCGGCGCGTGGACGGCCCCAGATGTTGGCCGCGAGTCTGGCGCAGAGCTGGTAGTAGCCGGTGTGCCCGACGAGCGACAGAGCGCGCGCTACAGCTTGCTGGGCGCCAGGCAACTCGCTCGTGTCGGTGAACTGCCACCCCCCGCAGGATGCAGGCGGCTTGCCAGCCAGCTGCCTCGCTAGGTCGAAGTTCCGGCGATAGTTGCTGCCGTCCGATGAGGCCGACCGTTGGACTGCCTGCGCGGCCGCCCACGGCTCCATCGCGTCCCACCCCGGCACGTTGGACAACGCTTTGAAGAACAGCTCCGACGAACCGACCGGACTCATCCGGACCTCCAGCGGCCCCCAGCCGTCCCGTTGCTGAAAGAGGCCACGCGAGTCCGGGCCGGCGGAATCACCGTGATCGACGTTGCGCAGAGTCGACTCGGTCAGAGCCGTCATCACACCGATGACCTGGCCGTCACGATCGAACCCGAGGCGGGCTCCGACAGCGAGGATCGTGGTCAGGTTTTGGCTCTGCTCGGCGTCAAGGCTGCTGTCGTCGCCCGACGCGGTCGCTGCACATTGGTTTGCGGCTCCGCCTGAGACAGCGATCGGTACGAGGAGGCAGGAACCCGCCAGTATTACCGCGCCGGCCATCGCGCCCGCGAGAATCACTGCGGTGCCTCACTGCTGGCCGACCAGAACCTGCACTGGGGCTGGCAAACCACGGCCACCGTCGCCTGGCGCGTCGCCGTTGACGTGGTCCCGTCAACTACACTGCTCTGCGTCGCCCGTACGAGGTAGCTGTGCCAGCCGGCCGGCGCCCGAGGATCGTGCTCGAGAGCCTTCAACTGAGGGGTCACATCGGCGGTCGGCGACGACACGCTCGCCTTGGCTCCGTGAAGCTTGAGTTGCCTGAACTGCTCTTCGTACGGCAGAAGGGTCCGAGCGATCCGAGCTGCCGCACTGTCCATCGGGTCTGCGAAGACGCTCACCGCATCCCGCCAGGTGTAGTAATCGTGCGCTGCGGTGTCGTAGGTCCAGACCGCTGTGGCGTACGCAAGCGCGAACGCCTTCGGATCCGTCGTCGTCGGACGACGCCACGCATCGAGCACCGGCGCCGATTCACCGATGCCATCAGTGTCCTCGCTCGACGGGACCTCGCCGACAACTTGGCCGCTCCGGCCATCTTGCTCAGCCGGGCGGTTCTGCCAGCGAAGAACCAAGCCGACGACCAGGACCAGGGAAAGAAGTGCGATCGAGATCGCGACCGCTCGCTTGGTGCTGAGGACATGCTTCATGTTCAGATCTCCCGACGTCGATCTGCGGTTCGGAGTTTGACGATGAGGCTGTCCGCCAACGCAGGCGGGATGATCCGCACGGCGCCTAGCACGCGGACGTAGACCCGCGCCTGGCGGACGTAGTACCGCACCAGCCAGTTACGTCGGCGAACAGCCAGATGAGTTGTGTTCATGCGAACTCAACGGCTGGGCCTCGGCCGACTTGCACCTTCAAGCCGACCTCGCCAGGTCGACAGAGATCCCCTCGCGGCCGCTCGTCCCCGCACGCCCACCGGTGAACCAGAGATCCTTCCCGGCCGCAGCCCGCACCCAACGCCGGACGACCGGATCATCGAAGACCCGATCAGATCGCTGCCCACCCGCCAACCGTTCCAAAGCCGATGGATTGGCCGATCCACCACGCAGAAGCCACGCAAAGCCCTCGGCCTGTGACCGGCTCGCACCGGAATTGATGAGCCGGCTTCTGATCAAAGCCCGCTCGTACCGCGGCCCATCTCCAGCGATGACGATGTAGCGCCTCGCGACCGGATAGGCCAGGCCGCTACGACGCAGCTCCATCGCGATCTGATCCAAGAGCGATCCCAGCTCAGGCGCCGCGTCCTGAGCTTCGAACTCGGGAATGTGCTCCACTAGCGGATTCCGCTGGTTCCGCAGCACGTCGGCCCGTACTGCGTCCTTGAGGCGCCAGCGAACCGCGTTCGCCAAGTACCCCCAGGTGAAGCTGGTGTCCGGTGTCGCGGCCAGCTGCATGCAGCGCTCCCACGCGACATACCGCGCGATCTGTGCCGCCTCCTCTCCGCCGAGAGCGACCCGCAACCTGATAGGGACCGTCGCAACGACCCGCTCCTCGATCGCCATCGCCAGTCGCTCGCATGAAGTCGATGTCCAACCGGACTTCACTACGTTCACGAGAAGGTCCTGCAATTCGGCAGTCATTCGTCTCTCCCGCTCGATATCGGTGACTCGTACTCACCAATCTCGCCAGGGCCTGCGATCTTCAGAACCCGGATATCGGCATCGAGGACGTCCTTGAAGTTGCCTAGAGCAATGGACCACGGCCGGGCGGATCAGGATCTCGAAGTGCCTGGCGGCGACCACTCTCGGCGGTACGTCGAGCAGGCTGATCCACCGCTTGAATCAACTCCCTGGAGACCGTTGCCTCATCGAGCTCCAGTAGTCGCGAGAGTCTCAGAACCTCAGCAGCGACTCGGTCTTTCGGGAGGCGTACCACCAACGGCGCAACGGCTCGCAGTGCCCCCACCCGTCCGCTGATGTGATCGATCACCCGCGACCAACGCGCCAACTCTGAATCGATAGCGACGTCAAGCAACGGCCGGGGGAAACTCAGTGCTTGATACAACCGATCGGCCCCTCGCCGTGAAGAGAACAACGAGGACGGGTCGTGGCCAGCAGGAATCTCGGCACAGAGCACCTCCGGAAATCGCGACGACAACGGTTCCAGCCATCTGATCGCCGCGGCCCGACCCCCGGTATCGCCGTCGGTCGCCACAATGGCGATCTCCGAGGTAGCGACGCCGTCGAGAATTGCCACCTGTGCAGCGGACAAGGCGGTACCGGCAGCTGAGACCCCCACCCAGCCTGACCTTGTCGACCGACTCAGCACGTCCACGGCCAAGGCATCGACCGGTCCTTCGACGAAAACCGGAATACCACCCCTGCTCAAGAGGTCCTGCTGCTCAGCAACGCCGACCAGTGTCCTCGACTTCTGATAGATCGACGTAGTAGGCGTATTCAGGTACTTCGTCGCGCCGCCGCGCCCACGGCCGACGAAGCCAACCATGTCCAGCCGTTCATCATGCGCGGCGAACATCAGACGATCCCGAAACCGGTCGATCAGATAGCCGTTCGACGTGACCGTGGCCAACCCGGCCTCCATCATCGACGCGTCGTCCAAGCCCTGTGACCGCAGGTGATCCACAAGGTTCGACCACCCGGGCGGCGCATAGCCGATGGGCCACCTGGCACCAATCGCGATGACATGATCCAGCCGTCGCGCCGCTAGGTACTGCGCCGGCCACAAGCCCCGTGCCCGTAGCAACTCCCGCTCATAGAACTCCTGAGCAGCACGATGAGCCTCGACGAGCAACGTCCGATCAGCCACGATGTTCTAGAGCTAGATCTTCTCCGACTGGCATCTGACGCCTCTTCTCCTCGACGATCCCCAAGTCCCACGGTCGTCGCGAGCCTGGCAGAACAGAACCCTGATTACAGAGCCGGAATGTCCTTGATTCTCATGCCGATGCGTTCGTGTGAAGGTAGCGACCTCGCTCAGAAGAAAGTCAGATGAATCGGTCGCACTTCACCGGTCCGCAGAGGTCCCGCCTGATGACCGGAAGTTTGCAAGCCATCGAAAGACCGTCCTTAGCGCCGGGCTCCTCAACGAGTCGCGATGGTTCGAACTGATGAAGGGCCTCCCAGCCAGCTGCAACCCAGCCAGCCTCGAGCTCAGGAACGATCGCGCCTCAGCATGGGCGGTGGCGTCCTGATCCTTGGTGTGCGGAGGAGCTCGGCTAAGAGCCAAGTCCCCCGACGACGCCGTACCGAATGGTCTCCAAGACCGATTCGGCCAGCTCAGCGAAAGAGGGGTTACGCCACCCCATGCGGTGACGTTCGACGGACTGTCTCTCCATCCAGACGCCCGTCACCGATACGTGCTGATAGTCGTCGTTCCCCGCTCCGGGTGCACCGCATGGAAGGTCGAAACCTTCATCGCGTCTGCATGCGAGCCAGCTGAAAGTGCTCAGCTGCCAGCCAGGCGCGTGTTCCGGAGTTCCTCAGGCAGATGACGGTCGAATGCGTCGAAACCGAGGCCATGTCCTGCGGCGAGCGCTGGCACCATGGCAAAGACCCCGGCGTCTGGATCGACCGATCCGGACGCCACAGGACGGACGATACAGTCAGTTCGCCTTCGTGTCCCACAACCTCGGCCGCAGTGTCCGCCACAGCATATTCAGAACTCGGACCCGAACTGCTCGATGCGATTCACGAATTGGTCCTCGATCACCTCTGATGACCTCGCTTCCGCGCAAGCCGACCGCGGCCTGCTTGCTGCGGAGCTGGGCGGTGTGGGCGTTCGGACAGTCACCCGTTCTGCCCGCTGGTGGCCACTGAGAGCTTCGAGCACATGTCGAAGGTCTCCCGGCCGTCTGCTCGCTGACGGCGGCAGGCCCGTAGGTGCGATGCGCCGCGGGTCCACCGCAATCATGATCCGCCTTCCGCTCTGAGGTCGCGTCTCTGTCGGGCAAGAATGGCGAGCTGAGCAGCAACCCCGGCAAGGGCATCGTGATAGGCCTGAGAACCAAAATCATTGAAGTCAGACGACCTGAGCCAGAAGCCCGCAAGCCCACCACGGATCCGATTGATCCGGTCGAGCAGGGCCGGACTGTAGACGCCCTTGACCCGCCAGTTAACCAAGTGCTCGGTTCGAACTTTCGCCTCCACAAAACGTGAACGACTTCGCGCCCGCCCAACCACTTCAAGGGTCTCCCAGCCCATCCCACCAAGCCCATCGACCACGTAGAGTTTCGCCCCTGCACGAAAGATTCTCAGTCCGCTGCGGGCTTCCTGACCTCCCGGACCGTAGGGACGGACATCAACCACGTTGGCGACAATGCACCATTGCTGCGGTGGCTCCACAACATCCGCCATGAGTTGTTCTACCCCGCTTTCAGGCCAATGAGGTATAAAACGTCTGTGACTTTCAATGAAATTTTGGCCGATCTCAGATCGGGACGTACAGTTATTCTGAGTGACTGGCACGAGAGCAACACTGCTGACCCCAGTCAATTCGAGAGGTCGACGCGGATGTCTCAGAACGCATCCGGTGACTTCAACCTTATCTCCCAGCTCATCTCTCACGACGGTTCCGGAGCCGCATCGTCACCAGAGTTTGAGACCCTCAACCCGACCGAGCTTCAAGGGCGGATTGCCCGATTGCTGGGAGAAGGGTTCCAGCCGATTACGATCTAGCGTATCACCGCAACTTTTGGTGAATTCAAGCATGAGTGGTCGTTGAGTTCCGCCTTAAGAAGCGGACCCCTGGCCTCGGCGGGAGACATGCGCCGATCGCCACGCCAATGAAGTGACAACTGCTGTCGTACGTGCTTTTACTTGCAATCTCCGTTCCGCCCCGCACCGTCTCAGGGCACAAGAGCAGCAAAGTGCGCATCAAGGCCGGAGTGCAGCTGACGGTCTATTGGTGCCGACGCGACCTGGGGACCGTCGGGGTGCTAGACACCAGGGTCGCGGTTTGGCCGCGTGGCGGTGTGTGAGTTCGCGCTGCATTGGGGTGGTCCTGCCAAGGGCCGAGTGGCATCGTCGCCGGCTCTAAATATCGCGTTCCAGCAGTTGGCGGCGCGTTTGGCATGGGCATAGGTGGTCCAAGCGTGGCGGTGGCAGAACTTCAGGTCGCGAAGAGCGATTCGGCCATCGCCTCGTTCCCGTAGACCGGTCCGGCTGGCCGAGCAGACCAGGTTGTCGCAGCCGCGAAATAGTGGGTCTCGAGGGAGGTGTACTGAGCGCCTCGGCCGACGAGCAACATGACGTGGTGAGACAGACGGCCTCCGCTGATCGGCGGTCTGGACCAGGTCGGCGCGTTGGTGGTCCTCGATCGCCCAGCCCAGAACGCGGCATGCACACGCGTCACGGACGACTGCGACGTAGAGCCTGCCTGGGTGGGTGTACAGGTAGGTGTTGTCGGCGATCCACACGGTGTCCAGGTTCGGTTTCGAAGACCCAGGTCACCAGCGGCGCGTTCTGCGCCAATACCTGGCCCCAGCGTCGCCAAAGGCTGAGCTCGGGACTGGCCCGAATCCGCTAAACTGTCAACAACCGTTGTATCATGATACGACTGATGTATTGCAACTCAACTTCCATCGGAGCGCCCACCGTGAACCGAGTCGCACGATCGCGACCATTGCTTGCTGATGTCGTTCGCGCCGAACTCGCGAAGGCGATCAGCAATGGGGAATTCCCACTGGGGTCGAAGCTTCCGAACCAGGAACAGTTGCGGGAGCGCTTCGATGTCAGCACTATCACGCTGCGCGAGGCTGTCCAGGGTCTGATTCAGGACGGCTACGTTGTCCGTAGGCAGGGCTCGGGCACGTATGTCACACGCCGCCCAAGCCTGCGCAATTCTCTCGACAAGAACTTCAGCTACACACAGTACCTTGAGCACGCAGGAATCCGCCCTGGAAAGAAGTTGCTTGGCGCGAAAACCATATCCGCCACAACAGACATCGCCGAAGCACTTGGTCTTCGTGCCCTAGCGCCGGTCGCCGAGGTACGGCGAGTCCGAACCGCAGACGGGCAGCCCGCGATCTATTCAATCGACTACGTCGATGTCAATATCATCGATCCAGTTTCTGATCGAAAGCAACTCAACGGATCGCTATACCGGCTCCTCGCCCATCACGGTCACCCTGTCGACCACGGTGTCGCGACGATCACACCGGCGAAGGCTGACGCCAAACTGGCGGAGTACCTGCAAGTCACCCGTGGCTTTCTCCTTCAGCATTTACGACAAGTGGACTACGACGCACGCGAAACTCCTCTGGTGCTGTCACTGGAGTGGCACGTGCCATCGGTCATCGAGTTGAGTGTCTATCGTCGTGGCCCAGGCCCGGTGCAGGACGAAGTGAGCTAAGCGTGTCCTTCATCGCAAGTACATCGCCGCCCATCAAACCATCGGCACCAAGAGCAACCGCCCGCGCGATATCTTCAGGAGATGTCGTTGGCCACACCCACAGCTCCATACCGGCCTCGTGCACGGCGTCGACGGACTTGCCAACCAGGTCTGCATGGTGATGTTGGATGATCTCGGCGCCAATTCTCCGCGCCTGCGCTACGAGATCAGATGGATTCAGCTGGCCACGCTCAGGAAGGCGCTCCGGTGCCGTGCAAAGACCCGGAGTGGTTCCCGCAGCCGTTGCTAGCGCTCCATGATCGAACGACGCTAGAACGTCGCATTCCAAACGGCGGCGTTCTACCAGTGCGCTCGCCACGGCTACCGCGACAACGGTCCGGGCATCATCGGATTCTCCCTTGGCTTCGAGGCATAGGCGCACCCCGGCAGCATCGGCGAGGTCGAAGAGCTCATCGAGACATGGCACTCGTTCGCCGGCAAACTCAGCGGCAAACCATGATCCTCCGTCCAACTGCCGCAGTTGGCTCCAGGTGAAGTCCCCCACCTCGCCACGCCCATCAGTTGTCCGGTCGACAGTCGAATCATGTAACAGGATCAATCGGCCGTCGCGGCTCAACCGGACGTCCGCCTCGAGCATATCCGCGCCCAGTTCGATCGCCGCGGTATACGCAGACATCGTCTGCTCGGGAGCGCCGACTGAGTGTCCTCGGTGCGCGATGATCAACGCCTTCGCACCTGCCATTGGCTCGGTCTCAGACCACGCCGGCGATTGCCAGCACCTTGACCACCTGGTCAGCGACCGGAGGTCCACCGGCCCGCCATGCCTCGAAGATCGCTGTTCCGATGGTGAAGCCCCAAGCGCCGCTTCGTGCGACCAAGGCGATCTGATCCTCTGTGACGATGCCGCCGGCAACGATCAGCGGTCCATCGATCGCGGCCGCGACGGCCGTCGTCAACTGCTCCGCATCCACCGTCTGATGCCGATAGGTCAGGAGATCGACACCCGCTACCGAATCGTGCTCGGTCAAGCTCTTCGCATGCTCGGCGATGCTCTCGATTGAGCCGCTGAGAATGCTCGGATGCCCGGTGACGACTCCCGGAAACGGACAGTATTTGATGCCGGTATCGCCGAGCACGCTGATTCCGGCTTCCGGGTGTGTACCGCCCAGGACCCAATCGACACCCGCAGCGCGAGCCGAATGCAGAGAGGCAGTCTCGGCTTCCGCGGACGTCGAGACGACCTCCAGCATGACCTCCATCCCGTGCCGATGAGCGGCTGCGGTGAGTTCCTGCTGCTCTTTCGCTGACGCGCCGACATCCTTGAAGCCGACGTACCGAAGACCGGTGTCTGCCAGCGACTCGATCAACTCGACTCCGTTGCCCACCGTACGGTCGTGCTGCGTGAGCATGAAGATAAATTCCACCATGGCATAGCCTTTCGACTTGGACCGGTCAGGCGACCAGGTCAGTAAGGGAGTGCACGACCGCCGTCGGCCGAATCGGAGACGAAGCCACGTCGGCGAGGGTGGTGGCTCCGGTAAGCACCAAAATTCCAGCCATCCCCGCATGGAGTCCCATCGCAACGTCCGTCGCGAGTCGATCGCCAACCATCGCGCAACGCTTCGACGTGATGTCGATTCGCTGCAGGACCGCAGCCGCCATATGCGAGCTCGGCTTGCCGACTACGGCCTCGGCCTTGACGCCCGTGCAGGCTTCGAGCGCGGCCAGCATCGCGGCACAGTCGGGGAGGCCTCCGTTCACCGTCGGGCAGTATGGATCAGGATTGGTGGCGACGATCGACGCGCCTGAACGAACTGCCTTGAACGCGAAGTCCAGCTTCTCGTAAGAAAACGTCCGATCGAACGAAACCACCACTACGTCCGTGCTGGACGGATTCGACGCCGTGGCGAAACCTTCACGTTCAAGGGTCTGCGGAACCAGTGGCTCCGCAATGTATGCGAGTTTCGCGCCAGCATGCTTGTCCAGCAGATACAGCCTGAGTGCATCGAGGGCGGTGACCACGTCGTCCTCAGTCGCGGGTACTCCCATGCTGGTGAGCTTTGCCGCATATCCGGCACCGGTGTCCAACGGTTTGTTGGTCACGAACATCACCCTCGCACCGCCACGACGAAGCTCACGGATCGCCTCGACAGCTCCTGGCAGCGGCTTTTCGTCAACATGAACTGTCCCGTCCAGGTCGAGGGCATAGCCGTCGAAACGCCTGACCGGCTGGCCGGTCACCATCCGGCACCCCACTCGTTGAGTTCCGCCAGCACATCGCTGACCAACTCTGGCGTCCAGATGCCCATCAACTCCGCGAGGTCCGCGATCAGGAATCGATCCCGCATGCGATGCGCGTTATACACCGCCCAATGAACCGTTTGTTGGTCGAACTTGCTAGCAAGGTCGCCGAAACGCACCGGGGCCCCGGAAGCCTGCAGACTGGCGACCAGCTCGCGGGGGTCGCCGAGTAGGTCGTCGAGGCGGTCCTGCAGCGCAGGCCACTCATCCATCAAGCGGGTCAGGCTGTCCGGGTTCTCATACCAAGCGTTGAGCTTCTTCTCGTACGCTGTCCAGCACTCTTCGGCAGCAACCTTTCCCAACCGTCTAAACGCGTTCAGAGCCTCGTGCTTCGCCCAGTCAGGCTCAGGCTTCACAAGCATGGGCAACCGTGCTGGGGCATGACGGCGCACCCGAGACCAGATGCCGGCCGCGACCAATGTGGCAATGCCGACCCGCTCACCGTGATGCGAGGACGGCAGGCCGCTTGCCCGGGCCGTCATCTCGAGCACGTGGCTGATGACGTGCTCGGTCCCTGACGACGGCGCAGTCGTCCCCGCCAAACCCATCGTCAACCCACTGATCGAAAGCATCCACGCGAGATAGCTGAGGTCGTGGGGGTTGCGCTCACCAAGGCGGCCAGCGACATCAAGAATCCGTCCGCCCTGCGGCCGGACGAGCTCCACCAGTTCATCGTCGTACGCCGGACCTAAACCTGCCGTCGACGCTATCAGCCAGTCGGCAGGCGCCGTGAACATCGACAAGAGATCGCCCACTCCGGATGCGTTGAGCAAGTCGGGCGCCAGCGCGATCACATCAATATCGACAATCAGAGCGTCTGGCCACCGGCTCGGCACCGTCCGCTTGACACCCGCACGCAGCAGTACGCTCTGATCGTCGGCGAATCCGTTGACGCTGTTCGCAGTTTGGACGACCACATGCGGGATGTTCAGCCGTTGCGACAGGACTTTGCCGATGTCTGCAAGAGTTCCCGACCCCACCGTAACCAGGACGCCGGCGCCTCGGACGGCCTTCTCGGCGCGCAACATTGTCGCTTCGTCAGCCTCGACCAGGAGCGACTGTCCCGTTATACAAACCTGTCTGACAGCCCTAGCTCCACTGGCGAGTTGACTGAGCAGCCACTCCTTGAACGATCCGCCCGAGCCCGCGTACGGCGTCTCATCCACAAGCATGACCAGGTCCCCGGGTGTATCGCCGACCAGATTCGCGGCAACTCCGGCGACGGCTGCCGACGCGCCCGGCCCGATCACCAACTCGCGCAGGCCCAACGGAACTCCACGCGTGGCAGCCATTCGCTTGATGTCTTGCAGAGTAGGCAGATCTTTCAGGCCTGACCACGTCATCTCGATGCTCCTTCGATTCCGTCGAACAGCCTTCGGTAATCGTGATAGGCGGACTCGTACCTCGCGTGGCGTTTCGCATCAGGCTCGATCTGCGATTTGCCCAGTTCTATGACAATGTCCGTTGCGGCCTCCAGCGACGGAAAGAAGCCGGCACTCACAGCGGCGAGGCTGGCGACTCCCAAGGCTGTGCCGTCCGGCGACAACACTCGACGCACCGGCCGTCCGAGCACATCCGCCTTGATCTGGTTCCAGAGCTGGCTTCTGCCGCCGCCGCCGACGATCCGGACCTCGTCACCCCCGAGGCCCAGGTCGCTAATCCGCTCGACAATGTCGCGCAGTGCGAATGCACAGCCTTCGAGCACTGCCCGAGCGAGGTTGCTACGGGTGTGGTTCATCGACAGACCGTTGAACGCCGCACGAAGGCCGGCGTTCCAGCGTGGAGTCATAGATCCGGTCAGAGCAGGTACGAAGGTCACACCGTCACTTCCGACCGGAGCGTTTGCAGCCAGTTCGAAGACCGCACCTTGTTTCACCCCGAGGATGTTGTCGGCCAGCCAGAGAGTGCTCCCGCCGGAGACAAACCCCGGATTCTCGACCAGGTAAAGTCCGTCGACAGCGTGCGCATGGGTCTCGACCAAGCGATCCGGGTCGAGATGGAGGCCGGACGCTGCCGTTGTGACAGGCTCGGCCGTGCCAGTCACATCGCAGATGATCCCCTCTTTGCATGCGCCAGCAGCGATCGACGCCGCATGCTCGTCGCCCGTACCGACCAGTACTTCGCATTCCTCGGACAGCCCCAGGAGCAGAGCAGCATCGCGGTTGACGGTCCCGCAGACCTCGGCCGCCTTTGCGATCGGCGGCAGGAACTCACGGGGTACCCCAGCGAGAGCGCAGAGCGAATCCGAATAGTCACCTGACGACAAGTCGTACAGCATGGTCGAGGAAGCGTTCGCTGGATCTTGTGCCACAGTGCCGGTTAACCAGCCCACCAGGTATGCGGTGACTGGAAGCAGATACCGCGTAGCGGCCCACGTGTCGGGATCATGTTCGCGGATCCACATCATCTTCGGTGCGCAGTGCGAAGCATCAGCGTTCAATCCGGTCTGGGTGAAGATCTCGACCAAGCTCGTCTGCCGAACAAATGCGTCCGTCTGCAATTCGGCTCGCCGGTCAAGCCAGATCAGGGCGTCCCGTAGCGGACGGAGCCGGTGATCGACTGGCACAACCCCATCAACCTGACAGGCAAGGGCAATCATCCGTACGTCGAGATCACCTGGTGCCGTGATCTCGCCGACCACGGCGCCGAGCTGTGCCACCCAGTCCAGCGGTCGTTGCTCTGCCCAACCATTGTGGCGATGCAGCATCGACAACGGGGCAGATGCAGCTCGCACGACCGTCCCGCTGTCGTCGAGGCACACCGCTTTGACGCTCTGCGAGCCGACATCGACTCCGATCACCTGCGGCATTGACCCCGCCTGTACATGGCACACCTCCGCTATCTCGAAGTCTGTTGGTCGCGTAGCTGCTCGCGGTCCCGGCCTGTAGCCGCATGTCTCTCCCTGTCGCACCCGGCCGAAGTCGGCGACGGCCGAAGGCCTTGACGAAGCCACGTGCCATGCCTACCTTAAATCATAAGTCGTATTATAACTAGCCAGATCACCTGATGAGGTCTGGGGCCTCAGCAGGATCAGCTGGGAGGCTGAGATGAGGTTGCGCTTCACCCCGATGGTTGCGATGGCGCTGACGGCGACGACACTGCTACTCGCCAGCTCGTGTACGAAAGACGACGGCGCCGCCGCCTCGAACTCTGCAAAGGTCAAGGTTCTGCTCATCGGCTTCCCCGATCAGGACGGAATCGATCCGGTGACCGGAGCCGACACCCCAGGGATCGGCGAGCTGAAGAAGCGCTTCAACGACACGCACTCCGACATCAAGCTGGAGATCGTTAATATCCCTTGGGGTGAGGGCGCGACTGGGTACGCCCCCAAAACAGAAGCGATGATGAAGGCTGGCGAGGCGTGCTTGTACCAGATGCCTGGCGCGCCGGCGTACGCCCGCAAGGGGCAACTGGTCGACCTCGACGAGATGATCAAGAAGGACCCCGAGTTCAAGAACATCTGGGGATCCCAGCTCGATGCCGCACGCTCTTGGGGGCCTAGCAATCCCGAGGGGTTGTGGTACCTCCCGGCGAACGCCGACGAGCGCGTCATTCACTGGGACTCGAAGCTCTTCAAGGACTTCGGTGTCGAGCCGCTGTCCTCGACGCCGACACTCGACGAGATCGAGCAAAAGGCCGCACGGCTGACTGGAAAGAACCCCGTGACGGGCGAGCAGAACTACGGTTACTGGTACCAGGGCAAGTATGCCGTCTGGCAGTTTCTTGCCATCGCGCACACCCTTGGCGCCAGCTGGGGCGGGGTAACCGACAGCGGCGCACTCGAAGTGAACTGGAATACACCGGAGTACCTCAAGGCTCTCGAGTGGTTCGCCAAGATGTCCAAGTACGCACCGAAGGGCGCGCTGGCCAGCGAGGGCATGCCGCAAGGCTTCTTGTCCGACAAAAACATCGTCGCGCTGATACCGGAAGGGGAACCGGGCTACTTCCTGAAGCAGATGATCGCTCAGCCCAAGTTGTCCGACCGCTTCCGCACGACCATCAATCTGAAGGGATCCGACGGTCTGGGCGGAGTCAACAACGTCCAGCCGCTGGCCATGGCCGCCAGCTGCCCGTCCAAGGACGCGGCCTGGACGGTGCAGAAATGGCTCGCCGGAGATCCGGCGTCCCAGAAGTACTACTTCGACGCAGTCGGTCGTCTGCCACTGATCGAAGGCAGCGAATCGCTCGTATCGAAGGTCGCCGAGATGCCAGACGGAAAGGCAATCCTCAGCCAGCCGCGCACGGCGGAGCCGCTGTACCCGTGGGCCGCCGACCAACCGAGGTGGGCTCTGCAGACCGCACTCGAAGCTGCGCTGTCGGGCACTCTCTCGCCGAAAGCTGCTCTGGAAAAGGCGCAGAAGGAGACAGCCAAGTGGTTGTCCGAACAAGGGACGAAGTGAGCACTGAGATCGCGGCGGCCGACGGCATGCCCGATGACGGCGAGGCTCGGCGGCTGGGCCACGCCTGCCGGTCACGCATCAGGAACAATCTCGTCTGGTATCTGTTCGTCGGACCACCGTTGATTCTGCTCACGATCTTCGTCGCCTATCCGACCTTTGAGTCCTTCCGGCAGAGCTTCTACCGCCAGGCCGGATCCGAGCTGCGTTTCGCCGGCCTGGACCAGTACCGTCGCCTCGCGGATAGCGGAATTTTCTGGAACGCGCTCGGGAACACCGCGCTACTCGGCATCTCATTCCTGGCACTGGTCGTCCCCCTCGCCGTCGTCATCGCATCGATGATCAATCGGTTGCGATACGGCGGCGCCGTTCTAAAGGTCATCTACTTCCTGCCGCAACTGACGTCATCCGTTGCCGTCGCGATCGTCTTCAACTACGTGTTTCAGCCCGACTGGGGTCTACTCAACGGCTTCCTTCGCAAGCTGGGCGTCGACGCGCTACCGCAGTGGCTCGCCGATCCGAGACTTGGTTTGACCGGATCGCGAGCCGCAGTGACGATCCTGGCGGTCTGGGCGGGTCTCGGATGGTTCGTCCTGATCTTCCTGGTTGGCCTGCAATCTATTCCGATCGAGCTCTACGAGGCCGCAGCTATCGATGGTGCAAACACCTTCCAGACGTGGCGCGCCATCACATTGCCGAGCCTCCGTCCAACCTTCATCTTTCTGCTGATGACAGGAACCGTCGACGCAATGTCGAGATTCGGCGACCTTTGGGCCCTCGGAGGGCCTGGTGGCGCGCCGGCCCGATCGCTGCAGAGCGTTGTGGTCTACATGTTCCAAGTCGGCTTCGAGGCTGGAGACAGCAACCTCGCGGCGGCCATCGCCGTCGTGTTCTTCATGCTCATGCTCGGTGTGACCCTCATCTCGTTCCGGGCGCTACTGGTCAAAGAGTTCCGACTGCGCCCGCGGCGGCGCCGGAGGTTAGCCTCATGATTTCGAAGCAGAACTGCCTCCGCGAAGCCCGAGCCCGCAGTTCCCGAAGGCCGCGTGGGATCGTCACCCAACTGACCTTGCTCGCGGTTCTCTCGCTTGGCGCCATGGCGATGATCCTTCCATTCGTATGGATGATCGCGACCTCGTTGTCCCGACAGGCAAACATCAGCATGCCACGCGATCCCAGTTTCTGGCCGCCTGACCCTTCGCTGTTCAACTATCGGGTCGCATCGGCGAATCTTCCTGTTGCCCGCCTCTACCTCAACAGCATCATCGTCGCTGGCGGTAGCACCATCGGCTACCTTCTGTTCAGCTCAATGACCGGTTATGCCTTCGCCAAGGGGAGGTTCCGTGGAAAGTCGGTGCTGTTCATCGCCTTCCTGTCCACGCTCCTGATTCCGTTCGAGACGAGGATGATCCCTCTCTACCTGCTGATGAAAAAGCTCGCGCTGACCGATACCCTTGCGGCACTGATCGTGCCGTTCCTGGTCGGCGGGTTCGGGACATTCCTGTTACGGCAACACATCACAACGATCCCCGACGACCTGATCGACGCCGCCAGGATCGACGGCGCCGGCGAGTTTAGGATCTTCTGGACGATCATCCTGCCGCTGTGCAAATCTGCTCTTGCAGCCCTCGCCATCGTCAACGTCATTTGGCGCTGGAACGACGTGCTGTGGCCGCTATTGGTGATCACGACTCGGGAAAACCAGACGCTCACGCAGGGACTCGCCGCGGCCGGTCGTGCTTCCGGGGTCTTTCCTGGGGTCGCGCTGGCGACGGCTGTGCTCGCAGTAGGACCAGTGATCATCGCCTATCTGATCCTCCAGCGTCACATCATCCGCGGAGTAGCCACTAGCGGCCTGAAGGGTTGAACCGGCAGGCGGTCAGTGGGTAAATCTAACCTGGAGCCTCACGTGAGCAGTGTGATCTGGCCCTCGCCCGACTACGAGCGTTCGCCCAGGACCGGGTGGTCCCGGCAGCATTGGAAAGTGCTCGCGGACTATCTCCTCGCTTCGCTCGTGCCGTACTTCTCGCCCGCTGCGGCCCGTGTCGACTTGCCCGGCAGACCGAGCCACTCCGGTTCCCAAAGCGACGGCCTGGAAGGCTTCGCGCGATCATTCCTGCTCGCATCGCTCCGGATCGCCGGCAGTCAGGGAGTGGGCTGTGGGGAGCTTCTCGAGCGGTACGCGCGAGGCCTGACCGCCGGTACTGATCGAAGCAGCCCGGAAGCCTGGCCGCCGATTAGATCTATGGCTCAAGAGATGGTCGAGGCCGCCGTCATCGCACTCGGACTGCACGAGTCAAGACAGTGGTTGTGGAACTCGCTCAGCGGCAGGCAACAGGACCGAATCGTTGACTGGTTGAGTGGCTTCGTCGGCGCCGTCACGTACGACGACAACTGGCGCTTGTTCCAGGTCGTATCCGAGCAGTTCCTCGCTTCCGTGGGCGCCTCGTACTCCAAGGCGGATATCGAGCGCGGACTGAATCGCATCGAGGACTGGTACGTCGGCGACGGTTGGTACTCCGATGGCGACGGACAGAGCTTCGACTACTACAACGGCTGGGCCATGCACATCTTCCCAACCATGTGGACAAGGATCGCTGCAGCGACACCGGGAACGAGGTACGAGGACCGGCTCCAAGTCTACAGGCAGCGATTGCGGAGCTTCCTCGAGGACGCCATCCATCTCATCAGCCCCGAGGGCGCTCCCGTGCATCAAGGACGCTCGTTGACCTACCGTATGGCCACGGCAGCACCGTACTGGATGGGAACACTTCTTGACGCGAGTCCGCTTGGGCCAGGTACGACTCGCCGACTGTGCTCAAGCATCACGAAATATTTCGTCCGGCACGGTGCCCCTGATCAGCAAGGCCTACTCCGGATGGGTTGGCAGCACCCATTCCTACCGATGATCCAATCCTATTCAGGTCCCGGCTCTCCGTATTGGGCGAGCATGGGATTCCTGGGCTTGCTGTTGCCAGAGAACCACGCCGCCTGGACCGAGACCGAAGGCAGCCTGCCCCTGGACGAGGTGGACCAGATCAGGGCGCTAGCTGGCCCAGGCTGGTTGCTGCACGCCACATCAAACGATCAAGTGGTCCGCCTGCTCAACCACGGTGCTGACGGCGCGGGGGATCCAGAGCCCGGAGCGCTCGAGCCGTCCGCGGATCCACACTACGAAAGGCTTGCGTACTCGAGTCACACCGGCCCGGTGCTATCCGCACACCGGGTTGACAACGCGGTCGCGCTGTTCGACTCCGCCGGACGATGCAGCGGTCGGTCCCGCATCCACCGAATCGGCTTCGGTGAGCGAGATGCCGGCTCCTGGTATCAGGCTTGGCTCGGGTCCGAAGGCCCGTGGCGGATCGAAGTCAGATCCGTCGTCTGCCGGGCCCTGGAGGTCCGATGCGCGCTGGTCGAAGGACCGTCTGGAGCCAGAGTGACCAGCGGGGGTTATGCCGTGTCAGGAGAGTCCGCGCCAACGTCGTCGATGTCGATCGGTTCCACAACTCCCTTCGCAGTTGTGGAACTCGACAACCTGTACTCGATGGTGGTGGGCATCTACGGATTTGAATCCGCAGATGTCCGGCGGGATCGCGATGCGAATGCCTTTGGGCCCTGCTCAGCGAGTCCCTTCGTATTCGCCACGCATCCCGGCGGCGAGCTCGTTCTGGTCACCGCAATCCTGCTCGAGCGCGGTTCCCCACCAGCCGACTCAGATGCCCTTGGACTCGGCGTCCAAGTCGATGGTCGAGTGGTCGAGCTGCAGCTGCCAGACGGATCGCGGTCTTGCATAAGGCTCGGCGAATGAGCGCGTTCAAGCCTTCTGCTGCAGGTCCTCGGAGTCGCCGACCGCCAGCAGTTGCCCCGCACGCTCCATCTGCTCTGGCTTGGCTCTACCGATCCAAATGGCAGCAGTCACGACGATCGCAGTCCAGCCGAGGATTACCCACGGGAACCAGGTGTACGGCGCTGTGGTCTGTTCCCTGATCTGGCCGTAGAGAAGCGCGATCATCAGGCAGGCCCCAGCGAGTGGCAGCACGAGGTGGCGCAAGATGCTGAAGGTGCCCTTCGCGCGGAACCAGTTGACCGCAGCCAGGTTAGTGAGCACGTAGACGGGCAGGATCGCCAGCGTCAACAGGAAGCCCAGGTAACCGTAGACATTGAACCCCGCAACCGGATCTGAAAACGGGCCAGACAGCAAACCGACGACGACCGCGAGGCCGGCCGCGAAAACCCCCTGCGCAACGATCGCCTTTGACGGAGTGCGGAAGCGGGGGTTGACCTCGGCGAGAAAGGCGGGCAGCAATCGATCGCGGCCCATGGCGTGGGTTATCCGTACGATGCCATTGCTCGAATTCACCATCACGGCAAACATGCTCGAGACAGCGGCAATGATGACTGGCCACTTCATCCAGGTGGCATACCGCTGCGCAAGATCATTCCACGGCAGCGACGCGCCGGTCAGCTCGTTGGCAGCCTGCTCACCGATCCCGAGCACCTCGGCCCAGATGCAGAAGACGTACAGCAATCCAACAGCAAGGACCGAGAGGACGATCGCCTTCGGCACCGTCCGTCGCGGTGCTCTGATCTCCTCGCCGAGCGTCGCGGCAGCTTCGAAGCCCACGAAACTCAGCGCCGCGAACACGAATCCGGTCGTGATCCCGCCGACACCATGAGGGGATGCCGCAGGGCTGAGCGGATGCAGGCTGATGCCGTCGTCGCCTCCCTTGCCGACAACAATGACCGCCAATACGACTATCACCGTCACCTCCGCCCCGAACAGGATCAGCGCGGCTCGAAGTGACGTCGCGATGCCGCGGTAGGCGAGTGCGACCATGAGTGATACCGGCACCACACCGATCAACCACCACGGCACGTTCAGACCGAACTCGGCCTGCAGCGTGCTCTGCACGTACGCACCGATGAGGCCAATCTCGGCCGGCGGCAGCAGGGCGTATGCGACGAACATCAGACCGCCGGTGACAAACCCGGCCCTAGGTCCGATTCCACGGCTGACGTACGTATAGAACGCGCCAGCGCTCGGGAACTCTCGCGCCATCTCGACGATCCCGCTTGACACAAGGAGCATCACTGCGACGCAGATCAGATACACGAAGGGTGTCGCAGCACCCGAGAACGGTGTCGCGAACTGCGGATTGAAGAAGGTCGAGACTGCCGGCCCCATGATGGCGGCGGACATGACTACGGCGCCGCCCAGGCCGACGGAGTTGACTCGCAGTCCCCCGCCTGGCTTGTCTTGTGGGAGCTGACGTAGCTTCTCGTTTACATGTCTGGCCACGGAACAAGCGTCGAGTCTTGGCCTGATGCATTCCTGAAAGCACACTGAACCGATCCTGACAGCGATCAACCGATCACTGGCGACCCATGACGCGGGACAAGACAACCGCCGCGATAAGCGACCCGCCGTAGAAAACGGAGATCACCCAGCCTGAATAGCCTACGATCTCCAGGCCGGTAATGCCGGTGACAAGGAAGTACACCGCCACGAACGTGCCTGCCGCGTTGAACCGACCGGGCGTGAATGCAGTGGCTCCAAGAAACACACCTGCAAGAGCTGGCAGCAGAAGATTCACTCCCGAATTCGGATCGGACGAACCAAGGAGACCGGCCAGCATCACGCCGGCGAGTGCTGCGATAACCCCTGCGCCCAGGAATGCGCCCATCCGCAACGCGCCCACCCGTAGGCCGGAAAGGCGCGCGACGCGCCGGCCGGCTCCCACAAAGTACAGGTGCCTGCCGAGCGGAGTGAACTTAAGGATGTACCAGATCGCCAGCGCAAGCGCCGCGGCGACGTAGAAGCTGACCTGTAGGCCACCGGCCCTGAAGCGCAGAGTCGAGACGAGCCCGGTCGAGATCCCGACGATAGGGAGATTCTTGATTGCAAGGGCAAGGCCCGCGAGGAGGGTGCCCATACCGAGTGTCACAGCAATCGAGTCGATCCTGACCACCACGACGAGGAATGCATTGACCAGCCCTATCGCCCCACCGCAGCAGAGAACCGCGGTCACAGCGAGCCAAATCGGCCAGCCATGTACGACGTTCAGCCAGCCCAACAACATGCTCGACGCCCCGAGAATCCCACCGAGGGACAGGTCCAGCTCGCCAACGATCAGTGGCAGCATCGAGGCAAGCGCCAGAACGAGGACAACCGATTGAGAGCTGAGGATCGTTTGGATGTTGCGGACGGTACCGAATTGGTCCGGACGTAAGATGGAAAAAAATACTAGAAGGATGATCCACGCGACCAGGAGCCCGCAACGCTGTGCCTGGTCACGCCGCGGACGAAGCCTGGATGGTTCAAGCGGGACGCTGGTCGCGATTTTGCCTGCCCTGGTCATCCGACTCTCCGGTCGGGACCATAGATGAGTTCCAGGACTTGTTCGTGGCCGATGTCCTGACCGGACAACTCTGCCACCTTCCGCCCACGCCGCAGGATTATCAATCGGTCGCAGAGATGAACGAGATCCTCGTGCTCAGTGCTGCACAGCACGACCCCCACGCCCTTGCGGGCAATCTCTAGGATCTGACCGAAGAGCGCCTTCCGCGAGCCGACGTCGACGCCGTGCGTCGGCTCATGTAGAACCAGCACACTCGGTTCCGTCTCCATCCACTTCGCCAGAATCAACTTCTGCTGATTGCCTCCGCTGAACTCGTTCATCGGCTTACCCGGATCCGCAGGTTTCACCTCGAACGTGTCGCACAGCTGTCGCGTGCGCTGTTGCTCGTCGTGACGGCGTAAGCGCCCTCGGCGGAAGTAACGCCGAAGGGTGGGCAAGGTGAGATTTTCTGTGGCAGTTGCCGAACCGAGAACGGCGTCTCGGGTGCGGTCCGCCGGGACAAGCACCACGCCGAGCTGAATCGCCTTGCGCGGGGTCAGAGTCTTGGCTTGCTCCGTCTTGTCGCCGACGCTGATCTGCCCGCCGGCTATAGGCGACGCCCCGGTAAGAAGATACGGGAGATCGTCATGGCCGCTGCCCAGCAGTCCGGTGAACCCAACGATCTGGCCAGCCCTGACTTCGAATGTCAGCGGTTCAAGCCGCTGTCCGGACAGCCGGGCGACCCGGGCAAGGAGTGCCCCCGTCGGGCGCTCGCCGGATGGATATAGCTTATCGAGCTTGAACCCGAGGATCAGCTCGGACAAGGTCTCGTTGGTCAGCCGCGAGGTTTCGTATGTGCCGGCGTATTTTCCGTCACGTAAGACCGTGACACGTCGGCTGACTGCGAGGACCTCATCCAGATTGTGGGAGACGAACAACACGCTGGATCCGCGCGAGGTAATCTCACCGACGGCCAGGAAGAGCCGATCGATCCCATCGCGCGGCAGGTTGGCCGTAGGCTCGTCCAGAACGAGCAGCCCGCCACTAATTTGCCGGAGATCACTCATTGCTCGCACAATGGCCAGAATCGTCCGGTCCACGGGCGCAAGATCGGCGACCAGGGTCTCAGGGCGGACGCCTAGCAGCCCGCTTTCCTCAAGCTGCTGACCTACCACTCTTCTACGCTTGCGCCAGCCAATCGGCGCAAGAGCGCCGCGGTCATACCTTCCTGCACCCAAATTCTCCATCACTGTGGCCGCCTCGTTCAGGCCCAGATCCTGGTGCACGAACGCGACCCCACGCTGCGACATCACCTGATGCGAGATGGGAAGAGAGGCTGGTTCGCCGTTCAGTTCGAGCCAACCACCCGGCTCCGGGGGATGGTAGCCAGCCAGAATCTTGATCAGCGTCGATTTGCCCGATCCGTTCTGACCCACCAGTGCGTGGACTTCGCCCGGCCAAACCTCAATACCGACCCGGTCGAGGACGAGGCGTCCATCGAACCGTTTCGAGCAGTTGCCCGCTCGTAGAATGGGAACGCCCACTGTCCTGTCACTCAATCGACCACACCCCATAGCTGCAGATAGGCTCGCTTGTAGTCGGCGCCGTAATCTGCACCCTTGTTTGGGTCAGCCGCGGTGAGGTTGGCCGCGGTAAAAGCGCGGTTGCCGATATTTTCACTCTTGGCCGGTGGATTGCCACTGAGAATGCGGTAGAACTGATCCATGATCCCCCAGCCGATCCAGTTCTCGGAGCTGGCGACAAGACCAGTGATCAGGTCCTTCTCGTGAAGGGCACTCAGCGCAGTAGAGGTTGCGTTGTAAGTGATAATAGAAACCCGCTCATCCGCACCCGCAGCATGCAGAGACGGCCTCATGAAGTCCACAAAGGCGGCGAATACAGGTACGACAAAGTCAATCTCCGAGTCCTGGCCGATTGATGTGGCAATCGAGGGGAGCTGTGTAGCCCACTGGGCCACGGGAGACTCATATGTCTTCGGTCTGCATGACGGACACAATCGAGTAAGTTCTTCCATGAATGCCTTACTCTCCGCAACGGCTACGCTCAGATCGGGGCTGGTGATCACCGCAACATCAAGTTCCCCGCCGCTCTGCGCGACGACCAAGTTGGCGATCTGTGTTCCTGCACATGAGTAGCAGGCACTGACACGCGCGCTGACACCAAGCGCACTGTCCTCGGCACTGACGGGTCCATCATCGGCATCGAGAGCGACGATGACAGGGATGCCAGCTTCCTTGGCGGCTTTGATCGGCGCGCTGAGGGAGGCCGGCGAGAGGTTCTGCAGCACAATGCCACTCGCCTTCTCTGCAACTGCCTGCTCAATCTGCCTCGTCGCAGTCGTGAGATCCCCCTTGGCGTCGAACGTCTTGACCACAACACCGCCCCGGGTTGCCGCTTCTTTCACCCCCGACACGACGCTCTGACTGAACTCGTACGACAGCGCCTGCGAAATGTAGTAGAGGGTTTTACCCCTCATCGCCGGGCTGAGGCTGATAGCTGGGCCAGGCGCCTCCAACGGGACAGGTGCGGTAAGCCGCGCGGCTCGGTCTTGAGCCGCGGCGACATCTGCATCACTAGCTTGTTTTTTGGAGATCGGTTCCGAATCTCCGGTGCACGCCGCGAGGGCGAAAAAGAGAAGAACGACACAAGCGGCAATGACTCTGAGTCGACTGAACATGACCTTCTCGCCTCCTGGCGCGCCGGCTGACTGCGTCCTATTACCTTCAGCGCAGGTAGTCCGCAGCTGGGTGAGCTCGCGGATAGTTGCGCAGGAAGCTCAGATACCGGAGAAGTACGCCGTCGCTGCCCGACGGCGTACCTGGCCGGAAGCGGATCGTCGTGAGGATGGAGAGGTCTTCGACGATGAATTGCCGCTCAAAAGCCAGAACGCGGTCCACGAACTCCTTGTTCGCCGCCTTGTCACCCTCCCGGTCGAGCACCATGGCAACGAAAAACATCTCACACTTGCCGGGCCGGGGCATGCCGAGGCCAGCAAGAAACCCCATCCAACGGCCATCCATCAGGCCGTATTGAATGAACATCGTGGTGCCCACATTGCCCTGGGTGAACTCGACCGGCCTGCCTTTCCGCGTGGCTTTCATCTCATAGAGCATCGAGAAGTCCGTCCAGGTGATGCTGTCGAGCGGATTGCCATCCAGATCCATTTAATGGACGACTCGGTGGTGCTGAACGTCCGGAGCCTGGCAAAGCAGGATCCAAGGATCCATGTCGATGAGCGGATACACCTCGATACCGAGTACGAGATCCTCGTCGGGGAACGGCATGTCAGGCAGATCGAACAACGGCTCATTGCCGTTGAAAGCCCAGATGAGTCCGTAGCGCTCGACGGTGGGGAATCGGTAGAGTTGGGCGCCGCGCGGAACAGGGTCTCCCGAGCCAGTTGCGACACAGGCTCCGCCACCGTCGAATCGCCAGTAGTGATAGGCGCACCTAAGCGTCCCATCGACCATGTCACCCACCGAGAGGTCTGCCCCCATATGCGGGCAGTATGCACTCAGTACCTGCGCCGCACCCGTCCTGATCACGCAGGACAATCACTCGCCCGTCGAGGAAGTCCTTGCCGACGATCTGCCCGACCTGTACATCGCTTGTCTGGCAAATCGGATACCAACTCATCGTGAAGAAGTCCGTCCTGCCCCTCCGCTGGAACTGGGGTCAACAGTTGCCGAGACCTGCGCTCAGCGGCCTGGGAAAAGAGGGTCTCTGTCATGATGTCCTCCCGAACGTCCCGCAACCACGATGGTTATGCCGAGAGTCAACGCTCCCCCTGAAGCCGCTCTGAATCCGAACTGAAATGGTTCCCGGATCAGTTGAGTCCAGCAGAGTGGTGTACGGCGAGATCCTGGTGATGCGCGGGGCGGAGACGTGAGCGCGGTCATCGGGTGATCCTTCGAGTGATCTCTCACAACCGACTCGAAGAAGGAAACCGCG
>NZ_BAABAA010000021.1:0-72648 GCF_039537185.1 Kribbella ginsengisoli | reverse complement strand
TGGCGTTCTTGCGGGTGCGGGTTGTGGCGGCCTTGCGGGCTGCCAGGGAGTCGGCTAGGTGGATGTAGTCGCCTACTACCCGGCGGGCGTAGGGGTTGTGGTCGAGGATGCGGGGCCACCAGTGGCGGCCTAGTTGTTCGTGCATCCAGAGGAAGCCGATGGCGAAGCCCATGCTGAGCAGGGCGCGGAAGGCCAGGAACTTCCAGGGCTCGGCGGGGAGGCCGGGAGTACCGACTACCGACCATTCGGTGACGACGGCGTGCACCAGCAGTGCGAGTGGGAAGCCGATCACCCAGTAGACCGCCGCGGGGGCGAATACGCCGGCGGGAAGCTTGCCGAGGGCAAGCAGTACGGCGTACCCGACACCGAAGAGCACCAACGGAACAGCCAGGCCCAGGCCGGTGACGATCGCCCAGCCGATGGGCCGGCCGACAAACGCGGCCAACCCACCGGCGACGAACCCGGCTGCTACGCCCACGGTGGCCGCGGGCAACGAGAACTCCATGAGCTGCCGGATCTTCAACCTGTCCATGATCAGCCCACGACCACGCCGAAGCGCACCAGGCTGTAGAACAGCATGCCCAGATAGAAGATCGCGCCGAACCCGATGATGACGTTGCGCACCGGTCCCGGCCGGATCGGTTTGGGCAGCAACTTGTTGTTCACCAGGAGCAACACGATGCAGTACGCGCCCATCGCGAAGGTCGACAAGAAGGCCAGCACATCGAGGATCCCCGCCGGACCATCGGCCGGCCCGAACAGCAGGATCAGGATGCCGAACGTGATCACGCCCCAGAGGAACCCGGCGTACAACTTCGACATCGAGAACCGTTTGGCGCCCGGGATGAAGTAGTACGTCATGTCCGCCTGACCCCGCGAGAACGAGTCGAACAGACCCAACGTCGCGTTCAGGCCGATCAGCGCGATGAAGGCGAAGAACAAGGTACCCAGGATCGGGCTGCCCGCCGAGGCGAACGAGTCGGACATCGCCTTCAGCGCCGCCTCCCGGTCACCGCCCTCGATCAGCGACGCCACATCCGGATTCTGCCGCGCCGCGGACATCGCCAGCACGGTGAACGAGATCGTGACCAGCATCGTGATACCCCAGAAGAGCAGCAGCGCGTCGAAGGTGACCCACTTGCGCCAGCCCCTCCACTTCTTCATCTCCTCCGGGTCCTCGGTGTCGAACATATAGCCCCGAGACGGCATCGCCTCCGCCTCGCCGGACGTCCGCAGACCACGCACCTTCGGGATGTGCGCGCCCATACCGGCACCGCTGTCCCGCAGCTGCAGCGTGTACCACATCTGCTGCATACCCGACGGGCCGGCGAAAGCGATCGAGCCGACCAGGATCGGGAACCACGCCTCCGTCAACGCCTTGTCCGGCAGGAAGCCGATCGCGAACATGCCGGACAGCGTCTGGGCCAGGTCGTCCCAGCTGCCGACGATCGCCGCGATGATCGACGTACCGACCACCAGGAAGCCGATCAGCAAGCCGAGCAGCTTCTCGAGGAAGTTGTAGATCACCGACAGCATGCTGAACAGCACGCCCACGAACACCAGGGCCACACAGGCGGTCGCCTGCCAAGGTATCCCCGTTATCTCCTCGAACGCCGCCGCGCCGGCCGACAAGTGGCCCGGCCAGATGTAGATCAGGATCGCCGCGACGTAGAAGAACCACATCAGCGGTTTGAACACCCGGGCGGCGCCGAAGAAGATGCTCTCTCCGGTCGCCATCGCGTACCGCGCCATCTCCAGCAGCACGAACGCCTGCAGGGTGACACCGACCATGAACAGCCAGCGGATGTCCGGACCGAACACCAGGACGAGCCGGGGCCACATGTAGGACTCACCCATGCCGACGCCCAGCGCGACCAGGAAGACGGTCGGACCGAGGATGTGCAGAGAAGGCGGTGCGGGCGGTAGCGGCCGGATCGGCATCGGTTCGAGCCGGCCGGCCTTCCAGACCCGATCGGTCACCGCTGCTGCCGCGGGCTCTTCGGGTACTTCTGAGGTCTTGCTTGTGACGTCCAAGGCGGACTCCTTAGATCGACGCCAACTGGGGTGGGGTGACTACTTGCTACAGCGCGCCCGCGTTCCGGGCCCAGCGGTACTTGGCACCGAGCACCTGGACCGGTGTCTCGGTGGTGTACGGATATGCGACTACCCCGTGTTCGAACAGGTACTGACTTGCTTGCTCGACCTCCACGTCACCCGACAACGAGGCGACGACCGGCTTGTCGATGCCCTTGGCCCGGTACTCCTCGACCACCTCGGCGACCAGCTTCGCGAACACCATCGGCGGCGTCACGATCGTGTGCCAGTAGCCCAGGATCAGGGCGTGGATCCGGTCGTCCTCGAGCCCGAGCGCGACCGTGTTCCGGTACGTCGACGGCGGCTCGCCACCGGTGATGTCGACCGGGTTCCCGGCCGCCCCGAACGGCGGGATGAACTTCTTGAACGCCGCGTCCAGATCCGGCGGGATCGTCATCAGCTGCAGCCCGTTGTCGACGCAGGCGTCCGAAAGCAGGACACCCGAGCCGCCGGCGCCGGTGATGATGACGACGTTCTCGCCCTTCGGCGTCGGCAGCAGCGGGATCCCCCGGGCGTACTGGAGCATCTCGTTCAGCCCCGGCGCCCGGACCACGCCGCTCTGCCGCAGGATGTCGTCGTAGACCTTGTCGTTGCCGGCCAGCGCGCCGGTGTGCGAGCTGGCCGCCTTGGCGCCCGCGCTCGTCCGGCCGGCCTTCAGCACGACGACCGGCTTCTTCTTCGACACCCGCGCGGCCGTCTCGGCGAAGGCCCGGCCGTCCTTGAGATCCTCTAGGTGCATGGCGATCAGGTTGGTGTTGTCGTCGGTCTCGAAGAACGTCAGGAGGTCATCCTCGTCGATGTCGGCCTTGTTGCCTACCCCAACGATCGCCGAGACGCCCATCCGGCTGGACCGGCTGAAGCCGAGGATGGCCATCCCGATCCCGCCGCTCTGCGATGAGAGCGCGACACTGCCCTTCACGTCGTACGGTGTGCAGAACGTCGCGCACAGGTTCTCCGGCAGGTAGTAGTAGCCGTAGATGTTCGGCCCGAGGATCCGTACGCCGTGCTTGCGGGCGATCGCGACGACCTCGTCCTGCAGCTCCTGCTCACCGGTCTCGGCGAACCCGGACGGGATCAGGATCGCGCCCGCGACCCCCTTCTGCCCGCACTGCTCGAGCGCGCCACCGACGAACTTGGCCGGGACGGCGAACACCGCGACGTCCACGTCCCCCGGCACATCGGTGATCGAGGGGAAAGCCTTCAGCCCCAGCACCTCACCGCCGCGAGGATTGATCGGGTAGATGTCACCCTTGTATCCCCCGTTGACCAGGTTCTTCATCACCGAGTTGCCGATCTTGCCGTCCTCGTTGGACGCGCCGATCACGGCCACCGCGCGCGGCTTCATGATCCGGGTCATCGCGGTCAGGATCTCGTCCTGGGTGTAGCGCTCGACCGGCTTGCCGGCCCCGGCGTCCACGATGATCCGGAAGTCGACCGCGGTGGCGCCGTCCGGCCCGGCCAGCACCGGGTTCAGGTCGACCTCCGCGAACTGCGGGAAGTCCTCGACCAGGTCGGACAGCTTGCTGATGATGGCCGCGATCGCGTCCTTGTCGACCGGCTTCGACCCGCGGACGCCGTTCAGCATCTCGTGCGCGCCGATGCCGTCGACCATCGAGCGAGCCTCCGCGGGGGAGGTCGGTGCGAGGCGGAAGGTGACGTCCTTGAGCACCTCGACCAGGACGCCGCCCAGCCCGAAGGCGACGATCTTGCCGAAGGTCTCGTCGGTGACGGACCCGACGATCACCTCCTGCACGTCGCCCCCGGTGACCAGCATCTTCTGCACCTGTACGCCGGTGAGCTCGGCCTCACCGTCATAGGCACGAGCGTTCGCGATGATCCGCTCGTACGCCGTGACCGCGGCCTCCGCGCTGTCGACGCCGACCACCACGCCGCCGGCCTCGGTCTTGTGCAGGATGTCCGGCGAAACGATCTTCAGCACGACCGGGAAACCGATCTCGGCCGCCAGCGCGGCGGCCCCCTCAGGGCTGGTGGCCAGCCCCTCACCCGGCGTCGGGATCCCGTACGCGTCGGCGACCTGTTTGGCCTCCGGTGCGCTCAGCGAGGTCCGGCCCTCCGCCAGCGCCCGGTCGAGGACGGACTGGACAGCTGCCTTGTCATAAGTCATGCCTGAAGCTCCTCAGAAGCGGTTGGGTGGGACGGCGTTCAGACGACGCCGGCGGCCTTGAGTTCTTCGAGTTCGGCGGTATCGATGCCCAGGCCGCCGTAGATCGCGGAGTTGTGTTCGCCCAGGCCGGGCGAGGTCTCCACCTGGACCGGGGAGTCGGACAGCTTGATCGGGCAGCCGACGGTCTTGAAGGTGCCGCGCTGCGGGTGCTTCACCTCGACGACGGCGCCGAGCTCGGCCAGCGTCTCGTCCTCGATCAGTTCCTTGGTGGACAGGATCGGGCCGCACGGCACGTTCAGCGCGTTCAGCTTCTCCATCACCTCGAACTTGGTGTGCTGCTCGGTCCACTGCTCGATCAGCCCGAACATCTTGTCGAGCTTGTCGAGCCGGGCGGCCGGCGTGTTCCAGTCCGGGTCGTCGGCCAGCTCGGGCTTGCCGATCAGGTTGGCGATCGGGGCCCAGCCGGGCGGCTGGACGATCACGTAGATGTAGTCGTTCGGGCCGCCGGGCGCGGTACGGACCGCCCACCCGGGCTGTCCGCCGCCGGACGCGTTGCCTGAGCGCGGTACCTCGTCCCCGAAGTTGTCGTTCGGGTACTCCTTCAGCGGACCGTTCGCGAGCCGCTGCTGGTCACGCAGCTTGACCCGCGTGAGGTTCAGTACCGCCTCCTGCATGGCCACCGAAACCCGCTGGCCCTTGCCGGTGGTCGTCCGCTGGTACAGGGCGGCGAGGATGCCGGCGACCAGGTGGATGCCGGTGCCGGAGTCACCGATCTGAGCTCCGGTGGCGGTCGGCGGGCCGTCCTCGAACCCGGTCGTGCTCATCGCGCCGCCCATCGCCTGGGCGACCACCTCGTAGGCCTTGAAGTCCTCGTACCGGCCCGGGCCGAAGCCCTTGATCGAGGCGTAGATCAGCTCCGGGTTGATGCTCTGGAGCCGGTCCCAGGTGAAGCCCATCCGGTCGATCGCGCCGGGCGCGAAGTTCTCCACCAGGATGTCGGAGTTCTTCACCAGGTCGGTGAAGATCTCCTTGCCCCGCTCGGACTTCATGTTCAAGGTGATGCTGCGCTTGTTGCAGTTCAGCATCGTGAAGTAAAGGCTGTCGACGTCGGGCAGATCGCGCAGCTGCTGGCGGGTGATGTCACCCGTCGGCGCCTCCAGCTTGATGACGTCGGCGCCCAGCCAGGCCAGGATCTGAGTACAGGAGGGTCCTGACTGCACGTGGGTCATGTCGAGTACACGAACACCTTCAAGGGCCTTACCCATAACGGTCCTCCGGCTACTTGTACATGGTTTGGTTCATGGTTCCGGGCGCGTAGGCGTCGGGATCGACCCAGACGTTGATCAGCGACGGCAGCCCGGATTCACGGGCCCGCTGCATGGCCGGCCCGATGTCCTTGGGATCACGGACCTCCTCGCCGTACCCGCCGAGCATCTTGGCGAACTGGTCGTACTTGACGTCGCCCAGCGTGTTGCCGATCCGGCCGCGGTCGTGCCCGTACTTGGCCTCCTGGCCGTACCGGATCTGGTTCATCGAGGAGTTGTTGCCGACCACGCCGACGAACGGCAGCTTGAACCGGACCAGCGTCTCGAAGTCCCAGCCGGTCAGCGAGAAGGCGCCGTCGCCGAACAGCGCGACGACCTCCTTGTCCGGCCGCGCGTACTTGGCCGCCATCACGAACGGGATGCCGACGCCGATGGTGCCGAGCGGTCCCGGGTCCATCCAGTGGCCGGGCGACTTCGGCTGTACTACGCCACCCGAGAAGGTGACGATGTCGCCACCGTCGCCGATGTAGATCGAGTCCTCGGTGAGGAACTCGTTGATCTCGTGCGCGAGCCGCAACGGGTGAATCGGGTTGGCGTCCGACAGTTGGCGCGGCAGCCGCTTCTGGTACGCCGCGTCCTCCTCGGCCCGCAGTTCGCTGAACCAGGCCTTGCGGTCACCGGCCTTCGCGATCCGGCCCGAGGAGGCCTGGGTCACCGCGGCCAGGATCGCGCCCGGGTCGCCGACCAGGCCGAGGTCGATGTCGCGGTTCTTGCCGACGGTGCGGTAGTCCATGTCGATCTGGACCACGGTCGCGCCCTTCGGCAGCCGGCGGCCGTAGCCCATCCGGAAGTCGAACGGGGTGCCGACGATCAGGATCAGGTCGGCGTTGTTGAAGCCGTACCGGCGGGACAGGTGGAAGTGGTGCGGGTCGCCGGGCGGCAGCGTGCCGCGCGCCGAACCGTTCATGAAGGCCGGGATGTTCAGCTGGCGCACGAAGTCGATCGCCGCGTCGCTGCCGCGGGCGGTCCAGACCTGGGTGCCGAGCAGGACGACCGGCTTCTCCGCCCGGGAGATCAGGTCGGCGAGCGCCTCGATGCTGGCCGGGTCGCCGATGCTCTTCGTCGACGCGCGGTACCGGCCCGCCTCGGGGATCGTGGCCGACTCGACCGGGACCGAGTTGTCCAGGATGTCGCGCGGGATCTCCAGGAAGGACGGGCCGGGAGCGCCGTTGTAGCACTCGCGGAACGCCATCGAGACCATGTCTGCCACCCGCGCGGTGTGCGGCACGGTGGCGGCGAACTTGGTGATCGGCGTCATCATGTCGACGTGCGGCAGGTCCTGCAGTGAGCCCATCTTGTGCTGGTTCAGCGCGCCCTGGCCGCCGATCAGCAGCATCGGGCTCTCGGCACGGAAGGCGTTGGCGACACCGGTGACGGCGTCGGTGGTACCGGGGCCGGCGGTGACGACGGCACAACCGGGCTTACCGGTCATCCGGGCGTAGCCGTCGGCGGCGTGCGCCGCGACCTGCTCGTGCCGGACGTCGACGACGGCGATGCCCTCGTCGACACAGCCGTCGTAGATGTCGATGATGTGGCCGCCGCAGAGGGTGAAGATCACGTCGATGCCCTCGGCCTTGAGGGCCTTGGCGACCAGGTGTCCACCCGAGATGGTGGCGGTGCTCGGCTCCGGCTCGGTCACCTGGGCAACCGCGTTCGTTTCGGACACTGTCTGGGCCATCTGGCAGTCATCTCCTCAGAGGAAGGCCGTGCTGGATTATCAGCCTGTAGATTGCATACAGTATTTGGTAGTCGTAGTCATACCGCACTGCCGATCCCCTTGTCCAGAGCTCAGCAGGGAGTTGCGATGTCGATCCATGACGAACTCGGCCAGACCCGTCGCGCGGTACAGAACCTCGAGAAAGCCCTTGCGGGCTTACGGAATCAGCTCGGCGCGCACCTCGACGTACTGCGCCTGATCGACGACGTGACGAGGTGTTCGACGGACCTTCGGCGACTCGAGGAACAAGTCGGTCCGCCGCGCTTGCAGGAGTTGGTGGCCATCCCTGACGACGATTACAACCACAATCTCTGGGCCACGGGCGACGCTGACCATGAGGGGCTGGGCGCACCAGGCCGCCGAGCCCCTTGAACCGCCAGACACTGCTTCAACAGCTGCCGGAGTCGTATGTCGTCCGCCGCTCGCGCGGTGACCGATACGGCTTCGGCAGCTTGTTCGGGGGCGACGAAGGTGCGGTAGAACGGTTCGCCCAGCGCGACCCGGTTCAGCGCGGGTAGCCACCATTTTGCTGGGCCGGCCGGTTCGTCCGCAGTACCGAGTAGATAGAGCGCCGTACGACGCGCGTTGGACATGCGTCTTCGTTCATCCTCGGCCAACTCCTCCGCGGTCGCGAGGGCCGTCGACGTACAGAGCGCCACCAGGCGGGCCGAGCCGTCGAAGCCCACTCGAGCCGTGTCGATGAAGTCGGCCGCGAACGGCAGCAGGGCTCGTCGACCCGCCTTCGTGCTGTGGTCGTGGACCATTCGGGCAACCGCACCGAGGACGGGGTGGACGCAGGCGGGCCGATCCGTCCAGGGTTCCCTGGCCAGCTTGGAGACGAGCTCCAGTACGCACGGCTCAGGCCGCGCTACCCGACCGTACTCCGCCTGGCTCACTCGCCTGGCCGGACTACTCCGGCGACCGGAGTCCCCAACTGCCGCCGGACAGTCAGTGACGGTCGGCCAGGCTGTTTGAGGAACCGGACCGTCATCGCCGTGCCGAGGCCGAGGAAGCCGGCGATCAGGAAGACCGGCCGATAGCCGATCGCCTCCACCAGACTGGCCGTCACGCCGATCCCGACCAGACCACCGAACGCCTTGGCGCTGTAGAGGATCGCGTGGTTCTGCAGCAGGCTGTTCTCACCGAAGAACTCCAGCACCAGGTTCGCCATGATCGCGTAGAAGGCGCCACCGCCGAGGCCGGCGAACATCGCGCAGAACACGAACGCCCACTCGACGCCGGACTCGCCCGCCAGCACGAGTCCGGCATGAGCGAGACCTTCGATCATCAGTACCGCCGCCAGCACCCGCCGACGACCGAACTGTTCCGAGAGGTGACCGGCGAAGGACCTGCCGAGACCGTTGACCGCGGCAAGCAACCCGGCCGCGAACCCGGCGACCGCCAAGCCCAGCCCGGCCTGCATCGCATAGCTCACGACGAACGCTATGCCGAACAGCGACAGCGCGGTACAAAGCGCGAGGGTCAACCACATCAACGGCAGCGCGCCGGTGCGCATCGCCTCACCAGGGCGATAGTGCCGGGCCGCGGGGATGTTGTTCGGGATGCTGCGATTGAGCTTGCGATCGATCGCCCAGGACTGCGGTTCGAGATCGGCAGGCCACCAATGCCGAGGCGGATCCTTCAGTACGCCGCCAGCTGTCAGCACGGTGAGTAGAGCGATTGCCGCAGCGAGGTCGAAGACCAGGCGATGGCCGCCGGACGAGTTGAAGATCGCCAGCAGCGCGATGCTCGGTACCGCGCCGACGGCGAAGCCACCGGTCACGAAGCCGATCGTGGCCACCCGCTTGTCCGGGAACCACCGGCCGGCGGTCGTGATGCAGGCGGCGTACACCAGGCCCGCCCCGACCCCGCCGATCAACGCATAGCCGATCACGACGACTGCGTAGCTACCCGCATGTGCCAGCGTCGCCAGACCTGCTGCAGCAAAGCCACCGCCTAGTACTACGAGCTGCGTCGGCGAGACCCGTCGCACTCGCTGGAGCCACGCCGCCGGGATCGCGACGAGTGCCTGGCAGGCGACGAAGATCGCCAGTAGCCACATCGTCTGGACGAAACCCCAACCGCGATTCGACTGCAGGTCGAGAGCCGCCGAACCGAAGGAGTACTGCAGAGGGCTGATCGCCACCATGCAAGCCCAGGCGGCCCACAGCTGCCACCGCCTCGGATGGCCGGTGAGTTCTCGCGGATCCTCACCGACCCGGTACTGGCGGCCGTACACGTCTCTTACGTCCCGTGCCTTCATCAGCGCCTCCTGACTACTGCATACCGTATGTGTTCTTGGTACTCCTCTGCGGTGGCGGTTGTCCAGAGTTGAGAAGGTCTTGTGACGTGAGTGCATACAGAATACAGTCGTCTGCATGGACCTGATGGAGTACCAAGCCAAAGAACTCTTCGCCCGGCACGGCGTTCCGGTCACTCTCGGGCGAGTCATCGAGGACGCGGCCGACGCCGCCGCGGCCGCGGAAGAACTCGGCGGCCGCGTAGTCGTGAAGGCCCAGGTGAAGGCCGGCGGCCGCGGCAAGGCGGGTGGCGTCAAGCTGGCCGCGACGCCGGCCGAGGCGACCGAACGCGCCCAGGACATCCTCGGCATGGGCATCAAGGGCCACACCGTCCGGCGGGTGCTGCTCGCGCCGGCCGCGGACATCGCCGAGGAGTACTACTTCTCCTTCCTGGTGGATCGGGCGAACCGCGGCTACCTGTGCATCGCGAGCACCGAGGGCGGCGTCGAGATCGAGGAGGTCGCCAGCTCCAACCCGGAGGCGATTGCCAAGGTGTCGATCGATCCCGCCACTGGGGTCGATGAGGCGAAGGCGGCCGAGATCGTGGCCGCGGCGGGATTCCCGGCCGAGGCGGCTTCCGTGGTACGGGCCTTGTGGGACGTGTTCATCAAGGAGGACGCGTCGCTGGTCGAGGTGAATCCGTTGGTGAAGCTGGCCGATGGATCGCTGGAGGCGCTCGACGGGAAGGTGACGCTGGACGAGAACGCGGCGTACCGGCATCGCGATCACGCGGCCTTCGAGGACAAGGCCGCCGGGGATCCACTGGAGGTCGCGGCGGCCGGGAAGGGGCTGAACTACGTCAAGCTCGACGGCTCCGTCGGCATCATCGGCAACGGCGCGGGGCTCGTGATGTCCACCCTCGACGTCGTCGCGTACGCCGGTGAGGCACACGGCGGCGTGAAGCCCGCGAACTTCCTCGACATCGGAGGCGGCGCGTCGGCCGAGGTGATGAAGAACGGGCTGAGCATCATCCTCGGCGACCCGCAGGTGCGCAGTGTGTTCGTGAACGTGTTCGGCGGGATCACCGCCTGCGACGCGGTCTCGAACGGCATCGTGCAGGCGCTCGCGCTGCTCGGCGACCAGGCGGACAAACCGCTCGTCGTCCGGCTCGACGGCAACAACGTGGACGAGGGCCGGCGGATCCTCGCGCAGGCGAACCACCCACTGGTGACGGTGGTCGACACCATGGACGGCGCCGCGGACCGCGCCGCCGAACTGGCCGCCCAGGCCGCTTAGGAGACGTGGACATGGCAATCTTCTTGACCGAGAACAGCAGGGTCGTCGTGCAGGGCATGACCGGCGCCGAGGGGCAGAAGCACACCTCGCGGATGCTTGCTGCAGGCACCAATATCGTCGGCGGGGTGACGCCTGGCAAGGGCGGCCAGTCGGTCGACTTCGCGAAGCGGTCGATCCCCGTCTACGGGTCGTGTGCCGACGCGGTGAAGTCCACCGGCGCGGATGTGTCGATCGTTTTCGTCCCGCCGCGCTTCACGAAGGGTGCGGTGATCGAGGCGATCGACGCCGGGATCCCTTTGGTGGTGGTGATCACCGAAGGTGTGCCGGTGCATGACACGGCCGCCTTCTTCGCCCACGCCGAGGCGTCCGGGACCACCCGGATCATCGGCCCCAACTCCCCCGGGCTGATCAGTCCCGGCAAGGCGAACGCCGGGATCATTCCGGCCGACATCGCCGGGCCGGGCCGGATCGGGTTGGTGTCGAAGTCGGGCACGCTGACGTACCAGATGATGTACGAGCTGCGGGAGTACGGCTTCACGACGGCGATCGGGATCGGCGGCGACCCGATCATCGGGACCACGCACATCGACGCGCTGCGGGCCTTCCAGGACGACCCCGAGACCGAGGCGATCGTGATGATCGGCGAGATCGGCGGCGACGCGGAGGAACGCGCGGCCGCGTTCATCAGCTCATCTGTTACGAAACCCGTCATTGGTTATGTGGCCGGCTTCACCGCGCCCGAAGGCAAGACGATGGGGCATGCGGGCGCGATCGTGTCGGGCTCGTCCGGGACCGCGGCCGCCAAGCAGGAGGCGCTCGAAGCCGTCGGTGTGAAGGTCGGCAAGACGCCGAGCGAGACCGCCCGGCTGATGCGCGAAGCCCTCGACCAACTGCTCGTGGGCTGACAAGGAGCCCTGGGATGGCGAAGATCGGATTCATCGGGCTCGGCATCATGGGCTCGCACATGGCCGCGAACCTGATCACGGCCGGCCACGAGATCACCGGCTACGACGTCGTACCGGCGTCCGTCGAGAAGCTGTTGCAGGCCGGCGGCAAACCCGCGCCCGACATTGCCTCGGCCGTCGAGGGCGCCGAGGTCGTCATCACGATGCTGCCGGATTCGCCACAGGTGTCGGAGGTCGTGCTCGGGCCGGGCGGGGTGCTCGAGGCGGCCACGCCGGGAGTCCTGCTGATCGATATGAGTTCGATCGCGCCGGAGACGTCGCTTGCTGTTGCTGCCGAGGGCGCGGCGCGCGGCGTACGGGTGCTGGATGCGCCGGTGAGTGGTGGCGAGCAGGGCGCGATCAAGGCGTCGCTGTCGATCATGGTCGGCGGGTCGGCGGAGGACTTCGCGTCGGCGCGGCCGATCTTCGAGGACCTCGGGCGGACCATCGTGCATGTCGGCGGGCACGGCGCCGGCCAGACGGTGAAGGCGGCCAACCAGTTGATGGTGGCCGGCATCATCGCGCTGGTCAGCGAGGCGATCGTGCTGCTGGAGGCTTCGGGGGTCGACGGCGAGCGCGGGCTCGAAGTACTGGCCGGTGGGCTCGCGGGCAACCGGATCCTCGATCTGAAGTCGGCCTCGATGCTTGCCCGCCAGTTCGAACCGGGCTTCCGGATCGACTTGCACCACAAGGACATGGGCATCGCCCTGGCATCGGCTCGCGCCGCGGGAGTGTCCTTGCCCGTCACCGGGATCGTTGCTCAGCTGGTCGCAGCGGCGCGTGCCCAGGGCAACGGTTCGCTGGACCACTCCTCACTGCTCAAGGTGGTAGAGCAACTGTCCGGTCGCTGATCACGAGGCGGGGCGGTACTCGCCCGCCCCCGATCACGGGCGGGGCGGTACTGGCCCGCCGCTGGTTAGCGGCGGGGCGGGGCCGTGCTGGCCCGTACCACCAGTTCGGTGCCGACGGCGACGGGCTGGTGGTGGTGCTCGCCGGTCCGGATCCCCTCGATCAGGGCGTCGACGCTGCGGCGCGCGACCTCCGGGAAGAACTGCCGGATCGTCGTCAGCGGCGGCCAGAACTGGGCGGCTTCCTCCATGTCGTCGAAGCCCACCACGCTGACGTCTTCCGGAACCGCCCGGCCGGCCTCGTGCAAGGCGCGCAGCAGGCCGAGGGCCATCTGGTCGTTGGCCGCGAAGACCGCGGTGACGTCGGGGTCGGCGGCGAGTTTGCGGCCGGCCGCGTACCCGGAGCCGGCCGACCAATCGCCGGTCAGCACGGGCGGTACCGGGCAGCCGTGGTCGATCAGGGTCTGGCGCCAGGATCGGAGCCGGCGCGAGGCGGCGTACGAGTCCTCGGGACCGCCGAGATGCCAGACCGTACGGTGGCCGAGGTCGAGCAGGTGCTCAGTCGCCAGTCGGGAGCCCTGGGCCTGGTCGGTGTCGACGACCGGGTAGTCGAGATCAGCGTTCGAGTCGATCACCACGACCGGCATCCCCTCGGGCATCTGGACATCGGCCTCGTCCAGCCGGTGCGCCTCGATCAGGATGATCACCCCGTCCACCGCCTGCTCACCGAGCCGGTCGAAGGCCCCCGACAAGTCGTGGGGGGTGCCATGCAGCACCGGGATCAGGTTCACGGCGTACCCGCTGGACGTGGCCGCCGCGGCGATGGCGTCCAGGGTCCGGGTGTTGCCGAAGCTGGACAGCTCGAACGCGATCACGCCGATGCTGCGGAACTGCCCGTTGCGCAGGGCCCGCGCCGCGCTGTTCGGGCGGTACCCGACCTCGCGCATCGCGGCCAGCACCCGGTCCCGGGTGGCCTCGTCGACGTTGCGCCGGCCGTTCGCTACCCGGGACACCGTCTGGCCCGAGACACCGGCCAGCCGGGCGACGTCG
Source organism: Kribbella ginsengisoli (assembly GCF_039537185.1). NCBI lineage: Bacteria > Bacillati > Actinomycetota > Actinomycetes > Propionibacteriales > Kribbellaceae > Kribbella > Kribbella ginsengisoli. The sequence goes on along the minus strand of NZ_BAABAA010000021.1, from coordinate 59,009 downwards.
GCCATCGAGGCTCCGCGCCGGCGGCGTACCGGCGTTTCGTCTGTGGTCATCAGGCGTCTCCCCCTCGGTCGTCTCCGCCGAACTATAGACATGTTGACGTAAACACGTTAGCTTCCTCGCCAGAAATGTTGACGTAAACATGGAGGCTGTGGGCAGATGCACCGAGAGACCAGGGGATGGCTGTTCGTCGGGCCGTTCCTCGCCGTGTTCGCGCTCACCTTCCTGGCGCCGATCGGCTACGCGATCTACCTGAGCCTGTTCCGCGACCAGGCGTTCTTCGGCGGCACCGTGTTCGTCGGGCTCGACAACTACATCGACGCGATCCAGGACTCGAAGCTGTGGGAGTCGTTCCTGCGGGTGCTGCTGTTCCTGGTCGTCCAGGTGCCGGTGATGCTCGTCTTCGCCCTGCTGGCCGCGCTCGCCATCGACAGCGCCCGGCTGCACGGCGCGAGCTTCTTCCGGGTGGTGATCTTCCTCCCGTACGCCGTACCGGGCGTGGTCGCCGTCTTGATGTGGGGCTTCATCTACGGCAACAACTTCGGGCTGGCCGCGGACCTCAACGACCTGCTCGGCACGACGGCCATCCAGCCGCTCAGCGGGAAGTGGATGCTGCCGTCGATCGCCAACATCGTCACCTGGGAGTTCGTGGGCTACAACATGCTGATCTTCTACTCGGCCCTGCGGACCGTACCGGAGGAGTTGTACGAGGCGGCCGCGATCGACGGCGCCGGCGCGTTCCGGACGATCCGGGCGGTCAAGCTGCCGGCATTGCGTGGCGCGATCGTGATCGCCACCATCTTCTCGATCATCGGCAGCTTCCAGCTCTTCAACGAGCCGAACATCCTGCGCACACTGGCGCCGAACGTGATCACCACGTACTACACGCCGAACATGTACGCCTACAACCTGTCCTTCGCGGGTCAGCAGTTCAACTACTCCGCGACGGTGGCGATCGTGATGGGCATCATCACCGCGGTGATCGCCTACGTGGTCCAGCTGCGCGGATCCCGGGAGGCGTTGTGAACACGTCACTGCGTCCCAGACGCTCGCCTCTGCTGACCGTGCTGATGGTGCTGTACCTCGTCTACACGCTGGTCCCACTGCTGTGGTTGTTGCTCAGTGCAACCAAGACGCAGGGCGATCTGGTGTCGAGTCCGGGGCTGTGGTTCGGTCGCTCGTTCGCGCTGTTCGGCAACATCCGCGACACGCTGACCTATGACGACGGCATCTTCCTGCGCTGGCTGGGCAACACGCTGCTGTACGTCGTCGTCGGGGCGGGCGGCGCCACGTTGCTGGCGACTGCGGCTGGTTATGGGCTTGCGAAGTACCGGTTCGCCGGGCGGCGCGCTGTCTTCGCCGTCCTGCTGGGTGCGGTCGCCGTCCCTGGGACCGCCTTGGCCGTGCCGACCTTCTTGATGTTCTCCAAGCTGGGGCTGACGAACACGGTCTGGGCGATCATCATCCCGTCGCTGATCAGCCCGTTCGGGCTCTACCTGATCTGGGTCTACGCGACCGACGCGGTGCCGTACGACCTGCTCGAGGCGGCCCGGATCGACGGCGCCGGGGAGATCCGGATCTTCTTCACCGTCGCCCTGCGACTCCTTGCCCCCGGCATCGTCACCGTCTTGCTGTTCGCGGTCGTATCGACCTGGAACAACTACTTCCTGCCGCTGATCATGCTCAGCAAACCGAACCTGTATCCGCTCACCGTCGGGCTCACCCAGTGGAGCAACCAGGCGACCGGCGTCGGCGCGCGCCCCATCTACAACCTGGTGATCACCGGTTCGCTGCTGACCATCGTCCCGCTCGTCGTCGCCTTCCTCCTCCTCCAACGCTTCTGGCAGTCCGGCCTGACCGCGGGCAGCGTCAAACAATGAAAGGACTGTGGATGAAACCTGCAGCTTGGCTCCATGCCGCCGCCGCACTGGCCCTGGTGACCGGTGTTGTGACGACTGTCCCCGCAGCCGCGTCGCCAGCGCCGTCTCCGGCGAACACGCGCGAGTACCGCGGTGTGAACTGGGCGGATCCGCGCGACAACTACGCGTCCGACGAGGTCGTACCGTCCGGCCTCAGTACTGCGGACGACTACGCGACCACCTACCGCAAGGCCACCGGCATCGTCCGCGAGTTCCGGGCGGAGCTGAAGGCCAACACGATCCGGCTGCCGATCAACCCGTCGAGTGTCGGGACCGGTTGGTGGCGGTCGTACCAGGCCGCGATCGACGCCTCCACCGGCAACGGCTTCAAGGTCATCCTCAGCTACTGGGAAGCCAACGACGCCAAGGACGGCCGGGTCGACGACCCAGCCGCCTACGCCGCCATGTGGGACACCGTCGTCAAGAAGTACGGCAAGAACCCCCGTGTGTACTTCGAACCGATGAACGAGCCGTTCGGCTACTCCCTCGACGAGTGGGTCGGCGTCACCACCTCCTGGCTGGCCCGGCACCGGGATGTGCCGCGTGGCCGGGTCGTCATCTCAGGTACCGGCTACAACGACAACGTCACCGGCGTCGGCGCGGTCCCCGCCTTGACGGGAACCCTGCTGTCGCTGCACTTCTACGGCTTCTGGGACGACGCGACCACCGAGGCGGAATGGCTCGCGAACCTCCGCCCCCGCATCGGCCAGTACGGCTGGCGCACCATCATCGACGAGGCCGGCTCCCCGATGACCACCGGCCTCAACTACGGCAACCACGAAGGCAACGTCTCCACCTCGTACTTCGGCGCGCTCACCCAGGTCGCCCGCGAGCAGAAGATGGGCATCGTGTACTGGCCGGGCCTGCGCGACGGTGACTCCTACTCGATGACCACCCGGATCAGCGAGCGCGACCTCGAGGTCAACAACGCGAGCGGGCTGGCCCAGCTGCAGTGGGGCTGGGGCCTGCTGAAGAAGGAACCGGTCAACGACCTTCCACCCGCGCCACCAGGTGAGGAACTGCGCGGAGTCGCAAGCGGCCGCTGTCTCGACGTACCGGGCGCCTCCACCACCAACGGCACCGCGCTCGACCTGTGGGACTGCAACGGCGGCGGCAACCAGTCCTGGAACCACACGGCCGGCAAGCAATTGACGGTCTACGGCAACAAGTGCCTGACCGCCGGCGGAGCCGTTGCCGGCAGCCCGGCGATCATCACCACCTGCACCGGCGCCTCCGACCAGGCGTGGGAGCTCCAGGCGGACAAGTCGGTCACGAGCATCGGCCATCCCGGTCTCTGCCTCGATGCCGCCGGCACCGCCAACGGAAGTGCAGTCATCGTCTCGGCCTGCAACGGCCTCAGCAACCAGCAGTGGGAACAGTGAGAGGGAACATCATGAAGACCAGTCATCGGCGCAGCCTGCGGCACCTTGTCGTCAGCACCGTCGCCATCACGACCGCATCGGTTCTGCTGGCTGCCTGCGGTGGATCGGACAGCTCCGGCAGCTCGGGCAGTGGCGGCCAGCCGGCGGGGTCGCCGGATGCTGTGAAGACCGCGCTCGAGAAGGGCGGGAGCATCACGTACTGGAGCTGGACGCCGTCGGCCGAGGCTCAGGTGAAGGCGTTCGAGAAGGAGTACCCGAACGTCAAGGTGAACTACGTCAACGCCGGGACCGGCAACGACCAGTACACGAAGCTGCAGAACGTCATCAAGGCCGGGTCGGGGGCGCCGGACGTCGCGCAGATCGAGTACCAGGCGCTGCCGCAGTTCGCGTTGCCGGGCTCGCTGGTCGACCTGCGGCAGTACGGGTTCGACAGCTTCCAGTCGGCGTACACGGCGTCGACCTGGACGGCGGTGCACGCCGGCGACGGGCTCTACGGGCTGCCGCAGGACTCGGGCCCGATGGCGCTGTTCTACAACAAGGAGGTCTTCGGCAAGTACGGCATCACCGTGCCGAAGACCTGGGACGAGTACGTCGCGGCCGCCAAGAAGCTGCACGCCGCCGACCCGAAGAAGTTCATCACCAACGACACCGGTGACGCCGGCTTCGCGACCAGCATGATCTGGCAGGCCGGTGGCAAACCGTTCAGCACCAACGGCAAGGCCGTCACGATCAACCTCGCCGACGACGGCACCAAGAAGTGGACCGGCGTGTGGAACCAGCTCGTCGAGGGCGGCCTGGTGGCGAGCATCCCGGGCTGGTCGGACGAGTGGTTCAAGGCGCTCGGCGACGGCACGATCGCCTCGCTGGCGGTCGGCGCGTGGATGCCCGGCGTCCTCGAGTCGTCGGTCAAGGCCGGCGCCGGCAAGTGGGCGGTCGCGCCGATGCCGACGTACGACGGACAACCGGCCACCGCGGAGAACGGCGGCAGCACCCAGTCGGTCCTCAAGCAGAGCGCGAACCCGGCGCTGGCGGCCGGCTTCGTCAAGTGGCTCAACCACGACAACGGCGTGAAGCCGTTCCTGGCCAGCGGCGGCTTCCCGTCGACCGTTGCCGACCTCAAGGATCCCGCCTTCGTCGACAAGCCGAGCGCGTACTTCGGCGGCCAGAAGATCAACCAGGTGCTCACCGGCGCGGCCGGTACGGTCGTGAAGGACTGGAGCTACCTGCCGTTCCAGCTGTACGCGAACAGCATCTTCGGCGACACGGTCGGCAAGGCGTACCAGAGCAAGTCCGATCTGAACCCGGCGCTCAAGGCCTGGCAGGACGCGCTGGTGGGGTACGGCAACCAGCAGGGCTTCCAGACCAACGGCTGACCCCCTCCACGATTCCCGCGCGTTCCGCGCAGAAAGGGATCCATGTCCGACTTCACGATCGGTGAGTCCGATTTCCTCCTCGACGGTGCGCCGTTCCGGATCCTGTCCGGCGCCCTGCACTACTTCCGCGTCCACCCGGACTCCTGGGCGGACCGGATCGAGAAGGCCCGCCTGATGGGGCTCAACACCGTCGAGACCTACGTGCCGTGGAACGCGCACAGCCCGCGGCGCGGGGTCTTCGACACCTCGGGGATCCTCGACCTGGGCCGGTTCCTACGGCTGGTGGCCGAGGCGGGGATGTACGCGATCGTGCGGCCGGGTCCGTACATCTGCGCGGAGTGGGACAACGGCGGGCTCCCCGCCTGGCTCTTCCAGGAGCCGGGCGTGGGGGTGCGCCGGCACGAGAAGCAGTTCATGACCGCGATCGAGGAGTACCTGCGGCAGGTACTGCGGATCGTGGAGCCGCTGCAGGTCCAGCACGGTGGGCCGGTGCTGCTGGTTCAGGTCGAGAACGAGTACGGCGCCTTCGGGGATGACCAGGTCTATCTGAAGGCGATCGCGGACCTGATCGGCCAGGGCGGGATCACGGTGCCGCTGGTGACCGTAGACCAGCCGGTCGACGAGATGCTCGAGGCCGGTGGGCTGGACGGCGTACTGCGTACTGGGTCGTTCGGCTCCAGGTCTGCGGAACGGCTCCGGACGTTGCGGGCGCATCAGCCGTCGGGGCCGTTGATGTGCATGGAGTTCTGGGACGGGTGGTTCGACCACTGGGGCGGGCCGCATCACACGACCTCGGTGGCTGACGCGGCCGCGGAGCTGGATGCTCTGCTGGCTGCGGGCGCCTCGGTCAACGTGTACATGTTTCATGGCGGCACGAACTTCGGGCTCACGAACGGAGCCAACGACAAGGGCGTCTATCGGCCGACGGTGACGTCGTACGACTACGACGCGCCGCTGGACGAGGCGGGCAACTTCACCGCGAAGTTCCATGCCTTCCGCGAGGTGATCTCCCGGTATGCCCCGGTGCCGCCGCTCGCACCGGATCCGGTCGCGCCGGCGCCGGAATTCTCTGTACCTCTGGGCGACCCCGTTGCTGTTCGAGGCGTGTGGACGGCCGCGGCGGCCCTGCCGACTCTCGATGAGCTGGGCGCCAGGCTCGCGATCTACCGGACCGAGCTGGACGTCGAGGGCCCGGCGCTGCTCGAGGTCGGCGAGGTTCGCGACCGCGCCCAGGTCTTCCTCGACGGACATCCTGTCGGTGTGCTCGAACGCGAGAACCACGATCGCGCCATCCTCCTACCGCACGGCCGCGGCCGGCTGGAGCTGGTCGTCGAGGACCAGGGCCGGGTCAACTACGGCCCCCGGATCGGCGAACCGAAGGGCCTGATCGGCGGCGTCCTGCTCGACTCTGCGCCGCTCACCGAGTGGACGACCTGCGTCATCGATCTCGACACCGTTCCCACTGCGTGGCAGTCCGGTGGGGCGTCCGTTGTGGGCCCAGGCCCGACCGCCTGGCGAGCGACCTTCAACGCCGACGGCCCCATCGACCACTTCCTGAAAACCGATGCCTGGGGCAAGGGATTCGCCTGGGTCAACGGCTTCTGCCTGGGCCGCTACTGGCACCGCGGCCCCCAGCACACGCTCTACGTCCCCGGCCCACTCGTCCACCAAGGCCCGAACGACCTGGTCGTCCTCGAACTCGACACAATGGCCTCCCGAACCGCACAGTTCACCGCAACCGCATCACTCGGCCCGACCGACCTGTAGCTAGGCGAGAAAGGCCGAAACCGCGGCGAGCCATTGGTCCGGCACCTTCGAGTGGATCCGGTGTCCTGCCTTCATCAAGCTCCAATCGAGACGAGTACCACGCCGGCCAGTACCGCGGTCAGGCCGACGACGCTCACGAGCGTGAGCCGCTCGCGCAGTACGACGATTCCCAGAAGATTGCCCACAGCAACATTGAGCGTCCGCCCGACGGCCACCGTGCTGACCGGCGAGATCGACATCGCCACCAGCACCAACCCATAACTGGCCGGCGTCAGCACCGCAATCGGCACCGCCCGCCGCCACCCCGAAAAATCCAACCGCCGCCGACGCCCAAGCACCAGACTCAACACCGCCAACTGCCCGACATTCGTCACCGCCAAGTACGGCAACACACTCACCCCGAGCGACGCGATCGCATACCCGTCCCACAACGTGTACGCCGCACTGCACCCAGCCACCGCCACCCCCGGCAGGCTCCCCCGCCCGGACGCCACCCGATCCATCACCATCACCCCCACGACCACTGCCGCGACCCCGACCCACACCTGTGGCGGCGGGCTGCCGATCCACGGGATCGCGGCGAGGGTGACGATGACGGGGGTCGCGCCCCGGCTGACGGAGTACACGACGTTGAAGTCGCCCGCCTTATAGGCCCACCGCAGCACCACGGAGTACGCGGTATGCAGCACCATGCTCACCAATCCAGCAGGCCAGGTCTTCGCCAACTCCCCCTGCAAACCGGCCCACACCAGCAGCCCGACGGAGACCGGCGCCGCGATCACCGCACACAACCAGGCGAGTTGCGGCCCGTCCTGCGTGGCCTTCTTCATCAACAGATTCCACCCGGCATGACACAGCGCCGCCGCAACCAAAATCCCCAGAACCATCACGTAGACAGTGTCTACATCAAGTCCGTAGACACTGTCTACTCGCTATCGATGATCTACGTTTGACCATGCCCACCGACAGCCGCACCCAGCTGGTCGAGTTGACCTGGTACGACGCGTCGCCGACCTCTCCCGTCGACGACTGGCTGTCGCTCTGCGCCCAGCACCTCCCGGCGGCGAAACCACGCCGGTACGGAACCTGTGAACCGCTACCCCATCGCCTCGGCAACCCGACCGCGATGACCAAACTGATCGAAGAGGACGACCTCGTCTTCTTCAGCACGGCCACCCCCTGCGTCGGCGGCAGCTTCTCCCGATCCCCCGGAATCCGGACCACGGAGGTCAGCATGCTGGCCCCACCCTTGCGGGAACCGGAGTTGATGTCCGCCGTGCACGACCTGTTCGTCGCCTCGCCGCAGCGCGCACCTGCTTCCTCGCCACGGCCGAGGTGGTCGCCGGAGTCGGCTGGAACGGTCGGTCTGTCTGGTTCGACGAAAGGTCCCAGTCGACAGTGCGTCTCGACGACAACGAGGGCAGGTTCCTCGGGCTGACGCCGTACCCAGTCTGGTGGACCTGGTACGGCGCTGCCTACCGGGAGCTGGTCGAGCCGCACCTCGACCCGGCCGAGCTCGAAGAACACTCCAGCGGGCTGTTCCATCAGGCAGGCGCCCACACGGTTCGCCGAAGCAAGCTGCCCGACCCTCTGCCGGCCGACCTACGCACTCACTCGGCCCGCCGCGATCTCGCCCGATACCCCGTGCCGGTCCGCCCTGCCGCCACCATCCCGCCCGGCTTGCCAGGCTGGCCATGACAGCGGAAGAGATGTGTGGGCCGTAGTACAGGTGGAACAGACGGGTCCGGAGGGGGCCTGGCAGGGCACGCGCGTCTCCGGGCCCGTCTGGCTTAGACAGCCCTTGCAGCGGTAGGGGCGTGGGCGATGGTGGTGGTGCCGACCTTGGTGGAGAGCAGGTCGGTCACGGCGTGGACCGCGCGGAGAGTCGGGGCCTTGGTAGCGGTGAGGTCGGCGAGTTCGACGACGGCGGCGAGGATGACGTCCAGTTCGAGAGGCTTGTCCTTCTCCAGGTCCTGGAGCATGGAGGTTTTGTGTTCGCCGACCCGCTCGGCGCCGTCGATGCGTTTGTCGACGGAAATGTCGGGGGTGGAGCCGACGGCGGCGGCGATCTCGAGGGTTTCTTCCATCATCAGGCGGATCATCGCGCGGGTGCCGCGGTGCTGGGCGATCTCGACCATGGTGGCGCGGGCGAGCGCGCTGATCGGGTTGAAGGCGGCGTTGCCGAGGAGTTTGATCCAGATGTCGTTGCGGATGTCCTCCTCGACCGGGCACTTCAGGCCGCCGGCGATCATCGCCTCGCTGAACTCCAGGCAGCGGTCCGATCGGCCACCACCAGGTTCGCCGATCGAGAAGCGGGTGCCTTCGAGATGCCGTACGACGCCCGGCCCCTCCAACTCCGTCGAGCAGTAGACGACGCAGCCGATCGCGCGGTCGAGCGAGAGGACCCGGGTCACCTCACCACCTGGGTCCACCGACTCGATCCGGCGACCCTCGTACGGGCCCGGCAGGCCGTGGAAGTACCACCACGGGATGCCGTTCTGGGCAGCCACGACGGCCGTCTTGTCGTGCAGCAGCGGCTCGATCAGCGGGCCGCAGGACGCGTACGAGTTCGCCTTCAGCCCGAGGAAGACGACATCGACCGGCCCGATCTCGGCGGGGTCGTCGGTGGCCGGCGTACGGGCCACCCAGTCTCCACGTGGGCTCAGCACCTGCACCCCATCAGCCCGGATCGCCTGCAGATGGGGGCCACGGGCAACAAGATGCACCTCGGTCCCACCACGGTGCAGCGCGGCGCCGACATACGCGCCGATCGCGCCGGCGCCCAGAATCGCAACCTTCATCCTGATTCCCCTAGTCTCGCAGGCCGGAGGCGGTCGGGATCGGATTCTGTACGCCGTCCAGCTCGGCGAACTCGACCACGTTGTCGATCTCGGTCCCCATCGACACATTGGTGACGCGCTCCAGGATCACCTCGACCATGATCGGCACCTGGTACTCGACCATCAGCTTCTTCGCCTCCTCGAGGGCCGGCAGGATCCCGTCCGGCTCGAAGACCCGCAACGCCTTGCAGCCAAGGCCTTCGGCGACCTTCACGTGGTCGACGCCGTACCCGTTCAGCTCCGGCGTGTTGATGTTCTCGAACGACAGCTGCACGCAGTAGTCCATCTCCAGCCCACGCTGCGCCTGCCGGATCAGCCCGAGGTAAGCGTTGTTGACCACCACGTGGATGTACGGGATGTTGAACTGCGCCCCGACCGCCAGCTCCTCGATCAGGAACTGGAAGTCGTAGTCACCCGACAGCGCGACGACAGTCGCCTCCGGATCCGCGACCGCCACACCCAGCGCCGCCGGACCCGTCCAGCCAAGTGGTCCCGCCTGGCCGGCGTTGATCCAGTGCCGCGGCCGGTACACATGCAGCATCTGCGCGGCCTGGATCTGCGACAACCCGATCGTCGAGACATACCGGGTCTCCGGTCCGAAGGCGTTGTTCATCTCCTGATAGACCCGCGGCGGCTTCACCGGGACGTCGTCGTAGTCGGTCCGCCGCAGCATCGTCCGCTTCCGTTCCCGGCAAGCAGCCGCCCACTCCGACCGGTCGCGCAGCGGAGCGTTCTCCCGAGCGACATGGATCAGTACCTCGAGCGCCGCCTTCGCATCCGACACGATGCCCAGATCCGGCGCGAACACCCGCCCGATCTGCGTCGGCTCGACGTCGATATGGACGAACTTCCGCCCTTGCGTGTACGTCGCCACCGACCCCGTATGCCGATTGGCCCACCGATTACCGATCCCGATCACCAGATCAGAGGCAAGCAACGTCTCGTTGCCGTACCGATGCGACGTCTGCAGCCCCACCATCCCGGCCATCAACCGATGGTCATCGGGGATCGTCCCCCACCCCATCAACGTAGGCACCACCGGTACGCCGGTGAGCTCGGCAAACTCGACCAGCAAAGAAGCAGCGTCCGCGTTGATGATCCCGCCACCGGCCACGATCAGGGGCCGCTCCGCCTCACCCAGCAGCCGCAGCACCTCCGAAGCCTGCGCCACCGAAGCACGCGGCACAGCGACCGGCAGCGGGACGTACAGCTCCGGATCGAAGTCGATCTCGGTCAACTGGACATCGATCGGCAGGTCGATGAGCACCGGCCCGGGACGACCGGTGCGCATCAACTGGAACGCCTTCTGGAAAGCGCCCGGGACCTGCGCCGCCTCCATCACCGTCACAGCCCACTTGGCGACCGGCCCGGCGATCGAGGCGATGTCGACGGCCTGGAAGTCCTCCTTGTGCAGCTTCGCGACCGGGGCCTGCCCGGTGATGCACAGGATCGGGATCGAGTCGGCCGAAGCGGAGTACAGGCCGGTGATCATGTCGGTGCCGGCCGGACCCGACGTACCGACGCAGACGCCGATGTTTCCCGCCTTGGCGCGGGTGTACCCCTCGGCCATGTGCGAGGCGCCCTCGACGTGCCGGGCGAGCACATGCTTGAGCTCGCCCTGGGCGCGAACCGCGCTGTAGAAGGGGTTGATGGCCGCACCGGGGAGGCCGAACAGGTTCGTGATGCCTTCGCGACGGAGGATCTCCACCGCCGCGCGGGCGGCAGTCATTCGGGGCATACAGTGCTCCTTGTTCTCAGGTGCGCTCAAAGCTGTCGCAGCCAGCGGAAGCTGTCCTGGCTGGTGGTGCTGGGCTTGTACTCGAGGCCGATCCAGCCGTCGTAGCCGGCTTCCTGCAGCTCGCCGAGATACCGCTCGAGCTGGATCTCGCCCGTGCCCGGTTCATTTCGGCCCGGCGCGTCGGCGAGCTGCACATGCGCGATCCGATCCCCGTACTTCGCGATCGCCGCGCTCACGTCATCCCCGTTCACGGTCAGGTGGTACAGGTCCGCGAGCAACCCGACACTGGTGACGCCGGACTCGCGCTCCACCCGGTCGATCACCTCGACCGCGTCGGTTGCCGTCAGCAACGGATACCGCGCGGCGCCACTGACCGGCTCGACCAGCACGGTCGCACCGAACGAGCCTGCAGCCGTACCGGCGAGGGCAAGGTTCTCCACCGCCAACTCATCCTGCGCAGCTGGATCAACGCCGTCGACCCGATTGCCATACAACGCATTGAAGGCGCGGCACCCGAGTCGCTCGCCGATCCCCAACGTCACCGCGATGTTGTCCCGGAACTCCAGCGACCGCTGCGGCCACGACACCAGCCCGCGATCACCGCCCGGCATGTCACCAGCAGCAAAGTTGAGCCCGACCAACTGGACACCGGCATCCAGAATCGCCCGCTCAAAGGCGTCAACCTCAGCATCGCCGGGCAACGCGGTATCGAAAGGCCACCAGAACTCCACCCCCTCGAACCCGGCCGCCCGAGCAGCCTGCGGCCGCTCCAGCAACGGCAGTTCGGTGAACAGAATCGAGCAGTTGACGGCAAACCGACTCTCCATCGATCCCACCTTCCGGAGCGGTTTGGTATACCGCATACAGTAGGCCGGGCTCGAAGAACGGGTCAAGACATGACGTAGGTCACATTTGCGATGATTTGATAGGCAGCACCGATGAGTTCTCGCGAGCCCGCCGGTACGTACCCGTGACAGCAACCTTCCGAAAGGACTTCAGTCATGGGCACAGTCATCGCGATCGCGTTCGTCAGCCTCGACGGCTACGTCACCGATCCGGACGGTTCAGGCGGTACGCCGTACGGCGGCTGGGCCTTCCGGCACGGACCGGAGGCCGTCGGCGGGGACAAGTTCCGGCTCGGCGCTCTCCTGGACGACGGCGTCCTGCTGCTCGGCCGGCGGACCTGGGAGCTCTTCAGCGGGCTCTTCCCCCAGCGGGCCGACGACTTCTCCACCAAGATGAACAAGATCCCGAAGCTCGTCGCATCGCATCGCCTCACGGACGTCTCCGGCTGGTCCAACTCGACGCTGGTCGATGGCGACCTCGTCGACGCCGTCCGGCGCGAGGAACGCGATGTGGTCGTGACGGGCAGTTCGAGCGTCATCCACCTGTTGCAGGAACACGAGCTGATCGACGAGTACCGGTTGCTCACCTTCCCGTCGATCGTGGGCGCGGGCGAGCGGCTGTTCGGTCCGACGTCGTCGCCGGTCCACCTGACCTGCGTTGCGTCGGATCAGGCGGGGGCCGCGGTGCTTACGCAGTACCGGCGAGTTTGAAAGCCGCGAACACCCCGTCGTCCTGGAACGTGTGGTTGTGGGAGATGCCAGCCACGGTGACGGTGAAGACGTGCAAGGTGTGCAGCACGTACCCGCCGTCGCCGTCGCCGCGGTAGACCGCGATGCCCGGCTGGCCGTTCGCCGCGATCGGGTGGACGCGCCAGTCGGTACCGCGTTGGTCGAAGACCCGCGCGATGAAGCGCAGGTGGTACTCGCGGCCGCGGAACCAGTTGTAGAACGGCGGCATCTCCAGCAGGACATCCTCGGTCAGCAGGTCGGTGAAGGCCGCGACGTCGGCGCGCTCGAAGGCGGCGATGTAGCGATTGAGGAAGTCGACGCACTTGGGGTCGTCCGGCTCGAGGACATCCTCCTCGGCCAGCCCTGTCTCCTTGAGCTTCGCCCGTGCGCGCTGCAGCGCACTGTTCGCCGCGGCAGGCGTCAACTGAAGAACTTCCGCCGTCTCCGCGGCCGACCAGGCGAGGACATCACGCAGGATCAGTACCGCCCGCTGCTTGGCCGGCAGGAACTGCAGCGCAGCGATCAGTGCGAGCCGAAGCGTGCCCCGCTCCTCGGCCACCGTCGCCGGATCATCCGGAAACGGTTGCAGCCAAGGGACTTCGGCACCCTTCCGCAGCGGTCCCTCGGGATCGTCCCCGCTGGCCACCAGCCCGGATGGCAACGGTCGCCGTCCTCGGTTCTCCAGCTCGGTGAGACAGGTGTTGGTGGCGATCTTGTACAGCCAGGTACGCAGCGACGCCCGCGTCTCGTCGTACCGGTCGAAGGCCCGCCAGGCCCGGATCATCGTCTCCTGCAACAGATCCTCGGCATCGTGATTGGAGCCCGACATCCGGTAACACAACGCCAGCAACTCCCGCCGGAACGGCGCCGTCCGCCCTTCGAAGTCCACCCACCCATCAAAGCACCCGACGGCTGCCAAGATGGCCGGATGAGCTGGCCGGGGATGATCTGGATCGGCGGCGCACCAGGCGCCGGAAAGTCGACGATCGCACGGCAACTGGCGAGGGAGCTGGACCTGCCGTTGCATCCGGTGGATCTGTGGACCTACGACCACGTGGGCCGGATGCCTGCGCAGCGGCCGCTCGAAGAAGATCTGGCCGAGGGCCCGGAGGTCGCCGCCGAGGCGTTCGTACGGATCGCGCGGTTGCGGATCGAGCTGGTCGTCGAGGACGTACGGGCGCGCGAGCTCGGCGACGTACCGGCGCTTGTCGAGGGGCCACAGCTTTATCCGTCGATGGTGGCCGACGGGGTGCGTGCCGCGGCCTGGCTGATGCCCGATGCCGAGCAGACGCGCCGGGCGCGGGAGGCACGGCTCGCTCGTGTTGAGGACGCGAGGGGCCGGGCGCGCCTCGAAGGGCTGCTCGCCCGCGACGCCCTCCTTGCCAATCGGGTGCGGCAGGAGACAACGCAGTACGGGCAGACGTTGATCGAGGTCGCGGCCGACCCGGATTGGTCCGCGATCACCGCAGCGGTAAGAACAGCACTTGGGCCTCAACATCAGCTGCCGCCCGGGAGTCAGCTCGCCCGGCAGCGGTCGATCGAGAACAACGCAGCCAGCCGGCAGATCCGGCTCTGGCTGGCGGACATCGCGGTGGCCGAGCAGCAGCCTTACCCGTTCGCCTGCGAGTGCGGCCGGTCGGGCTGCGCCCTCACCGTCTCGGAGACACCCGACGAGTACGACGCCCGCGGGGCCGACGCGCATCACTAGCGCCGCCTCGCGGTCGTACAAGGCCGTACTAGTGCGTGGCTCGCAGCGCCAGGGCGAGCTCCTCCAGGGCGGGGAGGGCGTTGATGATTGTCTCGGCCGACGCCGTGGGGAGTTGGTCGAGGCAGGTGGCGATGGCTTCGGTGCGGAGGAGTTTGACTCGTTCGTGGAGGTGGCGGCCGGCGTCGGTGGCCTCGACGCGGATGGCGCGGAGGTCGTCGGGGTTGGGGTCGCGCTGGATCAGGCCGAGTTCGGTGAGTTTGCCGACGACTCGGGACAGCATCGTCGGGTTGAGGCCTTCGAGTTGCGCCAGTTCGGTCAGGCCCAGCGGGCCGCGGAAGGCGATCAGGCCGAGGACCGAGGCCTGGGTCGGGGTCAGGCCCTCGGCGGTGGCCGTGGCGTTGAGCTCGCGGGCGAGCCGGGAGATCACGCCGCGGAGCTTGCTCAACGTCTCGGTGTCGGTCATGTCCGGAATCTCATTTCGGGCTTTATTGCCTGCTGGCAAGCAATGTAGTCTGTTCATCGATGGAACCGTCGAGTTCAGCAGAGCTGACCGCCGACCAGGCCGCGGACGAGCCGCTGGCCCACCGGCGGCTGGTCTTCGGCATCGTCGCGATCGGCCTGTTGATGGCCTCGATCGATCAGACCATAGTGGCCACCGCGCTGAACGCCATCCGCGGCGACCTGCACGCGGAGCTGAACTGGAGCGGCTGGACGATCACCATCTACGCGCTCGGCCAGATCATCGTGATGCCGCTGGCCGGCCGGCTCGGTGACCAGTTCGGGCGCAAGCGGGTCTTCCTCGGCGCCGCGGTGCTGTTCACGGTCGCCTCGCTGTGCTGCAGCCTGGCCGACGACATCTATCTGCTGGTGGTGTTCCGCGCCTTCCAGGCGATCGGCGGCGGCGCGTTCATGCCGACCGCGACCGGCATCGTGGCCGAGCAGTTCGGCCGGGAGCGGGACCGGGCGATCGGCATGTTCACCTCGATCTTCCCGATCGGCGGCATCGTCGGCCCGATCATCGGCGGCGTCATCGTCACCTACTGGTCCTGGCGGGAGATCTTCATCGTCAACGTGCCGATCGGCATCCTGCTGATCGCGCTCGGCGCCCGCTTCATCCCGCGCAGCACGCCCAAACCGGCCGGTCGCGTGGACACCACCGGGGCCGTGCTGCTGGCACTGACGATCCTGTTCGGGATGTACGGGATCACCTCGCTCGGCAGCAGCGGGGCCGAGCCGACGGACCCGCTCTTCATCGCCTCCGAGGTGATTGCGGTCACGCTCGGTTTCCTCTTCGTCCGGCACGCGAACCGCAACGCGGCCCCGTTCATCCCGGTCACCCTGCTCCGCGGTCGCGGTTTCGGCGCGATGAACGCGATCAACTTCCTCTTCGGCGCGGCCGTCCTGGGCTTCGGCGCCCTGGTCCCCCTGTACGCCGAATCGCGCTACGGCATCCAGCCCCTGCAGGCCGGGACGCTGCTCACCGCCCGGGCCGTCGGGATGATCTGCGTCGCCGGACTGGCGGTGTTCGCGCTCCGGCGTACCGGCTATCGAGCGCCGATGATCGGTGGGTTCCTGCTGGTCGCGGGCGGGATGACGGTGATGGCGCTGGCCCCGCACGGCCTTACCCCGTACGGCTGGCTGGCTCTCGCCGCCGGCATCACCGGCGTCGGGATGGGGCTTTCCATCCCCGCCTCGAACAACGCGAGTTTGCAACTTGCTCCCGATCAGATCTCAGCGATCGCCGGGTTGCGCGGCATGTTCCGCCAGTCCGGCGGCATCGTCGCGGTCTCCGTCACCACCACGCTCCTGGCCCATGCAGGTAATGGCGGTCTGGCCCAGGCGCACAGTTTCGTGGTGTTCGCCGCGCTCCTGCTGCTGATCGTCCCGTTCACCCTGCTGGTCCCGGATCATCGCGGATCCTGGTGAGAAATTCGCCGTGGCCGTGTCGGGTGCGGACCGCCACGGTGTGCTACCGTTTCTGACGGTTGCAGTTTTGCAGTTCCCCGTTCGTTTTTGAAACGCCCGCGGATTTGTGATCCGCAGGGCGTTTTCTCATTTCTGGGCCTCGGTCCGGTGTGGGAGGGCTCGTTCGGCAACCAGGGGACCGACGACCGTCGGGACCTGTTACCCGCCCCACACAAGGAGCAGATCATGGCCAGCGGAACAGTGAAGTGGTTCAACGGTGAAAAGGGCTTCGGCTTCATTTCTCAGGACGGCGGCGGCGCCGACGTCTTCGTGCACTACTCGGCGATCGCGGCGGACGGCTACCGTTCGCTCGATGAGAACCAGAAGGTCGAGTTCGACCTGACCCAGGGCCCGAAGGGCCCGCAGGCGGAGAACGTCCGCCCGGTCTGAACCACCGCTTGAGCGAGCCCGGCCGATTTTTCGGCCGGGCTCGTTCTTTTTATTTGACCCAGAGAAGTTCGCCGTCGTCCACCTGATCGGTACGCCGAAGCCCGGCAGCGGCCGCGACGGCCGCAGACGCGGTGTGGTCGGGGTGGACGTGCGCGATGATCCGCGCGGCCCCATGAGCCTCCAGCCAGCCGACCATCCCCACGGCGGCCTCCTTGGCGTAGCCCTGCCCCTGCCAGGCCGTCCCCAGCACCCAGGCGATCTCCGCCTCGTCCCCGATCACAGTGGCCTGCACATAACCGACCAGTTCGTCGTACTGCGTAACGCTGATCACCCAGTTGAGCCACGACTCCCCCGGCCGCCCTGGCCCCGCCACCTGCCGCCGGTACCGCTCACTGAGCGCCTCCGCCGTCGGCGGCTCACCCCCGGTGAACCTGTACAGCTCCGGATCGGCCAGCACCGCGGCCATCGGCACGGAGTACTCCACCCGCAGCGGCAGCATGGCCAGCCGGTCAGTGACGAACCTGGTCGCGATCATCCGGCTAACGGTAGTGCGCTCAGGACGGAGTGCACTGACTTCGAGCGGCTCGGCCGCTCCCTCCACGGCCGGCCCGCTCGTCGCCATCTCCACCCCTTCTTCCCTCCCGTTACGCCCGAAGCCTGGTGTTCGGATGCAGGTCGAACCGCGGGTACCGGTGATCACCGGACCCGTATGGCATGACCCGCTCCTCGTAGTGCAGGTGTGGGCCGGCGGCCACGCCAAGGCGATCCCCTGTCTCCACCGTGTCGCCCTGGCGGACCTCCGGCTCGGCCAGATGGTCGTAGAGATGCCAGATGGCATTGGACTCGACCACGACCTGATGGGCCAGCACCCGGACGACGACCCCGGCCATGGTGGCCCTGATCGGCGTACCGGCCGCCGCGCGGTAGTCACGGCCCGAGTGGAGGCCGTGTTGCTCGCCGCCCGCGACCCCGAACTCGCAGGTCACGTCCGCATTGTGTACCGGAGCTGCCATGGGAAGAGAGTGCGAGCAAACCTTCAGACAGTCTTAAACCCGGGCTGGGACCGCCGGGTAAGGGGCCGGTTCGACTTCTAGCTCGGCCATCCGCTGGATGTAGGTCCGGTACGCCCGCCTGGCCTCTCCATGAGCCCCGCTCGCCTGGAACGCGCCCACCAGACCCAGGTGGGCACGCTCGTCGTACTGGTCGCGCTGGAGGATCCGCAGCAGGTAACCGGCGGCCGCATCGGGATCATCCTTCCCCCGCTCGGCCAGCACCCGCGCCACCCGGACATAGAGCGCCCTGGCCTCCTCACGCATCCCCGCGGCCCAGTCGGCGTACACGTCCTCCTCTAGGAAGTCCCCGCTGTACGCGGCCTCGGCCGCTCGCAGCAGCGGCATGCTGTTGCTGTCCAGGCCGCTCCGGGCGTCGTGGAGGAAGCCCTCAACGTCGACGGAGGTCTGGTCGCCGTCCAGCCAGATGGTCGCGCGGTCGGCGCCGACGAAGCGGTCGGGCGAGTAGCGCTTCTCGGGGTCCAATACTGAGCGCACGGTCGAGAGAGCGACCGAGAGTCTCGGCGAGGCGACTGACTCTCCTTGGTCCGGCCAGAGCAGGTCGAGTAGCTGTACCCGGGCGACTGGGCGGCAGCGGCGGGCCACCAGGATCTTCAGTAGGTCGCGTGCCTTTTTCGACGGCCATTCGCCTAGTTGGATGGCTTTGCCGTCACGTAGTACGCGGAAGCCGCCCAGGCATTCGATGCGTACCGGCGCCGGCCCCGTCTGCTGACTGGCCGCCAGAGCCGCTGCGGCATAGCGAGTAGCTCCCGCGGCCAGGAACTGCTGGTGGGCTCGCAACGCCAGTTCTCGGCCCTCAGCACCCTGCGTACGCTGGGCCAGCATCAACTCCGCGCGTGCCTGTCCCAACGGATCGCCCAGCTCGTTCCGGATGTTCAGAACCTCGTGCAGCACCTCACCGCCGTCGGCAGCCGCGTACAGCTCAAGCGCATCGGCCAGCCCGGCCCGGTCGCGACGCCGACGACAGAGCGCCGCAGACTCTTCGGCAGCCGCCGCCGCTTCCGCCTTGTTGCCCGCATGCAGCGTCACCCAGCCCAGCGCCACGAGCGCTCCGGACAGGCCGGGGACCGGGCCGTAGGCCACGGCCTGCCTGGCGATCTCGGCCAGCTCCGCCGCCCGCTCGGGCTCCTCCACCGCCAGCACCCGGGCAAGCCCGGCCAGGGACGGTACGAGCGACTGCATGTCCTTGGTGTCGTCCGCCATCGCGATCGCTTCCTCGTAGCACGCTCTCGCCATCGCCCTGTCCCCCCTCTCGCGATAGACCTCGCCCAGCACGGCCAGCGGCTGAGCCACCCGCTTCGACTCCAGCTTCTGGTAGAGCGCCCGGGACGCCTCCAGCTCGCCGATGGCCTCGTCGAGCCTGCCGAGCCGCAGCAGCGCCTCGCCCCGGTTGTTGAGGGCCAACGCCCGAAAGACCGCGAAGCCAGCGCGATCCGCCAGCTCCAGGGCGATCTCCAACTCGTCGAGCCCCAACGTGTAGTCGCCTTCGGCAACATGGTGCGATCCGCGGTTGACCCGGATCCGGATCGCCTGCAGGAGATCGCCGGCTCGCTCCGCGTGCTCCAGCGCACGCAGGTAGTGAGATGCGTTGCCGCGCGGGTCACTGTCGACAGCGGCCAGCATCGCCAGCACGGTATGGACGATGGCCATCGCCCGGTCGTCAGCGGACACCTTGGCGCAGATTTCCGCCGCTGCGATGAGCTCACGGCATTCGTCGAACTCGCCCCGCAGCCAGTGCGCTCCAGCCCACCAGGCCTGCAACAGGGCCTCGTCCGCCGGGTGCTGGCCGTCGATCCTGCCCCTGCGGTACATGGCTACCGCGACATCGGTTCTGCCGCGCAGGTGATGGATCAGCCCGAGCCGCCACGCGATGCCGACGGGGATCTCGCCCTCGGGCTCGATGATCCGGTCGAAACACCTCTCCGCGCCCTGCCAGTCGCCGAGTACCTGCCGTGCTTCGCCTTCCAGCTGATCCATCGCGGCATCCCGTAGCTGGTCCGGCAGCGAACTGACGGCTACGACCACTGTCTCCGCCAGGCCACCACTGACCATGGCATGCCCACGGTGGGTCAGCATCCGGGCGACGTGGGCCGGGTCCACTGCCTGGTAGCAGGCCAGGGCGTCTCGCTGGTCTCCGACAGACTCGAACCACTGCCCTGCTTGCAGTGTCAGCTCCGCCATGCCGACCTCATCCGCTGACAATCTGTCGATGGCGAAGCCCCGGACCAGCGGGTTGAGCTCATAGCCGTCAACCTCGCCCGCAGAGACGAGCAGACCTCGAATCCGCAACTGGCGCAGGGATTCCGGGTTCTCGGTGACCCCTATCGCTTGGCAGAGCTCGGCACTGAACCTGGGCAAGACGGCGACCGCAGCGACCAACCGGCGTACAGATGCTGGCTCTGCTGCGAAGACCTCCTCGGCTAGGTAGTCATAGAGCGGCCCATCCGACCGCAGTGCTCGTTGCAGTCGCCCCGGCCGCTCCGAAGCCGGTACTGTCCGCAGCGCCTCGACAGCCAGCCGCACAGCAGCCGGCCACCCCTGTACTGCGGCCTGCAGCGGCTCAGCCAGCTCCTCAGCCCCTTCACCCAGTACTACGTTGAGCACGGCAACGGTCTCTTGCACGGTGAAAGCCAATGCTGTCGCGTCGATCTCCAGCACCTGGCCTCTGCCACGCAACCGGTCGATCCCGAAGGGCATGGCCGTCCGGGACGCCACCACGAGATGCAGCGAGGGCGGCGCGACACGCACCAGGCCCTCGATCAACTTCGTTGCCGGGTCACCCGGATTGAGCTCGTGCAGGTCGTCCAGCACGAGCACCAGGTCGCCGGTGAGGTTCTGCTCGAGCGCATCGGCGAGCAAAGCGGCGTACGCGAGAGCTCTGGTGCCCTGCTCGGCATCTGCGTCGGGGCCGCGCGGTCCCTGGAGCTCAGCGGCGAGCACAGTCGACAGTGCGGGCACCTGGCGGCGCAGTGCGTCGACCAGCCCGGTGACCATCGCAGCTAGTGAGCGGTCCTCGGCGCGGACGGTATACCAAGCGCAGGGGCGCTCAGCAGCCCAGGCGCTGAGCAGAGTGGACTTGCCGAACCCGGCGTCGGCCACCACGGTCAGCAAGCGGCGGCGAGCGCCCTCGCTGAGCAGCTTGGTCAGCCTCGGCCTTGCGACCGTCCCCTCCATAGCCCCACCTCCGTGTCCCCGTCTGCACTCCCCCGAGTACGTAGAACAGGACAACACCGTCAGTAGTGGCGCCGCAACAGTGTTAGCCCGGATCTCTCCGGGAGGTTTGCCCGGTATCGGCGGGACTGCCGTCCCGGGACGGCTAAGGTGGGTGCCCATGAACGACCGGCTGGTGTGGATCGACTGTGAGATGACCGGACTCGATCTCGAAAAGGATGCCCTGATCGAGGTCGCCGTGCTCGTCACCGACTACGAACTCAACGTGCTCGGAGACGGGATCGACCTGGTGATCGCACCACCACCGGCTGCCCTGGAGCAGATGGGCGACTTCGTCCGCGACATGCACACCGGCTCCGGCCTGCTCGACGAACTGCCGCAGGGCATCGAGCTCGCCGACGCCGAGCAGCAGGTCCTCGACTTCATCTCCGGCTACGTCAAGGAGCCGCGCAAGGCGGCGCTGGCCGGCAACTCGGTCGGCACCGACCGCACCTTCCTGGTCCGCGACATGCCCAAGGTCGAGTCGCATCTGCACTACCGCAACGTCGACGTCAGCTCGATCAAGGAACTCGTCCGCCGCTGGTACCCCCGCGTGTACTACGCGACGCCGGCCAAGAACGGCAACCATCGCGCGCTGGCCGACATCACCGAGTCGATCGCCGAGCTCCGCTACTACCGGCAGACCGTTTTCGTCCCGATGCCCGGTCCGGACACGGAAACCGCGAAGGCGGCCGCTTCAGCGGTCAGCACCCCGATTTCAAGTTCCTGACCTTCATCGCTATGATTCTCCAGTCGCGCTGATTAAGGCGGCTGAACATGGTGGGTATAGCTCAGCTGGTAGAGCACCTGGTTGTGGTCCAGGGGGCCGCGGGTTCAAGTCCCGTTACTCACCCTCGGACGAGGGCGATCGTGTCTGCAGAAAGCGCAGACCGGTCGCCCTCGGTATTTTGTACGCTGTCGGCGCGGGCGGGGGCTTCGCCACCCACACCCCCTTAGGATCCGAGGCGTGAAGTCGTCGGGCAGTGCATGGTTCGGGTACGGGATCGCCGTCGTGGTGACCTTCTTGGTCGGGATGCTCGCCTTCACCGTGTTCGTGTTGTCGAAGGTGTTCGGGTCCTCGGCACCGCAGGAGAAGCCGGCGCCCGAACCTCAAGCGGTCTCCAGCCCGACCACGACGATCGACCGGCGCCCGGTCGCGGTCGGCGTGATGGAAGTACAAGTAGTCAAGGGCAATCCGCAGCAGGTCGTGCTGATCGTCGCCACCCCGACCGGCTGCGCGCAGGACCCGCAGGTGGTCACGTACGCCGAGGGCGCGGGAGCGGTCGCAGTACGGGTCACCCAACGCGTCTACCGCAGCGGCTGCCACAAGAAGACCGACTCCGTACTGGCCACTGCGAAAGCGCCCATCGCCGGGCGGACCCTGCTGCTGAACGGGGTGCCGTGGACGGTGGGCGCTGACGGGCAGTACGAGCAGGCCCTGCGAACCGCTACTTCGTGATGCAGCCGGCCGGGAGGTCGAACCACCTGAGGTGGTCGAACTCGTCGTTGACGTGGGCCTCGGTCTGCGAGTCCTTGTGCTGGCAGGCCGACAGCAGCGTACGAGCCTCGGCCAGGTAGCCGGCCAGCGCCGACTCGGGAGCCTTGTCGTCGTGGCGGGGATAGCGGAGCTGACCGTCCGCGTCGTACCCGACCTGCGACAGCCGCATCGGCGGCTCCACCGGTCCGCGGTAGTGCTTCCACAGGCCGTTGGCCGGGTTGAAGCGGTAGTCGCCGAGCAACCGCCAGCCGTCCGAGGCGACCAGCTTCACCGCGGCGACGACGTACTCGAAGACCGCCTCGGAGATGAAGTAGTTGAAGTTCACTCGCACCCAGCCGGGCTTGATCCCCTCGCAGCCGTGCACGATCTCCTCTGCGAACTCGGCGGACCGGGCCAGGTCGATACCGAGCAGCGTGTGGCCGTAAGGGCCCGCGCAGGAACAGCCGCCTCGGGACTGGATCCCGAACAGGTCGTTCAGCAGCGCGACCACGAAGTTGTGATGCAGGTATCGGCCCGACGGCGCCTTGACCACGAACGACACGATCGACAGCCGCTCCGCGTCCAGGTTGCCCAGGATCTCGATCGCCGGTTCCGCACGCCACGCCTCGACGGCGCGACGCAGGTACGCGTCCTCGTGCGCGCGGATCACGTCGATGCCGACCGCTTGCTTCAGCTGGAAGACCAGGCCGGCCCGGATCGACTCGATGATCGCCGGCGTGCCGCCCTCTTCGCGGTGGATCGGGTCGTCGAGGTAGCGGTGCTCGGTCGGGTTCACGAAGGCGACCGTGCCGCCACCCGGTACGTCAGGCACGCGATTGCGCATCAGCTCACGCCGGGCCACCAGCACTCCCGGCGTACCGGGTCCGCCGATGAACTTGTGCGGGCTGAGGAAGATGGCGTCCTTGTAGGCCAGCGGATCCGCGTCGCGACCGCCGTACATGTCGATCTCGACGTACGGCGCGGCGGCGGCGCAGTCCCAGAACGACAGGGCGCCGTGCCGGTGCAGCAGGGCGGAGACGCGATGGGTGTTGCTGACGATGCCGGTGACGTTGCTGGCGGCCGAGAACGAGCCGATCTTCAGCGGCCGCTCGGCGTACTTCACCAGCTGGTTCTCCAGCATCGGGATGTCGATGTGCCCGTCGGGGTCCTGGCCGATCACCACCACGTCGGCGATCGACTCGCGCCAGGGCAGCTCGTTCGAGTGGTGCTCGTACGGGCCGATGAAGACGACCGGCCGCTGCTCCGGCGGGATCGTGTCGGTCAGGTGGTACTCGTCGTCCAGCTGGGCCGGGATGCGCAGGCCGAGGATGCCGATCAGCTTGTCGATCGCGCCGGTCGCGCCGGAGCCGCAGAAGATCACCGCGGTCTCGTCGTCGCCGCCGACGCTGTCGTGGATGATCTGGCGGGCGTCCTCACGCAGCCGGGTGGTCTGCAGGCCGGTGCCGCTCGACTCGGTGTGCGTGTTCGCGTACCGCGGCAGCACCTCCTCGCGGATGAAGTCCTCGAGGAAGGTGAGCGCCCGGCCGGACGCGGTGTAGTCGGCGTACGTGACCCGGCGCGGCCCGTACGGACCCGGCATCACCTGGTCGTCACCGATCACCGAGGCCCGGATCCGGCTCAGCAACGCGGTGTCCGGCGGCATCGCCACCTGAGTGTCCGCGGCGGTGTCGTCGGCGGTGCTGGTCGAGAGATCCCCCTGCATCGTCATGCCGTCAGGGTACGGCCGGTAAGCCACATTCGTCCTGTAAGACCTGACACTCCTGCGGCTAGGCTCTGGCGCAGTCGACGCGAGGAGCTGGGGATGACGTTTTCCAAGGAGCTGTGGGAGTCCGGGGCCGCCGAGGTGTACGCCGGGATCGTCCGGCACCCGTTCATCACCGGGCTGACCGACGGCACGCTGCCGCACAGCGCCTTCCGCTACTTCATCATCCAGGACAGCCACTACCTGCGCTCGTACTCCCGTGCGCTAGCCCTGGTCGCTGCCCGGGCAGTGGACGAGGATGCGGTCAGCATGTTCGCCCGGCACGCCGCAGACGCGATCGCTGTCGAGCAGGAACTCCACAGCTCGCTACTGGGCTCCCTGGGTCTCACCTCGGCCGACGTCGACTCCGTAGGCTCCGGGCCGACCACCACGGCGTACATGTCCTACTTGACCGCTGTCTGCGCCACTGGGACATACGCCGAGGCAGTGGCGACCGTACTGCCCTGCTACTGGATCTACCGCGAGGTCGGGCGGGAGCTGCTCAAGCACTCCTCGCCGGATCCGGTCTATGCGGAGTGGATCGCCGCGTACGGATCCGAGGAGTTCGATGCGGTCGTAGAGTCTGTCCTGGCGGTGACAGACCGGCTCGGCGCCGAGGTGGGCCCGGGCGAACGCGACCGTTGCCACCGGCACTTCGCCACGACCACCAGGTACGAGTGGATGTTCTGGGACGCCGCGTACCGCGAACTGGATTGGCCGGTCTGATGCAGAACTTCTACGACGTCGTGATCGTCGGCGGTGGCCACAACGGCCTCGTCGCGGCTTCGTACCTGGCCGGTGGCGGCCTCAGCACGCTCGTACTCGAGCAGCAGGGGCATACAGGCGGTGCAGCAGTCAGCCAGCAGGTGTTCCCGGGTGTGGACGCTCGCCTGTCGCGGTACTCGTACCTGGTCAGCCTGCTCCCCGACAAGATCGTGGCCGACCTCGGCCTGGGCCTGGAGCTCCGCTCGCGGTCAGTGGCCTCATACACACCGGTACGCCGCGATGGGCGCGACCTCGGCCTCATGGTCGAGCGGCCGGAGGGGACGGCTACCCGGGCCTCCTTTGCGGCTCTGACTGGTAGCGATTCGGAGTACGAGGCCTGGACCTCCTTCTACAACTCTGTCTCGTCGCTGGCCGGTGTAGTCGCGCCGACCCTGCTGGGGCCGCTGCCATCCGTTGCGGAGCTCCGCAAGCAGGTGGACCCTGCGCTGTGGGAGGCGCTGGTCGAGCGGCCCTTCGGCGAGGTCGTGGAGCGACTGTTTGCCGACGACACCGTGCGGGGCGTGGTGGCGACCGATGCGGTCATCGGCACCTTCGCCGGGCTGCACGACGAGTCCCTGATCCAGAACCGCTGCTTCCTCTACCACCTGATCGGCAACGGCACTGGCGAGTGGCGTGTGCCCGTGGGTGGCATGGGCGCCGTGACGGACGCACTGGCCGGCGCTGCTCGACGTGCTGGCGCCTCTGTGGTCGTCAACGCCTCGGTGACCTCAGTGGAAGCCGATGGCACCCGCGGGTCGGTGACCTGGATGGGTGGTGACGGAGAGCGCACGGTGGACTGCTCCTACGTACTCGCCAACGTCGCGCCCACCACTCTTGCCGCGCTGCGTGGTCAACCCGTCACCGAGAAGCCCGAAGGCTCCCAGCTCAAGATCAACCTGCTGCTCTCCCGGCTCCCCCAGTTGCGTTCCGGCGACGACCCGAGGCGAGCCTTCGCCGGCACCTTCCACATCGACGAGGACTACAGCCAACTCGAGACCGCGTACCAGTCGGCCGCCGGTGGCTCGCTGCCGTCCGTACCGCCCTCCGAGGTCTACTGCCACTCGCTCACCGACCCATCCATCCTCAGCCCCGAATTGGTTGCCTCAGGCCACCAAACCCTGACCGTCTTCGGCGTCCACTTCCCCACCCGCTTGTTTGCCGCCGACAACGACGCCGCCCGCGACGAATCGGTACGCCGGGTGCTGGCCGGCCTGGAGTCCTACCTGGCCGAGCCGCTCGACCTCTGCATCGCCCGCGACGCCGACGGCAACCCCTGTATCGAAGCCAAAACCCCCGTCGACATCGAGGAATCCGTCGGCATGCCCGGCGGCCACATCTTCCACGGCGACCTCCAATGGCCCTGGGCCGAGGACGACACCGAGGCCGGCCGCTGGGGCGTCGAAACCGACGTCGCCAACCTCCTGATCTGCGGCTCCGGCGCCCGCCGAGGCGGCGCCGTCAGCGGCATCGCCGGCCACAACGCAGCCATGGCAGTCCTCGACCTCCGCCCCTGACATACCGATTTCACTTCCACCCAAAACCCCTGCTACGATCCTCTTCGTTCGCAAGCACAACAGAACATGCGCCGCTAGCTCAATTGGCAGAGCAGCTGACTCTTAATCAGCGGGTTCGGGGTTCGAGTCCCTGGCGGCGCACAAAAGCCCTGGTCACGATGGTGACCGGGGCTTTCGTCTATATGGAGCCCATGCCATATCCCATGCTTTTGACCTACTGAAGGTCGCCGGTCCGGCTCCCACCTCCTGCCGGCGCTCGCCCGGCGGGATGCAGTGTCCCCATGCCCGCGTCCGACTGGAGCTGTAGCTCCGAGCGAGATCACAGCGGCCGTGTACTCTGTTTGGCGGCAAGGGCGTCCGCTCTTGCCGCATCTTCTAGGGCTTCGGCTCTAGGACACCAAGGAGCGAAGCATGCCCAGATACGTGCATGTCCCCACGGAAGCAACCCCCCACCTCATCCGGCAGGCGTACGAGGCCGGCGGCCCGTATCAGTGGGCTCGGGAGGCGTGGCGCAACTCGGAAGAGAGCGGTGCTTCCACGATCTTCTTCGGTATCGAGGAGCAGGCCGCGGCCGACCTCGGTGTACTCCGTCGAACCATCATGGACGACGGTTCCGGCATGGCACCGGACGATCTCCGGACCTTCCTTACGACGTTCGGCGGTGGCGGCAAACCGATCGGAGTCGACGGCAACTTCGGCCAGGGCTTCAAGTCGTCTGTCCTGCCGTGGAACCCGTACGGCGTCGTCGTCATCAGCTACTCGGACGACCAGCCGGACGGCGCGATGCTGTGGATCTACCGCGACAGCCAAGGCAACTACGCCCTGAAAGAATGGTCGGTCTACGACGAGGACGACGAGTACGTCGGACAGACCGACGTCGTCGTGCCGTTCGACGATCCCGACCACGGCTGCGACTGGGGTGCGATTCGCCCATCGTGGCTCAAGACCGGGACGATCATGGTCCTCCTCGGGATGACCTTCGACAGCGACACATGGATGGGCGACCAGGACCCCTCTCGCACCGAAGGCGTCGACGGCCTGGTGCGGTACCTGAACGGACGCCTCCTCACCGTGCCGGAACGCGCCGGCAAGCCGATTGAGACGACCGTGGTGGACCTCTACCGGAAGGGCCCAACCGACCGTCGGGACACGAAGGACAAGACAGTCACGCTGCCGTCGGGCGATGCGATGGTCTGGCGCCCCCGACGCGTGTACGGACTGCGGCACTACATCCCCAAGACCGCCGTCACGGGCACCGTGCAGCTCGATCCGCACGGCACGACGGCCGAGTGGTTCTACGTGCCAGAACCGGACTCCCCGGTCGCCGGAGGACAGGACTACATCACCCAGCGCCCCGTCATCACCGTGGACTACCAGGGCGAGGCGTACCACTCGGACACCACGAAAGGTCGCTACCGCCAGTTCGGGATCACCGACGAGATCATGGGCCGCACGTGGCTGATCCTGCATCCGCCGGTGTACAGCGACAGCAAACCGACCGACTGGGGTGTGCTCACACAGGCCTCCCGCCACATTCTGATCTCCAAGGGTGGGCTCGAACTCCCCTGGGAGGACTGGGGGGACGCGTTCTACGCCTCGTTCCCCGAGAAACTGGCTCAGGCACGGGACGACGCGCGCGCCAAGACCTCCACGGCGTCCGACCCCAACATGTCGAAGCACCTCGCGCGGATCCTGGACCGCCTCAACCCGCGCTTTAAGGCGTCCCGTGTGCTGTCCAGCGCTGCTGGACGTCTCCTCGGTCATCCGACTGGGCAGATGGCCGGATCGCCTGCTCGGAAGGGCGGAGAGCGTGGAAAGGGACCTGCGCGAGGTGGAGGCTCCGGTGGGACCACCGGGACTCGTCACATTCTCGCGCCGGCCGCGAGCGGGGGAATGACCGGAACGTCGCAGACTGTGAAGGCTGGCTATCCGGCATTCGACTGGAAGAACTTCGACGCGGATGAGGCGAAGCACCTCGCGATGTTCGACCGCAACGACAGCCTGACGGTCGACGGCTTCAAGTCGAACGGTGTCGTGTGGCTTAACTCCAAGCATCCGGTCTTTCTCCAGGAATTCAGCTACTGGGCCGATCAGGTCTGGCCGAAGGCAGACCCGGCGAAGGTCACCGAACTCGTGAAGCGGGTGTACGGCGAAGAGGCCGTGGCGCACGTCGTCCATGCCCAGCGTCTGAACGGGCTCGTGGTCGCCAAGGGTGACGACGGAGCGCCCGTCCTCCTGGGCAGGGAGGACGTCGAGGACCTGCTCGCGCACACGCCCCTGTCTGCTGCGCTGCTTGGCCTCGTAAACGTCGAGCAGCGCATTCTGACCCAGGGTGGCGGTCTGTTCGGCAGCCGCGCGAACAACTGATGCTCTAGAGGCCGGGCGGTCCGTGACCGCCCGGCCTCGCTCAGCAGTGCGCGACCCATCTCACCCGTGGGTGCCTGTCGTACCAGTCGGCTCAGTGTGTCCGAGCCGGTCGGCCACCTCGGATGACCGGTTTAGAGCTGCCTCCAGAGCTGCCGCCGCTGCCGGGTTCTTCGCCCGCCGCGCCATGTAGACATCCTGGGTCAGTGACGGCCGCGCGTGGCCGAGCTGGTCAGCGATCTGCCGTGCGCTCTGCCCCGCGTCGTCAAGGATTGTTGCCGTCGTCTTCCGGAACGAGTGCGACGTGATCCACGCCAGAGCATCAGCCTGACTGCCCTCGGCGGCCTGTCCCGCCACCTCCAGCAGCTCAGCCCGCTCGGTCCCTGACACCCGGTACAGATCCAGCAGGGCAGCGGCATCGACCAGCTCCAGCCGTACCCGCGCCGTCTCGATCAGGCTGACTCGCGACTGAGCCCAGCCAAGTCGGGCAGCGGTGTCGGTCTGCGACAGCCCGGCCGCCCGCCGTGCCTTCCGCAATAGACGCCCTAGCTCCTGGCGCGTCTCACCGCCGATCGGAGACCGAGCCTCCCGCAGATCCCTCCGGGTGTTGGCAGGGTCGCGGTAACTACCCCGCGAGTCCGCAAAGACCGGCTCGTCCAACCGGCCTCCGTTCATCAGCCGCGTGCGGAGCATCGCCATGCCCCACGCCGGCACTTTGAGAACCCGCTCACCCGCCCGCGACTTCGTCTTGATCCGGACCAAGCCTTGGCCCTTGATACGGATGATCTGGTGCGTGATCTCGACCTCGCTCGCGGCCAGGTTGATCTGTTCGCCATGCACTCCCAGCGCCTCCCCGATTCGCACTCCGGTGGCGAGCATGAAGGTCGTCAGGTCCGGCAGATCCGCCGCAACCGCGCTCGGATCGGCCCGGAGCTGTTCGAACCATGCGTCTCGCTCTTCGTCCGTGAGCGCCCGCGCCTTCCGCTTGGACTCGCTCTCGATCGTGTCCACATCTCGAATCGGATTGGTGTCGATCGCGCCGTACCGTGCCGCCAGTCCGAGCGTGCCGGACACCACGCTCCGGCAGGTCTTGGCCGTCGCCGGACCAACGTCCTTCTTGATCGCACCGACCACCTTGTCCAGCAACGGGGTCCGCAGCTCCCCCAACCGGACCTCACCAATCGCTGGCAGTACGTGGTTGTCGAGCTGACGCCGGTAGGTGTCAACGGTGCCCGGCGACCTCTTGCCGTCCCGCACCTTCTCCTCCAGCTTGCTGAACCAGATCTCTGCTGCGACAGAGAATCTGTCCATTGCCGTCAGCTCCGTACCCTGACTGGCCTTGCGCCGGTTCTTGAGCTTCTCCTGCAAGTCGGCCTCTGCCTGAGTCTTCGTCCGGCCATAAGCCTCTACCTGACGAACTCGCCCATCGAAATCCCGGTAGCTCGCGACCGACCGGTGAGAGGTTGCTTTGCCCTTCTCGTTCCAAGCAGCTTCGTACGTCCGGATCTTGCCCCAGCTACCCATCGGGAGGGGTTTGCGTCCCATTTCGTCAATCTCCTTCAGGCAGCGATCATCATGGATTTGCGCCAGGCCACTACGTCGGCCGGGTCGTACCGCAGGTGCTTGCCGACTCGCGCGGCCGGTGGGCCGTCATTGGTGAGCCGCCATTTGTAGATCGTTTTCACCGACACCCGGAGGTAGGCGGCGACCTCGTCGACCGTCCAGCAAGCAGCGTGAACGGCGTCGACCATGGTCAGCGTGAGTTCTGTGATCTCTGCGGACATCTGAGGTGCCTCCCGGCTAGGCAACGTGGACGTTGTTGTCGGCATCAGAGAGAGCGGGGACAGGCCGGGGGCCCCAAGGCGTACCAGCCGTACCAGCCTCGTTTTCGCAGGTCAGGGTCAAGGAGGCTTGGTCGGTTGGTACGGCTTGAGCCGTACCAGTGGCAGAAGCCTCCTCGGGGCTGACCTGCGAAGTTACGGCTGGTACGGCTGGTACGGCTTCCCCAGCGGCTGGTTTTGGCTCGGGGCAGTAGCGGTTCCACGCGTCGGCGAAATCGCTGCGGTAGTAGCCCTTGGCCTGCCCGGTGGGGAACCGGATGGTGTCGCTGCGGATCTCGAAATCGCGCAGCAGGTTGCCCATCTTCATCGCCGTCAGCCCGGCCGCGCCCATCGACGCCCACGGTCCCTCAGCGTCACTACGCAGCCGCTCCAACAGGAGCTGAGTCGGCAACGCGTCAGCGTCTTGGAACGCCCTGCGGCAGTCGGCCAGCAGCCGGGTCGGGATCGAGCTTTCGTCGCCCGCGTCCCGGTCACTGGTGAGAGCAACGGCAGCCTTGCGGGCGGCGCGTGGCCACTGCCCACCCGCCAGGTCGGCAACGGCGATCATCGGTTCCCACGTGTCGGCGGCGCGGTCTTCCAGCGGCATGTCCGGCGTCGCGTTGCGCAGCTCCTTGACGTGGCCGGTGAGCCACTGGTTGAGCCGTTGCCGCAGTTCATCCAGCTCGGGACCGTCACGGCCGACGCGGTACGGCGCGACCTTCTCCCCCGGCGCGCGACGACGCATCCGGATCACCGCCGCCCGGTCCTCGATCGTGTCCGGCATCGCGCCGATACCCGCGAGCGCGGCCATGGCGAACGTGGCGATCTTCTCCACCGACTTGCTACTGGCGTCGTACCGCAGCGCCGGACGGCCGCGTTGGTGACCGGCGTTGAGCAGGCCGCGCAGGTCTTCGTTGTCGCCTGCCTTCGGGCCAAAGATCGTGTCGGCCTCATCGATCAGCAGCGTCGGCGGATCAGACGGCGCGACCCCAATCGACCGGTACACAGCAGACGGTGAGGCGTTGACGGTCATCAACGGCCGATGCGACATGCCCTCGACCATGTCCAACAACCGCGACTTCCCACAGCGCCTCTCCGGCGCCCGAATCACTAGCCGGGGCGCACAGTTCCAAGCCGGAATCGCATGCGTCGCGGCCACCCACAACACCACGGCGGTCAGCGCTGATGTGCTGGGCAGGATCACGTAGCGGGTGATGGTTGCGGCCATGTCGTCCAGCAGCTCGGCACCGTCGACGGGCTCCGCCTGGTCGTGCTTGTCGTCGGTCATGCGGCGATCCCTTCGTCCCGGAAACCGCCGGCGATGGCGGCTCTGATTTCTCGGTCGCTCTGGGCGGCTTGGTGGCCGACGAAGGTCAGCGCGGTGACGGCGTCGGCTTGGTCGATGGCACCGGCCGCGACCATCCGCGCAACGCCTCTGGCAGCGCCGTAGAGAGTCGCTCGGCGTTTCCCCTTTGCAGCACGGCGTACGGCGTCCAGATGCGCCGCGAGGAGCTTGTCCGGGCAGGAGATGCCCCCGCCCGGTTGTGTCGTGGTCGAGCTGGTTTGCGGGGTGGACGGTTTGGCCGGCGCAGGTGGAAGGCACTCAGCGATCAGCGCGGGGGGCATCTCGCTTACGGCCGATCCGTTGACGGTCGCCCACCGGTAGGGCAAGCCCGTGCGGTGGTGGAGCGATGGCGGGAGGACGACGTAGCCGCCATCGGCTTTGATGTCTATTCCCGGCCGTCCCGGCATCGGCCGCGACGGCACGTGCTGTCCGGGATGGGCGTAGTACAGGTGCTGCCCTCCCGAGCCGGTGACAACCCGCAGCGTGCGCGGCAGCAAACCTTCGTTCAGGAGATCGGTCATGCTCTTCGTCCCGCCGTGTGCGGGGTCGACATCGACCACCAGCAGGCCGGACACCGCCCCGGTCCGGACGGCGAGCTGGCCACGCGGGACGGCATCGACGTTCGCGGTGACGCGGGCCGGATGGGCACTGGCGGCGTAGAAGCCGTGGCAGGTCAGGTGCCCGCAGCTCGCCGGGTCGTGGTCGGTAGCAACGCGGCAAGCGTCACAGTTGGCGACCGGCCGCTTGGACCGACCGAGCATGAACACCGGCCAACCGCGTCCGGCGGCAGCGAGTGCGGCGGTGAGGATCTGATTCATCGGTAGTTCTCCCCTCGAGTAATTTCAGGCAGCGGACGAGTAGCTGGCGGCGATCCGGCGGGCGACCCACTCGAACACCGGCACAGCGACCGAGTTGCCGAGTTGTGCGTACCGGTCCCGGTCGGACTGCGGGGCACCGTTGGAGGTGGTGGTCCAGCCGTCTGGGAATCCCTGTAGGCGTTCGCCTTCCAGCGGGGTGAGGCGGCGGGGTCCGGTGTCGGGTTGGACGACGTAGGTGACCATCGACGGGTCTTGTTTGTCGTTGCCGCCGTGGCTGACCAGCGAGTACGCGGCCGGCGGTGCCCAGGTCATGCGGCTGCCTCGGTCGGCTCGCTCGCTGCGGTCTGCTCCAACGCGGCCCGCAGTTGCGGCGGCAGGTTGCGGCGTCGCCTGGCGGTGCGGGTGAGCATTCCCCGGCAGACGGTCGGGTTCAAGGAGTACGCGCACAGGTGCGGTCCGGTCTCCAAGATGTCCGACAAGGACGAGGCGGCGGCGTCGGTGGGGTACTCCGAAACCGCGAGCGTCCAGCACCCGCCAGGCACTGTCCATCCCGAGCTGGGCCAGGTCCCCGAGGACCGCGCCGAAGTCTGCTCCGTCGTTGACCGAGAGAAGGCCAGGGACGTTCTCGCCGACGAACCAACGGGGATGTAGTTCCGCCAGCAGTCGCGCGACGTGCACCCACAAGCCCGAGCGTGGGTCACCCAGCCCGCCACGACGGCCCCGAGATGAGTTGCCCTGGCAAGGCCATCCGGCCGCGACGATGGTTCGTTCGGGAACAACTCCAACTGCTCGGAGGTCATCAGCGGTCACCTTCGTCAGGTCTTCAAAGAGAGTCGTGTCGGGGAACTGGTCGGCCAGGACGCCACGCGCTGCGGGGTCGATCTCGACGGCGGCGAGAGTGGGGATGCCGGCGCGGTGGAACCCGAGGTCGATGCCGCCGATCCCGGCGCACAGCGACACCAAGTGCAGGCCGTGGCCGGTCACTTGCCGCTGCCCTTGCTGGTCGAGTTGCTCGCGGCGCTGTGGGTGCGGCGGTAGTAGCTGATGACCTTGCGGCCGAACCGGACCCGCAGCCCGGAGCCGTCGCACCGGCCGCAGTGCCGGAAGGCGTTGCCGAACGGGGATTTGAACTTGCCGACGCCCTTGCACCGGCGGCACTTCCCGAACGGCCAGACAGCACAGGTGAGCAGGTAGAACGCGACGCAGATGGTCACGATGAGTGCCACCGTGGCGGCCTGGGCGATGCTGTGGGCGGTAGCGGTGAGGTCGATAGTGGCGCTGCCCAGGTAGCTACCGTGGGTAGCGGCGTCAGGGATAGCGGTAGCGGGGGTGGTGGGCATGGAATGCCTCCGGAGGGCTGTTTTTGGGCGTGAGGAGCGGTGGCCGCTACCCGCTACGCGTGGATGAACGGCCTGGTCAGGTCTGGGTTGCGGGGTAGCGGGACGGGTAGCGTTGCCGCTACCGGTAGCGGGCCGGCCGCTACTTCAACTCGTCCCGCACCCTGTTGAGTTGGTTACTCTCTGTTCGCCGCGGGGGGCTAGCCGCCAGTGGCGGCGCGGCGGTTGATCGCGGCGCGGATGTCGTCGGCCTTGGCTCCCTTGCGGGTCGCGCCGTCGCGCTTGACGTTGACGCTCGGGACGTTCAGGCCGCGTGCCTGAGCGCTGATCGCTTCGGCGGTTGTGCCCTCGTACTGCTCGGGCATGTCGTGGGCCAGCCGCCCGGCGATCGTGTCCCAGTGCGCGGCACTGTCGACACCCATCACGGTCAGCACGTCGGCCAGCACGTCGCGGCTGGCGCGCTCGATCTCTTCCCCGGCCGCCTCGCCGGTGAGGGTGCCGAGTCGTTCGCGGTGGGCGCGGGCAGCGGTCAGGATCTTGTCCGCGTCGGTGTGATCGGCCAGGAACGTCCGCACCGTAGGCGTGGCGTCGGATGCGCCGTAGAGGTAGCCGACGCCTCGGTACTCGTCGCCGACCGGCAGTTTCGACGCGTCGAAGCCTTCCTGGTAGGCGTCACCGCCCAAGACGGCCTCGGACACGATCCGGTTACCGCAGCGCAGCGCGAACCGGTTGGTGTGGTTGTCGCGGTACCGGGTGAACAACCGGGCCACGTCACCCGCACCGACACTGCCGGGCTTTTGCGAACAGGACTCGATGATCACACCCGCGCTCGGACCGACTGCCTGAATCCGCGACAGCTTCGCGGCGAACTCCTTGTTGACCGCCTGGTCCTCGGTCTCGAAGTAGACCTGGAACTCTTCCATCACGAGCATCAGGACCCGCAGGTCCGGGTGGCGCGGGTCGCGGGCCAGTTCCTCGGTCAGCTTGCCTTCGGGGCACTGGTCCACCGGAAGCGTGGTCAGGATCGAGTTGACGCGGTCGATGTGGGCGAGGATTTCGTCCAGGATCGCGCGCAGGTGCTCGATCGGGTCGTCATCGTTGGGGTTCGGGTGCGTCCCGAACACGATGCGGTGGGCAACCTTCTTGAATGCCAGCCAGTCCGGCGAGTTCTTGCCATCGACAACGATCAACTTCACGTACGGGTCCAGCGCGGCATGCAACGCGATCAGCCGGGCCGCGAACGTCTTGCCCTTACGCGGCTGCGCGCCGATCAGCAGCGACGCCCACAGCAGAGACAGGTTCACGGGGTTGTCTCGTTCGTCGCGGCCGAACTTCACCGGCCGCCACACCGACCGCGGCTTGCAGTCCAGCATGTCCGTCCGGCCCACCGGAACCGCGAGCGGGTCACGGTCGGACACGAACAGCGTGTGCCGGCGCGAGCTGGTCTTGTCCGGCGTCAGGAACACCTGGTTCACGTGCACGTCCAGACCCGAAGCGATCTTCTCCCTCGCCCCGGCAACATCGGACCAGCCCTTGCCGTACGGGAGATCCACCAGGACCTGAGAGCCTGTGTTGCGGGCATCGCGTGACATTTGCGATCCGAACCGGATCTCTTGGTCGGTGCGGTCGGGCTTGCCGAGTCCGGCTGCGTAGTAGGCGCGCAGCACGATGTCCGAGTTGAGCTTGCGGAAGCGCGGTGCGACGACCGCTGTACCGACCAGCGTCTGGCCTGCCGGGCGGCCGTAGTGCGCCGCCGCCGCGACCAGACCAGCACCCGCAAGAGCCACAACAGCGCCAGGAGCGGCGTTCAGGGCAATCGGGGCACTGATGGCCAGCCCGATATTCTGGGCCGCCAGAACGCCGCCGCGCCACAGCCTGGTGCGCTTGAGTTCGCGGTGGATCTTCTCCCACTCTTTCAGCTCGTTGCCGTCAGCGGCCTTCTGCTCAAGGGCAAACGAGTTCGGCACCCACCACCACGCGAGCTGATTCCGCACCAGCCGAGCGAACCCACGGCCAGCGAACCAGGTCAGCTTCGCGCCGTACCAAGGCGACCGGACCGCATGGAACGCAGCCACGTGACCCGACCGGACCAGCGCACGCCGGACCGTGGCGCGCAGGTTCTGCGGAAGCAGGTGCACCGGGATGATCGGGAGCCGCTCCCCCGGCGTGACTGGTACGGCAAGACCGGGAGTGTCGACCGGAACCAGCACCTTGCCGGAGCCTGGCTCGGAGTCGTCATCCAATGCGACCTCATAGGCCGTATCCATCCGCTCGACCTCACCCGCCGACAGCGGCACGGTTTTGCCGGCCGCGTCGCCCGGCGTCTGCGAGGCGTCGTCGCGGCGGGCGCGGTGCGCGTCCAGGTCGATCGGCTCGGGCACGTTCTCGTTCGGCAGCTCGGACATGTCAGTTGCTCCCGTTCTGCGTGTGGGAAGGGATGACGCTGTACGGACCAAGCAGGACTGTGGTCCGGCCGTCCGGTCCGGACGGGCTGATGATGGTCAGGTGCAGCGCCTTGGTGACCGCGCCACGGATCTGCGGCGTCCAGCCCTTCGACGCCTGCATAACAGCGGTCGGCATCGACGCCAAAGCGACCACCAGGCAGCCGATTTCGGCCATATCGAACACAGTCGGAGACATGCCGTCGTTCTCGGTCATGGTCACTTCTCCCCGTTCTTGAACAGGCGGGCACGGAGCTGACGGAACCGGCTCGGAGCCTGTACCGGTTGGGGTCCGGCGTGGACCAGGTGAGCGAGCGCCGCCCCCATGCCCAGGACCGCCACGGGCAGGCAGGCGACAACGGTGGTGATCTGCCACGGAGCCCGCGTGACCCCGGCCGCCTCAAGCAGGTGGTAGGCGATCTGACCGAGCGCACCCAGAACAAGCGCGGAAAGTGCCGACCACTTCGCGAACCGGCGAGCCGATGCCGGGACCTGACCCGACAGCCAAACCCGCAGCGCGAACGCGGCGTACGTCTCGACACCGATCGGGAGTGTGATGGCGGAGTTGATCGTGAACCCATCCGCGATGCCAGGCAGCGGGTGAACGATCCCGAACCCGGTCAGGGTGCCGAGTCCGACCCAGCCCGACCAGACCGCGACGAACGCGGGCAGCGCCAGCAGCACCACCGGCCAGGTGCGCACGGAAGCGGGTACGTCAGGGAGCCCCGCGGAACCCCCCTCAGATTCGGTGGGTTCGGCAACGATCACCGGTTCTGCAGGCGCTGTGACCTGCGGAGATGCCTCCCCCGCCGCCGCGCGGGGCATCTCATCGTTGGTCGGCGCGGCCTCGGTCTCAGGTGCGCTTTCAGCCGGGCTCGGTACCGGGTGTAGATGCGTCCCAGTGGCCGCGCCGTCTTCCTCGATCAGCGCCAGGCGGATTGCCTTGGCCTTGTCCTTGCCGATCCGGAAGTGCTTCATCAGCCGGTTCTGCGACGGGACGCCACCAGTCTTGGCGGCGAGCTTGCGGGCTGCCGGGATTAGGTCCTCAACGGGGACCGGGTAGGTCGTACGAAGCGGAGTACTCATGACTGCTCCCCCAGACCGTGACCGCAGCACGGCAACCGGAACGGACCAACGTGGACGTACTGCTCGCCCGCGATGATGGGCGTGATCGTGGTCAGGGTGAGCGCCTTGTCTACGGCTTGCCGCATCTCGTCACTCCACCCCCACGACACCTGCTCGATGACCGGTTGAAGGGCAGCGAGAGCGCAGATCAGCTCGGCAACATCCGAGACGGACAGCTCCGGTAGGGGCGCAGAGGTGGGATCGATGCCAGTCATGCCGCGTCCTCCGACTTCGGCTCGCGGTCGGCCAACTCGCGGCCGATCTCCAACACTTTGTGTTCCGCCCGGCGCACCCGACGCCGGTCCAGCGCCGATGCGGCCGGACCCGCGTTGATGTACGAAATCTCGGCGTCCAACAGATCCAACTCAGCCTCGATCAGCGGCCACTCACGCTCGATGGCGGCCAATTCCGCCGGGCTCGGGTCCTCGCTGCTGACTGCCGGAAAGGCGATGATGATGCTCACGGGTTGTGCTCCTGTTCGTAATGGGACGGGCGCGACCCAGACGCCTCGGCGGGTGCCACCGCCGGGGCGTCGCTCTATGCCTGCCTATGGGTCTTGGTCTGCCTGTTTGGCTTGTTGGAACAAGTTGCTTGAGTGACATGTTGGAACAAGCCGCATAAGCTTGTCAAGCAGCAGACGAGAGGAACTTGGGATGCCGGAGACGTTGCAAGAGCGAGTAGCGCGCCTGATCCGCGACTCACTGGGAGAACCGGGCGCAGCCCTGCCCAGCGAAGCGGAACTGGTCGAGCGCTACGGCGCGAGCCGGAACACGGTCCGCGCAGCGCTAGCCGCTCTAGAAGCCGAAGGGCTGATCACCAGCAGCCAGGGCCGAACCCGGACAGTCCGCAAAATCCGCCGCTGGGAATGGAAGATGGCCGAGTGGGAGAAGGCCCACAACAACGACGGCGACGCCTGGGCAAACACCATCAAAGCCCAGGGCGGAACCCCGAAGAACGACCTACAGATCCTCTCGATCCAGGCGCCGGCCGATGTAGCCGAAGCGCTCAAGATCCCTGTAGGCACAGCGATTCAGGCACGGAACCGCCTCCGCTGGGTCAACGACGAACCCCACCAGCTCAGCGATTCCTACTTCCCGCCGTTCGTCACCGACGGGAACGACCTGTTCTGGAACCCCAGCGACCTCGGAGTCCAGGGCGGCCTACTCGCCGCAACCGGCCACAAGCAAGCCCGCTGGCACGACACCCTCACCGCCCGCATGCCCAGCGCCGAGGAATCCCAGCGCCTGATGATGGCCCCCGGCACTCCCCTGCTCGTCCACACCCGCGTGGGCTACGACGCCGAGGGCCGACCGGTCCGCTACATGGTCACCCGGATGGCGGCCGACCGCGTAGAAGTCTCCTACGACCTCAACACGGACGACTGATGCTGATCACCCTCGACGAATCCCACCGCCAGCTCGTCCACCAGGCCCGCGACGCGGCCGGAGAATGGCTAGCGACCAGAGGCACCGACCAGTACCGAGGCGGCCTCGACATGGCTCAGGTCCACGCAAACATCGACCACGACTTCGACACATATCCGTTCGTTGGCTGGGAGATCAACGGCCGGGTGGTGGCGATGATGGCGCTCATCGATCCAGAAACCGAGTTCTGGACACCTGAAGAGCTAGCCGAACCACAGACCTACATCAGCCGCTTCTTCGTCGTCGAGCACGGTAAGGCATACGGCTCGGCGCTACTAGAAGCCGTCGCCGCACAGGCACGAACACAAGGCGAGCATTGGCTTCGCCTGAACTGTTGGAGCACGAACACGCGACTTCACGACTACTACAAAGCGCACGGCTTCCAACACGTCCGCACCTGCAACATCCCAGGCCGAATGAGCGGCGCAGCATTTCAAAAGGACCTGAGAACGGCCTGACCTGGCGGCCGGCACACCGACGCCGGTCGGGCGCCACCCAAAGATCCTCGGACAGTCGAGCCCGTACGCCGGAATGACCCCTGGACCACCGAGCCAGCCTGCCGCGCCCAGCGGCGGCGAGCGGCATCTTTCCGGCGATCTAATTGCTCAGGCTTCTAAAGAGTCCATCGACATCGTCTGAACCGCCTCGACTGCTACCCCTATTACCGTCCGACCAGTCTGGATCACTAGTATCTTCATCATCTCTTTCGAGGTCCGCGATCCGGTCATGAACGTGGCCCGCACGAGAATCTAAGTCGTGAATCCCAAGCTCGTCCGCTAGTTCCGTGAGCATCGCGAGCTCTTCCGAGATCGTTTCGGGGGAATCATCACTTTCTGATAAGCGATCCAGCTCACTTTCAACGAGTTCCTCAAATTCATCAGCTAAGTCACTAAGCTCCGGCAACTCCAGCACGGAGTCACCAAACTTCTCTTCATCCTCTTCAAGGATCTCCTTCAAAGCCTTCAGCGACGCAAAGTCTTGCGGCTCATTTAGCGACGCCCCAAACCAATCAACAGCCTTGTCGATAACGGGCCTTACAAATTCAACCGGAAGATCCAGTCGATCTAGGCAGTAGACAAGAGTCAACGCCGCTTCTTTTGCTTCCGCGCCAGGCCGCGGCCATCGGGATATCAACGCCCGCGCCATCTCATCTAGCTGGTTATGCGTTATAGAGACTTCGAGATCGACAGAGATCTCCAGCAGAACCACGGCCTTTTCTTCTAGCGAGAGGCCACTGACTTGACCGGCCAAGAACAGTTCCATCAATTTTTCGATCGTGACGGCCCCTTGGGCAACCATGACCTGATGGAATTCTCGATTCTCCAATTCAGCGGACCGAAGGAAGACCGAAGCCGCCAAACCGCTCTTGAGACTATCCTGTAATCTCTCTAAGGGTGTCGGCTGATGCCGAATAAATGCCTGGCCCGCCACTACCCGAAAACGGGGCCTGACTGGTGCAGCCGTCC
Organism: Kribbella ginsengisoli; assembly: GCF_039537185.1. NCBI lineage: Bacteria > Bacillati > Actinomycetota > Actinomycetes > Propionibacteriales > Kribbellaceae > Kribbella > Kribbella ginsengisoli. Next base: position 18,418 of record NZ_BAABAA010000021.1, on the reverse strand, counting down.
GCCGTTGACTTGCATGCGCCCACAGGGTAACGATCTGCTCAAAACGACGAGCACTTGCAATTACTCGGCCTACAACTTCCGGCCGCCGTCCCAGCCGCTTCATCACAGCATCCTGGACCCCCGGGTTGACGAAGTCGACCGCATTGCCGCCGCGACCGGCCGTCAGAGCAAGGGCAGTACCTTCCACGGACCTGAAGGTTGTATCGAATGGTTCCAGTCCGACACCCACCACCTGCGCACCCAGGTAACACGACTCAAGTTCTATGACGGGAGCCGGGGCATCTAACGAGAGCAGTACCATGAGCAATACCTGCTCACTCTGGCCGAACTGCCCCTCTAGTATGTTCCGCCAGAGTTCTTCAGGATTATCGAACGCGGACGTAAGGAAGCCTGGAAATTCGCCTGGGGGAACATCGGCCCTCACGGCTAGGCTTACAGCATCTTCCACTAGTCGGGGCAGGTAATTGTCGTGCTCGATTATCGTTCGGTAAACCCGTGAATCAACGACCTCTTGCAGTGTCTGCTCCGATAAGTCCGAGAACCACAGGTGGTTATATAGAATATGGGCCCTATGCATCGGCGTGTATAGACCGACGTCGAGAATCAGTTTCGCAACATCGACTTGATTGTCATTCAAATGTTCATAACTCACTTGCGCCTGCTGAAGCAGATATTCCCGCGTCGTCATTATCAACCGCTTGTTGGGCGCACGCTTGACGCGGCCGAGAAATCTCAGCAACCGATCATCTTCCTTTTTCCCGAGCTTCTCAAAGCTGCTCGACCTGCCTAGGAAATCATCGTAGATAAACACTTGCGCATTCTCCCGATGATAGAGCCTGTCAGCTTCCGAGATATCCTCACTCACAAGGACCGGCTGATACCCGCTTGCTACCAGGTCGACCAGAAGAATGTCTGCGAGCGTCGTTTTTCCAACACCCTGCGCTCCCGACACGATGCAGGCGTGGTGAGCATCGAGCAACTTCCTAGCACGTTCAAAGCTTTCATTCTGAACGTAGATCTGAGACTTCCTAGTAAGCTCATCGAGATACCCTTCCGTGCGAGCGAGAATATCGTTGTGAAGAACTCTTTCAAGCACGGCAGTGCTATTGAGCCAGAGTTTGTAATGCCTCTTCTCTATTTCAGGGTTGCTTCGAATTAGCGATTGTAGATCTTCTAGCCCCCAGATATCGGATTCCGTGCGAACCCACGGCGCAAGCGCTTGCGCCAGCTTCTGCTTCCGTGCCGGGGTCATACTCACAGTAGTCGCCAAGATATAACGCTGAGGATTCAGACGCCCTAGCTTGGGGAGTTCTTCCGCTGCCTTGGAGAGGAGCTTACTGAATCCTGATCTCGCATAATGCTTACATTGAACAATGAGAGACCCTCTCGCCTTTGGATTGGCTAGAACTCGTAGATCTATGCCCCAATCGCGACCCCTAGCGAAAGATTCCACCCGCTGCCCAGTGTCCACAGCCACGAGATCTTGAATAAGCAGCTCGAAATCGTGGGGCGATAGCGAGTCAAACTCATTGCCAGTCACATGTCCCCCACAGGCGCTCGGGTAATCAGAAGACAACTATGTCTCCGGTTCGGCCTTCTGACTACCTCATCACCCCAGTCCGCAACCTGGTACGGCTGAACGGGTCTGGATCCCCGCTCGACTGAGGAGCAATCCAGTGATGCTTCCAAGGGGCCTCCTAGACCAGGCTGGCCCCACATCTTTCCCCACGGAATTGGTCGGGTAGCAACGAGCACGGTCGAGCGCCCCCTGGTCGCTCGATGCTGCGATTTCGCGCTTGCGGGGTAGGGTCAGGCAACAAGCGAGAACGGCGCCGACTGGTTCGATGGGAATCAGCGGGTTTCGGGGTTCGAGTCCCCGGTGGCGCGCCGACACGAAGGTCCAGGCAGACATCGCAATCTGATCCTGGGCCTTCGTGTTTTTTCGCGACCACTCACCCCAGCGCCAGCCGCCTCCCATGGATGTAACGGCCGGCGGCTGAGTCATGTCTCGGATGCATTCACGCCTCACCCAGGATGCTGATCCACAGCTTCCCGTGCCTGCCAGGATTGTTCTAGCGGCCCAGCCCAGCTGCCCCGCAGTGTCCTCCTGAGAGAGGCGGCCCGGCGCACCTTCCGTAGCTCCTGCCCCGAGCTGTTACCGCGCTCTCGGTCTCGATCGGAGACCGCTCAGTCAGCCGCAGCTCGACTCTGAGTCCGGTTTGTGCAGCATGGCGTCATTGATGCAGGAATCAATGGTCGCCGTCTTCAGAATCGAATCCCTCCAAATCTGGAAACAATGCAGGGGTGAGCCCCAGCCCCGCACGCATTCTCTCCCTCCACTTGGTCTGATCCTCACGAAATGAATCATGACGCGCCAAGATATCATCGCCTGCCAATACCGCATCGAACACAATATACATAGAACTTCCAACAAGATTCCGGACAAATTTGGCTGCATAGGACAAGGATTCCTCGGTCGCGGGGCCTCCATGAGCCAGCGCGTCTCGCACCCGCGCCAAGCGAGCGGCACGAGTTGTCCAGTCGTCACGCAGCAACGATATCCAGGCCTGGGACTGACTAGGATCCGATAATCGCCGGCGGAGAGCTCGGAGTCCACGAGCAGCGACCGTATGCGGCTCATTCAGTCTCTCAATTGCTTCCATTTGAGAGACGGCTTCCTCGTAATTGAAATAGGTCATCTTGCGACCATGCTTGACGATCTTTCGTTCGATCGCTTGCTTGGCCTCGGCCGTAGCCTGTCCGTCACGAGTTAGCCTGTTGGAATAAATACCATCTTCAATTGAGCGTTTAATGGCGTGCAGCAATTCGCCCCGCACATTTGACCATAGAAGATACCGCCTGGCATAACTATCCCAGTCGGCCAACTGAACATGGGGAGCGATCGAATCAAGAACACGCACGCCTACTAAAACAGCGCCTGCGTCATGTCCCGCGCTCGCCTCGCGCCACCAATTTAGAGTTTCTGACCATTTGCGGACATCACTATCGCGAAACCGAGACGCGCCGCCAGCCCGACTAGAGATTTCTTCCATCTCATCGATTACTGCATCCATACTTGGGATCACATCTACCTCTGAGCGCGCCTCATGAAAACTCATTGATCCGCCAGCAAATCGACCATCGACGGCGTGCAGATGGCCATCGAGCCTCGTCCAGTTGTGGCGCCGCCCCGACCGATACTTGGCCAGATCTACGATCGCATCCACAATCTCGCCGGCGACTCTCGGAGCATTGCTCAAACTTTGACGGCCGAGATCGGTGCGCGTTAACACGAAGTCGTTATTTTCTGGGAATCTAGTGATGCCCCAAATCGACTCTCGATCTTTCAGTTCCTCTGGCAACTCAACCCAGGTGGGAGGAGTCTCCATTTTGGCGACGTCAACCAACCACGGCCCATGGTAGAGGGTTAAATCGCCCAACTGAGTTTGCATACCATCAATCGTTGCCTTCGTGAAGGCATGCCAAATGACATGGTGATGAGCAGTGGGTTCCTGCATAATGAGTCGCTCTACCAAATGCAGGCGCTCGCCGGCACTCAGATTTGCACGCGATGGATACTCCCGCACCCGCGGTTCTTGGATGTCCCCAAGCTCGAACATAGCTAGATGAACCTGGAGCCCGTCATCTACAAGCACCCCACATATGCTCTGCGAGAGGCCTTGTTGGCTCCGGCCACCTGATTTCGCGATGTTCCAAAACAAAGATCGAATAGCTAGACAGCTTTCGACAGTAGCGTTGCTGTCTTGGAATCGGCCTAAGACGTCAAGCCATGCGGCGTAGAGACTTCCACGCTCTCCGATTTGGCTGAGTAATGCTGCAAGATGCGAGCGTAGGACTGTCCGATCGTCCGCTACTAAGACAGGTCCTCGATCACATTCCGTCCGCACAAGCTGGAGATGGGGCTCAAGAGCTTTTCTGAGGCGCGGGCCTAGATCGTCTACGGCCTGGGCAAGCTCCTTGAGAACTGAAGCCCATCCCGTGCGGTGATGACGCGGCTCGAAACGGCGGTGATCGCTAAGCCACGCGAGCATCTCCTCTGCAGCCAGGGTGATGTCGAGCCTCCGCTGCACCGGATAGGGATTACTGAAGGGACGCCATCGCAGCACATCGGAGCACTCCGACAGCACTTCCTCGTCCGGCTGCTCGCTAGTTGATTCCATCTCACGATGCCCTTCCTCATCGGCCCACGTTGGGCCATCGGCCGTCCACCGCCTGCACCAGCGTCCGTAGAGGGCACAGACACCCGAACGCGCAATCTTGCCAGGAGCCCATGCCTTTGCCCACACAATTGGTCGGGCAGCAACGAGCACGGTCGAGCGGCCCCGACCCGGCTGATGCTGCGATTTCACGGTTGAGGGGTAGGGTCGGGTAACAACGAGAACGGCGCTGCTGGTTCGACGGGAATCAGCGGGTTCGGGGTTCGAGTCCCTGGCGGCGCACCAACACCAAGGCCCGAGCAGACATCGCAATCTGTTCTCGGGCCTTTGTGTTGTTCACGACCCTCTTACGACCCCTTTTGCCGGACGTCGCTCGTCATCGAGTTACCAGCGACCGAACCCGCACCCTCCGTCGACCCCTCCTCCGGCCGACCATGCTTTTCCCCACGCCTTAACCTGATCGTGACTGTGTGTCACCTCACATCGTTGCGCGTCATTCCCCCGGCACCGGATCTTCCTCCCAACCAGCCGTTGAGCAGCCAACCATCGAACAGGTTGGAGGCTTGAGATGGCGAGACCACCACTGCCCATCGGCACCTGGGGACGGATCTCCACCAAGGTCATGAAGACCGGACACGAAGGGTAAGCCGGTCAGCGTCCGCGCGAAGACCAACTTCCGCGACCATGACGGCCAGGTCCGCGACGTGACGGCCTACGCCAAAACCGCGACAGCCGCCGAGCGCGCCCTGCTCAAGAAGCTCCAGGATCGCGCCAAGACCGGCCAGGGCGGCGAGCTCACGGCGATGCACAAGATCAACCACCTCATCGACCTTTGGATCACCAAGTTCGAGCAACAGATCGCCGACGGCACCCGCTCCCCCACCTCGCTGGACACCTACCTCCGCGCCCTCAAGAACCACGTCCGCCCCGCCCTCGGCGAACTCCGCATCGGCGAAGCAACCACACCCCGCGTCGACACCGTCATCGCCAAGATCAAGAAGAACGCCGGCCCACCAACAGCCAAAACCTGCCGAGCCATCATCTCCGGCCTGATGCAGCTCGCCGTCCGCTACGGCGCCATCACCGTCAACCCGGTCCGCGAAGTCGAAAGCATCGAACACCCCGCCAAGAAACCAGCCCGAGCCATCCAAACCGAAGAGATCACCCTCCTCCGCAAACACCTGGCAACCGACGAGACAGCCGTCCGAGCCGACCTCCCCGACCTGGTCACCTTCATGCTCGGCACCGGCGTCCGCATCGGCGAATCCCTCGCCGTCCTCTGGTCCCAAGTCGACCTCAAGGCCGGCACCGTCGACATCACCCACACCATCGTCCGCATCAAGGGCGAAGGCCTCATCCGCAAACCCGGCAAATCCAGAACCAGCAACCGCCAAGTCGGCCTCCCCAACTGGCTCATCGCCACCCTCCGCACCCGAGCCGCCGCTGGCATCCGCCTAGACGACCCCGTCTTCCCCGACACCACCGGCGGCCACCGCGACCCCAACAACGTCCGCCGCTCCCTACGCACCGCCCTAGCCCCCGTCGGCAACACCACCCGTCGAAACCTCGGCCAAGCCCTCCGAGCCCTCCCGCCGAGAAGCCGGCCTCACTCGAGAAGAAGCAGCCAAGGCCCTGAACTGGCCCAAGACCAGAATCGAACTCATAGAAACCGGCCGCATCAAGGTCGACCGCACCGTGGCCACCACCCTTCTCTGGACCTACGCTCCCACCCCAGAGACAACCGAAGCCTTCCTATCCCAGGTCGACGAAGCCGCCGCACCGGTCCCCACCGACACCCTCACCTGGATCACCTCCCACGCCTTCCGCAAAACCGTGGCTACCGCGCTAGACAAGGCCGGCCAATCAGCCCGCGGCACCGCCAACCAACTGGGCCACTCCCGAATCTCCATGACCCAGGACCATTACTACGACCGCACAGCCCCCGACCCCGAAGCCACCAACGCCATCCAACATGCCTTCGAAGACCCCGACCTTCTCTAGAGGACTGTTTTCATTTCAGCGTTCGAACAGTCGAGGATCTAGCGCGTGCCGACGAGGACAGATCAACTGGTAAGGCCGATCTGTCACCGGCGAATCGGGCGGCCTAGAGCAAGCCGCAGCCGGGCCGTGGAGCCGACGGCCGTTGGTTGGCAGCTGAGGCCCTGCTGACGACAGCGGGACGTTGAGTTCTAGTGTCAGGGTTGCGTGTGTACCGGGGACTGTCGGCATCTCCGATGCGGGTGTTGCGGACGGATCCGGGAGTTGGCGCCGCGCAGGTCTGATCTTCGTGGCTCCAGCCTGCTCGCGCGCGACTGAGCAGCAGCTGCGGCCAGACTCTCGATGGCCTCGACGACCCGTGGTTCGTTGCGTTCTTCACGCACCCGAGCGATGCGCGCCATGAGTTCGCCGCTGACCGTGACCAGCGGGCCTCGCAGCCCGAATCGCACCGACAGCAGGGACGCTGCCGCGTTGGGGAGCGTCTGATTGGACAATCGCGGAGTCACTCCTCGAGCGCCCCTGTCAGCGAGAATTTCGAGTTGCCGGGCGAGCACCTCGGTGCTGGAGAAGGCCATTCCTACCGCCGCGCCGATCCGGTCGTAACCCGCGTCGTCCTATCTGCGGGCCGTGATCTCGCGTTGCGGAAGGTCCAGCCCCGCGTCAGCCAGGGCGTCCTGGGCAGCGGCGAGTACGTACTGCTGGCAGCGGTCGAGAGTGCGCAGGTCCCGGGCGGTGATGCCATGTCTGGTGGGGTCGAAGTCACGGATCTCGCCGGAATGCTTCACCGGGCATCGCGCCATGTCGAAGCGGGTGGTGGCGGCCACTCCGGTTCGTCCCTGCATGAGGTTGTCGAACACCGCAGCCGGTGTCAGTCCCAACGGCGTGATCGCTCCCATTCCCGTGACGACCACACGTCTGTCGGCCATGGCGCATCTGCTCTCTTGGTCCTGTGCTCGCGCCGCTTCGAGACACCGGCACAGGAGCCTCGTACGCCAAGTTCCGCGGTACCACCGGACTGGTTAGCCTCGTCCTGGGAAACGAAGTCCGGCCCCTCAAGGACACGAAACGATAGCGAAACGGCCGGTCAGCAACTGACCCGTCTCACGTCCGTCCACGAACGCGCCCTACGGTAGGTCAACGGTCGCAATGAGTTCTCAATCAGCATCTCCGAGGCCGTGCACACTGCTTCGTCGATCGTTCGATAACTGCTCAGCCAGGCGCCCGCGGTCCAACCTCAGAATCTCGGGACACAGTGCCGGTACTGTGCGACAGCAACTCCAGATCGACGAAGATCTCCGCGATCTGCCCATCGGCATTCAGCCCGAGCCAGACTTCATAGGATCCGTCGCCCATGCCGCATTCGTAGATGATGGCGTTAGCCCCGGTGGCTTGATCTTCGATCAAAACATAAAGATCGCGCAGGAGTACGTCGGAAATCTCGTCCCACCAGTCGTCATTATCCTGCCGCGCGGTAAGCCAATCCTTCGCGGAAAAGTCGAAGAAGCTCGCCGTTCCGCTGTCCACTGCGAAGCCGAGCGCCACGCTTTGATCGGATTCCGACGGAAAAGCGGGCATCCATTGAGTCACCGGATCATTCGAGATACGAACCTTGGAGGCGCATACCTTGCTCCGCGGAATAACACCGGAAGCGGGCGGCTGACGCCAAACCGAGACCAGGAGAGAAACCGGGTAGCTGCCGGGCGGTACATTCGCCGCGACCGCATCCGATTCCTCCAGCGGATTGATCGACCAGGCAGGATCGGCAGCGACGACCATACCGGTTGGAAAATGCACCTCACCCGCAGAAACGATCTCTGTTTCACTTTGCGATCCGCTTGACCAAGAGTACCGGTCGCCCGCGCGAAACGGAAAATCATGACCTGTCACGGTATACCTTCCCTACCGACATGGTTAGATCACGGATAGTTGGGAACATACGGGTCGCCGGACTCACCGTTACTGCTCCGCCAATATATCTGGACACCCTTCGGTACTGCGGGGTCGCGACTATATGGGTCGTAGACCGGAAACACACCGTAGTAAATTGTCTGTCCGGCCACGAGGCGACGGGCGATATTATTCTCCACCTTTCTCATGTCACTCATGTTGCGCCCGGAATATTGCGGGATGATGTTCTCTGGCTTTCGGTTGTCTCCACCGAACTGGTTAGCAATCAGGTGGCCTCGATGCATCGTGTCCGAATCATAGCCGGGCGGCGTGTACCTGGCCGTCTCGTCACGGAAGGATTTCGGCAGGGCCCCGTTCAAGCAGGCAACGGCTCCCGTAGCTCGCCCCTCACCATTTGGCCCATAGGATCCTTGAGTGGGGTAATAGTAGATCGAGGTTCCGTTCGACGTCATCAAGTCTCGGCAAGACCGCTCCTGGGAGTCTCGGTCCACCTCTAGCATCTCGTTCTGTACCGAGTCGCCGCCAAGACTGAGAATCGCGCGGAAGATGCCGAGAAGTCGGGCCCCTGTACCGAGCCGCGCCGCGGCGGCTGCTCGCGCCGCGGCAGCCTCCGCTTCTTGAGCTGCGAGCCGGGACGCGAACACTCCCGGTACCAGATCGATGCTTGTTCCGGGCGCGTCTGGCGGATTGGGCTGCACGAGGGTCGGCGTCTCCTGTGAGACACGCTTGCCGTACTCGTCGATGGCGTAGTGGCCGTCTACCTCTACGCCGGAGATGGGGTTGCCGCCGGCGAAGGCGTAGCGGTTGCTGGTCCAAGGGTCGGTGCCCAAGTTGAGGTCGGCGAGGGCGCCGTTGTAGGCGTCGCGGGTGAGGAAGCGGTTGAGGCCTGGGGAGTAGTTGCGGAAGCCCATGTCGTAGGACTCCGACGACTGGTCCCAGCGTTTGGCATTGAAGCGGTAGACGTTGTAAGGGTCTTTGCCGGGGTTTTGGGCTTCGGGCTTGTCTACGCCGGTGAAGCGGTCGTCGTCGTTCTTGCCGTAGGCGGTGTAGCCGTAGGTGGAGCGGGTGTCGCCGGCGTCGGTGGTGAGGGTTTCTACGTCGCTGTGCGGGTTGTAGCCGTAGTACGAGTCCTCGGTGGAGCCGTCGGCTTTGAACTTGACCTGGGAGAGGCGGGAGCCCCACGGGGAGTACTGGTACGACGCGGTGAGCTGGCCGGCTACCTCTTCGGAGAGGACTTCGCCGGACAGACCCAGGTAGGAGTAGTTGGTGGTTTTGGTGCCTTCGACCTTGGAGCTGGTGCGGTCCAGCGCGTCGAAGGTGGTGTTGGTGGTTTTGGTGCTGCCGTCTTCCTGGAGTTGGCGGTGTTTGACGATGTGGTCGTAGCCGTCGTAGGTGTTGCGTTCGATCACGGCGCCGGCGGACGAGACCTGGGAGAGCCGACCGAAGGGGTCGTAGGTGTACGACGCGGTGGCGCCGGCCGTCGTCGTGGTCAGCAGGCGGTTGCGGTCGTAGGTGTAGTTGGTCGAGACGTTCTTGACCGTCTGGGCGACGACATTGCCGGCTGGGTCGTGGGTGTAGGACTCCGTGGACTGGACTGTTGCGCCGGCGGCGTCCTTCTTCTCCACCTTGGCGATCCGGTCGAGTGGGTCGAAGGTGTAGGCGAAGACGTTGTCCAGGTACGCCGCGTGGTCGTCGGCGTTCTGGACCTTCGCGGTGTCCTTGATCCGGTCGCCGTTAGGCGAGTACTCCATCGCGTGCTGCGAGACCAGGGTGCCGTTCGACTTCTTCTCGAGTTGGGAGGCGACCAGGCCGTCGAGGTAGTAGTCGGAGTCGACCGTGTTGCCGTTGGCCTTTGTCTCCACGTCGGCCTCGCCGCGGGACGTGTAGGTGTAGCCAGAGATCTTCGGCGCCGGGTCCGAAGCGGACTTGCCGTTCTTCACCTGCTCGACCAGGTCGCGGACGTCGTAGCTGTACGACGAGAACTGGTCGTCCTTGTCCGCCGCGTCGTCGTAGCCGCGGGTGACCGGGGCGCCGTTCTCGTTGTAGGTGTACGTCGTGGTCTTGAGAAGCGCGGCCGCCTTCTTCTCTTCGACCTTCGCCACCTGGTTCAGGCCGTTGTAGCTGACCAGGTAGTCGCTGACCTTCGCGCCCGGCTGGGTGTCGGTGATCTGGAGCAGGTTGCCGTTCGTGTCGTAGCTGTAGGTGAAGTCCTTCTTCTCCGCGTCGGTCTCGCCGGTGTTGTCGCGAACTACCTTCACCGCGTCCGCCACCACCGTGCCGGTCGCAGCCGGCGTCAGCGACACAGATCCGGTCGTCGCCTCCGCGAAGGTGAACTGGCCGAGACTCACCCAGGTGCCGGCCCCCGTCGTCTGATTGACCGGCTTGCTCACCGGCGCGCCGCCGGTGCTGACCGAGTACGGCGCTGCAGTGGATGCGCCCGCCACCGACGGATACCGCACGTAGACGGTGTACTTCCCATCGGCCGGCACATTGAGCTTCCACGTGTGCTTGTCCGTACTTCCGGTCGCCGCGGCGTGCGTCCGATAGTTCGTGCCTTGGAACCCGGTACCGCTCGACGACAACGCCCACGTACCGGCGACATCAACGTCACCCGTGTCGGAGTTGTCCACCAGCGAGACATCCAGCCCAACCGGTACGCCGTCGTCGCTCCGGGACTTGAGCTTGCCGTCGGGGAAGAAGTTCCACGCCATCGTGCGGGACGACGAACCACCCGCGCTGGTCAGCGTCCGCGCCGTCTGCTGACCGAGCTCGTTGTAGCCGTATGCCGCGACGATGTCCCACGGATCCGTCGACGACTTCACCCAGCCGTTGTCGAAGTAGTCGTACGACGTGTCGTTGCGGACCGTCTGCCCCTCGGACGCCGGCGCGCTCACCTTGGTGACGTTGCCGACCTCGTCGTACGTCATCACCGTCTTGTCCGGCGTGTTGTAGCGCGCGTCGTCCTTGTCGTAGGGCGACACCTTCTCCTTCGGCCGGTTCAGCGCGTCGTACACGGTCACCTGGGCGAAGTCGTCCGGGTCGTCGGTGGTCTCGACGCCGCGCGGGCTGATCACCTTGGTCTGGTTGCCGACCTGGTCGTACTCGACCTGCGTGGTCCGGTAGGTCACCACCCCGCCGGCGTCCTTGCTGTGCGGGACCTTCACCTGCACGGTCTTGCCGCGCTCGTCCAGCGTGACCAGCGTCTTGTTGCCGTCGGCATCGGTCGTGCTGATGACGTTGCCGTCCCGGTCGTACTCTTGCGAGGTCGTCTTGCCCGCCGCATCGGTTGCCGTCTTCGGGCGGTGCGCCTTGTCGTACGTCGACTTCGAGGTGTAGTCCGCCGGGTCGGTCGACTTGGACTTGCGCGGGTCGACGACCGTCACGACGTTGCCCACGTTGTCGTACTCGTAGCTGATCTTGTCGTTCTGCGCGTTCGTGACCGACAGCAGCTGGTACACCGGGTCGTACTCGTACGACGTGACGAAGTCGGCCGGGTCCGGGGTGAGCGCACCCTTGGGCTCGGTCTGCCGGAGCAGGTTGCCGACCACGTCGTACTCGTACTTCGTCTCCCGGTCGGGATCGGTCGCCAAGTCCTTGGGCGCCTTCGACGAGACCAGCTGGTCGGCGTCGTCGTACGCGTTGGTGCTGACCGCCCCGTTCGGCGCCGTCGCCTGAGTGACGTTGTCGTTCGCGTCGTACACCGGCGCCGGGGTGGTGATGTAGAGGTTGGCCGCCTGATCCTTGGGGACCTTGCTGGTCAGCGGCCGCCCGAACAGGTCGTACGTGTACGTGCTCGTCTTGAGCTTGGCATCCGTGGTGGTCAGTACGTTCCCGCGCACGTCATAGCTGACATCGCTCGACTTCGACAGCGCGTCGGTGATCCGGGTCGGGTAGCCCGTGTCGTGATACAGCGAGTACGTCGTGGTGTTGTTGTTCGCATCGATCGACGTCTTGAGCTGACCGAGCAGGTCATAGGTGTACTTCGTGGTGTAGTCGCCGGCCGTCGCAGTGGCGTTGCCCTTCGGGTCGGTCACCGAGGTGAGGTTGCCGAGCGGGTCGTACCCGAACGTCCAGGTGCGTCCCTCCGGGCTGACCTTCCGGATCAGCTCACCGTAGAAGCCGTTGCCGCCGACGTTGTAGCTGAGCACCGTGCCCGGCGTGCCGTTCGCGTTGGCCTCGGCGTCCTTGACCGTCAACGGGAAGCCGGTCTTCGGGTCGTACGTCCAGGTACTGCGTGCCCCGTTGGGCTCTTCCAGCTGGGTGACGTTGTGGTCGTCGTCCCAGCTCAGTTTGGTCGTCTCGTTCTTGGCGTTGGTCGTCTGGACCGGCCGGCCGAAGCCGTCCGTCACGTACTTCGTGGTCCGCGGCGTCGCGTCGGTGACAGTGGTCTCCACCGATCCCGTCCCCGGGACGTAGCCGAACGTGGTCGTCTTGCCCAGCCGGTCGGTCAGCTTCTCGAGCTTCCACTTGTCCTTGGGATCGGTGGTCGCCGCGAAGTACGACAGGTTCGTCGACTTGCCCCGCGGGTCGGTGATCCGGACCAGCTTGGTGTTCTTGTTCGTGTTGGTCGCGTCGTAGACGAACTTGAACGTCTTCGCCGCCGCGGCGCCCGCGCCGTCCACCAGCTCGGCCATCAGGCCCTTGTCCGAGTAGGTGAACGTCACCTTCCGGCCCGAGATGTCGGTGACGGACTCGACCTGGTCGATGATCTTCGGGTTGGTCAGGTTCGTCCCGGCCGTCTTGACGCCGGCGTCGTTGATGTAGCTGTACGCCTGGCCCTTCTCGAAGTAGTCCAGGGTGAGCGTCCGCCGGCCGGCCGCGTCGGTGATGTAGTCCAGGAACTTGACCGGCTTGTTGGCGCTCTTGCGCTCCTCGTAGGTGAAGAGCATCTCGTTGCCGTTCTTGTCCCGCAGGACCGACTGGAACCCCTGGTCGTCGAAGAAGAACTGGGTCCGGTCCGGCCGGGTCAGCACCCAGGCACGGTTCACCGAGGTCTTCTTGTCCGGCGGATCGGCGAGCTTCTGCAGGTAGAGATGTACGCCCTTCGGGTGGTCGTAGTCCCACTTCGTCTCGTCCGTGGTGCCGTGCTTGTTCAGCGCGAACGTATGGCTGGTTCCGTCGCCGTCGGTCAGTGTGATGTCGGTCGGCCACTTCTGGCCGCGCGGGTGGAAGTCCAGCGCGGAGCCGAGGCGGTTCAGCGTCGAGGTCGACAACGACCAGCCGTAGCCCATCGACGAGGCCGAGGTGTCCAGGCTGTTGTAGGTCATCCGGACGAAGGTGGACGCGCCCCGGCTCGGGTTCGTCAGTGCGTTGTAGCCGAAGGCAACGTTTCCGGTCGCGAGGTTGACCATCGCCGACGAGCCGGCGCCGGTGTTCTTACCGGCGTACTGGTAGAACTTCTCCAGCCCGAGCTGGTCCGAGGTCGGGTCCTCGACCGCCGCGTTCTGGTCGAGCGTGCCGACTCCCCCGGTGGTCTTGGAGAGCCAGGCGCCCGTCGTCTTGTTCCGCAGGTCCCATTGGAGGACGAAGTCCTCACGGCGGTTGCTCGGATCACCGGCGACCGGGCTCTTCACCTGGGCGCTCACCTTGACCGCCGCACCCGGTGCGAGGTCGGCCGGCAGCGCCGTGTCGAGGCGGTTCGCCGACGAGGTGACCTCGGTGCCGTCCGGCAGCGTCCAGTGATACGACAGCGCGTAGTCCGAGGTCTTCAGCGCGAAGGCCTGCGTGTTGGTGATCGTCACATCGACCGGGTACTGCGCGCCCGGCGTCTGCCGCTGCGGAGTCTGCGGCGCGTGGTACGCCGACTCCGGGGTCTTCGTCAGGTAGGTGACCTTCAGCAGCGGCCGCAGCAACGGCTCAGCAGCCTCCGCGCTGAGGAACAACGCATGCCCGGTCGTGGTCTCAGTTGCCTGCTTCACCACGAAGCCGCGCTCGGTGCCGGGCGTGTTCACCCAACCTTGTACGGCGGTCTTGGCCTGCCACCAGTGCCAGGTCGGATCCGGACCCATGTTTGCGGCCGGCACGAAGTCCAGCGATGCACCGAAGTCACCGCCCGCCGTGGTCCAACTGGTGGCGGAGTCCGCCTTCTGCCACGTCGTCGAGGCCTCGGTGAAGGTCCGCGTCAGCGCATGCCCGTTCAGCTGGGCCCCGGTGCCCTCGTAGTGCGCCTTCCACAACCCCAGCTTGGCGTCGAGGATCGTCGACCCGGCCGGGATGGACGAAGCGACGTTGCCGAAGTTCACCACCGCTCGGGTCTTGCCGTAGGTGGAGTTGTTGCCGACCTCGAGCCAGGCATTGCCCTCGACCTTGTCGAGGTTCGTGGCGAACTGGACGCTCGACAGCGTGGAGTCGGCCGAGTTCTGGAAGTACTTCACCACCTGACCGGCCTTCGGCAGCCGGGCGAGCTGGGTCGCCGACGGGGTCAGGCCGCCGTCCTTCGTCTTGACCGCGACCATGTAGTAGTAGCCGTCGCCCTCGTCCGAGGTGTCGTCGGCCGGTGTGGGCTCCGCACTGGTGTCGGTGAACGTCGTCGTTCCGGTCGCCACCGGCGAGACCAGGGTGTCCGGGGTCGGCGTGAAGTTCTGGAAGATGCTGCGGTGCACCTGGTACTCGACGATGTCGTCGGCGGTGCTGGTGCTCGGATCGGCGTACGCGCTCCAGTTCAGCGTCGCGCCGGTGGCGGCGATCGTGGTCGGCGTACTGACAGTGACACCCGGCCGTCCGTAGGTGACGATCAGCTTCGGCCGGTTGGCGTGCCGGTGCACGTCCGAGCCGTTGTAGGCGTACTCGCTGGCCTGGTAGACGGGTCCGCCCCGGCCGAGCGTCTCGTCGGTCGCCTTGACGATCATGCCGTTGTTCGGGGCGCCGCCCAGCCAGCTCTGCAGCATCGAGCGCACGCTGAAGGTGTGCCAGACGCTGGTCTCGCCGGCGTCCTTGGTGTCGTACGCCCGCTTGATGAACCGCATCGTGTCCGCGGTCGTCACCTTGTTCGCGACGTCGCCCACCGAGGCCCGATAGCTGCCACCCGCGGTGAACGGCAAGGTGGCCAGCGGCTTCACGACGTTGTCGGTGCCCACTGTCTGGTCGAGCAGGTACGCGGTCGTGCCGCCGCCATGGACCACCGAGTACGGCGTATTGGTCGCGCGGTTGCTGCCTGCGATATAGCCCGCTGAGACCTCGTAGTTCCCGGTCTCGGTGATGTCGGGATACCAGCTGAAGGACGACCCCGTGGCAGCGTCGTTCTGGTACTTGTACCCGCCGCCGTCGGCCGCAGGAAACGCCTGCTGCACCCAGGCGCCCACCATCGAGGTCTTCGACGTGTAGCTGTCGTCGACATACGACATGTTGTAGGCGAGGCTGCCCAAGGTGGTGTTCGCGGTCGAGTTCCAGTTCACCGTCGACTCGGTCCAGGCCGACGCGACCTGCCGGGCCTCCAGCTGGACAGCGTTCGCGTTGGTCTCGAAGGACTGGTCGAAGTAGAGCTTCAGCTGGGCGGAGTCGACCGCGGTGCCCGCCGGGATGCTGGAGATGTCGAACTTCAGCAGGCTGCGGCGCTTGGCCGAGGCGGTCGTTCCGGCGTACAGGCCGGTGATGCCGCCGTAGTTGGTGGTCGGCGCGCCGGAGTCGACCATCGCGTCCTGCGCCTGGTCCGGCGCGGGCTCGATGGCGATCGTCGGGTCGATCACGACCGGGAACTGCCGCTCCGGCGCAGCCAGCCAAGCGGCGTCCGCGCGGACGGTGATGTCGATGTCGGCGCCGCGCTGGGTGACGGTCTGCGTGACGCTGTCGCTGAAGGCCTTCCCGTACGGCGAGGTCGCGTCGTCGCGGGCATCGGTCATGAACGGCCGCGGCATCGTGAACACCGGCCGGCCGACCCCACTCTGCGGCAGGAACGAGATCGAGCCGTCCGCCTGCGGCACAGCCTTCACCCCGGCAAGCTTCAGGCTGAAGTGGTACGTCGGATCGGCCGAAGCCGACTCCAGGACGATGCTCTCCTTCAGCTGGTCCGGCCCGACCTGGTAGACCAGATCCGCGTCTCCGAACACGTCCGGGTAGGTGACCGTGTCCCCAGCGGCGGTCGGCTTCAGCGCCTTCGTGGTCTGCGCGCCCAGCGTCAGCCCACGGCCACCCAGATCGAACCGGACGAGCCCATCTGCCTTCGTACCGAAGAAACTGCGAAAGCTGTTGGTCTCGTTGGCCAGGCTGAACCCTGCGACCCGACTGGCCTTCACCGTGGTGTCGATCGGCTCCAGCGTGCCGTCCGCGGCCTGGAAGTTGACCGGCTCACTGGACAGCTCCGCCTCGGTCCGGCCGTCCGCCAGCTGAAACACCTTGCTGGTGGGCGTACGTCGGGCAGCGAGCTCCTTCACTCGCCGACCGTCCCGCTTGATCGGCGCCGGAATCTTCTCGTTACCGGCGACTCCGGCCGGCAGCACGTTGTTCAGCTCCGGATCCGGCTGGCCTGACTGGCTGCGCCAGCCCTTGAGGTCGGCGGCGGCCGGAGGCGCCGACGACTTGGCCGAGTCGGCGAAGGCCTGCGTCTGCAGACCGGACACGAGCAAGGCGACGGTTACTGACACAGGGACGAGCACACGGCGGACTCGGGACATGGGCGGCGGATCTCCTTCGTCTGCCCGGGGTGGCTCACGGTGAGTCACCGAACCCCGGATGCCAGGCGGTTCGCCCAGCTCTGGCTGGGCCGGAGAAGGTTCCCTGAGACGGCCGGGGCCGCACAAGTGCTACTCCGCGGTTATGTCACAACCTGCAAATCTGTAACGTCCCGCAGGCTTTCCCGATCACGCGCGATGGGTTCGATTCGGTGCAGAGCGTCGGGTCGAAGGACCGGCCATTGACCCCGAACGGGCTTCAACAGCATCGCCGAGCCCCAGCAGGCGGCGGCGCGAGACCACTGCTGGTCACGAACCGCTGACAGGCAAGCCCTTGAGGATGCTTGTCAGCGGCAATGTCGCGGGGCCTGTCCAGATAGGGACAGCGCCGGCAGGATCTGCGTTAACCGCACGGTCGCCATCGCGACCAACCGCCCCGTTTCCGGCCACGGCTGGCTGGCCGGCGGGTTGGCTATCCCGCGCCAACACCCAACCACCCGCCCCCGCGATCACCAGCCATCTCTGCAGACCTGCCGCGCCAGAAGAGGAATACAACAGCCAGGAATAAGTGCTCTGCGCCAGTACCTCGACAAGGCCGCAGCCGAGCAGATGAAGACCGATCTCGACCTGCAGTTCAACGCCCACGGGCCACGGCCGGCCGATGAGATCCGCTCCGTCGACCCGGCGCAACCCGTGGAGCACCTTGTCGCTTGGGAACCGGGCGAATTGGATGCCTGGATTCGCGACGGTGGGCAATGGCTTGGGCAGTCCGCGACCGTGATGGCCACCTCGCCTGGATCCCGCAGTCCGACCTACGCCCGCAGGCCAGGAGACACCGTGATGTCAAGGAGTGTGACCTGATGGCAGGTGGACCGACGATCAGGCTAGACGGCGCCCCGGGGCACTGCCAGATCTACTTCGAAGCCGAGTTCCGCGATCGGATCAAGGCCGCACAGCGGATGCATCGCACCGAGCCGGATGCCGCTGGCTGGGCGCTTGGTTATGCACGACCCTGACCTTGCTCGCTACGGCGCCGCCTTTGCGGTCAAACTGCACGCCGCAACCGCCGCCTTGCCGACGCGGCGGTGCGCCTTCGCGAACTGCCATCGCAGGCGGCTGAGCAGATCCTGAACTGCAGCCGCCCATGCCAGATCGTCGGCCCCTGCCCATAGCTCTAGCAGCTCCGAGTTCTCAGCAATGACTCGCTCGACAGCACCCACGGCGACCGGAGCCCAGCAAAGTCCAGAGTGGCATCGGTCAGCATTCTGATCGACCTGATGTGAGTCCGTTCCCCGACGATGGGCGCGGTATCGCACGAGTTTGTCGGCACTGAGCACGACATCGAACGAGGCCGGGCGCTGACCCTGGACGCAGTGCCGGGCCGCGACGCGAGTTGTCGCAGTGGTCAGTGCCGCGCCACACCATTTGAGCTCCGAGCAAGTCCGTCGACGGGGCGGTGTGGTCGATCAGTGTGGCCGTCGGGGCCGCGGTTCGCGCCAGCATCACCAACCGTGCACCTGAACCTACCGTCGACGAAGGCACGTCGGCAGGACGCGAGCCGGCGCTACATCCCGTTGACCGGCGCCAGCAGCACCTCCGCGCCCTGGCCCAGGAGCACACCCCGGTCGCCCGGCCCAAGTCGCTGATCAGTGGCAAGAACCTGAAGATCGAGTGGTCGGCCAACTGGGACGACGACCTCGGCGGCTCGACCGCCACCGCGCACCGCGA
>NZ_BAABAA010000020.1:0-229695 GCF_039537185.1 Kribbella ginsengisoli | reverse complement strand
CGGGGGTCACCCCCTCAGTTGGAGGGTTGCCACCCCTGCTCCCCGGGGGGCAACCCACCAACTGAGGGGTTAACCCCCGAAATGGCACGAGGCGGGGCGCGGCGGCCAGGGCGGGAGCGGGGTGAGGCAGAGGCGGGGGTGGGTTAGGCGGGGGCGGGTTAGGCGGGGGCGGGGCGGGATTGGGTCACGGGATGATGCGGGTGTTGCGGAGGGTTTCGAAGATGCCGAAGAACATCGCCTCGGTGTCGACGTACTCGTGGAATCCGGCCCGCCGTGCCTTCGAGCCATCAGCGAAGAAGTCGTAGTCCCACCCGAACACGAAGTCCGCGAACGGCCACGACGAGACATCGGCGTACGGCGTCCCCGCCAGCCCGTGCCCAGCCTGGAGCTCCTTCCAGAGCGGCTCCTTGTCCGCCATCACCGTCGACAGCGACATGTGCAACGGCGGCGCCACCTCCAGATCGAACCAGCCGGCCAGCTTCGGCCACAGCTCGTTCCACCGGAACAGATCGCCGTTCGTGATGTTGAACGCCTGATTCGCCGCCGCGGGCGAGGTCGCCGCCCAGACGGTTGCCTTGGCCAACAACCCCGCGTCGGTCATCTCCAGCAGACTGTTGTACGCACCAGGCTTGCCGGGGAAGCGCAACGGCACCCCCGACGCCTTCGAGATCGACGCATAGACAGCGATCGCGACCGCCAGGTTCATCGGATTGCCCAGCGCCGCCCCGCCGACCACGGACGGCCGCAGCGCCGACCACTCCCAGCCGGCCCCGGCTGCCCGCGACTCCAGGAACTGCTGCTGGTCGACGTTGAACTCCGGCGGCAGATGCGGCGGGTCGTCCTCACGCGCGGGAGTCTTGAACGGCCCGAGATGAGCGCCGTACACCTTGTACCCCTGCATCAGACTCACGTGACGCAATCCACGGGCGACCGGCTCGATCGCGTCGACGACGTTCACCAGCATCGCGAGGTTCGGCGGAACGAGCTCGGCCCAGGTCGGGCGGTCCTGGTAGGCGACGTAGAAGACATGCGTCACCTCAGTCAGCCCGGACAGCTTCGAGCCGGTGTCATCGGGGTCCAGCAGGTCGACCGCGACCTGCCTCACCCGGTCGGACGAGACGCCACCTCGCCGGGACAGCCCGATCACCCGCCAGTCCGGCAGCGACTCCAGGTGCTCGACCAGGTTCGTACCGATCACTCCGCGCGCACCGACCACCAGCGCGACCTTCGTCTGCTCCATATCCCCAGCCTGTGGCTAACCCTGTGGATAAGTCCAACGCATAGTTATCACCGATCCCATAAGCTCTGTTCATGGCGACGCTCCGGCAGCTCGAATATCTGGTGGCCGTCGTCGACCTGGGCTCCTTCACCAAGGCCGCCGACCTGCTGCACGTCACCCAGCCCGCGCTCTCCCACCAGATCCGCGCGCTCGAGCGCTCCACCGGCAGCCCGCTCCTCGAGCGCCTCCCGCGGGCGATCCGGCTGACCCCGACCGGCCGCGCGATGCTTCCGCACGCCAGAGCCGCCCTCGCCGACGCGGAGCGGGCCACCTGCGCCGCACGCCAGGCGGCCGGTGCGGAGGTCGGCGAGCTGCAGATCGCGACCCTCTACTCGATCAGCCTCGGCATCCTCCCGATCGCGCTCAAGGCCTGGCGGCGGTCCCACCCCGACGTCGGCATCCGGCTCTTCGAGCACCGGCATACCGACGAGCTGATCGAGGCGATGAGTGCCGGCCAGGCTGATCTCGCGGTCGGCCCGACGCCGAAGGACTGGGCGGGCAGCACCCACGTCCTCGGCAAGGAGGAGCTGGTCGTGGTCGTCGCCAAGGACGATCCGGTCGCCGGCCGCAAGTCGATCCGGTTGAAGGACCTGGCCGATCGCAGTTGGGTCCACTACACGCCGGGTCACGGGCTGGCCGACGTACTGAATCAGGTCTGCGCGAAGGCCGGTTTCGAGCCCAAGGCGGCTGTCCACACCGAGCAGACCGCGGCCGCTCCGGCGCTGGCGGCTGCTGGGTTGGGGCCGGCGTTGGTGCCGTCCAACATCCTGCCGCCCGGGTTCGACGGTCAGGTACTACGGACCGAGCCGCCCACCCGCCGGACGCTCACCGCCTACACGCGCGGCAGCCCGGATCCACTCGCGGCCGCGTTCATCGACGTACTGAAGGAGACCTGGGCCTAGCTACTGCTGGGGGCGGTTGCCGACGATGGCGGCGATCGGTGGGATGACGGCGGCGACGGCGCTCATGCCGATGGCGGCCGGGATCGAGAACAGCCGGACGACGAACCAGGCGAGCACGATCAGGCCGATGCAGGTTCCCATCAGCCAGAAGTAGACCTTGTGCTTGTCCCGCTTCGCCACGATCCCAGTCTCCCACCAAGTTGCCGAACCTGAAGGTGCGCTGAAGGCCGCGCGTGCGTAGTACGGGCGAAGCGCCCGGCGATGGCACGATGGGCGGATGGTGGCGAGAGTCCTCGTGGTCGAGGACGCGGAGGCGATCCGGACCGCCGTCGGGATCGCCCTGGAGGAGGCCGGCTGCGAGGTACTGACCCGCGCCGACGGCGAGACGCTCGAACGCGACCTCGCCGCCTTCCGCCCCGATCTCGTCCTGCTCGACGTGATGCTGCCCGGCCGGGACGGGTTCGCCCTGCTTGAGGTCGTTCGCGAGGTCTCGAATGCCGGGATCGTCCTGCTCACCGCGCGGGACGCCGTCGAGGACAGGTTGCACGGCCTGCGGACCGGCGCCGACGACTACGTGGTCAAACCGTTCGTACTCGCCGAGCTGATCGCCCGCGTCGAGGCGGTGTTACGCCGGATGGGCCGGCTGCGGACAGTACTGGAGATCGGCGACCTGGCCATCGACGTCGAGGCCAGCTCGGTGACCCGCAATGGCAAGCAGCTCGACCTCACGGCGACCGAGCTGAAGCTGCTGAGCTTCCTCGCCGGGCGCCGGGACAAGGTGGTCGGCAAGGCGCAGATCCTCGCCGCCGTCTGGGGGTACGACGACTACGCCGCCAACCTCGTCGAGGTCCACGTCAGCGCCCTGCGCCGCAAACTCGGCACGCCTCCCCTGCTCCACACCATCCGCGGCGCCGGCTACATCCTGCGAGCCCCTTCGTGATGTCACTCCGCAGGCGCGTGACGATCACCGCACTACTGGTCCTGCTGATCGTCCTCCCCATCACCGGCCTCGCCGTGAAGGCGATCTTCGACGCCCAGGCCGAGCGCAACCTCAACACCCTGCTCAACGGCCGTGCCCAGCTCGCCCAGCAACTCGCCAGGCAGAACGTTGCCCCCAACAACCTCGTACGCCGGATCGACGCCGACGGTATCCGGGTCACCCTCACCCTCCGCAACGGCCAAGTGATCGGCGCCCCGCCGCTCGACGTCGACAAGGGCACCCGTCAGGTCAAGACCACCCTGACCGCCGGCCAGCGCACTCGCGGCGCCACCCTCATCCTCTCCGCCGACACCTCACTGCTCGAAGGCGCAAGCCGAACCCTGCGACGCGTCCTCTTCATCGCCGGCGCCGCCGCCCTCCTCATCACCGCCGTCGCCCTGATCCTCGGCATGCGCGTCGCCCTCGCACCCCTCGACGCGATGACCTCCCTCGCGCGCTCGATCGCCGCCGGCCGCCGTGGTGGCCGACTGCAACCAACCCGCCGCGACACCGAACTCGGCCGGACCGCAGCCGCCTTCGACGAGATGCTCGACTCGCTCGAAGGCAAGGAGCAGTACATGCGCCAGTTCGTCGCCGACGCCGCCCACGAGCTCCGTACGCCGGTCACCGGCCTGCAAACCGCCGCCGAGACCCTGCTCCAACTCGGCCCCGACGCCCCGACCGAACGCCGCGAGGAACTCGAACTCCTCCTGGTCCGCGAATCCCGCCGCGCCAGCACCCTCGTCGCCGATCTGCTGGAGCTCGCCCGGATCGACGCCGGCCTGGTACTACGCCGCCAACCCGTCCTGCTCAAACACCTCGCCCAGACCCAAGCCGACCGGGTCCGCCTGATGGCCCCCGGCCACACCATCCAGGTCACCGGACCAGAGCTGGAAATCCAGGCGGACCCCGATCGCCTCACCCAGATCCTCGCCAACCTGCTCGACAACGCCCGCAACGCCACCGGCGACCACGGCCTCATCGAGGTCGTCCTCAGCAACGCCACCGGCGACAGCCAAGTTGCCCTCAGCAACCACCTGGGCGGCGTGAGGCTGATCGTCCAGGACAACGGTCCTGGCGTCCGGCCGGAGGATCGCGAGCGCATCTTCCAGCGGCTCGTCCATGGCGAACGCAGTCGCGGCTCCGGCCTGGGCCTCCCGATCGCCCGAGGTTTCGCCCGCGCCCACGGCGGCGACCTGATCGCCATCGATCGCCCGGACGGCAAACCCGGCGCGGCGTTCCTGCTGACCCTCACACCTTGAGCAGGCCATCGACGTTCGCGCTGTGCCCGTCCAGTATCTTCTCGCCATCAGCACCCAGTACGTCCCGCAGCACCGTCCCGTAGACGTCGCGGAAGTCCGTCGTCGCCACCAGGTCGCCGTTCGACAAGTCCGTCAGGCTCGGCTGCGCCCCGTAGAACCCACCGTTGACCTTGTCGCCCAGCATGAACAGCGGCCCGGCCGTCCCGTGATCGGTGCCGTCACTGCCGTTCGCATGCACCCGCCGGCCGAATTCGGAGTAGACGAGCACGACGACCTGCTTGCCGCGATCGGTCTTCCGCATCCGTTGCACGAACGGCGTCAGCGCTCCATCGAGTTCGCCGAGCAACCGT
Organism: Kribbella ginsengisoli; assembly: GCF_039537185.1. Taxonomy (NCBI): domain Bacteria; kingdom Bacillati; phylum Actinomycetota; class Actinomycetes; order Propionibacteriales; family Kribbellaceae; genus Kribbella; species Kribbella ginsengisoli. Next base: position 224,923 of record NZ_BAABAA010000020.1, on the reverse strand, counting down.
TCCTGGGTGCCGCGTTCGTCCGCGTGCGTGTCGAATCCGCCGAGCGAGACCGAGTACGCCCGGGTCGGTACGCCTGCCTCGACGAGTCCGGCGACGAGGTCGAGTTGGGCGCCCAGTTGGGAGCCGCCACCGGCCGAGGCTCCCTTGGTGCGAGCTTCGTCCTCGTCGTCGTCGGGGTCGGCCTGGTCGTGGACGGCACCACCGAGTACGCGTACCGCGTTCTGGAGGTCGGCCAGCGACTTTGCCGCGGCGGCTTGCCAGTGATCGTCGTTGGGGCTTGCCTTGGCCAGCGCAGCGTACGCAGTACCGAGCTTGCCGGTGGGTAGTTTCAGGCCCCGGACGGGTAGTGACGCTGCCGCCGTCGTCGCCCCTGCCAGCAACGGCGGCAGCGTCGGCTCCACCGACACCGCGTGCAGCGGATCGGCGCCGGCCACGTCGAGCCAGCGCCCCAGCCAGCCGGTCGGTACCGGCGTCTTCGGCGACGCGGTCTGCCAGATCGCCATCGACCGGAAATGACTCCGGTCCGGCTGTGGATAACCGACCCCGCGCACGATCGCGAGCGCCTTGTCGTCCCACAGCCCCTTCAGGCCCTTGAGCCCTGGGTTGAGCCCGAGCCCATCGCCCAGGTCGAGCACTTCGTCCGGCTCGTACGCGAGGTCCGGCCGGGCCTTCTGGTACTCCGGATCGTCGGCCGGCACGACGGTGTTGAGCCCGTCGTTGCCGCCGTAGAGAGTGACGACGACGAGGACGGAATCCTCACTGTGCAAGGGATTCTGCACCGCCGCGCTCATCAGATCGGACCAGCTCACCTGGGTCGCCCCCACGGCGAGCGCTCCGGCCGCGGTGACTCCGCTCATCGTCAGGAACCGGCGTCGGGTCAGGTTGTCCATGATTCTCCTAGTGCTCCGAGTTCGAGGTGGACTAACCGCTCACTACGTATTCGGGCGCGCAGGCCGCCACGGCGATCAACTGCGCGGGATCCGTCAACCCTGCAAGGGCATTCCGCGTCCGATCCGTCCATGCATCGACACCAAGCAGAACCCGTACGCCGTCCACACGCGCGCTCGACTTCTCCAACTGCCCGAGATCCGCTTGCTTCGCCAGCAGTTGAGCAAGCTGCAACCGCGCCACCCCGGCCGACGTCGTCAGCCAACTCGCCCCGGACGGCCACCCGCCGACACTCGGCGGCCGGAACGGAACCTGCCCCATCCCCTTCAACCCAGCAAGCACCTTCAACCTCGTCTTGTCATCAAGCGCCGACGGCCGGATCCCAAGCGCACGCATCAGCCCCACGGCCCACTCCACCGGCTGCTTCACCATCGCCGAAGCACTGTCCCTGAAGGCCGGATCCGCCGCGATCGCCGTCAGCACCGCCTGGATATCGCGCCCACTCCCGTACGCCGCAACCAACCGCTCGACCGTCGCGGCCGGAGGCGGCGTCGCCGAAACGAGCCGGAACCAGATCCGCCCCACCACAAACGCGGCCGACTCCGGCTTCGCCAGCGCCAAGTCGGCAAAGCCCGCCGCATCGAAGTCACCCGTCTTGCCGAAGATCGTCTTCGGATCCCCGTCATGCCGCTTGGCCCGGAAGACCGGCTTCACCGAAGTACGGCGTACCGTCCATCCCGTCAGCGCCCGCGCGCCCTCGAACACGTCGACCTCGGCGTAGTGCCCGATCCCCAGCGTGAAGAGCTCCAAGAACTCCCGCGCCAGATTCTCGTTGGGCGACCCTTTGCGATTGTCATTCCCATCAAGCCACTTGATCAGCGCCGCATCCACGATCATCGCCCGCGCCAGCGCGGTAAAGCTCCCGCGCCCCTGCGCCCGGAACACCTGGTTCTGCGCCAACATCAACTGCGCACTCCGAACCTTCTGATTACTGGTCGCAAAGTGCCCATGCCAGAACCAGGCCATCCGCTCAGTAGCCCGCTCCCCGGCAACCATCCGCTCCAGCCACCAACTCGAAACCTCGAGTTCCTGCCGGGCCCGAGACTTGTTGGCGGCCTTCTTGGCCTCTTTGTCCCCCTTGGCCGCCACCCCGAGCGCCGGCAAAGCAGGCGGTGCCACCCCACCCTCGGCCGCGGTACCGAACAACCGCGCCACCGTCGTCTCGAACCCGACACCCAGCGCCCCCGGCCGAGGACCGAACCCGAACCGATCATGCAACCGCCGCACAGCAGCCCGCTCCGAAATCTCACCCATACCCCCGATCCTGGCCAGCCCGACCGCCGCCTGACCAGGATCGAGCCGACTTCTTCAGCCAACCCACAGCAGCACCGGAGTTATCCTCGGACGATGCGGATCGGGGAGCTTTCGGAGCGCACCGGTACTCCGCGGCGTCTGCTCCGGTACTACGAGGAGCAGGGGCTCATCTCGTCTCAACGGACCGGCAACGGCTACCGCAACTACACCGACGGCACCGTCGATCGCGTGCAGCAGGTGCGGGGGCTACTCGATGCCGGGTTGCCGACGCGGATCATCAAGCAGATCCTGCCTTGTCTCGACGGGCCTAGCGCGATCCTGGTCGAGGACGCGACGCCGGAGATGATCGCGACGCTGGAGCGCGAGCGCGACCGGATGACGGCGCGGATCGACTGCCTGGCACGCAACCGGGATGCCGAGGCGGAGTACCTCGAGGCGGTGCTAGACCTTCGCGGCCGGCAGGGCGAGTTGGGCGAGGGCGTCGACCAGCGGGGCTAGCTCCGGGAACTCGGCGGCCTTCTGCAGGGCGGCGGTCAGCACTTCGTCGTGCGTCGGCTCGGCCTCGGCCAGGAGGGCGCGGCCGGCCTCGGTGACCTCGGTGTAGATGCCTCGGCGGTCGGTCGGGCAGAGGTAGCGCTCGAGCAGGTGGCGGTCCTCGAGGCGGTTCACCAGGCGAGTGGTCGCCGACTGGCTGAGCACGACCGCGTTCGACAGCTGGTTCATCCGCAGGTGGTGCTCGTCCTGCCGGGCGAGGGCGTCGAGTACGGAGTACTCGCTGACGGACAGCCCGTGCTGCTTCTGCAGCGCGCGCTCCAGCTCGTCCTCGATCCGGGCATGGAGGGCCGCCAGCGTCCGCCAGCCCTGGGCGCGCGCCTCGGCCGCGTCGTCTGAATACCCCACAACTCCTCCTCCACTTGAACCAGACCGTTGCATGATGCAGTATAGGGCTCATGCAATAGCCCGCGTCTGCAACTATCGCGGACGCCGGTAACAGTCATAAGACTACATTCGAGGAGAAGAGAGCCATGCCTGCCGCGTTACTGGCGCTGGCCATCGGTGCCTTCGGGATCGGCACCACCGAGTTCGTCATCATGGGTCTGCTGCCGGAGGTCGCCACCGACTTCGGCGTCAGCATCCCGTCGGCCGGCCTGCTGATCTCCGGCTATGCCCTCGGCGTCGTCGTCGGCGCCCCGCTGCTGACCGCGATCGGATCCAAGATCTCCCGCAAGACCGTGCTGGTCGCGCTGATGGGCGTCTTCATCGCCGGTAACCTGATCTCCGCGCTCGCGCCGACGTACGGCGTGCTGATGACCGGGCGGATCGTCGCGGCGCTGTCGCACGGAGCGTTCTTCGGCGTCGGTTCGGTGGTCGCCGCGTCGCTGGTGCCGAAGGCCAAGCAGGCGAGCGCGATCGCGTTGATGTTCACCGGATTGACGGTCGCCAACGTGTTCGGCGTACCGGGTGGGACTGCGCTCGGGCAGGCGTTCGGCTGGCGGTCGACGTTCTGGGCCGTCACCGTGCTCGGCGTGATCGGGCTGCTCGGCATCGTCTTCCTGGTACCTCGGCAAGGCGTCAGCGAGGGGCCGGGACTGCGGAGCGAGCTGGCCGTGTTCCGCAGTCTGCAGGTGTGGCTCGCGCTGGCGATGACGGCGCTCGGGTTCGCCGGGGTGTTCGCGTCCTTCACCTACATCGCGCCGATGATGACCGAGGTGGCCGGCTTCTCGTCCGGCGCGGTCACCTGGCTGCTCGTCCTGTTCGGCGGCGGGCTCGTGGTCGGCAACCTGCTCGGCGGCAAGCTGGCCGACCGGTCGTTGATGCCGAGCCTGTACGCGATCCTTGCGGTGCTGGCCGTAGTACTGGTGGCCTTTGTTTTCACGGCTCATGGACGGGTACCGGCAGCGGTGACGATCGCGCTGTTCGGCGCGGCCGGCTTCGCGACCGTGGCGCCGTTGCAGAAGCGGGTGATGGACAAGGCGGCCGGCGCACCGGCGCTCGCCTCTGCCGCGAACATCGCGGCCTTCAACCTCGGAAACGCTGTCGGCGCCTACCTCGGCGGCCTCACCATCGAGCACGGCCTCGGCTACACGGCACCCAACTGGGTAGGCGCCGCGCTGGCTGCCGCCGGCCTCACGGTCGCCCTCACCTCCGGCCTGCTGGACCGGCGGCGGCGTACCGCAACCACTGCGGAACCTGCTCTCACCACTGTCTGAACACCACTTCTGAAGGTAGATATCTGATGATCCCCACCGTGAAGCTCAACAACGGCGTCGAGATGCCGCAGCTCGGATTCGGCGTCTTCCAGGTGCCGGACGACGAGACCACGGCCGCCGTCACCACCGCGCTGGAGGCCGGCTACCGCAGCATCGACACCGCGACGGCCTACCGGAACGAGGCGGCCGTCGGGAAGGCGCTCGCCGTCTCCGGCATCGCCCGCGAGGAGCTCTTCATCACCACCAAGCTGTGGAACGCCGACCAGGGCTACGAGCAGACGCTCAGCGCCTTCGAGCGCAGCCGCAAGCTCCTCGGGCTCGACTACCTGGACCTGTACCTGATCCACTGGCCGGCCCCCGAGCTCGGCAAGTACGCCGACAGCTGGCGCGCGCTGGAGAAGCTGGCCGCCGATGGAGTCGTCCGCGCGATCGGTGTCTCCAACTTCCAGCCGGCGCACCTCGAGCAGCTCGCGTCGAGCTCGTCGGTTGTGCCGGCCGTCAACCAGGTCGAGTTGCACCCCTACCTGCAGCAGGCCGAAGTACGGGCCTATGACAACGAGCACGGGATCGCTACCGAGGCGTGGAGCCCGCTGGCCAAGGGCGGCTCGCTGCTGACCGAGCCGATCGTGACGGCGCTGGCCGCGAAGTACGACCGGACCGCCGCCCAGGTCGTACTGCGCTGGCACCTGCAGCTCGGCAACATCGTGATCCCGAAGTCGGTCACCCCGGCGCGGGTCCGGGAGAACTTCGCGGTCTTCGACTTCGCCCTGACGGATGCGGACCTGGACTCGCTGGCCGGGCTCGACCGCGGCGAGCGGACCGGGCCGGACCCGGACACTTTCAACGTCGTCTGAGGCTGGTCAGCAGGTCGCGTAGAAGTCACTGACGGCATGGAAGGACTTCTTCGGTTCCCAGCGGTACTTCGACGCTGGGTCCGAGGAGGTCTGCCGGATCACCTTGCAGAGACTGAACGCGGCGATGTCCTCGTCGTACTTGCGTTCTTTCCGGTGTGGCGCGTCGGGTGAGATGAACGTGTACATCGCGGCGCCGAGGAAGCCCTCCTCGGTGAACACCTCGAGCATGTGCCGCAGATGGTCGGCCTGCTCCTGCTCGTCGCGGTAGTAGCCGGGCTTGATCTGGACCGGGTCGACGGTGAAGTCGACGATGTCCCAGCCCATCCCGCCCAGCTGCGGGGCGCCGGTGAAGGTGCAGCAGCCGAACTCGAGGATCATGATCGGCTTCTGCCAGCGTTTGAACGGCGCGAGCTCCTTCGTGTGCCCGGTGCGGTCCGCGTGATAGGAGTAGTAGTCCAGCCCGACGATGTCGAACAGGCTCCAGTCGATCTCCTCCAGATCCGACGCGGCGCCGTACGTGATCCGCCCCTTGAAGTTGCTCCTGGCAACCTTCACCGCCTTGGCCACGTACACCCCGAGCTTCCGCTGCAGCTCGGCCATGTCGAACTCCCCCTTTGTCAGGTACTCGACCCGCTCGAAGAAGTCCGCCCCCGGCACGATCCCCGGCGTGAACAACATGAACTCACACCCGACCACCAAGATCACCTCCTGCCGGTACTTCCCCCGCAGCCGCTCCACCACCCGAGCCGTCTCCCGCAACTGCTCCAACGCCTCTTCCTGAGGCTGATCAAACGCCCGAGGCTGTACGGAAACCTTCAACCCAGCCCTGAGCGCCTCCTCCGCGGTCTCCCCCAACCGTTGAACATCGCTCCCATAGACGCTCACCCAATTGGCATTCAACCGCTCCTTGATCGCCCGCACCTCCCCCCGCATCAGCCCCCGGCTCCACCGCACCCGACTGTCGTCCCCCAGAAACCCGGTCCCGACGTCGTACGCAACCCCCTTGAACGCCAGCCCCCGCCCACCGGCCGCGGACCGAGCAGATCCCCGGCCGGCGGCAGAGCCCGGAGCGCCACCGCCCAGGCCTCCTCCACCACCGCTTGGCGCGGCCTCCGCGCCACCTCCCGCGCCCGGCGCCGCGCTAGCGGCGGCGGGCGCGGTTGCGGTGACCAGCAAGCCAAGTGCGGCCGCTCGGACTAAGAACTGTGCTCTGGTGAGATGCAGGTTTTCCTTCATGGGTTGAGTTTTCAGCGTCATCACGCGGGATTCATCGGTCCTCGGTTGCTCGTGCAGTGACTTAAGTCGTGGCACTGGACTGCGCCGTCACCGATGTGCCCAGGGAATTCCTTGCGCTACCCACAGTGAACGCTTGATTGTTCTCTGTATCCGGCCGCATCCGCCCATTCAGCGGCCCGAGACAACTCTGGAGTGTGAGGCATGACCGGAAAGCTCAAGTTCCGTGCAGTGCTCGCCGTAGCCGTCGTCGCCCTCGCGTCGGCCGGCGCGATCGGTACCGCCGAGGCCCGGACGCCACCGGTGACCAACATCGTCGGCGGCAGCACCGAGACCACCGCCAACGTCCCGTGGATGATCGCGCTGAACAACAGCAACTCGTCGTCCCCGGTCGGCCAGTACTGCGGCGCCACCCTGGTCAAGGCGAACAAGATCGTCACCGCGGCGCACTGCGTCACCCAGCCGCGGAGCACCTACACCGCGATCCAGGGCCGCGACAACCTCAACACGGGCACCGGCGGCCGCACCTCGAAGATCTCCAAGATCTGGAAGGACCCGCAGTACGGCCAGGTCAACGGCCACGACGTCGCCGTCCTGACCCTCACCACCCCGTTCACCGGCGTCGCCACCCTCCCGCTGGAGACCAGCCGCGCGGCCGATGCCGTCGGCGCCCAGTCCGTCACCTACGGGTACGGCGAGACCGAGGGCACCGGCCCGGCGAACCGCCTGCAGAAGGTGCTCGTCCCGGTGCTCGGCGACGCGTACTGCAACGACGTCTACGCCGGCGAGGGCTACGTGTCGAACGGCGAGATCTGCGCCGGGTACAAGGCCGGCGGCAAGGACTCCTGCCAGGGTGACTCCGGCGGCCCGCTGGTCCTGAACGGCCGGCTCTTCGGCGTCGTCTCCTGGGGTCTCGGCTGCGCCGACGCAGGCAACCCCGGCGTCTACGCCGAGGTCGCGTCGTACGCCTCGGCCCTGACCACCCAGATCAACAACTAGCTCCACCCTCGCGAATGGCCGGCCCCACGGGGACCGGCCATTCGCTTTTGCCTCGTGCTAAAACGGCGGTTTGTATCCTGGGACGACGTTTCAGTTAGGATCGGGGGATGGCACGCGAGGCGGATGAGAAGACTGTGCTCGGCTCGGTCTGGCTGCGGCCCGAGCCGGACGAGACGCGGGCGCCGCTGAGCCGCGACGACATCGTCCGGGCGACGATCGAGATGCTCGACCGGGACGGGCTGGAGAAGCTGTCGATGCGCCGGCTCGCCGCCTCACTCGGTACTGCGGCGACGTCGGCGCTCTATTGGCGAGTGGCGAACAAGGACGATCTGCTCGAGCTGACGGTCGACACCGTGCTCGCCGATGCCCTGGTACCGGCCGACGAGGGCGACTGGCGCGACCGGTTGACGGTGCTTGCGGGGGCGGCGTACGACGTACTGGCCGAACATCCGTGGGCGTCGCAGCTGATGGCGAGCCATGCGGGTCTCGGGCCGAACTACCAGGCGTACGCCGATCGATTGCTGTCGATCCTGCGCTCGGCAGGCTTCAAGGGCGTCTATCTGGACGCGGCCGTTTCTGCTGTCTTCCACTACGTCGTCGGAGCCGCCGTCACCGACGCGGCCTGGAGCGCGACCGTCCGCAGGAGCCGTCTCACAGAAGCCGACTGGGCCTCAGCCGCCGGCGACCAGCTCGGAATCGGCGCCGGCACGCTGGCCGCGTACCTCAACCGCGACGATTCAGCCGGCCCGGAAGCACGCTTCCAGACCGGCCTTCGCGCCATTCTGATCGGGCTGCGACCCCGGCAACTGATCTAGAGGTCGGCGAGGATCGAGGCCGGCGACTCGAACGCGTCGGCAACGAAGCGGAGGAAGCCGGCCGCGGTACCGCCGTCGCAGACCCGGTGGTCGAAAACGAGCGAGAGCTGGGTCAGCTTCCGTACTGCGAGCTGCCCGTCGACCACCCACGGCCGGTCGATGATCCGGCCGACCCCCAGAATCGCCACCTGCGGGTGGTTGATGATCGCCGCACTACCGTCGACCCCGAAGCTGCCGTAGTTGTTCAACGTGAACGACCCCGCGGTCAGCTCCCGCTGCGTCAACTTCCCGTCCCGCGCCGAGGCGGTCAACCGGCGGATCTCCGCATCCAGCCCACGAGCCGTCAACAAATGCGCATCAACCACAGCCGGCACCACCAGCCCACGCTCGGTCTGCGCAGCCAGCCCCAAGTTGACCCCGTCAAACTGCACGAGCTCTTCCCGCTCAGTATCAACGAACCCGTTCAACTCCGGGTACTTCTTCAACCCCGCGACAACAAACCGAGCCATCAACGCCAGCAACCCAGGCCCAGCATCCGTTGCCGTCCGCAACGACTCCCTGAGCGCGAGCAACTCCGTCGCATCCACGTCAACCCAGGTAGTCGCCTCCGGAATCTCCCGCCGGCTACGACTGAGAGTCGCCGAAACAGCCTTCCGGAACCCACTCACCGGAGTACGCCGAAGCTCGGCCAAACCAGTCCGCGAGTCAGCCGTTTCCGCAACCACCACAGGCTTCTCGGCCTTCGCGGAAATAGCAGCCTCGACATCTCGCCGCACGATCAACCCACCCGCACCCGACCCGGCTACCTGGCGCAGATCAACCTCAGCGTCCTTCGCCATCTTTCGTACCAACGGCGAAATCACCAAAGGAACCTCGCTGGTTGTCGTTGGCCTGACTGCCACGGTCGCAGTACCGCGGGCTTTACGGCGGCGGCCGGAGGTTGCTGATTCCGGGGTGCCGTAGCCGATCAGGACGTTGCCGGAGCCGGCCTTCTCCTCCTCGCGGTAGGTTTCGGCGGCGGGGGCGAGGACGCCGATGGTGATCAGGGGTTTGCCGACGTCGATGGTGTCGCCGGCGGTGCCGTGGAGTTCGGCGACGACGCCGGCGTACGGGGTGGGGACCTCGACGATCGACTTGGCGGTCTCGACTTCGGCGACGGGCGCGTCGACGGCGACGACGTCACCGACCTCGACCAGCCAGCGGACGATCTCGCCTTCGGTCAGGCCTTCGCCCAGGTCGGGGAGGAGGAAGGTCTGGGCGGAGCTCATGAGTCCTCCCACTGCAGCGAATCCACCGCGTCGAGGATCCGGTCGACGCCGGGCAGCTGGTGCCGCTCCAGCTTCGGCGGCGGGTACGGGATGTCGAACCCGGTCACCCGCCGGATCGGCGCCGCCAGCGAGTGGAAGCACCTCTCGGTCACCCGAGCAACGATCTCCGACGACACACTCGCAAACCCACTCGCCTCGGCGACAACCACAGCCCGGCCCGTACTCCGAACAGCCGCACAGACCGTCTCGTCGTCGAACGGCACCAAAGACCGTACATCGACAACCTGCAGCGACCGCCCTTCCGCAGCAGCAGCCGCGGCCGCCTCCAGCGCGATCGGCACCGACGGCCCGTACGCGATCAGCGTCGCGTCCGTCCCCTCGCGCCGCACCACAGCCGTCCCGATCCCCGGCTCCGAGACCCCGAGGTCGACCTCTTCCTTGGCCCAGTACAGCTTCTTGGGCTCCATGAAGATCACCGGGTCGGGGAACTCAATTGCCCGGCGCAACAACGTGTACGCGTCCGCAACGGTGGATGGCGCGACGACGGTCAGACCCGGCGTGTGCGCGTAGTACGACTCCGACGAGTCGCAGTGGTGCTCGACGCCGCCGATGCCACCGGCGTACGGCATCCGGATCACGATCGGCAGCGAGACCTTGCCGCGCGTGCGGTTGCGCATCTTCGCGACATGGCTGACCACCTGCTCGAACGCCGGGTAGCCGAACGCGTCGAACTGCATCTCGACGACCGGCCGCATCCCGTTCATCGCCAGCCCGACCGCCATCCCGACGATCCCCGACTCAGCCAGCGGAGTATCGAAGCAACGGTCCTCACCGAACTCCGCGGTCAGCCCGTCGGTGATCCGGAAGACGCCACCCAGCGCACCGACGTCCTCGCCGAACATCAGCACGGTCTCGTCGGCCCGCATCGCGTCGCGCAGCGCCTGGTTCAGCGCCTGCGCCATGGAGAGCTTCTCGTGCGCCATGATCAGGCCTCCTCTCGCGACAACTCGTCCTGCAGGAAAGCGGCCTGTTCGACGAGCTGGGGCGTCGGCGTCGCATACAGATGAGCGAACAACTCCGCCGGATCCGGCGACACCTCCTGCATCAACCCGACCCGCAGCTCCTCCGCGACCTTGTCGGCAGCCGCGGCCGCCTCGGCCCGCTTGGCGTCGTCCAGCAGTCCCTCGCTCGACAGATACGCATCCAGCCGCTTCAACGGATCCCGCTCCAGCCAAGGCTGAACCTCGGCCTCGTTGCGGTACCGGGTCGCGTCATCGGCATTCGTATGCGCCTGCACCCGATAGGTGTGCGCCTCGACGAGCTGCGGCCCTTCACCGGCCCGCGCCTTCGCGACAGCGGACCCCAGCACGGACAGCAGCCCGGCAAGGTCGTTGCCGTCGGCCCGCTCGCCCGGTACGCCGTACCCGATCCCCTTGTGCGCAAGGGATGGCGCGACTGTCTGCCGCGCGAGCGGAACGGAGATCGCGTACTCGTTGTTCTGGATGAAGAACACCACCGGCGCCTTGAACACGGCCGCGAAGTTCAGCGCCTCGTGGAAGTCGCCCTCGCTGGTCGCGCCGTCACCGCAGAGCGCCATCACGACGGTGTCCTCGCCCTTGAGCCGTGCGGCATGCGCGACCCCGACGGCGTGGATCAGCTGCGTCGCGAGCGGCGTCGACTGCGGCGCCACCTTGCGGTCGTACGGGTCGTAGCCGGAGTGCCAGTCGCCGCGCAGCAGTGTCAGCGTCTCGATCGGGTCGACGCCGCGGCTGACGATGGAGACGGTGTCGCGGTACGTCGGGAACAGCCAGTCCTGCTCGCCGAGCACCATGGTGGCGGCGATCTGGCAGGCTTCCTGGCCGTGCGACGACGGATAGACCGCGAGCCGGCCCTGGCGGACGAGCGCGCTGGCCTGGTCGTTGATCCTGCGGCCCACGACCAACTGTGCGTAACCGTCGACCAGGGCTTCGGCAGGCGGCATCCCGTACTGCGGGTTGTCGTGCCGCTTGCCGTGCTCGTCGACGAGCTGAACGGGGTGATCGGAGGGGAGCAAACGCTCCTCGACGGTAGTCATGAACCCTCCTGCGCAGGGAGACGTACGGATGGTTCATCGTCATACTTCTGGCCATTCGGATCCATAGCTGGGAGAATCCTCAGACGTTCGGTCCCGTGGCCCCATATGGAGGAGCAGAATGTCCGATGACGTGACGGTCCGCCCGGCCGAACCTGGACAGATGGTCGTCGCCCCGGCGCTGGACGAGATCGACCGGCAGATCGTGGCGGCCCTGAGCCGTGACGGCCGGCTCTCGATCCGGGCCCTGGCCGACCAGGTGCACATCTCCCGCGCCAACGCGTACGCCCGGGTCGAACGCCTCACGACGACCGGCGTGATCACCGGGTTCACCGCGACCGTCGACCCGCTCAAGCTGGGGCTGGCCACTTCGGCGTACGTCACCCTCAGTCTCCGCCAGTCCTCCTGGCGGGCGCTGCGCGAACAGCTCCAGGCGATCCCCGAGGTCAAGCACATGGCCCTGGTCGGCGGCGACTTCGACGCCATCCTCCTCGTCCGAGCCGCCGACAACGAAGGCCTCCGCCGGGTCGTACTGGAAAAACTCCAGGCCATCCCCGAAGTCCTGGGCACCCGCACAGCCCTGATCTTCGAAGACCTCGGCACCCTTTAGCGCTGCCCCTCGCCACGACGTACGCTGCCGCATGAACTGGGGGAAGCTGATCGGGATCGGGATCATCGGCTGTTGCCTGCTGGGCGGTTCGACGGGCTGCGGGCCGCGGCGGTCAGCGGCGGTGATGGGGCTGTCGGTGGACGACGCCGGCCAGCCGGTGATGGTGCTGCAGGACTGCCAAGGGGTCATCGACGAGATCGAGTTCTACGACTTGTCCGTCGCGCCGTCGAACCCGACAGTCGGAAGCACTCCGGTGGTCGAATACACCAACCCGGATCCGCAGAAGGCCGTCGTCACGATCCCGCTGGCGGGTGGCGACGGGTGGAAGCCATCCGGTCCGGCGCCGGCTTTGCAGGCGGCCGGTCGGTACGCCATCAAGATCTGGGGCGACGACCACGACTGGGCGGCCCTGGAAGCGCGCTTCACGGTGGCCGACCTCAAAGGTCTGAAGCCTGGAGTGGTCCGCTACCGCCCACTGACCAATAGCCCCAGCGCCGGTGGCTCGCCGATCGGGCGCACGTTCTCGGCAGACGGTCAGGACTGGTACATCGTGACCCCGCTCGGAGACTTCACCCCGGACGACTGCTCGTAGCGCCGGCCGGTACTACGCGCCGCGGCGGCGGTGGCGGTCGGCGTAGGAGCGGAGGGCGCGGAGGAAGTCGACCTCGCGGAAGGCCGGCCAGTACGCCTCGCAGAAGTAGAGCTCGGAGTAGGCGCTCTGCCAGAGCAGGAAGTTCGACATCCGCTGCTCGCCGCTGGTACGGATGATCAGGTCGGGGTCGGGCTGGCCGACGTTGTAGAGGTGCTTGGTGATGTCGTCGGCGTTGAGCGTCTCGGCCAGGCCGTTGAGATCGTTGCCGGAATCCGCTTCGGACTCGAGCAGCGAGCGGACCGCCTCCACCACTTCCTGGCGGCCGCCGTACCCGATCGCGAGGGTGATGTGGTTGCCGGTAGCGACGTCCTTCGTCGCGTCGACGGCGTTCTTCAGCGCGTGTGCCGTGCTGTCGGGCAGCAGGTCGAGGAGGCCGGCGATGTGGACCTGCCAGCGGCCGCCGGGTTGCGCCAGGCGGCCGGCGACGATCTCCTCGACGACCTCCATCAGGTAGGCGACCTCGGCGTCGTCGCGCTTGGCGAGGTTCTCGGTGGAGCAGAGGAAGACGGTGACGTGCGGTACGCCGGCGGTCTCGCACCAGCCGAGCAGGTTCTCGATGTGCTCCGCACCGCGCCGATGGCCGACGCTCGGATTGCTGTGCCCTTTGCCGCGTGCCCAGCGACGATTCCCATCCGTCACCACACCGATGTGGGCCGGCAACTCCCGGCCGGCGAGCTGGGAACGGAGGCGGCGGACGTACAAGGCATACAGCGGACTGGTGGCGGGCATGCGGAGTAACTTACTCGTCTCGGTCCGTAACGCACAGCCCGTCGCCCAGTCCTTGAAACTCCCTTTGCATACTCAACAAACCCAGCAACGCAAGGCGTTCTACTCGGCTTCTTTGACCGGTACGTCGCTCAGGATCAGCCGGAGATCCGCCGACCGGTCGCGGCGCCGCCGGAAGTAGCCGCGAATCAGCACACCGATGCCACCCGCACCGAGCCAGGTGAAGCTGATCGTCGCGCAGAACACCGCCCAGACGGAGTTGCCGAAGCTCTCGTCCCGCACGACGACACCGATCACGCTGCCGACCAACCCCACCACAAGCCCCACCCAGAACAGTGGGTCCCGCATCATCGGCTCATCGAATCCCATACCCGCTAGATCGCCCTCCTGGTTCGAACCGTTACCGAGTAGACGCAACCGATGCCACTTCGGACCCATAGCCTGACCGGATGGGGCGGAGGAGACGATTCGGGGCGGTGGCCGCGGCCTGCGTGATGCTGTCGCTCGGGCTGACCGGATGCACCGTCGAGGACGGCGGGGCGTTGGGCCTCACCGTGGACGCGGCCGGGAAGCCGGTGATCGTGGTCCAGATGTGCAAGGGCTACCTCGACGGCGCCACGCTGTACGAGGACGTCGAGAACCCCGGTGACGACGACCACAACGGCAGGTGGACAGTCGAGCCGCGGGTCACCGGGTTCTCGCAGTTCAGCCTGGCCGACGGTGGTAACGGCTGGAAGCTGGAGGGGTCGCTCAAGCCGTTGGCCGCGCAGGTGAAGTACGTGATCTACGGCTGGACCGAGGACAACAGGTGGATGGCTTTGCACCTGCCGGTCACCCTGGACGAGATCGCCAGGCTGCGGCCCGGCCAGATCCGGTACTCCAACTTCGACGAGGCCGACACCTACGCGACTGGCTCCGTCGAGGAGTTCAAGACCGGGATCTGCAAGCACTACTGATCTCGGAGGGCGCGTTGGCGGCGGATCCAGATGAAGAGGATGACGCAGGGAACGAGGAGGCCGCCGAGGCCGAGGACGGCGAAGTCCCAGAAGGCGCCGACGTGGTCGACCAGCCAGCCGAAGTTCTGGCCGAAGAAGCCAGTCACGAAGGTCAGCGGCAGGAAGACGGTGGCGAGGATGGTGAGCTGCTCGATGGTCGCGTTCTGCTGGACGCTCACCTTCGTCTGCTCCACCGAGATCACCGCCATGTTCGCCTCCAGCACGGTCGCGAGCAGGTCGCGTTGCGCGGCGACCTCCTCGTTGACCAGCACCAGGTGGTCGTGGACGTCGCGGAAGTACGGCAACAACCCGGTACTCCGCGCCCCGCGTTCGAGCGTCGCCAGTACTGCGAGCAGCGGGTGTACCGCACGGTAGAAGTCGGTCACCTCACGCCGGAGGAAGTAGATCCGCTCGGTTGGCGCGACCGTACCGGCGAAGACAGTCCGCTCGACCTCCTCGATGTCGCGCTCGAGCTCGGCGACCACCGGTCCATACGTGTCGACGACCTGGTCGAGGATTGCCCAGAGCACCGAGTTCGTCCCGTTCTCCAGCAGCTCGGGGCGTTGCTCGAGCCGGGTCCGGGCACCGTGCAGCTCGCTGGCGACGCCCTGCCGGACGGTGATCACGAACGACGGGCCGACGAACACGCTGACTTCACCGAAGTCGACTTCCTCGCGCTCGTCGTCGTACCGGGCGGTGCGCAGGATGACGAGCCGGATGTCCCCCTCGTACGGCTCGACCTTCGGCCGCAGATGGAACGTCTGGGCGTCCTCGACGGCCAGCTCGTGCAGCCCGAAGTTCTTGCTGACCTGCGCCAGCTCCTCCGCGGTCGGATCGAACAGCCCGAGCCAGACGAACCCACCCAGCCGGCAGTGCGACGCGGCATCCTCCACCGACATCGCCCCGACGTGCTGCCGACGGCCGTCCCGGTAGTAAGCGCAGTCGATGATCATGCTCAGCTCCTCACTGTCTCCTCCGATGGTGCTCGCCGGTACTACGCCCGCGGTACCCCCGGCTGCCTTTGGCTCAGAGCTCGGACGGAGGGGATCTACAGTGATGGACGTGCTTGGCGAGCGGGTGGAATCCTGGGTGCGCTCGCATGAATTAGCTGTCGCCGCGGCCTCGGCGGGATTGTTGCTGGGCGGTTGCTTGCTCTTCGAGGTGATCGCTGGGAGTGAGTGGAGCTCCTTCGTGCTGACGGTGTTCCTGGTGGTGCCGTTGGCCGGACGGCGGCGTGCCCTGGTGGTTTGCGCTGGCATACCCGAGAACCTAGGAACCTGGGCGGACGCACGCATCGCGCCGCAGAACGACCTTCCGGCGGCTCTTCTCTGCCGTCCGGGGGATGGGCCCTCCGTCTCACGGCGGAGGTGGCGAAATAGGGTTGGCCGCAAGTCCTCGACCCCGCGGGAGTTCCGATGTCACGTCCCACAGTGCTGATGCCCGGCCCGATGAACGAGACGGTACTGACCGGGACCGCCGAGCACTTCGACGTGATCCGCCTGTGGGAGGCCGACGACCCGGACGCGGTACTGGCCGAGCGGGCCAAGGACATCACCGCCGTCGCGACCGGTGGTACTGCGATCGACGGTGCGTTCCTGGACCGCTTGCCCGCGTTGCGGATCGTCGCCAGCTTCGGCGTCGGCTACGACAAGATCGACGCGGTAGCGGCCGCGGAGCGCGGGGTGGTCGTCACCAACACTCCCGGCGTACTGGACGACGAGGTCGCCGACACCGCCCTCGGCCTGCTGCTGATGACGGCTCGCGAACTCTCCCGCGCCGAACGCTACCTACGCGCCGGCTCCTGGCCCGACGGCGCCTACCCGTTGACCAAGGCAACGTTGAACGGCCGCACGATGGGCATCCTCGGCCTCGGCCGGATCGGCGAGGCGATCGCCCACCGCGCCCAGGCGTTCGGCATCGACATCGCCTACCACAACCGCCACCCCAAGAACGTCGCCTACACCTACTACACCACGCTCCTCGAGCTGGCCACAGCCGTGGACATCCTGATGATCGTCATCCCGGGTGGCGAAGAAACCCGCCACCTGGTCAACGCCGAAGTCCTCAAAGCCCTGGGCCCCGACGGCATCCTCATCAACATCGCCCGAGGCACCGTCGTCGACGAAGCGGCCCTCGCCGAAGCCCTGGCCACCAACACCATCCTCAGCGCCGGCCTGGACGTCTTCGAACACGAACCCCAAGTCCACCCGGCCTTGCTCGACCTCCCCAACGCAGTCCTACTCCCCCACGTAGGCTCCGCCACCATCCCCACCCGCAACGCCATGGGCCAGCTAGTGGTCGACAACCTGCGCAGCTGGTTCGACAACGGCGTACCGCTGACCCCTGTGCAGGAATCCGCCGACCTGGTACGAAAGTTGAATGGCTGACCAGGACGACGTTCGCCGGATCGCGCTGGCACTCCCAGAGGTCCACGAGAGCGACGACACCTTCGCCTTCAGCGTGCCCAACAAGGGCAAGGACAAGGGGCTCGCCTGGATCTGGATGCGCCGCGAGGCCCCGAAGACCCCACGCATCCCCGAGCCCGACGTGCTCGCGATCCGGGTCAACGGCGAGGCCGAGAAACAAGCCCTCCTGGCCGCCGACCCCACCAAGTTCTTCACCGAGCCCCATTACAACGGCTTCCCCGCCATCCTGGTCCGCCTCTCCGCCATCAACCCCGAAGAGCTGGCCGAACTCCTCACTGAAGCCTGGCGCATCCAAGCACCACGAGCCCTGGTCAAGGCGTTCGAGGCCTAGACCCGCATACTCACCCGGTGGACACCGACACCTGCCTGACTTGCGGCCGACCTACCGACGTACACGATCGGCACGTCCGGTTCCAGTTGCCGACGCCGCTCTTCGAGGTGCCCGACTGGGAGCAGCTGCCCGGGCTGTGGATGAGCCACGCGACGCCGACCGAGTCGGTGATGCTTCAAGCCGACGGGTACGGCGCGTTCATCCGTGCCTTGCTGCCCATCCTGTTGGAGGGTGGCCACACGCTGACCTACGGCGTCTGGATCGGTGTCCGCCCGGCGCAGCTTCAGGAGGCGTTCGCCGTGTGGTGGGGTGACAATCCCGGTTACGCCGACCTGCGGCTCGAGGGAGTCCTCGCCAACCGGATCGCGCCCTGGGACCTGCTCGGCGCGCCCGTCGTCGCGACCGTCGTCAACGCGGACGAGACGCCGTACTGCACCTCGTCGCCCGATCCGCGGCTGAGCAGGGTCATCGTCGAGATCTGGCCGCACGACGAGGTGCTGGCACACCTGCCCTGAGAACCATTCGGTCGGCAGGTCCCAGATTGAGGGACTGGGCGACGAAGATGCCCGCGCCGTGCCGGACCGCGTCGAAGAGCACCTCGTTCGCGGTCACCCCAGTCTGCCGAGCACTTCGTCCCAGTGGTTGTGCAGACTACCGAGATGCCCCTCCCCGGGACGAACGATCAGTTCGGCGCCCGAAATCCGCTCGGCCAGCCACTCGCCGTTGCGGACGGACGCGTTGGCGTCGAGTTCGCCGTACCAGAGCGTCGCCGGACAACTGATCACCTCAGGGCGGAACTCCCAACGTCTGAAGGAGATCGCGGCATCACGCAGATAGCCGGCAGTGTTCACCAGCGCCTCACGAGTGGCCGCGGCGATCTCGGCTGCCGTCTGCCGCCCGACCACCTCGGCATCGAGCGCCCCCAACCCAGCGCAGAACCGCTCAGCCAAGGCCTCATCGTCCGGATCCCCGGGCGCGAGCTTCGCCACGTACTCCTCGAACTCCGGCCGGATCAGCTCCACCGCATCCCTGGGCTTCGTCCGCGCCAGGGCCCGGAACAACCCCTTCTGCTCCTCCCCGAGATCATCACGGTGGTACGGCGGATCAAGCGCCGGCACCTCAGCCGGACTCGCTACCACCCCCACCGCAGTCACCCGCTCGGGATGCGTCGCCGCGCACGCCAACGCATACGGCCCACCGATGGACATCCCCAGTACGCCGTACCGCCCGACGCCCAGCAGATCGGCGACCGCCGCGATGTCATCCGCCACCGACAAGTGGCTCGACGCAGCCTCGGTCGACAACCCGTACCCCGGCCGGTTGACCGCAACCAACCGCACCCCGGTACGCCGGGCCGCCACGTCCCCGCAGTACGCCGCGTGCCTGGTATCCGGGCACCCGTGCAGGAAGAAGACGACCGGCCCACCCGGGTCGCCGCCGCTCCAGTACTGCGCCTGCCGTCCGTCCGGCAGACGCAGCAGCTCCGTCGTCAGCTCAGCCCTGCGGTTGGGAGATGTTGACCATCCAGTCGACCCCGAACTGATCGGTGACCATGCCGAACTCGTCGCCCCACATCTGCTTCTCCAGCGGCGTCGTCACCGTGCCGCCTTCGGAGAGCTTCTCGAAGAACCCGTGCAGCTCCGCACTGTCGTCGCCGCTCAGGCTGACCGACATCGTGTTGCCGGCCTTGAACTCCAGGTAGCTCGGCGTGTCCGACCCCATCAGCGTGTACCCCTGCGGGGTCTCCAGCATCGCGTGCATGATCTTGTCGGCGTCCGCGGCCTCGGACGCGCCGAACTCCCCGAACGTGTTGATCGCCAACTCGCCCCCGAACACCCCTTGGTAGAACTCGAAGGCCTGCCGCGCGTTCCCGTTGTAGCTCACATACGGGTTGAGTCGAGATGCCATCAGTTGCTCCTGTCCCCTTGTTCCCCTGACGAATCGCACACTAGACCCACCCCAGGACACTTTTCGACCTCTCGACCCCGGCGCTCACCGAACGCGGTAGAGCGATCCCGCCGGAGTAACGCCGAAGGACGCCTTGACACCCCCGACGACCAGATCGACGACGTACGTCGTACCTGACCAGCGGCCCTTGTACTGCACGGATCCGGTGGCCCGCACCGGGGCGATGACGGACAGGATCGAGGCCCGCGTCCCCGCACGCGCGAACATCAGCGTCGGCGCGGATTTCCGGGTGAAGATGTTCGGGTAGTGCCAGCCCTGGATCGGTTTGGTCTGGCCCTGCTTGACCAGGATCGCCCCGCGCGGCAGCGGCTGCCGGTAAGGCACCTGGACCACGATGGTCCGGGTCGCGTCACCAGGCTTCATCGCGATCGCCGTCGTCCGTGAGTAGACCGTCGCCTTCTGGTCGGACGGCAGATGCCACAGCGTCTGGAACTGCTGCGCCTTCGTGCTGCTCGCCCAGTCCAGAGCGACGATCAGATCCGGATTCTTGAGCACCAGCACCCCGCGATGCCTGCTGATCCCCGCTCCCGGCACATCGGCGAACTCGTAGAACTCGGAAGTCGGGTTGATAACCGACCGGGTCAACTTGGTGACCGGGCGAGTATCCGCGGCCGACGGAGTCGTCATGGCACTGGCCGCGAACGGACTGACCACCCAAGCACGCCAGACGTCTCTCTGGTAGCCGGAGTGACCGCCGTCGATCAAGATGTCCCGGCCATGCGACGTGTAGGTGATGGCCGTGTGGTCGCCGTGACCGTGCATGGCCCGCGCCGGCCCGTACCGGATGCTGTACGTCGACTCCTGGGTGAACGGACGCGTCTCGCCCCACCCGGTGCGACCGAATACGTAGCCCGCCCTGAAGGCACCGATCCGCCGGCCCGGCGGAGTGCCCTCACGGCCGAGGCTCCCCGCATAAGCCAGCGGCGTACCCGGGTCCGCGCCGGTGGCGACCACTTCCGAGTCGCCGAGCTGGTGCAGTTTGCCGAGGGAGTTGGTAGCGAGCGCGAGCCAGCCGGCCATCAACTTTCGCCGCGCGGTGATCGTCGTACCGGGATCGGCTCCGCAGGCTTTGAGCGCGGTGACGGCACGGCCCCAGAGGTAGTAGTTGAACTGGGCATAAGCCGTCGACTGCTCGTTGGACGAACCCTGCGAGTCGATCGCGGTGGTGATTCCGGCCGCGAGCCGGTTCTGCGCGGTCGCCTTGTAGTCGTTGCGATTCAGGGTGCAGCCGACGCCGAACAGCGCGATGCTCTCGTCCGTACCGTGGTTCCACGCCCCACTCCAGTTGGCGGTCAGGAACCTGGCGTGGTTGACCAGCGCGACGTCGATCCACTTGTACGCCGCCGGTAACGTCGTGACGCCCAGCCCCGCCATGATGGCTTGGCGCAGGCAGATCAGCACGTTGGTTCGGTGCATCGTCGACTCGTTGGCGCCGGCGTCCGCCTTCCAGGAGTACGGATTGTCGGCGACCCAGTCCTTGCTGATCGCGACGACCCGAGCCATCGCGGTGGTGTCCCCCTTGCCGGCTGCGACGATCCCTTGCCCGAGCCAGCGCAGCGAGTGGAACCACATGTACCAGCTGCGGTTCTTGTAGGGATTGAGCCGCCAATTGATGTTCCCCCTGCCATTGCCGACCTTGTACGCCGGGTACGGACCCCACGCGAACTTGTCCGCCTTGAGCAGCGCCACAGTGGTCTTGTCGTCGACCGTGCCGAAGCCCGTGCAGGTGTAGGTACCAGTCGCGGCCGCCATGCCTGCCAAACTCTTTACGTCGGCCGCCGGCGGCATGACAGGCGGTACGACGTTGCTCCCGCCCGGCTCGAACTGCGCCACCTCCACCTCGGGCAAGTCGGGCAGCACCGCGATCCCGGGCTTCACCGGCTTGGCAATCACCATCTCCGGACCAGGCACAAGCGCCCCCAGCGCAAGTGCGAACCCCACCACCACACTCACAGACCGCCGACTCACCATGATGTCTCCCACCCCACCGAAATCTCCCCTACCTGGAGCATGATGAGTGAACCGGACGGAAAGTTGCAGGGCCCGTACTCTGGGCGCGTGCAGCTCGAGTTCAGCGGAGAGATCTGGTTCTGGCGGGGGCCCGCGCCCTGGTACTTCGTGACGGTGCCGGAGCCCGAATGCCTCGACCTGCAGGCGTCGTCGGCGTACGTGAGCTACGGCTGGGGGATGATCCCGGTCACCGCGCAGATCGGCGGCACCGAGTGGACCACCTCGCTGTTCCCGAAGGACGGCCAGTACGTCGTCCCGCTCAAGACCGCCGTCCGCTCAGCCGAGTCCCTCGACGAGGGCGACACCGTCGTCATCCAACTCACCGTCGCGGACTGACTGCCCGTCGCCGGCCGGTGCGTCGCGGCGGGCCAGCAGGATGAACGGCACCGCTAGTAGCTGGATGCCTGCGCTGACCACATAGGCCTGCCCATAGCTCCACACGTCTGCAGCCCTCCCCAGAGCCGGCTGGATGACGACACCACCGGCCGATCCGAGCAGGTTGTCCGACGAGAGCACGGTCGCCCGCTGCGCCGACGGGATCAGGCTGTTCAGGAACGCTTGCCGCACTGGCGTGATGGCCGCGAACACAGTCGCCCAGACAGCTAGCAGCACCAGCGCCAGCCAGAAGCTGGAGACCAGCCCGATCAGCACCAGCACCACGGCCGTGACGACGGCGATGAGCAGCAGTACCGAAGTACGGGATCGGAAGAGTCGGCTCACAACTGGTGCGGTGACGCCACTCAGGATCTGCGCGAGGGCGACGATGGCAGCCGACACCCCTGCGACGGCGTACGAGTCTGCGTGGCCGTAGAGCTGCAGGAGGTACGGCTGGGCGGCGTAGAAGCCGTACATGCTCACACCCGCGGTGAAGGGAGCCGCGAGCATCAGCCAGCGCACGGGCGGGTTGCGCAGCCCGTGGTCGAGCGACGAGCGCAGGATGTCCCGCATCTCAGCAGCAACCGAGACACGCGGCTTCGGCGCGAACCCGACGTCATGCATCGCCCGCCAGGCGACGACGAAAGTCAGGACGAGCAGAACGGCGCGTACCAGGTACGGCGTACCCAGGTTGGTCGACTGAGCCAGTACGCCGCCAGCGACCGTCCCGCCGACCATAGCGACACCACTGGCGACCTGCCCCTTGGCGAACGCCGACTCGAGCGACCCCTGGTACCCACTGGCCGCCAGCCCGTCGACCAGCCAGGCCTCGGTCGCGCCGCTGAAGAAGGTGAACCCCAACCCGAGCAATGCCGACGCCACCGCCCAGGGCGCAAACCCTGCCTTCACCTGCCACAGCAGCAGGTAGAGCAGGGTCGACCCGACCAGCGTTGCCGTCCCCAGCAGGTACGACGCCCGCCGGCCGACCGTGTCCGCGACGACGCCCGTCGGCACCTCGAAGAGCACCTGTCCGAGCGTGAAGAACGCATTGGCCGCGAAGGCCTGGCCCACGCTCAGCCCGGCGTCCAGCAGGAACAGCGTGTTGATGCCCCAGATCATCGACGAGGCAGCCGTCGACACCACCATGAGCGTCAGGTAAGTCCGTAACAGACGATCTGCCGTCGATCGCATCGTGCACCCCTTTCGTGGCCTCACCCGGTACGTCGGAGCGCGGCCGGCCGTCTCGACCTGGTTGTCCACAGGGCTGTGCCTTCGCGCCTGCCGACGGTCTGCGGAATATGGCACGATCTGTGACATGAGCGGCAAGACGGACGACGAGCAGCGGTTGCGCGATCTCGCGCTGCTGCGGCGCGTGCGGGACCGGATCGACCGGGAGTACGCGCGGCCGCTCGATGTCGAGGCACTGGCCCGGGGGGTCAACATGTCGGGTGGGCATCTCAGTCGTCAGTTCCGGCTCGCCTACGGAGAGTCACCGTATTCGTATTTGATGACGCGCCGGATCGAGCGGGCGATGTCGCTGTTGCGGAGGGGGGACATGAGCGTGACGGATGTGTGCTTCGAGGTGGGGTGCTCGTCTCTGGGCACCTTCAGCACCCGGTTCACCGAGCTCGTCGGCGTACCGCCGAGCGTCTACCGCAAGCAGGCCGCCGGGGAGCTGGCCGGGATGCCGACGCTGCTGTCCAAGCACGTGAGCAGACCGATCAGGAATCGAGAAGCGCCCGCCCCCGAGTCGCGGCTAGCGTGACCGCCATGGACATCACGATCAGCGCGAGTTTTCTCCCCCACAACGATCCGGATGCCGCGCTCGCGTTCTACCGCGACGCGCTCGGCTTCGAGCTGCGCAACGACGTCGGCTACAACGGCATGCGCTGGCTCACCGTCGGCCCGCCCGGCCAGCCCGGGACCAGCATCGTGCTGCACCCGCCGGCGGCCGACCCCGGCATCACCGACGACGAGCGCAAGGTGATCGCCGAGATGATGGCCAAGGGCACGTTCGCCAGCATCCTGCTCGCCACGCCCGACGTCGACGCGGCGTTCGCCAAGCTGCAGACCACCGACGTGGAGATCGTGCAGGAACCGATCGACCAGCCTTACGGCGTACGGGACTGTGCTTTCCGTGATCCGTCCGGCAACATGGTCCGGCTCCAGGAAGCGCGCTGACCACGATGGCCACGAAACCACATGTTGCTGACAGCCACGACCTGATCCGGGTCCAGGGCGCGCGGGTGAACAACCTGAAGGACGTCAGCATCGAGATCCCGAAGCGCCGGCTGACGGTCTTCACCGGCGTCTCGGGGTCGGGCAAGAGTTCGCTGGTGTTCGGCACCATCGCGGCCGACTCGCAGCGGATGATCAACGAGACCTACAGCACCTTCGTCCAGGGCTTCATGCCGTCGCTCGCGCGGCCGGACGTCGACGTGCTGGAGGGGCTGACCACGGCGATCATCGTCGACCAGGAGCGGATGGGATCCAACCCGCACTCCACGGTCGGCACGGCGACCGACGCGAACGCGATGCTCCGGATCCTGTTCAGCCGGCTCGGCACCCCGCACATCGGCTCGGCCCAGGCGTTCTCCTTCAACGTCGCCTCGATCAGCGGCGCGGGCGCGGTCACCCTGTCGAAGGGCGGGCAGACCACCAAGGAGCGGCGCAGCTTCAGCATCACCGGCGGCATGTGCCCGCGCTGCGAGGGCCGCGGCTCGGTCACCGACTTCGATCTGACGGCGCTGTACGACGCGTCGAAGACGATCAACGAAGGCGCGCTGACCATCCCCGGCTACAGCATGGACGGCTGGCAGGGCCGGATCCTGCGCGGCTGCGGCTTCTTCAGCGTCGACAAGCCGATCGCCAAGTTCACCAAGAAGGAACTGCAGGCGCTGCTCTACCAGGAGCCGACCAAGATCAAGGTCGAGGGCATCAACCTCACCTACTCCGGCCTGATCCCGCAGATCCAGAAGTCCTTCCTGGCCAAGGATGTGGAGGCGATGCAGCCGCACATCCGCGCCTTCGTGGAGCGGGCGATCACCTTCCAGACCTGCCCGGAGTGCGACGGGACCCGGCTGAACGAGGGCGCCCGGTCGTCCAAGATCAACGGGACCAACATCGCCGACTGCTGCAAGATGCA
This sequence comes from Kribbella ginsengisoli, assembly GCF_039537185.1. NCBI lineage: Bacteria > Bacillati > Actinomycetota > Actinomycetes > Propionibacteriales > Kribbellaceae > Kribbella > Kribbella ginsengisoli. The sequence continues at coordinate 200,033 of NZ_BAABAA010000020.1, read as the reverse complement.
GATCAGCGACCTGGCCGACTGGGTCCGCGGCGTGTCCGACAAGTCCGTCGCGCCGCTGCTGGACAAGCTCGAGCACACGCTCGACTCGTTCGTCGAGATCGGTCTCGGCTATCTGTCGCTCGACCGGCCGGCCGGCACGCTGTCGGGTGGTGAGGCGCAACGGGTCAAGATGATCCGGCACCTCGGCTCCTCGCTCACCGACGTCACGTATGTCTTCGACGAACCGTCGATCGGGCTGCACCCGCACGACATCCAGCGGATGAACGAGTTGCTGCTCCGGCTGCGCGACAAGGGCAACACGGTGCTCGTCGTCGAGCACAAGCCGGAGATGATCGCGATCGCCGACCATGTCGTCGACCTCGGGCCGGGGGCCGGCACCGGCGGCGGCACGATCTGCTTCGAGGGCACCCTCGAGGGGCTGCGGGCCAGCGACACGTTGACCGGGCGGCACCTCGATGACCGGGCTTCGCTGAAGTCCTCGCTGCGGTCGCCGTCCGGGTTCCTGGAGATCCGGGGCGCCAGTTCGCACAACCTGCAGAATGTCGATGTCGACGTTCCGCTCGGGGTGCTGACCGTGGTGACCGGTGTCGCGGGGTCGGGGAAGTCGTCGCTGATCCACGGTTCCGTGCCGGCGTCCGCTGACGTGGTGTCGGTCGACCAGACGGGGATCAAGGGGTCGCGGCGCAGCAACCCGGCGACGTACACGGGACTGCTCGAGCCGATCCGCAAGGCGTTCGCGAAGGCCAACGGGGTGAAGCCTGCCCTGTTCAGCGCGAACTCCGAGGGCGCCTGCCCGAACTGCAACGGCGCCGGGGTGATCTACACCGACCTGGCGATGATGGCCGGGGTCGCGACCACTTGCGAGGTGTGCGAGGGGAAGCGGTTCAGGGAAGAGGTGCTGGAGTATCGCTTCGGCGGGCGGGACATCAGCGAAGTACTGGCGATGTCGGTCACCGAGGCGGAGAAGTTCTTCGCCGAAGGAGACGCCCGTACGCCGGCCGCGCACAAGATCCTCACCTACCTCGCTGATGTAGGCCTCGGCTACCTCAGCCTCGGCCAACCGCTGACCACGCTGTCCGGCGGTGAACGCCAACGCCTCAAACTGGCAACCCACATGGGCGAGAAGGGCGGCATCTACGTCCTGGACGAGCCCACCACCGGCCTCCACCTCGCCGACGTCGAACAACTCCTCGGCCTCCTCGACCGCCTGGTCGACGACGGCAAATCAGTCATCGTCATCGAGCACCACCAGGCAGTGATGGCCCACGCCGACTGGATCATCGACCTGGGCCCCGGCGCCGGCCACGACGGCGGCCAAATCGTCTTCGAAGGCACCCCCGCCGACCTGATCACCCACCAACCCACCCTCACCGGCAAACACCTAGCCGCCTACGTAGCCAAGTAATGCTCTACACCGGCCCGCCGCTCGCAGACGGGCCGGTGTCACTGGCCTCAGTTCGCGACGCGGACGTCCACGAGTGGGCCGAGCGCGCGGTCTCCGACCCTTCGATGCTCTACTTCGGCATCTTCCGCTCGGATGTCCTGGTCGGCCAGATCTTCCTGCACGACCGCGATGACACCCTGCAGGAAGCTCTGGTCGGCTACCACCTGTTCACCGCCACCAACCGTGGCCAAGGAATCGGCACCAGAGCCCTGCGCCTCCTCCAGCGCCACGTCACCGACCACCTGGATCTGAAGCGCCTGATCGTGATCACCTCGCGCGACAACATCCCATCGCAACGCCTGGCCCTCACCTGCGGCTTCGCCTTGGCCGGAGCACCCCGCGAAGACCCAACCGGCCTGCTCTACGGCTGGAAGGTCAGCAGGCAAGGGTCTTGCGATAGCAGCGGGCCAACTGGTCGTTGACGTACTTGCCGTACGGCTCGCTCAACCGGTAGCCGCACTTCTCATACAAGGCGATCGCCTCCGGCTGCCGCTCGCCCGTCGCCAACCGGATCGCCCGATAGCCGACGCCTGCGGCGAGTTCCTCCAGCCCACCCAAGACAGCCGAAGCGATCCCACGACCGCGGAAGCCCGGCTCGACGTACATCCGCTTGAGCTCACCGACGTACGGATCGCTCGTCGGCTGCAGCGCGCCACAACCGACTCCTCGCCCATCCACGGACGCGACCAGGTACCGCGCACCTTCGTGGACGGTTGATCGCCCTTCGCCGCCGTACCGCGCGACCAGCTCTTGGAACGCTGCCGCCAACAGCCCGGCCAGCTCCCCGTTATCTACGCCCCGCTCCTCGATGACCACGCAGGAAGGTTATGCGGTCGTGCTCCGGAACCGGCTCCGGGGAAACACACAGGAAGCTCACAGGCTGCGCGGGTCGTGGTCTCAGCAACTCCGTGAACCATCGAGGAGACACCACTCCGCCAGGGGGCCTCGATGGACAGCACTACCGCCTCATACCGATCCGCGGCAGCCGCGCAGCTGCCCTCCGCCGGTACAGCGGCGCCTCGGCATCACGTGCCCGGCCGACGGGCTCGGCTAGACGCCGCGATCCGTGTGGCGGCGGGATCGACGCTGTGGCTGAGTCTGCTGGTCGTCACCTACTGGTGGGTCGTGGGGCGGGGTATCCAGGCGATGGACGACTGGGAGAGCGGGCTGACTTCAGCGGGCCGGCTCACTGGTCTCCTCGCCTCTGACCTGCTCTTGGCCCAGGTACTGCTGATCGCCCGCATCCCTGTCATCGAGCACGCCTTCGGCCAGGACCGTGTGCTGCGCATCCACCGCATCGTCGGCTTCACGTCCCTCAACCTCATGCTGTCTCACCTGGCGCTCATCACCTGGGGGTACGCCGCCGGCCGGGTCACTGCGTTGCCCAGCACCTTCTGGGATCTCACCACCAACTACCCCGGCGTACTGCTGGCTCTGGCCGGTACCGCATGCCTGGTGCTGACCGTGGTCACCAGCGTTCGCGCAGCTCGACGGCGGTTGCGCTACGAGTCGTGGCATCTGCTCCACCTCTATGCCTATCTGGGAGTCGGCCTGGCCCTCCCCCATCAGCTCTGGACCGGCCAGGAGTTCATCAGCTCGCCGGCGGCAACGGCGTACTGGTGGACGGTCTGGGGAGTGACGGCTGCCGCAGTACTGGTGTGGCGCGTCGGCCTACCGCTGGTCCACAGCGCGCGTCACCGGCTCCGAGTGGCCTCGGTTGCGGACGAAGGCAATGGAGTGGTGTCCGTCTATCTCACTGGGCGCCGGCTGGATCGTCTCGGCGCGGAGGCAGGGCAGTTCTTCACTTGGCGGTTCCTCAATCGCGCAGGGTGGACGCGAGGCAATCCGTACTCGCTGTCCGCTGCCCCGAGCGGGCAGAGCCTTCGCATCTCGGTGAAGGCGCTGGGCGACAACAGTCAGAGCCTCCGCGGTTTGCGGCCGGGCACGGCGGTGCTGGTCGAAGGTCCGTACGGACGGCTCTCTGCCCGCGCCCGCACTGGTCGCAAGGTGGTACTCATCGGCGCAGGCGTCGGGATCACCCCGCTGCGTGCGCTCGCAGAAGGTCTCGAGTACGGGCCGGGGGAAGCCATCCTGCTCCAGCGCTACACCGGTACGCCGCTCTTCGACCGGGAACTCAGGATGCTCGCCGATACCCGGGGCCTCCTCGTCGGCGTACTGCCCGGACACCGGCGCGCGCCCGGCTCGTGGCTGGGACCGGGCGCCGATCACCTCGACGACGTGGCCGCCCTTCGGACCTGGATCCCGGACATCGCCGATCGCGACGTCTACGTCTGCGGTCCTGATCCATGGACCGAGTCCGTGGAGCGAGCAGCCCGTGCGGCCGGCGTCCCCGCCGATCGCATCCACCTCGAGAACTTCAGTTGGTGATCACCCGTGAAACGTATTGTCACCTGGCTCCTGAGCACAGTCACCGTCGTAGTGCTCCTGTTCGGCTACCACACCTCGAACTCCGGCCGAGTCACCGCGACCCCGTCAGTCATCGGCTCCGCCGGCCCGGCCCCAACCCCCGCCGGCACGCCGTCACCCACCACCTCACCGACGGATTCGCCGTCCGTTTCGCCGCCCGATTCGCCGTCCGATTCGCCGCCCGCGACCAGTACGCCGTCGCCTGCCGCGTCCCCGTCACCGACATCCACCGCGACCACCGTCCAGGGCGACACGGCCGACACCCAGTGGGGCCCGGTCCAGGTTCAGATCACCGTTGCCGCCGGCAAGATCACCGACGTGGCCGTCCTCCAGTACCCCAATGGCAACGGCCGCGACCAGCAGATCAACGCCTACGCCCTGCCGATCCTGATCAACGAAACCCTCACCACCCAGTCCGCCGCCATCGACACCATCAGCGGCGCCACCGTCACCACCGACGGCTACACCCGCTCCCTACAATCCGCCCTCGACAAAGCCGGCCTCTAACCACCCCGGTACGGGCGTCCTAACAGGACTCCTCGACCACGAGCAGGTGGTTGTGGTGCTCGTCCTTGAACTCTCCAGCAAGAAAGTCGGTGTAGTCGCCCGCGGTACGGACGACCGTGTCCGTCAAATACGGCCGGATCTCCGCCGCGAAGCTCTCCCGCTCCTCCGGCAGCACATCACGCGCCTCGTTCGCATAGACCCGCAAGACCCGAACCTCCGGATCTCCGAGCAACTGCTGCACCCGCTTCCACGGCATCAATGCATCCCCACCCCGCAACTGCCACCAGACGCCATGCTCATCCGTGAACTCCCCGTCCAAAACCGGCTGGCTCCACGCAACCGCCGACTCTCCCGGACCCCCCGAAGCCTCCACCTCAGCAAGAATCGCAGCAAAGCTCTTCCCGCGCTCACCCCTCCGCTTTCGCCCCACCACCCCGTCATCACCCCGCGACCCACTGCGGGTCAGGTACTTAGATGTTCGTGGAGCATCTGCCAGCGGCCGTTACGCCTGGCCAGCGCATTCGTACCGCGCCCGCGGCCCTCGCGCTGTTGCCCGTCGACGAGCCCCGCCCAGTGAAACCTGTACCGGACAACGGCGAAGTCGGCTGAAACGTGGACCCATCGCAGGTCGCTGATCGTGTAGACCTCGTCCCGGATCTCGTCGAAGGTCCGCTGCACGGCATCCGCGATCGCCTCGACCCCCTCGTACGAGCCATCGGTGAACCAATAGCTCGCATCATCCGCGATGAGCTCGCGCAACCGACCGACATCATGCGCATTGGTCAGCTTGCCGTACTCCGCCATGAACGCATCCAGCTCGACACCCAACGACTCGGTTTCCTCCACACACGCAGCCTGGCAGCACCCACCGACAATCCTGTGGCAGGCTTCGGGGATGGGTGGGACTCGGCTTGAGCATGTGCGGGCCAATGTGGCGGATCTGAAGGCCGCTGTGGAGTGGTACACGAGTGTGCTCGGGTTCGAGGTGGAGGCTTACTGGCCGCCGGAGGCGCCGAACTACGCGCACTTCGTCACGGGGTCCGGTGCGACGTTCGCGGTGATGGAAGCCGAGGGCCGTGGCGGCCGCTTCAACTTCACCGTCGACGACCCGGGCGCCTTGTGGGCAACGGTGAAAGACCTGGCGGTCGTCGTCGAGCCACTGTTCGATACGCCGTACGGGACCCGCAAGTTCACCATCGCCGATCCGGACGGTAACGAGCTCGGGTTCGTGCGTAACGGGCGAGGGGGCCGGCGGGCTAAATCCGTTTGTGCTGGGCGGCGGGCGCTGCTTCGCTGTTGGCGTGAGTCCGGTCAAATGGTTCGACACCCGATGGAGAGACTGGCGGGCGTACCGCCTGCGCAACGCGTACTACGGTGCCTGCCCGGCCTGCCGTCATGACTGGCGCGAGCACCTGCCGGACGAGGGCTGCAGCGAGTGTCAGTACGAGATCGATCACGAAGCCCCGGGCGCACCGCTGACGGTGTGCCCGGAGCGGGCTCCTGGAGTGACCTTCTAGAAAGATCGTCACGCATATTGACCGGACGCGGACTGCGCGTCATGATCGTCGAGGTAATCGATAGGAAAGTTTCCTATCTTAGTTCGGCCCAACTCCTACGCCCCCAGGATTGAGGTTCGAGATGCGCATCCGCATGCTCAAACTCGCCACCGCCGCCCTCGCGGCCGGCTCACTGGCCCTCGGCGCGGCAGCCGCCGCGCAGGCCGCTCCCAGCGCAGTACAGGCCGACCCCGCCAGCATCGGCGCGGCACCGTACCTGTACCTCGGCTGGGGCAACCCGCAGAAGGCGACCGACATCATGAAGGCCGCCGGCAACCAGTGGTTCACGATGGCCTTCGTACTGGCCGACGGCAGCTGTAACCCCAAGTGGGACGGCAACCGCAGTCTGACCGGCGGCAACGACCAGTCGGTCATCAACAGCATTCGCGGCGCCGGCGGTGACATCATCCCGTCGTTCGGCGGCTGGGACGGCGACAAGCTCGGCGTACGGTGCACGTCGGCCTCCGCGCTGGCCGGCGCGTACCAGAAGGTGATCAACGCCTTCGGGCTGAAGGCGATCGACATCGACATCGAGAACACCGAGTTCCAGAACAACACCGTCCAGCAGCGGGTCGTCGACGCGCTGAAGACGATCCGCGCCAACAACGCCGGGCTGAAGATCTACATCACCATGGGGACCGAGCAGAGCGGCCCGGACTCGTGGGGCAGCGGCCTGATCACCAAGGCGAAGAACTCCGGCTTCACCCCGGACGGCTGGGTGCTGATGCCGTTCGACTTCGGCGCCGGGTCCGGCAACATGGCGACGCTGACCCAGCAGGCCATGGAAGGCCTGAAGGGCAAGCTCAAGACGGCGTACGGCTGGAGCGACGACACGGCGTACCGGCACATGGGCATCTCGTCGATGAACGGCAAGACCGACGACGGGGAGACCGTCCGGGTGTCGGACTACCAGGCGATGCTCAGCTACGCCCAGCAGCACCACCTGGCCCGCTTCACCTTCTGGGCCATCAACCGCGACCGCCAATGCGGCAGCGGCGGCGACGCCGGCTCCGACTGCAGCGGCATCTCCCAGAGCGCCTACGCCTTCACAAAAATAGCCGCCCAGTTCCACGGCTGATCCCCGGCTCACGCCTCAAAGCGCCCCGGCCCCTGCACCGGGGCGCTTTGCATGCCCGGCGGCGGCGTCCAGCGCTTGACGGCAGGTGCGCCTTTCGGTTGCGAGGATGGGCTCATGGTCGGATCGCGAACGGCAATCCAGGTCGAAGGCGTCGACGATCCACGGTGGGCCGTGGCGCTGGAGCTGCTCGTATCCGGCGAGGCTGCGATCGGCCTCTCTGGGCTGAGACTCTCCTCCGACCCGCCCACGCGCGCGGCCGGCCGCAGGCTCCAGATCGAATTCCCATGCCCGGTGGATCCGGTCCGCGGCCATGCACCGCCGTCTTCGTACCTCGCTGAACTGGCTCGCTCGTCCTTGGAACGTGCGCGCGCACTCATTGCGAATGCCTCCGCCGGGGACTCTCCCTTCCGCATGCTCGTGGCTGAATCGGACCTGCTCTACGAGTTCGTGTACGACTACGGCACGGGGACGCTGCTCCTCGCAACCGCCAGACCGACAGGTCCGTTGGACTGGAGATAGTGCTGGCGGGTGAGCCGCTCCGCTACCCGCGCTACTCGCAGTACGAGGTCGATGACGAAGGTTTGTCTGGAGGCTGAAAGGTTGGTCCGGTCGCGTTCGCCGCGGCCAGCATCGGCTCCGTTGCGCAGGGCAACGATCGATGGCTACGGAAGGCGGACCGACGATGGGACGGATCGCACGGATGGTTGCGGTTGCGGGAGTGGCGATGACCGCGGTGACCGGCGCTGCCGCGACGGCGTACGGGCTCCAGCAAGCTCCACCTCGACGTCCGCGCCGGCGAGCACCCGGTCGAGTGGTACGCACGGTGCGCCAGCTACAACCAGTGTGTCCAGGACCAGTACACCTTCAGGCACTACGGCCTGCAGGCCGGCAACATCTACTACTGCGACACCGTCGCCGGCTGCCCGACCGGCTACTACTTCGACTGGTGGAGCTGACCGCCCGACGGATCATCACAACATCCGAAGAACTCCGGGTGCGCTCGGAGTTCTTCGGGCGTTGGCGTTGTCCGGCGCTTCGCGGATGCGCCCGCGGGTGGCTCGGTCAGCCGGCTACGTGGGCGGTGTTTTCGAGCCAGTGGTCGATGAGGTCGGTGTCGCCGGTGATGGTGATGCCGGTGGCGTTGGTGAGTGAGAGCCTGCGGGTCATGGTCAGGAGCAGGGATCCTGCCGGGCCGGTGATCGTCACGTCGGCCTGGTGGGTACCGGGTTGCCAGGTTGCGCCGTCGGGTCGGCGTTCGACGAACCATGCACCCTCGTCGCCGGTCGTGTCGGTGGCTACCCATTGCAGGGTCTGGCCGGTGCCGCGGATGGCGTGTGCGGACTCGGTTCGCCGCATCTCCCAGGTGGGCGAGGTCAGCATCGCGAGATGGTTGGCGATGAGCGCCGCCGCGACGTCGCCATCAACGTCCGTACCGACCGAGCGCCCACCCGCGTCGCCTGCTCGAACCACGCCGACCGCCCCCACCACGCCGGCCAGCCCAGACGCGCCTGCCGCGCCACCCCCGCTCGCCGCCGTGGCCGCATTCGCCGCATTCGCTGCGTTGGCCGCGTTGGCCGCGTTGGCCGCGTTGGCCGCGTTTGCTGCGTCGTAGCCGTGGACTACTGCTTCGTTGAGCATGCTGGTCAGCCAGAATTGGGTACCGGAGCGGTCGTCGCCGGAGGCGTTGAAGACCGGGGCGTCGACGAGGGCGTCGTCGGAGCAGGCGTCCGCGACCCGCTGGGCGGATTCGGCCAGCCAGGTCTGCCAATCGCCGGGGTCTGAGGGAGGTACCGCCATCTCCGTGGGCAGCTGGGTGGGGTCGGTGATGCGTCGCTCGATGATCTCCGCGACCCAGTGCTGGGTCTGCCCGACGTGCTCGACCAAGTCGCGAACGGTCCACTCCGGGGCGGTCGGCACAGCGGCGTACGGACCAGCCGCGACGGCTGATTCCGCCAGCCGCCGGGTGTGCTCGACGATCGCCAGCCGGGCACGTTCCGCGATCAACTCAGTCATCGGTCTTCCTCTCAGGCTCGGTACGGACCCTTCCGACGGTCACCGCCAGTCGCAGCCGCCGTCCCCGTCCGTCTGCCTCAGACTCTGCCGGACCCCGTTTACGGTTTCTTTCCGATCCTCCGCCATGCCAACATCAACCAACGCGCCTCGACGCCGACACCGTCCCCGACGAATCCCTGGGCGGCCCGCACCTCTCAAGCAGTGCTCTTGACGCGCTCCCCCACGCGAATCATCGAGTACCGACGGGCTGCCGGCCGGGGCGAAGGGACGCAGAACACAGTGAGCACTGAGACATACCCCGAGCTCGACGCCGACGAGCGCACCACGCTCACCCAGTTCCTCGACCAGTACCGCCGCCGAGCGCTCTCAAGCCTCGAACAGCTGACCGACGCCCAGGCCCGAACGAAGCCCCTCCCAGCCACCGACCTGACCCCGGGCGGAATCGTGAAGCACCTCGCCCACATGGAAGACCACTGGTTCATGGGGCCGCGTGGGGGAATCACAGCACCCCGGAACGACGAAACCCCCGGGCGGAGGGAGTGGCCTCTGACCTGGGGGTTTGGGTGGAGCCGCCTGTCGGAATCGAACCGACGACCTTCTCATTACGAGTGAGACGCTCTGCCGACTGAGCTAAGGCGGCGTGGCCCGGGGGCCGATGCAAGAGTGTAGCGGGGTCGCGGGCTGATTCCGAATCGGATACCGGGACGCCGGCCGGGGCGGGTAGCTCGCCGGGGCCGGGGCGGGGCGCCGGGGTGGAGTCACGGGGCGGGCGCCGGGTGGGGCGGGGGCCTGGGGTGGGTGCCTGGGGTGGGGCGGGGGCCTGGGTGGGGTTAGGGGTGGAGTAGGCCGGCTGCGTGGAGGTGGGCGAAGACTAGGTGGTCTACGGGGGCTATTTGGGTGGTGTCGGCGGCTGAGAGCCAGATCAGTTCGGCGATCTCGTTGGCGGGGGTGAGGGTGCCGGAGTACTGGGCTGTGTAGCAGGTCATGCGGATCAGGACGCCGGGGGGCTGGCCGTGGGCTTGGGCTTCGAAGGTGCCGAGGTGGGCTGCGGTCTTCGGGTCGATCTGGACGGAGAGTTCTTCGGAGATCTCGCGGACCAGGGTGTCGACGTCGGACTCGCCGGGCTCGCGTTTGCCGCCGGGGAGGTAGTACGTGTCCTTGCCCTTGGAGCGGGTGCTCAGGACACGGCCGTCGGATAGTTCGATCCAGGCCACCTTGTCGATCATCGGGCCATCTTCGCATCGGGGAAATAGTTGGGAATAGATGGGGGCGGAAATGCATTGACTTTGGTTGACGGGGTGGGTGAAACTAATGCCCGCAAGGACCGAACAGACTAGGAGAAGCACTGTGACCGGCAAGCAAGGGTTGAGGAAGTCGTGGCGCGAAGAGCGCTTCGTCATGCCTGCTTGCCTGCGATCCGTGCACCTGTACGGCGGAAGCAACGAGCTCGCGGGGAGCCTGAGCCCGGCGTACGGCGGCCCACCTGGCTGATCATCGACGATCAGTCGGGAGCCGCCAGAGCCGGGAGAGTCCGGATCCAGGCGGCTCTTTTGTTTTCATCTCACATCAATACGAAATGCGCTTTGTGCTGCCCACGGGCAGCAATTCGAACAATGACAACTGGATAGCCATTTGCAATACACGAGCTGTAGGCCAGCGGCCAGGCCACCTCATTTGGAATGAGGGGATCGGGGGTTCGAGTCCCTCCAGCTCGACCGGGCGCCCGCAGGAAGCTCAGCTACCGGCCGAGCGAGCGCCGAACCCTGGGACGTCGGCCGCGATCGGAGGAGGCTCCGAACCGCCACCGCCGCCCACTCACGCGCCCTGCGCCGGAAATCCGAACACTCCGGCGCAGGGCCGGTGAACGCCCGTGGCTCAACCGGAGAGAGCACCTGCCTACGAAGCAGGAGGTTGCAGGTTCGAATCCTGCCGGGCGTGCTCAGCGGCTCTGGCCCAATTGGGAGAGGCGCCTGGCTCAGGACCAGGAGGTTCAGGGTTCGAGTCCCTGGAGCCGCACCGAGAAAGCAGACCCGGCAACTACCTGTCGGGCACACTGGAGGAGAGGAGGAACCAAGCATGAGCGGTGTCATAGTGCTCAACGCCTCATATGAGCAGCTCCACGTCGTGTCGGTCCAGCACGCCATCCGGATGCTCGTCCGGGAGGTCGCGGTCGTCGAGGAGGCGCACGACGGCGCCAGCATCGGCCCGTTCCCCTTCCCCCGCGTACTGCGCCTGGTCCGGTACGTCGTGACCAAGTGGCGCTACGCGGCCGGCCGGCTGCAGTACACCCGGGCCGGCGTGCTGAAGCGTGACAAGTACCGCTGTGCGTACTGCGGCCAAACCGGCGCCACCACGATGGATCACGTCGTACCACGGTCCCGTGGCGGTCGCGGCGAGTGGCTGAACGCCGTCGCCGCGCACGCGCGCTGCAACGAGAAGAAGGGCTGCCGCACGCCCGAGGAAGCCGGTATGCCGCTGCTGTGGCAGCCGTGGATCCCCTCGCGTGCCGAGTTAGCACTCTGACGTAATACCCACCGGGTATGGCGTCAGAGCCATGCCAGGTGGGTGACGGCATCCCACCCTCGGTTCTGACCCGAGGTCCCGCAGGTTCGAGTCCTGCTCTGGCAGCTGCCGCATGCGCAAAAACAAGTAGAGGAGTGGAGATGAACGTTCAGTACCCGGTTGAGCTGAGTGGGGCGAAGAGCTCCACTCTGATGTGGGCGCAGGAGCACGAGGTCGGCGCGCAGGCGCTGCAGCAGCTTCGCAACATCGCCGCGCTGCCGTGGGTGCACGGCGTCCGGGTGATGCCGGATGTGCACCTCGGCAAGGGCGCGACCGTCGGGTCGGTCATCGCGATGTACCAGGCGGTGTCGCCGGCCGCGGTCGGAGTCGATATCGGCTGTGGCATGGAGGGTGTGCTGACTTCGCTGACGGCGGACGATCTGCCGGACGACCTGGCCGGCATCCGGTCGCGGATCGAGGCGGCGGTACCGGTCGGTTTCCGGGCGCACGAGAACCCGGTCAGTGTGCGCAAGCTCGGGCTGGATCGCGGCTGGGACCGGTTCTGGGGTTCGTTCAGCAGCCTGCACGACGGCGTACAGGACCGGGAGAAGAAGGCGCACCAGCAGATGGGGTCGCTGGGTGGTGGCAACCACTTCATCGAGGTCTGCCTGGACGACGACGACCGGGTCTGGCTGATGCTGCACTCGGGTTCGCGCAACATCGGCAAGGAGCTGGCCGAGCGGCACATGCGGATCGCGAAGGCGCTGCCGCACAACGCCGATCTGCCGGATCGCGACCTGGCGGTCTTCCTGGCCGGTACGCCGGAAATGGACGCCTACCGTCAGGACCTCACCTGGGCGCAGGAGTACGCCTCGCGGAACCGCGCGGTCATGCTCGCCCTGGTGATGCAGGCGGTGCGGGAGTCGTTCGAGCAGGAGATCACCTTCGAGAAGCCGATCTCGTGCCACCACAACTACGTGGCGGAGGAGACGATCGACGACCTCGATCTGCTCGTCACGCGGAAGGGCGCGATCCGGGCCGGGCTGGGTGATCTCGGTCTGATCCCGGGGTCGATGGGGACCGGGTCGTACGTCGTCCGCGGACTCGGCTCGGAGCAGTCGTTCTACTCGGCCTCGCACGGGGCAGGCCGGCGGATGAGCCGCAACGAGGCGAAGCGCCGCTACACGGTCGATGACCTGATCGCCCAGACGGCCGGGGTGGAGTCCCGCAAGGACGCCGGGGTGCTGGACGAGCTGCCGGCGGCGTACAAGGACATCGAGTCGGTGATCGCGGCCCAGACGGATCTGGTCGAGGTCGTCGCGCATCTCAAGCAGGTCATCTGCGTCAAGGGCTGAACGTCAAGGGCTGAATCCGGCCGCCGTGCTCAGGGGACACGGCGGCCGGGTCGACTGGAAGGTTGAGCATGTCGCTTGCTAGTGCTTTGAACGCAGTGGTCCGCGACCTTCGCAACACCGGTGGCATCGAGTTGCGGATCTCGGACGAGCCGGCGACGAGTGATCCTGGGTATGAGTCGGTGCTGTTGCTGTCCGGCCGACGCTGGTCGACCGGTTTGCTCGCGCCGCTCGGGTTGACCGACGACGAGCGGTTGGTGCACGTCGCCGATCAGGTCCAGGAGTTCGTCTTCGAAGAGCTGGCGCGGCTCGAGCTTCCGGTCACCTGGCCGGAGTGCCCCGAGCACCCCGCATCCCATCCACTGACCCCGGTACTGACCTCAGGCCCGCCGTCCTGGCAGTGCCCGAAGTCCGGCGACACGGTCGCCCCGATCGGCCGGCTCCAGAGCTAGCCGGTACGGCCGCCGCAGCACGAGTCGGCGGCGGAGCGTAGTACCGCAGAAACCTCGCCACCGGAGTCACCGGTGGCATCGGAGAGCCTGGTCGCCGTGGGGGCACGGCGGCCGGGCCGAGGTGAGGTCCGCCTGATGGCAAAGGCAGCGGTTTGCTAAACCGTCGACGGGCTCCGGCCTGTCCGTGAGTTCGAATCTCACTCTCACCGCAGGGCCGGCCGGGGCAAACCGGCCGGCCCGTCCAACAACAACTAATCAGAGAGGAGGACCGGCTATGGCCGACCTCAGAAACAAGCGGAGGAAGATTCCCGGCGGTAGGACCGGTGCTCCGGTCCAGCAGGGACATGCCTTGCGGCGTGTGCACCTTGCCTGCGGGCACGTGCAGCGCGATCGGATCGCTCACGCGGGCGATCACGTGTGGTGTGAGACCGACTGCGCCGACTGGGTCCGCGTCGTCTCGGTCGAGGAGTAAGTCTTTGTACGCCGGTCGGCAGCGACCGGCGTACAACCATTTAGAGGAAGAGTTTGTCGGGGTTGAGCAGGTTGGCCGGGTCGAAGACGGCCTTCACCTGGCGTTGCAGGGCGAGGCCTACCGGGCCCAGTTCTTGGGCCAGCCAGCGGGACTTGAGTTTGCCGATGCCGTGTTCGCCGGTGATGGTGCCGCCTAGGGCGAGGCCAAGGTTCATGACGGCACCGAAGGCCTCCAGGGCGCGCGCCTCGGCGGCCGGGTCGTTGCGGTCGAAGACGACGGTGGGGTGCATGTTGCCGTCGCCTACATGCCCAGGGCAACAAATCAGTACGTCGTACTTCGTGCCGATCTCCGCGATCCCCTGCAGCAGCGCGACCAGCTTGCTGCGGGGTACGGCGACGTCGTCGATCAGCGTCGCACCGAGCGGCTCCAGCGCGGGGTTCACCAATCTGCGGGCCTCCAGCAACATCTTGGACTCCTCCGCATCGGAGGCCTCCGCCACCTCGACAGCCCCGTACTCCGTGCAGATCCGTGCGATCGCCGCCACGTCCTCCGCCGCCCGCGGACCCCGATCCGACTGCGCGATCAGCAGCGAACCGACGTCATCCGGCAACCCCATGTCACGGTAGTTCTGGATCGCCCGCGCCGTCGGACCGTCCAAGAATTCAAGCAGAGAGGGCCGCAACCCCGACGCCATCACGGCAGCGGCCGCGGCGATACCCGCCTCGATCGACATGAAGGTGGCGGCCGCCGTCAGCGCCGCCTCTGGCTCCGGGCGGAGTGCCAGCGTCGCTTCGGTGACCACGCCGAGTGTGCCCTCCGAGCCGACGATCAAGGAGGTCAGGTCGTAGCCGGCGACGCCCTTCGCCGTCCGCCGCCCGGTACGCACCACCTCGCCGGACGCGAGCACCACCTCAAGGCCGCGCACGAAGTCACCGGTCACGCCGTACTTCACGCAGCACAACCCGCCCGCATTGGTGGCGATGTTGCCGCCGATCGTGGACATTTCCCACGACGACGGGTCGGGTGGATAGAACAGCCCCTGGGCCAGTACGGCCCGCGAGAGCTCGGCGTTCACGACGCCCGGCTGGACGACGGCGATCTGGTCCTCGGCCGAGATCTCCAGGATCCGGTTCAGGCGGGAGGTCGACAGCAGGATGCAGCCGTCGAGCGCATTGGCTGCGCCTGATAGACCGGTCCGCGCGCCTTGCGGTACCACCGGTACGCCGTACTCGGTCGCTGCCCGAAGTACCTCCTGCACCTCGGCGGTCGACGACGGCCGCACCAGGACGGCGGGAACCCCGGCCTCGCAGAAGGTCGCGTGGTCGTTGCGATGGCTGTCCAGGATGTCGGGGTCGGTGACGACTCCCTTGTCCCCCAGCCCGGCGCGCAGTCGGCCGATCAGCAAGTCAGTGCTCATTCCTCATCCTGTTCAGCCAGCAGTCGCAGGATCAATTCGGCCCGGCGGACCCGTTCGCGGCCGAGCGCCTCGGCCGTCGCGGCCAGGTGGGCGCCGGCTGGGTAGATGTTTGGCGCGTTCCGGAGGCCCATCTTCAGGTAGACGGGCGCAGCCACGCGCACCACGTCCGGTACGTCATAGAAACGGACGTGGCCGCCTTGGTCGTCGGGGACCTCGATGTACATGTCGATCGGTACGGTCGTGGCCGCCCGGATCTCGGCGAGCACGGTGATCGGCAGGTCGGTGGAGACATTCAGGCTGGTTGCGCCGAGGCGTTCGTAGAGGGCGGCGGTTGGGGCGTTGGGCAACGGCATCAGGACGGAGGTCTTCAGGACCAGGTCCGCTGGGAGCTCGCCTTCCTTCTTGAGGAGGCCGAGGAGTTCCAGTACGCCGATGTCGCCGACCAGCAGGCTTCGTACGCCTAGCTCAACTGCGCGGTAGGCGTCGCAGAGCGAGGCGGCGACCATTTCGTTGCCTCTAGCAACGCCGCCGACTGCCGCCGAGACCTTGGCCTGACCGCCGGTGTCCCAGGCGCCGCGTGGGCCGAGGAAGAGGCAGACCTCGACGTCGTGATCGGCTCCCAGGGCGAGCATTTCGTCGATCTCGCCGTCGGTGAGCATCATGACGCCACTACCTTGCGAGACGCGATGCACCGTGACGCCACGCGCCGACGCTTCGTCCAGGACGGTCCGCATGACGGCCGGTCCCTCGCAGCTGGGGATCTCGATCTTGTACTGCGCTCCGTCGGCGAACCGGCCCTTGGAGGTGAAGTCCTGGGCAGGGGTGATCAGCCCGCGCTCGGCGAGCAACTGGCGGGCCTCGCGCAGGTTCATGTCTCTCCCCAGCTGGTCAGCTCGCCCGTCGGGTCGGTGAGGTCCCGGGCGGTGCCGGTGATCTCGAGGTCGAATCGTTCGCCGACCTCGGCGAGGAGGGCCGGTGTGACCATCAGCTCGTTCGGTCTCAAGGTGTCGGCGATCCGCGCCAGCCGCAGCTCGGACCAGTCGCGGCGACCGCTCATCGTCACGGCACCGAGGATTGCGGCCGCGTCGTCCTCCAGCACCATCGGGAGGCGGGATCTTCTTGCTCCGCCGGCGCCGGAGGTGAGTGCGTTGACGTAGCTGGCTCGGAGGTCGATCTGTTCGAGCATCCTGGCGGGGATGACGTCGGCGAGGCCGAGTCCGGAGGCGTTCCCGTGGGAGGCCGCCGATAGGCGGTGAACGCTGACTGCGGCGATCGACGGGGACTCGAACTCGGGGATGCCGTAGACCCAGCAACGGCCCAGGACGTTGGTGTCCATGCCGGTGCCTGATTTGTCCTTGCCCATCTCGTCGACCACCAGGACGTCGAGTTCGTCGAAGGGGAGTCTTGCCATCAGGCTGCCGGCTCGTTGCAGGAGTGCGTTCTCTGCTGCCGCGGCGATGCCGTCGGGGGTGACCAGGTCGACGGAGGCAGTCTTTTCGTAGGCGTTCTCGATGATCGCGAGACCGCCCAGGATCTTGCCGTTGGCGATGACCAGGTGGGCGGCTTGCTCGATGGATTCCCCGAGTTTCGGGATGCCGCCGGCGTGCAGGGCGGCGGCGCCTTGGTGGTTGCCGAGTCCGATCGCGAGGATCTTGCCGAGGCCGCTCTCGACCGGGCCGTGGAAGTCGGTATGCGGTTTGACCCGGTTGACGAGCAGGACGCCGTCGGCCTTGGCGGCCAGGGCGTCGTGGTGTACCGGCGTACCGTCCGGCAAGTTGCCCAGGACAACCGTCTCCATGGTCGCCTCGATCGGGCAGCCGATCGACTCCGGGGTGACGCCCAAGCCTTCGAGCATCTCCCGCTGGCCATCAGCTGTAGCACCACCATGCGACCCCATAGCCGGTACTACGAAAGGCTCCGCCCCCTTCGCCCGCAACCAATCAACAGCCGCCCGCACCACGGTCACCAGGTCATGAATCCCCCGACTCCCCGCCGTCACCGCGACCCGGTCCCCCGGCCGGACCGCAGCCCCCAACGGCTCAAGCGCCCGCTGCGCCGCGGCGTACGGATCCTCCTCCGTCGGCACGTCATGCAACAACCGCCTGATAGGAGTCACCTGCGGCAAGGTCCCAGTAGGCCGCAACCCCCGGACAGCTTCGAACGGACCCCAATCGGTTGGCATTAGTGGCTCTGGCGGGCTACGGCGGAGCCGGTTCGGCCGATCAGGAAGTCTAGGTCGCAGCCTTGGTTTGCCTGGGTTACGTGGTTTACGTAGAGGCGGGCCCAGCCTCGGTCTGCTGGTTGGGTGGGCGGTGGGGCGGATTGCCAGGCAGCTCGGCGTTTGGCCAGTTCTTCGTCGGGGACGTCTAGGTGGAGGGTTCGGGCGGGAACGTCCAACTCGATCCAGTCGCCGGTCTGGACCAGGGCCAGCGGGCCGCCTACTGCTGCTTCGGGGGCTACGTGGAGGACTACCGTTCCGTACGCCGTACCGCTCATGCGGGCGTCGGAGATACGGACCATGTCTTCTACGCCTTGCTCGGCCAGTTTGCGGGGGATGGTCATGTTGCCTACCTCGGGCATGCCGGGGTAGCCGCGGGGACCGGAGTTTTGCAGGACCAGGACGGTGTCGGCGTCGACGTCCAGGTCAGGGTCGTCGACGGCCAGGTCGTACTCTTCGATGCTGCTGAAGACGAGCGCCTTGCCGCGGTGTTGCAGCAGACGCTCGGAGGCTGCGGACTGTTTGATGACGGCGCCGTCGGGGGCGAGATTGCCTTTGAGGACGGCGGTTCCGGCGCCACTGCCGAGCGGGTTGCCGACGGCGCGGATGACCTCGGTGTCGACGGTGCGCTCGGTGTTGGCGACGTTGTCGCCGATGGATTTGCCGGTGACGGTGATCGCGTCGGCCTTCAGGAGCGGGAGGATCTCGCGCATGACGGCGGGCAGCCCGCCGGCGTAGTAGAAGTCCTCCATCAGGTACTTGCCGGACGGCTGCAGATCGACCAGCCACGGTACGCCGCGAGCCCACTCGTCCATGTCGTCGAGGGTCAGGTCGACGCCGACGCGGCCGGCGATCGCGAGCAGGTGGATCACCGCGTTGGTCGAACCGCCGATCGCGGCGTTGGCCCGTACTGCGTTCGCGAACGCGTCGCGGGTGAGGATGTCGCTCGGCTTGAGGTCTTCCTCGACCATCTGCACGATCCGCTGGCCGGCCTGCTGGGCGATCGCGTACCGGCGGGAGTCGACGGCGGGGATGGCGGCCGAGCCGGTGAGCTGGAGGCCGAGCGCTTCGGCCATACAGGCCATCGTCGAGGCGGTGCCCATCGTCATGCAGTGGCCGTTGCTGCGAGACATTCCGGATTCGGCGGCGGCGTAGTCCTCTTGGGTCATCCGGCCGGCGTTGACGTCCTGGGTGAACCGCCAGACCGCCGTACCGGAGCCGATGTCGCAGCCGCGGAACTTGCCGTTCAGCATCGGGCCGCCGGTCACCACGAGCGTCGGCAGGTCGACTGACGCCGCGCCCATGATCGAGCCGGGGGTGGTCTTGTCGCAGCCGGTCAGCAGGACGGCGCCGTCGATCGGGTTGCCACGCAGGGATTCCTCGACGTCCATGCTGAGCAGGTTGCGGAACAGCATCGCGGTCGGCCGCAACATCGTCTCGCCCAACGACATCACCGGAAACTCCAGCGGGAACCCGCCCGCCTGCCACACACCCCGCTTCACCGACTCCGCCAGCCTCCGCAGATGCGCGTTGCACGGCGTCAACTCCGACCACGTATTACAGATGCCGATGACCGGCCGCCCGTCGAACACTTCGTCGGAGAACCCCTGCGCCCGCATCCACGACCGATGGATGAACCCGTTGCGATCCTTCTCCCCAAACCAGTGATCGAAGCTCCGGCGTCCGGTTCCACCGCCTGCGGCGGCGGAGGTGGGGGAAGGCGAGGCACCCGCGGAGGTTGTCGGGGCCGAGGCCCCGGTGGTGCTAGGGGTGGCTCCGTCCGGGCGGCCGGTCTTCTCCGGGGTGGGGTTGCCGTCACCGGGCGTGGTCGAGTTGGTGGGGTCGCTCGGGTGGTCGCTCACGGGAACCTCCGTGGTGGTTGCAGCGCAGGGGTTGGCGGCAGGTGGGTCAGCTGGGTACTTCGGCGGTGGTGATGACGCCGTTGATTCGGCGGGGGATGGCAGTGGGATTGGCGTTGCGTAGTACCTCGGGGAGGACTGCGTTGGGGGTGTCTTGGTAGGTGACTGGGCGTTGGAAGCGGCGGGCTGCGGTGACGCCGACGCTGGTGTGGATGGAGCCCACTGTGGACGGGAAGGGGCCGCCGTGGTGTTGGGCCCAGGAGACGGCTACGCCGGTGGGCCAGCCGTTCCAGAGGACTCGGCCCGCTCGGGCGGTGAGGAGTGGGAGGAGGGCGCGGGCCAGGTCGGTGTCCGCATCTTCGGCGTGGAGGGTGGCGGTGAGGTTGCCTTCGAAGGCTTCCACCGCGGCGGTCAGCTCGTCGACGGAGGAGTACTCGACGACGATGGAGACGGGACCGAAGCATTCTTCGAGGATTTCTTCGCGGCGGTCGAGCAGTTCGCTGACCGTTGTACCCAGGAGGGTTGCGGGGCCGTCGCTCAACACCCGGAGGCCGTCGACCTTGCGGAGGCGGTCGAGGCCGGAGGAGAAGCCGGAGGCGATGCGGTCGTTGAGCATGGGGGCTTCGGCGACACCGCCGGTTGCCTCGATCAGCTTGTCCGACAGACCGTGGCCGGCCGGCAGGAAGAGCAGGCCTGGCTTCGTACAGAACTGCCCGACACCAAGAGTGAACGAGCCGACATAGCCGGTGGCGATTTCGTTGCCTCGGGCATCGACTGCCGCCTGGGTGACGAAGACCGGGTTGAGGCTGCCGAGCTCTCCGTAGAACGGGATCGGCTCGGGCCGCGTCACCGCGATCTTGTGCAGCGCCTTACCCGCCGGCACCGACCCGGTGAACCCGGCCGCGGTGATCCGCGGATCCTTCAACGCGGTCACACCCACGTCGTACCCCTGGATCAACCCCAGCGTCCCAGCCGGCGCACCAGCGGCATCCAGCGCGTCGATCATCACCGAGGCCGTACGCACCGACAACTCCGGATGACCAGGGTGCGCCTTGACGACAACCGGGCAGCCGGCCGCAAGCGCCGACGCGGTGTCGCCGCCACAAACACTGAACGCGAAGGGGAAGTTGCTGGCGGCGAACACCAGCACCGGCCCGAGCGGTACCAGCACACGCCGCAGGTCAGGTCGCGGTACCGGCTTGGCCTGCGGGTCGGCCGTATCGATGATGATCTCGAGCAGCGACCCCTCGGCCAGCGCGTCGGCGAACATCCGCAGCTGGCCGCTACTGCGCGCGACCTCACCCCGCAACCGCGCCTCAGGCAGCGACGACTCGCGCATGGCGATCGGTACCAGCTCGTCCGCGGCGGCGTCGAGCGCGTCGGCGACCGCGCGGATCCACCCGGCTCGTACTCCGGGCTCCGCCGCGGCCAGCGGTCCGGCGGCAGCGGCCGCGTCGCTGAGTGCCTGCTCGAGTTCAGCGGGAGTGGTGTCGGGGGTCATCGGGTCTCCTCCAGAGTCTGCGCCGCCAGGAAGGCGAATGGTTCCCGGCCGACTGCCACCGTATTCGTCAGCGTGCCGACCTCGCTGATCGAGATGGCCACCTCGTCGCCGGCCCGCAGCGCGAAGTCGAGTTCCGGAACGATCCCGGTACCGGTCGCCAGGATCACGCCGTCGGGGAACTCGTTGCCGGCGAACAGTACGCCGATCAGGTCCGCCAGCTCACGGACCAGCTGTTTCGTGGACGTCGTACCGGTGAAGACGTCAGCGCCGTCGCGGCGGATCGCGAGGTCGATGGTCAGGTTCTTCGGGTCCACGACCTCCCAGGCCGGGCGGATCCCGGTCGCCAGGGCGCAGCCGCCGGCGAACACCTTCGCCTGCGGGATGTAGAGCGGGTTCTCGCCCTCGATCGAGCGGGAGGAGACGTCGTTGCAGATGGTGAAGCCGACGATCTCGCCGCGGCTGTTCGCGACGACGGCGAGTTCGGGCTCCGGTACGTCGTGACCGGAGTCGGCCCGGATGCCGATCTGCTCGCCGTCGGTGACGAGGCGCCAGGCGGGTGACTTGGGGAAGAGCTCGGGGCGTTCTGCGGAGTACACGCGGTCGTACACGGACTGCTCGGTGCTCTCCTCCATCCGCGCGCCACGGGATCGCTCGTAGGTGACGCCGGCGCACCAGACCTCGCCGCGGCCGTCGAGGGGCGGCAGCAGGGTTACATCGGCTACCGGTACGCCGTCCGCGCGGTGATCCGTCGCTGAGCGGAGCTCGTCCGCGCTCAGGCGCAGGAGCTCCGCCATCGTGGCGATCCCTTGAACCGGTGCCACCGTGTCATCGGTTCGGACGCCGGCTTGTGGCCGCTGTCCCGGGAGCAGGTACCGGACCAAATGCATTTGGTTCCACCTTTCGTGGGTCACATCGAGGTGCCGAGGAGGCCGCGGGTGATCTGGAAGCCGACGTTGCCTGAGGCAACCGCCTTCGGTACTTGCTGTCTGCTGGCTACGGCGGCCAGGGTTTCGAGTGCTACGGCTGCCTGTTCGCTCGCGTTGCCTGAGGCGACTGCGTCGAGGTCGTCGCCGTACTGGGCGACTGTTTCGGGGTCGCTGCTGAATTCGATGACGGGGACGAAGCGCTGGGCCGACAGGGTGCCGCTGGCTACGTGGGCCAGTACTTGCTGTACGCCGCCGGCGCCGAAGCCGGTGACGGTCTCCATCCAGTCGGTGCCGGGCATCCGCATCACGTGCCAGCCCTTCGCGGTGAAGCGCTGGCCGTGGGCGATGGTCGGACCGATCGGGGTGATGGAGCCGAAGGCGGCGTACCGGAATCGCTCGTCGTTGAGGAGTGCGCCTCGCGAGGACAGCACCACTGAGCCTCCTGCACCGACGATCTCGCGGCCTGTGAGGGCAAGTGCTTCTGCCGTTTCGGTGGTCAGCGGGCCGCGGGCTTCGAGGGCGATGGTCAGTTCGCCGAGGGTGCTCTGAACTTCCTCTGGCTTGGGCAGATCGAAGCTGCCGAACCAGTCGCGCACCCGCTCGGTGACGGCGTCGAGCCCGCCATCGGCTTGGATGCTCGCCCACCCGAACCGCGACGGATCCGCACCGGCCTCCACCAGCCGCGACCGGAAGTAGTCGTTATGCGTCTTCTCGCACCCATGCTCAAGCAACAACGCCATCCTGGTGTTGGGGTGCAAGAGGTAGCCGAGCATCGTCCGCGCAAACGTCTCCTCCGACGCCCCGCCGCTGGACCCACACCCTTCCGTATGCGGCAGCGCAACCATCCGGGTCACCGCATCCCCCGCCCACCGCTCCACTTCCCCTTGAGCAGCAAGCCGCAAAGCAATCTGCCCCGAACACAAGCTGGTCGGGAGAATCAACCCAACAGCCTCAGGCACAACGCGCTCATCAATCCGCAACAACCGAACCGCGCCCGGCGGCGCAGAACCGCCGGAGGCGAGCTGGGCGGCGCCGGAGGCTGGCGCTTCGGGGGCGGGCGCCGCCTCCACCCCATCTCCGAGCGAGCCGGCGGAGGCGGCAAGCATTAGCGGAGTTCCGGGGAGGGGGGCGTCGCGGTCTTCGGGTGGGAGGTCGGTCAGGGGTCGGGTGGTGCGGCCGTCTGGGGTGATGGAGATGCCGGGGCGGGGGGCGGTTTGGCGCCAGTTGCGCCAGATGGAGACTTGGCTGTGGCCTGCGCGTTCGCCGGCGGAGGGTTGGCCGGAGGCTACTTGGACGGTTAGAGCGAAGGTTTCGTCGGTCAGTTCGTCCATAGGCGTGCCAGTCAGGTAGCGGCCGGCGTCTACGTCCATTTCGGCGTGCAGCAGGTCGTACCGGGTGGTGGTGGTGACGAACTTGATGGTGGGGACGAAGGGGAAGTTGGTGATCGAGCCGTTGCCGGTGGTGAAGAAGATCAGGTTGCAGCCGCTGGCGACCTGGCCGGCGACGGATTCGAGGTCGTTGCCGGGGCTGTCCATGAAGACGAAGCCGTGGCCGGGCATCCGTTCGGCGTAGTCGATGACGTGGTCGAGGCGGACGTCGCGGTCGAGTTTGCGGGCGGCGCCGACGGACTTGAGGACGATGTTGTAGAGGCCGCGGTAGACGTTGCCGCCGGACGGGTTGCCTTCGGCGGTGTGGCCGTGCCAGCCGACGCGTTCCTTGAATGATTGAACGGTTTCGAGGAATCTTCTGGCCGTCGGCAGGTCTCTGACGTTCTTGAGGACGTAGCCTTCGGCGCCGATCAGTTCGTCGGTCTCGGCCAGTACGGCGATGCCGCCATGCCGGATCACCTCGCGCGCGACCGCGCCCGACAACGGGTTCGCGCTGACCCCGGAGAACGCGTCGGACCCACCACACTGCAGACCGATCCACAGATCCGCCAGCGGTACCTCTTGCCTCGACTGCGCGGCGACGATCGGCAACCAGGGCTCGACCAACCGACCCGCGGCGGTGAGATCCGCCTCGAAGCCGGCGCGCCTGGTGAAGTAGGCGTGCGGCACCCGGATCTCCGGATACCCGTGCTCGGCCATGAAGTCCTTGATCGCCTGCCCGGAGACGAGTTCGCCCTCGGTGTCGACGATCAGCACCGCGCCGACATTGGGGTTCAGCGCAAAGCCGGCCAACGTGGCCAGCAGGAAGGACAGGTTGTTCGGCGTACCGTCCTCGCCGCCTTCGGTATGAGCCACCGGTACGACGAATCCGTCGCCGAACCGTCGAGCCAGCTCAGTCACGAACCCGCTGCTGCGGGAACTCGTCGCCATCAGTACGACGTGATTGCGCGTCCCCGCCGGCCCCTGCTCCCGGGGATAGCCGAGAAACGTGCCGGGTTGCTCGACCGACGTCACCTGGCGGCCGAGGTTGAGCGCCGACTCGTCGAGTTCGTACGGATCGAGCGGCTCGTTCTCGGCGCTGGGCTCGGCGGGGAGGCCTTCGACTCCTCGGGCCGATACGGCGGCGAGGCTGGTCGGCGTACAGACGTAGTCGCCGATCGCCAGGTCGCGGAGGGCTCGGGCGAACGGGGTGTTCCACGAGAGCAACGGCTCGCCGGTGGCGACCGGGCGGGCGACGAAGCGGTGGCCTTCGAGGACGGTGTGCGGCAGCGTCACCGGCGTACCGGCGAAGTCGATGACGGTGCCGGCCTCGAGGCGGCGCGAGGAGATGGCGACGTTGTCGCCCGGCTCGGGCAGTACGCCGATCTCGTCGAACCTGAGCATCGTTTCCGCCTCCGGCTGGCTGGTCGGGCTGGAATCGTGCATGATGCATGATTACCAGTGCCACCCTGCCGAACTGCGCGGCCTGGGTCAAGGGCACGACCACTCCCTGGAGAAGGGGGCCCGATGGACCCGACAGTGCGACCGACGGCGGCGCCGCTTGCCCAGACGAGGGAGCCCGTCGCGGAGGCGCCGGATCGGCGACTGCTCCGGCGGCAGATGCTGGCGGACGACGTCTACGAGGCGATCAAGACGATGCTGATGGACCACGCGATCCGGCCGGGGGCGCGGATCTCGATCGACGGTCTCGCGCGCGACTTCCAGGTCTCGTCCACGCCGGTCCGCGAGGCACTCGCGCGACTCGAGTCGGAGGGCCTGGCCGACAAAGAGCCGCTCAAGGGCTACCGCGCCACTCCCCTGCTCTCCCTGGCGGAGTTCGACGACCTGTACCGCTTCCGCCTACTCCTCGAGCCATGGGCAGCACGCCGCGCCGCCGAGCTCATCGACGACGCCGGACGCGAGCAGCTGACGGCCGAGCTCGCGACCGCGGTCGAACCAACCGCAGTCGACTACGCCGGGTACAAGTCGCTTACAGCGCACGACAACCGGTTCCACACCCTCATCACCGGACTGTCAGGTAGCGAGCAGGTCCGCCTCGCCTTCCAGCGGACCCACTGCCACCTGCACATCTTCCGCCTGCACTACGACCGCGACACCGGCCCCGAGGTCCTGGTCGAACACCGCCAGATCGTCGAGGCCATCATCGACGGCAACCCGACCGCCGCCGAAGCCGCGATGACCAAGCACCTCGACAACTCGATGTCCGTCCGCCTCCGCAAGGTCTACGAACAGTAGGCCTCAGGCCGGAGCGTCACCGTGGTCCGGGATCTCCAGCTGTACGCCGCCCTGAAGGGCCGACTGGTGGGCGTAGATGCCGGGCAGCGTGTACCGAGCGGCGACCCAGGCGTTGACCGGCGGGAGCGTCTTGTCGGCGACCGCGCGGACGAAGTCGTCGGCGAGGAAGTGATGCGAGCCCTCGTGGCCGTTGTGCAGACCGGCGAACTCGGCCGGCAGCCGGTCGCGGTCGTGGACCGGCGAGAGGCCGGAGCGGAAGGCATCGCGCAGCGCCGGGTCGACGTTGGCGAGATCGGCGTCGTCGAGGGAGCCGCTGGGCTTGGTCTCCATCAGCTCCGAGATGTCCTCGACGCCCTGCTTGTTCTGCCACAGCGTCGTCGTCGCCAGCTGCTCGAAGCTGCCCTCGGTGCCGAAGACGCGCAGCCGCGACTCCCGGATGTGCGACGGGTACCCGACCCGGCGCATCTCGTTGGTCCGCATGATGCCGCCGTCGGCGAGCTTGAACAGCGCCGTCGCGTTGCTGAAGTCGTTGTCGAAGTCGCTGATCTCCTTGTCGAACACCCCATCACCACGGTCGTCCTGGACGCCGATACAGGAGACATGCGTAGCGTGCTGGCCGGTCACCGACAACACGTTGCCGACGGCATGCGTCGGGTAGAGCATGGGCGGGAAGGACGCGGTCTTCTTCCAGTCCTCGCCACCGCTGTACTGGTACGCCGCATAGAACCCGAGGTCCATGTCGTGGACGTAGTCGCCCTCGGCGTAGAAGACCCGGCCGAAGTCACCGGCCGCGAGCCGCTGACGGCAGTACACCGACGACGGGTAGTAGAAGCTCGTCTCGCCCATCATGTAGGTCAGGCCGGTCTCCTTGACCAGCTCGATGATCCGCGCGATCTGGTCGGCCTGGATCGCCATCGGCACCGTCGAGTAGACGTGCTTGCCGGCCTCCAGCGCCTGGATCGCCATCTCGCCGTGCAGCCAGCGCTGGGTGAAGATCGCCACCGCGTCGACGTCGGAGGCGAGCATCTCCTCGAACGACTGGTACGTGAGCGAGACGCCCTGCTTGGCGGCCAGCTCGGCCGTCCGCTCGGGCACCACGTCGGTCAGCCGGACGTCCTTGACGTCAGGATGCGCCGACCACAGTCGCAGGAACGAGGGGGCGAACTGGCCGGCTCCGACCACACCGATGCTGATGCTCATGAATCAAGGCAATCACACATCGGCCGATCAAGTAAGAACAATTCCGCACATCAAGACGGTGCGGTGATCAGGAACGCGCAGTGTCGGCTCAGCCGTGCATCAGTAGGAGCGAGCGGTCCGCGGTGGCCAGCTCGAGGCGGCCGGCGTCGACGGCGCCGTACGCGCCGATCGGTCCACTGGCTTTGCGGCCGTGCCGGTTGAGCCAGAATCCCCAGCCCGCGGGAGCGTCCGGCCACTCCGGGTCGGGCTCCCAGCCGACCGGCGGACGCCACGCAGCCGTCGGCGGCTCGGGCCAGCTGGGCGGTGGGTTGAATCTGTGCACGGGCGAGCCTTTCCCCAGTCGATTCGGTGACAAGTCCCCAGGAGATCCGATCTTGATCGGCACGTTGTCTGACAGATCAACGAACGGCTCGCGCGGACGTCACGCCTAAATCTTGGTAAAGATTATTGGCTCCGACCCAGTCTTGGCCAGTGATGCGTGTAGTGAGCAACCAATTACTCAGCGAGACGATGGGGGGTGTTGGCAACCATTGCGACCGGCCGCCGCCCAGGACATCGGAGGTCTAGGCAGGACCGCAGCCAGGCGGCTGACTCAGGCGGCGAGGCCGCGGTCGCTCAGCCGGACCGGGTAGGCGCCGGCCGCGACGGCCTGGTCGAAGGCGGCGAGCTGGGAGCAGGCGGCGGACAGCGCCTCGGCCTGCGTGCGGCAGCCGTCGACGTACCAGTACGGGTCGTCGGGCTGGCGGTCGTCGGCGTCGTCGATGTCGGCGTACCAGCAGTCAACGTCGCCGCGGTGGTAGTGCACCACGCGAACCTTGAGCTTCATGCGGTCTAGGACGTCCCCATGATCTCCACGGTTCCACTCGCGGCGGATCCTGGCCAACCATTTTGTCCTGGTGTGAATGGTTCACAAACCCACTTCCATCGTTGTAAAACCAACCATGAGGTACATCCGCCCCGCTGTGCTCTCGGCCGCGCTCGCCGCCGCCGTCCTGCTGACCGCACTACCGGCCACCTCCGCGCCGGTACTGGAGAAACCCGTGAAGACGGTCCAAACCCAAACCTTCCGCAACCCCGTCAACCCAGGTGCCGATCCGTCGCTGTTCTACTACGGCGGCAAGTACCACGTGGCGACCACGACCGGCGACCACATCGGCATCTGGTCGTCACCGAGCCTCGCCACACTGCTGGTCGCGCCGGAGAAGGTGGTCTGGCGCGACACCGATCCGAGCCGGAACACCCAGATGTGGGCGCCGGCGTTCCGCCATGTCGGCAGCCGTTGGTACATCTACTACACCGCCTCCGACGGCGTCGACGCGAACCACAGGATGTACGTGCTGGAGTCGGCCGGCGACGACCCGACCGGGCCGTACAGCTTCAAGGCGAAGATCGCGGACTTCGGCGAGTACGCGATCGATGGCGAGCCGATCACCCACAACGGTCAGCAGTACTTCGTCTGGACCGGCCCGGGTCGCGGTCAGGGTGGGCCGGCGCAGCTCTACATCGTCCGGATGAGCAACCCATGGACGGCGACCGGCGCCCGCGTCGCGATCCCCGCGGACGGCGGCTGTAGCGAAGTACGGGAAGGTCCGACGCCGCTGTATCGCAACGGGCGGACGTTCCTCACGTACTCGACCTGCGACACCGGCAAGCCGGATTACCAGTTGTGGATGAAGAGCATCGCGAACGGCGCCGACCCGATGGTCGCGGCGAACTGGGTCCAGCACCCGGGGCCGATCTTCTCGCGCAACGACTCCACCGGCGTCTGGGGACCAGGGCACCACTCGTTCTTCCAGTCGCCGGACGGTACCGAGGACTGGATCGCCCACCACGGCAAGAACACCAGCACCTACACGTATGCCTTCCGGACCGCCCGGGTGCAGAAGATCAGCTGGAACGCGGACGGTACGCCGAACCTCGGCAGCCCACTCGCGGCCGGCGCGACCCAGAACCTTCCGTCGGGCGACCCCGGAGCCGCCACTTCGGTCATCAACGACACCGACGTCGGCACTGGCCAGAACCAGGTCCAATACGCCGGCAGCTGGTCGTCCGGCTCGGGCTGCGGCAACCAGTGCTTCTGGGGCAACGACCACTGGAGCAACCAGCTCAACGCATCGGCCACGATCCGCTTCACCGGCACCAAGGTCGCCCTCCTCAGCGTGATGGACACCGGCAACGGCATCGCCGGCATCTCCATCGACGGCGGCGCCGAACAGCGCATCGACTACTACAGCTCCATCCGGGTCGGCGAGCAGCTCGTGTACGTCAGCCCGACGCTGCCCAACGGTCCGCACACGCTGAAGGTGCGGGTGACCGGGACCAGGAACGGGTCCTCCAGCAACACCGTGATCAGCCTCGACCGGATCGAGATCTACTCTTGAAAGGTTTCAGTAGGGTCGCGTTGGTAGTTGCCTGAGAAGATGGCGAGGTGCCCGAGACCACCCGTGCCCTGCTGACCGCGCAGGCAGCCGCCTGGCAGCGGATCCTGGACCACCCGTTCGTCTCCCGGACCTCCGCCGGTTCGTTGCCCAAGGCCACCTTCGACCGGTGGATCGCCGAGGACTACTTCTTCGTCCGGTCGTTCCAGCGGTACCTCGAAGCGCTGTCCGCGGTGGCACCTGACGACGAGGCCAGGAAGGTACTCGCGGATGGGCTGGCCGCGCTCGTGCCGGAGCTCGCGCTGTTCGAGGCGGCTGCGGCCGAGCGCGGGGTCGACCTTTCCGTCGAGCCGTCGTTGGTGAATCTGGGCTACTCGGCGTACCTGTTCACCTCGGTCGACGAGGGCTGGCCGGTCGGGATCACCGTGCTCTACGCGGTCGAGAAGGCGTACTACGACGCCTGGGCGTCGGTCCGCGATACGACCGGGCCCGATACGCAGTACGCCGGATTCATCGCGAACTGGTCGTCGCCGGAGTTCGCGGCGTACGTCGACCAGCTGGCCGATCTGGTCGACCGCGAGCCGCTGACGCCGGCCATGACGCTGGCCTTCGACCGGGTACTGCGCTTCGAACTGGCCTTCTGGGACCTGGTGCACGGATGAAGGCTCCGGTCCTGGTGAGCGGCATCGTGCTGCTCGCGCTCATCGGCGCGGGCGGCGGATACCTCGGCGGCCAACGGCTGGACGGACAAGTGACCGCTCCTGGGTACGCCGGACCGCTGCCGGCCGATGTGGCGACCTCGCCGACTCCCGGACCGACCCCGTCGTCGACGCCGTCGGTCCCGTTGATCCGCAAGACGCCGCAGCCGAATCCGCTCGAGGCGCTGAACCTCGACGACCTGGAGTTCAAGACCCGGAACTTCACCGTCACCGGGGACGTGGCCGGTCAGGTGCGGTTGTCGATCCGGGTGCCGGCCGGCTGGGTGCTCAACCCGACCAAGGACAAGCCGTCCGAGGTCAGGTTCGTCGACCCGTCGGGCGAACGCGCGGTCCGGGTGCAGTCGGCGCTGTCGCCCGAGCAGTCGGTGAAGGACTCGCTCGAGGTCCTGATGACGCAACTCCAGTCCAGCCAGCCGTACCAGAACGACCTCCAGCCCCTGTACCAGGGCGTCGGCCAGGTCAAGGACGACGACGGCAAGCTGCGGCCGGTGGCGACGCTGGTCTACACCTACATCCCGGGGGCGACCACGCGGTACGTGATCGTCCGGTTCGTCGCGACCGGCGACGGCGACGTGGCGACCATCTCGATGAGCGTCACCGGCCTGCCGAAGGAGCAGAAGGTGCTGGAGAAGATCCTCGCCGAGGCCACCGCGTCGGTCCGCGTCCGGGACTGACCAGCGCCTGCTCCGGGCTGATTCGAGCGCCCGATCGGGCACCAGGAATTCATCGGCAACCTTTTGACCGTCTACGGTGTCATAGACGTATCGGGGGCGGACCGTTAGGAGGGGTGGGCGTGGCCGGAAGGGGTGTCGGACGCGCGCTGCTCGGTTCCGGCCTGCTCGCAGTCACCCTGCTCGGGGGAGCAGGGGGCTACGGGCTCGGCCTGGTGACAACCGGACAGCAGGCATCAGCCGGTACTGCGGCCGCGCCGCTGGCCGGCGCTTCCGTCAGCACCACCCCCTCGACGACGCCGTCCACGCCGCCGCGAAAGCTCAAGCAGGACAACAGCGATCCGTTGCAGGCGGACGAGATCCGCTATCGGACGCGGGTCTTCTACGTGACCAGCGTGGTCAGGTCACAGGTCAGCGTGCGGGTGCCCAGCAACTGGGAGATGACCCTGCTGGACCCGCCCAAGGACATGAAGTTCAACGAGCCGGAACGCCGGCGCGCGGTCCGGATCCAGGGCGGCTTCAAGATCACCCGGCCGCCCGAGGACTCGATGAAGGCCCGGATCGCCCAGTTCAAGGCGCTCGCGGCGGACAAGATGGTCACGGTTCTGACCCACGAGGTCGATCCCGCGACGAAGAACGCGACGCTGACCTACAACTACGCCGACCCGGAGAACAACACCCTCAAGCTCGGGATGATCCGCTGGGTCGCCGACGACGAAGGCCTGTGCATGCTGGAGATCGCTGTCACCGGCCTCCCCCAGGACAAGTCAGCCCTGGCCGACATCCTCGACCACGCCTCCGAGTCGGCGACGCGTTCGGACGAACCGCTCAACTGACGGCCACGCAGTCGGCGGCAGCTCAACTGACGGCTGCCCACCCGGCGGCAGCTCAGCTGAGTGGGAGGAGTTGGGACAGGTGCTGTTCGCCTGTGGGGGTGAGGGTGACTGCGCGTGGGTAGGGGCGGCGTTCGAGCCAGGCTCGGGCCAGGAGGCTGTTGGTGACGGCGGCGCCTAGGCGGCCGGCCAGGTGGTGCTTCTGCTCGCTCCAGTCGACGCAGCAGCGCAGGAGCCGGCGGGTTGAGGTGGTGTCGGTGAGATCGATGCCTAGGGCACCGAATATGTCGGCGGCGGCCGGGCCGAGGGCGTAGGGGCAGTCGGGAAGTTGCTGGGCCAGTGGGTCGTCGGGACGTCGCTCGGCGCCGGAGCCACCGTCTGTGCGGACCAGGGCGTTACGGCGTACCAGGGCTTCTAGCAGGTCGACACCGAGTCGACCGGCGAGGTGGTCGTAGCAGGTGCGGGCTTCGCGGAGGGCAGCGGCGCGGGTGCTCTGGCGAAGGGACTTGACCGGCTGCGGCTTGGAGATCCTGGCTACTGCTTCCACGGCGGCCGCTACTTCTGGTCCAGCCAGCCGGTAGTACCGGTGGCGGCCTGACTGCTCGACTTGGAGCAGCCCGCCGTCGAGGAGCTTGCGTAGGTGGGAGCTGATCGTCTGGGGAGCTACGCCTGCCTCGGTGGCGAGCAGGGAGGCCGGCAGGGCGCGCCCGTCGGCCAGCGCCATCAGTACCTTCGCACGAGCTGGCTCGGCCAGCAGGGCGGCTGCGCTGGCCACGTCTGCGTCTCCGGTGTGCTCCATGGATCCATGGTGGCACCGCGATACTTCGGGCCGGGTCGTAGTGTTTCGCGACCAAGGTGGAGCCATGGTGCTCGCAGTGCTCTGTGTCGGGATCTTCCTGATCCAGCTCGACGTGACGGTCGTCAACGTCGCCTTGCCTGCTGTACGGATGGACCTGCACACCGGGCTTGCCGGGCAGCAGTGGGTCGTGGACGGCTACATGCTCGCGCTGGCAGGCTTGCTGTTGCTCTGCGGGATGCTGGGCGATCGTATCGGCCATCGCAGGGTCGTACTGGCCGGCTTGAGTGTGTTCGGCCTGGCCTCGCTGGCGTGCGGCACAGCGCCCTCTATCGAGCTACTGATCGCTTGGCGCGCGGTCCAAGGAGTAGGCGCTGCCCTGCTGCTCCCGGGCACCCTGGCACTCATCACCAGCCTGTACGCCGATGCTGCCGCGCGTGCGCGGGCAATGGGGCTCTGGGCCGGGGCTGGAGCGCTGGCGCTTCCGTCTGGGCCGCTGCTCGGGGGTGCGCTGGTCCATGCGCTGGGTTGGCGGGCGGTGTTCCTCGTCAACCTGCCGGTGATCGGTTTGGCGATGCCTATCGCGTACCGGCTGATCCCGCCGACCAGGTCCCGGGGCGCGCGGGTTCCGCGGAGGTTGCCGGCGGCAACGGCCGGAGCGGGGTGCACGCCTAACTCGGTGGGGCAACCGCTTACCTCCATGGCGGCCCGGGCCTGGCGCTTCATCTCAGCCGGACAGGTCTGCCAGTGGAGTTCGGCGTCGCGCGGCGACGGCTCGGCGGAACCGGCCTCGGCGGCGAGCCGGCCAGCTCGGCTGACGGGTTGTTCGTCCGCTGGCGACCTGCAGGGCAGCGGCCTGTCGGTCACTTGCGGCGGCCGCGGCTGACCATTGGGTTCTTGGGGAGCAACCTGGTCGCAGGGCTGATGAACCTCGTGGGTCTGGGGACGGTGCTGGTGATGACGCTCTACCTGCAGGAGCGGCTGGGGCACAGTGCTCTGCGGGCCGGTCTGGAGATGCTGCCGCTGTTCGTCCCGCTGGCGGTACTTGGGCCGGTGGCGGGTCGGGTGACGGCGCGATTCGGGCCGCGGGCGCCTATGAGTGCGGGGCTGGTCTTGGGCGCTGGTGGGTCGGTCTGCTTGCTGCTGGTGGGGGCGCATAGCGGGTATGCGGCCGTAGTACCGGTTGAGCTTGGGTTGGGGCTCGGGATGGGCTTTCTGACCGCCGCGGTGGTCAGTGCGGCGATCGGGTCGCTGCCGTCGCAGTACGCCGGACTGGCGAGTGGGGTCAACAACACGGCTCGGCAGGCGGTCGGGGCGGTTGGGATCGGCCTCTACGGTGCGGTGGCCGGGCGTCCCACGGATGAAGGGTTCATCCGTGGGTTGCACCAGTTGGCGTGGATCGGGGCCGGGCTTTGGCTGCTCGGGCTCGTGGTCACCTGGGTGACCGTTGAGTCAGCAGGCGTCGACGGGCCAGATGGTGCGGAAGATCGCCGAGCGTAGGCGGTAGAAGCGGCGGCGGCTCGACTGGACCAAGGCAGGGGACGGACGGAGTCGCTCGGCGACGACAACTCTCACGGGGGATCCTTCAGCTGGTAAAGGTGACCGACTCGGCCACCTGAACGGCCTTGTCGCGCTCGGATCCAGGCACCTGGACCTGGATCAGGAGCGAGTTGTCATTCCCCGTGCTGACTACTCGCTGGAGCAGCGTAGTGCCGTTTCCGCAATTCTCCGAAATCTGGTCCAGGTAGGTCTTCGCGCCCTCGGTCGTGGTGGTCGGGTTGCCGACCGTGGTGCAGCCGTACTTCTTCGGGTCCACCAGCACCTTGGACGGGCTGAAGGGGGTCGCCAGCTGGCCGATGAAGACGCCCGGGGTGTCGTTGTTCGGGTTGCTCCAGTTCGTGTTCTTGCTGACCAGCAGGGCCTGGCGTTCCTGCTGAGAGCCCGGCGGGAGCCAGGTCGAGGCGGAGACGACGCCCATCCAGTTGCGCGGCGTCTTCACGGAGAAGTGGTCCTTGGTGATCTTTGCGAACCCGCTCGTCGTCTCCAGATACCGCTGCACTCCGAATCCAGCACCGGCCCCCAGCACCAACGCCAACACAGCAGCCAACACCCACCGCCCACGCCGCCGACGCGGCGGCGAGGCCACTGCGGGGTCGCTGGTCGAGGCAGCATTGGTGGGGGCCGGGGAGGCTTCAGTTGTTCCAGCTGTGCCGGTGGGTGCGGCAGCGGTCGTTGTTCCGGCGGCTGCGGTGGTTTCCTCGGCAGCTTCGGTGTCGGCCACTGGGTTGCCCGCGGCGTCGGCAGCGACCGTCGTCGTACCGGTCTTGATGACTGTCGGGGCGTTGGACTCGCTCAGGGCGGTCTTCTCGCCTACCTCGGTCTCGTCCGTGGCGGAGACCGCGCCCGCGGACGGGGAGCTCGATGCGATCGTCGCCAGCGCGGCTACCGGAGTACCGACTGAGGCGATGAAGTTCTGGGTTGTTTCGTCGAGGCCGCCGACGAGTTCTCGGGTGAAGGACTCGATGTCGGGCCAGCGCTTCTCGCGGTCCGGGTCGAGGGCACGGACGATCGCCGCATCGACGCGGTCGGGGACGGTGAAGCCGAGTGAGCTGGGTGGCGGGGCTGCCTTCACCCGTCCGGCAGCGCCGAGGCCGTCCACCTGATGCGGGGACCGGCCGGTCAACGCTGCGTAGGCGACCGCGCCCAGGGAGTACTGGTCTGCGCGCTGGTCGAGCCGCTCCCCCATCGCCTGCTCGGGTGCGACGTACGACGGAGTCCCGCCGGGCATGGTGATCCTCGACACCTCGTCGAGCGACTTGCCCAGGCCCAGGTCGGACAGGACGGCGCGCTCGCCGTCGTCGTCGGTACTGCGGAAGAGCACGTTGGCCGGCTTCACGTCCCGGTGCAGCAGCCCACGCCGGTGCAGCGCCTGCAGGCCACGCCCGACCTGGACGATGACCCCGATCGCCGGCTCCAGCGCGAGCGGCTCCTTCTTGAGCCGGTCAGCGAGCGTGCCACGGTCGGCGTACGTGAGTACCAGGAACGGTCTGCCGTCCTCCAGCTCCCCCACGTCGTGGACCTGGACGACATGCTCGGACTCGACCCGGCGCAGGAACCGCCCCTCCTCGAGGAAGCGGCGGCGGACCGAGTCGTCATGCGCCCAGTTGTCCGCCAGCACCTTGACCGCCACTTCGGCGTCAAGTTGCTCGTCGTGCGCCAGCCATACGGTGGCGAAACCGCCTGAGCCCAGGCGGCGGCGCACGACGTACCGGCCTAGTCTGGATGGGACCCCCATACAAGGCATTATGGTGCACGCGGAGTCCTACGCCCTGGGGACCAAGACAACGAAGGCGCAGATGAGCGAAAGCAGCAGCCCGACCGACGAACTGGCCGTCCTGGCCGAGCGTGCCGCCGCAGGTGACAAGAACGCCATGGACGACCTGCTCAGACTGGTCTACCCGCGCGTCCTGCGGATCTGCCGCAGCGTGCTGCCGTACTCCGCGGACGCCGAGGACGCGGCTCAGGAGGCGCTGCTCAACGTCGCCACCAAGATCCACACGTACTCCGGCCGCAGCAGCTTCTCGACCTGGGTCCACTCGGTCGCGGCGAACTCGGCCCGCTCGACGTACCGCAAGCTGAAGCGGACCGCCCAGGCGGCGCACAACCCCGAGCAGATGGACAAGCCGGACCCGCGTACCACCAGCGTCATCGCCGGCACCCGCCTGGACCTCCTGGAAGCCCTGGAGACGCTCGAGCGCGACCGCCCCCAGATGGTGACCCCGCTGGTACTACGAGACGTCTACGGACTCTCCTACGAGGAGATCGCCGCCGAGGTCGGCGCCCCGCTCGGCACCATCAAGTCCCGCATCCACGACGCCCGCGAGGTAGTCCGCCCGTTGCTCCGCCCGAAGGACTGATGGACGACACCACCTTCTGGTCGATCGTCGAAGCATCCCGCGAGGCGTCGGACGGATCCCTGGAAGACCAGGCCGAGCAACTGGGCGACGCGCTGCTCGAGCTCGGCCAGGACCAGGTCGTCGCCTTCGACGCCGCCTTCACCGAAGCCAGCCGGGCGATCTACAGCTGGGAGCATTGCGGTGCCGCCACGGTGATGCTCGGCTGGGTCGGCGACGACACCTTCACCGACTTCCGGTCCTGGGTGATCGCGCAGGGCCGGACGACGTACGAGCGCTTCCGGGCGGATCCCGACTCGATCGTGGAGGCCGGGCTCGACGACCAGGAGGAGCTCGGTGACGCCGAGGTCTATGCCGGGGTTGCGGCGGTGGTGTTCGAGGAGTTGGTGGGGACAGAGATCTGGGACGCGCTGCCGGAGCGGGACGGGGTGGAGTTCCAGGAGGATCTGGCTGGGGTGCGGTTCGAGGAGAGTGTGGAAGTGATGGCGGAGCGTTATCCGCGGCTGACCGCGGTCTACGGGCCGCTCTCCACCGAGCCCAAGGACCCTGTACGCAACGATCGGTAGGGGCTCCCCGAAACGCCTTCGGTGTGCTCAGATGGGTGGCATGAAGAAGCTCATCAACGACCCTGCCGATGTTGTGAGTGAAGCGCTGCGTGGGATGGCCGCGGCGCATCCGGATCGCCTGCGGGTGGATCTGGAGAATCGGATCGTTTATCGCAAGGAAGCGCCCAGATCTGGGAAGGTCGGCCTGATTTCCGGGGGCGGGTCGGGGCATGAGCCGCTGCATGGTGGGTTCGTGGGGCTCGGGATGCTGGATGCGGCGTGTGCGGGTGAGGTGTTCACCTCGCCGGTGCCGGACCAGATGATGGCGGCGACGAAGGCGGTCGACGCGGGCGCCGGCGTACTGCACATCGTGAAGAACTACACCGGTGACGTGATGAACTTCGAGATGGCGGCGGAGTTGGCTGCGGCCGATGCCGGTGTCGAAGTACTGTCCGTCGTCACCGACGATGACGTCGCGGTGCAGGACAGCCTCTACACGGCCGGGCGTCGCGGGGTCGGCGTGACCGTGCTGCTGGAGAAGATCGTCGGGGCGGCGGCCGAGGAAGGCATGCCGTTGCAGCAGGTGGCCGATCTGGCGAAGCGGGTCAACGACAACGGGCGCAGTATGGGGATGGCGCTGACGTCATGCACCGTACCGGCCGCCGGCAAGCCGACCTTCGAGCTGGCCGAGAACGAGATGGAGGTCGGCATCGGCATCCACGGCGAACCCGGCCGGAAACGGTTGCCACTGGCACCGGCCAAGGACATCGCTGCCCTGCTCGTCGATCCCGTGGTTGCCGATCTGCCTTACCAGCAAGGTGATTCGGTGATCGCCTTCGTCAACGGCATGGGCGGTACGCCGCTGCTCGAGCTCTACCTCATGTACAACGAGGTGCAGCAGTTGCTGGACCGCGCCGGCATCACGGTCGCGCGCTCGCTGGTCGGCAACTACATCACCTCGCTCGAGATGGCCGGCTGCTCGGTCACCCTGCTGAAGGTGGACGACGAACTGGTACGCCTCTGGGACGCCCCAGTGAACACCCCCGGCCTACGCTGGGGCGCGTGAGCATGGGAGTGGATGATTTCGCCAACTGGATGCGGGATGCCGCAGGTGTGCTGCACGAGAACGCGGCGTACCTGACCGAGCTGGACGCGGCGATCGGGGATGCGGACCACGGGAGCAACATGGATCGTGGGTTCGCTGCCGTTGTCGCGGTGCTGGATGAGAGCAGCTTCGAGTCTGTCGACGAGCTGATGAAGAAGGCGGGGATGA
Source organism: Kribbella ginsengisoli (assembly GCF_039537185.1). Classification (NCBI taxonomy): domain Bacteria; kingdom Bacillati; phylum Actinomycetota; class Actinomycetes; order Propionibacteriales; family Kribbellaceae; genus Kribbella; species Kribbella ginsengisoli. The sequence goes on along the minus strand of NZ_BAABAA010000020.1, from coordinate 162,357 downwards.
CGCTCGTCAGCAAGGTCGGCGGGGCGAGCGGGCCGCTGTACGGGACGTTCTTCCTGCGCTTCGGGGCGGCTTTGGCTGGAGCTGAGATCACTCCTGCGACTGTTGGCGAGGCTTTGAAGGCCGGGGTCGGCGGGATCTTGGCGCGGGGCAAGGCGGAGTTGGGCGACAAGACGATGTACGACGCTTGGGCGCCGGCGTTGGAGGCGTACGACTCGGCGGTCGCGGGCGGGGCGGATGTCGGCGGAGCGCTCACGGCGGCGGCTGAGGCTGCCGCGAAGGGGCGGGACGCCACTACGCCGTTGGTGGCGCGGAAGGGTCGGGCTAGTTACCTCGGCGAGCGCAGTGCGGGGCATCAGGATCCGGGGGCGACCAGTACGACGCTCCTGTTGGAGTCGGCCGCGCGCACGCTGGCATGAGGGCTGGCTGCGGGCCTGGTGCGGTGATCGCGTGATCGGGATCGTGGTGGTGTCGCACAGCCGGGCGTTGGCGGATGCGGCTGTTGGGTTGGCCTCGGAGATGGTTGCCGAGGGCGATCGGCCGGTGATCGCGGTGGCGGCTGGGCTGGACGAGACGACGTTCGGGACGGATGCGGCGGCGGTTGCCGAGGCGATCGAGGTCGCGGACAGTGCCGATGGGGTCTTGGTACTGCTTGATCTGGGTAGTGCGGTGCTGAGTGCCGAGATGGCGTTGGAGTTTGTGGATCCTGAGGTTGCCGGTCGGGTGAAGTTGTCCAGCGCGCCTTTGGTGGAAGGGCTTGTGGCGGCCGTGGTGACAGCGTCGACCGGGGCATCGCTGGACGCGGTACTGACCGAGGCTTCACGTGGGTTGGCCGGGAAGCAGAATCACCTTGGCGATGCGGTTGCCCCGGAGTCAGTAGTTGCTGAGGGCAATAGTTTTGCGGAAGTCGTGGTGCGCAACGAGCATGGGTTGCATGCGCGGCCGGCGGCGAAGGTGGTCGGGGTTGCTCAGAGCTTCCAGGCGCAAGTGGCGTTGACCAATCTGACGACTGGGAATGGCCCGGTCGATGCCGGCAGTTTGAGCATGGTCGCGACCCTGAATGCCCAGCAGGGGCATCGGTTGCGGATCAGCGCTAGCGGGCCTGAGGCGGACGCCGCGGTGGCAGCCCTTGGTGCGTTGGCCGATCGCGGATTCGACGACGTACCGACGCCTGCCAGTGCGGCTCGACCTGTAGGTAAGGGCGGGTCGGGTCTGGATGTTGCTGTTGGGCCGGCGATCGTGGCTGATCAAGACGTTGACCTGAGTGAGTACCGGCCTGGTGATGTCGATGTCGAGCGGCAGCGGGCGAAGGATGGGATGCGGGCTGCTGAGGAGCAGTTGACCGCACTGCGGGACGAGACGGCGAAGACGGTCGGTGCCGCGGAGGCGTCGATCTTCGATGCCCAGTTGGCTTTGCTCGGCGATGTGATGGTGCAGGACGCGGTCTTCCGGGCGATCACGCAAGGCGAGGACAAGAGCGCGCCGGACGCGTGGAAAGCTGCGCTGGACGCGGTTGCAGCAGACTTCGAGCAACTGGACGACCCGTACCAGCGTGAGCGGGCTCAGGATGTCCGGAGTGTTCGCGATCGGGTACTCCGCGCGCTGGTCGGCCAGGACGCGGCTGGCAGCGGCGCAGCGGCAGACGACGGGGCGCAGTCGGCGGGTGGGGTGCTGGTTGTGCGGGAGCTGGATGCGGCGACCGCTGCCGGGGTTGATGCCGAGCGGGTCGTCGGGATCGCGGTGCGGGCCGCTGGGACCACCGGGCATGGAGCCATCGTGGCTCGGTCTCGAGGGATTCCTTTGATGACCGGGATCGGGGATGTGGCGGTGCCGGCCGGGGCGTTGGTGGGGTTCGATGCGCGGGCTCAGGAGTTCGTGGTCGACCCGGCGGATGGTGGGGAGCGGTTGCGGGGCGTCGTACGGGAGCGGGCTGGTGAGCGCGACGCGGCACTGGTCGAGGCTGAACAGCCTGCGGTAACGCTCGACGGACGGACGATCACCGTGCTGGCGAATGTCGGGTCGGTGCAGGATGCGATGGATGCTCGGGGCGCCGATGGGTCTGGGCTGGTGCGGACCGAGGTGTTGTTCGGGGAGTGGCGGGTCGCGCCGACTGTTGAGGAGCAGGTGGGGGCGTTTCGGGCGATTGCGGCGGCGTTTGGTGGGAAGCCGATCACCATCCGGACCTGGGATATCGGGGGTGACAAGCCGCTTGCGTTTCTGCCGCAGGAGCGGGAGGCGAATCCGTTCCTGGGTGAGCGCGGGATCCGGGTCTTCCGCCGGCGGCCGGAGCTGCTGCGCGATCAGCTGAAGGCGATCTGCCAGGTAGCTGCAGAGACTCCGGTACAGGTGATGTTCCCGATGATCACGACGGCCGAAGAGGTCGCGTGGGCACGGACGGAATTGGCCGCACTGAAGCCGCCACCAGGCTTGAAGGTCGGGATCATGGTCGAGGTACCGGCAGCCGCGCTGCGGATCGCGACGCTGGCCGAAGGGTTGGACTTCGTCAGCATCGGCACCAACGACCTCACGCAGTACACAACAGCCTCCGACCGCGGCAACAGCCAGGTCGCCGTCCTCGCGGACGGGCTGGATCCAGCCGTGCTGCAGCTGATCGATCGCGTGGTCCGCGGCGTGCCGGACGGCGTCGAGGTGGCGGTTTGTGGGGATCTGGCAAGCGATCCGGCCGCTGCGGTGGTGCTTGCGGGGCTAGGTGTTCACGAGCTGAGTGCTGTCGGTCCGCAGGTACCGACGATCAAGGCCCGGCTGCGACAGACCAACCTCGAAGACGCCGCGACACTTGCTGCCGCGGCGCTCACGCTGCCCAGCGCGAGCGCCGTCAGGGATCAGCTGTAGTAGCGGAGCTCCACGACGTTGAAGCCGCTGGTGCGGGTCTGCTTCGGCGGTAGTGCGTAGGCGTCGCCTGGCTGGAGGTAGGTGACGTCTGGGCTGTCCAGGTCGAGGTCGACGATCAGAGTCGGGTGGGCGCCAGTGTTCCAGGTGTAGGTCTCGCCGGCGTCAGGGGTGACGTGGATGACCTGTACGTCGGTGTCGTCGACGACCACCTTGGCGGGGATCTCGCCGACCTCGGAGAACCGGCCGACGCCTTCGCCGGACGGGTACGGCTCGCCGGAGGCTTCCTCGCCGAGGTCGAGGAGCTCGATCAGCCGGTTCAGGTACGGCGAGTCGCCGTCGTTGGTGAGCATGTGGACCGGGGAGACCGGGCGGTAGACCGAGCCGCCGACGGTCTCGCTGAGTTCGCGGGCCGCGCTGCCGTCGAGCCAGTCCATGTGGCAGGGCGAGGTCGCCAGGCACAGGACGACGTACGGGTTGTGGTGCAGGTGCCAGGCCTGGGCCTCCCCCGGCGCCAGGGAGACCTCCCAGACGCGGACGCGGGAATTCTCCAGCAGTACCCGGGTACCGATCTCGCCGAGCACGACCTCGGTGCCGTCGGGGGCCTGGACGGTGGTGCCTGCGGTCATCGTGCGTCTCCGATCAGATCAACTGGGCGTTCCATCGCGACCCCGCCGAGCACGACGCCGTCGGGCATCGTCAGCTCGGCGGCCTCGAGCTCGGTGAAGCCGAACGACTTGTACAGCGGTACGCCGGGCAGCGTAGACATCAGCGCCAACTGGCTGAACCCGGCGGCGCGGGCCGCGTCGACGCAGGCGGTCAGGATGGCCCGGCCGAGTCCGCGCCGGGTCCAGTCGCCACGGACGAACATCGCCCGGATCCTGGCCGGTTCGGTCGCCGGGTCGAGCAACCGGTCGTCGGCGCCGGCTGCCGAACCGTTGAAGAGCTTGTTGCGCCGGCTCCACCCACCGCACGCGACGATCTCGCCGGCCGCCTCGTGCACGTAGTACGTGCCGTCCTCGATCAGCGCGAGGTCCAGCCCCGCGATGTGCACCTCGGCACTCGCTACCTGTACCTGGTCGTAGTACGCCGGGAAGAGGTCGAGCACGGACGCCCGCATCAACTCCGAGATGGCAGACGCATCCCCAGGCACGGCAAGTCGCAGCAACGGCTCCACGTCCCCAGGCTATTTCAGCCCCGGGGCGCGTACATGATCAGCCCTACCCCCACGAGACAGACGACCGCCCCGGCCACGTCCCACCGATCCGGCCGGAACCCGTCAACCAACATCCCCCAGCCCAGCGACCCGGCCACGAACACTCCCCCGTACGCCGCCAGAATCCGCCCGAAGTTCGCATCGGGCTGCAACGTCGCCACAAACCCATAGGCGCCCAAGGCAACCATCCCACCAAGCACCCACAACACCCCCCGATGCTCCCGAACCCCCTGCCACACCAACCAAGCCCCACCGATCTCGGCCAAAGCAGCCACCCCGAACAACCCGATCGAACGCAGCACCGTCATGCGTCGGAGGCTATGTGATCCGGCCGAGCACCCAGTGCAGACGGCTTGCCAGGTAGCTCCGCCCGAAGGCTAGTGGGGCTTCTGCCGTTGACGTTGCCTCAGAGTGGCCGCCAGCCAGCGGATGGTCCCGCGGCTGTGGACGAGAGCCAGGAGGATGGCGACTCCACCGATGGTGTAGTCGTTCCAGTCCGACGCCGTGACCAGCCTGAAAATGCCGTAACCCGCGAACAGCACATAGAACAAGCGCACCGGCCCCTTCTTGAGCCAGAGGCTGGTCCGCACCGGCGCGAACTGCAGACCGTCCACCCGCGGCGCCGGGAGTCCGTCGAAGACCTGGACGAGCTGTGTGCGGGTGACTGCCGCGCGCAGCTCGGCTTGCCGCCTGCCCAGCTCGTCGTCATCGAAGAGCTCCATCTTGTGCTGTCGTGTCAGTTCCGCCGCACACCGGGCCCGATCCTCGTCGGACAGCAACTTGCCGGCCCACTCCTTGCTGACCGCCTCCGCGTGACTCGTGGCGATCGTCGCTCGATAGGAGGCGGCCCAGTGATCGCCGGAAGTCACCGAGCCTTCCTTCGTCATGGGTTGTAACACCGCCAGACGCCCGGCGCCGCGGGGCGTGAGCAAGTACTCCACCCGTCCAGGCTGTCGCCGTACCGCCGCGAAACCCTCGCGCACCTGCTCTTGGAGCAGTCCTCGAATCTGCACACGAGAAATGCCCGACATCTTGGCCAGCACCATCACCGAGCGCGGTGTGGTCAGCGACAGCGCAGTGAGCAAGTGGTACTCCGACCCCGGGCTCACCGCGGTGGCCTTCTGGTTCGGGACGCCCAGACCTTGTCGAAGACCGTCCGCAGGACGGGGTAGGCGAAGAAGATGGAACCGCCGATGAACATCGCGGCGCCGAGGTACTCCTCCGGCTTCGAGGCGCCGGTCAGAATCCCGATGCCCGCGAGGAAGAACGGGAGGCAGAAGAGCAGCCTCACAACCATGAACCCGGTCTGCAAGGCGGAGCCCGCCTTCTGCAACGGGTGCGCCGCAGGTGGCGCCGATTCGTCACCGTACAGAGCCGGCGGTTGCAGGCCGTCGAAGACGTCCAGGAGCTGTCCGTGGGTGACCGCCGCGGCCAGCATGCGTTGTCTTCTGATCAGCTCGGCGGAGTCGAAGGCACGCTGCTCGTGTTGCAGCCTCAACGAGGCGTCGCAGCGGTCCCGGTCGTAGTCGGTGAGCGGTACCTCGGCCATCTGCTCGCGGGTGGCGGCGATGCCGGCCTGGTGATGGGCCGTCGACGCCGCCTTCAGGAACTCGCCCCAGCCGACCGGGCCGTCCTTCGCGATGCCGCGCATCATCGCCCGCTTGCCGACACCGGTGGGACTCAGCCGGTACTCCGTGCGCTCACCCTGCCCGTACTTCGTGACATACCCGTCGCCGATGAGTTCCGCCAGCAACCGGCCGACCCGCTCGCGCCTGACCCCCGAGCTCTCGACCAGCTCGACCAGCGAGTACTGGGTCGTCTCCGACATCGCGTTGAGCAGCCGGTACTCAGCTTCGGTCGTCTCGGCCATTCGCGCCCCCAGCATCCGCCGATCCACCCCAGATCGGCACAGCCAGTAGTTTCCCAGCTCAGACGGTCACCGCGGCGACGGACCGATTGCAGGTTGCTGCAGTCAGGAGCGGCGGGAGCGGCGGGTGGGGGCTTTGGCCCAGCGCCAGATGACGGCGGTCCAGGCGAGGGCCGGTACGGCGAAGACTGCGGCGGCTATCTCGCGGCCGAAGACCAGGAAGACCAGGCCGGTCAGGAAGAACGGCAGGGCCAGCCAGACTGCGCCGATGAAGGCGGCCCAGCGCCAGCGGCCTGGTTGGCGTGGGGTGGGCGTGTAGAGAGCCGGCTGTGGGAGGCCGTGGAAGGCGGGTTGGAGGTCGGCGTGGGTGACGGCCTCGTTGGCGATGTCGACGCGGCGGTGGAGCTCGACCTCGTCGAGGCGGCCGATGGCGAACTGCTCGGAGAGCTCGTCGATGGCGAGGTGGCGTTCCTCGTCGGTCAGGCGCAGCGGCTGCATGCGGCGGCGCGCGGCAACGGCCCGCGCCTCTTGCCCGGCTGCCGCGGCCATACCGGCCAGGTTCGCCAGGTCAGCCCGCGGACGGCCCTTGTACCGATCGGTCATCCTCACACCCCACTCCTTCTTCCCGAGTGTGCCAGCGATGAGGGCAACACCCAACCGGAGCTGAGACAGATCAGGGAAGGGTCAGCCGTTCCCTGAGCCGGTCGAGCTGTTCGAAGGTCAGGCCGCTGTTGGTCAGGTACCCCGCGACATCGGTCGACCCGAGGAACGCGACCATCGCCAGGCAGTTGTCCGCGCAGTGCTGCTCGAGCGCGTCCGGGTCCAGCGGCGTCTCGCCGGCCGCGGGAGTCGCCTCGTAGTACGCGTTGATGGTCCGCAGGCCCAGCTCGTAGTCGTCGAGGATGTCGGCGACCGGGGTGCCGACCAGCTGGAGCAGCATCGCGATGATCATGCCGGTACGGTCCCGGCCGGCCTTGCAGTGGACCAGTACGCCGCCCTCCGGGGCGTCAGCGATCCGGGCGAACACCGAGGTGACCAGCCCCGGCCAGCGCCGGAGCACCTCGGAGTAGTACGCCGGGCTGTCCAGCCGGTCACCCCACACGGCCATGAACTCGGCGTCCTGCGGGTCCTCGATCGGGTGGTGCTGAATGACATCGAGCACCCGTACTTCGAGCCGCTCGTAGTCGTTCCGCAGGTCGATCACGGTACCGACGCCCGCCTCGGCCAGCTGCTTCCACCCGGTGTCGGTCAGCAGGTCCGGGCGCGCTGACCGATAGACCCGGCCCGGCTGGATCGTTCCCGACCCAGCCGGCAGTCCACCGAGATCCCGTGCGTTGACCGCGCCGTCCCAGTCGAGGTCGCGGCTCACGTCAGCCAAGAGCGGCCGGCAGCGTCGCGGACCAGGTGGTGCGGAGATCGGCCAGAGAGACCTCGAACTGGTCCTGTACGTCGAGGGACTCGCCGGTGACGACACCGATCTTGGTGTGCGGGAAGCGGCGAGCGGTGCACATGTCCGTGAACCGGATCTCTTCGGTGCGCGGTACGGCGACGACCGCGCGGCCGGCCGACTCGGCGAAGAGGAACAGGAACGGGTCGAGGCCGTCCGGCGCCCAGACGCGGGCTCCGACGCCGCCGCGAAGAGCAGACTCGACCAGTACCTGGGCGACACCGCCGTCGCTGACGTCGTGCGCCGCGTCGATCAGACCGTCGCGGGAGGCGTTGATCAGGATGTCCGCGAGCTGCTGCTCGTGGGCCAGGTCAACCGCCGGCGGGCGACCGCCGAGGTGGCCGTGGATGACGTGCGCCCACTCCGAGCCCGACAGCTCCTCCTCGGTCTCGCCGAGCAGGTAGAGCTGGTGGCCCTCCATCTCGGCGGTGAAACCGATCGGGGTCCGGCGGGTGACGTCGTCGATGACACCGAGTACGCCGACCACCGGCGTCGGCAGGATCGGCGTCTCACCGGTCTGGTTGTAGAACGACACGTTGCCACCGGTGACCGGGATACCCAGCTCGATGCAGCCGTCGACCAGGCCACGGATGGCCTCGGTGAACTGCCACATCACGCCCGGGTCCTCCGGCGAGCCGAAGTTCAGGCAGTCGGTGACCGCCGCCGGGCGAGCGCCGGTGGTGGCGACGTTGCGGTACGACTCGGCCAGCGCGAGCTTGGCGCCGGTGTACGGGTCGAGCTTGGCGAAGCGGCCGTTGCAGTCGGTGGAGACTGCAACGCCGAGGCCGCTCGTCTCGTCGACCCGGATCATCCCGCTGTCCTCGGGCTGCGCGAGCACCGAGTTGCCGAGCACGTACCGGTCGTACTGGTCCGTGACCCACGACTTGTCGCACAGGTTCGGCGAGGCGATCAGCTTGAGCAGGGTGTCCCGCAGCTCCTCGCCAGTCGTTGCTCGCGGCAACTTCTCGGCGCCGTCGGCCTGCAGCTCGTCCTGCCAGGCCGGCCGCGCGTACGGACGCTCGTAGACCGGGCCGTCGTGCGCGACGGTCCGCGGCGGTACGTCGACCACGCGCTCGCCGTGCCAGTCGATCTGCAGCAATCCGGTGTCGGTGACCTCACCGATCACGTCGGCCTGAACGTCCCACTTCTCGCAGATCTTGAGGAACTGCTCGACGTTGGCCGGCGTGACGACCGCCATCATCCGCTCCTGCGACTCGCTCATCAGAATCTCTTCCGGAGCAAGGGATGCGTCACGCAGCGGCACCTTGTCGAGCGAGACGTGCATACCGCCGTCGCCCGCGCTGGCCAGCTCGGAGGTCGCACACGACAGCCCGGCGCCACCGAGGTCCTGGATGCCCTCGACGATCCGGGCCGCGAACAGCTCGAGCGTGCACTCGATCAGCAGCTTCTCCATGAACGGGTCGCCGACCTGTACCGCGGGACGCTTGGTCGGCCCACCGTCCGCGAAGGTCTCCGACGCCAGCACCGAGACGCCGCCGATCCCGTCGCCGCCGGTCTTGGCGCCGTACAGGATGATCTGGTTGCCGACGCCGGTCGCGTTGGCCAGGTGCAGGTCCTCGTGCCGCATGACGCCGACGCAGAGCGCGTTGACCAGCGGGTTGCCCAGGTACGTCGCGTCGAAGACGACCTCGCCACCGATGTTCGGCAGGCCGAGGCTGTTGCCGTAGCCGCCGACGCCGGAGACGATGCCGGGCAGCACGCGCTTGGTGTCCGGCGCGTCCAGCGGGCCGAACCGCAGCGGGTCCATCACCGCGACCGGGCGGGCGCCCATCGCCAGGATGTCGCGGACGATGCCGCCGACGCCGGTCGCAGCGCCCTGGTACGGCTCGACGTAGGACGGGTGGTTGTGCGACTCGACCTTGAAGGTGACCGCGTAGCCCTCGCCGATGTCGATCACACCGGCGTTCTCGCCGATGCCCGCGAGCATCTTGCCGGCCGGGGTCTCCTGCGGGATCTCACCGAAGCGCTTGAGGTGCACCTTCGACGACTTGTAGGAGCAGTGCTCGCTCCACATCACCGAGTACATCGCCAGCTCGCAGCTGGTCGGCCGCCGGTCCAGGATGTCGCGGATCCGCTGGTACTCGTCCGGCTTCAGCCCGAGCTCCGCCCACGGCTGCTCCACGTCCGGCGTACTGGTCGCGTTACTGACGGTGTCGGTCGACACTTGATGACTCCTGAACTAGGTGGGACTCGGGTACAACGCTAGCGGCCAGCAGGTGGGCCACCAGCAAGGGCAGGGTGAAGCCGGTCATGATCGCGGGCAGGGCGACCCCGGCGTCGTTCAGCAGCATGCCGACCAGACCACAGGTCGACAGCGCGAGCAGTGTCGGCCGGACCATCGGCCGGCTGGCGTAGAAGCGGCGGTACGCCTCGAAGGGCACCTTGTCCGGCCAGACGCTCGCATACATGGCCAGCAAGACTCCGGCGAGCATGAACCAGCCCGCCGGGGTGTGGAAGAAGGCCAGGGCCATCTGCAGCTTGCGGATCAGTACGTCGCTCACGTCACCGTCGAGCAGCCGCGCCACGAACGTACCGAAGTGGCTGCGCTGGTCCTCCGGCCGGAGGAAGTCGAGGAAGGCGACAGCGGACACCGCGAGCACGCCCGCGACCCCGATGCCGACCAGTGCCTTGAGGGTGATGCCACCACGCCAGGTCAGCCAGGCCAGCAGCAGTACTGCGGGAGTCAGCGCGATGATGCCGCCGAAGTCGGTCCCCCAGCCGGGCTTGCCGTCCACGATGATCGCCAGGCCGCCGATAGCCAGTACTGCGAGCGCCGCCTTCACCCTGCTCTGGTCCAGCAGCCGCTGCGCGACCCATCCGGCCGTGACGAGGGCTGCGACGGCCAGGGTCGCGAACGTCGAGTTGCCGAAGCCGTAGAAGCGTCCACCGATCACCGGTCCGTCGGCGAACATGCTGCCGAACTGCAGCGGAGTACCGAGCACTCCGTCGACCAGCAGGATCAGGTACGCCGCTAGCAGGATCCCCAGCGCGGCCCATTGCTTCAGGACCGCTCGGGCGACGCCTGCGAACACAGCGCTGATCGCCAGCACTACGAAGTACAGGGACAGCCCAGGCGACGGCCAGCGCCACCACACGGTCGCAGTGGAGAGGAAGACCGCGATGAAGAACCCGCCTTGGGCAAGCAACGTGAATTCACTCGTACTACGAGCCCGCCGGCTCCGCGTCTTGAGAAACCACCCGAGGGCGATCAACTGCGCCGCAAGCAAGGTCATCGCGACGGCGATCAGCACCGGCCGCGGATGCTCGAACCGCTCGTTGGTGTCCAGCCGGTCCTCGATCACCGAGGCCGTGGACTTGCCTGCCGCGCCGCTCTGGTCGTGCCGGTCGCCGTCGACGGCGAGCTGGTTGCCGTCGAGCGGGCCGGGTTGCTCTTCGCCCGCCGGGTCGAGCTCCTTGCCGACGCCGCGGAGCACGGTCGCGGTGACGTCGGTCAGCTGGATCAGGCCAGGGCGTCGAGTCGAGTCACTGGTGAGCCAGCGCGGACCGTCGGCCGGCGGGAACTGCATCGCGACCAGCGGCTCCTGGTGCGCGTTGGCGGTCTCCTGGCTGATACCGACGAGGAGGACCCAGGCGACCGGCGAGGTGTCTTGGGCCTGCCGCACCAGATCGGCGACCTTCTTGCGCGCTTCGTCGCGGCCCTCGCGCAGCGGGAGCGCGCCCGCGTCGATGATCGCGTCACTGCAGTTGTCGTCGAAGGTCTCCCGGTCGAAGGCCGGTTTCCAGGTGGCGACCGTGCCGTCGGGTGCCGCGGTGGCGATCGCAGCGCCGGGGCCGAAGCCGCAGACTCGGTCACGGCTCGCGGTCAGTCGGCCGAGCGGAGCGCCGGTGTGGTGCTCGGCCTGGCGGTCGACGTACGTCTGCCAGTTCTGGATCTTGCCGTCAGTCACCGTGGGCAGGTCGCCGCAGGGCTGGTCCGGGACGCTGCCCCAGGCGCGGGTGCCCGCGCTGATGGTCAGCCAGCCGTCGATCGGGCAGGTGTGCGGACCGGCGGTCTTCACGGTGATCGAGCCGACGTTCGCCTGACCGACCAGCGCGGTCAGCTCAGGCGACGCCTTCACATCGTTCCAGCTCAACCCCGGCACCCCGACCACAATCACCTTGGCCGGCTCACTGAGCGCCGGGCTGGCCAGCGCCGACCCGGTGAGAGCCGGCTCAGCGGGGACCGGCGCAGCGTTCGCCGTACCGGCTGCCGACGCGGAGGCGGCGAGGAGGACGGCGGCGGCCGACAGCAGCCGCCGTACTCCAGGTGGTCTCATCAGGAGGCGACTACGGCCTTCAGAACCGAGGTGAAGAAGCCGAGGCCGTCGGTGCTCGGGCCGGTCAGGGTCTCGACGCAGTGCTCGGGGTGCGGCATCAGGCCGACCACGTTGCCGCGCTCGTTGCTGATCCCGGCGATGTCGCGGTACGAGCCGTTCGGGTTGTCGTCCAGGTAGCGGGCGACGACCAGGCCCTCACCCTCGAGCCGGTCCAGGGTGGCCTCGTCGGCGACGAAGCCACCGTCCTGGTTCTTCAGCACGATGGTGATCTCGTGGTTCGCGTCGTAGTCGCTGGTCCAGGCGGTGCGGTTGTTCTCGATCCGCAGCGGCTGGTCCTTGCAGATGAACTTGCGGTGGTTGTTCTTGATCAGCGCGCCCGGCAGCAGGTGCGACTCGCAGAGCACCTGGAAGCCGTTGCAGATGCCGAGCACCGGCATTCCCTCGCCGGCCTTCTTGATGATGGTCTCCATCACCGGCGCGAACCGGGAGATGGCGCCGGCCCGCAGGTAGTCGCCGTAGGAGAAGCCGCCCGGCAGGACGACCGCGTCGACCCCGTGCAGGTCGGCGTCGCCGTGCCAGAGGGCGACTGCTTCGGCGCCGGCGACGGCTGCCGCGCGGCGGGCGTCGGCGTCGTCCAGCGAGCCGGGGAAGGTGACGACCCCGATCTTCACTGGACGTCTGCCTCGACGTGCAGGGTGTAGTCCTCGATCACCGGGTTGGCCAGCAGCGTGTCGGCCGCCTTGCGGATCTCGGCGACCCGTTCCTCGGTCGCCTCACCGTCCAGGGTGATCTCGAAGCGCTTGCCCTGACGCACATCGGCCACGCCGTCGAAGCCGAGCCGGCCGAACGCGCCGTGCACCGCCTTGCCCTGCGGGTCGAGGATCTCGGGCTTGAGCATGACGTCGACGACAACGCGAGCCACTGAAACTCCTGGTTCGGACCGGGGATGACGCCTGAATCCTACCGACCACCGCCCGATCTGCCCGCATCGGCGACTATTCACTCAGTACATACATCGTGTGTATAGTCGATCGCATGGCAACCGCGGAGCTTGTTCTGGGCCTGCTGGCCGACGGCCCGGCGCACGGGTACGACGTGAAGCGCGGCCACGACGCCTGGTTCCCGGACAACCGGCCACTGGCGTTCGGGCAGGTCTACACGACGCTCGGCCGGCTGGCCCGCGACGGCCTGGCCGAGGTGGTCGACCGGGGCTCGGAGGGCGGGCCCGAGCGGACCGTCTACGCGATCACCGACAAGGGCCGCAAGCACCTCGCCGATTGGCTGCTCGATCCGGTACCACCGGCCTGGGGCAGTGCTGACGAGATGCTCCGCAAGCTGGTCGCCGCCGTACGGACCGGAGGCGACCCGACCGAGTTCCTGGCCAGGCAGCGGGCGAGCCACCTGCGCCGGATCCGCGAACTCAACGCCACCCCGACCGGGGACGACCCCACCTCACCACTGGTCCGCGAGTACACGGTCGCCCATCTCGACGCCGACCTGCGCTGGCTCGACAGCGTCATGGAGCGCATCACCGAGCAGAAGGAGCCCCGCCGATGACTGCACTGGAACTGCGTGACGTCGAGTACAGCTACCGCCGCAACGTCGCCCTGCGCGGCGTCACTCTCACCGTCGCGTCAGGCGAGGTGGTCGCGATCACGGGAGCCAGTGGCGGCGGCAAGTCCACCCTGCTGCACTGCGCGGCCGGCATCCTCCAGCCCGACAGCGGGACGGTGAGGGTCGACGGGCAAGACCTGTCGGCGCTGACCGAGGAGGAGCGCAGCAAGTACCGGCGCAGCCGTATCGGTGTGGTCCTGCAGTTCGGCCAACTCGTCCCTGACCTGTCGCTGGCCGACAACGTCGCTCTACCGCTTCTACTGGACGGCCACAGCCGCCAAGCGGCGCGTACGTCGGCTATCGAGTGGCTCGACCAGGTAGGGGTCGCCGACGAGGCAGAAGCCACCCCGGCCGAGCTGTCCGGAGGTCAGACCCAGCGAGCTGCCGTGGCCCGGGCGTTGATCACCGGTCCGGCCGTCGTACTCGCCGACGAGCCGACCGGGAGTCTGGACAGCCGGGCCGGACAGGAGTTGCTCGACGTACTGCTCAAAGCGACCCGTGATCGCGGGGCCGCGCTGGTGATGGTCACCCACGACAACCTGATCGCCGCCGTCGCCGACCGCGAGGTCCGGATCCGCGACGGCGTGATCCAGCACGAAGTGAGGCTCACATGAAGCTCTCCGCCGCCATCCAACTGTCCCGGTCCCGTACTCCGGCCGACCGCAGCAGGATCCGGCTCACCACCGTGGCAGTCGGGTTGTCCGGTGCCCTGGTGATCGGCGCCCTCCGGATCGGCCGGCTCGGCCCCGGCGATCTGCCGAAGTCCACCTACAGCAACTACCTGGCCGAGGAAGGCCTTCGACCGGGCGTCATCACGGTGTTCGTCATCCTGGCCGTCCTTGCGGCAGGACTGGCCGGTCAGTCGTTGCGGATCGGCGTCGCGGCACGCGAGCGGCGATTGACCGCAGTACGGCTGGCAGGCGGAACGCCTCGGCAGATCAAGCAGCTGGGCGCGGCGGACGCCGCACTGGCAGGACTTGCCGGTGGCCTGCTGGCGGCACCGATCTACCTGGCCCTGAGCTTGGTGTTCGCGACACTGCCACGGATGGCCAGGCTGCTACCGGGAGCCGACCTGTTCGACCTGCCGGCCTGGCTGGCTTGTGTCCTGTTCACTACAGCAGTCGGAGCGATGATCGGCTGGTCCTTGACCATCGATCGCAGCCCGGCCGAGCCCATGTCGTACCCCAACGGTCTGCGGCTGGCGATAGCCCTCGCAACGATCCTGCTGGCACTGTTGTTGATCGCTGGGCCGTTCGGCATCGGCTATGCCCTTGTCCTGCTCGTACTACCGGTCTTCGCCTTGCTGGGCGGCTCACGGATGACCGTCGGCATCGGACGCCGCCTGATCCGGTCCGCCGCACCACTCAATGTGCTCGCCGGAGCACGGCTGGTCGCAGACTCCCGGCCGACCGGCCGGATGAGCACCCTGCTCGGCTGCTGTGGCCTGGTGGTCGGATTCCTGGCGAGCAACATCCTGGACCTGATCGTGAGGCCGATCCCGCTCGACGAGAACCTCCGCCAGAACCTTGGCCGGGTCCCGGTCGAGTCGACCAACGAGGGTTTCTATCTGACCGGCTTCGCCTTCGCGACAGTCGGTCTGGGCCTGATCGTCGCGACGGCCTTCGTCGTCCTGCTCGTCGGCGTCACCGACCAGCTCGTCGACCACCGTCGCCAGCTCGCCTGCCTGACCGCGTTCGGCGTCGATGCCCGGTTCCTGCGCCAGGTCCTCGAACGCCAACTCGCGGTCGCCGCCTGTCCCGCGCTCGCGGTCGGCTTGTTCTTCGGCTTCGTGATGGGTCCCGCCATCAGCTTCCAGGGGTTGAGCAGAGGGGGCTTCGGGCCGTTGCTGCTGGTCCTGAGCGGCTTGTTGCTGGCCGCTGTCGGCGCCGGCCTCGGCCTCCTCGGAGCCCACCTCGCGGGGTACGTACTGCGGAATCACGTCCAGGACGCGTTGGCGCCCGAGAACCTCCGGGCCGCCTGATGAGCACCGCGCCGATGGTCGTGCACAAGCCCGGACTCCTGCTCGGGCTGCCCAACCGGATCACGCTGGCCCGGACCGTCCTGGCGATGCTGATCGCGACGGTGGCCTTCGCGACCGGCGACCTCGCCTGGCTGATCGCGGGCTATGCGGCGTACTGGATCGGCGACATCGCCGACGGAGCGGTCGCGCGGCATCGCGACGAGGAGACGATCGCGGGCGCCGTCTTCGACATCGTCTGCGACCGGGCCTGCTGCTTCCTGCTCGCCGCGGCGTTCATGGCCACCTATCCGACCGTGATCGGGCCGCTGGCGATCTTCCTGATCCAGTTCGGGGTGCTCGACACGATGCTGTCGCTGGCGTTCCTGCTCTGGCCGGACTGCATCAGCCCGAACTACTTCTACCGGATCGACCGGCACATCTACCGCTGGAACTGGTCCAAGGTGGCCAAGGCGCTGAACACCGGAGCCGTCGTGGTGTCGCTGCTGATCGCCTCCTTCATCGACGCCGCCTGGCTGCCGTACGAGGTGGCGCTCGCGGGCGTGGTGGTCAAGGTGGTGTCGCTGGAGCGGCTGGTCGCGATCGTGCGGGGGCGGCGGCCCGCAGTACCGGCTGTGAAGTAGATGACAGGGCACAGTGGTGCTAAGTCCCGTGCCGAGGGCCGGGATGGGACATAGCCTCGAGGTCATGTGGGTTTGGCAACTGGTGCTGGCGATCGGATTCGGGATCGGGTCCGCCGTCATCCCTGTGCTGAACGCCGAGGTCTACGTGCTCGGGGTCGGTGCCTCCGGCAAGCTCGATCCGGTGGTCGCCGCGATCGGGGTGTCGATCGGGCAGACGATCGGCAAGGTGGCGATGTTCCTGGCGGTGCGGTACCGGCCGGGCTATGCGGCGAAGAAGGGCAAGCCACCCAAGCCGGTCGACCTCGGGACCCGCCGCGGCCGGTTCGTCCAGTGGAACCGCGATGTCAGCAAGCGCCTGCTCGACGCGCTCAGCGACCGGCGCTGGGGCATCCCGGTCACGCTGCTGAGCTCGTCGGTCGGCATCCCACCCCTGTACGGGGTGGCGCTGATAGCGGGCGCGAGCCGGATGGGCGTAGTCACCTTCTCCCTGTCCGTCCTGGCCGGCCGCGCCGCCCGCTTCATCACCCTTGCGCTGGGTGTCAGCCTCTTCTAGCTACAGCGGTAGCTGCTCGCTTGCTTCGGGTCTCCGTACCCCTTGTACTTCGAAACGCTCGGGTAAGCGCACAGGTCGCGGCGCTCCGTCCCATCCACGGTTGCCGCCGGCAACGTGGCAGGAGCCTGCCCCTGCTCGACCCACTTGACCAGCGATGCCAGCGGGTCGGTCGGCGTGATGCCACCGCCGCAGTGCCCGGCCCCCGGCGCCAGGAAGAGGCGGTAGAAGTCGTTCACCCGAGTACTGCCGCCCAGCTCGCGCTCGACCCGCTTGCGGTAGTCGACAGTGCCCAGCGCCGGGATCAGCGAGTCCGAGAGCCCGTGCCACGACAGGAGCTTGCCACCGGAGCGCCGGAAGGCCGACAGATCCGGGTCGTCGCTACCGATGACCTCGTTGTACTGCGCCTCGGACTGCCGGAACAGCTTGGCGTACTGGCTGTAGGTGAGCGTGCTGGTGTCGAACGCAGGGTCCAGCTTCAGGAAGTCGCGCACCCAGCTGTCCGGTACTACGAACGGCACCGCCTTCCCATCCGCCGTGGCAGCCAGCCCGTCGAACGCGGAACCGCGGGTCAACCCGTACCAGAGCCCACGCGGCCCATCCCAGATCTTGCGAACGACCCGGGCATCGGCGGCAGTGATCGTCACCGGCTTGCCATCGCAGAGCACTGTCTTGCCGACCAGCCGCTCCGGCGCCCAGGTGCACTTCTGCGGCTGGTCGATGACACCGTTGACCACCCCGTCCTTCGAGTCACACGCTTGCACCGCGGCCTTGTTGAACTCGTCGAAGACACAGGCCGTCGGGTACGTGTGCTCCTGGTTCATCACCACGGCCGGCCAGATCGCGGCCACACCCCAGCGATCCCAGTTCACGGCCGGCGACTGCGCGAGGATGCCGTCGAAGTCGTCCGGGTGCTGTTGCGCCTCGATGTACCCCTGACGGCCACCGGTCGAACAGCCGGTCCAGTAGGAGTAGTTGGCGGCATGTCCGTAGTACTGGTTGGTGACTGCCTTGCCGACGGTCGCGAGGTCGTGCAGGGAGCGGGATGCGAAGTTCAGCAGCAGGGCCTGGTTGACCTTGCCGTCCTTGAGCGCCCAGGCGTCCGCGGTGAACGGGGACGGGCCGACACCGGCGTCGGTGGAGGCAACGGCGTACCCGGCCTTCACTGCGTTCACCCACGGGATACCGAACTCACCGGCCTGGTAGGCGCTACCACCGAGGGCCTGGAACCTGCCGTTCCAGCCCGTCTTGGGCAGCCACACCACGGTCTTGACGTGATCACCCGCGCCCGGGTGGCTGAGCTGGACAGTGACCTCGCAGTACGCCGGTACGCCGGTGACCGGGCCACTGGGGAAGGGCGGGTTGGGCGGGATGACGACTGTGCCGCCGGGCTGGTCGACACCGGTCAGCGAGTCGATGCGGACACCCTGCGGCGCCTTGATGGAGACGGTGGTGCAAGCAGTGGCGGTACTGGCTGCGGTGGTCGCTGCTGAGCTGCCGGGCAGCGGCATCAGCGCGGCCAGCGGGACGACCGCCGCCAAGATGGTCAGGATTCGTTTCATGGCACCACCACATCAATCGGCGGTGCGGGCAACCAGGGATACTTTGTCCTGTGATCCAGCCCACCCTGAACCGGGCGCTGCTCGCAGACTTCCTGCGAACCCGTCGGGAGCAACTCCAGCCGGAGGCCGTCGGCCTGCCCCGGGCGCCGCGCCGCCGGTCGAGCGGGCTGCGCCGGGAAGAGGTCGCGGAGCTGGCCGGTCTGTCGACGGACTACTACAGCCGGATGGAGCAGCAGCGCGGCCCGCGGCCGTCCGAGCAGCTACTCAATGCGCTCGGCGAGGCGCTGCGGCTGTCGGACGACGAGCGCAATCATCTGTTCCGGATCGCCGGGTATCCCAACCCTCCGCAGTACCTGCACGACCGGCCGGCCGACAACCTCGTCCGGGTGATGCGGCAGCTCGAACACACCCCGGCGCAGATCTGCAGCCACCTCGGCCAGACGCTCGTCCAGAACCGGCTGGCGATCGCCGTCTTCGGGGATCACTCCCAGTTCCGCGGCTTTCGCAGGTACTGGGCGTATCGATGGTTCCTCGAACCCGCGGAGCGCGAGCTCTACGCGGTGCAGGACCACGCGGTGATCGGCCGGGCGATCGTTGCCGAGGTGCTCGCGACGCACGGCGCCGATCCGTCAGCGCCGGAGGCGGGCGCGCTGGTGAACACCTTGCTGGGCAAGAGTTCCGAGTTCGCCGAGGTATGGGCCGAGCATCCGGTCTTCGCGCAGGACTGGCCGCGGCTGCACCTGAACCATCCGGAGGTTGGCCCGCTCGAGCTGAACAGCGACTTCGTCGTCGACGCCGACCGGTCGCAGTTCCTCGCCGTCTTCACCGCCGATCCGGACGGCGCCGACGAGGAGAAGCTGCGCGCGCTGGCCAAGCTCAGCGACGATTTCGTCTGGTGAGTCCTAGCTGAACTTCTGGCCGGTGAGGCGCTCGTAGGCGTCGATGTACGCCGACCGCGTCCGCTCGATCACCTCGGCCGACAACGGCGGCGGCGCCTCCCCCGAGTGCCGGTCCCAGCCCGAGTCGAACTGCAGCCAGTCGCGCACGATCTGCTTGTCGTACGACGGCTGCTGCTTGCCCGGAGCCCATTCCGCGGCCGGCCAGAAGCGGCTGGAGTCCGGCGTGAGGACCTCATCGGCGAGCACGATCGTCCCGTCCGCGCGGGTGCCGAACTCGAACTTGGTGTCGGCCAGGATGATCCCGTGCTGCTCGGCGGTCGCGTGTGCCTGCGAGTAGATGTCGAGCGTCAGCTTCCGCAGCGCGCCGGCCAGCTCGGCGCCGACGGTCGCCACGACCGCGTCGTACGAGACGTTCTCGTCGTGTTCGCCGAGGTCGGCCTTGGTCGCCGGGGTGAAGATCGGCTCGTCCAGGCGGGATCCCTCGACCAGTCCGGCGCGCAACGGGATGCCGCAGACCTCGCCGGTCGCGTTGTAGTCGAGCAGGCCGGAGCCGCTCAGGTAGCCGCGGGCGACGCACTCGACCGGCAGCATCTCCAGCTTCTCGCAGATCACCGCCCGGCCCGTGACCTCGGCCGGCACATCGGTCGAGATGATGTGGTTCGGCACGTCGAGCTGCTCGAACCACCACAGGCTCATCGCGGTCAGCACCTTGCCCTTGTCCGGGATCGGCGTGTCCAGGATCCAGTCGAACGCGCTCATCCGGTCGCTCGCGACCATCAGGAGATTGCCCGACTCCAGCTCGTACAGATCCCGGACCTTGCCGGAGTGGAGATGCTTCGCACCGGGGATCTCGACAGCCTGCGGAGGTGTGATCACACCGGCGATTGTTCCACCTTGCGACGCTTGGCCAGCAATCCGGCTGTTTTGCCGCCCACGGAGAGGACGGCGTCACGGAGTGTGCAGGCGAACTTGCTGTCCAGTTGGCCGAGTACGCCGATCTGGTGCGAGCGCTTGACCAGCTTGGTCGTCGCGGGGCGGCGCTCGGCGTCGTACGCGGTCAGGTCCTTGCCTGCGCGTAGTACGCGGGCGAGCGCACCGGCGTCCTCGATCGCTGAGCAGGCGCCGCGGCCCATGTTCGGCGTCATCGCGTGCGCCGCGTCGCCGAGCAGGAGCACACGGCCGTGGACGAACGGGAGCAGCGGGGTCGGCAGGTCGTAGATGTCGTTCCGCAGCACGTTCGGCGTGGCCGCGAGCAACGCCGGAATGGGCTCATGCCAGTTGGCGAACAAAGTCTTTACGTCGTCATCGGCACCGCCCGGTTCGCGATTAGCCGTTGCATACCAATAGATCCGGCCGTCGATCAGCTTCGCGAACCCGAATCGTTGCCCACGGCCCCAAGTCTCACCACCACTGTCCTCGACCTCCAGCTCGGCGATCCCCCGGTACGCCGTATAGCCCGAGTACCGAGGCCCCTGGTACTCCGGAGCCAGCAACCCACGAATGCCCGACCGAATCCCATCAGCAGCCACCACCAACTCCGCCCGGTACTCCGCACTACCCGGCTCCAGGCCGCCAGCCCCTGCCTCGCCCGACGCCGCACCACCCGACCCCACCCTGGTTGCCGTAACCGTGACCCCGTCCGCGTCCTGCGTTAGGCCGGTCACCGTCGCGCCCGTGTGGATCGTCACCGCCGGGCCGAGCCGATCGGTGATCAGCTGGTGGAGTTGGGCTCGGTGGAGCATCACCGGCAGCTCGATCCCCAGCTCGGCCGCCTCGACGATCCACCGCCCGTCCCACCGGCGCATCCCGGCCGCCTCCCCCAGCCGCGCGGCCTTCGCGACCCCCTCGACACCCAACTCCTCCAGCACCGCAGCAGCCCCCGGCCAGACCGAGATGCCCGCTCCGACCTCCCCCAGCTCCGCCGACCGCTCCAGCACCGTGACCTGCCAGCCGCACTGCTCCAGTGCGACGGCCGCCGTCACCCCACCGATCCCCGCTCCCACCACGATCGCTGTCCTCATGCTCCCGACTCTACATCTGTAGAGTCCGGATGAGTAGAGTATGCGCGTGACGAAAAAGGTGCCGCTCGGCGAGGACCGCCGGGCCGCCATCGCGGACGCGGCCATCCAACTCGTGGCGACCCGGGGCCTGCGCGGCCTCACCCACCGCGCGGTCGACGAGCAAGCCGGCCTCCCACCGGGCTCCACCTCGTACTACCTCCGCACCCGCGGCGCCCTACTCACCGCCTGCGTCAACCGCATGCTCGAGCGAGACCTCGCCCGCAACTCGCCGCCCGCGGGGCCGCCGTCCACAGACCGCCCCACTGACCCATCCCCCACCCCGCCCGCAGGTCCGCCGTCTGACGCCGAGCTACGCGAGCTCCTGGTCCGCATGGTCGTCGACCTGGCCCGCGACCGCCCCTACGACCTCATCGCCCGCTACGAACTCTCCCTCGAGGCCAGCCGTCAACCAGAGCTGCGCGACGCGATCACCCAGGGCGGCCGACTCCTCCGCGAAGGCCTCGCCGACCTGCTCGCCGCATTGGGCGTCCCGGACGCCGACACCGTCGCCTGGCCGGTCGCCGCGATGATGGACGGCTTGCTCTACGACCGGGTCGCGGGCGCCGGTACGACGCTGTCGGCCGAGGCCTTCGAGAGCGGAGTACGGCAGAGCCTGGCCGCCCTGTTGAGCGGATTGCGACACGCCTAGCACAACGAGTTACCGGCACCGACTCTAAAGTGGCAGTCACTTCCGTATTTAGCGCCTGGGGGCCAGATGGCACAGTCAATCGCGGAGCGCTTCGCCCGGATCGCGACCTCGGAGCCGCCCGCGGAGACACGCGTTCTGCTCCGTCGCGCGATCGTGCTCGGCGGGAGCATGGCGGGGCTGATGGCGGCCCGGGTGCTGAGCGACCACGCTGACGAAGTACTGGTGATCGAGCGGGACGGGTCCGAGGAGTCGGCGTTGCCGCGCCCCGGCGTACCGCAGGGCAGTCAGGTACATGCGCTGCTACCGGCCGGACATGCGCAACTCGATCGATGGTTCGCCGGGTTCACCGCCGCCGCGCTCGCGGATGGCGCGGTGGATCCGCCGCCGGAGCAGATCCGCAACTACTTCAACGGCGTGATGGCCCCACAGGCGCCGGCCGGCACGCTCGGTCAGTCATTGGTGAGCACGCGGCCGTTTCTCGAGTACCACGTGCGGCGACGGACCCTGGCCATCGAGAACATCAAGGTCGTCCACGGGAGGGCGGACGGACTCGAGTTCGACGGCGATCGGGTGAGCGCGGTCCGGTACCAACCGGCGGGCGGCGAATTGGTCGTCGAGGCCGCGGACCTGGTGGTCGACGCGACCGGACGGTCGAGCCGGCTGAGTGACTGGCTCGGCGCGGCCGGGTGGCCGCAGCCGCCGATGCTGCGAATGCCGATCAAACTCAACTACGCGAGCGCGCTGTTCCGGCGGGACCCGAAGATCAGCGACGTCGGGATCTCGATCGCGCAGAACCAGGCCGGCCGCATGGTCACGCCACGGCAAGGCGGCGTACTGGCCGTCGAGGGAGATCGCTGGCTGGTACTGGTCGCGGGCTACGGCGACGATCGGCCGACCCGTGACCTCGGCGACTTCAAGAAGCGCTGCCGGGAGGACTTCCCGCCCGATTTCGGGCAGATCGCGGACCATGGCGAGCTGCTCGGCGACGTGATCACCTATCACCAGGCGGACAGCCGACGCCGCGAGTACCACCGGCTGAAGCGCTTCCCCGCCAGGCTGATCGTCGCGGGTGATGCGGTCGCGTCGTTCAATCCGGTCTATGGGCAGGGGATGACGTCGGCGACGCTGCACGCGTCGTGCTTGTCCGCTTATCTGCGGTCCGATCCGGCGCTGGACAAGCCGGCTCGGCAGTACTTCGAGCAGGTACGGCTGGTCGTCGACGCCGCGTGGCGGGTGTCGACGTTCGCCGACCTGGAGTTGCCGCATGTGGACGGTCCGTACCCGCGCGGCTATCGCCTGGCCCAGTGGAGATCCGGTCTCGTGGCACGAGCCGCGGCGCTGGATCCCGGGCTGGGCCTGCAGTCGGCCCGGGTGACCACGATGCTCGACCATCCGAGCGTGCTCTCCCGCCCGCAGACCGTACTGCGCGCGTTGCGACTGCGCCTGCTGCCGTCGTAGTCAGAGCCGGTCGGTGAAGGTGACGAAGGTGAAGTACGCACTGCCGACGACCATGCCGAGGTGACCGAGCAAGGACAGGCCGGCGCCGCTGCCCCAGGCGTCGGTCGCCTTGTCCCTCGCGTGTTTGCTCGCGCTCGGCAGCCAGCGGGCCAGCAGCAACAATCCGACCAGGGAGAGCAGGTACCACCCGCCCAGCGCGCCGATCGCGATCTCCTTGCGCCCGGTGACCATGGCAACGATCCAGGCGATCAGGGTCAGCACACCGACGGTCGTGTGCACTTTGACGAAGGCGGCGGAGAAGCTCGCCACACCGCTGGAGCGGGACGTGCCCTCGGGATCACCGCCCAGCCGGACACGCGTCAGCAGCACGACGACCGCCCCGAGCGCGGTCAGGAACCAGGTGACGTTCGACCATTCCACGCCCGATCCTTACCCCGCAATTCACTCCAACGAACGTTTGAGCGTGTCGCCCGCATCCCAAGACACGGCCGACACGCTCAAGACCACCCGACTAACTGGTCCGAGTCTGCCCGGTCCCGGTCCCCTGCTGCCCCTGCCCCGGTACGGTCCCTTGCCCCGGTACGACGCCTTGCTGGCCCTGCTGCGGCACCGTCCCCTGCTGGCCTTGCTGCGGCACCGTCCCCTGCTGGCCCTGCCCCGGTACGGTCCCTTGCCCCGGGAACTGCCCCTGCCCCGGGAACTGTGGGAATCCACCACCGGGCCCACCCTGCGTCGGCGTGGTCCCACTGCCGTCACCCCAGGCATGCCCCACCGCAGTCCCACCCAGGAAGGCCAGCACCGCCAGCAACGACCCAGCCCCGGCCAGCACCAGCCCACTCGGCCGCTTCGTGCCGGACTTCTCCGGAGCCTGCTGCTGGACCTGGTACGGAGCCTGGCCAGGCTCACCCGGCCCCGCCGGACCACCGGTCTGCGCCGGAATCGGTCCACCGGTGTGCGCCGGAGTCGGTGCACCGGGCGGTGGCTGGTGCTGGGCACCCCCTACCCACTGCGGTACCGGAGCGCTCGTGTCGTTGGTTGTCTCAGTCATTCTCCTGCTCCCGTTCACTTGCTGCTGAGGTCGTAGATGGTGGTGCCGCCGACGGTCTGCGCCGTGTAGTTCTGCGCCACCCAGGTACTGATCTCGCTCGAGGTGCCGCCGCGGCCGCCGCCGAAGCCGCCGCCGGAGCTGCCGACGAAGTAGTGGACCTTGCCCTGGGCAACCAATTGCTGGAACTCGGCGAGCGACGGCGCCGGATCGGTTCCGTTGAAGCCGCCGATCGACATGATCGGGACCTCGGCCGCGATCTGCAGCGGAGCCGCCGCATTGGAGGTGATCGCCGCAGCCGCCCAGGTGTACCCCTTGGCGCCCTGCTGCAACAGCGAGACCAGATCACTGGAGACCCCACTGATCCCGCCACCGCCAAGGAAGCCACCCATCGCACCGCCACCCTGCGTGCGCCCAGTCGGAGCGCCCTGCCCGGTAGTACCAGGTGCGGTCGTGGTGCCAGGTGCAGTAGTCGTTCCAGGCGCACCATTGGCGGCCCGCCCAGGAGGCATGCCCATCCGGCCACCGCCGAACCCACCACGGCCACCCGCACCAGCGGGCCCAGCCGACGGGATCGCGCCGGCGTGTGTCGTACTGATCGTCTGCACCGAGTATGCCGCCGGCCCGGCCAGCGCCGTCAACGCGAGCAGCGTCGCCGCGAACAGCCCGGTACGCCGTACCGCCGTCCGATGCAGCGTCAACTCCGGCAGCACCAGCACCAGCCCAGCAGCCACCACACCGACGATCAGCACGGTCCACCGCAACCACGGCTGCCACGTCGGCGTCGCGTTCAGCAACGAGAAGCTCCAACCGGCTGTCAGCAACGCTCCACCCGCAAGCGTCGCCCGGGCCAGCCACTCACTACGCCGCCGCCACAGCACCATCGCCGCCGCACCGACCAACGCACCGATCGCCGGCGCCAGCGCGATCATGTAGTAGCTGTGGATGATCCCCTGCATGAAGCTGAAGACCAGCCCGGTCACCAGCAGCCAACCGCCCCACAGAATCGCGAAGGCCCGCGTCCGATTCGTCCGTCCACCCTTGCCCGCAGCAACGATCAGCACAGCGGTCGCCAGCAACGCGGCCGGCAGCAACCACGCGATCTGACTCGCGAACTCACCACCGAACAACCGCTGCAACCCGGTCGCGCCACCCCATCCGGGGTTGCCGACGCCACCGCCGACCGACCCGGTCTCGTTACCCGTCAACCGGCCGAGCCCGTTGTAGCCAAGGGTCAACTCGAGAATGCTGTTCGTCGACGACCCACCGATGTACGGCCGCGCCGACGCCGGGATCAACTCGACGATCGCGATCCACCAACCTGCACTGACGATCAGCGCAGCCAGCGCGATCAAGCTGTGCACCAGCCGCTTCCCCAGCGCCGGCTTGCCCGCGACCAGGTACGCCAGACCGAAGGCCGGCAGGACCAGGAACGCCTGCAGCATCTTCGTCAGGAATCCGAAGCCGACCAGCGCCCCGGCCAGCGCCATCCAGCGCCACGCGTACTTCTCCGAGTCGATCGCCCGGGTCACCGCCCAAGCGCCCATCACCAGCAGCAGGATCAGCAACGCGTCCGGGTTGTTGAACCGGAACATCAACACGGCCACCGGCGTCAGCGCCAGCACGGCACCCGCGAGCAACCCGGCATTGGCCGAGAACCAGCGGCGTACCGACACATACACGAAGCCGACGCTCACCACGCCCATCAGCGCTTGTGGGATCAGCATGCTCCAGACGCCGAAGCCGAAGATCCGTCCGGACAGCCCCATCACCCACAGCGAGGCCGGCGGCTTGTCGACGGTGATGAAGCTCGACGAGTCGAACGCCCCGAAGAACCAGGCTTTCCAGCTCGTCGAGCCCGCCTGCACGGCGGCGGCATAGAACTCGTTGGCGTAGCCGTTCTTCGAGAGCCCCCACAGGTAGGCGATCGCGGTCAGGACCAGCAGGCCACCGAACAGCGCCTTGTCGCGGCTGATCGCGTAGGCCGTGACGCGCGCCCCCGGCCGGCTGCGTTCGGCGCGCGACGGCGCCGCTGTCGTCGGTTCGGTCAGAGTGCTCATCAATTGCTCCGGGTGCTGTCGAGAACCGCCGGGGGTTCGAGAGTGGGGAAGGTTGGCGCCTCGTCGTCGAAGACCCAGGCCTGGAAGAGGCTGAACCGGACGATCGTCGCGGCCAGGTTGGCGGCCGTCAGGACGACGATCTCGACGCTGTGTGCCGGTACTGCGACCGCCGTGTGCAACAGCCACAGCGCGGAAGCGGTCAGCGCCCAGCCGATGCCGAAGGTGACCAGTCCGCGCAGTTGGTGCTTGGTGCGGTTCTCCACACCCCGTACGCCGAACGTGACGCGGCGGTTGAGTGCGGTGTTACCGATCGCGGTGATCAGCAGGGCGAGGACGTTTGCGACCTGGGCCGGCATCGCGTGCCGCAAAGCCAGGTACAGAAGGATGTATGCGAGCGTGCTGACCACGCCGACGCCGGCGAAGCGCAGTACGCGAGCAGCGAGCGCGGTCCGCGGATCGGCGATCGGGGGCCGGCCGAATGCCTGCCGCACCGACTCGAGCGGGATCCGTCCGCGGCCGAGGTTCTTGCTCAGCCGGGCGATCCCGCGCAGGTCCTCGACGACGGTCTTGGCGATCGCGACCCGCGAGTCGAGGTCGTCGACCCAGTCGACCGGTACTTCGTGGATCCGCAGACCGGCCCGCTCGGCAAGTACCAGCAGCTCTGTGTCGAAGAACCAGCTCGTGTCCTCGACCAGCGGCAGCAACTCGACGGCGACGTCCCGCCGGATCGCCTTGAACCCGCACTGCGCGTCCGAGAACCTCGTCCCCAAGGTTGCCCGCAGCAACAGGTTGTAGCCCCGGGAGATGGCCTCCCGTTTGGGCCGTCGCACCACCCGCGACCCTCGCGCCAGCCGCGATCCGATCGCCACGTCGCTGTGCCCCGCGAGCAGCGGAGCCACCAGCGGAAGCAGTGCATTGAGATTGGTCGAGAGGTCGACGTCCATGTAGGCGAGGACTTCCGCCTCGCTGGACGACCACACCTGCTTCAGCGCACGACCACGCCCCGGCTCCTCGATCCGGACGATCCGGACCCCCGGCAGCTCGGTCACCAGCAGCGCCCCGATCTCCCAGGTGGCATCGGTACTGCCGTTGTCGGCGATACAGACCTCGGCCGGAAACGGGAACGCACTGTCCAGAAACGCGCGCAGCCGCCGAATATTGGGACCGAGGTCGTACTCCTCATTGCGAACGGGTACGACGATCTCGACCCGAGGATGACCTGATGTCTGCATGCCCCCGATACTGTCCAGCGAACCTTAGCCACTCCCTGTGCACGCCTGGCAGTTCCCTGGGAGTCCCGCCCGAACACGCCAACCCCCACGTCCACCAGGGCAGACCCACCCCACGGACAAGCCCACATCCCTCATGGTTGAGAGGTCGACCGATCACCTGGGGGAAAGCTGATGCTCCGTACTACGCGCCGCCTACTGGCCCTGACCACCGCCCTACTCGCCGCCACCACCCTCGGCACCACCACGGCAACCGCCGACCCACAGCCGCCGCCGTTCCGGATGAACCTGGTCAACCAGAACAGCGGCCTGTGCCTCACCGGCACTGACGCCAGCCAGAACTTCGCCGTGCTCCAACTGCCGTGCAACGGGAGCAACTCCCAGCAGTGGGAGAGCAGCTGGACCGCGTACTACATGAAGGATGTCCAGACCGGTCGTTGCCTGAGCACCCTGCTGGGAACCGGACAGCTGAAGACTGTGGACTGCTGGTGGAACGGCCCCGAGAGCACCTGGTACGAAGCAAGCAAACCCCAGACCTGGAACTTCAGCGGCAACCCCACCCAGTTCAACAACCGAGGCCTCTGCCTAGGCATCCTCCCCGGCAACTCCTGGGTCCGAGCCCTCGACTGCAACAGCGGCTCAACCACGGTCTGGTACCGGTGATGGGCGGGATACGGCGACTGGCTGCGATCGGAGCCGCGACGCTTGCGGTAGCGATGGTCGGCACCGGGGTGGCGGCTGCGGAACCGCCGACTGAGCCGTTTGTGATGAACCTGGTCAATGCGGACAGCGGGCTCTGTCTGACCGGCACCAATGAGGGCTACGACTTCGCGGTACTTCAGCTGCCCTGCAACGGGAGTGAGGCGCAGCAATGGCAGAGCGCGCCGGACAACCACTACCTGATGGATCTGCAGTTCAAGCGGTGCATCGCGGCGTTGCCGAACACCAGCCAGGTCAAGACCTACCCCTGCTGGTGGAAGAACGGCCAGCCGTACGATCCGAAGCAAGGATGGGGCTTCGCACAGGGCAGCACGCCGACCAGGTTCTCCAATGACGGTCTCTGCCTGGGCATACTGCCCGGCAACTCCTGGATCCGGCGGCTCGACTGCAACAGCGGAGCTCGGGTTACCTGGTACCGCTAGTACGCCGCAGCCACAGCAAGCCCAGGAT
Organism: Kribbella ginsengisoli; assembly: GCF_039537185.1. Taxonomy (NCBI): domain Bacteria; kingdom Bacillati; phylum Actinomycetota; class Actinomycetes; order Propionibacteriales; family Kribbellaceae; genus Kribbella; species Kribbella ginsengisoli. The sequence goes on along the minus strand of NZ_BAABAA010000020.1, from coordinate 133,785 downwards.
GGGGAGGACCAACGGGACGTAGCCGTAGCCCTGGCCGAAGTGGGACCAGACTGTGGCGTCGGGGAAGTCTTCGGGGGTGGTGTAGCTGAAGGCGCCGATGCCGACGACTCCGATCAGCTCGATGATGATCGCCACCGTGGCGACCTTGCGGGAGATGATGGTTGCTTTGGCCAGGGCGAAGGTGGCGGCGCAGTAGATGACTGCGGCAACGGCCGAGAGGATGTAGGCGATCGGGGCGTCGGAGAACTGGGTGGCGATCTGGACTGCGGCTCGGCCGGTTGCCGAGAGGGCGAAGAGGCCGTAGACGGCGATCAGGATGCGGCCCGGGCCGTGCCGGGTCGCCGATGCGTCGGCCATCTCAGACCGCCCACAGGTCGTGCAGCCGGAGCTCGAGCACCGGTACGACGATGCAGGCGATCGCCAGTGCGCCGGCGCCCCAGCGGCTGCTCTCGGTCAGGGCCCAGAGGGCGCCGATCGGGAGGATCAGCAGCGAGCCGATCAGGTAGCCGACGAAGAACGGGCCGGAGACATCGCGATCCGTGCCGACGAGCTGGACGATCCCGACCACCAGCTGACCGACCAGCAGGACCTCGAGTACACCGGTCAGGCCGAGCAACGGCCAGTTGATCCGGCGATCCAGCCCGGCGATCGACAGCGCGAAGATCGTCGCGGCCAGCGACAGGGCCACCAGGACCAGGGTGAGCGGTTCGTACACGAGCTAGAGGATGTCACCCGGCGTGTAGGCGGCGGCCTCGGGGTAGCGCTTGGCCAGCGTGTCGATGGTGGCGACGACCGCGTTGACCTGTGCGACGGCTGCTCCGGTGAAGGACAGCGGCTCGCCGACGATGCCGACGATCTGCTCCTCGGTCAACCCGAGCCGGCCGTCCTCGCCGAGCCGGTGGAACAGGTCGTTCGCCGGGGTCCCCTTGCGCAGGTCGAGCGCCACCGCGACGGCGTGCTCCTTGATCACCTCGTGCGCGGTCTCCCGGCCGACCCCGTTCTTCACGGCGGCCATCAGCACCTTCGTGGTGGTGAGGAACGGCAGGTACCGCTCCAGCTCGCGGGCCACGACCGCCGGGTACACGCCGAATTCGTCCAGCACCGTCAGGAACGTCTCGAACAACCCGTCCAGCGCGAAGAAGGCATCGGGCAGGGCTACCCGGCGTACGACGGAACAGAAGACGTCGCCCTCGTTCCACTGGTTGCCGGCCAGCTCGCCGGTCATCGACGCGTACCCACGCAGGATGACGGCCAGTCCGTTGACCCGCTCGCAGGACCGGGTGTTCATCTTGTGCGGCATCGCGGACGACCCGACCTGGCCCTCCTTGAAGCCCTCGGTGACCAGCTCGTGCCCGGCCATCAGCCGGATCGTCGTCGCCAGGCTGGACGGCCCGGCGGCGAGCTGGACGAGCGCCGAGACGACGTCGTAGTCGAGCGACCGCGGGTACACCTGCCCAACACTCGTCAGCACCCGGCGGAAGCCCAGGTGCTGCGCGACCTCCGACTCGAGCCCGGCGAGCAGCTTCTCCTGGCCGTTGAACAGGTCGAGCATGTCCTGCGACGTACCCACCGGGCCCTTGATGCCGCGCAGCGGGTACCGGTCGATCAGGTCCTCGAGCCGGGCGATCGCGACCAGCAGCTCGTCGGCCGCCGAGGCGAACCGCTTGCCGAGCGTGGTCGCCTGCGCCGCGACGTTGTGCGAGCGGCCGGTCATCACCAGCGCCGCGTGGTCGGCCGCCTTCTGGCCGAGCTGTACGACGGTCGCCACCGCGCGATCGCGCACCAGCTCGAGGCCGGCCCGGATCTGCAACTGCTCGACGTTCTCGGTCAGGTCCCGGCTCGTCATGCCCTTGTGCACGTGCTCGTGCCCGGCCAGCGCGTTGAACTCCTCGATCCGCGCCTTCACGTCATGCCGGGTGACCCGCTCCCGCGCCGCGATCGACTCCAGGTCGACCTGGTCGATCACCCTGCGGTAGTCCTCGATCACCCCGTCCGGCACGTCGACGCCGAACTCCTTCTGCGCCCCGAGCACGGCCAGCCACAGCTGCCGCTCCAGCACGATCTTGTACTCCGGTGACCACAGCTCCGCCATGGACGGGCTGGCGTAACGCGCAGCAAGAACGTTCGGGATCCGGGGCTTACGAGGAGTCGGCACGTACCCCATTCTCTCTCAACCTCACCGCCCCACGGTCAACAGGGCACGGCAGGTCAGCGCCAGAGCCAGCGGAGGTACTGGTCGAGGGGTTCTTGGGGTGGGGTCTGGGTGGGCGGTGGCGGCGGTGTGATCGGGTGTGAGTCGCCCGGGGCGATCTCCTCCACAACCAGCATTGTCGGCATACCTATGTACATGCGCCGAATGCCCGAAAAGTTGCCTGGGGTGAAAAGTTTCTTCAGACAGCTTCTCGCAGAAAGTAAGCAACGGTCGCGACCCGCTCCGTCACCGAGCCACGGACGGTGAGAATCGGTACTCCGCTCGCCGTCACCCACGAGTTGAGATAGCTGTCCAGCAGCGCCTGGAACTCGGTCGTGATCGGCGCATCGGCCGGCAGCGGGAACTCCACCGGCACCCAGACGATCAGGTCGTACCGCTCACCCAGGGTGGTCCACGTGTCGATGGCGACCCCCTCGGCGAAGCCGCGGAGTACGGCCTCGTTGTCAGGAAGGCGGGCCAACAGATAGGCCCACTCGTGCAGAACCGAGCCGTCCGAGATGAAGGAGTGAGCAGCCGTCTCGCCCCGCACCCGCTCCCACGACCGCCGTACTGCGAGTTGGCAGATCTCCGCAGCCGAGCAGTCGGCCAGTTCCTTCCGATGACCCGGTCGTGGATCCCGCATCGGACTGAGCTGGACGACGCCGATCCCGGTCTGAGCGTGCAGCGCATTGGCCAAGGTCGTCTTGCCGGCGCCATGCGCACCGACCAGCGCGAGCCTCACTCGCTGCCGCCCGGGTCCAGTAGCTCGAAGGAGCCGAGCTCACGCTGCGCCCAGCTGATGTCGTCGAACCTGGTGCCGATCACCACGCGTGACCCCAGCAACGCCATGAAAGGCGCGTCGGAGTGGTGATCGCCGTACCCGATCGAGTCGGCCAGATCCGCGTTGCGGCGCCGGAGCAGATCGCAGACCGCCTGCCGCTTGGCCTCGCCGACGAGCGGGAGTTCGACCTCGCCGGTGTAGCGGCCGTCGCGGACCGTCGGCTCCGTGCAGATCACCTCGGCCTGCGGGAAGCGCCGGACGATGGGTTCGAGAGCCGGCCGGAAGGAGGCCGACAGGACGACCAGGTCGCGGCCCGCGGCGACGTGTCTGGCGACGTGCGCGATCACGCCGGGGTGGAAGAAGCTGCGTGGGCCGAGCGCTGAGCTCGACCAGTCGAGGGCGAGGTTCGCGACCTCGTCGACCTCGCGGTCCTGCCACCAGGTGAAGTACCGGCGGTTGGTGAACTCGCGGGGAGCGCCGCGCTCGCGGTGGGCCCGCAGGTCGGCGAGGAAGGTCTCGCCGCGTTCGCGGATGTTGCGGCGGCGGGCGTCGAAGCGGAGCAGCGAGAAGAGTGAGTTGATCCGGAGCAGTGTCCCGTCCGCGTCGGCGATCACCAGCCGCGGACGAGCCGAACGGCCGGTGGTGGGGATGGCGTCGAAACCGTCGGGAGCGGGACGGGTGGGGGCCACTGGGGGATTCTCCGTTCGTGGTCGTGGCAGCCCCGGGCCGGAGTGATGAGCTCCGGCCCGGGAGTGGGATTCAGACGCGTTCGAGTTCGGAGCGGGTGTCGATGGCGTCGTAGTCGGCCTTGGCGCGGGCCACCGCCTCCTCGATGGAGATCACAGTGGGCAGGTTGTAGTGGCCGGTGATCGAGACCAGGCGTTCCTCGACCGTGCCGCCGGCGGTAAAGGTCGGGATGCCGAGCTTGTCCACCTCGGCCTGGATCATCTCGTCGGCCAGCAGCCGGAACCGCTCGTTCACCGGACGGTGGCCGTCGGCAACCATCGGGAACTCGATCGGCAGCCGGACGAAGGCGTCGTAGTTAGCCAGCGCATGCTGCTTGGCCGGTACGCCGAGTTTGTCGATCACGTCCTCGAAGTACCGGATCTCGTCGGTCCGCTCGACGTTCTCCATCGTCGTGTTGGCGGTCGGGTTGACGCCGACGATCACCCGGACGGTGCCGTAGATCCATTCGTGGATGGACGATCCGTCGGAGATGAAGCTGTCGCCCAGGTGCGACTCGTTCACCGCGCGCTCGGTGTTGCGGCGGGTGATCAGCATCAGGATCTCCGACCCCGTGCACTGCTCGAGCGTCTTGCCCGGCACCGAGATGGGCAGCAGCTCCCGCATCGTCTTGGCCGCGCTGCGGGGGATGCCGGTGTAGTGGGCCAGAGCCGTCGTGGTGATGGTCTTGCCGGTCGAGTACGTTCCGGAGACTGCTAGTCGCATGAGGTGTTCTCCAGTGTGAGTGGTCAGACCTGATGGGTGTCAGGTAGGCGGTGACCGACGGAACAGGTGACAGTCATGGCATCCCCGACGCCTGCGACGATGTCGGCACAGCGCCAGGGACTTCCTTCGAGCCGGACGATCCGGGACCGGCCGAGCCGGGTGTGCAGCAACGAACGCTGCGCGGTGTGCAGCGGGCGATCGACGCGGAACGAGGTCCGGCGGGTGAACAGTCCACCGAACTCGTCCAGCCCATCCAGCCGGGCAAGCAACAACTGGCCAAGCTGAACCGCCCCCACGAATGCATCAATGAAGCAGACCTCCCCGACGTCGTCGCCACCGAGATGACCCCCGCCCGTCCGGGCGCCAGCGGATCGGTCGGCGACGGATCGGCCGTCAGCGGGACGGTCGGCAGCGGATCGGTCGGCGGTGACTTCGAAGTCGGCTTCGGCTTCGGCGGGGCTGCGGGAGGTGACTCTGGTCAGCGCCACCGTGCGGCGCTGGTAGGCGAGCTCCTCCCCGACGCCGAACAGCGACGGCAGCCGTTCGGCCGAGTCGACATCGACCAGGCTGCTGGCCTCGGTGGGCCGGACGACCTGCCCGACCGCCGTGATGTTGCCGATCGAGGCCTCGATGGACAGCGTCCCGCCACTCTCGTCCGACAACCTGGCGTGCACCGGGAAGTCGTCGAGCGGCGCTCCGAGCGGTTTGGCCGAGGCCCGGAGATCGAGCGCGATCATCCGGGTCTCGCGAGCCGCTTCGGGGCAGTACCGCGCGGCCACCAGGCCCACCAGGGCCTCGGTGACCAGCGCGACCGCGTCCGTCGTACTGAGTTGGTCGCCGGTCACTGAGGCGTGACCGGCCAGCCTCGAGGCCTGCGCGTCGTGACGGACCTGTACCTGGCCGATGGACGGCCCGGTGTGCTTGTAGCCCGTTCCGAAGTACCGGCCGGCCGCGGGGCCGAGCGCATCGTCGATGGACTGCCAGTAGTCCGTCGGCAACTGCGCTGTGTTCGTCATCCAGCGACCTCTGCCTCGGCAGTCTCAACGGTCTGGACGGGCTCGGCCGGCGCTGCCGTTGCCCGGGGCACCTTGTAGAGCACGGCGATCAGACCGGCGACGACCGCGAGAGCAAGGGCGTCGACCAGCAGACCGGTGTGTACGCCGTCCAGGATCCCGTCCTTGGTCGCACCGGCCGTGGCCCCCGCCGTGATGGCGATGGCGGCGAGGATCGGCGTACCGAGGGTGAAGGCGACCTGTTGCGTCATCGCGCTCAGCCCGCCGGCCAGACCCTGCTCGCTGTCCGGGAGGCCGGACGTCACGGCGACGGTGTAGGAGACGATCGCCAGTACGTGCCCGAAGCCACCGAGAGCGGTCGCCACCAGGATGTGCACGTAGCCGGCCGCGAACGAGTGGCCGAGCAGCACGAAGGTGGCGGCGGTCGCCCCCTGCAACAACAGACCGAAGACCAGCGTGTTGCGAGCGCCGATCTTGTTGATGATCTTGGCGGCGACCATGCCACCGGTGAACGCGCCGGCGCCGAGGACGGCGAAGGCGATACCGGTCAGGAAGGCCGAGCTGTCGAGCACCCGCTGCAGGTAGATGGTCAGCAGGAAGACCTTGCCGCTCTCCATCGAGAAGGTGAGCAGGCCGCCGAGGTTGCCGAGAGCAACGGATGGCCGCTTGAGCACGGTGACGGCGGCGAGTGGGTGCGGGGACCGCGACTCGATCAACCAGAAGAAGCTGAACAGGACGGCGGCCGCGGCGAGCAGGATCCACACCTGCGGTGAGCTCCAGCCCTTCGCCTCGGCGCGGGAGAAGCCGAGGACGAGCGAGAGCAGCGCGAGCGAGATCGTGACCGCGCCGGGGACGTCGAGCTTCTGCCGGATCGGCTCGGTGGACTCCTTGATCAGCGCCGGGGCGAGAACCAGGACGAGCAGACCGACGGGGACGTTCAGGAAGAAGGTGAAGCGCCAGCCGAGCAGGTCGGTCAGTACGCCGCCGAGCACCGCACCGACGGCGAAGCCGAGTGAGAGCAGGGCGCCGTTGAGCCCGAGCGCCTTGTTCCGCAGCGGGCCTTCCGGGAACGAGGTGGTCAGGAGCGCGAGGGCAGCCGGGGCGGTGACAGCCGTCGCGACACCCTGCAGGATCCGGGCGACGTAGACCAGTGTCGGCTCGTTCGCGAACCCACCGATCGCGGACCCGACGGTCAGCAGGGCCATCCCGATCAGGAACATCCGCTTGCGGCCGTAGTAGTCGCCGATCCTGCCCATCAGGAGCATCAGGCCGGCCGCGGAGAGGGCGAACAGCGTGACGATCCAGGAGAGCTCGGCCGGTGTCATGTCCAGGTCGTCGCCGATCACCGGCAGAGCGACCGTGACGATCGAGAAGTCCAGGGCGAACATGAACTGGGCACCGAGCAGCAGGCACATGATCAGGCGCTGCCGGCCGGTCAGGGTTTCGGTGGTCATGCTCTCAGGTTGACGACCCACGCCGATCCCATCCAGAGCGTCCTGATGGGGGTACTGCGCACTACCTGGCTAGCTGCCAAGCTCCGTCGGCCACTGCACCGAAGACCACGTCGGCGAAATGCATGCCCGCCCCGATCACCCCGGGCTGCTGGAGATACTCCAGCGTCATCGCCCTGGACTTGAGAGAGCTGGCCGGATCAGCCTCGAAGCAGGAGTTCAACTCCGGACGCGCGACCTGGACCGGACTGTGCATCACATCGCCGAACACCAACAGTTGTTGGCCTTCTCGCTCGATCAGGTACGACGTATGGCCGCGCGTGTGGCCCGGCGATGCGAGTGCTGTCAGGCCTGGGAAGAGTTGCTCGCCATCGGCCAGGCCGTGGAAGCTCGACGGGGCTTCGGCGGCTCCTGCGCAGTGTGGCCGCTCGGTCAGGCTGGTGCCGGGCCAGCCGGCCATCGCCCAGCCGGTGTGGTCGTCGTGCAGATGGGTGAAGAGGACCGCGTCGACGTCGGCGTACTCCTCGGTGTACGACGCGAGGCCGCCGCCGGTGAGTTCGCCCAGCGAGGGATGGGATTGCTCGCGCGCGAGCTGGCGTGGTCCGTAGCCCGCGTCGATCAGGACGACCCAGTCCGGCGTACGGATCAGCAGCGAGCCGATGGATCCGGTCAGGTACCCCGTGGGCGTGAGCAACTCCGGCGAGATGCCGTCGAGATCGGGAACGCTGAACCAGCCATGGGGTTCGAGCTCGACGCGGCCGTCGGGGAGGTAGCTGATCTCGGCATCGCCGAGCGTGATCGTGCGGTGGACCGCCGCGGCGGTCCACCGTTCGGCGGCGGTCACTCGGCGGTCACCTCGGCGGCCAGCGAGGCCAGCGCGGTGGCGGTCGGGGTGTGCGGCTTCGGGTGGTAGACGAAGATCCGCCGGTCGTCGTCGACGACCGGACGCAGTACGTTCGCCGAGAAGCTCATCCGGCCTGCTTCGGGGTGGTCGAAGACGAGGTCGAGGTGCGGCGCAACGCCAACCACATAAGACTTCCAGAGGTGTTCGAAGACCGGCGACCGGGCAGCCAGCCGGTCGACCATCGCGCCGAACCCGGGGTCGCCGGCGAACCGGGCGGCCTGCTCGCGGAACTGCGAGATGAGCATCTTCGCGGTCGCCTCACGGAACGGGTACCGCTCGGCGACCGACTCGTCGACGAAGAACCGCTCCAGGCAGTTCGTGCCGGCGCCGGCACCGAAGACGACCTCGCCGAGCCGGTTGCTGGCCAGCACCGTCCAGTACCGGTCGACGCAGTACGCCGGCCGGTCGGCGATGCTGTCCAGCAACTCCCGTACGTGCACGGATTCCGGACCCTCGGGCGTCGTCGACGGACGCTCGTGGCCGGCCAGGTCGAACAGGTAGTCGCGCTCGGCGTCGGTCAGTCGCAGCACCTTCGCCACCGACGCGAGGATCTCGGCGGACACCGAGATGTCCCGCGCCTGCTCCATCCACGTGTACCAAGTGACGCCGACGTTGGCCAGGACGGCGACCTCTTCGCGGCGCAGCCCCGGCGTACGGCGCCGGCGGGTCTCGTGCGGCAGGCCGACCTCGTCCGGCGTCAGCCCTTCGCGACGGGCCCGCAGGAAGCCCGCCAGCTCGGACCGGCGATAGCGATCGGAACTGTGCCCGCGGGCAGTGTCTGTGGTCCTCTCAAGGGCGGTCATTAGCGGCTCCTGTCCCCCCAGCCATCGAACCGAACTGTGGGGCGATGATCTCACGGAACCGGTTACGGATCGACACGATCCGCAAACGTCTCATCACCGCCCGCCAGTTTCCGTCTGCCTTGCTGGTCAGGACGCCGGGGTCAGCAGCGCGCCGACCGCGGCGCCGGCCTGGGCGATCGTCTGATGGCCGCCGAGGGTGCCTTCGGCGATCGGGATGCCGAGCTTCTTCTCCAGCATCAGCGCCATTTCCAGCAACGCCAGCGAATCGATCGCGACGTCTTCGAACACGGTCGACTCGGTCAGCTCGTCGGCCGGTACGTCGTACTTGGTGATCAGAATGTCGAGGATCTGGGCGGTCACGTCAGCGGACATTGTTTTCTCCTCAATGGGCGGTGAGCAGGGGTGTTGCGTTTTCGATCGGCAGGGTGAGTTCGGAGGAAAGGGCCGGCCAGACGAGCGAGGCCGATCCCCAGGTCGCACCACCACCGAAGGCAGTGAGCAGGACCCGGTCGCCGGCCCGCAGCGATCCGCATGCGAAGCCGTCGGCCAGGGCCAGCGGGATGGACGCGGCGGACGTGTTGCCGACGCGTTCGATGTTCATCAGTGCGCGTTCCGGTGGCAGGCCGAGTTGCCCGGCGACGGCGTGGATGATCCGGATGTTCGCCTGGTGGGCGACCAGCCGGTCGACGTCCTCGATTCCCCAGCCGGTCTTGGCCAGCACGGCGCGCGAGGACTCGGCCATCCGGCGTACGGCGGCGAAGAACACCGACTTGCCGTCCATCCGGAAGTAGCCGTCCTCGGGCTTGGCCGGGGAACCGCTCGACCGCTGCTCGGCGCCGCCGCCGCGGATCGTGATCAGGTCGGCCATGCTGCCGTCGCTGCCCAGATCGAAGTGCTGCAAGGCGCCGAGCTCATCGGGTTCGCCGGCGCGCAGGATGACCGCGCCCGCGCCGTCGCCGAAGATCACCGACGTGGTCCGGTCGTCGGGCGCCAGAATCGTGCTGAACGACTCGGCGCCGATCACCATCACCCGCTCGGCGAATCCGGCCACGATCGCGCCGGCCCCGGCTTGCAGGGCATAGACGAAACCAGAGCACACGGCGGACACGTCGTACGCCGGTACGTCGGTCAGCCCCATCCGCGCGGCAACGGTCGGAGCCGTTCCAGGGCAGGTGCGATCGGGGGTCGTCGTGGCGAGGACGACCAGGTCGACGGTGTGGTGGCCGGAACTCTTCAGGGCTCGCAGACCGGCCTCGGCGGCCAGGTGGCTGGTCGTAGTACCGGGATCGACGACATGTCGGCGGCCGATCCCCGTTCTGGTGCGGATCCAGTCGTCGGAGGTGTCGAGGCGCTGGGCCAGCTCGTCGTTGGTGACGATCCTCGGCGGCAGGCTCCCGCCCAGCCCGCAGACGACCGCGGCGCGCATCACGCGCTCCCGGGCAGTCGGTGACGGCGGACCGGACGTTGATGCCGGCAACATCTGCCAGCACGGTGAAGGTACGCCAGGTGTCGCCAGCCATCTGCAGCAACGCGGGATCGGCCAGCTCGGTCGTGACCGGGATATCCCTTGTTTTGCTGGGCTTCGGAGCAGTCATCGTGGTCTGGCGCATCCACAACGTGTCACTGGCTTGCCTCGGGATGCCGTCCAGGTCGTACATCATCACCTGCGCCAACTGCAGCGCGGTGACGAAGGCGTCGACCATGGAAGGCGCCGGGTGGTACGCGCCCTCCAGTCCGCTGGTGCTTGGCTGCCCGTCGTCGGACAACTCCAGGATGGCTTTGGCCTTGGTCTGATCCTGTACTTCGAGGTCGCGGATGTGCTGGGTCCGGGCCTTGAACCCGGCGCCGTAGTACCGGCCCTCGGGCAGCTCTTCGAGGGTCCACTCGCCCTCGGCGAGCGTGGCGGCGGGATGCACGACCTCGGACTGGACACGCATCGCGCCGATCGCGGAGTCGAAGACCGAGACCGTCCAGCCGGGCTCGTCGGCCGGCTGGACGCTCTTCCTGCGAGCCGTCGCCTTCAGGCCGGCCAGGTCTTCCTGCGGCTTGCTGCCGGCGGTGATCCGGACCTTGCGCAGCCAACTGTTGGCGAGGATCTCAGGGGCCTGACCGGGAGACTGCAGACAGTGCTCGGCCAACTGGGCGCCGAGGACCAGGGCGTCGATGGTGCTGAAGTGCGGGCGGAGGTCGGTGCCGACGGCCTTCCGCGACCAGTCGCTCGGATAACTGACGTCGACGCCGGCGGAGGCCCAGGGGATCTGATCGGCACAGCCCGCCGTCAGGTCCGAGACGTCATAACCGACCCGGCGGAAGCCGCGGCCGAAGAATCGCATACCCGCTGGTCCGAGAATGTCGTCGACAGCGGGCAAGGTGGTATTCACAGGCATTCTGATCAATCCCCCACGGATCAATAATCCCCGCAATACAAATGAATCAACAATGACCTGGGAGGGTCTTTCGAGCCAGCGGGGCGGCATGCTCGAACTGTTCAGCAGCGACTGTAGGCCATCGATCCGGCCAGTCCGAGGCGTTTTACAGAATTTACAAGCCCGCCATCGGCGCTCAATCACCGGCGGATTACCCGACGATTTCCCGGGCATTTCCTGGACAATTGACCAGACCGCCGGCCCGAGCCCAGGTCAAACGCTTCACGCAGCCGGGGGATTTCCGGTCCGTTGCCATCGGTAACGCGGACGACTCACGGGATGCGCTTTGCGGCAACAAGACGGGACCCCCGGCGAGTGCTCGCCGGGGGTCGGGACGTCCACATCAGGAGACGGCGACCGCGATCTTGCCGCTGACCAAGCCGTCGCCGAGGTCGACGAGAGCCTGCGGCACCCCGTCGAGCGGCACCACACTGTCGATACTCGGCAGCACCTTGCCCGCTTCGACCAGCTCCAGCAGGACCTCGAGGTCAGCGGCGTTCTCTTTCGCCAGCAGGCTGGTCAGCCGCTGCCGGACGAACGGCGACAGCAGTTGCGCTCGGAGCTGCCGGTCGATCCCGCCGGAGAGGGGTCCGCCACCCTCACCCCCTGCGATGACGGCGGTCCCTGTCTTGGTGAGTGCGCGACGCAGTCGCTTCAGCGTCGGGGTGCCGGCCAGGTCGATGATCAGGTCGTAGCGGTTGACTCCGTCAGCGAAGTCCTCGCGGGTGTAGTCGAGGACATGGTCGGCCCCGAGCTTCTGCACCAGCGCGAGTTTCGTAGTACTGGCGGTGCCGGTGACTTCGGCGCCGAACGCCTTGGCGAGCTGGACCGCGTACGAGCCGACGCCACCGGAGGCGCCGGTGATCAGTACCCTCTGGCCGGCCTGGATGTTGCCGCCGTCGCGGAGCGCTTGCAGCGCGGTGGTCCCGGAGATCCCGAGCACCGCGGCTTCAGTGAAGCTGAGACCGGCCGGCTTCACGGCTAGCTTGTCGGCGCGCGCAACGGCGTACTGGGCGAAGCTTCCCTCGCCGATGCCGAACACTTCGTCGCCCTCGGCGAACGTGGTCACCCCTTCACCGAGGGCGACGACGCGACCCGCCAGCTCCCGCCCGAGCACGGGGTTCCTCGGCCGGCGCACGCCGAAGACGAGACGGAGGAGGTACGGCTTGCCGGTCATCAGATGCCAGGCGCCCCGATCGAGCCCCGCCGCCTCGATCTGCACCAAGACCTGCCCGGGACCTGGGGCCGGTCTCGCGATCTCGGCCACTCGCAGGACGTCGGCCGTGCCGTAGCTGTCCCTCACGACTGCGCGCATCTTTCCGTCTCCCCTGCTTCGTACTAAGTAAGGGGAGCGTATCGTACTTAGTACGAAACTGCTATCGTCCGTTCCGATGCCACGGTCACAGGGGTCTACGGAGCGCGCTCAACTCAGCCGCGAGCGGGTACTACGTGCCGCCGTCGCGGTCGCGGACGGCGGCGGACTGGGCGGGCTGACGATCCGGTCACTGGCCACTCAGCTCGATGTGAAGCCGATGTCGGTCTACTACTACGTCGCGAACAAGAACGAGATCCTGGACGGGATCGTCGATCTGGTGTTCGGCGAGATCGAGCTGCCGGTGCCGGGCGGTGACTGGCGGGCGGAGATCGGCAAGCGGGCGCACTCGGCGCGGGAGGTGTTGCGGCGGCATCCGTGGGCGATCGCGTTGATGGAGTCGCGGACCAGCCCGGGGCCGGCGACGCTGCGGCATCACGACGCGAATGTGGGGACTTTTCGCGCGGCCGGGTTCTCGGTGGCTCAGACGGCGCACGCCTATGCCTTGCTCGACGCGTTCGTGTACGGGTTCGCAGTACAGGAAGCGTCGTTGCCGTTCGAGGGATCCGAGGATGCCGCCGAGGTCGCCGGCGGGATGATGGAGCAGTTCAGCTCAGGACAGTATCCGCACCTGACCGAGCTGGCGGTGGATCATGTCCTCCAGCCCGGCTACGACTTCGGCGACGAGTTCGACTTCGGTCTTTCGCTGATCCTCGACGGACTTGCTCGATTGCTTTAGCTGACCGGTTCCAGCTGGATCTCGCCGCGGGCGGCCTTGAGGGCGATGTCGGTGCGGTGCTGCGAGCCCTTGATGAGGATCTGGCCGACGCCGGCGTAGGCGCGCTGGCGAGCCTCGTCGAGATCCTTGCCGGTGGCACTGACCGCGAGGACCCGGCCGCCTGACGTGACGACCTCGCCGTCCTCGAGCGTCGTACCGGCGTGGAAGACGCGGACGCCACCGGCCTCGGCCTGGTCGATGCCGCTGATCACGTCACCGCTGCGGGGCTTGGCCGGGTACTTCTTGGCCGCGACCACGACCGCGACCGAGGCGCCTGACTTCCAGCGCAGGGGTTCGGCGTCGGCGAGTTTGCCGGTCGCGGCGGCGTACAGGAGTCCACCGAGCGGGGTCTGCAGCAGCGGCAGCAGGGCTTGCGTCTCCGGGTCGCCGAAGCGGGCGTTGAACTCGATCACGCGGACGCCACGGGAGGTGAGGGCGAGGCCGGCGTACAGGAGTCCGCTGAACGGGGTGCCGCGACGGCGGAGCTCGTCGATGGTCGGCTGGAGCACCTTCTCGGTGATCTCCTCGACCAGACCTTCCGGTGCCCAGGGCAACGGGGTGTACGCGCCCATGCCGCCGGTGTTGGGGCCTTCGTCGTTGTCCGCAAGGCGTTTGAAGTCCTGCGCCGGCTGCATCGGAAGTACGGTGACGCCGTCGGTGATCGCGAACAGCGAGACCTCGGGGCCGTCGAGGAACTCCTCGATCAGCACCTGGTCACAGCCCGCGGCGTGCTCCAGCGCCTCGGCCCGGTCCGACGTCACCACCACACCCTTGCCGGCAGCAAGCGCGTCGTCCTTGACCACGTACGGCGGCCCGAACGCGTCGATCGCCTCGGCCGCCTGCTCCGGCGTCGTACAGACGTAGGCCCGCCCGGTCGGCACGCTGGCCGCAGCCATCACGTCCTTGGCAAAAGCCTTGGACCCCTCGATCTGGGCAGCATCCATGGACGGCCCGAACACCGCGATCCCGGCTGCCCTGAGCGGATCCGCCAGCCCGGCGACCAGCGGCGCCTCCGGCCCGACCACCACCAGATCGGCGCCAACCTCCTGAGCCAGCGCCACCACCGCGTCGTGATCCGAGATCTCCACCGACCGGCAAACAATCGTTTGCCCGTCGTGCGCCGGCTGCAAGGCGTCGATCCCCGGATTCCCCGGCGCCGCCACAACCTGCTCAACCTCAGGATCCCGGCTCAACGCCCAGACCAGTGCATGCTCACGCCCACCAGAGCCCACAACCAAAACCTTCACAAGCCCTGAGCCTAGTGCACCCAGCTATTTCCCCACGCGCCCTCCACTTCCGCTCCTCCGCCGCTCCTGCCCGGTCGCCGTCCTCCGGAGTCGTCGAGCGCCTGACCGAATGCCGCCAGATCTCTTCAGAGCAAGGGGGTTGGCGAACGGCTCAGTAGTGCCAGTAGTACCTGGCTTCTGCGTTCCAGGTGACGGGGACTGTGGTGTGGTTGGTGAAGGCTGGGCCTTTGCCTCTGGCCAGTTCCAGGGTGCGGGAGAGTTGCAATGAATAGGGGTGGTGGTTGTCGTCCCACCACTGTTCGAACTGGGTGATGCAGGTCTGGCCGGTGAAGTACTGGTTGGAGCAGGGGTGGGGCGGGCTCCACTTTTGGAGGTGGCGGAAGTTGACCGTGGTGGAGTTGTTGGGGGGCTTGATGGTGCCGGTGGCGTCCAGGCAGTAACCGGTGGTGGGGATGGTCCATTTGACGTAGTGCTGGCGGCCGGACGCTGACGGCAGGGGCTGCATGCCGGTGCAGTTGGCGGCGCCGATCTTCTCTGAGGTGACTCGCTGGATTTGGGTCAGGGGGCGACCGGCGCCGTCGTTGTAGCCGTCCAGGAGGACCCAGTCGCCGGAGCGGATGAAGTGTTCGGCGGATTTGGGGGGCCAGGTCTTGGGGTCGCCCCAGGAGATGTCCGACGTGGTCGCGGTCAGCGGCGTCCAGGCCCATTGGCCGGCCGCGGCGCCGCCTGCCCAGTACTGGCCGGCGGACTTCTCGAACATGAGCGAGTACTGGCCGTAGTTCTCCCCAGCCACTGAAGCCGCGTCCGAAGGACGGGCGAGGGAGACACCTGTTGCCGCGGCAACGATCGCCGCGGCGCCGAGCAGGATCACGAGTTTCTTCCGCATGGGTCTCGACGCTAGCCCTGGAAGGGTGCAAGGGTGCAGCAACGAGACCGACCTGAGGAGTTGTCATGCCGGAACCCGTCACCCACACCCTCGCCGTACCGGGCGCGATTCTCACGTACGACGTGCGCGGCGACCTCGACGACCGCGAACAGCCGGTACTGCTGATGATCGGCTCTCCGATGGGTGCCAGCGGCTTCCCGACCCTGGCGTCGCACTTCACCGACCGGACCGTGGTGACGTATGACCCGCGCGGCGTCGAGCGGAGCGCGCGGACCGACGGCGCCGGCGAACTCTCCCCCGACGACCACGCCGCGGACCTGGCAGCCTTGATCGAGGCCCTCGACGCCGGACCGGTCGACCTGTTCGCGAGCAGCGGCGGAGCGGTCAACGCGCTCGCCCTGCTGGCCCAACGGCCCGAGCTGGTCAGCACCCTGGTCGCCCACGAGCCGCCCCTGGTGTCGCTGACCTCCGACCGCGACGCGGCGCTCAAGGCCGTCGAGGACATCTACCAGACCTACCAGCGCGACGGGATGGGCGCCGGGATGGCCAAGTTCATCTCGATCGTCAGCTTCGAAGGCGAGATCCCGGCCGACTACACCGACCAGCCGGCGCCGGATCCGGCGATGTTCGGGCTACCGGCCGAGGACGACGGTTCCCGCGACGACGCGCTGCTCGGGCAGAACATCCGCGGCTGTACGTCGTACCAGCCCGACTTCGACGCACTCGGCAAGGCCGGCTCCAAGCTGGTCATCGGTGTGGGCGAGGAGTCCGGCGCGCAGCTCGCCGCCCGCGGCGGGAAGGCGGTTGCCGAGCGGCTGGACCTCACCCCGGTGGTGTTCCCGAGCAACCACGGCGGCTTCCTCGGCGACGAGTACGGGATGCCCGGACAGCCGGCCGAGTTCGCGGCGCGCCTGCGCGAAGTACTGGCCCGCTGACCGATCGGCCCGGACCCATCTGGTTAGCTGGAGACATGACTGACAAGCCTGAGATCGACTTTCCGGATGGCCCGCCGCCGGCGGATCTGGAGATCACCGACATCACCGAGGGCGACGGCGACGAGGCCAAGGCCGGTTCCCGCGTCAACGTGCACTACGTAGGGGTCGCCCACTCGACCGGCGAGGAGTTCGACGCCTCGTACAACCGGGGCGCGCCGCTGGCCTTCCAGCTCGGCGTCGGCCAGGTCATCCAGGGCTGGGACACCGGCGTCCAGGGCATGAAGGTGGGCGGCCGGCGCAAGCTCGTCATCCCGCCGCACCTGGGCTACGGCGACCGCGGCGCGGGCAACGCGATCAAGCCCGGCGAGACCCTGATCTTCGTGGTCGACCTGCTCAGCGTGAGCTGATCCCTCCAAACCATCGGCGTCGCCTGCTGACGCCTGGCCCCTGGTTGCGTCACAATGACGCGATCGGGGGCCTTTTACGTAGTACTACGCATCCGCGCCGCCGCTCGAGCCGGTTGACTGGGAGGCATGACGACGATGGTTGCCACCACTGCTCCGGCACCGGCCAGGACCGACTGGACGAAGTACGCCGCCCTGCTGGCCAAGGTCGCGCTGTTCGCCTTGTTGCTGACAGCAATCATCTGGCCGGACCTCAGCGGCATCAAGGGCAAGGCCTCCGGCGCCCGGCTGGTCGTATACCCGCTCGGCGCGCTGGTACTTCCGCTGTGGTGGTTCGCGTACGGCCGGACGAGAAGCAAGCTGCACAAGGCCTTCCCGTGGCATGCCGACCTGCTCATCACGCTGCCGTGGCTGGTCGACCTGCTCGGCAACCGGCTCAACCTGTTCGACACCATCAACTGGTGGGACGACGCGATGCACTTCATCCTGTGGGGCTTGCTCACGGCCGGAGTCCTGACCGCCTTCGCCCCGCGCGACCTCACCCGCGGGCTCACCACCTTCGTTGCCCTGGGCTTCGGCGCCACTGCTGCGGTGATCTGGGAGCTCGGCGAGTACGTCGCCTTCGTCCGCCACTCCCCCGAACTGCAAACCGCCTACACCGACACCCTCGGCGACCTGACCCTCGGCACCCTGGGCGCCTTGCTGGCCGGCCTGATCTACTTCCAGGTATCCCGCAGGAATTCCTAGCGGTCGGTCGGCCGGCAGATTCCGTTCGCGGCGGCGGAGGCGGCCAGGGCTTTGGCTGCTGGGTTCTCCGCGGCAGCCAACCGCCCGTTGGTTGCCGGCTGATCGGTGCGGGTCGTGTGGCGGCCGATCGGGACGACCATCGGCGTACCGGCGACCGGGTCCGGGATGACCTTCACCGCCAGGCCGAAGACGTCCTGGACGACCTGCTCGGTGATCACCTCGCTCGGGTTGCCCTCAGCAACGATCGCGCCGTCCTTCATCGCGATCAGGTGGTCGCCGAAGCGGCAGGCCTGGTTGAGATCGTGCAGGACGAGCACGATGGTCCGCTGGTCGCGCTTGTTCAGATCGACCAGCAGATCCAGTACCTCGAACTGATGCGTCAGGTCCAGGAACGTCGTCGGCTCGTCGAGCAGCAAGATGTCGGTCTCCTGCGCGAGCGCCATCGCGATCCAGACCCGCTGCCGCTGCCCACCGGACAGTTCGTCGATCGGCCGGTCGGCGATCTCCAGTACGTCGGTCGACAGCATCGCGTCCGCGATCGCCTCGTCGTCGCCCTTGGTCCACTGCCGGATCCAGCCCTGCCGCGGATACCGGCCGCGGCCGACCAGGTCGGCGACGGTGATGCCCTCCGGCGCGGTCGGCGACTGCGGCAGCAGCCCGAGCTTCAACGCCACCGCGCGGGTCGGGATCGACTGGATGCTCTTGCCGTCCAGCAGGACGGTGCCACGGCTCGGCTTGAGCAGCCGGGCCAGCGTCTTCAGCAGGGTCGACTTGCCACACGCGTTCGCGCCGACGATCACGCTGATCTTGCCGGTCGGGATCCGCACCGACAGGTCGTGGATGATCTCCCGCTGGTCGTATCCGACGGCGAGGTGCTCGGCCGACAGGCTGTGCTCCACGTGCGTCTCCATGTCAGCCACCACTTCCGATCCGGTTCGTCCGGGCCAAGAGGAACATCAGGTACGGCGCGCCGATCACCCCGGTGATGACCCCGACCGGCAGCTGGGTGTGGCCCAGCGCGTGCTGCGCGACGACGTCCGACAAAGCGATCACCAAGGCGCCGATCAGCGCGGACGCGACCAGCGCCGGCCCTGGTGAGCGGGTCAGCCAGCGAGCGATCGGCGGTGCGACGAAGGCGACGAAACCGATCGGTCCGGCCGCCGCCGTCGCGACCGCGGCCAGCAGGACGGCGACCACGATCAGCCCCAGCCGGGTGCCCTCGACCCGCAGCCCCAGCCCGTACGCCGTCTCGTCGCCGAGCTGCAGGATGCGCAGCCGGTGCACCAGGACCATCGTCACCGGCGCGGCCAGTACCAGCATGATCGCCATCATGCGGACGTGCGACCAGTCCCGCCCGTTCAGGCTGCCGGTCAGCCAGATGAACGCCTGCTGGGCGATCTCGACCCGGGCCTTGGTCAGCAGGTACGACGTGATGCTGGTGGCGATCGCGCCGATCCCGATCCCGACCAGGATCAGCCGGTAGCTCGACACCCCACGCCGCCACGCGAGCAGGTACATGGTCAGCGCCGTGACCAGCGCGCCGAAGATCGCGAAGCCGGCCACTGCCCAGCCGGTCAGGCTGAGGGTGACGATCGCGAAGACCGCGAACGCGCTCGCGCCATACGTGACGCCGATGATGTCCGGGCTGGCCAGCGGGTTGCGGGCGATGCTCTGGAAGATCGCGCCGGAGATGCCGAGTGCCGCGCCGACCAGGATCGCGGTCAGCGCGCGCGGCAGCCGGAGCCGATTGACGATGAACTCGGTCGCCTTGTCGCCGCCGCCGAAGAGCGTCTTGACGACGTCGATGACCGGGATCTTGAAGTCGCCCAGCGACAGCGAGACGCAGAAGATGGCGAAGACGACGACAGCCAGCACGACGACCACGGCCAGGTTGCGAGCCTGCCGGACGGCGCGTGCCCGGGCGATGATCTGGGCGGGCGAGTGCTCCGCGGTGACACTGGCCATCAGAGGTCCGCCAGCTTCCGTCGGCGTACCAGGGCAATGAAGAACGGTGCGCCGATCACGGCGGTGACGATCCCGACCTGGAGTTCACCGGGCTGGGCGACGACGCGGCCGATCACGTCCGAGCCGAGCAGCAGGATCGGGGCGAGCAGCATCGAGTACGGCAGGATCCAGCGGTAGTCCGGGCCTGTCACCAGGCGGGCGATGTGCGGGATGGTGAGGCCGATGAAACCGATCGGTCCCGCGGCCGCTGTCGCCGCGCCACAGAGCAGTACGACGGTGATCGCGGTGAAGATCCGCGCCATGCCGACCCGCTGGCCGAGGGAGCGGGCCACGTCGTCGCCGAGCGAGAGCGCGTTGAGGACGCGGCCGGAGATCAGCGCGAGCACGATGCCGATCAGGATGAACGGCGCGACCTGGCCGGCGATGTCCGAACCGCGGCCGGCCAGCGAACCGACCGCCCAGAACCGGAACTGGTCGAAGGTGTCGACGTCGCCGATCAGCAGCGCGGTGGTCAGCGAGCCGAGCATGGCGGTCAGTGCTGCGCCGGCCAGGGCGAGCTTGACCGGGGTCGCGCCTTCTCGTCCGAGGGAGCCGAGGAGATAGACCGCGACGGAGGCAGCGGCCGCGCCGGCGAAGGCGAGCCAGACGTACGCCGTCAGTGAGGTCAGCCCGAACCAATAGATGCCAGCGACAACAAAGAGGGCGGCACCACCGTTGACGCCGAGGATTCCCGGGTCGGCGAGCGGGTTGCGGGTCACGCCCTGCATCAGCGCGCCCGACAGGCCGAGCGCCGCGCCGACCATGAGGCCGATCGCGGTCCGGGGCACCCGCAGCGACCGGATGATCACGTGGTCGGTGTTGCCCGCGTCGTAATGGCGCAGGGCGTCGATCACGGTCGACAGCGGGATCTGCTTCGAGCCGACCGCGATGCTGAGCAGCGTGACCAGGACCAGCAGCGCTACGCAGACGATCAAGCCGATGATGAGCGTCGTACGCCGGGCGCGCGGGCGCCGCTGACCGCCGGCAGGAGCGGCTACCGCATGGCCGGCGGAAGCCGTGTCGGTCACGGAGGGCGGTGGCATTGGACTTTAGGATCCTCTTAGGTAAGGCTAACCTTTAGGTGCTTCACCATAACCCGGCTCGCTCCCGGCCTGCACCTGAACCCCTGCTTTGTCACTACTTTCCCTGACGGAGACACTGGCATGACGACAGTGCTCGAGCGCCCGATCGACTTCAGCGCGGTGATGGCTACCGTGGCGGCGGTCGACGACCTCAGCGCGCACCTGCGCCGGGTGACCTTCGTGGCCCCGCGGATCGCGGACGCGGTCACGGCCGGCCCCGACCAGCGCATCAAGGTGCTGCTCGCCCCGCCCGACGGCGGCGAGCTGCGGCTACCCGCCGGCGACAACTGGTACGCCGAGTGGTGCGCCCAGCCCGCCGACGAGCGCTTCATCATGCGGACGTACACGGTGCGCGCACTCCGCCCCGAGATCGGCGAGCTCGACATCGAGTTCGTGCTGCATGGCGTGAACGGCCCGGCCTCAGCCTGGGTCAGCTCCGTCTCCGTCGGCGCCGAGACAGGCCTGATCCTGCCCTTCGCCGTCGACACCACCAGCACCAAGGGCCTGCTGATGTCCGGCGTGGACTACGTGCCCCCGGCAACAAGCCTGAGCCGCGTACTGGTCGCCGACGAAACCGCACTCCCCGCCCTGGCCGGCATCCTCGAGCAGCTGCCACCCCACGTACAGGCAACCGTCTTCGTCGAAGTCCCCGACATCCGCGACATCCGCCCCCTCCCCAGCCCCGGCCGCGTAGACATCACCTGGCTCCCCCACACCGGCGCCCCCACCGACACCCCTCAGTCGTTGCCAGAGGCCCTCAAATCGGCAACCCTCCCCTTCGACCTCGACTACGCCTGGGTAGCCGGCGAATCCGCCATGATCAAACAAATCCGCCGCCACCTCGTCAACACCGTCGGCCTCCCCAAACCCGCCATCTCCTTCCAGGGCTACTGGAAACGCGGCGAACCCCAGATCTGACGCGCTATCGCCCGCCAACGCGACCTTGAACACCAAACGGCGACCTTGAACAAGCAATAACGTGTCCGAGGTCGCCGCTGGGTGTTCGAGGTCGCTACTTCTGGCGGTTGATCAGCTGGGGTTTTCCGCGTGGGTGAGGGTTTCCCAGGCTACGAAGAGGTCGTTGGTGCCGGCTGGGCGGCGGGATTCGGTGAGGGCTTGGGTGTTGGCCATGGCGATGCCCAGGCGGGTGTGCAGGGCGTTGTAGCCGACCTCGGTGATCGGGCCGAGGCCGCGGTTGACGCTGCCGCCGCACAGCCAGGACGGTACCGGCTCCAGGTTGCGTTCCCAGCGGGACTGGAAGCCGAGCGCCTGGCGCAGGCGCTCACCGAACTCGGGGTAGAGGTCGATGCCCTGGATTCGGGACGTCTCCAGCACGTGCCCGATCGCGGCGATGCCGTAGCCGGTGTGGACGAAGTCGCGGCAGGTCTCCTGGGTCAGGCCGGTGACGAAGGTGCCCTGGCCTTGCCAGTACGCGACGATCTTGTCGCGGGTGTTGAGGTTCTGGCTCGGCTTGGTCTTCGGCAGCGCGCCGTCGGACTCCAGATAGACGAAGGCGGGGACGCGGACCCGGTACAGCGAGATCGCCTTGTCGTAGACGGTCCGGTCCTCCAGGAACACACCGATGCCCTGGATCGCCTCGGTCATGCTCAACTCCCAGTTGCCGTTGGAGTTCGAGCCGTTGATGATCTCGGGCAGGTAGACGTTGCGCAGCATCGTGCCGAACCGGGCCGAGTTCGGCCAGTTGCCGTAGACGTGCTTGATGATCTCGGCGGCCTTCGGCCACGACGAGGCCGACCAGGCGGTCTGCAGCGGCGCGTTGCTGTTGGTGTGGTCCTGGATCGTCGCCGACCAGGCGTCCATCAGCTGGATCGACTTCTGGGCATAGCGATCGTCACGGGTGATGTACCAGATCACCGCGTCCGTGTACGCCGCGATCGCATCGCCGCGCTCGTCGCGGCAACCGATGTCGGGGTTGGAGTACGGGCCGCACTCGACCACCGCTCGGGCCTTCGGCGTCCGCGACAGCGAGCCGTACACGCTGTTCTTGGCCTGGTTGAACGCGTTCGTCCAGGGCTGCGCGCCGGCGTTGACCTTGGCGCGGACGAAGTCGAGCTGCGCGGCGCTGACGCCGACGCCGGGGTGCGTGAAGGTGGCCGGCGCGAGCGGCGCCTGGATCGTTGCCTCCGCCTTCGGAGCGGCGACGGCCGGGCTGGTCAAAAAGCCGGCGACCAAAGCCGCGCAAGCGGCGACCAGGGCTGGAACGACTGCTTTCTTCTTCATGGGCGGGTCCTTGCATGTGGGGGCGGAAAGACTCGCCGGTTCCCCCCACTACCGAAGAGTCTTTTCGGAAGTTTGACGACAGAGGGTGAAGGCGTCAATATCCAAGCCAGCACCAATTTCACCCTGGAACAGAAATCTGATTTGTCCCATTAAATCTGGAACAAAGTGAGGTCTTGTCCCATGAAACGACGCCACTTCCTGAGTCTCGGAACCGCCGTCATGGCCGCCCCGACACTACCCTCCGTCACCGCCTTCGCCGCCCCGCCCTCCGACGTTCTTCCGGCGAAAACACAGATCGTCGGCCTGGTACGCCGGGTCGCCGATCAATGGATCGCCACCCACCCCGACTCCGGCGACAACGGCTGGGCCCGGGCGACCTTCTTCAGCGGTCTGATGGCCGCCTACCGGCTGACCGACGAGAAGCGCTATCTCGACTACACCCGCAGCTGGGCCGAGAAGCATTCGTACGGGATCATGGGCGGCGTCACCACCCGGCACGCCGACAACCACACGGCCATCCAGGCCTACCTGGATCTCTACGAAATAGAGCCTTCCGCCAACAAGTTGACTGCGGCAACGGACACGCTGAGCCTGATGGTTGCCAGTAGCAAGATCGACGACTGGTGGTGGGACGACGCGTTGCACATGGCGATGCCGCCGTTCGCCCGGATCGGCAAGCTGCGCGGCGATCCGGCGTACTGGACGAAGCTCTACCAGCTCTACAACGACACCAAGACCAGGCGCGGTCTGTACGTTCCGTCGCGCGGCCTCTGGTACCGCGACGACCGGTTCCTGCCCGGCAAGATCGTCTCACCGAACGGCAAGCCGGTGCTCTGGTCACGGGGCAACGGCTGGGTCGCAGCCGGGCACGTGAAGACATTGAAGGCATTGCCCGCGACCCAGGCGAATGTGGCCGAGTACCGGAGCACGCTGACGCAACTGGTGGGTGCGTTGCGGCCGATCCAGCGGACCGACGGATTCTGGAACGTCAATCTCGCCGACCCGCAACATCTGCCCGGCCCGGAGACCAGTGGCACGGCATTCTTCACCTATGCCACGGCATACGCGATCAAAACCGGTTTGGTGACCGGCAGTGGCTATCTCTCGACGGCGGCGCGCGCCTGGAACGGAATGGCCGCGACGGCCGTCCATCCGGACGGTTTCCTCGGCTATGTCCAGAAGGTCGGCGACCGGCCGGAGTCGAGCCAGCCGATCACCTACGACTCGACCGCCGACTTCGGCGTCGGCGGCTTCCTGCTCGCCGGCTCCGAACTAGCGGGCCTGGCCGGCTAGCTCGGGAGCCTTCACTCCGGCGGCATCCAGGAGTGCCTCCGCCATCCTGATCCCGACGCCGTTGAGCGCCTGGGCCCGTACGACGGCCCGGGCGCTCGCGCCGTCGAAGGCCATCGTCAGCTGGATCGCCATCCCCTCGGGGTCGTCGACCCCGGCCGCCACCAGTTCGCCGAGGAAGAAGTCGGTCAGCCGCTGCTTGAAGTGCCGCGCGACCACGCTGCCCGGGTGCTCCGGGTTCTTGAGCTCGAACGCCGTACTGACGAACGGGCAGCCGTAGAAGTCGCCCTTGCGGCTTTGCTGGTCGAGCTTCACGAACACTGCCAGGATCCGCTCGCGCGGCGTCGGCCCGTCGCCGGCGTCCGGCTCCAGCGCGTGCTGGTACCCCGGTCCGACGCTGGCCAGGCTCTCGGCGATCAACTCGTCCTTCGAGCGGAACAGCTGGTACATCGACTTCTTCGAGACGCCGGCCGCCTTGCAGAGCGCGTCCACGCCGATGTTGACGCCGTCTCGGTAGAAGAGTTCGCCCGCGGCGTCCAGCAGCCGCTCACGGGGTGTCGCCTGGGTGTTCATACCCCGAGCGTACCGGCTGGATTTGCGTTTGGAAACCGATCGGTTTAGAGTCTGGAAACAGATCGGTTTCCATCCTTCTCCCCCCAGGAGCATCTGACATGACCACCCTCGAAGGCGCCGTCGTTCTCGTCACCGGCGGCCAGCGCGGTATCGGCAAGGCACTCGTCGACGACCTGCTGACCCGCGGCGTGAAGAAGATCTACGCGACCGCCCGCAACCCGAAGCCGAGCACCGACCCGCGCGTCGTCGCGCTGCCGCTGGAGGTCACCGACCAGGCCTCGGTCGACGCCTTGGTCAGCCAGGTGCAGGACGTGACCGTGCTGATCAACAACGCCGGCGGCAGCTCGCCGGACACCTACCTCGACGTGCCGTTCGAGGCGCTCCGGGACGTCTTCGAGATCAACTTCTTCGGCCCACTGAACCTGACCCGCGCCCTCGTCCCGGTGATCGAGCGCAACGGTGGCGGCCACATCCTGAACGCCCACTCGGCCCTGTCCTGGGTCGCCCGGCACGGCGCGTACTCCGCGACGAAGGGCGCTCTCTGGCTGGCCAGCAACTCACTGCGACTCGAGGTCCTCGACCGCGGTATCAACGTCACCGGCCTGCACATGGGCTACGTCGACACCGAGATGGCCGCCAACGCTCCCGGGCCGAAGACCGCCCCGGCCGACGTCGCCAAGGCAGCCCTCGACGGCATCGAGTCCAACGCGTACGAAGTACTGGCCGACGACACCGCCCGCTGGGCCAAGACCGCGATCGCCGGCGACATCTCCGACGTCTACACCGAACTCAAGCGCTGACCGTCACGCCGGTACTCGAGGCACCAGGCGACACGCGCGGGACGTCTTTTCGTAACCTTCTTGCGTAAAATGGTTCTCGATGATTGATGTCGTTGCGGTGACGCGTCCCGAGGACGTCGTGGTGGACTTCCTCTCCGTTCTCGATCCAGGCTCCGGCCGCGAAGTGCATCTGGTCATCGCCGACCGCGGTGCCTATCTGAAGCTGCCGGCGGGAGTCCCGCTCGCCGGCCGCCTGGCGCCGCTGGCCGACCTGCTGCAGACGTCCGGCGAGGGCGCGAAACCGTTCTCGCCGGGCAGCGCGGCCGACGCGATCGCGCTCGAGACCGGCGACGTCAGGGCGACCGTCTGGACCCACTCCCCCGCCGACACCCGTTCGAGCCGTGGCCGGTGGGCGCTCGACCTCGCTTCCGCACTCGGGCGGGCGCCGGTGCGGCATGCAGTCGGCGACGGGCACTGGTTCCAGTGGAAGTCCGACTTCGACGTACGGCTCGAGCAGCCGGTCATCGACGCCAAGCTCGACTTCGTCAACACGCACTGCGCCGACCTGCTCCTGTTGGGCGAGGAGGACGAGAACGCCCTCGTGACGCGTCGGCTCCACTCGGTCGAGCGGTTCTTCGACGCGGACGGCGACGAGCGCGCCCGGCTGTTCGCGTTGATGGGCAGCATGAGTTCGGACGCGGCGATCGTGCCCGATCCGTGGGAGTTCGCGATTTCGGCGTACGAGATCGAGCGGCTGGACGCGACGGCAGCCTGGGTACGCGCGCATCTCGATCCGGCGGCCGGGCAGGTCATCGAGGTCGGTGCGTGCGAAGGCGCGCTGACTCGGCGACTGCTCGCCGACGGCTACTCGGTCGATGCCACCGAGCCGAATCCGGCCTTCCTTTCCCGGTTGGAGAGCCTGGCAAGGCTGCACGAGAACGTCGAGGGTGCCGTCCGGATCCACCCGCACAGCTTCGAGGAGCTGACGACGACACGGCGACTGACGGGTTCGGCGTACCTGCTGATCGAGATGCTGTACTACGGCCAGGACCTCACTCTCCTCGACCGCTTCCCCACCGACCGCCTCTTCGTCTCGATGGACCCCGAGGTCCTGGCGCACCAGGCCTGGCCGCCTGCGTGGTCGGTCGAGCAACAACTCGACCTCGTCACCCCGCGAGTCGAAACGGTCGTCAACGGCCGCGCCTACCTCCGCAAACGCGGCAGCCGCGGAATCCTCTTACGCAGAAGGTGATTCAGCTCCGGTAGACGTCCCGGACCCGGGCGTACTCCATCGTCGCCGCGATGCCGTCCGCGACCTCGGCCGAGATCTCGCGCTCGACGATGTGCAGGGCGAGGTCGATGCCGGCCGTGATGCCGCCGGCCGTCACCAGGTCGCCGTCGTCGACGACACGGTTGTGCTTCACGTCGGCGCCGAAGGTCTCCAGCTCATGCCAGGCGCCGCGGTTCGTCGTGGCCGGGCGGCCCTTCACCAGGCCGGCCTCGGCCAGCAGCATCGAGCCGGTGCAGACCGAGCCGATCCATTGGGTGTGGGGCGCGACCTCGGCGATCCTCGGCGCCAACACCGCGCGTTGCGCCCAGGACCCGCGCTCGGCGCGGTTCATCCAGCCGCCACCGGGGACGAACAGCGCGTCCGGCGTACCGAGTCCTTCCGGCGCTTTGAACTCCAGGCCGTGCAACCCGGTCACCGACGCCGGGCCGTCGAGCCCGACCAGGGCCAGCTCGAACTCCGGCCGGCGGGACGCGTGGCTCCAGACCTCGAACGGGCCCATCACGTCCATCTCGTCCACACCGTCGAACACCAGGATCTCGATTCGCATGGCACCAGCTCATCGTGACCGCCGCCACAGCGAAAGTGGCGCGATAGACATCGTTCGCTAGATTCCAGCCAACGCACTCGAACACCGGCGCACAGAAAGTGGTAGTCACAACCGCTCGGCGCAGGGATCGGACCGCTGAGCGCAGAAAGCTCGCACGAAGGGTGAGCGACCCGCTACCCATGGTGGAGACATCCCGCCCATGGAGGTCCGCCCATGCCTCGACGCGTCAACGCCGGCTCGATCGTCACCATCGCCACCACCCTGATCGCCACCACTGCCACCCTGCAGGCGGTGGTGGCACCGGCAGTCGCGACCTCCTCCGGACAGTCGGCCGCAACCAGCTGCGACACCGCCGCCGCGGGCTTCACCCCGGTCCTCCAGCTGGACATCCCGCAGCAGGCCGGCTGGCTCAACGAGACCCCGCCGTACAGCCTCGACCGGACCGCCGAGATCGGCGCCAACTTCGACCGGGTCGGCTACTGCGTGGAGCTCAACGGACCCGACGGACCACAGTGGGTCTGGACGGCGATGGAGCCGTTCTCCAGCGACGCAAGGCGGATCGGACTGCCGACGAGGCCTGGTGAACTCGTCCGGCAGCGCGTGAGCGATCTGGACGTCCAGTCGAACGTGCCCAGCGTGACGAGTGGCACCGGCCAGACCGGCTACCTGGAGATGTGGCCGAACCAGTACCAGGAGAGCGCCAGCACCCAGGTCTCGAACGCGTCGCCGATTACCTTCGACGTCGACGACAACCCGACCTCGCCACTCGGCTACGGCTCGTTCCAGGTCGCGCAGATCGGGCCCAGCCGACCGTCGGACCTCGCGGCCAAGCAGGTCTTCGCGATCAACACGTTCACCGAGTCGGACAACAGCACGCTGTCCCTCGGCATCGGCACCAACCTGACGGGCCAACCCGACTGGACCTTCGCCAACAACGCGAACCGCTACTCCCAGCGCCGATTCACCGCGTACGTCCGTACTGTGGTCGTCGCGCTCAGCGAGTCACCGCAGGACCGGCAGTTGATCCCCCGCGACGCCAAGGGCGGCTCGACGGTACCGGTGGCCGGGCGGGTCACCGATCCCCGAGTACGCCGGGTGCAGCTGCGGGTAACCAGCAACGGCCACACGGACACGTACAGCTCGACATCGAGCACCTTCCGGTTCACCCCGAGGATCAAAGCGGGCCTGCAGGAGTACAGCTTCGAGGTGCGGGCTACTGGTCCGGGCTTCGACCGGGTAGTGGCTCGGCGGGACAGTGTGGTGTCCGGTGACGTCTATGTGGTGCAGGGGCAGTCCAACTCGGAGGCGGCGAAGTACAACGGCGCTGCCAACGTGGAGGAGTCGCCCTACTTGCGCAGCTACGGCTCGCCGACCTCGGACCCCAGCATCTCGGGCGCCGATCGGGTCTGGCACTACGCGACCGGTGACGTGACCAACCAGTCCGGCTCGATCGGGCAGTGGGCGATCCGGATGGGCCGGCGGATCGTCGACACCTACAAGGTGCCGGTGGCGCTCGTCAACGGAGCACACGGCGGGCAACCGATCAGCTTCTTCCAGCGCAACGACGCTAACCCCGATGACGTGACCACCAACTACGGCAGGCTTCGCCAGCGCTTGAGCGCCGCCGGAGTGATCGGCCAGGTCCGGGGCGTGCTCTGGTACCAGGGCGAGTCCGACAACGACAACGCTGCGGTGCACATCGCCGGATTCACTGCCCTGCTTCAGGATTGGCGATCCGACTTCGGGAGCAGTGCCCGGTACTACGTGTACCAGGTGCGCACGTCGCCCTGTGGCAATACGACCGCGATGAGCTTGCGGGAGGCGCAGCGGGAGCTTGGCGACACGGCAGGGGTCACGGTGCTCTCCACCAACGGGGTGTCGGGGCATGACGGGTGCCACTACGCGTACCTGGGTGGGTATCGCGACTTGGGCGACCACACGTTCGCAGTACTGGCTCGCGATCTCTACGGCGGGACGGCCGTTGGGGTAGCTCCGCCTAACCCTTCCCGCGTCAGCGCTAGCGGGTCGCAACTCGTAGTACAGCTGCGGTCGAGTGATGTGCTGACTGTCGACGCAGGCGTTGCTGCTGACTTCCGGGTGGACGGTGCGGCGGTTGCCGTGTCGTCCGTGGCCTACCAGGCCGGCGGGAAACTCGTACTGACTCTGTCTGGGCCTGCGACGGGTGTGACTGCTCTGACCTACCAGGGGCACAACGGCGCTGGGCCCTGGATCGCCAATGCCACTGGGACCGGGCTGCTCGCCTTCACGTTGCCAGTCACCTAAAAGCCGGGCGCGGCCGGTGCCCTCCGCCCCGAGGCATTGGCCGCGCCAGTACTACCGCTTCTTGTAGGCAGCCAGGAAGGCCTCGACGCCTGCTTCGGTGAAGCGGGCGAGGTCTTCGGGTGTGTTGGCGTCCATCCGGCCGAAGAACATCACCCGGTTGCTCGGGATCCAGAGCAGCAGGCCGGCCAGGTGGTTGGCGGCGATCACCGGGTCCTTGAGGTCGAGCAGGCCGCGTTCGGCCAGCCTGGCCAGGCAGGTGGCGAGCGTCGGGAGGACCCGGCCGAAGCCGCGGTTCCAGTACTCCTGGCCGAGGTCGGGGAAGCGGGCCGCCTCGGCGATCACCAGCCGGCGCATCTGCTGCACGGACTCGGTCATGATCCCGCCGACGAAGGCGTCGGCGAGCCGGCGTACCGCATCGTCGATGTCGTCGGCCTCGGCGACCTCGCGGCCGATCTCAGCGAACGGGTCCTCGACCCGGTCGCTGATCGCGACGATCAGGGCCCGGAACAGGTGCTCCTTGTCGGCGAACTGCTTGTAGACGGTCTGCTTCGACACCGACGCGGTGGCCGCGACCTGGTCCATGCTCGCGCCGACGTAGCCGTTCTCCAGGAACGCCTCCAGCGCGGCGTCCAGGATCTGCTCGCGCTTGAGCGCCGCGCGGGCGGTGAGTTCTGGCATCGGTCGTCTCCTTTCGGCAGTACTAGACAGTACCGTACTCTTCTGGGTACGGTACGGTTCAGTACTCGAAGCGTGAGGAGAATCCGATGTCCACTGTTCGTTCGTCCGATGGCACCGAGCTCGGCTACTCGCAGGTGGGGTCCGGCCCGGCCGTGATCCTGGTCGACGGGGCCACCGGGTTCCGCGCCTTCAACCAGACCTCGGCGCAGATCGCGGAGCTGTTGTCCGGCTCCTTCACCGTCTACACCTACGACCGCCGCGGCCGGGGCGAGAGCGGCTGGAACGAGGCCTCGACCACGCCGTACGACGACGAACTGGCCGACCTCGCCGCGATCATCTCCGCAGCAGGCGGTTCGGCCGCGGTCTGGGGCATCTCGTCGGGCGGGATCCTCGGGCTCGAGGCTGCTCGGGCCGGACTGCCGATCACCAAGCTGGCGGTCTACGAGCCGCCGTTCATCGTCTCCGACATCCGCCCGCCGCTGCCGGACGACTACGTCGAGCAACTGCAGGCCGCAATCGCCGATGGACGCCGCGAAGACGCCGCGAAGATCTTCCTGATCAAGGCGGTCGGGATGCCGGAGGAGTACCTCGGCGGCATCATCGAGAGCCCGTTCTGGCAGACCATGCTGGACGTCGCGCACACCATCGCCAACGACGGCGCCATCGTCGGCAAGACGATGTCAGGCGACCCCACCACGCTCGATCGGTACGCCGGTCTCGCGGTTGAGACGCTCGTCGCCTACGGCGACGCGACCGACGCATCCATCATCGAAGGCGACCAGTTGCTCGCCAAGGTGCTGCCGTCGGCGACTCTCGAAGTACTGCCCGGCCAGACGCATGACGTGGCCGCGGACGCGATCGCGCCGGTGCTGCTGCGGTTCTTCAGCTGAGCACGTCGGTGGCCAGGTGCTCGCGGTCGACGCCGGCCAGCAGCATCGTGACGCCGTCGGAGTTCTCCGTGCGCAGCGGCAGGATCTCCCGGTACGCCGGGGAGTCGTACCAGCCGCGTGCGTGCTGGTAGTCGGGGAACTCGATCACGATCAGGGTCCCCTGCCACTCCCCCTCGACGTGCTCCGGGCTGCCGCCGTGCACGATGAAGTGCCCGTCGAAGGGGGCCAGGGTGGCGTCGATCCTCTGCAGGTACTCGATGATCTCGGTGCCCATCCGGACGTTGGTCAGGTTGGCGATCGCATAGTGTGCGTCATGGGCTGGTCTCCCTGTCGTTCCTTTGGATGAGAACAGCTTGGGACGGAACGCGCTTTAGGACGATTACGTCCGAGGTCATAGCGAAAGGACTCCGTCGCGGGACAGCGGTTGGGCTGGTCTCGACGTACGGTGGATGCCATGTCAGGTACAGGGGGACAGCCTTCGACACCAACGGAGGTGCTGGAGGAACGGATCGGGCCGTACCGGTTGATCCGACGGCTCGGGCAGGGCGGCATGGGTGTCGTTTACCTGGCGGAAGGACCTGAACACAAAGAGGTGGCACTCAAGGTACTGCGGGCGCACGTCGCGCACGACCCAACCGCACGTGCCCGGTTGCAGCGCGAGGCGACGACCCTGCAGAAGGTGAACCACCCTGGTGTCGCGGGGATCCTTGACCACGACCTGCACAGCGACCGGCCGTACCTGGTGACACGGTTCGTCCCGGGGCGGCCCATGGACGAGCAGGTGGACGAGCGCGGGCCGCTGACGCCACAGCGCTGGCTGCCGGTGGCCGGCTGTCTGGCGGAGTCGCTGCAGGCGATCCACCAGGTGGGGGTCGTGCACCGCGACCTCAAGCCGGGCAACGTGATGATGTTCAACGGCAAGCCGGTGATGATCGACTTCGGCATCGCCCAGGCGGCCGACGACCTCCGCCTCACCCAGACCGGCCTGGTGATCGGTACGCCGGGCTACCTCGCGCCGGAACTCATCGAGGGCGAGATGGTCTCCGAGTCCGCCGACTGGTGGGGCTGGGCGGCCACCGTCGCCTACGCCGCGACCGGCCGACGTCCCTTCGGCAAAGGCCCCTTTGAGGTAGTCCTCCACCGAGTCCACTCCGGCCAGGCAGACCTCGAGGGCCTGGACCCCCGCCTGAAGCCCCTGCTCGCGGCAGCCCTCTCCCCCGACCGCCGGGACCGCCCCACCCAAACAGAGATCATGGCCGGCCTGAACCGCTACGCCGAAGGCCGCGACGCCCTGATCCCCAACCCCCAGGCTGTTAGCGAACCGGCCCCCAAGACCGCCCTCATCACCCCACCAACCGCGGTGATGACCCGGGTCATGCCCGAAGACGAAGCAGCAGCCGCCGCTGCTGCCGGTGCCTCTGCTGCTGGCAACCACAACCCCGCTGAGGTCGCCCAGCTGGTACCACCAGTGATCCCGCCGCTCTCAGCCTTCGCCCCGGCCCGCGACATGCTCCGCGACGTAGCCGCCAAGCAGAAGGCGAAGAAGGCCGCTGCTGCCGCAGCACCTGTTCATCCAGCTACTTACAGTCCTACTCCTACCGCTGCTGCGCCTGCTGGGATGCCGGTCAACTACCAGGGGTATCAGCCTGGGGCTTACCAACCACCGCAGTACCCGGCTCAGCCGCAGTATCCGGCGCCTCAGCCGCAGTACCCCGCGCAGCCTCAGCTTCAGCCGCAGTTCCAGCCTCAGCCTCGGGGTTATGAGCAGCGTGGGAGTGAGGTTGCTCGGCGGGATACTGCTGTGCCGGTGGCTCGGGCGGATGTGCCTGCGTCGGCTGATCAGCAGGTGGCTCGGTCGGTGCTGGTGGTTGGGTTCATGCTGGCGCTGGGTGGGTTGATCGCGTACACGCCGGGCTTCGGGGTGCTGGTGGCCGCGTTGCTGATTGCTCTTGCACGGACCGTGGATCGCGGCAGTACGGCGATCATGCGCCGCCGTCAGGTCCGCGGTGGTCGCGGTAAGTCGGACGGACTGGTGGCGGTCGCGGCCAGTCCGATGCACCTGCTCGCAGCGGCGCTGATCACGGTGTTCTGCTTGATCCTGCCGGTCATCATGGGCTTCATCG
This sequence comes from Kribbella ginsengisoli, assembly GCF_039537185.1. NCBI lineage: Bacteria > Bacillati > Actinomycetota > Actinomycetes > Propionibacteriales > Kribbellaceae > Kribbella > Kribbella ginsengisoli. Next base: position 100,677 of record NZ_BAABAA010000020.1, on the reverse strand, counting down.
TCGGTGGCTTCGTCACCGTCGGCGCCGCCAACACCTACGGCCTCGAGTGGGTCCCGCTGTCCGCGGTCGGCTTCGGCGCCGGTGGCATCGCCGGGCTGTTCACCGCGTGGTGGGGACCAGGCGGTACGTCGCTGCGCCGCGGCGCCAAGATCACTCTCCGCAAAGCCGTCCGCCCCGCCTGGCTGAGCCTGCTCATCGCCGCCATCCTGATCGGCGCGGGCGCGCTCATCTTCAAGGACGCGACGGCGGGCAACGGCGCCGCCTGGGCCCGCCAGCCGATCACAGCGCCGGAGCTCCCCAACCGCCCCGGCCTCGGCGACATCGGCGACTGGCCGATCATCCGAGACCTGCCCATCATCGGCAACGGCTGACCCGGCTCGCCTGACGCTGCGCGAGGCAGTACGGCGTACAGGACGAACCCCAGCCGATCGGCGGCAAGCCGACCAGCTGGGGTCCTGGGATCAGAAGCGGTTGTCCAGGATGACCATCTGGGAGCGCTCCGGGCCGACGCCGACCGCGGAGATCGGGGCGCCGCTGAGCGCCTCGACCGCCTTCACGTAGGTCTGCGCGTTCTTCGGCAGGTCCTCGAAGGTCCGGCAGCCGGTGATGTCCTCGCTCCAGCCGTCGTACTGCTCGTAGACCGGCTTCGCGTGGTGGAAGTCGGTCTGCGTCATCGGCATCTCGTCGTACCGGACGCCGTTCACCTCGTACGCGACGCAGACCGGGATCTTCTCCCGCCCGGTCAACGTGTCCAGCTTGGTGAGCACGAAGTCGGTGACCCCGTTGATGCGCGCCGCGTACCGGGCGATCACCGCGTCGTACCAGCCACAGCGCCGCGGCCGCCCGGTCGTCGTACCGAACTCGAACCCCTGCTGCCGCAACCACTCACCATCGGCATCCAGCAGTTCCGTCGGGAACGGCCCCTCGCCGACACGCGTCGTGTACGCCTTCACGACCGCCATCACGCGATCGATCCGGGTCGGCGGGATGCCCGAGCCCGTGCAGGCGCCCGCCGAGATCGCGTTGGAGGACGTGACGAAGGGGTAGGTGCCGTGGTCGACGTCCAGCAGCGTCGCCTGGCCGGCCTCCATCAGGACCGTCTTGCCCTCGTCGAGGGCGCGGCCGAGCAGCAGCGGGGTGTCCGCGACCATCGGGCGCAGGCGATCGGCGTACCCGAGCAGCTCGTCCATCACCTCGGCGATCTCGACCGCCCGCCGGTTGTAGACCTTCACCAGCAGCTGGTTCTTCTGCTCCAGCGCGCCGGTGACCTTCTGCTCGAGGATCTTCTCGTCGTACAGGTCCTGGACCCGGATCCCGATCCGGTTCATCTTGTCGGCGTACGTCGGGCCGATGCCGCGCCCGGTGGTGCCGATCTTCCGGCTGCCGAGGAACCGCTCGGCGACCTTGTCCAGGGTCCGGTTGTACGGCGGGATCAGGTGCGCGTTCGCGCTGATCAGCAGCCGGGACGTGTCCACCCCGCGGACCTGCAGCGCGTCGAGCTCCTCGAACAGCACGCTGAGGTCGACCACCACCCCGTTGCCGATCACCGGGGTCACGCCCGGGGTCAGGATTCCGCTCGGGAGCAGGTGCAGGGCGTACTTCTCGTCCCCGATCACGACCGTGTGGCCGGCGTTGTTGCCGCCGTTGAACTTGACCACGTAGTCGATCGTCGCTCCGGTGTTGCCGAGCAGATCGGTCGCCTTGCCTTTGCCCTCATCGCCCCACTGGGCGCCGACGAGCACGATTGCGGGCATCTCAGCCCTCCTCTTCACGCGTCGGCCCGGACGGCATCGTCGCCGTTCGGTGGCCGGCCGCTAGAAACGGTGAAGCCCGGGCATCGTTCACCAAAGCTTCGCTTCGGTGACGCGTCCAGGCTCTTGCGACCCAACCCTACCGGAACTGCGCATTACCACGTAGTTGCTCGTCGGCGTGGGCAACACGTGACACCGAGCGCGCAATTCACCACGACGGGTTGCCATTTTCCGTGATCACGTGCACACTCTTAGTCAGCGGCCCGCCGAAACTGCCGCAGGGGACGGTTCCGGCGGGCCGCTTTCTTCATGCCTGCAAGGGATTCCGGGCGATTCACAAACTCTCAAGCTCGTTGCCGCGGGCGTCGATCATGTTGCATCGAGCCCCTCCGGGTTGGACGCCAGCCACTCCTTGATCCGGCGGTCGGCTTCCTCCGGGGAGACGTCCTCGACCTTGGTCATGATCGCCCAGCGGTGGCCGAACGGATCGATGATCGTGCCGAAGCGGTCGCCGGTCATGAACGTCTGGACCGCCTCGATCTGCCGGGCGCCGGCCTCGATCGCCTTCGCGAAGGTCGCGTCCACGTCCGGTACGTAGTGCACCAGCGACGAGTGCACCCACTCGCCGGTGGGAGCCTGCAGCCCGATCTGTGGCATCTCGTTGCTCAGCTGCAGCATCGAGTCGCCGAACCGCAGCTCCGCCTGGCCGAGCCGCCCGTCGGGCAGGTCCTGCCGGCTGACCACCTCTGCCCCGAACACGCCGGTGTAGAACTCGATCGCCTTCGGGCCGTCGGAAACGGCCAGGTAGGGGGTGAGCGAGTGGTAGCCGGCCGGGATCGGGTTCACCTTGTTCGTCGTCATGCCGTCAGTCTTCGCGAACGAGGTGTGGCCGGTCTTGTAAGAACGCGACAGCCCGGTTTCTGTCGGTGGGTTGTCGTAGGTTCGGGGAGTGCCCAGGCAGCCGTACGACAGCGAGCGCGGCATTCTGCATCCCCGCGAGCAGGCCCGGCACCGGAGCCTGAGCCGGCTCCTCCCGAGCCCCGGCATCGACCGGTTCGTGGAGTGGTACTGGATCGTCGAGTGGGACCTCCAGGAGCCGTACGTGGCCGAGGTGCTGCCGTATCCGTGCGTCAACGTGACGTTCGAGGAGCCGGGCGGCGCGTTCGTGAACGGGGTCTGCACCCGCAAGTTCGAGCGGGAGCTGGTCGGCCGGGGCCGGGTCTTCGGGGTGAAGTTCTGGGCCGGCGGGTTCGGCGCGATGACCGGGCTCGACGTCGGCTCGTTCCGCGACCAGGTGCTGCCCTTGCGCGACGTGTTCGACGACGCCGACCGGTTGGCCGACCTGGTCTTCGCCGAGTCCGACGACGTCCGCCGCCGAGCCGTCTTCGAGGCGTACCTGTCCGATCACCTGGTGGCGGCGGACGCGCAGTACGAGCTGGTCCGGGCGGTGATCGCGGCGATGAGCGAGGATCGCGAGCTGACCCGCGTCGACCAGGTCACCGAGCGCTTCGACCTCCCCATCCGCAAACTCCAACGCCTCTTCCGCCGGTACGTCGGCGTAGGACCCAAGTGGGTCCTACGCCGCTACCGCCTCCACGACGGAGCCGACCTGCTGGCCCGCGGCGAGCTCACCGACCTGGCCACCCTCTCCACCGCCCTCGGCTACTTCGACCAGGCCCACTTCTCCCACGAATTCAAAGAACAAATAGGCCTGACCCCAGCCGAGTACGCCACCAGAGCCGCCGCCGAATCCCAAATCACCTACCGCTGACGCACCACGACAGCCATCCCGGTGGCAACCAGCGTCGCGGCGATGGCGAGGGCGAACCCCAGCTGCGATCCATGCGTGTCGACTGCCCGACCAGCGACCGCAGCACCCATTGCGATGCCGGCTGCACTGCCAGAGTTCAACCAGGTAAAGGCTTGGGTGAGTACTGCGGGCTCGACCTCCGACTCGGCGAGCACCGACGACAACACCTGGATCGGCGCGAGCGCCAAGCCAGGTAGAGCCAGTGCGAGCGCAAGTGTCAGCGGACTGTCTGCTGCAAGCAACGGCAGGGTGGTGACGAACAGGATCGCCATGGCGGCGACGAACTGGGTCCTGGCAGGCATGCGCCAGCGCCTTGCTCCGTAGGCGATTCCGGCTGCCAGGCTGATCAGGCTGGTGATGCTGTAGAGCGGTCCAGCGAGCGAGGCCGAGTCTCTGCCGACGGCGAAGGCAGTCACCGAGACCTGCATGCTGCCGAAGAACAGGCCGACGCCGACGTTGGTACCGGCGAGTGCCAGGAATCCCTTGGTCAGTAGGCGTCCTGAGCCTTCAGCGCGGACGCCGGCGGTGGGTGGTGGCGCCGTGCTGCGTTGCACCGCCAGAGACAGACCCCCGCTGACTACCAGGGTTGTCGCGAGGATGGAGCCGGCCACTGGGGACACCAGAGCGCTGACTGTGCCAATCAGCGCTGGGCCGACCAGGAAGGCCAGGCCTGTGCCCAGTGACTCCAGGGCGAACCCAGAGGAGAGAGCTGGGACTCCCCGGAGAGCGTGCGACCAGCGGGCGGCCGTCTGGGCCCCGATCTGGGGTAGGGAAGCTCCAGCGAGCACTCCGGCCAGTACGAGCATCCAGAGCGGTGCGGCTGCCAGTGTCAGGGCGATGAGCAGCGCCATCGCCATGGTGTGCAGGAGCAGGGTGATGGGGAGCATGCGGGGTTGGCCGTGGCGGTCGATTAGGCGGGCTACTTGTGGGCCGCCTACTGCTTCGGCGACGGCGAAGCCGCCGGTTACTGCGCCTGCTAGGGCGTACGAGCCGGTGGAGCCGTGGACCAGCCAGACGATGCCCAGGCCGGTCATGGCGATGCCGATCCGGGCTGGTGCGGCGGCCAGGTAGAACTTCAACGCTCCCGGGGTGCGCAGGGCGACTCGGTAGCCGCTCTCTGTCTGCTGCACGTGCTGGGGCGTGCGGATCCGTCCGGTGAGTGCCGGCACGGTAGTACCTTCCGCTGCCCGGCGGGGCGGTGACCTGACCGTGGGCGTCCTACTACGCCGGTCCGTCGTTGCCGCCTACAACCGTCCAAGTTCGGCAGGAAGCGGGGACGCACGCCGCCTGCCGGCTATGTCACCGGGCAGAACCTCGAGGGTTTTGATGACTCGCTGAGTCTACTACCTTGCAACACCGGCACGAGCCCGCTTATGTCCACCTCTGCCGCAACCACCACGTCCCCAGCGAACCCGTACGCCGCAAGCTCCCGCCCGCCAGCACACTCATGCAGCACTTCGGGGAGCTCCCCCGCCACCTCCCGGTACGCCGCTGCAGCCGCCCGAGCCTCCGGCGACAGCGGGCCGACTCCACGGTCAGCCAGGCCGGCCACGAACGCGCCGGCACCCCAGAGGTCCTCCACTGCCGGGCGCAGCGAGCCGTCGGTCCACCTCTCACCCGCTGCGATCGCGACCACGGTCAGCGACGGGTCAGCGGTCAACCGGGCAGCAACCCAGTCCGCGGCGGCGGAGGTGTTGCGCAGGGATACAGCCAGGACGGTCGAGCCGCTGTCGCTGAGTTGCTGGGAGATGGTCGAGCCGTTGGGCGATGGGAGCACCAGTCTTCGCACACCCTGGGCCTGGCGGATGGAGGCCGGGGAGAGGGTGATGCCCTCTTGCGACCGGCCTACGGCCAGTACGGCGTCGAGCTGTTCGGCGTACGCGACTGCTGTCTCGTCGCGCCAGCGGTACGGGTACACGTCGATTCCGAGGTCGACAGCCACCGTGACGGCAGTGGTGAAGGACAAGACATCCACCACCGCCACAATGCTGCCGGGAACAGCGGCCGCGCCGGCCGGTCCCCAGTCGAAGCCGACGCGGAATCCCTGCTGTGCGTAGGGGCTGGTCACCCCCACAACCTACTTAAGCAAGCACGTCGGCAGCGGTCGGCGACGAGTCGCGGAGGAAGGTCGTGCAGCGCTCGGCCTCGTCCTTCTCGTCGATGATCGCCGCTGCCTTGCCGAGGACGGCCAGGCAACGCAGGAAGCCCCGGTTCGGCTCGTGCTCCCACGGGACCGGCCCGTGCCCCTTCCAGCCGTTGCGGCGGAGCGAGTCCAGACCACGGTGGTAACCGGTCCGGGCATAGGCGTACGCCTCGATCGTGCGCCCTGCCTCCAGGGCCTCCTCGGCGAGCACCGACCAGGCCAGCGAAGAGGTCGGGTACTTGGCAGCGAGGTCGACTGCGGGGGTCCCGGCGGCGAGTTCCGCAGCGGCGGGGTCGACGGGGAGTAATGTCTCGGGTGGGCCTGACAGCAGATTGTTCAATTCCATAAAGCACATCTTCGCCGATCACGCCGCCATCCCGGCACGTGACCGTCTGTCGAAATCCGTTGACCGTTCACCTGATGGCCACGGATGCTTGAGACCTTGCGTCGAGACCGCCGTGGTTCCCAGCTACGGCCGGAAGGAGGCACCGGATGAGCGTGATCGTCCTGAACGCGTCATACGAGCCGCTGCACACCGTGTCGATCCAGCACGCCATCCGGATGCTGGTCCGCGAGGTCGCAGTGGTCGAAGAGGCGCATGGTGAACGGACCATCGGTCCCTTCCCGGTGCCCAGAGTGCTCCGCTTGGTCCGTTATGTGGTGACGCACTGGCGGTACGCCGCCGGCCGGATGAAGTACAGCAAGCACGGCGTACTGCGCCGGGACAAGTTCCATTGCGCGTACTGCGGGCTGGCCAACGCCGACACGATGGATCACGTCCAACCGAGATCCAGAGGCGGCCGGACGGAGTGGCTGAACGCGGTCGCCGCCCATGCCTCGTGCAACGAGCGCAAAGGCAACCGGACGCCGTCCGAGGCCAACATGCCGCTCCTTTGGCAACCCTGGGTACCAACCCGCGCCGAGCTCGTCATACAGACATGACGGGCTATTTTTATGCCCTCTTCGCGGTCGGCTGTCCACAGCTTTGAACTGATCGCCGATCCGGGGCGGTGTCCGGTGCACCTTCTTAGGTGTGAACCCACAACTCAGCGTGATGACGCACATCCGCGGCGGGGTCTTCACGCGAGCCGATGCGCGCGCGTGCGGTTACCCCGACCCTGACATCGACTCCCTGCTGGACACCGGCGGCTGGCGCCGGATCAGGCCGGGCACCTATGCCCCGCACCAAACCCTCACCCTGGTCGACGACGCCATGCTCCACGTCCGCCGCCTCTTCCAGGTACTACGTCGCGGCGACCCCGGCCTGATCGCCAGCCACCAATCAGCCGCAGCCCTCCACGCCCTCCCCCTCTGGGGCCTGGACCTCACCCACATCCACCTCACCACCCGCACCGCCCACCCCAGCCCCGATGGCACCCACCTCCATGTCCGAGACCCCATCGGCCCCGGCATCACCACCTGGAACAAACTCCGTCTGACCACCCCAGCCCGCTGCGTGGCCGAAGTGGCCGCAACCGCCCCGCTAGCCCCTTCAGTAGCCCTAACCGAAGCCACCCTCTACGCCGGCCTAGCCACCCACCCCACCCTCAAACGAGCCGCCACCCAGCTCGCCGGCCCAGAAGAACTTGCTCGCGTGCAACGAGTACTCGAGTTGGCCAGTACCGAGTCGGCTTCGGTGGCGGAGTCTCGGCTTCGGCTGATCCTGAACGAGGCAGGGTTGCCTTCGCCGTCCTCATCGCCGCCGCCGATGCCTGACGATCAACTGGTCGATCTCGCCTGCGCGCTCTGGTTCCCGGACCAACGGACCGTCGTCGAGTTCGAGCCCCGTTTCCCCTTCTGGAGTGAGGAATTCGACGACTACGCGACCGACGCCGCCGATCGCGCCTTCGGCGCCACCCCGTCAGCGGACCCCCACCCACCCGACCCGCTCGAGTACTGCTTCATCTCCTGGCACGACCTGGACACCCCGACCACAGTCGTCGACCAACTCCGATCGACCTTCGCCCGAGCCGCCCGCCAGACCGGCGTCCATCTCTTCGACCCCACCCGGCAACGCCACCCCCGCTCAGCCTTCCGCCGCTCCCGCCTCTACCTCTCCACCGCCACCCCAGACCAACCCAGCTGACAGCCTCCGGCTATCTGAAGGGGCCGTCGGCAATCACTGCCTTGACCTCTGCCTGCGTGACGGAGTGTGGGTCGAACTCGGTGAGGGACCAGGTCGCGCCGGCGGCGACGTAGGGGGCGGGGTCGACATCGGGCTCCAGCGCAACCGCCACGTCGTACGGCGCAACCGAACCGGCCGTGGCCGAGTCGGATGGTGGCGCGAGCGGGTCGGATTGGAGTGCTTCGGTGCGGAAGGTTTGTACTGCGGCTACTGCTTCGGCTAGTTCGTCGGGGGAGGTGAGGTTCACCGGGAAGAAGCCGTTGTAGCGGGCGGCTCGGCGGCGGGGGCGGGTGTTGCCGGGGAAGCCTGCGATCCAGATGGGGATGCCGTCGGGCTGGGCCGGCTTGGGGAGGAACTCGACGTCGTTGACGGTGTAGTGGGTGCCTTGGTGATGGACTGGTTCGCCCGTCCAGGCGCCGCGGAGGATGTCCAGTGACTCGTCTGTCATGGCGGCCCGGGTCCGGTCGTCGGGCTCGTCGCCGAAGCGGCTGAACTCTTCACCGAAGCGGTCGGCGCCGATGCCGACGCCGAGGGTCAGGCGCCCGTTGCTCAGTACGTCGAGGGACGCGGTCTGGCGGGCGAGGACCGCCGGGCGACGGCGGGCCAGCGGTGTGACCATCGGGCCCAGCCGGAGTCGCTCGGTGACCATCGCTGCGGCGGTGAGAGCGACCCAAGGGTCGGCGACCGCGCGTACCGGGGAGCGCCAGCGCACGTGGTCCCAGACGAACAACGCGTCCCACCCCGCCTCCTCAGCGGCCGCGGCCAGCGACGCGACCACCCGCGGATCGGCCAGCTCGTCGAACAACGGGATCCAGACGGCAGATTTGAGCGAAGTCATGTCCCCCACCGTAGAAAGCGCAGGGGTTCATGAATAGCGATCTTTTCTGATGGAGGTGATCAGAGTTCCCGATGTTCAGACGGCTGTCCGCTAGCGGGACGAGGGTCTGGCGGGGTGCGGTTTGTCGGTGGGTGGGTTGCGGAGGACCCGGTATGCCCCGGCCGTGCGGCTGCCGCCGGAGCGGTTCGGCGACGGCCGGGTCGAGAAGGTCACCCGATAAGAACTCATCAGACCCCGGCCCCGGCGGCGGAGTCGGCGGCGGCTTGGGCTGCGGTGAGTTGGGCGATGATGGCGCCGGTGTCCATCCAGACGTTCTCGCGGCTGATCAGGCCGTCGCGGAACTCGAGGACGTGCAGCAGCCGGGCGGTGACCACGGTCCCGTTGCCCGGTACGCCGTACAGGTCGCCGACGACGGTCTGCGTCATCATCACCTCGTCGACCATGAAGTCGTCGCCGTACATCCGCCGGATCGGTTCGTAGATCTCGTCCGTCGCGCCGTCGAACAGCGCCTGGTAGACCGGCGCCACCTCGGCATGCCCCTTGCGCACGCCGAGCCCGACGACGTCGTGCTCGACATCCTCGGTCAGAGTGGCGAGCGTGGCCGCCAGATCGTGGGCAGCCTCCCCGGCGAAGTGCCGGTCGAGAACAGCGTCCATCTCAGCTGGTGTCATTGCGATCCCCCAGGGTTCGTCGTTATGCGATAGATTTATCATCATGAGAAACCATTCTCACGTCAAGGGTGTTCGATGACAGCCCGTGAGCAGCAGAAGCAGCGCACCCGGCAGGCGCTCATCGACGCGTACCTGACAATGGTTCGCGACGGCGGCGAATCGCCGACCGTTCAGCAGGTGGCCGAGAAGGCGGGGATCTCGGTCGCCACGGCGTACCGGTACTTCCCGAATCCGAAGTCGTTGCGCGACGACGGCTCGACCTTCGCGACACGCGACTTCCCGACCTTCGAGGAGGTACTGGCCGACGCCGGCGACGATCCGCTGGTCCGGGTCGAGTTGCTGATCCGGACGATCACGGGACTCCAGTTCGCGGACGAGCCGGTCTGGCGGAGCGTGTTCCAGATGACCCAGGAGCGGTGGTTCGCCCAGTGGGAGGCCGGCGGCGAGATGGTGCCGGTACGGTCCACCGCCCGCCGCGACGGCGTCGAACTGGCGCTGCGCCCACTGGCCGGCGAGCTACCGAAGAAAGACTTCGCCCGCCTGGTGAACGCGGTGATGCTGGTCTGGGGCGTAGAAGCCGTCATCGCCACCCGAGACGCCGTCGGCCTGGAACCCGGCGAAGCTCTAGACACCATGGTCTGGGCCGCCCAAGCCCTAATCCAGGCAGCCCGCAAACAGCAGGAAGGGCCCGCCTGACGGCGAGCCCTTCCAGTAAAAGCAGGTACTACGCGAGCAGCGAGGTGCCCGTCGAGCGGAGGTTCTCGCAGGCCTCGACGACTCGGGCGGCCATGCCGGCTTCGGCTGCCTTGCCCCAGGCGCGGGGGTCGTAGGCCTTCTTGTTGCCGACCTCGCCGTCGATCTTCAGCACGCCGTCATAGTTGGCGAACATGTGACCGGCGACCGGGCGGGTGAACGCGTACTGCGTGTCGGTGTCGACGTTCATCTTGATGACGCCGTGGTCGACCGCCGCGCGGATCTCCTCGAGCGTCGAGCCCGAGCCGCCGTGGAAGACCAGGTCGAACGGGCGGTCCTTGCCGACCTTGGCGCCGACCGCGTCCTGGATGTCCTTCAGGATCTCCGGGCGCAGCTTGACCGAGCCGGGCTTGTAGACGCCGTGCACGTTGCCGAAGGTCAGCGCGGTCAGGTAGCGACCGTGCTCGCCGGTGCCGAGCGCCTCGACCGTGGCCAGGCCGTCCTCGACCGTGGTGTAGAGCTTGTCGTTGATCTCGTTGGCGACGCCGTCCTCCTCACCGCCGACGACCCCCACCTCGATCTCCAGCACGATCTTCGCCGCCGCGGCCTTGGCCAGCAGCTCCTTGGCGATCTCCAGGTTCTCGTCCAGCGGCACGGCCGAGCCGTCCCACATGTGCGACTGGAACAGCGGGTTCTCGCCGCGGGCGACCCGCTCGGCGGAGATCTCCAGCAGCGGCCGGACGAAGCCGTCCAGCTTGTCCTTGGGGCAGTGGTCGGTGTGCAGCGCGATGTTCACGTTGTAGTTCTTCGCGACCTCGTGCGCGTACGCCGCCAGCGCGACCGACCCGGTGACCATGTTCTTGATGGTCGAGCCGGACAGGTACTCGGCGCCGCCGGTGGAGACCTGGACGATGCCGTCCGAGCCCGCCTCGGCGAAACCACGGATCGCGGCGGTCAGCGTCTGCGAGGAGCTGACGTTGATGGCCGGGTAGGCGAAGGCGTTCTGCTTGGCCTTGTCCAGCATCTCGGCGTAGACCTCAGGGGTGGCAATAGGCATGTCTCGCGGTACTCCTCACAGCAAAGTTCCATGTGGGTTGAGCTCCAGTATCGCCGCCGCACACTTCGTCGGACGAGGCGGCCCGCCTGCTGAGCCGGCCAGGTGACCGGGGAGCGAACAGCAGGGGAACAGACCAGTTGATGAACAGGACCGATCCAGTTTGTTACGCGGACCCCGACCGCGGACCGCGCGGGGTGAGGGCCATGTGCAGCCGGTACCGATCGGCCCGGTACGCCGACCAGGACAGCTCGACCACCTTGCGGCCGGCGAAGGTCGTGCGCTCGAGGACCAGCAGGGGTGCCCGCCTGGCCACACCGAGCACCCGGGCGACATGGCCGTCGGCGTTGTCCGCCCGGACGGTCTGCTCACCCGAGGTGACGACGACGTCGTACTCGCTGGCGAAGACGTCGTACAGGGTGCCGAGCTCGCGGCCGAGCAGGCCGGGGAAGAGCGCGGACGGGTAGTAGCCGACCTCGTAGGCCATCGGCGACGCGTCGGCCGTGCGCAGCCGCTCGACCCGGATCACCTTGGTGCCCTTGGCGACCCGCAGCCCCTTCGCGGTCTCGTCGGACGCCTCGATCTCGGTCGCCGACAAGACGACCGTGCCGGGCTCGAGACCACGGGCGCGCATCTCCCGGGAGAACGAGGTCAGGTGCAGCTGGGAGTCGACCTGCGGGCCGGTGACGAAGGTCCCCTTGCCGTGCACGCGCTCCAGCGCGCCCGACTCGACCAGGTCGCTGATCGCCTGCCGGACGGTCACCCGGGAGACGTTCAGCTTGTCCACCAGCGCGCGCTCGGAAGGGATCGGGTCGCCCGGGTGCAGCTCGACGTCGATCAGCCGTTCCAGTACCGATCGGACCTGGGCCCGTTTGGTCGCCACCATCGAAACTCGATCCTCCAGACCTCGGCGGAACTCGGGGGGTGCCCCGATTCACCGCTCACTGCTATCGTGCGCAGCATACCTGTTAAGACCAGATAGGACCAGTGATCGTCGTGGTGTCAACGCCCGTCCCCGTCCCTGCCACCCAGATGGCACGCGAGATCGCCGAGCAGCCGGCCGCGCTGGCCGCGACGTTCGAGCACGTGCTGCCGCTGCGGCACGAGATCACCCGGCTGGCCGCGGGCCGCCGGCACGTGATCTTCGTGGCCCGGGGCTCGTCGGACAACGCCGGCGTGTACGGCCGCTACCTGACCGAGATCCACGCCGGCCGGCAGGCCTCCCTGGCCGCGCCGTCGGTGGCCACCCTGTACGGCGCCAACCTCGACCTGTCGAACTCGCTCGTCGTCGCGGTCAGCCAGTCCGGCGCGACCCAGGAGATCGTCGACACGGCCGAGTGGGCCAAGCGCAACGGTGCGGCCATCGTCGGCATCACCAACGACGGCGACAGCCCGCTGGTCTCGGTGGCCGATGTCGCGCTCATCACCCAGGCCGGCAAGGAGCTGGCCGTTCCGGCGACCAAGACCTACACGACCCAGCTCGCCGCGATCACCGTCGCCGTCGATGCGCTGGCGCAGAAGCCGGGCACCCTGGACGCCGACATCGCCCGCGTCCCCGAGGCGGCCGCCAAGATGCTCGAAGGCTCGGTCGACGCCGCCGCCGACCTGCTCGCCGGCGCCCACGACGTACTGTCCAGCGGCCGCGGCCTCACCTTCGGCACGACGCTCGAGGTCGCCCTCAAGCTCGAGGAGACCTGCCTGCAGCCGGTCCGCGGCCTCTCGTACGCCGACCTGAAGCACGGCCCGATCGCCGTCGTCGACTCCGACCTGGTCACCATCCTGGTCGCCGCCGGCGAAGGCCCCGCCCTGCCGGGCATGACCGAGCTGGCCGCGATCGTCCGCGAGAAGGGCAGCAAGATCCTCGGCATCGGCGGCGACGCCCGCTTCGCCTCGCTGTGCGACGTCAACCTGGCCGGCCCGGACCTGCCCGAGACGCTCGCCCCGCTGGCCCTCATCATCCCGGCCCAGCGCGCGATCGAGGCCCTGGCCCGCAAGCTCGGCCTCGACCCCGACGCCCCCCGCGGCCTCCGCAAGGTCACCCAAACGGACTGACACCACCCCACCGACCAACAAACGATGGCCATGAACAAGTCAGACCTTGTTCAAGCCCACCGTTTGTTGTTCAAGCCCACCGTTTGTTGTTCACGGCCACCGGAAACTGTTCGAGCCCATCAGATGTGGGCTCGGACGAGTTCAGGCCTCGGCGCGGGACTGGTCGTAGTGGTGCTGGGCGTCGAGGATGCCGGGCATGCTGCTGGTCAGGTAGCCGATCAGGTCGAGGAGTTTGGCGGCCAGGACTTCGCCGGTCGGCGTGAGGCTGTACTCGACCTTCAGCGGGAAGGTCGAGTGGACCTCCCGGATCACCAGGCCGTCGCGTTCGAGCGCCTGCAGGGACTGGGCCAGCATCTTCTGGCTGACTCCCTCGACCCGGCGGCGCAGCTCGTTGAAGCGCATCGGGCCGTCGGCCAGCGCGCCGAGCGCGAGCGATCCCCAGCGGCCGGTCACGTCCTCGAGCACCGGCCGGGACGGGCAGGCGGCGCCGAAGACGTCGTACTCCACCTCCTCAGCCATGTCACCAGCGTACCTCCGCGGGGTACCAGTTACTTGAAGGTTGTAGTACCTTCTGGAGAGCGGTATCTAGAAGTGACTACAGACCTCCACCGAAGGATGCGACCCAGATGATCGACCGACGTTCTCTGATCCGGAACAGCAGCGCGGCAGGATTCGGCGCGCTGGCGCTGGCCGCGGTGAGCAGTGGCAGCGAGCTGGCCTACGGCGCCACCGAGGGCCAGACCGGCCACAGCGACGGCTTCCCGGCCCACCTCACGGCCGCCGAGCGCAAGCACCTGAAGATCTTCGACGAGCTGGACTTCGAGATCTTCACCGGCCAGAAGTGGGACCGGCTGCACGAGAGCCACGCCCGAAACATCCGCGTGCACTGGCCCGACGGGCACTTCACCGACGGCATCGACAAGCACATCGCCGACCTGGCCGCGCTGTTCGTCTGGGCCCCGGACACCCGGATCCAGGAGCACCCGTTCCGGCTCGCCAACGGCCAGCTCACCGCGGTCACCGGTTACATGAAGGGCACCTTCACCAAGCCGATGCCGGACGGCAAGGGCGGCTTCATCCAGCCCACCGGCAAGAGCTACAACCTCCCGATGGCCACCGTCGGCATCTGGAACAAGCGCAACACCATGGACGAGGAGTACCTGTTCTGGGACAACCAGACCTTCTTCGCCCAGATCGGCCTCGGCTAGCAGCTAGAGAGTTCTAGATCCGTCCGCGCCGGCGCAGTGCGGTGCCGATCTGGTCGGCGCACTCCAGTAGCGGCTCCAGTACTTCGCATTGCAACGACGCACGGGTAGAGCGGGATGCGTGCGCCGAGACGTTGAGGGCGGCAACGGCTCGGCCACGCGAATCCCTGATCGGTACTGCGATCGACCGCAGCCCCAGCTCCAACTCCTGGTCGACCAGCGCATAGCCATCGACCCCCGCCTGCTTGATCAGCTCCCCCAGCTCCTCCACCGACGTCACGGTGTGCTCCGTCATCGCCTCCGGCTCCAGAGCCGCCAGGTACGCCGACACCTCGCCAGCGGACGCATCGGCCAGCAGCACCCGGCCCATAGAGGTCACGTACGCCGGTAAGCGCGCCCCCACGCCCAGCGCGACGGTCATGATCCGCCTGGTGGGCACCCGGGCGACGTACACGATGTCTGGCAGGTCAAGCGTCGCTATCGAGCAGGACTCGCGGGTCTTGAGGCTCAGCTCCTCCATGTACGGCCCGGCGATGTCGCCGAGGTCCAGCGAGGACAGGTAGGCCCAGCCGAGAGCCAGCACGCGCGGCGTGAGCGAGAACCGCCGCCCGTCGCTCCGGACATACCCGAGCTCTTCGAGCGTCAGCAAGATCCGTCGCGCGGTCGCCGGCGTGATGCCGACCTCTCGGGCCACCTCGCTCAGCGTCAGCGACGGCTGCTCGGCGTCGAACGCACGGATCACGGCCAGCCCACGCTCCAGCCCTTGGAGGAACGTGCCGCCCGAGCTTGTAGACGCATCACCAACCATGAGCTAGCCTTTTCGTTGAAAGAAGAATCTTTCGCTGAGCGAAATCCTAGCACTAAATATCTCCAGCGGAGTTGCTGATGACAAGTCCAGTGCCCCTCGCCGAGGCGATCGCCGCGCACGTCCACGACGGGGACACGGTCGCGCTGGAGGGATTCACGCATCTGATCCCCTTCGCTGCGGCCCATGAGATCGCTCGGCAGGGCCGGCGGCACCTGACGCTGGTCCGGATGACGCCCGACCTCATCTACGACCAGCTGATCGGTCTGGGCTGCGCTGACGAGATCGTCTTCTCGTACGGCGGCAACCCTGGTGTGGGGTCGCTGCACCGGCTGCGCGATGCAGTGGAGAACCACTGGCCGCACCGGCTCGTAGTACACGAGCACAGCCATGCAGGACTGGCCAATGCGTACTCCGCCGGGGCTGCGCGGCTGCCGTTCGCAGTACTGCGGGGCTACCGCGGCACTGATCTGGAGGAGCAGCGGGACATCATCAGCCGGGTCACTTGCCCCTTCACCGGCGAGGAACTGGCCGCGGTGAAGGCGGTGAACCCGGATGTCGCGGTGATACACGCGCAGCTGGCCGACCGCGACGGCAACGTGATGCTCTGGGGGATCACTGGGGTGCAGCGGGAGGCAGTGCTCGCCGCCAAGCGGGCCATCGTCACCGTGGAAGAGGTGGTGGACGAGTTCCCCGAGCGCACTGGTGCAGTGATCCTGCCGAACTGGGTGCTGTCGGCGGTGAGCGTCGTACCAAATGGCGCTTGGCCGTCGTACGCCGCTGGGTATTCCGTGCGGGACAACGACTTCTACCAGCAGTGGGATGCGGTATCGCGCGATCGCGAGTCCTTCCTCGCCTGGGCTGCCGAGAACGACCTCAAGGAGACCAGCGATGTCTGAGTGGACGAGCGCGGACATGATGAACGTCGCGGCGGCGCGCGAGTTGCTCGACGGGGATGTGTGCCTGGTCGGTGTCGGGCCGCCCAATCTGGCGGCCAACCTGGCTCGGCGTACGCATGCGCCGAACTGCCGGCTCGTCTACGAGTCGGGTGCGATCGACGCGAAGCCGAAGAAGCTGCCGCTGTCGATCGGTGACGACGATCTGGCGGCGACGGCGGTCTCCGTGGTGTCCGTACCGGAGATGTTCAACTTCTGGGTCGGGGCCGGGCGGATCGATGTCGGATTCCTCGGGGCGGCGCAGATCGACCGGTTCGGGAACATCAACACGACGGTGATCGGTGCGCACGCGGATCCGAAGGTGCGGTTGCCCGGTGCGGGCGGGGCGCCGGAGATCGCGGCGGCGGCCGGGCGGGTGATCGTGATCGTCAAGCAGTCGCCGCGGACCTTCGTCGAGCGGGTCGACTTCATCTCGTCGGTCGGCTACGGCCCGACCGGCCGCGAACGACAGGCACCTGGCGCCGGGCCGACGCTCGTCATCACGGACCACGGAGTACTTCAGCCAGACCCCGACACCAACGAGCTGACCATGACCCGCCTGCACCCCGGCGTCACCGCCGAGCAGGCGATCGCGGCAACCGGATGGCCACTGAAGGTTGCCGACAGCATCGAAGCTGTCCCGGCACCGACCGACCACGAGCTGGCCACCCTCCGCAAACTCCGCGACCGGGAGCCCTTCGATGACTGAGCCCTTCACCCATGTCGGACTACCCAGCCGGGTCGTCCTCGGCGCCGGCTCGCTCGATCGGGTGGCCGACGAGGTCGGCCTGCTCGGCGTCGAACGGGTGCTGCTGATCGCCACACGGTCCGCCCGCGACTCGGCTGATCTGGTCGAGCGCTCCCTTGGCGACCGGTTCGCCGGCCGCATCGACGAGGTCCGCCAACACGTCCCGAAGGAAATGGCCGATGCGGCCCGCGCCAAGGCGCGGGAGGTGGGGGCCACCGGAATCGTCGCGATCGGCGGAGGCTCGGCCATCGGCCTCGCGAAAGCCATCGCTCTCACCACCACCAACGCCGCCGAAGGCGACGGCCTAGCCGCGAGGGCGGGCGGGAGCACCGCCAGCACGGCGGATGTGGGTGCAGCAGGGGCGGGGCTGGCGATTGTTGCTGTGCCGACTACCTACTCCGGGTCAGAGATGACGGCGGTTTGGGGGGAGACCGAGGGCGGTAGCAAGACCACCGGCACTGACCTGCGGGTTCTACCGAAGTCGGTTGTCTATGACCCGGTGCTCAGTCGGCAGCTGCCGTTGAAG
The DNA here is from genome assembly GCF_039537185.1 of Kribbella ginsengisoli. NCBI lineage: Bacteria > Bacillati > Actinomycetota > Actinomycetes > Propionibacteriales > Kribbellaceae > Kribbella > Kribbella ginsengisoli. Next base: position 83,321 of record NZ_BAABAA010000020.1, on the reverse strand, counting down.
GTGACTGCGGCAAGTGTGGCTAACGCATTGGCGCATTGTGTCGAGGCGACCTGGACCGAGAAGGCCGATCCGATCAACGACGTCATCGCGGTCGAGGCGGCGCGGGCACTGCGCGAAGGACTCCTGCGGGTGCTGGAGAGCAGCGCCGATCTGGATGCCCGGAGCAACCTTTTGTACGGCGCTTCGCTGGCTGGGTCGGCGATGGCCAGTGCGGGCACCGGGTTGCATCACAAGCTTTGTCACCTGCTCGGTGGGATGTACAACCTTCCGCACGCGGAGACCCACGCAGCCGTTCTTCCGCAGGTGACCAGGGTGAAGGCGCCTGAGGTCCCCCGCGCCAAGGCGAGGCTCGAAGAAGCGTTGCAGACAAAGGATCTGGCGACCGGGTTGTTCGATCTGTTCAGCGCCGCGGGAGTCCCGACGAGTCTGCGGGAGCTCGGCCTCACCGAAGAGCAGGCGGCGGAAGCGGCCGAGCGGTTTCAAGCGAGTACTTCCGTCGACGTCAGAGAAATCCTCCATCGAGCTTGGGCAGGTGAACGATGAGCTCCGCATACCTGCTGGACGCCGTCCGTACCCCGGTAGGAAAACTGGGCGGCGCACTGGCCGGCGGCCGCCCCGACGATCTGGCCGCCGTCACCCTCCGCGAGTTGCTGGTCAGGCATCCCAGCCTCGACCCGGCGCTGATCGACGACGTCTTCCTCGGCAACGCGAACGGCGCCGGCGAGGAGAACCGCGACGTCGCCAGGATGGCCGCATTGCTCGCCGGCTATCCGACCAGCGTCCCCGGTACCACCGTCAACCGACTCTGCGGCTCCGGACTGGAGGCCGCGATCCAAGCGGCAAGAGCAATCGAGACCGGCGACGCATCTCTCGTCGTAGCCGGTGGAGTCGAGTCGATGAGTCGGGCGCCCTGGGTCCTCCCAAAGCCCGACAAGGCATACCCCCATGGCAGCGTGATGGCCGAGTCGACGTCCCTCGGCTGGCGCCTCATCAATCCGCGGATGCCGAAGGAATGGACCGTCTCCCTCGGCGAGGCCACCGAGCAGCTCGCCGAGCGGTACAACGTCGGTCGCGAGGCGCAGGACCTCTTCGCCCTGGAGAGCCACGAGAAGGCTGGCAAGGCCTGGGCAGCGGGCAAGTTCGACGCCGAGATCGTCCCCTGGGAGCACCTCGCGCCGATCCTCCCGAAGAAGACGACACCGCTGTCGAGGGACGAGTCCATCCGTGACGGCGGGACCCCGGAAGTCATGGCGAAGCTCAAGCCGGCCTTCCGCGACGACGGCACGGTCACCGCGGGCAACGCCTCCACCCTCAACGACGGCGCGTCCGCGGTACTGATCGCCGACGAGGCAACTGCCCAGAGCCTCGGCATCACTCCCCTGGCGCGGATCGTCAGCCGGGCCGTGCACGGCGTCGAACCCCAGTACTTCGGTATCGCCCCCGTCGAGGCCTCCCGCAAGGCGCTCGCCAAGGCCGGTATCGGCTGGGACGACCTCACCCTGGTCGAACTCAACGAGGCGTACGCGGCGCAAAGCCTTGCCTGCTTGGGCGAATGGCCTGAGCTGGACCGTACGAAGGTGAACGTGAACGGCGGAGCGATCGCGCTCGGGCATCCGCTCGGCAGCTCCGGTACGCGAATTCTGACCACGCTGGCGCACGAGCTGCGCCGCCGTGGTGGCGGTTACGGCTTGGCGACCCTGTGCATCGGTGTCGGCCAAGGAACAGCGATGGTCATCGAGGCATGAGGAGCGACATGGATCTGGCTGGGGACGAGCTCACCGACGCGGTCGTCGCGAGTTTCGACGGGAGCAAAGACGAGCGCACCAAGACGGTACTGAGCGCGCTGGTCCGGCATCTGCACGAGTTCGCCCGCGAGGTCGAGCTGACCGAGGAGGAGTGGTTCACCGGGATCGACTTCCTGACCCGGACCGGGCACACGTCCACCGGCACGCGGCAGGAGTTCGTGTTGCTGTCCGACGTACTCGGGTTGTCCATGCTGACCGTCGGCCTGGGCAACAAGAAGCCGGCCGGGGCGACCCAGTCGACCGTGTTCGGGCCGTTCTTCGTCGAGGGCTCACCCGAGATCAAGCTCGGTGACGACCTGTCCAACGGCGCGCCCGGCCAGCCCTGCCTGGTGTCGGGGCGGGTCCTCGACCTGCAGGGCAAGCCGATCGCCGGGGCACTGGTGGAGACCTGGCAAGCCGACGAGGACGGCTTCTACGACGTCCAGAAGAACCTCGACGGACCGCAGAACCGCGGCCATCTGACCACCGATGCCGATGGCAACTACTCGTTCTGGGCCGTGCGCCCGGTCGCCTACCCGATCCCGGACGACGGCCCGGTCGGCGAGCTGCTGCGGGCCGGCGGCCGCGGCCCGATGCGCCCGGCCCACATCCACTTCATGGTCACCGCGCCCGGTTTCTCCCGGCTCATCACGCACGTCTTCGCGGCCGGCGACGAGCACCTGCACGACGACGCCGTCTTCGGCGTGAAGGACTCGCTGATCGCCGAGTTCACCGAGCACCCGGCCGGTACGGCGCCTGACGGCCGCGTACTCGACCAGCCCTACTCGACCGTCCAGTACGACCTGGTGCTCGCCACCGACGAGGAGACCCGAGCATTGTGATGGAAACCGATGTGCTGATCGTCGGCACCGGGCCGGCTGGAGGAGCCGCCTCGCTCTTCCTGTCCAGCTACGGGATCGACAACGTAGTACTGACTCGCTACGGCTGGACCGCCAACACTCCGCGGGCCCACATCACCAACCAGCGCACGATCGAGCTGATGCGCGACATGGGCATCGAGGACCAGATCATCGGCAAGGGCACCGAGCACGCGCTGATGGGCCAGACCGCCTTCTGCACCAGCCTCGCCGGTGAGGAGATCGGCCGGATCCGCACCTGGGGGACGCATCCGCAGCGCCTGGCCGACTACACCGAGGCCAGCCCGACGCTGCCCTGCGACCTGCCCCAGACGCTGTTCGAGCCGATCCTGGTCAGTACTGCGGCCAGCCGCGGCGCGCGTTTGAGGTTCGACACGGAGTACGTGTCGCTGGAGCAGGACGACGACGGGGTGACCGCGACTGTCCGCGACCGGCTGTCGGGCGAGACGTACCAGATCCGGGCGAAGTACCTGATAGGCGCGGACGGCGGCCGGAGCAAGGTCGCCCAGGACATCGGGCTGCCGATGGCCGGCGCGATGGACATCGAAGGCTCGATGAACATCGTCTTCGAGGCCGACCTGTCGAAGTACGTCGCGCACCGGCCGAGCGTCCTCTACTGGGTCCTTCAGCCAGGCGCCCAGATCGGTGGCATCGGCGCCGGGCTGGTCCGGATGGTCCGGCCGTGGAACGAGTGGCTGATCGTCTGGGGCTACGACATCAACCAGCCCGCGCCGGTGGTCGACGAGGCGATGGCGACCGAGATCGTGCACAACCTGGTGGGTGACGACACGATCGACGTGAAGCTGAAGGGCACCTCGGTGTGGAGCGTCAACCACATGTACGCCGAGAAGGCGTCGGTCGGCCGGGTGTTCTGCATGGGCGATGCGATCCATCGGCACCCGCCGTCGAACGGGCTCGGGTCGAACACGTCGATCCAGGACGCGTACAACCTGGCCTGGAAGCTAGCGCTCGTCCTCAAGGGCCAGGCGTCGCCGAAGCTGCTCGACACCTATGACGAGGAGCGCACCCCGATCGCCAAGCAGATCGTGGATCGCGCGAACAAGAGCCGCACGCAGTTCGGGCAGATCTTCCATGCGCTCGGGATGACTCCGGACGCTCCGGCGGGCCGGACGATCGACTCGCGCAAGGACGACAGCCCTGAGGGCGCCGCGCAGCGCGAGGAGTTGCGCAAGGCGATCGAGCTCAAGGACTACGAGTTCAACGCCCATGGGGTGGAGCTCGGGCAGCGGTACAAGTCGGGTGCGGTCATCTCGGACGGTACTGACGAGCCGGAGTACACCAGGGATCCGGAGCTCTACTACCACCCGACTACCTGGCCGGGTGCGCGGATCCCGCACTGCTGGTTGACCAGGGGCACCGAGACCGTCTCCACGCTGGATGTGGTCGGCAAGGGCCGCTTCACCCTGCTCACCGGTATCGGCGGCGAGGCCTGGGTCAAGGCGGCCCGGGCGATCGCCGAGGAGACCGGTGTCGAGGTGGAGGCGTTCGTGATCGGCCCTGGTCGCGAGTTGGACGACCTGTACGGCGACTGGGCGCGACTGCGCGAGATCACCGACAACGGGTGCCTACTGGTTCGGCCGGACGCTCATATCGCCTACCGGTCGCATGACCTGCCTGCCGACCCCACTGCTGCGCTGGGCGACGCGTTCCGGGCTCTGCTCAACCGGTAGCCAGCACTAGCCAGCCGTGCGCTGGTACCAGCAACGGGTCCTCCGGTAGGTGACCAGGATCCGACTGCGCTGCGATGACGAGGCCTGCCACTTCCACTGGGAAGCGGTAGGCCTCGTCTCCTACGTTGAGGAGCAGCAGTAGCTGGCCACGCGCGTCACCGGAGCGCAGTGCGAGGGCCTGGTTGGTCAGGTGGGCGACCTTGGTCCGCGACCGTGTCAGCCACGCATTGCGACGCCGTACGCCGATCAGCCGCTGATGCAACCGATACGTCTCCCAATGGGGGTTGGCCAACTCGCTGGGCTTGTCCGGGAACTCAGGGCGGACAGCATCGTCGCCACCGACTCTGTCCTCCTTGATGCCCTGCATGGCCTGCTCGTCACCCGCGTAGATGCTGGGGATGCCGGCCACCGAGAACAGCACCGCCAGCGCGTGACCCAGGTGCCGTGGATCGTCCAGCTTGCTCGCGATGCGCGTCACGTCGTGGTTGCCGACGAAGGTCTGCGGCACCAGCGGGTCGACGAGTTGCTGGTGCCGCTCCAGCGCATACGCCAACTCGAAGAAGTTCCGGTCGTTCAGCGAACTCCAGATCGCCTTCCACAGCTCGTACTGCGTGATGGAGTCCAGCGTGCTCGTCGCCGCATAGCCCGCGTAGTCACCATGGATCAGCTCACCTACGAACCACGCCTCCGGGAACCGTTCACGCACCTCCGACAACACCGCACGCCAGAACTCGGCCGGTACTGCGTACGCCGCGTCCAGCCGCCACCCGTCGATGCCGCGCTCGAGCCAGTGGCACATCACCTCGATGACGTGCTCGCGAACGGCCGGCTCCTCGTGGTTGAGCACCAGCAAGTGCTGGTGGCCCTCGAAGTTGGCGATCGACCCGTCCGGCAACTGCCTGAACCACTCCGGCGGCGCCACGAAGCTGCGGGCAACATGGTTGAACACCCCGTCGAGCAGGATCCGCAGCCCGCGTTGCTTGGCCGCGGCAACCAGCGAGTCGAAATCGTCGTAGTCGCCCAGCCGCGGGTCGATCCGGAAGTGGTCGATCGTGTCGTAGCCGTGCGTCTCCGACTCGAAGACCGGCCCCAGCAGCAGGCCGGAGCAGCCCAGCTCGATCACATAATCGAGCCAGTTCTCCAGCCGCCCGAGCCGTGCCGTCCGGAAGCCGGTCGGCAACGCTGCCGGCTCAGCACCGACGAACCCCAATGGGTAGACGTGCCACCAGATCGCATGATCGGCCCACGGCACCATCGACGACTCCTCCCGAAACCCCTGGAGGAACACACAGTAGAGCGCCCCTCAGCTGGCGTGGCTCACGGGCGTCGGGAATTCGCGGCCGACTTCCTCGACCAGGGCAACGACTTCGGCGGTCTCCGCCTCGAGCAGCTTGAGCAAAGCCACCCGTGACTCATCACTGCGCGCCTCCACCGCGGCGGTGGAGATCGCTTGCACGGTGGCGACTTCGTGCACCAACGCGCCCCAGATCTCTTCCAGCTGGGCGAGATTCGCCGGCCTGGCGATCTCCACCTGCGCGATGTCGCCGATCTCGACGGCCCGACGGACATGCAAATTCGAACTCATACTTCCCCCACGGTCGCACCTGACCCCGAACCAACGCATGCTGAAGCAGCGTCGTCCCCGCCCGAGTTGGGACTGACAACACCTCCAACGCGGGTCGCCACCCCGGGGTTACGGCCCCTGCGCAAACAACTTTTCCGGCAACTTTCTCGCGCTCAACCGCAACAAGACCCGGCCGCGGCCGCTCTTACTCCTTCGACAGGCTGTTACCGACGGAAGGGTGATCGTGAGTGCCGATCTCGAGGAGTTCAGCGAATTCGCCGCCGCCCGCGGCACGCAGTTGTTCCGGATGGCGTACCTGCTGGCCGGCGACCGGCACGCGGCCGAGGACCTGACCCAGACGACCCTCGGCAAGCTCTACGCGTCCTGGTCCAAGGTCAGCCGGGCCGACAACCCGGTGGCGTACAGCCGGACCGTCATGGTCCGCACCTATGTCGACTCCCAGCGCCGGACCCGGCTGGAGCGCCCGACTTCCGAAGTACCGGACAGCGGACGGTACGGCGAGGACACCGCCTTGCGGCTGACCCTCTTCGACGCGCTGGCCGAGTTGTCCGGGCGCGACCGGGCGATCGTCGTACTGCGCTACTGGGAGGACCACAGTGTCGAGGACACCGCCACCATCCTCGGCGTCAGCTCCGGCACCGTCCGGACCCGCAGCCAGCGCGTGCTGCTCAAGCTGCGCGAGCGCCTCGGCACCGACCTCAGCGAGTTGAGCGGGCGATGAGCCCGGAACCAGAAGGACCCCAGATGAGCTTCGAAACCGAACTCCGCGACCGCCTCCACGCCGGCGTCGACGACACCCCCGCCGACCTGGATCTGCTACTCGCCGGAGGAGTTGCCTATGGCAACAAGCTGGTACGCCGCCGGCGACTGACCCGCATCTTCGCGGGCGCCGCGACCGTCGCAGTACTGGGCGGCGCCTTCGCATACGCCGGCACACTCGGCGGCCCGACCACCATCGGCCCTGCCGGAGTACAAAGCACAACGGCGGTCCAGTCGAAGAAGGGCGCGCTCACCCCACAGGCAGCGCTCGCGATTCTGCTCGAACTGCTACCCAAGGATCACCAAGCAACCAACCTCCGCGGCGGCTTCGACGGGATGGGCACGGTGCGCGGGGTCTACACGACCGCCGACTACGGCAGCGCGACGCTGCGGCTCGAGATCGTCAAGGACGATGTCCCCCTGCAGTGCTTCGCCAGCGACACCTACTGCAAGGTGACCACCCTGGCCGATCGCTCGAAGCTCCGGCTGCTGAACACGGAGATCGCCGCGACCGACAACGCCGGCGACGACCAGCAACTTCAGGCCAACCTGGCCCGGGCGGACGGTCTCAACCTGAACCTGATCGCGGTCAACACCGACCCGGCCCACCCCGCGATCACCCTCGCGCAACTGAGAGCGATCGCCACCAGCCCCCGCTGGCAACTCAAGCTCGACCAGGCCTTCATCGACGAGAGCGAGAAGCTCTTCCGGCCGCGGCTGGTCACCGAACCTTCGGTGCCGAGCTAGGGCTGGATCTTCTGACCGAAGGTGTGGCGGCGGATCCAGGCGTGCATGGCGATGGCTGCTGCGGCGCTGGCGTTGATGGAGCGGGTGGAGCCGAACTGGGCGATCGAGAGGACGGCGGTGCAGATTTTGTGGGCCTCGTCGGTGAGGCCCGGTCCCTCTTGGCCGAAGAGCAGGATGCAGTCGGTGGGGAGGTCGTAGGTCTCCAGGGAGACGGAGCCGGGGAGGTTGTCGATGCCGATGACGGCCAGCTGGTGCTGCTCGGCGTACGCGGCCAGGTCGGCGAGCTGGGGATGGTGGCGGACATGTTGGTAGCGGTCCGTCACCATCGCGCCGCGGCGGTTCCATTTGCGGTTGCCGACGATATGCACCTCGTGCGCCAGGAACGCGTTCGCAGTCCGGACGACCGAGCCGATGTTCAGATCGTGCTGCCAGTTCTCGATCGCGACGTGGAACGGGTTCCGCTGGGTGTCGAGGTCCTCGACGATCGCCTCCAGCCGCCAGTACCGGTACTTGTCCACCACGTTGCGGCGATCGCCGGCCGCGAGCAGCTCCGGGTCGTACCGGGGATCGTCCGGCAGATCGCCCTGCCACGGGCCGACACCGACCTCTGCGGTACCGACCAGGTCGGCTCCGACCAGGTCAGCGGCGTTGTCACGATTGGCTTCCTGCATGGGTGGGGACGCTACCCTGTCCGCGTGCTGACAATGGTCGCGATGCTGATGCCGAACTGGATGGACCCGGAATACCTGCTGAACTGGCTGGGTGACTGGTCACTCTGGGGCACCGCCGCGGTCGTCTTCATCGAGTGCGGGCTGCTGTTCCCGATCCTGCCGGGCGACTCGCTGCTGTTCGCGGTCGGCCTGTTCATCGCCCGCGGCAACATCGACGTCCCGCTCTGGCTGGCCTGCGTGATCCTCACCGTGTCCGCGTTCCTGGGCAACGTCTCCGGCTACTACATCGGCCGCGGGCTCGGCACGACGCTGTTCAAGAACCCGAACGCCAAGTTCCTGAAGCCGAAGTACATCGAGCAGACCCACGACTTCTTCGAGCGGTACGGTCCGCGCGCCCTGGTGCTGGCCCGGTTCGTCCCGATCGTGCGCACCTTCATCACCGTGGTGGCCGGGGCCGGCCGGATGGACCCGCGGAAGTTCTTCCTCTGGACCGGGATCGGCGCCGTCCTGTGGGCCAGCGGCATCACCCTGCTCGGCCACGCCCTCGGCAAGGTCAAGGTCATCCACGACCACCTCGAGTCGGCCCTGATCCTGCTGGTGCTGATCTCACTGGTCCCGATGCTGGTCGAGTTCGTGCTGGCCAAGCGGCGCGGCCGCGGCAGCGTCGCCGACGGCGTCGAGGCCCAGCTCGAGCAGCCCACCTCGCACCGCCGCAAGCACTGAGCAGTCAGTGCCCGAACGGAAAGTGCGGGTCTGACCAGACGTAGTCGGAGCTGAGCCCCGTCAGGTCTGTGGTGTCGACCTGACCGCAAGGCAATGGCCCGACCACCTGACCGGAACCGAGTGAACATGCCACCCGGATCCGGTCGGCCGCCTGGTACCAGACCAGCGCCCCCCGTGGCGCAGCCCCTTCGTGCAGCAGGGCGTGGTGGTCGAGCCATCGCAACGCGTCTTCCGGATCGTGCCAACCGCTGTCCTGGGCATAGCCGAACGCCATCCGCTGGAACTTCAGCGACCAGTCCTGCCAGGCCCCTGACCCCACCCGTTCCAGCTGCCAGCTCAGCGCGGCCTCTGTGTCCCGTGGGTTTGCCGCCCACTGCACAGCTCGGCCTTCCACAACAATCTCCCCCATGGGCCGTGCTCCCCCATCCTCCGGCCTGTGCCGTGGTGAGTAGAAGCCTGTCCTGGGCGCATACAGCCGCCGTACATTGCGCAATGTAACTACACAGGGCGACGAAGCCGTTGCGTAGAAGGCGAAATCAGCCGGCCGCGAGATCCGTGGTCAGCTCCGCCAGCGCGGCGCGCGCCTGGCCGGCCTTGGTGTCGTTGGCAACGAGCTGCCAGACACGAGCCGCGCGGTCGAGGTACCGGCGGGCGAAGTCGACATTGTCGGCACTCGCGTACAGCCGGCCCAGGTCGTACGCCGCCTGTCCCTCGACACTGCGATCGCCGAGCCGGTGACCGATCGCGATCGCGTCCAGCAGCATCCGCCGGGCCGCCGCCTCGTCGCCGACACCGACGAACGCCTGCCCCAGCTCCGCTCGCCCGTACGCCGCGCAGTGGTCGTCACCCAGGCTGTTGAAGATCGCCAGGGACGCCTGCAACTGGCGCACCGCCTGGTCGTTGCGGCCCTGCTGCATCCGCAGCGACGCGATCCGGCGCCGGACCTTCGCCTCGCGGTGTGAGTCCCCGAGCCGTACTCCGAGCAGGAATGCTTCAGCCAGGTACCGGCCGGCGACGACCGTGTCGTTGCGGCTCAGCCAGATCGACGCGGCCGCGCTGCGAGCGACCGCCTCGCCGTTCTTGTCGCCGACCTCGACCAGCGCCTCCACGGCCCGCTCGTACTGCGCGAGGCTCTCGTCCGGCCGCCCACGTTCGCGCAGCCAGGTCCCGAGGCCGACCGCGACGATGCCGGCCCCCTGACGGTCACCGATCTCCTCGAAGATCGCAGCGCCCTCGGTGAGGTGCTCCCAGGCGACGTCCCAATCGTCCCGGTAGATCGCGAGCTGGCCGAGGTTGCGACGGATGATCGCCTCGCCGCGCTGGTCCCCGCACGCGATCGCGCTGGTCAGGCCGGGCTGGTGCGACTCGTTCCAGTCGTCGTAGTACGCGCGCATGTCGAGGTACGGACCCCAGGCGGCCGCGATCCGCCAGGCATAGTCGTGCAGCCCGTTCTGCGCCGCCGCCCGGATGGCCGGGGCGAAGGTGGACCGCTCTGCGTCGAACCAGGCGATCGCGTCGGACGGGGTGAACGGCTGCGGGTCGGGGGCGAGCAGTGGACCGGTGTGCTCGAGCGTGCCGAAGTACCCGAACGGTAGTGCCGCACTGGCTCGGCGGACCTTGTGCAGCAGGGATTCGAAGACAGTGCGCAGGTCCTTGATGGCCTGAGCCTTCTGCTCGTCGTCGCCGACCCCGATGGCGTGCAAGCGGAGCAGGTCGTGCACGCGGTAGCGCGCAGTACCGTTTGCGTCGACTGTGCTGATCTGGACCAGGTTGACCTCGATCAGCCGGTCCATGCTGCGCCGCACCGACGCAGGCGTGGCGATGGTCTCCAGGATGCGGGCGGAGAACTCACCGACCGCGAAGTGGCCGATCAGCCGGTAGAGCCGAGCCTCCTCGGCGCTGAGCGCGTCGTAGCTCAGGTCGGCGCTGGTACGGACGGCGAGCTCGCCGATGCTCAGCTCATCCAGCCGGTGCGTCTCGTCGCGGAGTCGCCGGGCCAGCTCGGCAGGGCTGAGGTCCGGGCGCTGGGCGAGGCGGCTGGCGACGATCCGGATCGCAAGCGGCAGGTTGCCGCAAGCCTCGAGGATCTCGTTGACCGCCGCGGAGTTCGTGTCGACTCGCCCCACTCCTGCGACCCGCCGGAGCAGCTCGGCCGCTTCGCCGTCGTCGAAGGTGTCCAGCGGCGTACTGTCCGCGCCGGCCAGGTCCATCAACCGGTTCCGGCTGGTGATGACGACCGCCGACGCTCCGGTGCCGGGCATCAGCGGCGCAATCTGGCTCGCCGCGGCGACGTCGTCGAGGACGATGAGCACCCGGCGGCTGGCGAGCTCCGACCGCAACGTGGCCGACCGCCGCTCAGGATCAGCCGGTACTGCGGAGTCCGGCATGTTGAGACTCAGCAGCAGGTCGGTCAGCGCGGCCGCTGGATCACGCGGCTCGGTGGCGCCCCGCATGTCCAGGTAGATCTGCCCGTCCGGGAAGGATTCTCGGACCAGATGGCCTAGCCGGACAGCCAGTGAGGTCTTGCCAGTGCCCGGAGCACCCGAGATCACCGCGATCGGCGGGCGGACCGGGTCGCGGCCGCACACCAGGTCGCGCAGTTGCTCCAGGTGCTGCTGCCGTCCACTGAAGTCGGCCAGGTCAATGGGGAGCTGGCTGGGCGGCCGGTGCGGCTCGGTGAGCACTGGCGACGCCATGGGGCCGGTGGCGGGCTCCGGGGCAGCGGGTTGGGTCGTACGGGTTGCTGCTGGGATGCCGGGGTCGGGCCAGTTGGCGGAGCGGCCGTTCTCTGCGCGGGCGCCGGCCGCCTGGAGCTCCGGGCCGGGCTTGACGTCCAGCTCGTCGGCCAGGGTCTGCACGGCTTTCGAGTAGGCCGCCCTGGCCTCACCGGTCCGCCCGGCGGCCAGTAGGGCGTCAACCAGTCGCCGCCAGAGCTGCTCGTCGTACGGGTCTTCGGTGAGGCGGCCGCTGAGCAGGACGGCGGCTCCGCTGGCATCGCCGTACTCGAGGCGCAGGTCGAGCAGGGTGTCGACCAGTCCCCGGTACTGCGCGTCGAGGCGGGCGATCGAGCCCTCCCACGCGGACGGGATGGTCAGGTCTTCGAGCGGGTGCCCGCGCCAGAGCGAGTACGCACGCGACAGGACGAGCATGGCCTCGCGCTTGTCACCCGCATCACGCAGGTGACCACCCTCTGCGAGCAGGGACTCGAACAGGCTCGCATCGAGCTCATCGACGCCCACCGCGATGCTGTAGCCGGCAGCTGAGGTATCGATCGGGGCGACCAGTCCGGCGTCCTCCAGCACTCCGCGCAGGGCCCGGACGTAAGTACGGATGTTCGCCGTCGCCGAGCGGGGCGGGTTGCCCTCCCAGAGCGCGTCGGCGATCAGATCGGTGGAGACGAACCGGTTGGGGTGCAGCAGGAGCGTCGCGAGCAGCTGGCGCGGCTTACTGGCGCGTAGCGGCTGGCCCTGGACGTGAGCGAGGCGCAGAGGTCCGAGGATCTCGTACCTCAGACTGTCCACTTGCTCGCCCTCTCAACTGTTGGCCCGCCCCATGGTGTCATCCCGTCCGCCCCGCCGGGAAGGTTCGGCGGGTGCGATGTACGTCGCGATGTACGCGCGATGTATCCGGGCCGGGCATCGTGGTCTGCGGTACCGGGGGGAGGGCAGGCCCGGGGGCGACGAACTGACCGTCGCCGTCCCCGGGCCTGAATTCGGAACTGACGTTAGGACGCTGAGTACAGGCCTAGTGGGGGCACTGGCCGGAGGGAGGCTCAGCGCCCTATCTGACCGCTGGTGGCCGGTTACTGACCACCGGTGAAGGGCGGCTGGCCGTCCTGCGGACCGGGGGATCCCGCAGGCGGCCCGCCGACCGGGGGCTGGCCGACGGGGGGCTGGCCAGCCGGCGGGAACTGCGGCTGCTGGTACTGGGGCTGGCCCGGCATCTGCGGCTGGATCTGGCCCGACGACTGCGCGCCCGGCTGCATCTGCGGCGGCGCCTGCTCGCCCTCGACCGAGCCGATGGTGCCGAACGAGACCTGCGGGACCGCGCGGACCTGCTCGTCCTTGACCTCGAAGTAGCCGGCCTTCTCGAACTTGAACCGGCCCGCGATCACGTTCGACGGGAACGACTCGACCCGGGTGTTGTAGTCGCCGACGTTGGCGTTGTAGAACCGCCGGCCGGCCGCGATCCGGTCCTCGGTGTCGGTCAGCTCGCGCTGCAGGTTGAGGAAGTTCTGGTTGGACTGGATCTGCGGGTACGCCTCGACCGAGATCATCATCTGGCGCAGCGCGCCGGACAGCTCACCCTCCGCCGCCGCCCGCTGCTCCGGCGAGGCGCCCTGCACGTTCACCGCCTGGGTGCGCAGCCGGGCGACCTCCTCGAACACGTGCCGCTCGTGCGCGGCGAACGCCCGGACGGTCTCGACCAGGTTCGGGATCAGGTCGTAGCGGCGGTGCAGCTCGACGTCGATCTGCCGCCAGGACTCCTGGATCAGGTTCCGCTGCTTGACGAACCGGTTGTACGAGACCATCAGCGCGATGGCCGCAATCACGACGACCGCGACGATGATGACGATGACGAGGGTCATTTCCCTGCTCCCGAGTGTTGGCTGCGACTCGTTGCCGACTCTAACCGGATCGGGGGCCGGTGGAGTCAGTTGACGCGAGGATCGATGCCCGCGTAGTCGCGCCAGACGTACGGCGGGATGTTGTCGGTGACCAGATCGAGCAGCGCCAGCCGGTTCATCACCTCGCCGGGAGAGTGCGGGCCGGCGTCCCAGCCGATCAGTGAGTTGCCCTCGATCCGCCAGCCGATCTCGCCGCGGGCGAGCAGCATCTCCATCATCTGCGGGTGGATCACGGCGTGCCCGAAGCGTTCGTCCTCGGCCAGCACGTGAAAGGAACGATTGAACTGCTCGCTCTCGAAATGCAGATCGCCGAAACCCAGCGCGTTGGCGACGGCTCCACCGAACAGACCCTCCTGGGTGACCTCCAGCCGTGGCAGCGCGGCTGGCAGTTGCATCACCACGACACCGAACTTGTGGGTGGTCGTCGTACGCCGGCCCTTGTGCGTCGTGTGGGTCTGGTAGCTGTAGTCGAAGGCAACGACCTGGCGGCCCTGATGGGCGCCGGTGAGGACGTTGCGGACCCGCCGGTGGTCGCCGGCCTGGAACGGCGTACCGGCCCATTGCCCTGCCAGGGCGTGGTTCTCCGGCTGGTAGCTGAAGCCTTGTCGAGCGGCGAAGGCAGCGAACGCCTCGCGGCGTTTCTTCGCGTTCAGGTAGTTGACGTAGGCGACCCCGCCGCCGATCAGCAGACCGACGGCGATCACCACCACGATCGTCAAGAGTCGAGACCCAGCTCCTCGAGGCCGAAGACCGTGCGGTACTCCAGCCCTTCGGACTCGACCTTCTCCTGAGCACCGGTCGCGCGGTCGACGATCACCGCGACGGCGACCACCTCGGCGCCGGCCTCACGCAGTGCCTCGACGGCGGTGAGGACCGAGCCGCCGGTGGTGGAGGTGTCCTCGACGGCGAGCACCCGGCGGCCCTTCACGTCCGGGCCCTCGATCCGGCGCTGCAGCCCGTGGGTCTTCTCGGCCTTCCGGACGACGAACGCGTCCAGCTTGCGGCCCTGCTGGGCGGCCGCGTGCAGCATCGACATCGCCACCGGGTCCGCACCCAGCGTGAGACCGCCGACGGCGTCGTACTCGAGGTCCGCGGTCAGCTCGAGCAGGGCCGGCCCGATCAGCGGCGCCGCCTCGGCGTCCAGCGTGATCCGGCGCAGGTCGACGTAGTAGTCGGCCTCCTTGCCCGAGGCCAGCGTGACCTTCCCGTGCACGATCGCCTTGGTCTTGACCTGGTCCAGCAGCGCAGCGCGATCAGAAGTCATGAGGCCGCAGCTTACTTCTTGTCCGCCTTGACCAAGTGGCCGAAGGCAACGCTGCGGTCCGGGGAGTGGAAGAGGTCCTGGCAGGTGGTCAGGGTGATGATCGAGCTGGTCGGCGTCTCACGGGGCTTGCCGGGGACCGGTTCGAGCACCCAGTTGTCAGTCGGTTCGACGGTCAGGTCGCGGGGCGAACCGTCCAGTTCGTAGGTGTAGACGGTGTCGGCGGTCTCCACGATCACCTGGTCGCCCTTCTTCAGCTCCAGCAGCTTGCGGAACGGCGAACCGTGGGTGACCCGGTGCCCGGCGACGGCGAAATTGCCCGGCTCCCCCGGCATCTGCGTCTGCGGATAGTGCCCGATCCCCTTGGTCAGGTCGCTCTTCGCGACTCCTTCCACGACAGGCTTCTCCCAGTCCTTGCCGAGCTTGGGGATCCGCAGCAGCACGATCGGCGTACCGGCCTCGGCTTGTGCGGCCGGTGGTTTCTGCGCGGACGGCTGCCAGTCGTCGTGCAGGTCGCGCTTGAGGTCGTCCATCGCGTGGTTCGAGGTGATCCCGGTCCCGAAGTACTGCCACCCCACCCACCCGAGCAACCCCAGCCCGGCCACCAGCAGGACGACTCCCAGACCACGTACAACGCCCCGACCCATGACCCTAAGTATGCAGATGAGCTGTAAAGGCTGTGCACGTCGTGTCGATGGACGTGGGTGGTTGCGCGGGACGACGATGTGCTGAGCAACCACTTTCTGGAGGTACGCAGGTGAAGGCGCTGGTCAAGGCCGAGAGCAAGCCGGGGCTCTGGCTGCAGGACGTCCCCGAGCCGCAGATCGAGGCGGACGAGGTACTGATCAAGGTCAAGCGGACGGGTCTGTGCGGGACCGATCTGCACATCCAGAGCTGGGACCCCTGGGTGCAGAAGAACGTGCCGGTACCGATGGTGACCGGCCACGAGTTCTGCGGCGAAGTGGTGGAGATCGGCGCGGGCGTCCGCGACGTCGCCGTCGGTGACCTGGTCAGCGGCGAGGGTCACCTCGTCTGCGGCCGGTGCCGCAACTGCCGGGCCGGCCGTCGCCACCTGTGCATCAAGACGCGCGGCCTCGGCGTACACGTTGCCGGCGCTTTCGCCGAGTACGTGAAGCTGCCGGCCACCAACGTGTGGGTGCACCGCGACCCGGTCGACCTCGACGTCGCCGCGATCTTCGACCCGTTCGGCAACGCGGTGCACACGGCGCTGTCGTTCCCGGTCGTCGGCGAGGACGTACTGATCACCGGCGCGGGACCGATCGGCATCATGGCCGCCGCCGTCGCGCTGCACGCCGGCGCCCGCAACGTGGTGATCACCGACCTGTCCGACTACCGCCTCGACCTGGCCCGCAAGATCGGCGTCACCCAGGCGGTGAACGTCCGGGAGCGGAGCATCGCCGACGCGCAGCGCGAGCTCGGTATGCGCGAGGGCTTCGACGTCGGGATGGAGATGTCCGGCCAGCCGGCCGCGCTGCGCGACATGCTGGCGAACATGAACCACGGCGGCAAGATCGCGATGCTCGGGCTGCCCGCCGACGAGATCGCGATCGACTGGGGCACGGTGGTGCTCAACATGCTGACCATCAAGGGCATCTACGGCCGGGAGATGTTCGAGACCTGGTACTCGATGTCGGTGATGCTGGAGCGCGGGCTCGACCTCGGCCCGGTGATCACCCACCGGTTCGACTGCACCGACTTCGAGCAGGCCTTCGACGTGGCCCGCGGGGGCGACTGCGGCAAAGTGATCCTGGACTGGACCAACCTGGAGGAGAAGCACTGATGTTCGGCCGGATGCGCGACGACCTGACCACGACGATCGGCGAGATCCGCGACGCCGGGCTGTACAAGTCCGAGCGGGTGATCAGCTCGCCGCAGAACGCATCGATCTCGGTTGCCTCAGGCAACGAGGTGCTGAACTTCTGCGCCAACAACTACCTCGGCCTGGCCGACCACCCCGAGGTGATCGCGGCCGCTCGCGACGCCCTGGACCGGTGGGGTTTCGGGATGGCGTCGGTGCGGTTCATCTGTGGCACCCAGCAGATCCACAAGGACCTGGAAGCTGCCTTGAGCGACTTCCTCGGCCAGGAGGACACGATCCTCTACAGCTCCTGCTTCGACGCCAACGGCGGGCTGTTCGAGACGCTGCTCGGCGCGGAGGACGCGGTCATCTCCGACGAGCTCAACCACGCCAGCATCATCGACGGGATCCGCCTGTCGAAGGCCAAGCGGTACCGGTACAAGAACCGCGACATGGCTGATCTGGAAGCGCAGCTGAAGGACGCGGCCGACGCGCGGTACCGGCTGATCGCCACCGACGGCGTGTTCTCGATGGACGGGTACGTCGCCCCGCTCGACGAGATCTGCGACCTGGCCGAGCGGTACGACGCGCTGGTGATGGTCGACGACTCGCATGCGGTCGGCTTCGTCGGGCCCGACGGCGCGGGGACGCCGTCGCTGTTCGGAGTACAGGACCGGATCGACGTACTGACCGGCACCCTCGGTAAGGCGCTCGGTGGCGCGTCGGGTGGTTATGTGTCCGCGCGGCGCGAGATCGTCGAGCTGCTGCGTCAGCGATCCCGGCCGTACCTGTTCTCCAACTCGCTGGCGCCGTCCGTCACCGCGGCCTCGCTGAAGGCGCTGCAGCTGATCGGCGGCTCGACCGAGCTGCGCGACCAGCTCACCGCCAACACGAAGCTGTTCCGGACCAAGATGACCGAGGCGGGCTTCGACGTCCTCCCGGGCGACCACCCGATCTCGCCGGTGATGATCGGCGACGCGGCTGAGGCGGGCCGGCTGGCCGAGAAGCTGCTCGAGCTCGGCGTGTACGTGATCGCCTTCTCCTACCCCGTCGTCCCGAAGGGCAAGGCGCGGATCCGCACCCAGCTCTCGTCGGCTCACTCGACCGAAGACGTCGAGCGGGTGGTGGCCGCCTTCATCGAGGCCCGGGCTGCTCTAGCCTGACCCTTCATGAACACTCTCAGCCCGCGGGCCATCAACCGCGCGACGCTCGCCCGACAGCTCCTGCTGGAGCGCAGCGACCTCGGCGTGGTCGAGGCGGTCGACCGGCTCGCGGGCATGCAGGGGCAGGAGCCGAAGCATCCGTACGTCGGGTTGTGGTCGCGGCTGAACGGGTTCGCCGACACCGATCTGACCGCCGCCGTTGAGGCGCATGAGGTCGTGCGGGCGACGTTCTACCGCGGCACGCTGCATCTGGTCACGGCTGATGACTACCTGCACTTCCGTACGACGCTTGGCCCGATGCTCGAAGCGGGGCTGAAGCTGCTCGGGGACCGGGCCATGGGGCTCGAACCCGACAAGGTGGCCGCCGCGGCACGCCAGCTCCTGGCGGTCGAACCGTTGACCTTCACCGAGGTGCGGGACGCCCTGCAGGCGAAGTTCCCGGACGTGAACGACCGGGCGCTCGGGTTCTGCGCACGGATGCTGGTGCCACTGGTCGTCGCGCCGTCCGAGACTCGCTGGGGATGGACCGCGAACGCGCGGTTCACACCGGCCGAGCAGTGGATCGGTCGGAAGTTGGGCCGGAAGGTCGTGCCGCAGGAGCTGGTCGTCCGCTATCTGGAGGCGTTCGGTCCGGCCACGTCGGCCGACTTCCAGACGTGGTCCGGGCTGCCGCGGGGGAAGCAGCTGTTCGACTCCATGGACCTCGAGGTGTTCAAGGACGAGAACGGCAAGGCGCTGTACGACGTACCGGCTGCTCCTCGGCCGCCGGAGGACTTCGAAGTACCGGTTCGATTCCTGCCAGAGTTCGACAATCTGCTGCTGGCGCACGCGAAACGCCAACGAATCATTGCCGATGAGCACCGTCCGGCCGTCTTCACGAAGAACCTGCGGATCAAGTCGACGTACCTGGTGGACGGGTTGGTCGCGGGGCTGTGGACCGCCGAGAAGAAGCGTGGTGTGGCCACTCTCACCCTGACGCCGTTCGGTAGGACGCTGAAGAAGACCGCGACCGAGCTGGAGCGTGAAGGCGACGCGTTGTTGCGGTTCCTGGAACCGGATGCGAAGACCTACGAGCTGGTTACGGCCGGTTGATGAGGTTGTTGTCACACGTCGGATGACTGTGCTGGAGCGCTCTGTGCCAGTGGAATGGACAGATGAGCACAGTCCCCATGATCACCCTGGACAACGGCGTCGAGATCCCGCAGCTGGGTCTGGGGGTCTGGCAGGTCGAGGACGCCTTCGTCGAAGGCGTCCTCGAGGCGGCCTTCGCGGCCGGCTACCGGCACATCGACTCGGCCGCGGCATACGGTAACGAAGCAGGCGTCGGCCGGGCGGTCGTCGCCTCCGGGCTGCCGCGCGACGAAATCTTCGTCACCACCAAGCTGCAGAACGAGGACCAGGGCTACGACTCGACCCTGCGGGCGTTCGACGCCAGCATGGACCGGCTCGGCCTCGACCACGTCGACCTGTACCTGATCCACTGGCAGTCGCTGAAGAAGGACAAGTACGTCGAGACCTGGAAGGCGTTCGAGCAGCTGTACGCCGACAAGCGGGTGCGCGCGATCGGCGTCTCCAACTTCCATATCCCTGCCCTGCAACGGTTGTTCGCGGAGACCGACCTGCGCCCGGCGGTCAACCAGATCGAGCTGCACCCGCATCTGCCACAGGACGAGCTGCGCGCGTTCAACGCCGAGAACGACATCGTCACCCAGGCGTGGAGCCCGCTGGCGCAGGGTGGGCTGGTGAACGATCCGACGCTGAAGGCGATCGGCGCGAAGTACGGCAAGACACCTTCGCAGGTGGCGATCCGGTGGCACCTGCAGCTGGGCAACGTGGTGCTGCCGAAGTCGAAGACGCCGAGCCGGATCGCCGAGAACATCGACGTGTTCGACTTCGCGCTGGACAACGAGGACATGGCCTCGATCGCCGATCTGGAGACGGGCGTACGTACGGGTGGCGACCCGGATCTCGTCGACTAGATCAGTTGCAGGAAGCGTCGTAGTACGGGCGAAGGATTGTCCGGCGACCAGGCCACGCAGAGGTCCCAGGGCGGCAGGTCGTCGGACAACTCGCGGTAGACGACCGCGCCCGGATCGATCTGTGGGGTCGGCGCGATCAGCAGCGACACCCCGAGGCCGGCGGCGACCAGCGACACGATCGTCTGCACGTCGGCAGCTTCCTGCGCGATCCGGGGCGTGAAACCTGCTTGCTCGCAGTGGCCGACGATCGCGTCGTGGACGGACGGGCCGGTCGCTCTGGTGTAGAGCACGAAGTCGTCGCCGGCCAGCTCCTGGAGCCTGATGCGTTTGCGCTTGGCCAGTGGGTGTTTGGCCGGAAGCGCTGCTACCAGCGGGTCTTGGGAGATCACCCGCCGGCTCAGGCCGTCGCTGCTTCCGGGGAGCGGGCGGTAGAGGCCGACATCGATGCGGCCTTCTTTCAATGATCTGGTCTGGCGGATCGTGGTCATCGTCTCCAGATCGAGTACTACGTCCGGCTGCGCCTCGCGGAACGCGCCGAGCAGTCGCGGCAGCGCCTCGAAGGTGGCTGACTGGACGAACCTGAGCCTCAGCGTGCCGAGCTCGCCGCGATGCACCCGCTGCGCGTCCCGCTTGGTCAGCTCGGCCTGCTTGAGCAACTCACGCGCTCCCCTGAGGAAGGTTGCGCCGGCCGCCGTCAGCACGAACCGCTTCTTCACTCGGGCGAACAATTCCACGTCGAGCTCTCGCTCCAGCGCCGCGATCTGCCGGCTCAGCGACGGCTGCGTCAGATGCAGCTTCACCGCCGCCCGCCCGACGTTCAGCTCATCGGCGACCACGACGAACGCCTCCAGCAACCGCAGGTCCATGCTCTACATCATGCGCTTCCCGTATGAACTCTGGCTATTGTTTTCATTGGACGCATGATCATTGCTTACCTAGCGTCGAGGTATGGATCCCTTCACCATCAGCATCGTCCGCAACGTCGCCAAGTCCTCCCGCTCCGGGATGGCCGACGCTCCCGTAGTACCGGACAAACCCAGGCGCCGGCGCCGCTCTCGCCCCTCCGCACCGTTGTGCGAAGCTGACCCCCGTGATCGAAGTACGCCGGTTGCGAGTCCTGCGAGCGCTTGCTGACCACGGCACCGTCACCGCGGCCGCCGAGGTCCTGCACCTGACCCCGTCGGCCGTCTCCCAGCAACTGGCAGCCCTCGAATCCGAAGTAGGCCAGGAACTCCTCGAACGCCGCGGCCGCCGGGTGGCCATCACCTCCGCCGGCCGTCTCCTCCTCACCCACGCCGACCTCATCCTCACCGAGGTCGAACGCGCCGAAGACGCCATGCGCCTGCACGCCGACGGCACCACCGGCGAGGTCCGCATCGCAGCCTTCGCCACCGCCATCAGCCTCTTGGTCGCTCCCACCCTGCCGGTACTGCGCGAGTCCGTCCCCGGCCTCCGCCTCTCGGTCAGCGACGCCGAAGGCAACCAAGCGATCGCCCGCCTCCTGGACGGCGAGATCGACCTCGCCATCGCGGTCGAACACCGCGGCTCCCCCCGCCCCGACGACGAACGCCTGGCCCGGATCCCCTTGTACGCCGAGCCTTTCGTCGCCGTAGTCCACCGCTCCCACCCCGTCGCTCTTGCCGACGCCGTCGACCTGACCACCCTCGCCACCGATGACTGGGTGATGACCTCGGTCGGCAACCCGATCCGAGACGTAGTCCTCCTGGCCTGCGAACAAGCCGGCTTCCAGCCCCGGGTAGCCCACACCTCCGACGACTTCCGCTCAGTAGCCGCCCTGGTAGCCGCCAACGCGGGCGTCTCCTTGGTCCCCCGCCTGGCCATCGCCGACTACAACCCCGCCGACGCCGTCCTACTCCCCCTGATAGCCCCCACCCCAGTCCGCCGAGTCTTCGCCGCCACCCGCAAAGCCCGAGCCGGCCACCCCCTGATCACCGCCACCATCACAGCCCTGCAAAAAACCGCCACCACCCTCCCCGTCACCTTCTAGCTAGACGCGGGCGTCGTCGTACGTGGCGTTGGCTTTTTGTACTTCGGGGACTTTGGACTCGACCCAGTGGGCGAGGGCGTGGACCTGGGTGGCCACGTCCTGGCCGAGAGGGGTCAGTGAGTAGTCGACGCGGGGTGGGATGACGGGCTTGGCGTCGCGGAGTACGAAGCCGTCGCGTTCCAGGGACTGGAGGGTTTGGGCGAGCATCTTCTCGCTGACCCCGCCGACGTGCCGGCGCAGCTCGCTGAAGCGGTACGACCGCTCCAGTAGCGCGGCGAGGACGAGGACGCCCCAGCGGCTGGTGACGTGTTCGAGGATCGCGCGGGACGGGCAGTCGGCCCGGTTGACGTCGGGGACGAGGGTCTCGGTCATGGCGGTTTCTCTTTCGCTTACCTGAAGATCAGTACCTTACTTTGAAGTGGGTACTTTAATGAAGACAGTACCCATCATAAAGTTAGTGCCAACAGAACTTCTAGCGGAAGCGACACCAGATATGAGCATCGTCATCACCGGCGCCACCGGCCAGCTCGGCCGTCTCGTCATCGCCGACCTGCTGGCCGCGGGCGTCCCCGCCGACCGCATCACCGCGGTCGCCCGCAACGAGGAGAAGGCCGCCGACCTCGCGGCCCAGGGCGTCAAGATCGCCGTCGCCGACTACGACGAGCCGGCGAGCTTCGCCGGCGTCTTCGGTGCCGGCGACCGCGTCCTGCTGATCTCCGGCAGCGAGCCCGGCCGACGCATCCCCCAGCACGCGGCGGTCATCGATGCCGCCAAGGCAGCCGGCGTCGCCCAGCTCGCCTACACCGGCATCTTCGGCGGCCCCGCCAACAAGATGCTGCTCGGCGCGGAGCACCACGCCACCGAACAGCTCATCCGCGAGTCCGGCCTTCCGTACACGTTCCTCCGCAACAACTGGTACTCCGAAATGGCAGTCCGCGACCTCCCCGCCGCCATCGAGAGCGGCGTCATCGTCAACAGCGCCGGCCCGGATGCGCGCCTGGCCACGGCCACCCGCGAGGACTACGCCGCCGCGGCTGCCGTAGTACTGACCACCGACGGCCACCTCAACGAGGCCTACGAACTCGGCGGCGACACCGCCTGGACCTTCACCGAGTTCGCCGAAGAACTCACCCGCCAGACCGGCAAGCCCGTCGTCCACCAGTCCATCCCCAACGAAGAGATCCTGGCCGGCCTCCAGTCAGCCGGCATCCCCGCCGACTTCGCCAAGGTCCTGGCCGACATCGACGTCCAGACCACCGCAGGCGCCCTCTCCGCCACCCCCGGCACCCTGACCAAACTCATCGGCCGCCCGACCACCCCGATCGCCACCACCATCACCAAACTGCTCAGCTAGAGCAAGTCGCGGATCTCGTCGGCGGCAGGATCGGCAACCCGGTCGTAGAGCGTGATCGCCTGCACCCAGTGCCTTCGGGCGGAGTCTGGCCGACCGAGAGTCGCGTCGATCGTGCCGAGGCGGCGGCGCAGGTCGGCTTCCCGGTTCTCCCGCGGGGAGCGGATTGCGATCGGGAGGGCCAGCTCGAAGTACTCGCGAGCCCTGGTCAGATCACCACGCTGTTGCCAGGCGCGGCCGAGATGGTCGAGGGCACTGAGTTCGAGCATCTCGACCCCGTCGGCGCGGGCCCGGTCCAGTACGCCGGTCAGCATCGCCAGACCGCGCTCGTACTGACCGGACTCGACCAACGAGAACCCCATGTAGACAAGCTGCATGGGCGGACCGTCTCCGGCGCCGCCGGCTCGGCGGATCGAGAGCACCCGGTCGAACGCGGCCCGCTGTCCCGCCAGGTCTCCGGTCGCACCCGCCACCACTCCGGCCACCAGATTGGCCGACGGCGCCAGCGATTGATCAGTCAGTCCGGGCAGCAACGCCATCATCTCGGCGCCCACGCCGACGGCGTCGGCCGACCTGCCGATCTGAACCAGGGCGTAGGCCAGATCGAGCAGGCAAGCGAGAACCTGCCGATCGTCGCCACGGGCTCGCGCCAGAGGCAGGGCCGCTTCCAAGCAGCCGACCGCCAGGGCGTACTGATCCAGCGAGGCGTACATGTAGGCCAAGCCGAGCAGCAGCCGGTCGTCCAGCTCGTTGTCCGGCTCGTCGAGCGCCCCGAGCACCGCCAGCAACAGGTCACGCGCTTCGGCGTAGTGCATCCGTACCAGCGCCAACCGGTGCATCCCCCAGGCCATCCGGGCGGCGGTCAGCCGGTCCTGGCGATCGCCCTCCACCGCCGTCCTGATCAGCCGGGCGAGGTTTCCGAGCTCGCTCGTCAGCCAGTCGGCCGCGGTGTCGCCGTCGGCGATGTCCCGGGCGCCCGTCGACCATGTAGCCGCCTCAGGCGGCGAGTACCGGCTTTGCAACTCGCTCGAACGCCACAGCATCGAGGAGTAGCAGCTCAGCTCACGCCGCCAGATCGCCTTGCGCTCCTGAGCTGCCAGCGTGGCGACGGCGCGCTGACGGCCCACGTCCCGGACCAGGTCGTGCATGCGGTACTGGTACAACGCTGGTGTCTCCAGCAACTGCACGTCGACCAACCGCTCCAGCAGTTTCTCCGCATCGTCGAGCGAGAGCTCCAGTACCTTCGCCGCGGCTCGCAACGGGAATCGGTCACCGTCGAACAGCGCAAGCACCGCAAACGCTTCCGCGCAGGCGGAGTCGCCAGGTCGGTTGCTCTCGGCAAGCGCTTGGACCGAGAGCCCGATACTCACACCGACACCGGCAGCCGGCCCACTCAGTACTGCGAACCGCCCGCCGTCATCGGCCAACAGCCTGGCCAGGACAGACAGGCCACCAGAGTTCTGACTGCTCGGATGGCCACCGGCGATGCGGACGGCCAGCGGCAGCAGTCCACAGCGCCTCACCACCTCGCGGGCCGCTTCCGGATCGCTGCGAACTCTGTCATGGCCCACCACCTCGCCCAGCACCCGGAGCGCCTCTTCCTCGCTCAGCACCTCCAGACCCAGGTGCCGAACCCCGGGCAACGCAGTGAGCGGGATCCGGCTGGTGATCACCACCGCGGACCCCGCAGTTCCCGGGATCAGCGGCAACACCTGCTCCAGGCTCGCCGCGTCGTCGAGGAGAACCAGGACGCGTCGCCCCGCGAGGGCCGTACGGTAGCGCCCGACTGCCATCTGAACGTCGTCGCGGTCTCCGCTCGGCGGCACACCCAGAGATCGCAAGAGGGTCGCCAGCGACTCCGCGGTACCGACTGGGGCACTGCCACCGCCCAGGTTCAGGTAGAGCTGCCCGTCGGGGTAGTGGTCCGCGACCGAATGGCAGGCCTCGACCGCGAGCGCTGTCTTGCCGACCCCACCCATCCCGCCGACAGCCGAGATCACGACTCCTACCGAGTCCCCGGCCTTTCCCAGCAGGCTGCACAGCTCGCCCAGCTCAGCAGTTCGCCCGGTGAAGTCGACGAGCGCAGGCGGTAGTTGCTGCGGTACGCCGGACACTTTGCCGGGTGTCCGGCTCGCGGCTGCACTCAACTGCTCCGCCTCGGCCTGCGAGAGGGCAAGCGCCGAGGTGAGCTGAGCGATCGTCGTCAACCGCGGGTGACGACGGCGGCTGCCTTCCAACGCCCGGATCGCTTCGGTGCTCAGGTCCGCGCGGTAGGCCAGCCCTTCCTGAGTGAGGCCGGCCCGCGCCCGAAATCCCTTCAGCAGATGGCCGAAGGAGACGGTCATGCCCGCCGGCGGCCGTCCAGGCCGATGGTGGAGATTCGGGCGATCAGGGTGCGGGGGATGTAGCGGATGGCGGCGACTATGAGTTTGTAGCGGCGGGAGGGGATTGAGATGGATTTGCCTTGCATGAGGTCGGTCCAGGCGGCGTCTACCAGGTCGGCCGCGTCGAGCCAGAGGAACGATGGGATGATGGTTTTGTCCATCTTCATCCGCTCGTGGAACTCGGTGTGGACGAAGCCGGGGCACAGCGCCATCACGGCGACGCCCTTGGAGTGCAGCTCGATCGCGAGGCCGGCGGAGAAGTTGGTGACCCAGGACTTGTGGGCGCTGTAGCTGCCGCGCTGCATGAAGCCCGCCACCGACGACACGTTGACGACGGCGCCGGAGCCGCGCTCGATCATCGGCAGGACGGCGGCGTGGGTCAGCCGGAGTACGACCCGGGTGAGCAGGTCGAACTGCTTCTCCTCGACCTCGATCGGGTTCGCCCAGAAGGGTTTCTTCTGGCCGAAGCCGGCGTTGTTCACCAGTACTTCGATCGGGCCGGTCCGGAACCGCTCCTCGACCACCGCGAGCTGGTCCGGCTCGGTCAGGTCCGCCGCGATCACCTCGCAGGCGACGCCGTGCAGCGCGGTGAGCTCGGCGGCGGTCTCTTTCAGCCGGGCCTCGTCGCGGGCCACCAGGACCAGGTCGTACCCCTCGAGCGCGAGCTTGTCCGCGAAGGCCCGCCCGATTCCGGCGGTGGGTCCAGTGATGAGCGCGAAAGCCACAGCTTCGTCCTCCCGTCGATGACGCTGAGCCCCAGTCTGTCACTACTCTGGGACGATGCTGTGTCATCCGGCCCCACCTCACCGCCCCGGTCTGGCCGATGTCGACACCTGGATCCTGGATCTCGACGACACGCTCTACCCGCCGGCCAACGGCCTGGCCGAGCAGATGAAGGCGAAGATCCGCGAATACCTCAGCGAGTACTTCGGCACCGACGACGCCGGCGCCCGCCGGATCCAGGCCGAGCTGATCGCGGCGCACGGCACGACGTTGCGCGGGTTGATGACGACGGAAGGCCTCGACGCGCACGACGTACTGGCGTTCGAGCACCGGCTCGACTACTCGGTACTACGCCCTGACGCGCGCCTGGTCGACGCGATCGCGGCGCTGCCCGGGCGCAAATTCGTGTTCACCAACGGATCGGCGTACCACGCGGAGCAGGCGCTGCCCCGGCTCGGACTGGGTGAGCATTTCGACGGCGTCTTCGACATCCTGGCCGGGCAGCTGATCCCGAAGCCTTATCCGGAGAGCTATCGGCGGTTCGTCGAGCAGTTCTCCATCGACCCCGCCCGGGCCGCGTTCTTCGACGACCTGGCGGTCAACCTGACGGTGCCGGAGCAGCTCGGGATGGCGACCGTTCTCGTCGGCGGCGAGGCCGCACCCGGCACCGCGCAGTACCAGGTACTGGCACCGCGGCGGTGGCGGGTGTGGGATCTGCCTGCTTTCCTTCTTTCCCTAGGTGGCTAGCCTTCACTCCTTGACGGCGCCGGCGGTCAGTCCCTCGACGATGTAGCGGCTGGCGAAGGCGAACAGGATCATGGTGGGGATGATCGAGAGCACCGCCGCGGCCGACATCGAGCCCCAGTCGATGTTGTAGCTGCTGATGAAGCCGTTCAGCGCCGCCGGAATCGTCTTGTTGCTGTCGCTGTTCATCAGCGTGACCGACAAGAACAGCTCGTTCCAGCAGTTCACGAAGTTGAAGATGTACGACGCCGCGATCCCCGGCGCCATCACCGGCACCAGGACCCGGAACAGCGCCGACAGCCGCGAGCAGCCGTCCACCATCGCCGCCTCCTCCAGCGAGGCCGGCACGTTCTCGAAGAAGCCGCGCAGCATCACCGTGCAGAGCGGGATCGAGACCGCGACGTAGACCAGGACCAGGCCCCACCGGTTGTCGACCAGGTACAGCCTCGTCATCAGGATGTAGAGCGAACCGAGCGCGATGAAGCCGGGGATCATCTGGGTGACCAGGAAAGCGCCCATCACCGCGCCCTTGGAGACGAACTCGAAGCGCGCGAGCACGTACGCCGCGAGCAGCGAGATCACCGTCGCGAACGCGGCCGCGACGGTCGACACGATCAGGCTGTTGACCAGGTAGACGGCGAAGTTCGACTGGTCGAACAGGCCACGGTAGTTGTCCAGCGAGAACTGCGCCGGCCAGTACTTCAACGGGTAGGCGAAGATCGCACCGGGATCCTTGAAGGACGTCACCAGGATCCAGTACAGCGGGAAGACCGTGATCAGCAGGCACAGGCCGAGCCCGACGAATCGCGCGATCTTGCCGCCGGTGCTGTAGTCGCGGATCATCGCATCGCCTTCCTGGGCCGGATCGACAGCAGGTAGAAGATCGCGAACAGCATCAGCACGAAGACCACCATCACGCCCATCGCCGACGCCCGCCCGTAGTCACCCTCCTGGGTCACCTGGATCATGTACGACGTGACGATGTGCGTCTCGTTGGCCGGGCCGCCACCGGTCATCCCGAAGATCAGCTCGGGTGAGTTGAAGATCCAGATCACCCGCAGCAGCACGGTCAGCGCGAGCGTCGTCCGGATCGACGGGATGGTGATGCTGAACAGCGTCCGGACCTTGCCGGCACCGTCGATCGCCGAGGCCTCGTAGAGCTCCTCGGGCACCGACTGCAGCGCGGCCAGGATCATGATCGCGAAGAACGTCACGCCGTACCAGACGTTCGCGATGATGACCGCGACCATCGCGTACTTCGCGTCGGCCAGCCACGGCACCGGCTCCACGATCAGGTGCGACTTCATCAGCAGGTCGTTGACGACGCCGAACTCGCCGTTGAACATCCAGCGGAACAGGATGCCGATCAGGAAGCCCGAGACCGCCCACGGGAAGAACACCAGTGCCTGGTACGTCCCGCGGAACCGGAACTTGCGCCGCAGCCACAACGCCATCGCGAAGCCGATCAGGAACTGCGGGACCAGCGACCCGACCACCCAGACGACCGAGTTCTTCACCGTGCCGCGGAACATCTCGTCGTGCAGCAGGGTGCTGAAGTTCTTCAACCCGACCCAGGACGTGTCGGTCAGGTCGTTCAGGTTGTAGTTGCGGAAGGCCATCGAGATGCCGTTGGCCAGCGGGTAGTAGGTGAACATGCCGACGAACCCGATCGCCGGCAGCATGAACAGGAACAAGGTGAGCGCGGTCCGCCCGGTGAACTGCCGTCGCCGGGTGACCGGCCGCCGCGGCACCGGCGCCATCGCGGCGCCGCGGCGTTCCGTGTCGGTCAGAGCCATCGGCTCAGTTCCCCGCCCACTTCTTGGTCCAGTACTCGTCCCAGCTCTTCAGGATCTCGGCCGGCTGGGCCTTGCCGGTGATGAGTTTCTGGACATCGGCGTCGGCCTTGTTGCCCCACTCGGTCGACCACGGCACGCCGCGCGGCTGGGTCACCACGACGTAGGTGTCCGGCGAGGAGTTCATCGCGACGTACGAGGCCCAGGGGCCGTCCTTGAAGTACGGGTCGTCGGCCGCGCTCTTCAGAATCGGGACCAGGCTGTTCTCCTTGGAGAACGTCATCGCCGAGTCACCCGAGGTCAGGAACTTCACCAGCTCCACGGCTTCCTTCTTGTGCGTACTTCCCGCGGCGACACCCCAGCCGGCGTTGGCCAGCGGCTGGGCGGCCTTGCCGGTCGGGCCGACCGGCAACGGCGCCGTACCCCACTGGTCCTCCTTGATCGTCTTCGACTCCTTGACCGTCGCGATCACCTCTGGGTCCTGGAGCAGGAAGCCGGTCGTACCGGAGGTGAAGCCCTGCACCATCTCGGGGTAGCCCCAGCTCACCGAGGACGGCGGCGAGGCGGTCTTGAACAGGTCGACGTACAGGTTGAGCGCGTCGACCGCCTTCGGTGACGAGAAGATCGTCTTGCCGCTGGTCAGCTTGAACGCGTTGTCCTTGTTGAGGTCGTCGATCACGTAGCCGGAGATCACCGCGATCGCGTTGCCGGCCGCGCCGAGACCGCCGCGGAACGAGTAGCCGTACCGGTTCTTCGACGGGTCGTTGATCTTCTTGGCCTGCTCGACCAGCTCCGACCAGCTCTTCGGCGGGCCACTGAAGCCGGCCTGCTGAACCAGATCCTTGCGGTAGAACAGCGACAGGCCGTAGAAGCCGTACGGCACCATGTACGACTTGCCGCCCTGCTCGGTGACCTTGCGCGCGTTCTCGGTCAGCGCGTTCAGACCGTCCCAGCCCTTGAGGTCGGGGGCCATGTCGTAGATCCACTTGTTGGTGGAGAACGGGCCGACCGTGGTGTCGCGGACCTCGAGCACGTCGACGCCCTTGCCGGACTGGAGCATCTGCTGGATCTTCTGGTCCGCGGTGTTGGTCGGTGGTGAGATCAGCTGGACCTTGATGCCGGAGTTCTTCGCCTCGAAGTCGGCGATCAGCTTCTTCAGCAGCGCGGTTCTGGTCGGGTTGGTCAGACTCTCGACCATCTGCAGCTTGACCTCGCCGCCGCTCTGCGCCTTCTCGGCCGGGCCGGGGCCGCAGGCAGTGGCGGCCGCGACCAGGGCAACGGCGGCGGCCAGGGGTGCGAACATCTGTCGGTAACGCATTGGCACTTCTCCTCAGGGGATGTGGGCCAGGGGGACGACTTTGCTCTGACATCAGATGAGTTGTGGAACGATCCCAGCACACTACGCAGATTCACGCCGTGACGACAAGGACTTAGTGAGGACATGACCGCAAGTGGTCTGAGGACTTACCCTCTGAGAGAGTTCTCACAGGGGAGGTGCTGATGGCAGCCACGGACAAGGCACTGGCCGGCCTGCGGCAGATGATCGCGTCCGGCGCGCTCGGGCCGGGCGAGAAGTTCCCGCCGGAGCCGGAGCTCTGCGACCACCTCGGGGTGTCCCGCAGCTCCTTGCGGGAGGCGGCGCGCTCGCTGGCGGCATTGGGCGTGATCGAGTCGCGGCACGGCTCGGGCACGTACGTCTCCGCACTGGATCCCGCCGAGATCATCAGCCGGTTCTCGCTGTCGGTCGAGCTGATCCCGCTCGAGGGGGTGCTGGAGCTGCTCGAAGTACGGCGGGTGCTCGAAGCGCATGCCACCGCAGCCGCCGCGGCCAGGCAGGATCCCCTGCTGGAGAAGCAGCTGACCGACATCCTCAACCGGTTGGAGGCGACCACCGACGCGGCCGAGATCCAGGCGCTGGACGCGGAGTTCCACGACGCGATCTGTACTGCGGGTGGCAACCCGACCGTGACCGCGCTGACCGGCGTGATCCGCGGCCGCGGTGGGCACTACCGGATCTTCGAACCGGGCGCGGACTTCGACGCGATCAAGCAGACCAGCGATCGCGGCCACCGGGCGATCCTCGCCGCCATCGCTCACCGCGACCCGGCCGCCGCCGCGACCGCCGCCTCGGCCCACATCGCCCAGACCGAACTCTGGCTCCGCGCCCTTCGCCCCGACCCGCAAGTCGCGCTCGGCGAAGGCTGAAACTCAGGATGTAGAGAGGCCGCCGACAGCTTCGTCCATGGGTACAGCAGCGGCCAGGACAGGCCGCTCGACCCCAGAAGGAGCACCATCGTGACGCTTCAGCGGATGGACAACACCGGCATCGTCGTCGACGACCTCGCGGCGGCCGTCGCGTTCTTCCAGGAACTCGGGATGGAGCTGGAAGGCGAGGCGCAGGTCGAGGGCCCCTGGGCCGACCAGTGCGTCGGACTCGACGGCGTCCGCTGCGACATCGCGATGATGAAGACCCCGGACGGGCACAGCCGGCTCGAGCTGGCGAAGTACCTGAGCCCCGCGCCGATCGGCGACGGACCGCGCAACACACCGCACAACACGGTGGGCATGCACCGCGTCATGTTCGCCGTCGACGACCTCGACGACACCATCGCCCGGCTGCGCAAGCACGGCGCCGAGGTCGTCGGCCAGATCGCCGACTACCAGGACATCGTCCGGATCTGCTACCTCCGCGGCCCGGACGGCATCTTCGTCGGCCTCAGCGAGTTCCGCTAGGACCACTTGCCCGATCGGGCAGAGTCGGGACCACTTGGTTGGCTCACGATGCGTAGCGGGAAGGTTCCAGGCGGACTAGCCTGAGTGATGTGGATCTCATCCGCCGTGGGGGGCCTCGGCGGGGTCCACCGAGTGGGAGGGGGTGGGCTCGGATGACAGAGCTGCGTCTGCAGCTGTCCGAGTCAGGAGCGGATGCCGAGCGTCTGGACACACTGACGAGGTACCTGCGCCAAGAACTGGTCGACCTCGGCGTCGGTGACGTCACGGCGCAGCCCGCCGGGCCGCCACCACCTGGCGCCCGCGCGTTCGAGGCGCTCGCGATCGGCGGGCTGCTGGTCAGCTTGTCCGAGTCGGCCCAGGGCATCCGGAAGGTGGTGACCGCGATCCGGGGCTGGTTGTCCCAGGGCGGTACCACCAAACGGACCGTACGGCTCGAGCTCGAAGGCGACGTGCTCGAACTGTCCGAGGTCACCGAGAAGGAACAGACCCGGCTGATCGAGCTGTTCGTCAGCCGGCACACGGGATCCGGCGGCTGATGGACGGCCGGCGCAAGGCCCTCATCGTCGCCAACGACGAGTACGACCACGAGGGACTGCGGCACCTGCTGTCACCCGCCGCGGACGCCGAGGCGCTCGCGCGGGTGCTCGGCGACCGGCAGATCGGCGCGTTCGAAGTACAGACCGTCCGCAATCAGCCGACCCACGTCATCCAGACGCACATCGAGGACCTGCTCGCCGACAGCAGCGCGGACGACGTACTGCTGCTGCATTTCTCCTGTCATGGCTTGAAGAGCGAGTCCGGTGAGCTGTTCTTCGCGGCCCGGAACACCCGGCCGAACCGGCTCAGTTCGACGGCGATCTCGGCCGACTTCGTCCAGCGCTGCATGCGGGCGAGCCGGTCCCGCAGCATCGTGTTGCTGCTGGACTGCTGCTACGGCGGCGCGTTCGGGAAGGGCGTCACGGTCCGCTCGAGCGGCGATGTGAACGTGGCCGACAGCTTCCCGGAGAACCGCGTCGGCGGCGGCCGCGGCCGGGCGGTGATCACCGCGTCGAGCTCGATCGAGTACGCCTTCGAGGGTGACCAGCTGGCCGACGACAACACCCAGCGGCCGTCCGTGTTCACCACCGCCCTGGTCGAGGGCCTGGCGACCGGCGACGCCGACCGCGACGAGGACGGCTGGGTCTCGCTGAACGAGTTGTACGACTACGTCTTCGAGCGGGTCCGCGCGCAGACGCCGCACCAGACACCGAGCCGCGACGTCGAGATGCAGGGCGAGCTGTACCTGGCCAGGAGCCGGCGCAAACGGATCAAGCCGATGCCGATCCCGGCCGACCTCCAAGCCGCGATGACCGATCCCAACATGTTCTCCCGGCTGGGTGCGGTCAGCGAACTCCGCACCCGGCTGCTGAGTGAGAACCTGCCGTCGGCGGTCGGCGCCTACGAGGCGCTGGCCGAGATCGCCCGCACCGACATCCAGTACGTCGCAGACCCCGCCAAGGCCGCCTTGGCCGAAGCCGCACTGGACCCCACCCAGACCTCGATCGCCTTCCCCTCGGTCGAACAAGGCGCGGACTCCCCCACCCAAGAGGTCCGCCTCCAGGGCCCACCGATCGCCCGCGCAGCCATCCCACACGCCGACGACCCCTGGATCCACCTCCAGGAGTCCACCGAATCCTTCGTAGTCACCATCGAAACCACCACCCCCGGCCCCCGCACCGGCACCATCACCCTGAAAGGCCCCAACGGCCAACAAGTAATCCCCGTAACAGCCACCATCACCCCACCCACACCACCCCCTGCCCCAGAACCCACCCCCGCTCCCACCGAGCCAGCAACCCCACCGGCGAGCACGAAGCCGGAACCGCCCGCAGCGGGCAGTGCGGCTGTGCCCCCGACGACCCCTCCGGTGGACGCACCTGCCGTCCCGCCAAAGACGACGCCTCCGGCGGGCTCACCCGCTGCGCCACCCCAGACAACACCTGCGGTAGATACACCTGCTGTCGCGCCAAGGACGACGGCTCCCGTGGGCGCGACGACCACCCCACCAACGACGGCTCCTCCTGTGGGTGCGCCGACTGTCCCGCCAAGGGCGACAGCTCCGGTGAGTGCGCCTGCTGGGCCGACACAGGCGGTGCCTCCGCGGAGTGCGCCTGCTGGGCCATCGCAGGCGGCGCCTCCGCGGGTTGCACCTATTGCTGCGTCGGTGCCGCCACCGGGTGCCAACCAGGGCTGGGCGCCGGGAGGGTCGAATGCTCCGCAGGGTGTGCCTGCGGGGCAGCCGGGAGTTGGGTCGGCTTTCTGGGCGTTGATTCCAGTTTTGTCGTTGGGGTTGTTGACGCCGGTGCCGTTCATCCACGCGGCGGGCAAGCTCAAAGACGGTGGCGCGACAGCCGCAGCGGTCATCTACTCGGTGGTGTGGCTGGGCCTTCTGATCGGCATCGGCTCGGGTATCCAGTTGACCGCGCTCGTGTTCCTGCTCGCCATCATCGGCACCATCCACGCGTTCGTGCTCCGCCCGCGCGTCTTCGCCCCAGCGCCGTCGCGCCCAGCCCCACCACCGCAGCCCGTACGCCGGCCCGCAACCCCAACAACACAAGGGACTCCGGTCACGCTGCTCGCCGGTACGCCGACAGCGCGGCGTACCGCCGAAGCGCCGGCACCACCGGCCGTCCCGCACTTCCGGGTGGTCGCACTGGGCGTCGCCGGGTCCGGGAAGACCGTCTACCTGTCGAGCATGTTCCACACCGTCAACGTGCCAAAGCCCGGCCGGACCTACTTCCTGGAGACCAACGCGGCCCACCGGGTCTACCTGAGCAAGGTGTTCGACGAGGTGAGCGACACCTCCGAGCCCTGGCCCCGCGGCACCAGGACCGGCGAGACGAGAGAGCTCGACTTCGACTGCGTCTCCTTCGACGCCGGCATCAGGCACACCGTCTTCAGGATCAGCTACCTCGACTACGCCGGAGAGCTCCTGGAATCCGAGCAAGAAGCAGGCTCCACCGCCCTCGGCGACCTGGAGGCCAGGATTCGCGGCGCACACGGCCTGCTCTGCATGCTGGACGGCTACCGCGTCCTGCAGTACCTCCGCAACGAACCGGCAGGCCGCCGGTACTTCCGCAGCCAGATCCAGCCGATGACCGGCATCATGGCCGGCGCCTCCTGCCCGATCCATTTCGTCCTCACCAAGTGGGACCTCGTCCGCGGCTTCGGCGAACCCGCCGACGCCGACGAGAACACCCGCCTCGATCTCGTCCGCAACGCCTTGCTCGAGACCGCCCATCTCCGTGCCCTGATCCAGACGCACACGTTCGAGAACCGGGTCATCCGGCTGATCCCCGTCAGCGCCGTCGGCCCGCACTTCGCCCAGATGGACCAGCAGGGTCATGTGCTCAAGCTGCCCGGCGGCGAGGTCGAGCCCGCCAACGTCGAGGTACCGCTCACCGCGATCCTCCCGGACCTCTTCCGCCAGGTGGAGTCGTCGCTG
This sequence comes from Kribbella ginsengisoli, assembly GCF_039537185.1. Lineage (NCBI taxonomy): Bacteria > Bacillati > Actinomycetota > Actinomycetes > Propionibacteriales > Kribbellaceae > Kribbella > Kribbella ginsengisoli. The sequence goes on along the minus strand of NZ_BAABAA010000020.1, from coordinate 48,414 downwards.
GACGCCACGACCCGTCGGCGCCTCACCGAAGAAGCCCGCGCCAGACGCGCCCAGGCAGGGAATGCGTCGCTAGACGGCCTCCTGTCGGTACCAGCGGGAGCAGCGCTCCGCCAACGACTCCAAGACGTGGTCGGCGGCTCGTCCGGCAAGGAGGTGATGGGCATGTTCCTCGACTGGATGGGTGGAGCCAGCGCCGAACAGGTCCGCGAGGCCGGTCGCGCCAGGCAGCAGTACCGAGCACAAGCCCAGTCCATCGAAGCTGCCCGCGCAGGAGTCCTGGCGGAGTTCGGCACGGAACTCGACCGGCTTGAACAGCGACTACCGGCCTCCCGGCTCAGTGGAAGGCAGGGCGAGTGACCGAGCAGCCGACACCCGGATGGGCGTTCCTGGTCGCGCGCGGCCGGCGCAAGGGCTACCAGTCCCTGCTGATGCCGGAATTCCTGGTCCAGGGCAATGAGTACGGCGCACTGGGCCAACTGTCGAGCAGTGACCAACCTGGCTCGGCGCCGCGGATCTCCCGCATCGAGGGCCTTGCCTCCGGCGACCTCGCGCTGGCCTACGTCACATACCGGCTCACCCCGGCCGATCTAGCTGGTACGCCGGCCGTCGGCCCGGTCACCGACGAGTTCGGCCGCCCACTGGAACTCCTGTACGGCGTCGTCTGCCGCGGCCTCGACATCATCGGCCTCGACGACAGCGATCTCGCGACCGCCCACATCGAGGCCCTGCAGACGTACCAGCGCTTCCTGGCCGACGAATCCGGCTTCGTGCTCGCCTCCGCCCAGCCGTTCGCACTCCGCTCGATCACCGCCCCGATGCCGGTCCGGCAGCCGGCCCCGGTGCCACCGCAACAGCCACCGCTCGGCCTGCTGGAGCAGCCTGAATTCATCGACCAGCCGCCAGTACGGCGAAGGCCGCCCTACGTCCCGATCCTGGCCATCGCCGCCGTCGCCGTCATCGCCCTGATCGCCGGAATCAGCGTCCTCGGCGGCGACGACGGCAAGATCAGCAAAGTCGACTTCGTCGCGCCGACGACGAACAGGATCTCCTGCGACAGTCCGGTCAAGATCCAGGCCAAGGTCACCGCTGACAAGGCGACCACCATCCAGTACCACTGGGAATCGGACCCCGACCTGTCAGCAGAAGAGGGCAACTCGGTGGTCGAACTGAAGCTCCCCAAGGGCGACACGATCATCGAGACGACCGTCGACCTCTCCGATGAAGCCAACCCCACCGGGCTGACCCAGAGCTTCGTGATCGACAGTGCCAATGACAACACCAACGTCGACCACAGGTACCAGTTGACCTGCCGATAGCAGGTTCAGGCGAGAGCGATCGCGACGATCCCGGCCAGTACTACGGCACTGCCGACCAGCCGTCGTTGGGCGCCGGCCTCGCCGAGTACCAGCCAGGCGGCCAGGCCGCTGAGGACGATGCTGACCTCTCGCGCCGGGGCCACCAGGCTGACGGGCGCCAGACGCATCGCGAACAAGACCATCAGGTAGGCGACCGGTGAGAGCGCGCCGACGATCAGCACCTCGCGCCAGTTCTCCTTCCACAGCAGGCGAAGCTGGTCCTTGCCACGGAGCACCTTCGGGGTGAGCATCGCGCTCTGCAGCAGGGAGCCACCGGCGAAGTAGATGACCGGCGGCACGGCGAGCGTCGTCACGGAGTACGCGTCCCACAGCGTGTACGCCGCGATCAGCGCGCCGGTCGCCACGCCGTACGTGACTCCTGCTCGCACAGCAGACCCCTTGGCGCGCCGGGGGCCGCCACTGCTGATGGTGAGTACTCCGGTGACGATCAGCGCGGCACCTGCCAGGCCAATCGGCCCCGGGCGCTCGTGGAGCAGCAGTACTGCGAACAGGACGGACAGTAGAGGTCCAGTCCCCCGCGCTACCGGGTAGACGACGGACAGGTCGCCCACGTCGTACCCGCGCTGCAGGACGATCCCGTAGCTCACATGCAGTACGGCGGTGACGGCAGCGGCCAGCAACCAGTTCCAGTGCGGCCGTGCATCCGTGACGAGCAAGGTGATGACGAGCGCCGGAAGCAGGAAGATCGCGGCGACTGTGTAGTAGGCCCAGACGAAGGTCGCCCCGCCGTGGCGGACCCGCTTGGCGGCGAAGTTCCACGCCGCGTGCAGGAGGGCTGCGACCAGTACCAGGGACAGCGCTTGGGCGTTCACCGAGACTCTTCAGGCATCGCTTGGCACTCTACCGACGAGCAGGTCTTGTGCGGAACTTTCTTCCATCTGTCGAGATCTTGCAGAGAAACGTCGGCATGCGTAGTGTCCGGGCTCAGTACGGCACCGCCTGTGGGGCGGCCGTGAGTTCGAGGGGGATGTCGCCCGTGTCCCAGCTTCTCTTCCGCCGCCGGCCGGTCGTGATCGGCACAGTCGTCGGCGCACTACTCGCAGTACCAGGTCTGTCCGCGGCCGCCACGTCCAGTCATCCTCCACCGCAGCCCACTCCCGCTGCGGTGGTGACCCGCGCGGGGCTCGACCCGGCGCTGGTCCAGGGCCGGGGCGCCACCGTTCCGTTCGTCGAGCAGGAGGCGGAGAACGCCGTCACCACCGGCGAGAAGCTCGGCCCCGGCCGCGACGCGTACACCTTGCCCGCCGAGGCGTCGGGGCGTACCGCAGTACGGCTGAACCAGGCCGGTCAGTACGTCGAGTTCACGCTGTCGCAGCCGGCCAACGCGCTGACCCTGCGGTACAGCATCCCGGACACGGCGTCCGGTGGTGGGCTGCGGTCGCCGCTTGACGTGCTGGTGAACGGCAAGCGGACCAAGACGATGACGCTGACGTCGGAGTACGCCTGGCTGTACGGCATGTATCCGTTCTCCAACGACCCGAACGTCGACCCGATCCCCGGCTGGTGGAAGCCGGAGCCGGACCCGGTCGCCAAGCCGTTCCGGCCGAACCACTTCTACGACGAGCAGCGGCTGTTGCTCGGCAAGACGTACAAGGCCGGCGACAAGGTCCGCTTCCAGTTGCCGGCCGGTGCGCCGGCCGCGTGGACCGTACTGGACGTCGCCGACTTCGAGCTCGTCGCCGCACCGCTGCGGCAGCCCAAGAAGTCCTTGGACGTAAGGCTTTTCGGGGCTGACCCGACCGGGCAACGCGACGCCGCGCCGGCCATCGACAAGACGATCGCGGTGGCCAAGAAGCTCGGCTGGACGGTCTTCATCCCGCCGGGTACGTACCAGGTCAACCGGCACATCGTCGTGGACAAGGTCACCGTCCAGGGCGCCGGCAACTGGTGGACGATCATCAAGGGCAAGGTGCTGCCGCTCGCGGAGCCCGCGCCGGACAAGTCGGTGCACAGCGCGCCGGGCTTCTACGGCAAGTACGCCGACGCCGGCGGCAGTACGAAGGTGCATCTGTCCGACTTCGCGATCGAGAGCGACGTGCGCGAGCGGATCGACACCGACCAGGTGAACGGCATCGGCGGTGCGATCGGTGGTGGGTCGACGATCCAGAACCTGTACCTGCATCACACCAAGGTCGGGATCTGGCTCGACGGGCCGATGAGCGGTCTGCTGATCCGCAACAACATCATCACCGACGCCGTCGCGGACGGGATGAACCTGCATCTGGGTGTCTCGAACGTGCGGGCCACCAACAACTTCGTCCGGAACAGCGGTGACGACGGGCTGGCGATGTGGTCTGAGGCGAACGCGGCCGGGCTGGTCAACCACGACAACGTCTATGACCACAACACGGTGCAGACGCCGGTACTGGCCAACAACATCGCGATCTACGGTGGTCGCGACAACGCGGTGACCGACAACCTCGTCGCCGACCCGATTCGTGAGGGCAGCACGCTGCATGCCGGGTCGCGGTTCGGATCGACGCCGTTCGAGGGGACGCTGTCGTTCGCTCGCAACACGACGGTGCGTGGCGGGCCGCGGGATCTCAACTGGGATCTCGGGCTGGGCGCGATCTGGCTCTACGCGTTGCAGTCGAACATGTCGGGCAAGATCGAGGTCACGGACAGCTCCTTCCTCGACTCGACGTACAACGCCTTCATGTTCGTCGTCGACTGGCCGGTCAAGGACGACTACACCTTGACGAACGTTGCCTTCCGCAACATCAAGGTCGACGGCACCGGCACCAACGTGGTGAACGCCCGGGTCGGCGGCTGGGCCACCTTCGACAACGTCGACGCCCGCAACGTCGGCGCCCCGTTCGTCAACAACTGCGGCACCTTCCACTTCACCGGCACTCCCGAGTTCGACGTCCGCCTAGGCACCGGCAACGACGGCAACTGGACCACCGACGCCGGCGCCCCCGGCCACTGCGAAGACCGCCCACCAGTAGTCCCCCCGCCAGCCCCCAGCCCCTGGAACTAGCCCATCACCGTGGGGGTGGGCCCGCCCTCACCCCCACCGCACGCCCGACCAGCCCGCCACTGCGGGCCGGCCGGCCTGTCATCCAGCCCACGCAGCCCTGGTGCCTATCCGGCTCGCTCCACGGTCACCCCCACCACAGCTGCGGCCGCTCCTTCTACCTCCGCCGGGTCAGGCGCCGCAGGCGCCTGAGCCGACGTTGTCTTTGCGCGGAAGGCGAGGATCAATGCGATCGCGCCGAAGAGCGCGAACCCGGCGGCTGACAACGCCGCGACGTGCATCGAGTGGATGAATGAGTCGTTCGCCTGGCCTACCAGCTCGGGGCGACCGATTGCTGCCGCCGTACGCCGGGTCGCTTCGGCCGACCCAGATGCGGCCTCACGGGCGGCGTCCGGCAGTCCGGCCAGCGACGGGGCGATCGAATGCTGGTAGACGTTCGACACGATCGTGCCGAGGACCGCGATCCCGAGCACGCTGCCGACTTGGCGAATCGCGTTGTTGACGGCCGACCCCGCGCCGATCCGTTCCATCGGGAGGGTCGACAGGATGGCGGCGCTGGTGGGCGCTACCGCAGTACCGATCGCGATCCCGGCCACACCACCGACGAAGCAGAACCAAATCAGCGAGGTGCCGACCGAGAAGGTCAGGTTGAGCGCGTGGCATCCGGCGAAGACGGCTAGCGCCGTACCGGAGACCGCGGCGACGCTGAACCGCCGCGCCAGCCGGGCACCCAGAGCCGATCCGATGACGACGCCTGTCGCGCCCGGCAGGGAGAGCAGGCCGGCATGCAGAGCCGTCAATCCGCGAGCGCCTTGCAAATAGAAGGTGAGGTAGAAGCTCTGCCCGGTGATCGTGAGGAAGAGGGTAGCCATCCCCACATTGCCCGCGGCGAACTGCCGATTGCGGAACAGGCGGGGGTCGAAGCTCGGGTGGGCTTCCTTCAGTTCGGAGTACAGGAAAGCCGTGATCAGCAGTACGCCGGCCGCGATGCTGCCCCAGACCTGCCAGCGACCCCAGCCGCCACTCTGACCGCCTTCGATCAGCCCGTACGTCACCCCGAGCAGCCCGAACGTCGACAACCCGAGGCCGAGCGGGTCGAACCGGCGACGCTGCGGGCTGCGCGGATTCGGTACGACGAGCGCGGCGCCGACCAGGCCGGCGGCGACGATCGGCAGGTTGATCAGGAAGACCGAGCCCCACCAGAAGTGGTCGATCAGCAGCCCGCCGAGCACCGGCCCCACGGCGACCCCGATGCCGGCGGACGCGGACCAGGCGGCGATCGCGCCGGCCCGGCGTTCGGGCGGGAAGACCCAGCCGATGATGGCCATCGAGGTTGGCATGATCATCGCGCCACCGATGCCCATCAACGCGCGGGCGAGGATCAGCGAGACGGGGCCGTCGGCCCAGGCAGCCCACGCCGATGAGGCGCCGAACACGGCCATACCGGACATCAGCACGGTCCGATGACCGAAGCGGTCGCCGAGCGCACCGGCCGCGAAGAGCGCGGTGGCGAAGAAGAGGGAGTAGATCCCGAGCGCCCACTGCAGCTGCCCCGGGGTGGCGCCGAGCCCGTCGACCGGATCGGCGAGCCGCTCCAGCGCGATGCCGAGCACGGTCGAATCGATCCAGATCAGGATCGCGGACACAACAAGAATCGAGAGAATCCGGCGTTGCCGCCGAGGATCGACAGGATGCACGGTGGCTCCTACAATTGACAGGGTCCTGACGTGATCGAGTCTGCATGACTCGACAGGAACCTGTCAATCTCTTCGGGCGAACTCTCGGTGGCCGCGGTGCGCGCGGCAGAATGGCGACATGGAGTCTGTCGATGAAGGCATGTGCGTCACCTTCCTGGTCCGCCACGCCTGGCTGAGCATGCGCTCCGCCGTAGCCGTCGCCCTGGCCGAGCACGACCTCTCCGTCCAGCAGTACGGCACCCTGCTCGTCCTCCGCGAAAACCCCGGCCAAACCATCGCCGAGGTAGGCCGCAAGGTAGGCACCGCCCGCCAATCAGCCAACGAGCTGATCACCGGCATGGAACGCTCCGGCCTCCTGGAACGCCGCCCCAACCCGGCAGACCGCCGCACCCACCAGATCTACCTGACCGAATCCGGCCACTCCCGCCTAGCCGAAGCAACCCCCAAAGTCCGAGCCGTAGAAGAAAACCTCGAGTCCGCCCTAACCCCCACCGACCGAGCCGCAGCCCGAGCCTGGCTGACCCGAATGGTCAACCCCGAAGTCCCCATCGACGAGCCGTAGCCCGCCGTGCGGATGCTTCCGCCGAGAGCCGGTGGGCCGGGTTAGGGTCAGAGACATGCGTGGACAGGCTGGGCGGTTGCAGGGGCTGGGGACGACGATCTTCGCGGAGATGTCGGCGTTGGCGGTGCGGACTGGGTCGGTCAATCTGGGGCAGGGGTTTCCGGATACCGACGGGCCGGATTCGTTGCTGGAGGATGCGATCGCTGCTATCCGCGGCGGGGCGAACCAATACCCGCCGGGACGTGGGATTCCGGCGTTGCGGCAGGCGATCGTGGAGCATCAGTCGCGGTTCTACGGGCTGAAGTATGACCCGGATACGCAGGTGCTCGTCACCACCGGGGCGACCGAGGCGATTGCGGCCGCGTTGCTCGCGTACGTCGAGCCAGGCGACGAGGTGATCGCACTCGAGCCGTACTACGACTCGTACGCCGCCTGCATCGCGATGGCCGGCGGACGTCGCGTACCGGTCACCTTGCGAGCACCCGACTTCCGGCTCGATCTCGACGAACTCCGGGCCGCGGTCACCCCGCGTACCAAGGTGCTGCTGATCAACTCGCCGCACAACCCGACCGGTACGGTCCTCGACGACACCGAGTTGCGCGGCATCGCGTCGATCGCGGTCGAGCACGACCTGGTCGTCATCACCGACGAGGTCTACGAGCACCTGGTCTTCGACGGATTGCAGCACCGGCCGCTCACGGCGTACGACGGAATGGCCGACCGCACCATCTCGATCGGCAGCGCGGGCAAGACCTTCTCGGTCACCGGCTGGAAGATCGGCTGGGTCACCGGTACGCCGGAAGTGGTCACCGCCGTGAACACCGCCAAGCAGTTCCTCACCTACGTCTCCGGCGCCCCGTTCCAGCCGGCCGTCGCCGGAGCGCTTGCCCTCGGCAACGACTACTTCGACACCCTGCGCTCGACCATGCAAGCCAAGCGCGACCTGCTCTGCGACGGCCTGCAATCACTGGGCTTCGGCGTCCACCGGCCGCAAGGAACGTACTTCGTCACCACCGACATCCGCCCCCTCGGCCACACCGACGGCATCGAGTTCTGCCGCATGCTCCCCGAACGCACCGGCGTAGTAGCCATCCCGACGCAAGTCTTCTACGACAACACCGAAGCCGGCCGCCCCCTGGTCCGCTGGGCCTTCTGCAAAAAACCCGAAGTCCTCGAGGAAGCCCTATCCCGCCTAACCAAACTCTGATCTGCCCCAACCTGCCCCACCAATAAACGTGACACCCCACTCACCCCTGTGCAAGACTTGTCTCAGCTCCCTTGGGCTCCATGTGGAGAAGTGAAGCTGGGATTCCCTCCGGATGAAGGGGCCCAGCTTTCGCGCTTCTAGCGCACCTTCACCTGCCGAATGTCAATCGACTCGGAGAGCATGAGTAGCCATCGCGGCTCTCCCAACTCTGCTGCTGTCACCGCACCGGCGACCGCGTCAGGCAACCAGAGCATCGGTTCATGAGTCGGCCGAGCGAAGTCGACCAGCAAGTCGCGCGAGATCAGTCCCTTCTCTCGCGCACTGTCGACCAGCCTCACATCGTGCCGATCCTGCGCGGGCGCGCGCGATTCGAGCCGGGCACTAGTGACGCCGTAGCCCTCAAGCTCATGCAGCACGCATTCCATACAGCATCGTCGGGCGCGCTCCTGCTTTTGCCGGTGAACGGGTTTACCAAGGGCCACGACCGAGACGAGGTCCAACTCGGCGATGGTGTGAGTGATCAGGTCGCGTCGCTTCGTCGATTCGGCAACCCAGTGGAGACGGACGACCTTCTTTTCTCTCAAGGCCCGGAAGGTATCGCGAAGGTCATCCACGGCGGATACGTCGGTGATCACCGACGCTAGAGCGTAGGCACCCGGATGATCCTTGCCGACGATGATCGACTCGTCGATCCAGGCGGAGAGAGCGGAAGCAGGCGAATGGTTGCTGAGCATCTGGGGATGATGCAGTGTCTGAGCCGACGTTGGGGGGAGCCACTCGGTGGGCAGGATGGGGCAGCCTTGGGGCAGATCGTCTTACTCGATGGCACACCGATCGCCTTGTATGTAAGGCTTTACCTAGCTCCCGGGGGCTCCTCGTGGAGAAGTGAAGCCAGGATTCCCTCCGGACGGTGGGCCCTGGTGGTCGCGGTCGGCAAGGGCTGGGCACCCCTCGGGAGGGGCGGACCCAGCCCTTGCGGCTTTCTGGCCGTTGGAGTCGGGCAGATCGGGGCAGATCGCTTGGATGGGTGGCAGGCGATTCGCCTTGTGTGTAAGGCTGTTGCCAGCTCCCTAGGGCTCCTTGCGGAGAAGTGAAGCCAGACTCCCGCCGGACGACGGGCTCTGGTGCTCGCGGCACACAAGGCTGGGTCCACCGCTCGGAGGAGTGGACCCGGCCTTGTGTGCTGACTGGGGCAGGGTGGGGCAGATTCGCCGGTGGCTTGGTGCGCGATCGCCTTGTGTGCAAGGGTTGTGGCAGCTCGCCACGGGTTCCTTGGTGGGAAGTGAGGCTGGGATTCCCTCCGGACGGTGGGGCCCAGCTTTCGCGCGTTAGGGACCTAGGAGACGGGTGAGGGTTTCTGGGTCCCGGGCTATGGCTGTGGTGCCGTCGTCTGTGGTGAGGATGGGGCGTTGGATCAGGATCGGGTTGGCGATCAGGGCGGCGATCCAATGGGGGCGGTGAGCCTCGTCCTTGGGCAGGGCGGCGACGGCTTTGGCGGCTGGTTCGTTCATACGAGCTACGTGCCAGGGAGCTAGGTTCAGGCGGGTTAGGACTGCTTCTAGTTCTTCTGCCGTGGGTGGGTCGTCCAGGTAGCGGCGGACTGTGTACGTGGCGCCGGCTTCGTCTAGAGCGGTGGTGGCGGCTTGGCATTTGGAGCAAGCCGGGTTGATCCAGATTTCCATCAGCGGGGGCCTTGGAACCAGCGCTTGGTGGGTTCTTGGAGCATCAGGTAGAGCAGGGTGGCGTGGAGGGCTACGCCGAGGATCGATGCTGGTAGGGCGGTGAGGCCGCCAGCTATGCCCAGGGCGGCGACCACGATCAGCAGGGTGCGGGCCCAGCGGCGGCGGTGGCGGAGGAAGAAGGCTGGGAGCAGGTAGAGGGCGCTGCTGATCAGGACGGCGGCGACTACTACGCCTTTGGCCGACGGGTCGCCGGTGAGGGTTTTGGCGATCTCGGTGCCGGCTGAGGTGAGCATGAAGAGGCCGAGGAGGACGCAGAGTACGCCGAGGGCCAGGGAGATCGCAGCGGCGATCTTCACCTGCTTCGGCGGTACCGCCTCCCGCCCGGGGACCGAGGAGTACGGGTTCTGGCCGAAGGCCCCGCCGTACGGGCCAGGGCCGGGACCGGAACCGGGCTGTCCGCCAAAGGGCGGTTGCTGGCCGGGCGAGCCGAAGGCGCCTTGGTAGGGGCCCGGCCGATCGTCACCGCCGTACTGATCGCTCACCCCTTGATCCTCGCAGACAAAGCCAAAACCACCCCGCACCCAACAGGCACGGGGTGGTTTCGGGCGGAGGTCAGGCGGCGGTGACCTCCAGGGTGTCCTTGGCCTCGCTGAGGCGGACGTGGACTGTGTCGCCGTCTCGGATGGTGCCGGAGAGCAGGCCTCGGGCCAGTTCGTCGCCGATGGCTGATTGGACCAGGCGGCGGAGAGGACGAGCACCGTAGACCGGGTCGTAGCCGGTCATGGCCAGCCATTCCATCGCGTCCTCGCCGACGTCCAACGTGATCCGCCGGTCGGACAGCCGCTTCTGCAGGGCGACGATCTGGAGGCCGACGATCTTGGTCAGTTCCTCCGAGCCGAGCGCGTCGAACAGGACGATCTCGTCGAGCCGGTTGATGAACTCCGGCTTGAACGCCTGCCGGACCACGTTCATCACCTGGTCGCGCTTGACCGAGTCCTCGATCGACATGTCCGCCAGGTACGCCGACCCCAGGTTGCTGGTCAGCACCAGGATGACGTTGCGGAAGTCGACCGTCCGGCCCTGGCCGTCGGTCAGCCGCCCGTCGTCGAGCACCTGCAGCAGGATGTCGAAGACCTCGGGATGCGCCTTCTCCACCTCGTCGAGCAGGATCACGGAGTACGGACGCCGCCGGACCGCCTCGGTCAGCTGGCCGCCTTCCTCGTACCCGACATAACCAGGCGGTGCGCCGACCAGCCGCGACACGCTGTGCTTCTCCCCGTACTCCGACATGTCGATCCGCACCATCGCGCGCTCGTCGTCGAAGAGGAAGTCCGCCAGCGCCTTCGCCAGCTCCGTCTTACCGACACCCGTCGGCCCGAGGAACAGGAACGACCCCGTCGGCCGGTCCGGGTCGGAGATGCCCGCCCGCGCCCGCCGCACAGCGTCGCTGACGGCCTTGACCGCCTCACGCTGGCCGATCAGCCGCCGGCCGAGCTCGTCCTCCATCCGGAGCAGCTTGCCGGTCTCGCCCTCGAGCAGCCGGCCGGTCGGGATGCCGGTCCACATCGCGATCACCTCGGCGATCTCGGTCGGCCCGACCTCCTCGTTGACCATCGCGTCCGGCCCGTCCAGAACCTCAGGCTCCGCGGCGGCCGCCTCCAGCTCCTTGGTCAGCTCGGGAATCTCGCCGTACAGAATCTCGGAGGCACGCGCCAGCTCGCCGTCACGCTGAGCCCGCTCGGCCTGACCGCGGAGCTCGTCGATCCGCTCCTTGATCTCGCCGACCCGGTTCAGCCCGGACTTCTCCTTCTCCCAGCGAGCCTCGAGCGCACGCAGCTCCTCCTCGCGATCCGCGAGGTCCGCACGCAGCCGGGCCAGCCGGTCCTGCGACGAAGCGTCCTCCTCGCGCGACAGCGCGAGCTCCTCCATCTTCAACCGATCGACGGTACGCCGCAGCGAGTCGATCTCGACCGGCGACGAGTCGATCTCCATCCGCAGCCGGGAAGCAGCCTCGTCGACCAGGTCGATCGCCTTGTCGGGCAGCTGCCGGCCGGTGATGTACCGGTTGGACAGCGTCGCCGCGGCCACCAGCGCGGAGTCGGAGATGGCGACCTTGTGGTGCGCCTCGTACCGCTCCTTCAGCCCGCGCAGGATCGCGATCGAGTCCTCGACCGACGGCTCACCCACGAACACCTGCTGGAACCGTCGCTCCAGCGCCGGGTCCTTCTCGATCCGGGTCCGGTACTCGTCCAGCGTGGTGGCGCCGATCATCCGCAGCTCACCGCGCGCCAGCATCGGCTTCAGCATGTTGCCGGCGTCCATCGCGCCCTCGCCGGACGCGCCCGCGCCGACGACCGTGTGCAGCTCGTCGATGAACGTGATGACCTGGCCGTCCGACTCCTTGATCTCGGTCAGCACGGCCTTCAGCCGCTCCTCGAACTCACCCCGGTACTTCGCTCCGGCGACCATCGCCCCCAGATCCAGGCTGATCAACCGCCGCCCGCGCAGCGATTCGGGAACGTCACCCGCGACGATGCGCTGGGCCAGTCCCTCGACCACGGCCGTCTTGCCGACGCCGGGCTCACCGATCAGCACCGGGTTGTTCTTCGTACGCCGGGACAGCACCTGCACCACGCGCCGGATCTCCGAGTCGCGCCCGATCACCGGGTCGAGCTTGCCGTCGCGAGCCCGCTCGGTCAGGTCGACGCCGTACTTCTCCAGCGTCTTCGTCGTGCCCTCGGCCTCCGGCGAGGTGATCCGCCGGTTGCCGCGCATCTTGTCGAACGCCTGCAGCAAGGCATCCGCAGTCACGCCCAGCGCGGTCTGCGCGACCCCTTCGACGGTGGCCAGCGAGATCAGCAGGTGCTCGGTGGAGACGAACTCGTCCCCCAGCCCCAGCGCCCGCTGCTCAGCCTGGTTGAGCACGTCGCTCGTCTTCGGCGACAGGCTCGGCGCCTGCATGCTGCCACCGCTCGCCTTGGGCAAGCGGCTCATCGCCTCCGCCGTGCGGCGGCGTACCGCGTCGAGGTCACCGCCGGCGGCCTCGAGCAGACCGACAGTGGTCCCCTCGGGCTGCGCGAGCAGTGCCGACAGCAGGTGAATCGGTTCCACGGTCGGGTTGCCGGCCGCAGACGTCTGACGGATCGCGACCGACAGGGTTTCCCGGGCCAGCGTCGTCAACCGCTGAACGTCCATCTGGTTCCAGCCTTTCAAAGCTCAGTTACAGGTCCTACTAGAGACAACTTATCCAAACTTGAGTCCATTCCGCTCAACTCTGTCGAATCCTGGGGAAAACTCAGGGAACTCCCGGGCCGCCCGACCCTTCGAGGAACCTCGAAACGAGAACCACCGGACGCTCAGTCGGGTCTTCCTCACAGAACGCAGCTTCTGCCCACTGGAGGTCCGTCTTGCCCAGCCATCGCTGGATCCCGCCCTTGCTGGGGGCCGCGCTCCTGCTCTCCGCGGCACCCCTGCCCGCCGAATCAGCGCCACCCAGCCAGCCCGCCAAGCCCAGCCACCCCGCCAAGCAACAGGCGAGCGCCACCGTGACCCTGATCACCGGCGACCGCGTCCGGGTCACCACCCGCCCCGGCAAGCCGGACGAGATCGTCTTCGAGCCGGTCAGCGGCAGCCGCTCCGACTCAGCCGTCACCAGCTACTCCAACGGCCACACGTACGTCGTACCCTCCGCAGCCTCCGCCGACGTCGTGGCCGGTCGCCTCGACCGCACCTTGTTCGACGTCACCACCCTGATCGCCGAGCACCGCGACGACGCGCACAGCAAGACGATGCCCGTCATCATCCGGTACTCCGGACCCGCCGCCCTCACCAAGGCGAAGGCCGCGATCCCCGGCTCAGCCAGAACCCGCGCACTCACCAGCCTCGGCGCCAACGCCGCCGCGATCACCAAGACCAAGGCCGCCGACTTCTGGCGCTCCCTCACCCCGGGCAAGTCCGACCGGGTCGCCGGCACCGTCCAGCACATCTCGCTGGACCGCAAGGTCACCGCCAACCTCGACCAGAGCGTCCCCCCAGATCGGCGCCCCCGCCGCCTGGCAACGCGGCCTGACCGGCAAGGGGGTGAAGGTCGCGATCCTCGACACCGGCATCGACCCGACCCATCCGGACGTGGCCGGCCGGATCGCCGAGGCCAGGAACTTCACCCGTACGCCGGACGCGGTCGACCACAACGGCCACGGCACCCACGTCGCCAGCATCACCGCCGGCAATGGCGCTGCATCCGGCGGGAAGTACAAGGGCGTCGCCCCCGAAGCCAGCCTGCTCGTCGGCAAGGTCCTGGACGACGACGGGAACGGCGACTTCTCCGACATCATCGCCGGTATGGAGTGGGCCACTGCCCAGGGCGCATCCGTCGTCAACATGAGCCTCGGCGGCGATGCCAGCGACGGCACCGACGACCTGTCCCAGGCCGTCAACCAGATGAGCCGATCCACCGGCGCCCTCTTCGTCATCGCCGCAGGCAACTGCTTCTGGCCGCAACCGTTCACGGTCAGCACACCGGCCGCCGCCGACGACGCCCTCGCCGTCGGCAACCTGACTCGCACGGGCGAGCTGAACGATTCGTCCTGCCGCGGCCCGCGCAAGGGCGACGGCGCCCTCAAGCCGGAGATTTCCGCACCAGGCACCGGCATCGTCGCGGCACGCGCCGCCGGTACCAGCCTCGGTGACCCGGTCGACGACAACTACACAACACTGTCCGGTACGTCGATGGCCAGCCCTCACGTCGCCGGCACGGCAGCTCTCGTCGCGCAGGCCCACCCGACCTGGAAGGCCGCGCGACTCAAGGCCCGCCTGATCTCGACGGCCGACCCGCAGCCCGGCAGCCGGGTCGACGAGCAAGGCGCCGGCCGCGTCGACGCCGACCAGGCCACCGACGACAGCGTCACGGTCGGCACGGGCGAGCTGGAGCTCGGCGTACTGCGCTGGCCCTACCCCGCGAGCGACCCGGTCAGCCACGAGCTGACGTACCACAACCCCGGCAGTTCTCCGGTCACACTCGACCTCGCCGCCGACCTCGACCCGGCCAAGGCGGCCCCGAAGCTCAGCGCGAGCCAACTCGTAGTACCGGCGGGTGGTGACGCGAAGGTGACCGTCACCGCCGATCGCGCGGCGGCCGGCACGGGCACTTTCTCGGGTCGGGTCACAGCGACCGCGGCCGGCGCGGACCCGATCGTGACGACCATCGGCTGGTACGCCGAGCCCGAGCTCTACGACCTCACCATCAAGGGCATCAACCACGACGGGAGCCCGGCCAACACGTTGCTGAACATCGCCCGGCTCGACGGCGAACCGATCGACTTCGGCCCGTTCGGCGTCGCGATGCAGGACGGCACGGTCACGGTCCGGGTGCCACCGAGCAAGTACGAGGTGACGAGCACCTTCATCGGTCCGTGGCCCGAGACCGGCCTGCAGCGGTTCGACCTGGTCGTCGGCCCGGAAACGACCGTCACCAAGGACACCACCGTCACGCTCGACGCGCGCAAGACGAAGCCCGTCCAGACCAGGGCACAGGGCCGCCCGGACCTGACTTTCCGGGAGGCCGGACTCTCCTACCTGCGCAACGGTTCCGACGGCAACCTCGCTGGCGGCAACGGCATCTCGTTCACCGGCGCGCCCCGCCTCCTCGCGGTGACTCCGACGGCGAAGGCGACGATCGGCCGGAGTGAGTTCTCGACCGGCGGCCGGCTGGAGGTTCCGCCGTACCGGGCCAAAGTCGTTGGCGGCAAGGCGATCACCGCCCTCGACTTCTACGTCGGCCCGCGCTTCACCGGCACCAAAACCCTGGACCTGTACGACGGTGGCGCGGCGAACCCGGGTGAGCTGGCCGGCGCCAAGGGCAAACTCGTCCTGATCAAGTCGACCGACACCGACCCGCGCTGGAACGGCGTGCTGGTGAAGCTGGCCGAGGATGCCGGCGCCGCCGCGACGCTGCTCTACAACCCGGACTACCCAGGCATCGACGGTGTCTTCGCCTACTGGGCGACCGGCGACGGCCCCGTAGCGACGATCCCGGCCGCTCGCACGTCGCGCGTGGAGGCCCAGCAACTGATCGACCGGCTGAAGAAGGGGCCGGTGTCCATCAAACTCACCGGCGTGACCGCGACCCCGGTCGTCTACGACTACGCGAAAGCCTGGGCGAATCAGGTCCCGGCAGGCGCCCAGCTCGTCCTGAAGCCGAACCAGCTGGCCCGGGTCGACGACATCTTCGGCGCGCACGTCGCGGGCACCGAGACGTCGGAGATCCGCACGTCGACCACCCCGCTGGGCGGCGGATTCGGCAGCTGGCTGCTCCCGGTCATGCCCACACCGGTACGCCGTACGTCGTACGTGCTCGCCAACGGCCTCAAGTGGAACAGCAGTCTCGTCGTCAACAACAACGGCGACGGCGCCGGAGTCCAGACACCCGACAGGACCTACCGGGCCGGGACTCACACCACCGAGCGCTGGATCGCGCCGGTGGAGAACAGCGGCCTGCCCGCGGCGACGACGCCGTACGCCTTCGTGAGCAGGGCCGACAACGGTCTGGGCGTCTCCCTCAGCCCGTTCCGGCGCGGGCCGTTCGAGTTCGGCGACACGTTCGGCGGGCTCGGCGAGTTCGCGACCACGCTCCAGCGCAACGGCGAGGAGGTCGCCTCCTCCGACCAGCCGGGGCTCTGGGCTGAGGTGCCCGCGGACGCGGCGGAGTACAAGATCAGCCTCGACGCCAAGCGGGAGGCGGCGTTCTGGCTGTACTCGACGCAGGTGAAGTCGGTCTGGTCGTTCAGGTCGAGCGGTAGCGACGAGGAGGTGATGCCGCTCGTGCTGGCGGATGTCGATGTGCCGCAGGCGGACGACCTCAACCAGGTCAAGGTGGGCAAGCCGACGACGATCACCCTCGGCCTGCGGCACCAGGCCGGCTCCAGCTCGAAGGCGAAATTCACCGAGGCGAAGCTGGAGTTGTCGTACGACGGTACGCACTGGACCACGCTGCCGCTGACGAAGGTTGCTGACCGCAAGTACCGGACGACCGTGACGCACCCAGCCGCTCAGGCAGGCAAGGCGCCGTCGCTGCGACTGAGCGTCGGCGACTCGGCCGGCGGCAAGCTGGAGCAGCAGATCACCAAGGCCTACGGGCTGAAGTAGCCGGTCGAGGGGGTGGCTGAAACCACCCCCTCGACTTTCTTCAGGACTGGTAGGCGCCGGCGTCCAAGTGCTCGATACCGGCCAAGGGCTTGCCCGCGAGGTCGAACGCGAAGTCGGAACTCTCACCGCGTCCGATGGCCGGGCTGCCCGCCTTGGGGCGCAAGTTGGTGGCGCTGGTGAAGAGCGGGTCCGCCTTCACCGAGTTCGGACCGAGCGTGAACTGGTACTGGTTTCCGGAGTAGACACCGCGGTCCTCGTCCGCGCTGTCGGCCGGATTGCCGGTGTCGAACGCGTCCTCGTACCCGACCTTCTTGCCGACCTTGATGATGTTGCCGCTCAGCTTGAGGATCCCCGCGCCACAGCCCTCGTCGCAGCTGAAGCCGTCGCCGTTGGGCAGGTAGACGGAGTTGTTCCGGGCCACCGTGCCACGCACCGGGCCGATGTCGCTGGCCGCGCCGCGGGTGACCAGGAAGCCGCCTTGTGCCTTGGTGGAGGTGACGCTGTTGTAGCCGAACACGTTGCCGTCCGCGGTCTTGCCGGTGCCGTTGCGGCCGAGCTCGGTGAAGGTCTCGTTGTCGGCGGTGGTGTTGTACTCGATCCGGTTGTCGTTGCCGTTGAAGATCTCGACCGCGGCCCCGTCGAAGCCGTAGTCGTAGCTGAACGCGTACTGGCCGGCGATCACGTTGCGGCTGATCAGGTTGTCGTTGCCGTGCACCAGGAAGCCGAACGCCCCGGCGTCGTCGTCGGGGTCCACGTCCTTCGGTGTCAGCACGCTCATCTTGGTGTTGTCCTTGATCGTGCTCCACCGGACGATGTTGCCGTCCGAGCCGTCGACGATCGAGATCCCGGCGGCGTTGGCGTCGGCCTGGACGGTGTCCATCACGATGTGGTCGCCGAACAGCTCGAAGCCGGCCCACTCGCAGTTGCTCGCGCGCAGGTCGCCGACGAACCAGTACGAGCCGGTGATCTTCACGCAGTCGGTGACCGGGCCGCCGACGACCGGCAGGTTGCCGCTGCCGTAGGCGCCGACGACGATCGGGCTCGCGGCGGTCCCCGATCGCGACAGGGTGAGGGTGCCGGTCCAGGACCCGCCCCGCTTGAAGTTGATCTGGTCGCCGGGCTGGAAGGCGAATCCGTTGACCTTGGCCAGACTGCGCCAGGCGGTCGCAGTACTGGTGCCGGCGGCTGAGTCGCTGCCGGCGGACGAGTCGACGTAGTAGGTGGCGGCGCTGGTCGTGGCGTGCGCGGTTGCCGGTGCTGTCAGGAGGGCGGCGGACAGGGCAAGTGCAGGTACTGCGGCTAGCTTTCGCATGCGATCCTCGTTCTTCACGGGGTGCGCTGGCTGCAGCGGCGTCGCAGTTATCTTTCCGGAGTTTTGCCCCGGCCGTCAACGCCTGACATTCACCGTTGGCCCGCCGTCACCAGGCCGGCGTCGTAGGCGAGGATGACGGCCTGGACCCGGTCGCGCAGGCCGGTCTTCGCGAGCATCCGGCTGACGTGGGTCTTGACCGTGTGTTCGGTCAGGTGCAGTCCGGCCGCGATCTCCGCGTTGGAGTTGCCCTTGGCAACCAAGATGAGGACCTCGCGTTCGCGGGCGGTGAGCACGTCGAGCCGCGCGGCGACGGACGGGTCGAGGCTGTTGTCGGCGAAGCGGTCGATCAGGCGGCGGGTCACCGGTGGCGCGAGCAGCGCGTCGCCGGCCGCGATCACCCGGACGGCGTTGATCAGCTCGTCGCGGGACGAGCGCTTGAGCAGGAAGCCGCTGGCGCCGGCCCGCAGCGCGTCGTACACGTACTCGTCGAGGTCGAAGGTGGTCAGGATCAGGACTCGTGGCGCGTTCACCGTGGCGGCCAGGCGGCGGGTCGCCTCGATGCCGTCCATCACGGGCATACGGACGTCCATCAGTACGACGCCGAGGTCGAGCACCGCGGCCGCCTTGCGGATCGCGTCCGCGCCGTCGACGGCCTGCGCCACCACCTCGATATCCGGCTGACCGTCCAGGATCATCGCGATCCCGTCCCGCACCAGATCCTGGTCGTCCACCACCATCACCTTGATCGGCGCACCCCCGTCGCTCACCGACCCACCTCCGCCTTCGCGGCGACCGGGAGCCAGGCTTCGACGGTGGTACCGGCGCCTGGAGACGTGTGGATGTCGAGGGTCCCATGGTGGATGCGGACCCGCTCGCGCATACCGGGGAGCCCATGGCGGCTGCCCTTGCGCGCCGCCGCGAGATCGAACCCACGCCCGTCGTCCGTCACCGTGACGGCAATCCCCTCGGTGCTGATCTTCACCGCCACCTTCGCTCCCGTCGCCTCGGCATGCTTGGCCACATTGGTCAACGCTTCCTGCACCAGCCGGTACGCCGTGAGCTGGTGCCCCACCGGCGGCACCTCGGGATCACCGTCCAGCTCCAACTCGACCGCGAGCCGGTCATGCGACACGTCCCGCACCAGCTGCCTGAGCTCCGCCAGCCCGGGCTGCGGCGCCAGCTGTGGATCCGGCACCCCGTCAGCATCCCGCAACGCCGACAACAACCGGTCCAACTCGCCGAGTGCCCGCCGCCCGGTGTCGCCGATCCGCTGGAACCCCTCCAGCACGTCCCGATCCCCACGCCGCAACAGATCCGGCCCGGTCTCCGCCTGGATCACCATCAGGTTGACCGCGTGCGCCACCACGTCATGGAGATCCCGCGCGATGTTCGACCGCTCGGTGAGCACGACCTGCGCCGCATCCTGCTCCTCGCTCCGCCGCTCCAGCTCGGCCTCACGCGCCGCGGCTGCCCGGTTCCGCCGATAGAGCCTGGCCAGTACGCCGGCAGCGACAGCCAGCGCCAACGCGGCCGACAGCAAGACCGGCCACTGGTGATCGACCATGATCTCGTACGGGAAGTTCCGCTCCCGGCCGGTGAAGCCGTCCCAGTCCAGATACCCCTTCAGCTTGGGGAAGACGAGCTTCATCTGCGAGTACCGGATCAGCTCGGCGACGACCGGCAGCGCCCCCAGCACAGCGGTTGCCACGGGCAACGACAGCCGAAGCCGTCGGTTGGAGGCCAGCGAGTACAGGGCGACCGCGAGCGCCCCGACGATGCTCCAGCTGAACGACGTCTGCCAGTACGCCAGCAGGGCGCCGATCGCGAGCACCACCACTGGCACGACCGGCCACTTACGCCGAAGTACCAGCGTCAGAGCCGAGAACGCGATGCCGTAAGTCATCCAGCCGGGCGCGCTCCACCACAGCCCTTTGCCAAGGTCCCTGCCGAGGTCGAGCAGGATCAGGGACGCCGCCGCCATGGCCAGGACCGCATCGAGAGCGACCGTGGCAGGTACGAAGGCACGGAGGTCATCGAGGCGTCCCCGGGCACCTCGCTCGACCACCACGCGCTGACGGACGAGCCGGTAGACCACGCCCAGCACGCACACCGCGAAGAGCGCGGCCGAGAGCCAGACCGGCCACTCCATCGACAGGATCCGGCTGTAGCCCCCCGGATAGGAATCCGAGGCGTCCGGCAGGCTGGAGTAGTCAACCGCACCGTCGTAGATCGCCGGAAACAGCCAGTTCGCGATGAAGGGCCAGCTGACCTTGGCCCCGATCGGCAAGGCGGTGATCACTGCCCCGGCCACCAGCGCCGTGACGAGTCGGCATCGCGAGGCCAACGACCAAAGGGCGAGCGCGGTTCCGGCCAGGATGACGAAGTCGATGTCCCCGACCACCACCGAGCAAAAAGTACCGATCAGCAGCCCCACCGATGCCAGCACCGGATCGACCCGCCGAATGGCGATCAGCGCCGGAGCGACCGCCATGAACAGCTGAACCGCCAGCGACGCGTGGGTCCATCCCCCATTCACCTTGATCAGCTGCACCTGCGTGATCGCCAGGCCGATCACCGCCAGCGCGATGTCGAACTGGGTGCTCGCCAGGAAGGCTCTGAGCCGGGTGTTCATCCGTTCGCCTGTTCTTCGGAGTACGGGAGCAGGGCGCTGATCGTCGTACCGATGCCTGGGTGGGAGTTGATCGTGAGAGTGCCGCCGTGGACCCGAACCCGTTCGCCCATCCCGACCAGGCCGTGCCGGCCGTCGGCCGGGCTGTCCGGATCGAAGCCCTGCCCGTCATCGGTGATCCGCACCCCGATACCGGTGGCGCTCACCTCGACCAGCACCTGTACGGCGCACGCCCGCGCGTGCTTGACCACATTGGTCAGCGCCTCCTGCACCAGCCGGTACGCCGTGAGCTGCGCGCCGTCGGGGACCCGGTCGGTCTCACCGTGCATCTCCAAGGAGACGGGCAGGCCCTGCTCGGACAGACCGTCGGTCAACGCCCGCAGTTCCTTCAGACCCGGCTGGGGCGTGAGCGACGGATCCGGTACGCCGTGCGCGTCGCGCAGCGCCGACAGCATCCGGTCCAGCTCCCCCAACGCCTTGCGGCCGGCGTCGCCGATGCGCTGGAACCCCTGCAGTACGTCGCCTTGCTCACGCTGGACCAGGTCAGGCCCGGTCTCGGCCTGGATCACGATCAGGTTCACGTGATGGGCGACCACATCGTGCAGGTCACGCGCGATCTGTGACCGGCCTTCCAGGAGTACCTGGACCTGCTCGTGTTCCTGGTTCTGCTTGAGCAGCTCGGACTCCCGGACCGCGGCCAGCCGGTTCTCCCGGCCCATCCGCACCAGCAGACCCACTGCCCAGACGGCGAGCATCAGCGCCGACAACCAGACCGGCCACGCCCTGAGCGCCCACGGCTCGTCTCCTTCGACACTGCCGACGTCGGTGACCAGCCGGGCGATCGGCCTGCCCGCGACCAGCCGGCCCACCACCGGAAGGGCGACGAGACCGCTTGCCGCCACCGCCAGCGATCGTGGCCAGGAGCGCCAGACGCCGAGCGAGTAGAGCGCCACCGCGAGGGCAGGCGTCAGCACCCAGTGGGTCTGAGTCACCGGATAGATGAGCAGGCCGGTGAAGCCGAGGATCACGCTGGGGATCTCCGGGGCCACTCGGCGCAGGGTCAGCGACGCGGGAGCAGCGCAAGCGAAGAGCAGCAGCTCGGGCCGGGCTCCGGCCCAGGCCCAGTGCGTCCCCTGGCTCCGGTTCGCGGTGATGTCGTAGACCATCGCCGCGACCAGGGCGCCCGCCAGCAGCCCGTCCAGCCAGAGCCGGTTGGCCGGGTCGGTCAGGAATCGCCGGATCGAGGGCAGGGAGGGTCCACTCACCTGTTCATTCTGCGACTTGACAGGGGGCTGCGCCGTCACTCTTTGGAGTGATGGTCTGTTGCGATCGGTCATCCGTTGCAGTGAGCAAGGAAGGCTCTTGACGGCGATGTGGCGGGTGGGGTCCGGCCGCGAGGCTCGAGAACATGACCACAAGTCCCGTTCTCGAGCCGGTGAAGACCCGGAATCTGCTGCCCTACTTCGCCTTGGCGGCGATCGCCGTCGTCGCCCTCTGTGTGGCGCTCTGGCCCCCGTCGTCGTCGATGTCCGACCTGCGCGTGTACTACGCGGCAGCCAAGGGCTTCGCCGACGGCGAGGACATCTACACGATCCACCACAAGTACCCGGGGATGGGCCTCGGCTTCACGTATCCACCGTTCGCGGCGATGATCATGGTTCCGCTGGCGATCGGCGAGCACTTCGCCCGGCTGCTGATGACCATGCTGTCGGCCGTCTCGCTGCTGACGATCGCCTTCGTCACCGTCCGTACGGTCCGGCCGCTCTGGTCCCGGGACCGCGCCCTCGTCGCCGGGCTGAGCTTCGCGGCACTGGGCCTGCTGCTCGAGCCGGTGCGGTCGACCTTCGGGATGGGGCAGATCAACCTGGTCCTACTGGCCCTGCTGCTGGTCGATCTGCTCGGCTACACGCCGCGGCGGTTCCGCGGCGTACTGGTCGGCGTTGCCACCGGCATCAAGTTGACGCCCGGCATCTTCATCGTGTTCCTGCTGGTCACCAAGCGCTTCCGTGAGGCAGCCGTCGCCACAGCCGCTACCGCCGGCACCCTGCTGCTCGGCTACCTGGTGATGCCCGGCCCGACAGTGGACTTCTGGACCCGCTACATCTTCGACCCGGGCCGCCCGGGCCCAGCGCACTACATCAGCAACCAGTCGATCCGTGGCGCGATCGCCCGGATCACCCAGGGCTCGACCATGACCGCTCCACTTTGGTTGCTCGGTGCAATGATCATCGGTACCGCCGGACTGCTGATCGCCCGTCGCCTGTACGCCGCCGGCCGGCCGCTGGACGCGGTGGTGGCGACCGGATTCACCGGGTTGCTCGTCTCGCCGATCTCCTGGTCGAACCACTGGGTCTGGGCCCTCCCGGCCGTCGCCATGGTGTGGTCGTGGGCTGCTCGTAGTACGGCGATGAGGGTGTTCGCTGGCGCCTGGACCGTCGTGTTCTTGATCGGACTGCCGTGGTTGGCGCCGTGGGCGCATGACCAGGAGTTCCACCACACCTTCCCGCAGGCGCTGGTCGGCAACTCGTACGCGATCGCCGCAATCGCCTTGCTGGTAACGGGTCTGCTCACCACGTCCAACCAGAAAGAGCTCGTATGAGGACGCTGTACGACGGCCTGCTGCGCCGGCGCCTGCAACTCCTGGTGCTGGCCGTCATCCTCACCCCGTTGCTCTACTTCAGCTGGTCGGGCAACGTCGATCTGAATGTCTACCGGACCGGCGGCTACGCGTACCTGCACGACATCAGCCTCTACTCGGAAGGATTCGGGCAGCTCGTCCCCTGGGTCGCGCTCCCCTTCACCTATCCGCCGATCGCAGCTGTGCTCTTCGTCCCGTTGCATCTGCTGCCGATGCCGCTGGCCGACCTGGCGATGTGCGTTGGCAGCGCGGCCGGCCTGACAGCGACCATGCTGGTGATCGCCTACCGGCTCCGGGGGTGGAACAAGCACACCATCACCCTCGGTTTGGCGGCTACCGTCGCGGCGTTCGCCTTCGAGCCGATCCGGTCGACGATCGGCTTCGGCCAGATCAACCTCATGCTGATGGCGCTGGTGGCGCTGGACTGCCTGCTGCCCCAGACCCGCTGGCCCCGCGGCGCGCTCGTCGGCCTCGCGGCGGCGATCAAGCTCACGCCGGCCGTCTTCGTCGTCTATTTCCTGGTACGCCGCCAGTACCGCGAGGCGGCCATCGCGATGGCGACCTTCGTCGGCGTCGGCGTGCTCGGATTCGCCCTCGCCCCGACCGACTCCGCGAAGTACTGGTTCGGCGTCCTACTCGACCCGGACCGGATCGGCGGCGCAACCTACGCCTTCAACCAGAACTACCAGGCGCTCCTGAGCCGCGTGATGGCGGACGGGGTACTTCGCTCACTCCTATGGTTCGGGCTGGTCGCGGCAACCGGCGTACTGGCCGCCGTAGTCGCCCGTCGAGCCCGCACCTCAGGCGACGACGTCCTAGCCCTCCTCGCAATAGCCACCTGGGGCCTACTCTCCTCCCCCGTCAGCTGGTCCCACCACTGGGTCTGGATAGTCCCCGCGGCCCTATACTTCCTCTGCACCCGCCACTGGTGGATGCTCACAGCAACAATCGTCTTCGCCATCGGCCCTCACCAACTCCTGGACCCCGAAGGCCGCCACTGGTCCTGGCCAGAACAACTCCTAGGCGACAGCTACGCCGTCCTAGCCCTTGCCTTCCTCGCAACCGCTGCCCTTTCAGGCACCTTCCGCCCCCGATTCCCAGTAGACGAACCAACCCCCATCCCCCAACGTCAGTCCTGAAGGCGGGACCCACCCGCCCTCAACAACTCGGGGGAGTTCCACATGCGATCAACCAAACCGATGGCGGCGCTGCTGTCCGCCGCACTGCTGACCGCAGGCGTTGGCGCCGCCGCAGGCGCAACAGCAGGCACCGCTCAGCGCACCGCTGCCGGCCCGCTCTCTGATCCGCCCGGTGGGTGGGAGGTGGGGACGCAGGCGGGGGGTGTGCATCGGCAGTTGACTTTGGTTACGGGCGATCGGGTAGACGTGGAGGTCCGGGCGGGGGTGCCCGAACGGGTGAGGTTTCTGCCGGGGGCGGGCAGTGGGTCGGTTAGTTCTGCGGGTGGGCATTTGTTTGCTGTGCCAGCCGGTGCTCGGGAAGCGATTGCTTCTGGGCGGTTGGATCGGCGGTTGTTCGATGTGACGACGTTGCTGGCTGAGTTGGGGGATGACAGCAAGTCGGCGTCGATTCCGGTGATCGTGGAGTACAGCGGGGATCAGGCCAAGGCACGGCGGGCAGGCACGTTGTTGCCCTCGCTCGGTGCTCGGGCGGAGAAGGTGCGCAGAGGGTCGGCTCGGGACTTCTGGAAGTCGGTTGACGGGACGAGTGCTGTTCGCCGGGTTTCGTTGGATCGGAAGGTGACGGCGGCGCTCGACTGGAGTGTGCCGCAGATCGGCGTACCGGCTGCGTGGAAGCGTGGGCTGACCGGCAAGGGGGTGAAGGTTGCCGTGTTGGACACCGGCATCGACGCAACCCACTCGGACCTGCGCGGCAAAGTCCTCAAGGCCAAGAACTTCTCCGCCGCGGACAACGTGACCGACCACTACGGCCACGGCACCCACGTCGCCGGCACGATCGCCGGTAGCGGCGCGGCATCCAAGGGCAAGTACCGCGGCGTCGCACCGGATGCCACACTCCTGAACGGGAAAGTCCTCGACGACGGTGGCGACGGCAGCGAGTCGACCATCATCGCCGGGATGGAATGGGCCGTCGCGCAAGGCGCCGACATCGTCAACATGAGCCTCGGGACCCAGGACGAGAGCAACGGCACCGACCCGGTCTCCCGCACGCTCGACGCGCTGAGCAAGAAGTCCGGCGCCCTCTTCGTCGTCTCGGCCGGCAACTGCGAAGGCAAGAACCAGATCGCCGCACCAGGCGCCGCCGCCCGGGCTCTGACCGTCGCCAACCTGATGCGCAACGGCGAACTCGAGGAGACCTCCTGCCACGGCCCGCGCGCCGACCGCGCGACCAAGCCCGACATCAGCGCCCCAGGCACCGACATCGTGGCGCCGCTCGCAGCAGGCGCGGACATCGGCTCTCCCGTCGACCAGTACTACACCTCCCTGACCGGTACTTCGATGGCCTCACCCCACGTCGCCGGCACGGCCGCCCTCCTAGCCCAACAGCACAAGGACTGGAACGCCACCCGCCTCAAAGCCCGCCTGATCTCCACGGCCGACCCGCTCCCCAAAGGCCCCGTCGACAACGAAGGCGCCGGACGCGTGGACGCCGACCAGGCCACGGACAACAGCGTCACCGTCGAGACCGGCGAGCTCGAGTTCGGCACCACCCTCTGGCCACACCCGACACCCAAGCCCGTCAGCCGAGTCCTCACCTACCAGAACTCGACCAAGACAGCCGTGACGCTCAAGCTGACCACCCCGCTCGACGCAGGCGACACCGCAAAGCCTCCGAGGTTGAGCGCGACGCAGGTCGTAGTACCGGCCGGCGGCAAGGCCTCTGTCACGGTGACGACCGATTCCGGCGAGGGCAAGGTCGGGCGGCACACCGGGCGGGTGATCGCGACTCCGGCGACGGGCGATCCGCTCGTCACGACGTACGGGTGGTTCCTCGAGCCGGAGATGTACGACGTGACGGTGCACGGCTACTACAGCAACGGCAAGCCGGCCGACGGCGAGTTGCTCTTCGTCACCAGACCCGATGGCGGGCTGGTCGACACGTTCGACGGTCTGGGCGGGCCGGAGATGTTCAACGGCATCGCCAGGATGCGGATCGCGCCAGGGACGTACTCGGTCTCGTCCACCTTCTTCCAGCCCGCGACGGACTCCGCGCCGGACACGTTCACCGTCGTCGCGTTGCCGCAGGTCAAGGTCGCCAAGACGACGCAGTTGACGCTCGATGCCCGCAAGGCGGTGGATGCGGGCGTCTCGCTGGACAGCAGGATCCAGCCGCCGGCCGGGCGGACGACGCTCGCGTACTACCGGCTCGACCGGTTCGGGAAGCTGAGTGGGTTCGAGGAGGTGTCGAGCAGTGGCGGTCCGGTGCGGACTCTCGCAGTACCGACAGGGCCGGTATCGGTCGGCAAGCTGGAGTTCAGCGCCGGGACGCGGCTGGAAACACCGGCGTACAAGCTCTTCCTCGGCCGCGCGAGCCTGCCGGTCGGCGAACTGCCGGGCGGGCCGCGGGTTGCCGGAAGCAAGCAGTTGGTCGTCGTAAAAGAGCTGGCTCACGCGGCCGGGAAGCTGGCGCTGATCGCCGCCGATCCGGAGGACGCGGATCTGGACGCGCTCGCGCTGGAAGCCCAACAGGCCAAGGCCGCCGGTGTCCTGTTCTACAACCCGTCAGAGCCAGGACTGTCGACCAACCCGACGGCGCTGACCACCACGGGCGTGAAGATTCCGGTACTCCGTACGTCGCGCGCCGTCGCCGACCTGCTGGCCAAGAAGCCCGGCCAGGTGGTCCGCCTCGACGGAACCATCTCCTCCCCGATCGTCTACGACCTCCTGAAGGCCTGGCCGGACCGGATCCCAGCCGATCCCCGGTATGCCGCCAAGGTCGACGAGCTGGCGCGGATCCGGGAGACGTACGGCGCGCAGACCAAGGCCACACGCCTGGCGGAGACCCGGGTGGGGTACACCCCGCTGGGCGAGGCGCACGGGCTCGACACCCGGCCGCTCGGGGTCGGACCGGTCAATCGGATCGCCTATGTGACCGCCGGTGAATGGGAGCAGCGAATCGAATCCGCTGAAGGCGACAACTCCGCCTTCTGGCGCAGTGGCGTACATCGCTACCGCGCAGGCGAGAGCCGGTCGATCCGATGGGGCAGCCCGGTGATCAACTCGGGTCTCCCGGCCAAGACGTCGAAGTGGCCGTCCGACGCCGGGATCAAGCGAACCGGCGGCAATCTGGTGATCGGTCTCGCGGGCTTCACCCAGGGATCGGATCACTACGAAGAGCCGGGTGGCATACCGGACGGAACCTATGCGGTGGCCCTGCAGCGTGACGGCAAGACGCTGGTGAAGGCGGATGAGCTGGTCATCAATGGGCCGGTACCGGAGGCCCCGGGCAGCTACCGGCTGACCCTGGACGCCAGGCGGACGTGGACGAAGTACTCGCCCCGGGTCCAGTCGATCTGGGACTTCAGGTCGCGCGGAGGTGCCGCGGAGGCGATGCCGCTCGTGCTCGCGGACCTCAACCTGCCGCAGGCGAACGCCTTCGGCCAGGTGCGGGTCGGCACGGCGGTGAAGATGACGCTGAACCTCCGCCAGCAGACCGGCGCCCCGACGGCTGCGTTCACCCGGGTGAGGGTGTGGCAGTCCTACGACGGCAAGACCTGGACACCGGTACTCGTGACGAAAACGCCAACCGGCAGTTACGTTGCCGCGAGCAACCATCCTGTCGCGCACGCCGGTGGCACGGTCGACCTCAGGCTCGACGCGACCGACGCCGCGGGCGGCCGGCTGCAGCAGACGATCACCAAGGCGTACGGGCTGACCCGGTGACGGCGAAGGGCGGTCCCTTGTGCAGGGACCGCCCTCTCGTCAGTCTTTGAACTCGGAAGCCCGGATCCGGTAGACCTGCAGGTTCAGGTCGTAGTACTTGTCGGTCTCGCCGACCCACTCCATCCCGAGCCGTTTGGCGGTCGCGATGGCGCGCTTGTTGTTCGGCCGAGCCACCGCGTACAGCTCGTCGGTCGCGCCCTCGTCGAACGCCCACGTCATCAGCGCCCGGCTCGCCTCGCTGGCGTACCCGTTGCCCCAGGCGCTCGGCCGCAGCTGCCAGCCGATCTCCAGGTCCTCCTCGTACGGCGGGAGCAGCCGGATCAGCAGCCCGCCGACCACCTCGCCGTCGTCCTTGCGGGTCACCGCCCAGCGGCCGGCCGGTACGACGAAGTTCGGCTGGGCCTCGATCCAGGCCTGCAGGATGACTCGCATCGTGGCGACATCGGTGACCTTGTCGATCGCCGGCGACAACCACTGAGCCACATCGGCCGAGCCGTAGATCTCCAGCGCGGCGTCGGCATCGTCTTCTTCCCAGTCCCGGATCAGCAACCGGTCGGTCTGCAAGGTGAGCGTCACCCAGCCAGCGTAGGCGGTGTTCGTTAACGGAGTATGAGGAAGCCCCCGGACCTGGGTCCCGGGTCCGGGGGCTCGGGCCGGGGCCGTCTGGGGGAGGACAGCCGCCGGCCGCGGCCGGAGTCGTCTCGGGGGGAGAGACGGACTCCGGCGGGGGCCGGAGAACACCTGAGGGGATCGGGTGTCTCCGGGCGCCGGCAGCTTCTGGGGGAAGAAGCCACCGGCCGAAGCCGGGCGCCCCGCGGGGGTAGAAGCGCCCGGAAGTCTGTCGCCGGAAGCCCCGTGTGGGGCTGCCGGACGTTTGGCTGCTCCCTCCGGGAGCCTCGTTGCGGAGGCTCCCGGAGAGGGTCAGCGTTGGCCCAGCTCGAGGGGCTGGGTGCGGATCCAGCGGGTGCTGGTCTGCTGGCGGCCCATGGCGATCACGTCGCCGGCCGGTCCCGCCGAGAAGACCCGGCTGCGCTGGGTCTGCTGGCGGGAGACGCCGACGCCGCGCTGGACCTCGGCGAGGAGCTGGTTCACCCGGTAGCGCAGGCCCTCCACCTCCGACTGGAGGTCGAGGATGTGCCGGATCCCCGCCAGGTTCACCCCCTCCTCCTGCGACAAGTGCTGCACGTACCGCAGCTTGGCCACGTCGTACGCCGAGTAGCGCCGCCCGCGCCCACTCGCCCGGCTCGGCGTCACGAGCCCGAGCCGGTCGTACTGCCGCAGCGTCTGCGGGTGCATGCCGGCCAACTGCGCGGCCACCGAGATCACGTAGATCGGGGTGCGGTCGTCCCAGGTCGGCACCTGGTTGAACGGGATGCCCATCAGGAACTCCCGAACAACCCGGCGCGCAGATCCGGTTGTGCCGACGCGGTGTTGAACTCCTGCAGCTTCATGCGCTGCTCGTCGGTCAACTCGTGCGGCACCTGCACCTCGATGGTCAGCAACAGGTCGCCCTTCGACCCGTCCCGGCGGACCGAGCCCTTGCCGCGAACACGCAACTTGCTGCCGTTCGCCGTACCAGCAGGGATCCGGACCGTGACCGGCAGGCCGTCGAGCGTCGGAACCTTGATCTCGGCGCCCAGCGCGGCCTCGGTGAAGCTCACCGGCACCGCCAGGGTCAGGTGCTCACCCTGCCGGCCGAAGATCCGGTGTGGCTTGACGTGCACGCTCACGTAGAGATCCCCTGCGGGTCCCCCACGCTCGCCTGCGGCGCCCTTGCCCTTGAGCCGGATCCGCTGACCGTCCTGCACGCCCGCGGGGATGCGGACCTGCATGGTCTTGCTCGACTGGCCGCGGCCGGAGCCGTGGCAGGTCTCGCAGGGCTGGTCGACGACCAGGCCGCGACCCTTGCACTCGGTGCACGGCTCGGTCATCGCGAAGACGCCACCCTGGACCGATGTCTGCATGCCCGTGCCTTCGCACTTCAGGCAGACCTTCGGCACCGTGCCGTACTTCGCCCCGGTGCCGCGGCACGTCTTGCAGGGCTCGTCGCTGGTCATCCGGAGTGCGACGGTGACACCGTTGACGGCCTCGGCGAACTCGATCGTCGCCTCGGTCTCGATGTCGGCGCCACGCCGCGGGCGGGCCGTCGAGGTGGTGGTCGTCGTGCGGCCACCACCACCGAACATGCCGCCGAGGATGTCGCCGAGACCGCCGCCACCGCCACTGGCCTGTCCGCCCCGGTTGAACAGGTCGCCGACGTCGAAGCCGAATCCCTGTCCACCCTGCGCCCCGCCACTGCCCGGCATCCGGAAGCCACCACTGCCGAACAGCCGGCGGGCCTCGTCGTACTCCTTGCGCTTCTTGGCGTCCCCGACGACGTCGTACGCCTCGGAGACCTCCTTGAACTTGGCCTCGGCCGACGCGTCCCCGGCGTTGGAGTCCGGGTGGTACTTGCGCGCCAGCTTGCGGTAGGACTTCTTGATCTCGTCCTGCTCAGCCGTCTTGGAGACGCCGAGAACCTTGTAGAAGTCCTTCTCCAACCAGTCTTTCGTACTCATCGACGCCCCACCTCCTCGGGGAGAATCCCTTACTCCGTTGGCTTGTCGGCCTCGTCAGCATCGGCCTGCTCGGCCGGGAGCTGCTCGGTCGGTTCGGAGACCGCGACCCGGGCCGCGCGCAGGATCCGCTCGCCGAGGCGGTACCCCGGTTGCATCACCAGCGTCGCGGTCGGACCGTCGACCTCGTCGGAATAGTTGTGCAGCAGGGCCTCGTGGATCCGCGGGTCGAAGGTGTCCCCGACCTCGCCGAACTTGGTCAGCCCCAGCTTCTCGGTGACACGCTCGACCGACTCGGCGACCGCCTTGAAGGCGCCTTCGAGCTCACCCGCCTCGCGGGCCCGGCCGATGTCGTCCAGGGTCTGCAGCAGCTCGGTCAGCACCGACCCGATGACCAGCTCGCGGTTCGTCTCCCGGTCCCGGTCGACCCGGCGCTTGTAGTTCACGTACTCCGCCTGCAGTCGCTGCAGGTCGGCCGTACGCTCGGCGAGCGCCTCGGTCAACAGGGCCTCCTGGGCGGACGGTCCGGCGATCAGGTCGGACGGATCACGCGGCGGCTGGGCGCCCGGCGTACCGGGCATCCCTGCTGCCGCGCCACCCGCGGGGGCGGCTGATTGCTCAGCCGGCTCCCGCAGGTTGCCCGTCTCCGGGTCGATCCGGCGCTTGTCCCGGACGACGGGTTCACCGTCGCCGAACTCGCTGCCTGGGTCGCGATCGGTCACTTGTCGTCCTCAGGCTTCTTGTCCTGCGGACGCTCGTCGTCGACGATCTCGGCGTCGACGACACCGTCGTCGTCGTTGCTCGAGCTGTCGTCGGCGGCCGACGCGTTGTCGTCCGATCCACCGGCGGCCTGGGCGTTCGCGTACATCGCGGCACCCATCTTCTGGCTGGACTGGGCGAGCTTCTCCGACGCCGCCTTGATCGCGTCGTCGTCGGTGCCCTCGAGCGCCTTCTTCAGCTCCGCGACGCCGTCCTTGACCTCGGTCTTGACGTCGTCGGGGATCTTGTCCTCGTTCTCCTGCAGGAACTTCTCGGTCTGGTAGACCAAGCCCTCCGCCTGGTTGCGGGACTCGACCGCCTCGCGGCGCTTGCGGTCCTCCTCGGCGTACTGCTCGGCGTCGCGGACCATCTGGTCGATGTCGGTCTTCGGCAGCGCGGAGCCACCGGTCACCGTCATCCGCTGCTCCTTGCCGGTGGCCAGGTCCTTGGCGTTGACGTGCACGATGCCGTTCGCGTCGATGTCGAAGGTGACCTCGATCTGCGGCACGTTGCGCGGCGCCGGCGGCAGGCCGGTCAGCTCGAAGTTGCCGAGCGACTTGTTGTCGCGGGCCATCTCGCGCTCGCCCTGGTAGACCTGGATCATCACCGACGGCTGGTTGTCCTCGGCGGTGGTGAAGATCTCCGAGCCCTTGGTCGGGATCGTCGTGTTCCGCTCGATGATCTTGGTGAAGACGCCGCCCTTGGTCTCGATGCCCAGGCTCAGCGGGGTCACGTCGAGCAGCAGGACGTCCTTGACCTCACCCTTCAGCACACCGGCCTGCAGG
Organism: Kribbella ginsengisoli; assembly: GCF_039537185.1. Classification (NCBI taxonomy): domain Bacteria; kingdom Bacillati; phylum Actinomycetota; class Actinomycetes; order Propionibacteriales; family Kribbellaceae; genus Kribbella; species Kribbella ginsengisoli. Next base: position 16,230 of record NZ_BAABAA010000020.1, on the reverse strand, counting down.
CTGGCGCCGACGGCGACGACCTCGTCCGGGTTGACGCCCTTGTTCGGGTCCTTGCCACCGGTCAGTTCCTTGACCAGCTCGGCCACCGCGGGCATCCGGGTGGAGCCACCGACGAGGATGACGTGGTCGACCTTCGACACGTCCACGCCGGCGTCCTTGATGACGGCCTTGAACGGCGCGCGGGCGCGCTCGAGCAGGTCGTTGGTGAGCTTCTGGAACTCGGCCCGGGAGAGCTTCTCCTCCAGGTGCAGCGGGCCGGAGTCGGTCAGGCTCAGGTACGGGAGGTGGATGCTCGTCTCGGCGGCGCTGGACAGCTCGATCTTGGCCTTCTCAGCGGCCTCCTGCAGACGCTGCATGGCCATCTTGTCGCCGGACAGGTCGGTGCCGTTCTTGTTCTTGAACTGGGTCACCAGCCACTGGACGATCCGCTGGTCCCAGTCGTCACCACCGAGGTGGTTGTCACCGCTGGTGGCCTTCACCTCGAAGACGCCGTCACCGATCTCCAGCAGCGAGACGTCGAAGGTGCCGCCACCGAGGTCGAAGACCAGGATGGTCTGCTCGGTGCCCTTGTCCAGGCCGTACGCCAGCGCGGCCGCGGTGGGCTCGTTGACGATCCGGTGCACGTTCAGACCGGCGATCTCGCCGGCCTCCTTGGTCGCCTGGCGCTGCGCGTCGGAGAAGTAGGCCGGCACGGTGATGACCGCGTCCGTGACCTGCTCCCCGAGGTACGCCTCGGCGTCCCGCTTCAGCTTCTGCAGCACGAAGGCGCTGATCTGCTGCGGGGTGAACTTCTTGCCGTCGATCGAGACGTTCCAGTCCTCGCCCATGTGACGCTTGACGGACCGGATGGTGCGGTCGACGTTCGTGGTGGCCTGGCGCTTGGCCACCTCGCCGACCAGGACCTCGCCGTTCTTGGCGAAGGCCACGACCGAGGGCGTCGTGCGCGCTCCCTCGGCGTTGGGGATGACGGTGGGCTCGCCACCTTCCAGTACGGCGATGACGGAGTTCGTCGTACCGAGATCGATACCGACCGCGCGGGCCATGTGTGTTACCTCCACGAAGTTGAGTGATACAGACTCAAGTTTGCCTCCCGGCCTGTCCGGATTCAAATCGGACCGGAGGTCCAGATCCGCAGACTTGAGTTCACCTGGCTCAACATTGCACCACTGCCGGTCCATTCCCAACCCCGGCCCCGGAATTTCAGGGTTCGGGCCCGGTAAGGCCCTGATCGGACCCCTGCCGCGGAAGGGTCTCCGCGTGGGAAGGTGTGCTCGTGAAACTCCGCCCCATGACGTCAGCCGACGAACCGGCCGTGCTCGCCCTGAACGCCGCCGCCGTCGAGCAGACGGACCCGCTGGGCCCCGACCGGCTGGACTGGCTCCGGCTGATCGCCGCCCACGCCGCCGTGGTGGAGATCGAGGGCGAGATCGCCGCCTTCGTCCTCACCTTCGCGCCCGGCTCCGCCCACGACTCCCTCGACTTCCAGTGGTTCGTCAACACCTACGCCGACCGCTTCCTGCACCTCGACCGGATCGTCGTCGCCGAGGCGCACCGCCGGACCGGCATCGCCACCTCGGTCTACCGGGCCGTCGAACGCGCCGCCAAGCCCTTCGACCGCCTGGTCGGGCGGGTCCAGTCCGACCCGCCCGACGCCCCCTCCCTGGCCTTCCACGCCGCCCGCGGCTTCGTCGAGGTCGGCAAGCTCCGCCGCCCGAACGGCACGACCAGCGCCATGCTCTCCAAGGAGCTGGCGGACTAGAGGGTCCGTACGTCGAGCAGTGCCCTGATCGGCAGGTCATGGCGCAAACGGGGGTCCATCAACCCGTCCACGATGACCGCGGCGCCGATCCACTGCGCGCCGCAGTCATCGACCAACTGGCGCACCACCCGGGCGGTCGCGCCGGTATCGGCCCAGTCGTCGACCATCAGCACCCGGTCCCCGGCCCGCACCAACTCACGCCGGAACCCGAAGTCGACATGCCGATCCCGATAGTCCGGCCCGGTAGTCCGCAGTACCCACCGATCGCTGTCATGCGCCGGCCCACCGTTCTTCCGGACCTCAACAAACCCGACACCGAGCGCGGCCGCCGTGAGCGCCCCGACCAGCGACCCCCGAGACACCGGCCCCAAGACGACCGTCGCCTCCGTCTCGTACAAACGCCCCAGCGCCGGCCCTAGCTCCCGCAGCAACGCGGCATCACGCCACCACCCGGTGATGTCGGCGTAATTCCTTCACGTACCGCCGTCGGTCTGCCACCGAAAGGCGGACCGCAACCGCCACCCCAGCGCAACCTCGGCTTTCATCTGCTTGGACATGCCTCCAGGGTGAGGGGTCGCTGGCGAGCTCGCACCGGGTTTTCCAACCGCCAGCCCATCAAACGACGTCCCCCGGTCGTTCCCCCCGCCTGCGGAGCCCCGACCCGGGCTCCTTTGATGGGCTGGCGGTCGCGGACCTGTGGACAACCCCCGACGCCCCGGGCCGAAATCGGCCACCATCTCCCCCATGGTGGTCTCCCCCACGGCGGTCGCCCAGGTCCTCGGGTCCGCGAACGGCCTGGCCACCTTCGCCGAGCTGCGGGCCTCGGTGTCCGGCGACGCCATCCGGAAGGCTCTCGCGGCCGGCTCGATCCAGCGCATCGCCAAGGGGGTGTGTGCGCTACCACCGGCCAGGGACCCCGACGCGGCCGCTCGTGCCCAGGGTGGGGTCGTGTCGCACTCGAGCGCGGCCGTCCTGCACGGATTCGACGTGCTCGAAGCGCCGACCACGGCACAGGTGACGGTCCCGCGAGGCCAACACCGACGGGCGAGCACCCTCGCTTGCGACCTGTACTGGGCGGACGACGTCCCCGCTTTCGACGGAAGGACCACCAAGCTGCGGACCGTCCTCGACTGCGCTCGCGCGCTGCCCTTCGCGGACGGGCTCTGCGTGGCCGACTCCGCGCTTCGCAAGGGTGCGATCCAGCGGGACCGACTCATGACGGCGGCCGCCGGGCTCGCGGGTCCGGGCAGCGCGCGGGTGAGGCGGGTGGCCGCGGCGGCCGACGGCCGGGCAGAGTCGCCGCTGGAGTCCGTCCTCCGGGCGAGGCTTCTCGAGGCCGGCTTCGACGAGTTCGTCCCGCAGTGGGTGGTACGGGACAAGACCTTCTCGGCCCGGATCGATCTCGCACAGCCGCGACTGAAGCTCGCCTTGGAAGCTGACAGTTTCGCTCACCATGGCAGTCGGAGCGCCCTGACCCGGGACTGCCGGCGGCACGCCAATCTGACCATCCGGGGGTGGCGGCTGATCCGGTTCTCCTGGGAGGACGTGATGCTGGATCCGGGGTGGGTGGTGGACGTGGTCACGAAGGCCCTACAACCGCCAAGCCATCAATCGACCCCCGTCGTGACGCCGGTGCGGCTGACGGGAGGCGCCGCGGTGAGGGTTTGATGGGGTGGCGGTTGGGCCCTATCCCTCCCGCCCACCCACGAACGTCCGATGCACCAGCGGAACCCCCGGCCGGTAGGCGAGGTGGAGGTACGACGGGGCGTCGAGGACGGCGAGGTCCGCCCGTGCTCCAACGGTGAGGCGGCCGACGTCCGTACGCCGGAGCGCCGCGGCGCCGCCTGCGGTGGCGGACCAGAGGGCTTCGGCTGGGGTCATGTGCATTTCGCGGACGGCCAGGGCGATGCAGAAGGGCATGGAGGAGGAGTAGCCGGAGCCGGGGTTGCAGTCGGTGGCCAGGGCGATCGTCACGCCGGCGGCCAGGAGGCGTCGGGCGTCCGGGTACGGCGACCGAGTGGAGAACTCGATGGCTGGGAGGAGGCCGGCCACGACGCCGGCCGAGGCCAGGGCGTCGACGTCTGCGTCGGTCAGGTAGGTGCAGTGGTCGGCGGCAGCGGCACCGACCTCGCAGGCGACCTGTACGCCGGGTCCCTCGCCCAACTGATTGGCGTGGACACGGGCCGACAACCCCGCCGCCTGGCCGGCTCGCAGGATGGCGCGGGCCTGGTCGGCGTCGAAGGCGCCTCGCTCGACGAAGACATCCACCCACTTGGCGTGCTTGGCCGCGGCCGTCAGCATCGGCCCGGTGACCAGGTCGACGTAGCCGGCCGGATCGTCGGCGAACTCCGGCGCCACCACATGCGCACCCAGGTACGTCGTCTCGTCGGTGAAGCCCGAGGCGATCGCCAAGGAGCGCGCCTCGTCGCCGACGGTCAGCCCGTAGCCCGACTTGATCTCCACCGTCGTCGTCCCCTGCCGGCGCATCTCGGCGACCAGGCGGCCGACGTTCGCCGTCAACTGCTCGTCGGCGGCGGCACGGGTCGCGGCGACCGTCGTACGGATGCCACCCGCGCTGTACGGCTGCCCGCTCATCCGCGCCGCGAACTCCTCGGCACGATCCCCGGCGAAGACCAGGTGCGAATGCGAGTCGACGAAGCCCGGAATGACCGCACGGTCGCCGCAGTCCGTCGAGCTGTCCGCCGCCGGCGCGGCCCGGCGCGAGCCGACCCAGGCGACCTTGCCGCCCTCGATCACCAGCGCCGCGTCGTGCAGTTCGCCGAGCGGCCCACCGTGCGCCGGGTCGTTGGTCACCAGCGAACCGATCCCGGTCACCAGCAGGGAGCTCATCGCGTCACCGCCTCGATCGAGGCGGCCAGTTCGGCACCGACCGCCAGCTTCACATGATTGCCTTCAGCCACAACCTGTACGCCGCCGGCCACCACATCGGTCACATCGGCGGCCGACGCGGCGAAGACCGCGGTCTCCACCGACCCACCGGTCCCCGCCGTCCGCACACTGTCCAGCCGCAACGCGACCAGATCCGCCCGGGCCCCGACCTCGATCACTCCGGCGTCGCCGAACCCGATCGACCGATGCCCCGCCACCGTCCCAGCAGCGAGCAACTCAGCCGCCGTCCAGTGCCCACGCTCCTGCGACGCCAGCCGCTCGTCGAGCTCGACGGCTCGCATCTCCTCGAAGAGATCGATCACCGCGTGACTGTCAGATCCCAACGTCAGCGGCGATCCCGCGTCCCGCAATGCCACCGACGGACCGATGCCGTCGGCAAGATCCCGCTCGGTCGTCGGACAGAAACACGAGTACGTCCCGGTACTCCCGAGCAACCCGATATCCACCGGCGTCAGGTGCGTCGCATGCACCGCACTCGTCCGCGGCCCGAGGAACCCGGACTCGTCCAGGAGTTGCGTAGGAGTCCGCCCGTACGCTGCCAGGCAAGCCTGGTTCTCCGCGACCTGCTCGGACAGATGCACATGCAAAGGGGCCTTGGGCAACGCATCGGCGACGGCCGTGAGCTGATCGTCCGGCACCCCACGGACCGAGTGCGCCGCCGCTCCGATCACCACGTCGTCCGCCCCACGCAGGTCGCGGACCCGAGCAGCCCAGCCCGCCGCATCCCCATCACTGAAGCGTTTCTGCACGTCATTCAGCGGCTGATCGATGCCCCCGGCCACATAACACGTGTCCAGCAAGGCGATCCGCAGCCCGACATCCTGTGCCGCCGCGATCAACGCAGCACCCATCGCGTTCGGTTCGTCGTACCGCTGCCCGCCCGGTCCGTGATGGAGATAGTGAAACTCCCCGACCGACGTGATCCCGGCCAGCACCATCTCGCCGTAGACCGCTCGCGCCAACCGGTAGTAGCTGTCCGGCGTGAGCACCGACGCCACGGAGTACATCTGCTCGCGCCAGGTCCAGAACGTCCCGCGCTCGGTCTGCGTGCGACCGCGCAGCGCCCGGTGGAAGGCGTGACTGTGACAGTTCGCCAGCCCCGGAATCACCAACCCAGCAAGCCGTACAGCATCACCAGACTCAGCTCCGACCTCGACCGACGTGAACCGGCCGTCAGCGACGGTAACCAGCACAGACGACGCGAGCCCCGTTGGCAGCAAGGCTTGTGCGCACCAGTAAGCAGTCACTGGGCAAGCTCTTTCAACACCGTCGCCAGCGCCTCGACCCCGGCCAGACAGTCGTCCATCTCGGCATGTTCGGCCGGCGAGTGCGAGATGCCGGTCGGGTTCCGCACGAAGAGCATCGCCGTCGGGATCCCCGCATCGGAGAACACCCCGGCGTCATGCCCGGCCCCCGTCGGCAACACCGGCGCATCATCCAGTACTGCGCTCAGCCGATCCCGCAACCCAGGCTGGAAATCCACGACCGGCGAGACCGACTCCGGCACCATCTCGACCGCGGTCCCGTCCCGCTCAGCCCGTTCGGTCGCCTGCCTGGTGATTGCTGCCAGCAACGACTCCAGCACCTCCGCCGATGCGGCCCGGGCATCCAGCCACGCGGTCACCTGCGACGGTACTGCGTTGGTCCCGTTCGGCTCGACAGCAAGCCTGCCGAAGGTAGCCCGCGCACCCGCCAGCCGCGCCTGCTTGTTCGCCGCCAGGGCTGTCATGGCATACGTCAGCATCGGGTCGTGCCGGTCCTCCATCAGCGTCGTACCGGCATGGTTGGCCTCACCGGTGAAGGTGAACCGGAACCGCCCGTGCGGCCAGATCGAGCTCGCCACACCCACCGGCGCAGTCAGCGCCCGCCCTTGCTCCACATGCAATTCGACGAACGTCCCCATCCGCGACAACAACGACGACGGCCCCACGCGATCCAGGTCGGCACCGTTGTCCCTCAGCGCGTCGGCCAGCGAGACACCCGTGCGGTCCTGCAGCGCGAATGCCTTCTCGGGCGTCAGCACCCCGGTGGCGATCCGGGACCCGAGACACGGCATCCCGAAGCGTGACCCCTCTTCCTCCACGAAGGCACCGACGCCGATCGGCACCGACGGCACGAATCCCTCAGCCCGCAGCCGATCGACCGCCGAGAGCGCCGACACCACCCCGAGCGGCCCGTCGAAGGCCCCACCGTCGATGACGGAGTCGAGGTGGCTGCCGGTCACCACCCCCGGAAGCCGAGCCCCGTGGGCGGCGCCGACTCCCCGCCCCCCGCCGAAGCCCGCTCCGCCCGACCCCGCTCCGGCGGCGCTTTCGCCGGGTTCCCACCAGGCGACCAGGTTGCCGATGCCGTCGGATTCGATTGCCAGGCCGCGCTGTGCGCACTGGTCGCGGAACCAGGCGGTCGCCTCCCGCTCGGTCGGGGTCCAGCCGCCGCGGTGGTAGCCGCCGGTCGAGGGGTCCTTGCCGATCGCGGCAAGGTCGGCCCACAGCTGCTCGAACGACTCGGTCACGCGCACTCCTCCATCGATCACGACATGGCAAGGGGTCGCCGGGAACCTGTCCCGGCGACCCCCAGCGTTACTTCAGGACAGCGGGTTCTTGCTCAGCCAGTCGGTGGCGACCGCCTTCGCGGCCTCCTTGCCGACGTCGATCCGCTTGACCAGCTCGGTCAGCGCCTCGGTGGTGAGCTTGGCCGACACCTTGTTCAGCACGTCGCTGATGTTGGCGCCGTTGTGGTCGGTCCGGATCAGCGGAACGATGTTGTTCGGCGGCAGGATGTTCTCCGGGTCCTCCAGCTGGACCCAGCCGTTGTCCGCGATCACCGACTGGGTGGTGAAGAAGTTCGACAGCTGGATCTGGTTGGTCTGCAGCGCCTTGGTGCTCAGCGGGCCGCCGGCGTCCAGCGTCTTGTACTCCTTGAACTCGACGCCGTACTTCTCCTTCAGCCCCTTCAGCCCGGCCTCACGGACCTTGAACTCCGAGCTGCCGCCGGCCACCATCTCCTTGGAGTGCGCCTTCAGGTCCGACAGCGACTTCAGGTTGTACTTGGCCGCGGTCTCCTTGTTGACCACGATGGTGTCCTCGTCGGCGGCCGGCGACTTGTCCAGCACCTCGAGGCCGGCCGGCAGCGCCGCCTTCAGCGCGTTGTACGCCGCGTCGTCCTCGGTCTCGGTGGCGCCCTTCTTGAAGTAGTCCAGCGCCGCGCCGGTGTACTCCGGAAGCAGGTGCACCGAGCCGTCCTTGATGGCCGCCATGTAGGTCTCGCGGTTGCCGATGTTCTGCTGGTACTTCACGTCGACGCCCTTGGCCGCGAGGGCCTGGCCGTAGATCTCGGCCAGCAGCTGGCTCTCGGAGAAGTCGGCCGACCCGACGGTGATGCTCTTCACCTCGCTCGGCGCGGGTGAGGTACCCCCGTCGCCGCTGGACAGCGGATCGCCCCCACCCCCACAGGCAGCCAGACCGAGGACCGCGACCCCGGCAATCGCAGTACGGATGAGTGTGTTTCTCAACACGGGAGCCTCCAGGATTTCGATGGGTACCGGCGAACGCCGCCGGTGTTCGGTGTCGAGGGATGGGTTCCGGCCATCAGTCGACCCGTAGACCTTTGGAAACGGTGATCCGGCCGGCCAGCGCGAACAGCAGGTCGAGCAGGATCGCCAGCAGCGCCACCAGCAGCGCGCCACTGAACATCTGCGGGAAGTCGCGCAGCTTCAGCCCGTCGACGACGTACCGGCCCAGCCCGCCGAGCGAGACGAGCGCGGCGATGGTCGCGGTGGAGACGATCTGCAGGGTGGCCGCACGCAGACCGGAGATGATCAGCGGCAGCGCGATCGGGATCTCCACTTTGGTCAGGATCTCCCGGCCGGTCATCCCCATCCCCCGCGCCGCGTCGATCGTGGCCGGATCGACACCGGACAGCCCGGCGTACGTCGAGGTCAGGATCGGTGGGATACCGAGCGCGACCAGCGCGATCAGTACGGGCAGGAAGCCGATCTGGTTGGTCAGCAGCACCGCGATCATCAGCAGTCCGAGGCTGGGCAGTGCCCGGGCCGCGTTGCCCGTGTTGATCGCCAGGAACGCGCCACGCCGGGTGTGCCCGATCCGCAGGCCGATCGGCAACGCGATCAGCGCGGACAGGCCGAGGGCGGCGAAGGTGTACCAGATGTGCTGGATGATCCGGGCGGTGATGCCTTCCGGACCGGACCAGTTGTACGAGTCGAAGAGGTACTCGAGCATCTCAGGCCTCCTGCACCGAAGTGACGATGCGGGCCCAGGGGGTGAGCACGCGTTGCAGGGTGACGATCAGCAGGTCGGCCAGCAGCGCGAGCAGCAGGGACAGCACCACGCCGACCACGACCGGGGTGAGGAAGTCCTTCTGGAAGCCCAGTGTGAACAACTCGCCGAGACCGCCGATACCGATCACCGCGCCGACGCTGACCATCGAGATGTTGGCGACCGTGACGACCCGCAGGCCAGCGAAGATCACCGGGACCGCGATCGGCAGGTCGATCGTCAGCAGCCGCCGGGCCGGGCCGTACCCGACCGCGATCGCGGCCTGCCGGACCTCTGGTGGCACCGAGCGCAGACCGTCGATCACGTTGCGGATCAGCAGCGAGACCGCGTAGATGGTCAGCGCGATGATGATGTTGATCCGGTCCAGTACCCGGGTCCCCAGGATCACCGGCAGCACGATGAACAACGCGATCGAGGGCAGCGAGTAGAGCACGCCGCCGAGCGCGATCAACGGATTGGCCAGCCAGGAGAACCGGGTCGCCACGTAGCCGAGCGGGATCGCGATGACCAGCCCGAAGATCACCGGCAGGATCGCCAGGTAGATGTGCTCGCTGAGCTGCTCCCAGATCAGCGAGAGGTTGTCGCCGATCCAGGTCATGACCGCAGCGCTCCGGCGAGGATGTTGTGGTCGACGATGCCGATCGCCTTGCCGGTCTCGTCGACGCAGACGCCCTGCTGGGTCGGCGAGGTCAGCAACGAGTCGAGCGCGGCCCGCATCGAGTCCGACTTGGTGAACACCGGGCCCACCGGGAGCAGGTCCGCGGCGCCGTTGCGCCAGCCCGTCGGGCGGCCGGCCTCGTCGAGTACCAGCTCGGCCGGCAGCGGGCCGAACTCGAGCTCGCTGATCTGCAGAAACGTAAGGGCCCGGTAACCGCGGTCCTGACCGACGAAGCTCTCCACGAAGGGGTCCGCGGGGTTGGCTAGCAGCTCCGACGGCGGGGCGAACTGGGCCAGCTTGCCGCCGACCTGGAGCACCGCGACGTTGTCACCGAGCTTGATCGCCTCGTCGATGTCGTGCGTGACGAACACGATCGTCTTGCCGATGTCGCGTTGCAGGCGGAGCAGTTCCTCCTGCAGCTGGTGCCGAACGATCGGGTCGACGGCGCTGAACGGCTCGTCCATCAACATGATCTTGGGATCGGCCGCGAGCGCGCGGGCAACGCCCACTCGTTGCTGCTGGCCACCGGACAGCTGGGCCGGATACCGCTCGGCCAGCTTGAGATCGAGGCCGACCCGCTCCAGCAGCTCCATCGCCGTGGCCCGGGCCTTCTTCCGGTCCCAGCCCAGCAACAGCGGCACGGTCGCGACGTTGTCGACGACCTTCTTGTGCGGGAACAGCCCCGCATGCTGGATCACGTACCCGATCCCGCGCCGCAGGGTGACCGGGTCGCCGGCGTTGATGTCCTCGCCGTCGATCGAGATCGTCCCGCTGCTGCGCTCGATCGTCCGGTTGATCATCCGCAACGAGGTGGTCTTGCCACAGCCCGAAGGTCCGACGAACACGGTGATCTCGTTGCTCGGGATCCGCATGCTCAGCTTGTCCACGGCCACGGTGCCGTCGGGATACTGCTTGGTGACGTCTTCGAACTCGATCATGGCGCCCCTTCGCGCTCGTCGGAGATCGCCCGAACGATCCTAGGGGAACGAGAGCCCGCGAACACGGTATTCCCGGGTATCTCGCCCCTCAAGAATGTGCACCTTAGCGCTATGGATTGCCTCGGTCGCACAGTGCAGCGATCAGCTCTCCCGCATCGGGATCCTGACGCCTCGTTCGGCTGCTACTTCTTCTGCTCGTTCGTACCCGGCATCGACATGCCGAATCACACCCATGGCGGGATCGTTGCTCAGTACCCGCTCGAGTTTCTGCCGGGCCAGGTCGGTGCCGTCGGCAACTGATACCTGGCCGGCGTGGATGGAGCGGCCCATCCCGACGCCGCCGCCATGATGGATGGAGACCCAGGAGGCGCCGCTGGCGACGTTGACCATCGCGTTCAGCAGCGGCCAGTCGGCGATCGCGTCCGAGCCGTCCAGCATGCCTTCGGTCTCCCGGTACGGCGAGGCGACGCTGCCGGTGTCGAGGTGGTCGCGGCCGATCACGATCGGCGCCTCCAGCTCACCCGACGCGACCATGTCGTTGAACCGTACGCCGGCCTTGTCCCGCTCGCCCTGGCCGAGCCAGCAGATCCGGGCCGGCAGCCCCTGGAAGGCCACCCGCTCCTGCGCCATCTTGATCCACCGGGTCAGGTGCTCGTTGTCCGGGAAGAGCTCGAGGATCGCCTGGTCGGTCTTGTGAATGTCCTTGGGGTTCCCGGACAGAGCGGCCCACCGGAACGGGCCCTTGCCCTCGCAGAACAACGGCCGGATGTACGCCGGTACGAAGCCAGGGAACTCGAAAGCCCGCTCGTACCCGGCCTTCCGCGCCTCGTCCCGGATCGAGTTGCCGTAGTCGAACACCTCGGCGCCCGCGTCCTGGAAGCCGACCATCGCCGCGACGTGCCGGGCCATCGAGGCCTGCGCCCGCTCGGTGAAACCGGCCGGGTCCTTCTCGCGAGCGGTCGCCCAGTCGTCGAAGTCCACGCCCACCGGCAGGTACATCAGCGGGTCGTGCGCCGACGTCTGGTCGGTGACGATGTCGATCGGGGCGCCCAGCTCGAGCAGCTCCGGCACGATCACCGCGGCGTTGCCCAGCAGACCGATCGAGAGCGGCTTGCGCGCCTTCTTGGCCTCTTCGGCCAGCCGCAGCGCGTCGCTCAGGTCCTTGGCCCGGACATCGAGATAGCGGTGCTCGATCCGGCGATCGATCCGGCTGCCGTCGACGTCGATGCAGATCGCGACGCCGTCGTTCATCGTGACGGCCAGCGGCTGCGCGCCGCCCATGCCGCCGAGGCCGGCGGTCAACGTGATGGTGCCTGCCAACGTACCGCCGAACTTCTTCGCGGCGACCGCGGCGAACGTCTCGTAGGTGCCCTGCAGGATGCCCTGGGTACCGATGTAGATCCAAGAGCCGGCCGTCATCTGGCCGTACATGGTCAGGCCCAGCGCCTCGAGCCGGCGGAACTCCTCCCAGTTGGCCCAGTCGCCGACCAGGTTGGAGTTCGCGATCAGCACCCGCGGCGCCCACTCGTGCGTCTGCATGACGCCGACCGGCTTGCCCGACTGCACCAGCATGGTCTCGTCGTTCTTCAGCGTGGTCAGCGTTCTGACCATCGCGTCGAAGGAGTTCCAGTTCCGCGCGGCCTTGCCGGTACCGCCGTAGACGACGAGTTCGTCGGGGTGCTCGGCGACCTCCGGGTCGAGGTTGTTCTGCAGCATCCGCAGCGCGGCTTCCTGCTGCCAGCCCTGGGCGGTGAGGGTGGTACCGCGGGCAGCGCGAACGGGACGTGGTCCGGACATGTGTGATCCAGCCTTTCAGAGCAGGGGGCCGGTGACGGCCTCGACAGCGGACAAGAAGGTGCCGTCAGCAACAAGCTGGACGGAGTGTTCGATCTCGGGAGCAAGATGCCGGTCGGTGCCCGGACCCTGCACGTGCTCGCGCAGCTTGCTTCGTACTGCGGCCGTCGCGGGCGACGGCTCGAGCGGCGCACGCAGGTCCAGCGCCCGTGCGGCCGTGAGGATCTCGATCGCCAGAACCCGTTGCAGGCCGTCGATGCTCTTGCGCAGCTTGCGGGCGGCGTGCCAGCCCATCGACACGTGGTCCTCTTGCATCGCGCTGCTCGGGATCGAGTCGACGCTGGCCGGTACTGCGAGCCGCTTCAGCTCGGACACGATGGCGGCCTGCGTGTACTGCGCGATCATGTGCCCTGAGTCGACGCCGGGATCGTCGGCCAGGAAGGCGTTCAGACCGTGGTTGCGGGCAACATCGAGGAAGCGGTCGGACCGTCGCTCGCTGATGCTGGCGACGTCGGCCACCGCGATCGCGAGGAAGTCGAGCACGTAGCCGACGGGCGCGCCGTGGAAGTTGCCGTTGGACTCGACGCGGCCGTCGGGTAGTACGACCGGGTTGTCGATCGCGGCGGACAGCTCGTAGCCGGCGACTGATGCGGCGTGGGTGGCCGTGGCGCGGGCGGCGCCGTGCACCTGCGGTGAACAGCGGAGTGAGTAGGCGTCCTGAACGCGGTTACAGTCAGGGCCGCGGTGGCTTGCGACGATCCCGCTGTCGCTGAGTACGGCCCGCAGGTTGGCGGCCGAAGCGCCCTGCCCGGGGTGGGGGCGGAGTGCTTGCAGGTCTGCGGCGAACACGCGATCGGTGGCGAGCTGACCCTCCACGCTCATCGCGGCGGCGATGTCGGCCGTCTTGAGCAGCCGGTCGAGGTCGGCGAGCGCGAGCACCAGCATGCCGAGCATGCCGTCGGTGCCGTTGATCAGCGCGAGGCCTTCCTTCTCGGCGAGGACGACCGGCTCGAGGCCGTGTTCGGCCATCGCCTCGGCGGTGTCGCGCAGGTTGCCGTCGGCGTCGCGGACCTTGCCTTCACCCATGACTGCGAGGGCAACGTGCGAGAGCGGTGCGAGGTCGCCGGAACAGCCGAGGCTGCCGTACTCGTGCACGACCGGGGTCAGCTGAGCGTTCAGCAGACCGGCGTACGCCTGGGCGGTCTCGACCTTCACTCCGGTACGACCGGTGGCGAGGGTTGAGAGTCGCAGGAGTGCGAGGGCGCGGACGACCTCGGTCTCGACCTCGGGGCCGGAGCCGGCCGCGTGCGACCGGATGAGGCTGCGCTGCAGCTGGGCGCGGAGCTCGGGTGCGATGTGCCGCGTCGCGAGTGCTCCGAATCCGGTGGAGACGCCGTAGTGCGGGGTGTCCGCATGCGCGAGCGCCTCGATCGCCGCCCGGGACTTCGCGATCTCCTCGAGCGCCTGGTCGTCGATCCGCACAGGCGCCCGGTAGCGCGCCACCGCGACGACGTCCGCCGGACTGAGCGGCCCGACACCGACTGTCACTGCCTGGGATGTTTGGCTGTTCACCCGCCCATTGCACCGCGCCACACCGCCCACCGATAGCACCGCCACCCCACCATATGTCTCAGACCCGAGACATCTCGCGCGGCGGCGCATCTGGCACCACCTGCACCGGGGACCGGAGGCCGGGGCCCTGCTCAGCGCCGGGCTGGGCGGAGACCGGTGGGGCGGAAAACCTGAGGGCAGGGCGGAGAACGTTGCCGGGACCCCGCGGCCCTTGCGGGGATTAGGGTCGGGGGATGGGGTTTGAGGTTCGGGTGGCTACGCCTGAGGACGCGGTGGGGATTGCGGGGGTCTGGGCTGCGGCGATGCCGCATCTGGTGAAGACGGCTCGAGGCATCGAGGCGGAGCTCCGGAAGACGACGACACGGGTGGTGCTGGTCGCGGTCGACGGTGAGGCGGTGATCGGGTACGGGAACATCTACCGGCCGGCTGACGAGGTGGCGCCCCGGGTGCGGATCACCGTGCACGTGCCGCCGGTAGAGCGCGAGCGTGGGATCGGGAGCGCTCTTGCCGATCAGGTGACCGCGGTGGCTGTGGAGGCGGGGGCCCACAAGTTGCTGACCGTCGTCGCCGACGAGGACGCCTCGAAGGCGTTCGCTGAGCGGCGTGGGTTCGTGGTCGGCCGGCGGATGAGTCATTCGCGGGCCGAGTTGAGCGCCGTACCGGAGGTGGCGGCTGTGCCGGATGGGCTGCGACTGGTGGACTACACCGCGGTCGACCCACGCAGTCTGTGGGAGGCTCACGCGGCGGTCGCCGGGGACGATCCGAGCGGACTGTCGCACATCTCGGCCTACGAGGACTGGCTGAAGCACGACTGGGACCACCCGGATCTGCGCCTTGACCTGAGCGCCGCGGTGCTGGACGGCGACCGGGTCGTCTCGTTCGTGACGACGACGGCCGATCCCGAGCGCCGGGTGATCTGGTCCAATCTGACCGGGACGGTTCCGGCGTACCGGGGGCGGGGGCTGGCGAAGGTGGTGAAGTCGGCCGCGCTCACGCGGAGTCGCGACGCCGGGTTCGAGCAGGCGTTCACCGGGAACGACGCGGCCAACAAGCCGATGCTCGCGGTCAACGAGTGGCTCGGCTACCGGGTGGCTGCCGCCGCCTGGACGGCCGAGAAGACGCTCCAGCCGGTGGACCAGACGCCTGAGGCGGCGGAGCAGCCGTCTGGACCCGCAGAGCAGACATCCGAGCCGGTGGAGCAGCAGCGGTGACCCGGTTTCTGCTGTCGGTGGGCTTCTTCGGCGTGCTGTCCGTCGGGGTCGGGTTCCTGCTGTCGGGGGATGACTTCTTCGACTGGTGGACGGCGCTCGGGCTGTTCGCGCTGGCTCTGGTGGGCGAGGGCGTGCGGTTCCGGATCCGGCGCGGACGCACCGAAACCCGTCAATCGTCCGAAATCTGAGACGGGCGGGCTACTCTCACTGTTGTGAGCGGCAACGTTCCCGCCTCGACCCGCACTCTGCGGGTGCTGACGTTCCTGGCCACCCAGCCCGGACCGGTACCGATGGAGCGCATCGCCTCCGCGGTCGGACTGCCACGCTCTTCGACCTACCACTTGCTGAAAGCAATGATCAGCGAGGGCTTCGTGGTGCACCTGCCGGAGGAGAAGCGGTACGGACTCGGCGTCGCAGCCTTCGAAATCGGCTCCGCGTACCTGCGCCACGACCCGCTCGAGCGCCTGGCCAGGCCGTTGCTGGCCCAACTCGTCGCCGAAGTCGGCCAGACCGCCCATCTGGGCGTCCTCCACGGGCGGGAACTCGTCTACCTCCTGAAGGAACAGCCCCCACGGCCGGTCACCCTGGTCACCGACATCGGCGTACGCCTCCCTGCGACCCTGACCGCATCCGGCCGCGCTCTGCTCGCCGCCCTACCGCCGGCCCAGGTTCGCGCCCTGTTCCCCACTCCCGAGAGCTTCGTACGCCGTACTGACCACGGCCCGCAGACCTTGAGTCAGCTCCGACGGATCCTGGCCGACGAAAAGCGGCAGGGGTACGCGGTGGAGGACTCGCACATCACCCCTGGCGTCGCCTCGGTCGCGAGTGCGGCCGTGGACTATGCGGGGCATCCGGTGGCGGCGATCAGCATCAGCTTCCGCACGGATGCGGTCCCGGCCGGCGAACGGTTCCTGCTGGCCCGCCGGACCCGGCAGGCAGCGGACGCCCTCACCCGCCGGCTCAGCCACTGAAAAGGTCTGTAAAACACATTAAGGGCCACCCCTTGCGGGGTGGCCCTTAACAGTGTGAATGTCCGGCGACGTCCTACTCTCCCACGACCTACCGGTCGCAGTACCATCGGCGCTGTCAGGCT
>NZ_BAABAA010000019.1:0-134811 GCF_039537185.1 Kribbella ginsengisoli | reverse complement strand
GTGTCCGATGCCCTCAGGCCCAGCGACTCAACCACGCTGAAGAAGTCGCAGCCCTTGAAGCACTTGAGCTTCACCAGGCCGCCGCGGGAACCGCTGCCCCGACAACTTCGCCCGTTGCCTGCGCTGCCTGCGCTGCCTGCGTTGCCTGCGTTGCCTGCGCTGCTGCGGCGCTCGCGCAGCCGCGGGCACTCGCCGGCACCTCGCTCCGCCCTCGGCATCTGGCCGTCCTCGGCGCCTCCGGCAGTTCGTGTCGGGGTGGGTGGTGCGGGGTGGACGTAGCCTGCGGGGGTGAGCTGGGATTTGGTGGTGGTTGGGGCTGGGCCGGCGGGGGCGGCGGCCGCCTTGGGGGCGTTGGCGGTTGAGCCGGGGATGTCTGTGTTGTTGCTTGATCGGCAGGAGTTTCCGCGGGACAAGGCTTGTGGGGACGGGATCGCTCCGCAGGTGTTTGATTTGCTGGCCGAGGTTGGCGTGACCGGGGTGGTCGACGACCGGACGCCGATCCGGCGGCTGTCGCTGCGGCGTGGGGCGCTTGGGGTTGATCGGTTGATGGAGCGCGCGGCTTATGTGGTGCCGCGGATGGTTTTCGATGAGCGGTTGGTTTTGGCGGCGGTGGCTGCTGGGGCCGTACTGCGGAAGCAGCGGGTGGGGCGCGTCGAGGTGCGGCCGTCGGGGGTGATGGTTGATGACGTCGAGGCTCGGATGGTGGTGGGGGCCGATGGGGCGTACTCGCTGGTCCGCGGGGCGTTGGGGATTGCTAGTGGGCCGGTCGCGTTGGCGTTGCGGGGGTATGCGCCGACTCCGGTTGGCCGGGCTGGGCAGCAGGTGATCGTCTTCGGGACGGCGCGGCAGCCGTCATACGCATGGTCGTTCGACCGCGGCGACGGCTGGTCGAACGTCGGGTATGGCGAGCAGCTCCGGGACCGGTCGACGGGGGCCGGGCTGTTGCGGGTCGGACGGGAGCTGTCGGCGCGGGCTGGGTTGGTGCGGGCGGAGCGGGGGCGGCTGACGCGGGCTGGGTTGGTGCGGGCGGAGCGGGGGCGGCTGACGCGGGCTGGGTTGGTGCGGGCGGAGCGGGGGCGGCTGACGCGGGCTGGGTTGGTGGCTGAGCTGGAGCGTTTGTTGCCGGGGGCGGGTGATGGTGGGGTTGATTGGCGGGGGCATCACTTGCCGTTGGCTTCTTGGGGGTGGAGGCCGTCGGGTGGGCGGGTGATGTTGGTTGGGGATGCGGCTGGATTGATCAATCCGATGACGGGTGAGGGGATTTACTACGCGGTCGCGACCGGGTTGATGGCGGGGAGGGCGGCGGCTGGTGCGTTGCGGCGGGGGTCGGGGGATGCGGGTACGGAGTACCGGCGGGCAGTGAAGGGGTTGTTGGGGCGGCATCTGCGGGATACGGCGTTGGCTGCTCGGCTGACGAGGTCGGGGCGGGTGCTGGATGCGGGGATCCGGGCGTCAGCGGCGGATCAGAGGGTTTTCGACAACCTGGTGGAGATCGGGCTGGCGGATGGGGTGCTGCGAAGTGGTGCGCTGCTGCGGATCGCACGGCAGCTCGGCACCGGCGTCGGCGGCGGTTGGTGACTGCGACTTGGTGACTACGACTTGGTGACTACGGCTTGGGGGACCTGGCTGTCAGGGCTTGGCGTTGGATTGGGGTTAGGCGGGTGACTGTCACGGTGTAGGTGCCGGGGGCGACCGCGGTCACCGCGAGGGGGTCGGTGTCGTAGGTCTGGGCGATGGTGAGGGCGGTGGTGACTCGGGCTAGCGGCCAGTCGAGGGCGCTGGCTAGTTGGTCGGCTGTGAGGGGGCGGTTGGCGTGGATCAGGGCGGCGAGGATGGTGGCGGTGTCTTCAGCGACTTCGGGGTCGGGGCCCAGGCCTGACATGTCGTCGCTGAGTTGCTGGAAGAACTGGCTCATTCGTTCGAGTCGCTCGCCGGCCGGCGTCGCCGGGTTGAAGAGTTCGGCGCCTTTGCGGGCGGTGCCGGCCCAGTTGGCGTTGGTTCGGGCGCTTGTCCGCCAGGCCCGGATCCAGATGTCTTCGGCGATCAGGTAGTGCTCGTGGCGCTTGCCGGGGTCGGGCTCGCGGCGTACCAGCTCGAGGCCTTCCAGGTAGTTGATCGCCTTGGAGATGGATGCGGGGCTGACCTTGAGCTCGCGGACCAGGTCGGCGGCGGTGACGCTGGAGGTGTCGGCAGTGTAGAGGCGGGCGAGGACGCGCGACGCCATCCGGGGGAGGCCGGTCTCGACCATCGTTTCGGCGAAGAGCTCGGCGTACTCGCGGACGGCTACGCGGTCGCGGCCGTAAGCGTCGGTGGCGGGACCGTCGGCCTCAACCGTTGGGTGTTTGCGGCGGCGGGCGCGGGAGCCGGTGGCGAGGTGGGCGTGCTCGGCGCGGTAGCCGGTGCGGCCGCCGTTGCGGGTGACCTCGCGGCTGATCGTCGAGGTTGGGCGGTCGAGTTCGCGGGCGATCTCGGCGTACCCGTGGCCCTCGGTGAGCCGGGTGGCGATCAGCCGGCGGTCTTCCTGGGTCAGCCGTCCTCCTGGCATCGGCGGCCTCCCAGGGTTGCGTTCGCGATCAAAGTCATTGCAACAATAGCTCAGATTTCCCAATTGGTTGAGGGTTTGCGGCGGCAACAGCGTTGCCGACGGTGGAAACGCAACGTAGCTTCCGGGGGTATGGCTGAGGATGTTCTCGAGGTGGACGGGCTGCGGATGCGGTACGGCGGCACCGACGTTCTGCACGATGTGACGCTGCGCGCGCGGCGGGGCGAGGTACTGGCGTTGCTCGGTCCGAACGGGGCCGGCAAGACGACGACGATCGAGATCCTCGAAGGGTTTCGGTTGCGATCCGCGGGGCAGGTCCGGGTGCTTGGCGTAGATCCGGCTGAAGGCGACGAGCGGTGGCGGGCGCGGCTCGGCGTCGTACTGCAGTCGTGGCGGGATCACGGCAAGTGGCGCGTGCGGGAGTTGCTTGCGCATCTCGGCGAGTACTACGCGCCGTACTCGACCGCCGCGGTGCAACGGCCGTGGGATGCCGACGAGTTGATTGCCGCCGTCGGGCTGACTGAGCATGCGGGGCAGAAGATCAAGACGTTGTCGGGCGGGCAGCGGCGGCGGCTCGATGTCGCGATCGGGATCGTCGGGCGGCCGGAGGTGTTGTTCCTGGACGAGCCGACGGCTGGGTTCGATCCGGTGGCGCGGCATGAGTTCCACGAGCTGGTGGCGCGGCTGGCGGCCGAGGAGGGGACGACGGTGGTGCTCACCACGCATGATCTCGACGAGGCCGGCAAGCTTGCCGATCGCATCCTGGTGCTGGCCGCCGGGCGGATTGTTGCCGCTGGCACCGAAGCTGAGCTGACCCGGCAGATCGCGGGAGAGGACGAGGTTCGGTGGACTGTCGACGGGCAGCGCTTCAGGGAGTCCGTGGCTGAGTCGACTCCCTTTGTGCGCCGGCTTTTCGGCCGGTACGGCGAGGCGCTGACCGAGCTGGAGGTTCGGCGGGCGACGCTTGAGGACACGTATCTGACGCTGGTACGACAGAACGAGGTGGCCTGATGAGCCCGCGGATGATGGCCGTGCGGACCGGCTGGCGGCGTGGCGTGATCGAGTTGCGGCAGTCCTTCACCAACGCGGGCGAGCTGCTCAGCCACTTCCTCTGGCCGGTGCTGTTGCTGATCGCCCTGTACTTCCTCCGCGACAAGTCGTTCGGGTCGACCGGGTTCGGGCTGGGCGCGTTGGCGTTGCCGAGCATGCTCGGGATGAACGCGGCGATGGGCATGATCAGCATGAGTCAGCAGCTCACGGCCGATCGGGAGGACGGCACGCTGCTGCGGGCGAAGGCGACACCCGATGGGATGGTCGGGTACTTGGTGACCAAGGTTGTGTCGGTGGCGGGTGGATTGATTGCCGATCTGGCGATTCTGCTGGTCCCGGGGTTGCTGATCGTGCGTGGGCTCTCGGTGGAGCGGCCGTTGACCCTGCTGTGGGTGTTGGTGCTCGGGTTGCTGGCGACGTTGCCGATCGGGGCTGTGCTGGGGTCGGTGTTCACGAGCGCGCGGTCGCAGGGGCTGATCCAGTTGCCGGTGCTGGCGTTGATCGGGGTGTCGGGGATCTTCTATCCGGTGACGGCGCTGCCGGGGTGGTTGGAGTTCGTGGCGCAGTCGACGCCGATCTACTGGCTGGGGCTGGGGATGCGGTCGGCGTTGCTGCCGGGGGATGCGGTCGCGGTCGAGATCGGTTCGTCGTGGCGGCATTGGGAGACGGTCGGGGTACTTGGCGTTTGGGCGGTGGTGGGGTTGCTGGTGGCTCCCGTAGTACTGCGCCGGATGGCGCGGCGGGAGTCGGGGTCGAGCGTGGCCGGCCGCCGGGAAAGGGCGTTGCAGCGGATCGGGTGAGCTGGGCTGCCTTTAGAGGCAGGCGTGTTGTGGCGGGCCACGTTGCTCTGGGACCGTTGACGGCATGGTGACTCGGATGGCTAGTGCGGTAGGGGTGCTGGTCCGGCGGTACGGGTATCCGGTCAACGGGGCGGCGGGGATTGTCGGCAACCTATGGGCCGAGTCGGCTGTGCTGCCTGGACGGATCGAGGGCAGCGCGGTGAGTACGCCGATGCGGGCGAAGGACTTCGCCGGGGTGGTGCGGGACTTCACGCCGGAGGAGATCATGACCCGGGATGTCAAGCTCAAGCTCGGGCCGAAGCTGCCTGGGGTGGGGTTGGCGCAATGGACCAGCAGTGCTCGGCGGGCGAATCTGTTCAAGCATCTGTACGAGGGGCGCGAGCTCGGTACTGATGTGTTGTTCAGCGTGGATGCGCAGCTGGACTACCTCGAGGTGGAGCTGCGGACGAGCTATCCGGGAGTGCATGCGGTGGTGTCGGCTGCCGAGGTCACGGTGGATGCGGCGAGCGACGACATCGTCTATCGGTTCGAGATTCCTGGGTCGATTCTGTCCGGTGGGAAGAAGTTGCCGCGTGACGATCCGAAGGTCCAGGCGGTCTTCAAGCAGCGGCGGGTGCATGGGCACAAGGCACTTGCGGAGTACCAGGCTTAGTGCGGCGTTGCCAGGAAGTCGCGGACGAGTTGGCTCGCGATTGCCTGGTACTCGTGGGAGTAGGCGTGGCGGGCGCCGGGGATGACGTGGGCGCGGGCGTCGGGGATGCGGGAGGCCAGGAGCTCGGCGTTGGCGGCTGGGCTGAAGAGGTCGTCGGCGCCGTGCAGGATCAGGGTGGGGGACTTGATCTTCGGGAGTTCGTCCCAGGCGTCGTGGTTGTTGCTGGCAACGAGATGGCGGCCTCGGGCGTACGTCGGCATGGTGGAGTCGCCCAATACGTAGTACGGGCCGGGGTGCGTCGCCAGCCAGCTCGGGGTGTACATCAGGTCGAGGAGGATGCTGTCGCGACCTGCTTGGTCCGCCTGGGCCAGCGCTCGACGGATCTCCTGGCCGCGTTCGTACCCGTGCTTCTTGCCGGGCGACGTGCAGCCGAGGACGAGCCTCCGCACCCGCTCCGGGTACTTGGCCGCCACCCACTGCGCGACGCGGCCACCCATCGAGGTGCCATAGACGTCGGCGTCCTCGATCCCGGCGTCGTCCAGTACGGCGATCACGTCGTCCGCGAAGCCTTCGGTGCTGTAGACAACGTCCGGCCGGTCACTGTCCCCTGTCCCTCGCCAATCCAGGGTGATCGTCCGGCGACCTCCGAAGTCTTCGCGGACCGGGTCCCACCACCGATGACTGTTCGCCTGCCCGGCCAGCAAGACCAACGGCGACCCCTCACCTTCCAACTGGTAGGCAATCCGAGTCCCATCAGCCGCAAGCGCAGTACCCATACCCCCCATTCTCACCACCCACCACGCCCACCCATCCACCGACCACCCGCCGCGACTCTTCCCACTTTGTGCTCGACGTGTGCATTTTCGTGGTCACCGGATGCTCACGTCGAGCACAAGGTGCCTCCAGCAACTAACTCTCCGCCCGCCCGCCTGGCTACTTGAAGAGGGCTGAGTAGGCGTTGAGGGCCGGTTGGCCGCCTAGGTGGGCGTAGAGGACGGTGGAGGTGCGGGGGATTTCGGCGGTGCGGACCAGGTCGATCAGGGCGGCCATGGATTTGCCTTCGTAGACGGGGTCGAGGATGACGCCTTCGAGGGAGCCGGTGAGGCGGATGGCGTCCAGGGTGGATTGGACGGGGATGCCGTAGTAGTCGCCGGCCCAGCCTTCCAGGACGGTGAGTTCGTCGTCGCGGAGGTCGCGGGACAGGCCGATCAGGGCGGCGGTGTTGCGGGCGATCTTCTCGACCTGGGCGCGGGTCTCGTCGATCTTGGCGGAGGCGTCGATGCCGAGTACGCGGCGCGGGCGGTCCTGGCCGGCGAAGCCCGCGATCATGCCTGCGTGGGTCGAGCCGGTGACCGAGCAGACGACGATGGTGTCGAAGAAGACGCCCAGCGCTTCTTCTTGAGCCTGTACTTCGTCCGCCCAGTTGGCGAAGCCCAGGCCGCCGAGGGGGTGGTCCGAGGCGCCGGCCGGGATTGCGTAGGGGACGCCGCCTTCGGAGCGGATCTGTTCGAGGGCGTTCTCCCAGCTCTCCTTGAAGCCGATGCCGAAGCCTGCCTCGACCAGTTCGATGTCGGCGCCCATGATGCGGGACAGCAGGATGTTGCCGACGCGGTCGTTGACGGCGTCGGGCCAGTCGACCCAGCTCTCCTGGACCAGACGCGCCTTGAGGCCGAGGGAAGCGGCGACGGCTGCTACCTGGCGGGTGTGGTTGGACTGGATGCCGCCGATGGTGACGAGATGGGTGGCGCCTTGGGCGAGCGCGTCGGGTACGAGGTACTCGAGTTTGCGGGTCTTGTTGCCACCGAACGCGAGGCCGGAGTTGCAGTCCTCCCGCTTGGCCCAGATCTGCGCTCCACCGAGGTGCTCGGACAGCCGCTTGAGCGGATGCACCGGGCTGGGCCCGAAGGTGAGGGAATGCCGCGGGAAGTCACTGAGGCTCATTGGAGAGTTCCTGTCGTTGGTACCAGCATGCAATATATTGCATGCCAAACAGGGGTCGATGTCAAACCTGGGTGGGGATTGCGGCTGCTGCTGCGGTCGGCGCTGAGGTTCGGGGGCGGTGGAGGCCTACCAGGAGGCCGGTGATCACCAGGGCTACGCCGGCTAGTTCGGCGGGGGCGGGGAGGCCGAAGCCGAGAAGCAGGGAGGTGAGGATCGTGCCGACCGGGATGATGCCGGCGAAGAGGCCGGCTCGGTCGGGGCCGAGCATCGGGAGGGCTCGGTACCAGAGGAGGAAGGCTATGCCGCTGACGAGGATAGCCAGGTAGGCGAGGCCGGTCAGTTCGCCGAGGGTGGGGGTGCGGAGGAAGCGGGTGGGGCCGTCGGTCAGGAGGCCCAGGGCGATCAGCATGGGTACGGAGGTGGCGGCGGTGTAGGCGGAGACTCGGACTGGGCCCAGGCGGACCAGGAGCGGGAGGGCCAGGAGGGAGAAGCAGGCTTCGCAGGCTAGGGCGCCTATGGAGTAGAGGATCCCTTGGGTGTCTGAGGTGCCTAGGCCGGACGCCAGGGCGGTGCCGGCGACGACTATCGAGGCGGCGACGATGATGCGGGCCGAGGGGCGGGTTCGGTGCATGACCGGGCCGGCGAGGGCCAGGACGATCGGGACGGTGCCGACGATCGTGCCGACGATGGCTGGGTTGGCGTGCTTGGTGCCTTCGATGACGAAGAGGTTGAAGAGCACCAGGCCGGTGGCGGCGAGGGCGATGAGAAGCAGCGCCTCGCGGCGGGTCGGGCGGATCAGTGGGATGCGGCGACCGTAGGCGACTGCGAAGAGCAGCAGGGCGGAGACGAGGTAGCGCGCGGCCTGGCCGCCGTAGAACGGATAGTCGTTCACGACCCCGGAGACCGCAGCGAGGCTGCCAACCAGAAACATCGCACCGGCGGCACGGCCGTAGGCGGGCCACGCATGCGCGCCGACGGCAGGCGGTGCGGCGGGGTGGGGGTTGTTGCTCATGGCTTCTACCGTAGGCGGGTTCTGGCCTTGCGGAGTGGTCCAAAAGAGGTTGCTTTGGGTGGTCCGTAACTTGGGGGTTGTGGAGGGGGCGCCGGGGAGTCATAGTCGGGCGCAATGTCCGCTCAGCTGGGGTCGAGTGTTTCGCGGGGCAGTCATCCGGTGGTGGTGGCTGCGCTGGCCATTACGCAGACCGCCGGTTACGGCGTTCTGTATTACGTGTTCGGGGTCTTCCTCGGGCCGATGAGCGCGGAGCTGGGGATCTCGACGGCCACCTCGGCGGGTGCGCTGACGCTGGCGATTCTGGTCAGCTGCGTGATGTCGGTTCCGGTCGGGCGCTGGCTTGATCGGCGCGGGGCTCATCTGTTGATGACGGCTGGGTCGTTGCTCGCGAGTGTCGCCGTGCTTGCCTGGTCGCAGGTGCAGAACGTCGCGCAGCTCTATGCGGTGTTCGCGCTGATCGGGGTTGCGTCGGCGATGGTTCTGTACGGTCCGGCGATCGCCGTACTGGTGGCGGTGCTGGAGCCGAAGCGGCGGACCAACGCGCTGCTCGTCGTGACATTGGTGGCCGGGCTTGCGAGCACGATCTTCATCCCGCTCGCGGGACTGCTGATCCGCACCCATGGCTGGCGGGAGGCGCTGCTGATTCTGGGATTGGCGCACAATCTGCTGACCGTCCCGCTGCATGCGCTGGCGTTGAGAGGGACCCGCCCGACCCACACCAAGACGGCCGCCGATCGGACGGAGCACAGCCGGGCGATTCGGGCGGCGCTTCGCGACGGCGGATTCTGGCTGATCACGACCGGCTTCGTCCTGCACAGCGGTGCGATCGCGATCGTCTCGGTTCACCTCGTGCTCTTCCTGGGCGACCTCGGGTACAAACCGGCCGTCGCCGCGGGGCTGACCGGACTGCTCGGCCTGTACTCCGTGACGGGCCGCCTCGTCACCTCCGTACTGCAGCGCTGGCTCGACATGTCGACGATCGTCGCGCGGACGTTCCTGATCCAGTGCTTCGCGATCGGCGTCCTGCCGTTGCTCGGCCGGAGTGCTCTGGGGGCGGCCGTCTGCATCGTGCTGTTCGGACTCGGCTTCGGCGTCTCGACTCTTGCGACGCCCGCGATCCTGCTCGACCGGTACGGCGCGGCCGGGTACGGCACGATCTCGGGAGCACTCGCTACTCCGGTGCTCGCTGCCCGCGCGATCGGACCGCTCGGCGCGGCCGTACTGGCCACGACGGCGGGCTATCGCTACACGATGGTGCCGGTCTCCTTGGCGCTCGCGGCTGCGAGCGTGTGCCTGATGTTCGTTCGCTACGTCCCCGAGCCGGTGCCGAGGTAGTTGCGCCAGCTGCCGGATGCGGTGATCTCCTGGCTGGGGTCGACCGCATCTGCGGTGCAGACGAAGCCGAGTACTTCGGTGCCGTCCGCGAGCTCGATCGGGCCGATCGCCAGCGGTGGCGCGATCGTGGACAGGAAGCCGCCCAGCTCCTCGGTGGGCAGGCGCCAGACCTCGACCTCGATGCCCAAGCCGACGACCGGCGGGGTGGTGCGGGTCAGGCCGGGTCGGGGCAACGGGCCTGGCACGACGAACATGCGGTAGTCGCTGGCGGTCCTGGCCTCGAAGGCGAGCGTGGCGCCGCGGAGTACGAGGTCGTTGTTGAGGGGTTGGCCGGTGAGGTGGGCGCCGGCTACGGCCAGCAGGACGCCGTCGGCGGGCGGTGGGGTGGTTGGTTGCTCACCGCACCAAACCGCGGCGAGGTCGATGATCTGGTGGTCGTGGCCGGCGGGGGCGAGCAGCTGGACGCCGAAGGGCAGTCCGTCGGTGCGGGCGGGGCCGGGGAAGGCGATCGCGCAGAGGTCGAGCAGGTTGACCATGTTGGTGAAGCGGCCTAGTCGGCTGTTGACACCGATCGGGTCCGCGGCGACCTCGGCGAGGGTGGGGTGGGTCTCGGTCACCGGTAGCAGGAGGGCGTCGATCTCGTTCCAGAGGGGTTCGGATCGGCGCTTCAGAGCGGCCAGGCGGTCGAAGCCGGCGAAGGTTTCGGAGGCGGTCAACGCGGCGCCCTTGCGGACGATCGCGCGGACGGTCGGGTCGACGGCGGGGTCGTCGTCGAGTTTGTCGCCGAACGCCAGCCAGCGTTCGGCGAGCCACGGGCCGGAGTACAAGAGGTCGGCGGTCTCGAGTAATGCGGTGATATCGACCGGTACTACGTCGCCGAGTTTGGCGGCCTGGTCGAGGGCTTCGCTCCAGGCCTGTTCGTGCAGGGGGTCCAGGCCGAGGGGTTTGTCCGGTACGCCGATGCGCTGCGGGCCCTGTTTGTGGGCGGCTTGGGGCAGCTGTCGGGAGTACGGGTCGGCGGGGTCGTACGCGGCCATCACCTCGAAGGCTCGGCGGGCTGTGTCGACCGTACGGGCGAAGACCGTCACGCAGTCGAGTGAGCGGCAGGCCGGGACGACGCCGGTGGTGGAGACGAGGCCCTTGCTCGGCTTGATGCCGACGATTCCGTTGAAGGCGGCCGGGACGCGGCCGCTGCCGGCGGTGTCGGTGCCGAGCGCGAAGTCGACCTCGCCGGATGCCACCGCGACAGCGCTTCCGGCGCTGGAGCCGCCGGAGATGTGGAGGTCGGAGAAGACGGAGTGCGGGGCGCCGTACGGCGAACGCGTGCCGACCAGGCCGGTCGCGTACTGGTCGAGATTCGTCTTGCCGAGGGGGACGGCACCGGCCTCGATCAGGCGGTCGACGACGAAGGCGCTGGTTGCCGCGGGCATCGTGTTGCGCGGGTCGCCGGCGGTGGTCGGTACGCCGTACAGGTCGATGTTGTCCTTGATCGCCATGGTCAGGCCGTGCAGCGGGCCTGGGCGTGGTTCGGTCGGGGCGACGCGGGTGATCCAGACGGTCATGCGCCCCACCTCGCCCGCTCGGCGTCGAACGCGGCGCGGCGTTTCGCGCGCAGACTGACGATGTCCATCGGTGCCTCCTGCTCGATCGCGCGGACGTCGGCGATCGAGAACGTCGACGGCCGCACCTGGAGATCCGCGCGGCCGGCCTTGATGTCGGCGCGTTGCCGGGCGAGTTCCTCGGTGCTGACGGGGGTGAACCTGATCTTGTCGAACTGCCTGAGCAGCCACGGTTGCTCGTCGCGCTCAGACAGGCGCCAAACGGGGACGGTACGACCGACGAGCTGGTAGCCGCCGGGGCCTTCCATGCCGTAGATGCAGAGGTAGATACCGCCGATGCCGACGGCATTCTGCGGGGTCCAAGTACGGGCGGGGTTGTACTTCGTCGTCACGAGGCGATGGCGCGGGTCGATCGGTACTGCGACCGGCGCTCCCAGATACACATCGCCGAGCCCGACCACGAGATAGGTGGCCTCGGCAACGATGTCGAACACCTCGTCCCGCTGTTCGAGATCGTTGACCCGCCGGATGAACTCCACGTTGTCCGGACACCAGGGTGCATCGGGTCGCACCGAGGCTGCATACCGCCGCATCGCTTCATGCGCCAACGGATGATCGAACGCGATCGGCAAACTGACTTCCCGCGCCGGCAGCACCACCCGCTCCGGATCCGCCAGCCCGCCAGCCAGTACTACGAGCTGTTGTGCCAGTTGCTTCGGCTTCAATCGCGCCGAGTCAATTGCAATCAGAACGGACCGGACTCCCTCGACTATCTCGGTCACGCCGTCGAGAGCTTCCGCACGGAGTGCCTCCGCAAGCAGATGGATCCAGACCCGCACGGTCAGGTCCAGCTCGAGTGGGCCGGCCTCAACCAGCAGGTGGCGCTCACCGGCGAGCCGGATGCTGTACGCCGGCGAGCTACCGGACTGGGCGAGGTGGCTGGGGTGGGCGGGCTGAAGGGGGTGGTCCGGGCGGCGAGGCTGGGTGGGGTGGCCGGTATCGCCGGATCGGCTGGGCTGGTTGCTGAGGTCTGCGGTGGAGGTCGTTGTGTGGAGGGCGGGAGGTCGGTCAGGGGCGGGGGTGGGTACGGGGTGGTGTTGTTCGGGCTGGCGTATGTCGGCCAGCCAGGCGCGGCGTACGCGCATGGCTTCGGCTGCTTCTGCTGGGGTTACTGGGTGGAGGTGGAGGGTGTCGCCGGGGCGGAGTTGGCCTAAGAGCCAGCGGTCTGCCTCGATGGTTACTGCGGGGACTACGAAGCCGCCTAGGGAGGGGCCGTCTTTTCCTACTATTACTGGGGTGTCGCCGGAGAGCATGATGCCGCCGACCGGGTAGGCGGAGTCGTGGACGTTGGAGGGGTGGAGGCCTGCTTCGCCGCCGTCTGTGCGGGCCCATTGAGGGATGGGGCCGACCAGGCGGATGCCTGTGCGGTCGGAGCGGTGGTCGATTGTCCAGACGGTGTTGAAGAAGGAGTCGATGCCGTCAGGGGTCAGATGTTCGGGGGCGCCGTGGGGGCCGGGGATGACCCGCAGGGTCCACTCGTTCGACAAGATCGGCAGGGTGATGGTTGCTGGAGGGAGCAGGTTTTCCTGGCGGCCTAGGGGGAGTAGGTCTCCAGCGAGTAGGGCACGGCCTTGCAGGCCGCCGAATTCGCCGAGGATGAAGGTGGAGCGGCTGCCTAGGACACGGGGGACGTCGATGCCACCTTCTACGGCGACGTAGCCCCGCATGCCGGGGCCGTCCAGGGGGCCAACGTCCAGGACGGAGCCGGCGGCCAGGCGGGCTACTGTGCCAGGTCGGAGGTGGTAGCCATTGATGGTTGCTTGGGTGGCGGCGCCGCCTACGCAGACCAGGCGGTCCTCATCGAGTTGGAGGGCCGGGCCGGCTACTACGCATTCGAGGCCGGCAGCGTGGGATGGGTTGCCTACGGCGGCGTTGAGTAGGGCGAAGGTCAGTTCGTCGACCGCTCCAGAGGGTGGTACGCCGACGTCCCACAGGCCCTGTCGTCCGTCCAGATCTTGGACTGTCGTTTGCATGCCAGGGGCAACTACCAGAGCGCGGGCCATCAACTCCACCAGCCGAGCAGCTGGACCGGCGTCGGGTTCCAGCCGTTGCAGGGGTTGTTGATCTGGGGGCAGTTGCTGATCAGGACGAGGATGTCCCGCGATGCCGTCAGCTCGACGTACTTGCCCGGCGCGGACAGGCCGTCGTCGAACTTCAATCCACCGGACGGAGTCACCGGTACGTTCATGAAGAAGTTGATGTTGTGGCCGAGTTCCCGCTGCCCGATTCCCGCCGCGGCGCCGTACCGGAGGAAGGTCTGCCGGCATGCGTGCTGATGCCGGGTGTGCTCCCCGTACCGGATGACATTGCTCTCCTGGGAACACGCGCCGCCCACCGTGTCATGCCGTCCACACGTGTCGTCGGTGATCACCGCGAGCTCATCCAGCCGCGTCGACAGCAGCCGCGAGCCGGTCGTCAGGAACACAGCTCCCTGAGTCCGCATCGTGTCGAAGGCGGAGTACCGGTTGGCAACGTCCGCGGCGTCGTAGACCAAGGTGTCGACTGCCTGATTCCCGTGCAGGTCGACGATTCGCAGCCGGCCGCCAGCCGGTACCGGTACCAATGCCCCATCTCCGGCCGCGACCGTCACATCCAAAGCCGTCAGCTCCACAGCAGTCACAGCGCAGCCCTCCGGGTCATCTCGAGTGCGCGGCCGGCTTCGTCACGCAAGGGCTCTGGACCTGGCCCGTCAGCGACAGACACCTCCACGGACACGTCCGCGGCAGGCAGCCCAGAGAGCGGATGCGCGGCCGTCGAGACGAAGATCAGCAGGTCGGCGGCGGTGCGCAGTACGACGGAATCGCCCGCCACCGCGTGCCCCGGCACATAAGCCATCGAGGCCCGCGAGTCATCGGCGATCCCCACCTTGGAGAAGAAGTTGATGCTCCCGTGCAGATCGACCTCACCCAGCCCGTACTTCGTAAGCTCGACAACCACCCCATCGCGGTCTCCGATGCCCGCCAGGCAGTCGTGCCATTCCAAGCTCGACTCCACCACGGTGGCGAGCGCGAACCCGCGATCCGACATCAACACCAACCCGGGCCGGACACACGCCGACATCTGCGCCTTCAACGTGTCGGGCACATTCAGCCGATCGACCCGATCCGCCGCCACGATCAGCATCGATGCGTTGGCCGCGTCACCCAGAGCCGTCAGCCGCACCAACCGATCCGCGCGCACCGGAAACGACCAGACCGCATCTGCCGGAATCACATGCTGGTAGCTCATGCGTTCTCCAGCACCGGCTGAGCGATCGCAGCGTGGTAGCGCCCGCGCTGCACCCGATACGTCACGAAGCCCGCGACCCCGGTGACGACCAGCGTGATGATCGGCAGGTAATGCAGATACCACCCCTCAGCGGCCGGGTCGTAGACCTCCGAGCGCGGCCAGGCAAGGTTGATCGCCATCGCCAGCCCGTAGAGCACCGCGACCCCGTTCACCAGCAGCCCGAACCGCCCGAGCGAGAAGAGCTTCTTCCCATCCTCGTCGACCCCGGCCGGTAGCGGAGAGCCCGTCAGCCGGCGTACGAACAAAGGCAGCGTGACCATCAGATACGCCAGGTAGAGCAACATGATGCAGACGCTCGTGAGCCCGAGGAACAGCCCGGCGTTGCCGACGTTGACGACCAGACAAACAGCTGCGCCGACACCCGGCACGACGGTCGCGAGCAGCGGCGTGCCGGTGCGCGGCGACACCTGCCGCAGCTGGGACGAGAACGGCAGCACGTTGTCGCGCGCCATCGAGAAGATCATCCGGGCCGCGGCGGTCTGGATCGCCAGCGTGCACACGCAGACCGCGAACGCGACATCGAGCAGCAGCAGCTTTCCGGTCGTCGACCCGAGGCTGCTGGTGAGCACGTACGGCAGCCCCTGCAACCCCAGCGAACCATCGGTCAACGACGGCGCGGCCATCAGCGCGGCGACGATCAGGAACGCGCCACCGATGCCCGAGGCAACGACAGCCCGGATGATCGTCCGCGGCGTCGTCGCCCGCGGCTTGTGCGTCTCCTCCGACAGCTCCCCGGCGCTGTCGAAGCCGACCAGCACGTACGCCGCCATCAGCGCGGAGATCAGCAGCGGTACGACGTACCCGGTCGAATCGTCGAGGCCGGTCGTGTGCAGAACCACGGACGGTCCGCGCTCGGCGTGACCGGTCAGCAGGATGACCATCAGGACGACGCCGATGAGCTCGCAGGTGACGCCGACCGAGTTCACGATCGCGGTGATCCGGACGCTGACCGCGTTGAGCGTCGTGGTGACGACCAGCAACAGACAGCCGAGCAGTACTGCGTTCGCGGCCCCGTCACGGGAGGCGAGCGATGGATCCGTGCCGATCAGCTGGAAGCCGCTCCACACCGCCGGCAAGACGACCTGCAACGCGATCGCGGCCGCGGCGACCGTGATGATCTGCGCGACGATCATGGTCCAGCCGGCGAACCATCCGACGACGGCACCGCCCAACCGGCGCGACCACTGATAGATCGCGCCCGAGAGGGGGTAGCGCGCGGCCAGCTCGGCGAAGCACAGCGCGACCATGAGCTGCCCCACCAGGACGGCCGGCCAGGTCCAGAAGAACGCCGTACCGCCGAAGCCGTAGCCGAGACCGAACAACTGGAAGACGGTGGTCAGGATCGAGACGAAGGAGAAGCCGGCGGCGAAGGAAGCGAACGTCCCCACCCGCCTGGACAACTGCTGGTCATAACCGAAGCTGCTGAGATCGCTGGCACTAGCGCCGTCGACCGCGGCGGGGTCGAGCGTTGTGGACATTCCGGCCTCCCGAAAGAGTCAGCCCGGAACGCGCACGGCAGCCCGGGGCCATCAAGGCCTCCCGGGCTTTTGTCCCGCCGTGGAACGGCACCGGCGGACCGGTGCCGTCTCCCCTCTCGGACCAGTCCTCCGGTGTACTACCGGAGCGGAACCCTAGGGGCGCCCCGCCCTCGTCGGCGGGTCGTCCACCAGTCCACGACGGCCGTGTTTCACCCCAGGCCACCGCTCGTAACGTCCTGATGAACACAACCTCACGCCGATCGGCCGGCCCTGAGAGCAGGTGTGAGGAGACTGACGTACACCGACAGCGTCATCTGACGGGCGCGAAGCCCGCGGCCCCGCTCCTACCTTCCAGGTATGGACATGAAGCTAGAGGTAGTGGTCATCCCCGTCAGCGACGTCGACAAGGCGAAGGCCTTCTACGAGCAACTCGGCTGGCGGCTCGACGCCGACTTCGCCACCGAGAAGGGGTTCCGGGTCGTCCAGGTGACGCCGCCGGGCTCGGACGCCTCGGTCATCTTCGGCGACGGCGTCTCCAACGGTGAGCCGGGCTCGCTGCAGGGGCTGCAGCTGGTCGTCAAGGACATCGAGGCCGCGCGTGAGGAACTGATCGCGAAGGGTGCCGACGTCAGCGAGGTCTGGCACGACGCCGACGGTGTCTTCCACCACGCCGGCGACGCGAACCGGGCGGCCGGTCCGGACCCCGAGCGCCGGAGCTACGGTTCGTGGCTCTCGTTCAGCGACCCGGACGGCAACGGCTGGGTAGTACAGGAAGTCGTCACCCGCCTGCCAGGCCGCTGACCGAGGACTGGGACGATGGGCGGCATGGCAACTACGGAGTACGACGTCATCGTGCTGGGCGCCGGCGCGGTCGGGGAGAACGTGGCCGACCGGGCAGTCAAGGGCGGTCTGACCGCGGTGATCGTGGAGAGCGAACTGGTCGGTGGCGAGTGTTCGTACTGGGCTTGTATGCCCTCGAAGGCGCTGCTGCGTTCAGCCCAGGTACTCCGGGCCGCCCGGCGCGTGCCGGGTGCCGCCCAGGCCGTGACCGGTGAACTCGACGTCCAGGCCGTGCTCGACCGGCGCGACGAGTTCACCAGTCATTGGAACGACGACGGCCAGGTCAAGTGGGTCGAAGGAGCCGGTATCTCCCTGGTCCGTGGCCATGGCCGGATCACCGGCGAGAAGCAGGTGACCGTCGGGGACCAGGTGTTGACCGCACGGCACGCGGTCGTCATCTCGACCGGCTCCGACTCGCTCATCCCCGACATCCCGGGCCTGCGCGACGCCGACCCGTGGGTGAGCCGCGACGCGACCAGCGCGAAGACGGTGCCGAGCAGCCTCGCGATCATCGGTGGCGGCGTGGTGGCGGTCGAGATGGCCTCGGCGTACGCGGGCTTCGGTACTGCGGTCACCGTGATCGCCCGCAGCGGGCTGCTCGAGACGATGGAACCGTTCGCCGGTGAGCAGGTGGCGGACGGACTGCGCGAGCTGGGCGCCACCGTGTTGCTCAACACGGAGACGAAGAGCGTGAAGCGACTCGATGACGAGGTCGTACTGGAGCTGAGCGACGGTTCGAGCATCTCCGCCCAGGAAGTCCTCGTCGCGACCGGCCGCACCCCGCGTACCGGGGACATCGGTCTGGAGACCATCGGGCTGACGCCGGGCAGCTGGCTCGACGTCGACGACACCTTGCTGGTCCGCGGCTTCGATTGGCTGTACGCCGGGGGCGACGTCAACCATCGTGCGTTGCTGACCCACCAGGGCAAGTACCAGGCTCGCGCGGCCGGTGACGTGATCGCCGCCCGCGCCAACGGCAAGCCGGTGTCGGACGCGCCGTGGGGGACCCACGTGGCGACGGCGGATCACCAGGCCGTACCGCAGGTCACCTTCACCGACCCCGAGGTCGCGTCGATCGGCCTCACCGCGGCCGCCGCGGAGAAAGCCGGCTATCAGACCCGCGTCGTGGACTACGAGATCGGAAATGTCTCCGGCGCCGCCGTCCATGCCGATGGCTACAAGGGCACGGCCCGGATGGTGGTCGACGAGCAGCGCAAGGTGGTGCTCGGCGTCACCTTCGTCGGGCCGGACGTCTCCGATCTGTTGCAGGGAGCAACTATCGCGGTGGTCGGTGAGGTTCCGCTCGACCGGCTGTGGCACGCGGTTCCGGCGTACCCGACGATGAACGAGATCTGGCTGCGCCTGCTGGAGACGTACGGGCGACCGTGAACCAGATGATGGTCGCGCAGAGTAGGCCGGTGGCGACGAAGACGAACGAGCGCGGATAGGAGTCGGTCCGGGCGCCGCCGCAGATCGCGCCGACGGCGGCGAGCCCGAGGACGATCAGCGCCGGCGGCGTCGCCATGGGGTGCTGCTGTTTGGTCAGTAGCCGGGTGGCGATGCCGTACCAGAAGCAGGCGATCAGGGTCGCGCCGATGGCGTCGCTCGGACGGTGCCAGAGGAGGGCCACCACCGCGGCTCCGATGAGCGACAGCCAGACGGTCCCGACGGCGGCGACGTACGGACGGGCGCGAGGGGTGGCGACCAGGATCGCGCCGAGGACCAGGCCTGCGACGATCGCGACATGGCCGCTGGGGAAGCTCGGCTCGATCTCGGAGATCGGTGCGCCGACGATGTCGGGCCGGGGCAGGATCGTGGTGTGCAGGAGCTCCGTACAGGCGATCGTTGCGACCGGTACGCCGAGGCCCGCGACGGCCAGGATCCACTGCCTGCGGAGGAGAGCGACGAGCAGGATCAGCGTCAGGCCGGCGACGATGGTGAGCTCTTCGAGCTTGAGGGGCGGCGGTCCGACGGAGTACACGATGCGGTAGATCAGGGCGGGATCGGCGTACCCGACGAGCAGGGAGTTCTCCGCGTTCTGGCCCCAGGGGGTGCAGACGGCGACGACGTAGAGCGCCACGAAGGCGATCAGGGACTTCATGTGAGCTTGTTGTTCCTTCTGGTGGCCAGGATCAGCGCGGGCAAGGTGACGGCCAGTGCCAGCAGGACGGTCGTGCTCGGTTGCGGACGGAAGCTCAGCATCGTCGGGTCGGTGAGGATCGCCCAGGTGCGGACGACCGCGAAGAAGGCCAGCGGGACGGCCCAGCGGAAGTCGCGGGTGACGATCGTCGCCCAGCCGGCGCCGGCCACGAGCGCGACCTCGAGGACGAACTGGCCGCGCTGGAACCAGGTGTCGTAGGAAGCGATCTGCAGGCCGCCGGCCACGAACATCGCGAAGACGACCGGGATCAGCCAGCCGTACGATCGGCGCGGTACTGCCTTGCTTCCTCGCGCGGCCAGCAGGATGGATGCCACTAGCAACAACAGCGGCAGGAAGACGTCGTTGTTCAGGATCGGCGCGCCGAGACCGTAGTAGCTGCCGCCGACCACCCCTTGAACGCCGAAGATGCTCGAGCCGTCGAGGGTGACGCTGGTGTAGATCATCGCGGCGACGGGCGGCACCGCGATCCACGCGCGGCCGCGGAGCAGCGCGACGAAGGCGATCAGCGGGAGCAGGCCGTAGGGGAGCAGCCGGTCGTACGCGGTGCCGCCGACCGACCACGGGAGCCAGCCGTTGAAGTGGAAGTTGACGGCGTGCGTCGACGGGTCGATGTGCAGGGTCCAGTTCCAGACGTCTTGTAGATAAGGCGTCAGAGCGAGCAGCGCCAGCCAGAGGGCGGCCAGTTGGAGGCCGTGCCACCACCAGGATCCGCTCTGGGACTCCTCGGTGATGCGGGCCTGGAGTCCGCCGCGCGCGAGAGTGATTGCCTCGCGCAATGGTGGCCAGTCCCGGCCGGGGTGGACCTCGTCGAGAGTGGCCAGCAGTTCGTTGCCGTGGGCATCGCGGTAGGACTTGGGGTAGACGCGAAGGACCAGAGGATTCATGCCTGGGCCGTCCGCGGGGCGCGATCGATGACGACGTGGGCTGCCTGCTGCATGCGCAGGGCCTCGCGCTGCAGGCTCGCGTTTCCTTCGTCGGTCAGCCGGTAGTACCGGCGGGCGCGGCCGTCGACGATCTCCTCGTGGTCGGCGATCACCAGGCCGGCTCGCTCGAGCCGTTCGAGAGCGCCGTACAGGGTGCCGACGGCGAGCCGGAGCCGTCCGCCGGTGGCTTGCTCGGTGGCTTTGATGATGCCGTACCCGTGCAGTGGCCCGTCGAGAAGGGCGGCCAGCAGGAAGTACTGCGACTCGGTCAGCGTCGGGTGTTGGTTCCTCACGTCGGCGAGTATATATCGGCTCACGAAGTATCAGGACGGCAGGGTGTCCGGCCATTGACGATGGGTTATCTGTTAGGTAACTTTCCTAACAATTCTCCCGACCCGCCCCCAGGAGTTGGTCACGTGTCCAGACGGATCCGAAATTCGGCAGTCTTGTTATCCCTAATGCTCGTGGTCGGCGTCAGCGTCGGCAACGCGATGGCGGGGACCACAGCGGATGTGCTGTTGTCCCGGCAGAAACCAGTCCTCACCTCCAGCAACGAGAGCAGCTCGTTCACCGGCGACAAGGCCGTCGACGGCAACACGAGCACCCGCTGGGCCAGCGCCGAGGGATCGGATCCGCAGTGGATCCGCGTCGATCTCGGGCAGCCGGCCTCGGTCAGCCGGGTCAAGCTGAGCTGGGAAGCCGCGTACGGCAAGGCGTACCGCATCGAGGTCTCCGACGACGGCACCAACTTCACCACGATCAAGTCGGTCACCGGCGGCAACGGCGCCACCGACGACCTGACCGGGCTCAGCGGCCACGGCCGGTTCGTCCGCCTGGTCGGTACCCAGCGAGGGACCAGTTACGGCTATTCGCTGTTCGAGCTGGAGGCCTACGGCACCCTCGACTCGAGCGGTGACACCCAGGCGCCGTCGGTGCCGACGGGCTTGACGGCCACGGCGGTGACAGCGACGACCGCCAACTTGTCGTGGACGGCGTCGACGGACAACGTCGGGGTCAGCGGGTACGAGGTACTTCGTGACGGGGTCGTGGTCACGACGGTCAGCGGCACGCAGTACAACGATTCCGGGCTGACGGGCGATACGTCGTACCAGTACTCCGTGCGCGCTCGCGACCTGGCCGGCAACCTGTCCGCGGCCAGTGCTCCGATCACGGTCAAGACCGCTGTGGGAGGGACCGGGTCGTTCGTGCTGGCCGCCGCCGGTGACATCGCGGACCAGTGCACCGCGTCGTCGTCCGACTGCATCCACCCGAAGACCGCGAACCTGGTCGATCTGATCAAGCCGGCCAACGTGATCACGATGGGCGACAACCAGTACGACGACGCGCATCTGTCCGACTTCCAGAACTACTACGACAAGTCGTGGGGCCGGTTCAAGTCGATCACCAAGCCGATCCCCGGCAACCACGAGACGTATGACGACCCGTCGTACAACGGGTACGACAAGTACTTCGGCTCGGCGATCGCGAAGCCGCTGGGCAAGCGGTACTACAGCTGGGAGAAGGGCAACTGGCACTTCATCGCCCTCGACTCGAACGACTTCGTCAAGGAGTCCAAGGCGCTCGCCGAGCCGGCCCAGCTCACCTGGCTGAAGTCGGACCTGGCCGCCAACACCAAGGGCTGCATCGCGGCCTACTACCACCACCCGCGCTTCAGCTCGGGTGACCACGGTGACAACGCGGGTGCCGCGCAGCTCTGGGACGTCCTGGTCGGCGCGAAGGTCGACCTGGTGCTGAACGGCCACGACCACCACTACGAGCGGTTCCTGCCGCAGAACAAGAGCGGGGTGGCCGATCCGAACGGGCCGGTCGAGATCATCGGCGGTACCGGTGGCAAGGAGCTATACCCGCCGAAGACCGCGCACCCGACGACCGCCAAGCTGCTCGAGACCTTCGGCGTGCTGAAGCTGTCGATGACCGACACCACCTTCCAGAGCCAGCTGATCAACCTCGACCAGCAGGTACTGGACAGCAGCCCGACCTACACCTGCCACTGACAGGCCGGGCTCATGTATCTCGCCGAGACTCGCAGTAGCAGCCCTTCGAAACAGACCGGCCGCCTGTGGCGCCGGGTGCCGGCCAACGTGCTGGCGCTCGGCGTGGTCAGCCTGGTCACCGACATCTCGTCGGAGATGGTGACGGCGATCCTGCCGCTCTACCTGGTGATCGGGCTGGGCCTCAACCCCTTGCAGTTCGGTCTGCTGGACGGGCTCTATGCCGGGGCGACCGCAGTACTGCGACTCGTCGGCGGGCACGTGGCCGATCGCTGGCGGCGGCTCAAAGCCGTCGCCGGCATCGGCTACGGGCTGTCAGCGGTCTGCAAGCTCGGGCTGCTGGCGGCCGGCTCCTCGGTCGCGGCGATCGGGGGAGTGCTTGCGATCGACCGGGCCGGCAAAGGTATTCGTACTGCTCCTCGCGACGCGCTGATCTCGTTGAGCACTGAGCCGGCGAAGCTGGGTCGCGCGTTCGGTGTGCATCGGGCGCTGGATACGTTTGGCGCCTTTCTCGGGCCGCTGGTGGCGGCTGGGGTGTTGTGGGCCAGTTTGGGCGACTTCGACGCGGTGTTCGTGGGCAGCTTCTGCATCGCTTGTTGTGGGGTGCTGCTGTTGGTGTTGCTGGTCAAGGATCATCCGCGGCCGGGGCCGGCTATCGCTGTGCCCTTGCGGGGGATGCTTGGACTGCTGAGCATCAAGGCCTTTCGCCGGTGTTGTGGGTGGGCGGCGATGCTCGGGTTGGTGACTATCACCGACTCGTTTGTCTATCTGGCGTTGCAGCGGCGGTGGGAGGTCAGTACGGCGCTGTTCCCGCTGCTGCCGATCGGTACTGCGGGGACGTTCTTGTTGCTGGCTGTTCCGCTGGGGCGGCTGGCTGATCGGGTCGGGCGATGGAAGCTCTTCCTGGCTGGGCACGGGGCACTGGTGCTTGCGCTGCTGTTGCTGTGTGGGCCGGTGAAGAGTCCGCTGCTCGCGGTGGTGGCGTTGGGGTTGCATGGCGCCTTCTACGCGGCCACTGACGGAGTACTGCCCGCTGCGGCTGGGCCGTTGCTGCCTGAGCACTTGCGGGCTAGTGGGTTGGCGCTGCTCCAGACGGGGCAGGCGTTGGCTCGGATGGTGTCGGCGGTGTTGGTCGGTCTCGTGTGGACGCTGTGGGATCTTCGGCCGGCGTTGCTGGCTACTACGGCGGCTCTGTTGGTGGTCACGCTCGCGGCTGCGGTCGTCCGGCCTTGGGAGGAAGCGCGATGAAGAAGATCCTCACGGGTGTGATCGGCGTTCTGTTGCTGCTCGGGGCCGGGACGCTGTACGTCGTACAGGCACGTGGTGGCGGACCGGCGGTCAACGCGCGGCCAGTGGTGTCGGGACAGGTGGCGGTTGCTCCGGGCAACTTGTACTTCCGGAACCTGGCGTCGGGACCGGACGAGGGCAAGCTGGCGGTGGTACCGGTCGGTGATTCCGCTGGTCCACGGCAGGTCGGGGAGTTGCATTGCGACCGGTTCGCGACGGCTCGCAGTACGAGCATCTGTCTGCGGTTGAAGCCGGGGTCGCTGCCGCCGCTCACCGAGATGCTTGCGCTCGGGCCGGATCTGAAGGTGAAGCACCAGGAGACCTTGCCCGGTACGCCGAGCCGCGCCCGCGTCTCACCCGACGGGAACATCGTCAACTGGACCGTCTTCGTCACCGGCGACTCGTACTCCGCGACCGGCTTCTCCACCCGCACCGGCCTGTACGACCTTCGCACCCGGACTCTGCTCAAGAGCATCGAAGAGCTCCCGGTCTTCGTCGACGGCAAACGCTACTTCGCCTCCGACATCAACTACTGGGGCATCACCTTCACTGCCGA
Organism: Kribbella ginsengisoli; assembly: GCF_039537185.1. NCBI lineage: Bacteria > Bacillati > Actinomycetota > Actinomycetes > Propionibacteriales > Kribbellaceae > Kribbella > Kribbella ginsengisoli. Next base: position 111,315 of record NZ_BAABAA010000019.1, on the reverse strand, counting down.
CAGCAAGTACTTCTACGTGACGATGGGCAGCAAGGGAAAGACACACCTGATCAAGGCCGACTACCAGGGCTACCGAGGCGACGCCGTCGCGTCGAATGTCGAATGCCCGTCGCTCTCCCCGGACGGCCGCCGAATCGCCTACAAACAAAAGACTCCCGACGGCACTTGGCGCCTGGCAGTGCTGGACCTGACCACCCACCAAATCACCCACCCTGCCGAAACCCGCCCGATCGACGACCAGCCCCTCTGGCAGAACAACACCACAATCCTCTACGCGCTCCACCACGACACCACCTCCGACATCTGGTCCGTCCCCGCCAACCCAACCGGCACCCCAACCCTCCTAGTCCCCGACGCCTCCTCACCCGCGGTCCGCTGACCCGCCGTAGCAGACCAGCAGACCGGCAGGCCGCTCGATCGGAAGACCAGCCGGTCGGTTTTGGTTGCTGATGGCAGGTAGCGGTCGTCAGTGCACGCGTAACTCGGCGGGTAATCGCTTGCCTCGGCGTGTTGGGGTGGTTGGTGGGGGTTGTGCGTGCGTGGCGGTGCCGGGGTTGGTGACTTTGTGCTCGGTGTGAGTGGATCCGTCGCTGGGGGGGTGCGCAGGTGGGGCACTAGGTGCCTCAGGCAACTGGTTTGGGAGGGCGGCGGGGGTGTTTTGGCTCAGTCGCCGGGCGGCTGGCGGCGGGTGAGTGGTGAGGGCAGCGTGGGCGGGTCGGCTGGCGGGTTGTTCGGCCGCTGGTGTCCTACAGGGTGGTAGTGGGCGAAGTAACGGGGTTCGTTGGCGGGGTTGTGGCGCTGGCGCGATGGTTAGTGCCGACGGCTGCTTGTGGGTGACTCGATGGCAGGGGCGCCGCGGCGTGGCCGGCCATCGGCAACCAGCCATCCAGGCCACACGCTCGCCATCGGGAGCCACCGATCCGCAGCGCCCTCGCAGTCGGCGAACCTGAGTCCGGAGCAGGCCACGCGGCTAGGGTTTGTGGGTGGATGGGTTGCGGCTTCGGACGCTCGAGCTGGCTGATGGGCCGGTGTTTGCACGCTGGGGGTTGGATCGACGGTTTTGTGAGGTGGCTGGGTGGCGGCTTGATCGGTCGTTGGCTGGGCATGAGGCGCATTGGCGGCAAGTGATTGTGGAGCCGAACGTGGGGCAGTTGCGGTTGGTGGCTGTGCACGGCGGCGAGTTGGTGGGGTACGTCGACCTGGCGGGGAGTGAGGTCGGGTGGCGAGAGTTGGGGTATGTGGTGGAGCGGTGGAGGCTTGGGCTGGGGAGTGCGGGGGCTCGGCTGGGGTTGGTGTGCGGGTTCGGCGTACTGGGGTTGCGGGAGATTTCGGGCTGAGGCGCTGGATGCCAACGGTTGCGTCGGTGCGGATTCTGCGGTCGCTTGGGGATGACCGAGACCGGGCGGGGTGAGGACGACTCGTTTTTGGGGGAGCCGTGCTTCTGTCGGAGGTTCCGGATCAGCGCGGGCGGGTGAGGGTTGCGACTTTGGTCGTAGGGCGGGGTCAGCCGGGTGGCTGGGTGGGGTGGGCTGTGGGTGGATTCGCTCGGGGGCTGGGCGCTGGCACGGTGTTGCCATGGTCAGTGAGGTTCAGGCGAAGAGCAGGAAGCGGCATCGGGTTCGGCGGTTCTTCGGGCGGGTGCTCGTGGTGGTGGTCGCCGTCGTGCTGGTGTTCGTGGTGGGGACCTACGTCTGGAGCTGGCGGGACGGGCGGAAGGCTGAGATGACTACGTCGGGGCCTTATACGGGGGACCTCGAGTCGTTGGAGAGGCGTCCGTTGCCTCGGTGGTTCGCGGATGCGAAGTTCGGGGTGATGATCCATTGGGGGTTGTACTCCGTACCGGGGTACGCGCCCAAGGGGACGACGTTCAACAAGTTGCTGGAGACGCAGTACGGCGACGCAATGACGCACAACCCGTACGCCGAGGACTATGCGAACGCGATGAAGGACCCGGACTCGCCGACGGCCGTGTTCCATCGCGAGCACTACGGGGATGCGGCGTACAGCGACTTCACCGAAGAGTTCGATGCAGGGCTGAAGCGTTGGGATCCGGATGAGTGGGCGGCGCAGTTCAAGGCGGCCGGCGCGGCGTATGTGGTGGTGACGGCGAAGTACGCCGACGGGTATTCGATGTGGCCGACCGCGGTGCGCAATCCGCATGCGCCGGACTTTCACGCCAAGCGGGATCTGATGGGTGAGCTGGCGACGGCTGTCCGCAAGCAGGGGTTGAAGTTCGGCGTGTACTACTCGGGCGGTGTCGACTGGACGTTCCAGCCGAAGGTGGTGAAGACGCTTGGTGACTACGCCTACCTGCCGTACGGCGCGGAGTACCGGCAGTATGCGATCGATCAGGTGCACGAGCTGATCCAGCGGTACAAGCCGGACATCCTGTGGAACGACATCTCCTGGCCGACCGGTTCGAAACGGTTGTACGCGCTGATGGCCGACTACTACAACACGGTTCCCGAAGGGGTGGTCGACGATCGGTGGAGCACGTCGTCGTTCAGCCGGCAGGTGCTGGGGCGGCAGCCGTTCCGGTGGGGGTTCGACCAGGTGATGAAGGGGGTGTTCCAGCTCCCGAGCGCGGCCGACAGCGTCAGTACGCCGGCCGACGTGCCGCACAGCGACTTCCGCACGCCGGAGTACGCCGATTTCGACACCATCCAGTCGAAGTTCTGGCAGCAGGACCGCGGGATCGGCGGCTCGTTCGGCTACAACCGCGAGGAGACCGAGGCCGACTACGCCAAGGTCCCCGAGCTGATCGACGCGCTCGCAAGCGGTGCCGCCAACAACGGGGCCCTCCTGCTCAACCTCGGCCCCAGCGGCGGCGAAGGCGAGATCGTCCCCGGCCAACTCAGCCGCCTCAAGGGAGTAGGCAGCTGGCTCCGCACCAACCAAGAGGCGATGACCGGCACCCGCCCCTGGACCCGCTCGACCGCCACCACCACAGCAGGCGACAAAGTCGTCTTCACCACCAAAGGCAACAACCTGTACGCCGTAGTCCTCGGCAACCCCAAAGGCGACATCACCATCAAGTCCCTGACCCTCCACGGCACCACCACCCACCAAGGCCGCCCCGTCCCCCTCACGGTCGCCAACGGCAACACAACCCTCAAAGCAGCCGCCGACGGCACCTACGCTCCCGTCTACAAGATCGCCGACGGAGTCTGAAAGCCGGGGAACCTCTGGACCTGGCCAGGCTGTCTACTAGGTGAGAGAGCCTGGTGGAGCGGGGGAGATGTGGGTCCGGACGACGATTTCGGTGACTTTGTGGCTGCGCGCTGGGCGAGTTTGGTGCGGGCGGCTGTGTTGCTGGGGTGTTCCGTGGCTGAGGGGGAGGATCTGGTGCAGAGCACGCTGGAGCGGTGTTTGCTCAAGTGGGACAAGGTGCGGGTCGCGGAGGATCGCAACGCGTATGTGCATCGGGTGCTGATCAATCAGTTCGTCTCGTCCCGGCGCCGTCGCTGGACCGGGGAGCGTCCGGCGGCGGTGTTGCCGGAGGTGGCCGGCGCCGATCAGACCGAAGGGGTCGATGACTCCGACGCGGTGATGCGGGCGCTGGATCGGTTGACCAGCGAGCAGCGGACAGCGGTCGTACTTCGGTACTACGCGCATCTCAGCGAGCAGCAAATGGCGTCGGCTCTCGGCGTCGCGGCCGGGACGGTGAAGAGCCGGCTGGCCAGAGCGCTGAAGACGCTCGCCGAGGACCCGAACCTGGCAGAACTGCGAGGAATCTGATGCGCGAATCCCAGCTGGCCGAGCTGCTCGAACGAGCCGGCGACCGGACCGTCGTCGGCGAGCGGCCGATCGACGCGATGCTGGCGGCGCTGCCCCGTCGCAAGCGCCGTCGTACCGCCCTGGTCTCCTTGGCCGCCGCGGCGACTGTGGTCGCGGCGGTCGGCGGAACCGCGCTGGTGGCGACGCCGGGCGGCGGCTCGGGGAAGGTGCCGGCTTCGTCCAAGAGCACGCCCAACCTCAGCAACCCGGTGCCGACGGCAATCAACGGCACGGGGACCAACGCAGTGCCGGCCGGGATGCGGCCGGCCGGCTTGGGGCATGTGGCGATCGCGGTCCCGCAAGGGTGGGGGACCAATCAGGTCCGCTGCGGAACTCCGCAGACGGACACGGTCCTGATCGACGGGTGGCTGACGCAGGCGTGCGCGTTTCCCCGGCCGGTCGGTGTCGAGAGCGTCGAGGTGGGTGACGGCGCGCAGGAGCTGGTGTACAAGTACGGCTTCGAACCGGACGAGGAGTTCCAGATCGACGGGGTCAAGGCCCAACGGCAGCGGACGGCCTGCTGGACGGGTGGTGCCGGCGGTCCGCAAGTCTGCCGGGGGATCGTGCTCCTCCCGTCGACCGGGGTCTGGTTCTCTGCGGAGTCGACGACGAGTGCGGCCGAGGTCGATCGCATTCTCGGCCGGATCATGGTGCTGCCGGATCGGGTCGGCGTACCGGAGCAGCATGGCGTGACGACGAAGGACGACGGCAGCTCCGGGCGGAAGTACGCCGATCTGCTGCGCGCACTGGGGTTGCGGGTCGAGACCAAGGCCACGGACGCGCCGGGCTACGCGCCGGGCGAGCTGCTCAAGGTCGCGCCCTTCCCCGGCACGATGCTGCCCCAAGGGGCAACAGTCACCATCACGGTCGCCGCGAAGCGCTGATCCCTGAGAAAATGGAGCGTATGACTGACTTCGTTCCGGGACTCGAGCTGAGCCGACTGTTCTACGCCGAGGCGGTGCGGCCGATCCTGGAGTCGAACTTCCCGGTACTCCCGCACAGCGCGGCATTGATCGGGCGTGGGTCGGAGGTGCTCGGCTTCGACGACGAGGTGTCGACGGATCACGACTGGAAACCACGGGTGCTGCTCTTCCTGCGCGAGGAGAACCCGGCCGTCGCCGAGACGTTGCGGCGCGAGCTGCCCGCGGAGTACCGGGGCCGGTCAATCGACGCGGCCGCACCGGGCGTACTCGGGTCGATCGGGGTGCACACGATCCACGGGTACTTCCGGGACACCCTGAAGGTCGAGATCCACGACGAGCTGACGGTCGAGGACTGGCTGACCTTCCCCGAGCAGACGCTGCGGACACTGACCGCCGGCGCGGTCCATCATGATGAGGCCGGACTGCAGGACGTCCGCGACCGGCTGGCCTACTACCCGCGCGACGTCTGGCTCTATCTGCTGATCGCGGGCTGGTGGCGGGTGCATCCGGAGATGAACCTGGTCGGCCGGACCGGCTCGGTCGGCGACGAGCTCGGGTCGGCGCTGATCGGTTCGCGGCTGGTCACCGACCTGATGCGGCTGTGTTTCCTGATGAAGCGGCAGTATGCGCCGTACTCGAAGTGGTTCGGTACGGCGTTCGCCCGACTCGACTGCGGCCCCGAACTCCAGCCGATCCTGACCGAGGTGCTCCGCGCCGGCACCTGGCAGGAACGCGAGCGCGCGCTCAACGCGGCGTACGAGAAGCTCGGTGCGATGCACAATGCGCTGGAGCTGACCGAGCCGGTCACCATCGGCGTCGAGCAGATGTGGGACCGGCCGTTCAAGGTCGCCTGGGCCGACTACCCGGGGCTGTTGGCGGCCCAGATCAAGGACCCGGCCGTGCTGAGCATCCTCGAGAGATGGCCGGTCGGCCCGGTGGACCAATTCCGCGAGCTGCTGTGGCGCCCGCACAACCGCACCTTGCTGCTCCGCGTCTTCGAGCAGGAATGACAGGAGCCCAGGTCAACCGACCTGGGCTCCTGCTGAAACCATTGCTTCAGGCGAAAGTCACTCGCCGACGAGCAGCGGACCGCCGCTGCCCGTGTAGAGGAAGTGCACCAGCGCGTCGTTGGTGGCCGGCGCGGTGCCGATCTTGTTGACGACCGTCTTCGAGCCGACCGCCTTGCCCATCGCGTACACGGTGACCGTGTTGGCGGTGTTGTCGAAGGCGCTCAGCATCGTGGCGTTGCCACAGCGCTGGGCGACCAGCTGGTCGAACTGCTTGAAGCCGCTCGCCCGGACCGCCTTCAGGGTGCCCTTGAACGTGCCGGTCACCGGAAGGTGGATCGTCCAGAGCGCGCCGGCCTTGGTGGTGGCCAGCAGGGTGTCGTACGTCGGGGCCGTGGCGATCACCGTGATCGCCTTGAACCCGTTGTACCCCGGGGCGTGCCCGGCGCCGACGACCGGACCGGTCGGTCCGTTGACGCGGTACCGGTAGAGCGAACCGTTGGTGTGCAGGCCGTACAGGAACGTGTGCTCCTTGGTCGTGCCCGGCACCCAGTAGTTGGCGCTCGTCAGAGTGGTGAATCCGCCGTAACCGCCGCCGAGGACCTTCGAGCTGACCTTCGGGGTCTGCGCGTTGTTGTAGTAGGTCTCGGCGCCCGCCAGCAGGTTGCCGCCCTGCAGGACGAAACCGGCCCAGTAGTACACGGTGTCCGACGGCTCCCAGTAGTACCAGCTGGAGCTGGCGCGGCCCGGGAACAGCTTGAACGGGGTGTAGTTGTGGACGTCGACCGGCCTGGTGGCAGTGACCCGGTAGGCGCTGTTCTTGGCGTCGGCGGTGATCGTGCCGACGTCGGTGACGCAGGCCGCGGACACGGCCTTCGTCTTGGGCTGCGCGTTCTGGGCCTGGGCCCGGCTGTGCGTCGGCTCAGGCTGGCCCTGGACCTCGGCGGTCGCCTGGCCGGCGGCAGCCGCCGCGGTGACCAGGCTGAGCCCGGCCACCACGGCAGCGAAACGACGAAATCTCATTCTGCGGTGTCTCCCTTTACTACTCGCCGATCAGCGACGGGCTGCCGCTGCCGGTGTACAGGAAGTGCGTCACCCCGTTGTGGCTGGCCGGCGCGCTGCCAATGGTGTTGATGATGGTCTTCGAGCCGTTCGCCTTGCTCATGGCGTACACCGTGAGCGTCTTCGCCGTGGGGTCGAAGCCGGTGAGCAGCGTGCTGCTACCGCAGCGCGACGCGACGAGCTTGTCGTACTGCTTGAAGCCGGTCGTGCGGACCGCCTTCAGGGTGCCCTTCAGCGGAGCGGTCACCGGGAGGTGGATCGTCCACAGGGCGCCGGCCTTGGTGGTGGCCAGGATGGTGTCGTAGCCGACCGTCTCGGAGATCACGGTGATCGACTTGAACGAGCCGTAGCCGGCCGCGCTGCCGTAGCTGGTGATCGGACCGGTCGGGCCGTTCACGCTGTAGCGGTAGAGCGAGCCGTTGGTGTGCAGGCCGTAGAGGAACAGGTGCGGCCGCGTCGTGCCCGGCACGTAGTAGTTGGAGCTGGTCAGGGCGGTGAAGCCGCCCCAGCCGGCGCCGAGCTTCTTCGAGCTCGTGGTCGGCGGGTTGGTGGTGCCGTTCTTGTACGTCTCGGCGCCGGCGTACAGGTTGCTGCCCTGCAGCACGAAGCCCGCGTAGTAGTAGATGTTGGCCGGGGTGCGCCACCCGTACCAGGTCGAGCTGGTCCGGGCGGCGAACAGCTTGAACGGCGCGAAGTTGCTGACCGTCAGCGGCTTGGTCGCGGTGATCCCGTAGCCGGAGTTGATCCCCGCGGCGGTGATCGCGCCGACCTCGACACCGCAGGCGGCCGCGGCGGCCTTGGTCTGCGGGGTCTGAGCCGCGGAGTGGCCGAGCGTGGTGCTCGGCCGGGGGTCGCTCTGTACGCCCGCCGAGGCCTGGCCGGCCGCGGCGGCCCCCGTCACCAGGCTGAGCCCGGCGACCGCAAGAGCAAAACGACGAATTCTCATCTGCAAAGATCTCCCTTAGTACTCGATGCCCCCCGAGGGCCTCTCGCACCGACGAATGTCGCCACACCCTATCGAGCCAGAGGTCTACACCAGTTCGGGGTTGCAGGTAGCTGCAACCCCGCCTCGACTGTTGCGGCCCGGTCGGCCGCTCCGCCAGCCGCTGTTCACCTGCGCTCCATCCGGGCGTCGGACGCTGCAATCCGCCCCATCGGCACGTCTCCCGTCCGATCGTCCGAGGGACACCTGATGCACCCGCCGGTACTCCGCGGGTCAACGGTCCTGCACGCCGTGACCCGTGTCCTCGCCGTCCTGCTGCTCGCCCTGCCCGGGGTCGTGCTGTCTGGCGTCGTGCTGCCTGACCTCGTCTTGCCTGGCGCCGGTCAGCCGCAGCGGGCGTTCGCGGCCGACAACCCGCCCTGGGAGATCAAGCCTGCCGCCAACATCTTCGGGGCGAAGCGCCCGAGCTTCAGCTACGCCCTGCCACGCGGCGGCCAGCTGCGCGACGGCCTGCTGATCGTCAACCGCGGCCGGACCGCGCTGACAGTGACGCTGCACGGCGCCGACGCCTTCACCACCGACGACGGCAGCATCGAGCTTCGGAGCACGGAGGCCAAGCCGCGCGACGTCGGCGCCTGGATCGAGTTGGATGAGACCACTGTGCGGGTCCCGCCCGGCCGCTCCGTCGACGTACCGTTCCGCCTCGCGCTCCCCGACAGCGCCACACCCGGCGACCACCTGGGCGGCATCGTCGCACTGGTGCAGCAGGCCGGTACTACGGACCGCCTGACCACCACCAGAATCCGCCTCCAAGTCAGCGGCGAACTCAAACCGGCCCTCGCCGTCGAGGACCTGAAGGTGCACTACTCCGGTACTCCGAACCCCTTCGGCGAAGGCAATGTCGCCGTCACCTACACCGTCCGCAACACCGGCAACACCATCGTCGCGGCCCGCCAGGCGGCCGCCGTCACCGGCCCGTTCGGCGTCTTCACCGCCGGTCCCGGGCAACTCGCCGATTCACCCCAGCTGCTCCCCGGTGAGACGTGGAAGGTCGCCGCCTCGATCCCCGGAGTACCGCCGGCCCTCCGCCTGACCGGCACAGTCCGCGTCGTACCGGTGGCGAAATCGGCCCCTCAACCCACCAGCGCCGCCACCGCTCACGTCCTCACCATCCCGTGGACACTCCTGCTCCTACTGATCGGCTGCGCAGGCGTCCTCGCCCTCGCCATCCTCAGCCGCCGCAACCGGAAGCGCCCCGCCCACGCCAGATGAGCACAAGGCCCGGACTGCTTCGAGCTCAGCCTCCACGACGGCCATCTGCGCGGTGACGGCGTCGTCCGGCGCGTCCAAGGGGAACTGCAGCGTGAACTGGTACTCGCTGCCGTCGCCGTTCGGCAGTACCCGGCTGTAGGCGCCTTGGCTCGGATCGTCGGCCGAGAGGATGTCGACGGTGCCGTGCTCGCGTGACGAGCGGACCACGATCCTCGCCTCGCCCTGTTCGTTCTCGATGATCCAGTGCTCGCCGGCCGGACGGGCCGAGCGGGCGAAGCCGGGGGCCCAGCGGGGGAACGCGGTCGGGTCGGAGACGAGGTCGAAGAGCGTCTCCGGCGAGGCCGCGATGGCGATGGACCGGGTGTGGCTGTGCTTGAAATTAGTATGCATGTGCAGATCATATGCACATGCTTACGATTGTTCAACGCCTATCATCCGAGTCATGCAGCGCGAAGACCTGGGATCGCTGTTCGGGCGGATCACCCGGCGGCTGTACGTCGCCGAGGAGCCGCTGCTGCGCGCGCACGGGCTCTCGATGTGGGGGTACGGCGTCCTCACCCACCTGGCCAAGGAGCCGGGGATCAATCAGCTCGGGCTGGCGACCGCGATCGGGTACGACAAGTCGCGGCTGATCGCGTTGCTCGACGGGCTGGTCGAGGACGGGCTGGTCGTGCGCGAGCAGGATCCGGCGGACCGGCGCAACCGGCTGGTCCGGCTGACGCCGGCGGGCGAGGCGCGGCTGGTCGCCGTACGGGCCGAGATCCGGGCGATGGAGGAGGAGTTGCTCGGTGAGTTCAGCGCGGCCGAGCGGCGGTCGCTGATCGGGATGCTGACCCGCCTCGCGGACTAGCTCGCCACGGTTCTAGCCGGTGATGTCGGCGGCGGTCTTCTCGGCTTCGGCGCGGGTCTTGGCGCTGATCTGGACCTTGCCGCCGGTGATCTCGGACATCACCGTGGGGGCGGTGACGACCTTGCCGCGGACGACGATCGCGAGCTGGTTCTCCGGCGGCATCTTGGTGGCGAGTCCGGCGGTGAGCTGCGCGAACGCCTTCGAGCCTTCGTCGTCCAGTGTCAGGTTGACGACCCAGGCGACCTTGTCGGGTGATTGGGCGGCGACCACCTCGGTGACGTGGGTGCCGTCGAGCCCGGCCTTGCCGAGGGTGTAGCGGATCCCGTCCGAGCCGCAGGCGGTGTCCGCGGAGGCGGTCGTCGTCGAGGCGCCGCAGCCGTTGGGCTCGGCCTTGACGACCGGGCGGAACTGCACGGCCTCCGGTGTCGACGGCCGGGTGGCGACCTTCTCGACGGCGGGCTTGCCGTCGTCGTTGTTGTTGCGCAGTAGCAGGACGCCACCCGTGACGAGGATGCCGACCAGCAGCAGTCCGAGCACGACGAACATCACGATCAGCGACGCCTGGTTCCGGCTCGGCTGACCGTTGTACTGCTGACCGCTGTACTGCGGCGTCTGCTGGGACATGCCTGCAGATACTACGCGTCACGAGTGTCAGGCACTGAGTGTCAGCAGGTCTCGCGGAGGTGGTCGGGGGTGCCGGGCGGGGTGACGTCCAGGTCGCGGCGGACGATGGAGAGTTTGTTGCCGAAGGCATCGCAGGCCTTGCGCAGACCGGCGGCGGTGTACTCGATCACCAGCACATGGTTGCCGAAGGCATCGGCATAGGCGGCGCATTCGTCGTACTGCCCGCACTCCTCGGAGACGGCGAAGTCGAGTCCTACCGACTTGCGGTCGGCGGCGAGGTCGGCAGTGTTCTTCTGGCCGATCGCGAGGTTGCGCTGGTGTGCGTGAGTCGCCAGGAGTGTGAGGAACTCCTTCGCTTGATCAGCGGTCAGGAGGTTCTTCGAGCGGGTGTAGCTGTCGTAGTTGTCCGGCTCGATGGCTTGGTAGCCGCTCGCCGCGCAGCCGTCGATCCAGCCGTTGACCTTGGTCGCGATCCGTTGCCGCTTGCCGGCGGTACGCAGGTCGAGCAGCGGTTCGTCCCAGTCCTCGTCGATGACCGTCTTGCCGGCCTTGTCCTTGAGCAGCAGGTCCTGGTCCCACTGGTCCTGCTCGTCGGGCTGGGCCTGGAAGGCGTTGACGTAACAGACGTTGTAGAGCCCGTTGACTGCCGGCGCGGTCCGGTCGCGCACCACGATCTCCACCCCAGCAGCCGGCGGATACGGGCCGCCCAGCTGATAGTCGAACCCGGCATGCAGGGGCGGAAGCCTGACCGGCGGTCCCGGTGAGGTCGGCGCGGGACTCGAGGTGCCGGCGGTCGGCGGACTGGCGGTCGGTGTGCCGGCCGCGGCCGGTTCGTCCGGAGTCGACGGCCGGTTGAGTAGGTAGGCGAGTCCGGCGAGGAGGAGGACGCCGCCGAGCAGGGCGAGCAGGAGCCGGCGGGCGCGCGCGGGCACAGCAGACAAGGGTGATTCCAACCGCTCGGGACCTGGTACGACGCATTCTCGCCTGCGAGAAGTTCCGGAACCGGGAGAGGGGTGTGCAATGCCTGGCCGGACAGTAGAGTCGCCGCCGAAGCAAGCGCTTTCCCCGTCTATCGAGGAGACATCGTGAGGCGATCCATCAGTGCGGCGGTCCTGGTTGCCGCGGCCGCCGGGAGCATGCTCGCAGCGGCCGGGCTGCCGGCGACCGCGGGCCTGCCTGCCACGAGCGGCCGGCCTGACCGCGGTACCGCCGTCACCGGCACCTACTCCAGCGGACCGGCACAAGCCTGGCAGCCGCTGCCCACCAGCTATGTGACCAGCGACCAGGGCGGTACGACGGACGCCACCGTCGTCGTCGACCCGAGCACGCTGCGGCAGCAGTACTCCGGGATCGGCTTCTCGCTCGACGAGACCAGCGTCTCCAACCTGTGGAAGCTGACGGCCGCCGAACGCGACCGCGCGATCCGGCTGCTCGTCGACCCGTTGACCGGCGCCGGGCTGGACCGGTTCCGGCTGACCATCGGCAGCCCGGACCTGATCGAGCACCTGCCGTTCTGGTCGTACGACGAACTGCCCGCCGGCGTGGCCGACGACTTCGCCCTCAAGCACTTCTCGATCAAGCGCGACGTCGACCTGCACATCGTCGAGACCGCCAAGCTGATCAAGCGCTACAACCCGCGCGCCACCTTCTTCGCCTCGGCGTGGAGCGCGCCGGCCTGGATGAAGACCAACAACCGGTTCACCGGCGAGGTAGCCCTCAAGCCCGGCAGCACGTCGTACTACCAGGTCGGCAAACTGCGCGACGACTGCATCGACGTCTTCGCCCAGTACTACGTCAAGTACCTCCAGGCCTACGCCAAGCAGGGCATCAAGGTCGACGCGCTGACCCTGCTCAACGAGCCGGGCATCGACGTGGTCTATCCCGCGATGGACATCAGCGTCGAGCAGCAGCAGAAGCTGGCGATCGCGATCAAGCGCGAGGTGAAGCGGGCCGGCCTCGGCACCGATCTCTACGTGCACGACTTCAACTTCTGGGACTGGCGCGACCCGAACAGCACCGAGACGAAGAACTACTACCGGATCCTCAACGACCCGTTGGCCGCTAAGGCCGCGGACGCGATCGCGTTCCACCCGTACTGGGGTGACCCGGCCGTCATGCGCGACGCCTACGAGCAGACCGGCAAGCCGGTGCACATGACCGAGACGAGCGATCTCAGCCCGGCCACGATCCTGAACTACTTCCGGCTGGACGCCTCGTCGTACGTGATGTGGGCGCAGACCACCGACCAGGACGGCGGCACCCTGCACTGGACGCCGCTGCGCGACAACAACGTCGACTGGGAAGAGGTCGGCCGCACCACCAAATGGCCCAACCGGCTGGTCAAGGTCAACACCACCACGCAGACCTTCACGGTTCGCGACGAGCTCTACGCGATGGGACAGTTCGCGAAATACCTGGGCAAGGAGCACACCCGGGTCGAGTCGAGCGCGACCTCGAACGGCATCGCCAACGTGGTCTACAAGGACCGCGGCGACAACTTCGTCGCCATCGTCGGCAACAGCAACGCCACCCCGTCGACGGTCCGCGTCGTGCTCGCCGGCAAGTCGTTCACGGCGACGGTCCCGGCCAACTCCTACGCGACGTACCGCTGGAAGGGCGACGTCCCGTCCCAGCACCACAACCACGCACCGGTACTACGCCCCGTCGGGGACGTAGTCGCCGACCAATACGCCACGACCCAGGTGCAGCTGTCCGCGACCGACCGCGATCGCGACCGGCTCACCTACTACGCCGTCGACCTGCCCGCCGGCGTCACCGTCGACGGACGCAGCGGCCTGGTGACGTTGCATCCGACCTCGGCCGGCAAGCAGGACCTGAAGTTCCGGGTCACCGATGGAGCGGCGAGCGATGAAGTGACCGTCCACGTGACGGTGACGCCGCACGGGACGCCGGTCGGCGAGAAGGTCGAGGCGGAGGCGTATGTCGCGCAGCACGGCTGGACCGACGGTGGCGCCAACTTCGTCGAGAACAACGCGGCCGCGAGTGGTGGCAAGAACGTCGGCTGGACGGCAGCGGGCAACTGGCTGCAGTACCGGCTGGACGTCACCAACGCCGGCACATACGACGTGGAGCTCCGCGTCGCGAACGGCACCGGCGCGACTGCTCCGGACGCGATCTCGCTGCGGGATGCGTCAGGCGCAGTACTGGCGAAGGTCTCCGTGCCGAGTACGGGTGGCTGGGGGACGTACCAGTCGATCCACACCCAGGTGACGCTGCCCGCGGGCGACCAGCTGATCACCTTGTTCTGCGAGACGGGCGGTTTCAACGTCGACTATCTACGCCTGACCGCCTAGCTGTACTGCAATTTCAGTAGGTAGGTGTCTGCAGGAGCACGACGACACAGTGGCCCTTCGGATCGAGGCTGGACGGATAGCCGATCTCGATCTGGAGGCCTGTGTCGTGGCGCTGTTTCTCTACCGTTTGGGTCGTCTGGCCTTTCGCCGGCGGTGGTACGTCGTACTGATCTGGGGTGCTGTCCTCGCGGTTGCCGGTCTGGCGGCCGGCGCCGCGACCGGCCTGCCGTCAGATACGAAGTCGACGCCGGGTGGCGACAGCGCGCGAGTCGTGTTCATCGCGCCGGCCGGGCAGAAGGTCACCGATGCAGGCAATCGGGCCGCGATCGAAGGGTTCGTCGCCGAGGTCTCGCGGGGGAGTCAGGTCGCCAGTGCGGCCAGTCCGTTCGCGTCCCGGGCGGTGAGTCGGGACGAGTCGGTTGCCTATGTGGTCGTCGGCTACGCCGGGGGCTCCGACGAGCTCACCGAGGACACCAGGAACCAGTTGCGGGCCGCGATCGACCGGGCCGAGACGTCCGGCTTGACGGTCGAGGTCGGGGGACCGGTGCTGGCCGACAAGCCCAAGGTCGGTGGAGCGAGTGAATTGGTCGCCGTCGCGCTGGCGGCCGTGATCCTCGTGGTGACGTTCGGTTCGCTGGTGGCCGCGGGGCTTCCGTTGCTGACGGCTCTGCTCGGAGTCGGGATCAGTACGCTGACGATCCTTGCCGTCGGCGACGCCTTCGGGTTGTCCACGACCACTACCGTCCTCGCCTCGATGCTGGGGCTGGCGGTCGGTATCGACTATGCGCTGTTCGTGGTCTCGCGCTATCGCGAGGAACGGGCCAAGGGCCGGCCGGCCCAGGAGGCCGTCGGGCTGGCGGTCGGCACGGCCGGTTCGGCTGTGGTCTTCGCGGGGCTCACCGTCGTCATCACGCTGGCCGGGCTCACGGTGCTCGGCATCCCGTCGGCGGGCAAGATGGGCCTGGCGGCGGCCGGCGCGGTCGTTGTGGCGGTCTTCATCGCGCTGACGTTGGTACCGGCTCTGCTGGGCTTCTGGCCGGATGCGGTGCTGTCGCGGCGAGTTCGCAACGGTAGGTCCGAAGAGGAAACCGAGAATCGCGGGACGCGGTGGGCGCGGCTCGTGCTGCGTCGTCCGCTGCCGGTACTGCTTGCCACGATCGCCGCCTTGGTGGTGCTCGCGATCCCGGTACTGGACCTGCAGTTGGGCGCGCCAGGCGACGAGAGCAGGTCCACCGCGACCACCGAGCGGCGTGCCTATGACGCTCTCGCCACCGCCTTCGGGCCCGGCTTCAACGGGCCGCTGACCATCGTGGTGGACACGGCCGGGGTGAGCGACCCGAAGGCTGTGGTCGCGACCATCGCAGCGAGGATTGCCGAGACGCCTGGCGTGGTGTCGGTCTCGCCGCCGCGGTTCGACCCGGCGCGGAGTACCGCGCTGTTCATGGCCACCCCGTCGACCGCTCCCGCCAGCCAGCAGACGAAGGACCTGGTTCACCTGATCCGGGACAACCGCGCTGTCACCGAGGCTGGCACCGGCGCTACCTTCCTGGTCGCCGGCGTCACGGCGGCCGACATCGATCTGGCCGATCAGGTGATGGGTGCCCTGGGCCCCTACCTCGCGATCGTGCTGAGCCTGGCCTTCCTGCTCCTGCTGACCATCTTCCGGTCGCCGATCGTGCCGCTCGAGGCGGTCTTCGGGTTCCTGTTGTCCACCGGCGCAGCGCTGGGTGCGGTGGTCGCCGTCTTCCAGTGGGGCTGGGGTGCTGAGCTGATCGGCCTGCAGCAGACCGGCCCGATCATCTCGATGATGCCGGTCGTGCTGGTGGGCATCATCTTCGGCCTGGCGATGGACTACGAGGTGTTCTTCGTGTCCCGGATGCGGGAGGCGCACTCGAGCGGCGAGTCGGCGAGCGAGTCCGTCGTCACCGGCTTCCGGCACAGCGCCCGGATCGTGGTGGCCGCCGCGCTGATCATGGTCGCGGTGTTCTCCGGCTTCGTCGGCGCCGACCTGCCGATGATCACGATGATCGGCTTCGCGCTGGCGGTCGCCGTCCTGCTGGACGCGTTCGTGGTCCGGATGACGCTGGTACCCGCTCTGCTCAAGCTCACGGGTGAGATCGCGTGGTCGTTGCCGCGCCGGCTGGACCGCATCCTGCCGCAGGTCGACGTGGAAGGCGCGGCTCTTCGCGATCGGGTGCCTAAAGTGGTGGAGACGACCATGGGAGTGGGCGCTTGACGATCAACTGGCGTGAGTACCTCAGGAACCACCCGCATGTCGTCGACGTCGCGCTCGTCGCCTTGCTGTTTCTCGCGGCGTCCGGGCCGGCGATGCTCAACAGCGAGCTGTCCGCCACCGACAAGCTGAGCTGGCGGTCTGCCGTCCCGCTGGCGCTGATCGGCTCGCTGGCTGTCTTGTGGCGGCGCGGCCACCCGCGCACGGTGGTCGTGGTGACAGCGCTGTGCGGATGCGCTGCGGGCGGTTTCGGGTATCTGATCACGCCGCTGACGCTGGCTCCGCTGATGGTGGCGCTCTACGAACTGGCCTTGCGGGCTCCTGGGCGGACCACGCGGTGGTACTGGCTTGGCGTCACGGTGGCAATCGGTGCATCGGCACTGGTCGGCGATCGCCACCGCTATCCGTGGGTCTTCGTGATCGTCAATGCCGTTCTGTACCTCGTACTGCCGGTGGCCGTCGCGGAAGCTACCCGGCTCAGGCGCAACTACTTGGCAGCCGTCCAGGCTCGCGCTGAGCATGCCGAGCAGACTCGCGAGGAGGAGGCACGGCATCGGGTCGCCGAGGAGCGGGTGCGGATCGCTCGCGAACTGCATGATGTGGTCGCCCACCACCTGGCCCTGGCCAACGCCCAGGCCGGCACCGCCGCCTACCTGGCCCGCAGCCACCCTGACCAGGTCGAGCCGATCCTCGAACAACTAACCGGTACTACGACCGCCGCCCTCCGCGAATTGAAAGCCACCGTCGGCCTCCTGCGCCGGCCCGACGACACGACCTCTCCACTCGAACCGGCGCCCGGCCTTGCCCGCCTCCCCGAGCTGACCGCCGCCTTCGCAGCCTCCGGGCTCGAGGTCGAGGTCACCGTCGAGGGTCAGCAGCAACCGCTGTCGGCCGGCGTCGACCTGACCGCGTTCCGAATCATCCAGGAGGCACTCTCCAACGTCACCAAGCATGCGACCACCGACACCGCGCAGGTGCAGTTGACGTACCGGAACGACCACCTCACCATCACCATCTCCAACACAGACTCCCCAACAGACTCTTCGACCCTGGATCACCCGGCACGGGGTGAGGTGACCGCGGGGCACTCGGCACCGGGTGGGGTTGCGGGGCCCGCGGCACCGGGTGGGGTTGCGGGGCCCGCGGCACGGGGTGGAGCGGCGGCAGAACGCGTGGCGGCGGGTGGGGTGGAGGGTGGGTTCGGGTTGGTGGGGATGCGGGAGCGGGTGGTGGCGGTGGGTGGGCGGTTTCATGCTGGGAGGCGGGCTGAGGGTGGGTTCGTCGTGACGACTACCTTGCCGGTGCGATGACGATCCGGGTGCTGCTGGCCGATGACCAGACGTTGCTGCGGGCAACCTTTCGGATGCTGATCGAGGCAACGCCGGAGATGGAGGTGGTCGGGGAGGCGGCCGACGGGGAGGAAGCGGTTGCGCTGACTCGTGCGCACCAGCCGGACGTCGTACTGATGGATATCCGGATGCCTGGCACCAACGGGCTCGCTGCCACCGCCGCGATCTGCGCCGACCCGGAGCTGGCGGCGACCCGGGTCCTGATCCTCACGACCTTCGAGACGGACGAGTATGTTGCCGAAGCTCTCCGTGCCGGCGCCAGCGGGTTCCTCGGGAAGGACGTCTCGGCCGACGGGCTGCTCGACGGTATCCGCACCGTCGCGGCCGGCGAAGCGCTGCTGTCTCCGACGGCGACCCGGGCGTTGATCGCCCGATTCCTCACCACCGACGAACCGAAGGCCGGTACTGCCGGTCTCGACCTGCTGAGTGCCCTCACTGCCCGCGAACGCGAGGTCATGGCGCTGGCGGCCGAGGGGAAGTCCAACTCCGAGATCGCCGACCAGTTGGTGGTCAGCGTGTTCACCGTCCGCACCCACATCCAGCGCGCCCTCACCAAACTCCACGCCCGCGACCGCGCCCAGCTGGTAGTGATCGCCTACCAAACCGGCCTGGTCCGGCCGCCTCCACGAGAGGTCACCGAGCCCGGCTGAGACTCACTGCGCGGCGCAACGGACCCGGCGACGGACCTCTCGCCAGGTCAGCCGGCGGCCGTCTCGCAGTGGGTCCACCAGTTGACGAAGCTTGACCACTTGGCTTCTGCCTCCGTGGTCAGCGGCTCCCAGGGGGACAGCGTTGGCGGCTCGTTCTTGCGGTAGGTCCAGTGGGCGATAACCCGGCCGTGCTGGATCAGGCTGCCGGACATGCGTTGTGGGTTGAAGCGGGGGTCGCGCTTCGCCTCGTACAGGGGGTCGTTCGTCGAGCGCCTGCAGTAGTAGAGGTTGTCGAACTCCGGTAGGACGTGGAGGCCGGGGCGCGTTGCTGTCGGGGCTGGCTTTTCGAGTTGGTCTGCGACGGTTTGGGCTTCGGATTTCTTGAGGCCGGACCAGTAGGCGAAGTCGTCGACGGTTGCCGGGCCGAACGCGGTTGCGAACGACCGGGCGAGGTCACGCAATCCGGACCGGGCGTCGGCCGGTTGTGGGGGTGCGGGGGCGAGGCGGTACGTCGTACGGGGTGGATGCCAGGCGTTGTCCGGGGCTACTTCGACGACCGGGAGGATCATGCGGAGGGCGAAGCCCAGGTGGCGGGGTTCGGCGTCGGGGAAGTGTTTGGCGGCTGCGGATCCGAGGTCTGCGCGGGTTCGCGGGTGGTCGTCGGACATGAGGTCGAGGCCGAAGTCGTGGAGTGCTTGGTAGTCGACGGAGGTCCAGATTCCGCGGCAGAAGCCGGCGACGAGTCGCTTCAGGGTTGGTTCGAGGGCCGTGCGCCAGAGCCAGTACTGGCGGAGGGTGAGGAGGTGGATGGTGCCTCGCATCACGTTCGACTTCACCAGGTCGTACGACTGCATCCGGGCGGTCAACTCTTCGAGGTCGCTCTTCTCGCCGCAGCGGGTCCAGATCGCTACCGGGATCGCGCGTGCGGTTTGCGCGTTGATGCCGGCGAGTTGTTCGACGAGTGCGACGAGGTCACCTGGGAACGGCTCGTCGAGGGACTGGCCTGACCACGGGAGGGCGCTGGGTGGCTCGGGGTCCATGGGGTGATCGTAAGGAATGTCGGGGTCTGACCGATCCGCGGTGGGTGCCGGTCCGAAGTACCGGTATGACCTCGAAGAGACGCCGTGCGCTGGCAGCCGTTGGAGGGGTACTCGCTGCGGGTGCCGGACTGGGGCTTGGTGAGCTGACGGCGGCGCTGGCGGGTGGTACGTCGCCGGTGGTCGGCGTCGGCACCCAGTTGATCGACCTGGCGCCGGGTGCTGCCAAGGACTTCGCGGTCAAGAACCTCGGTACCGCCGACAAGCCGGTCCTGATCGGCGTGGTGCTGTTCGCGGTGACCGTTTTCGCCTTGCTGGCGGGCGCGATCGGAGCGACGAGACCTCGCGTCGCCGTTGCGCTGACCGCCCTGCTCGGAGTACTGGCTATCCTGGCCGCCGCCACGGGCCGGACGCTCGCTCCGAACCATGTCGTCCGGGTGCTCCCCGGAATCATCACGTTGCTTGTAGCAACAATCGGCATCCTGCTCGTCCTACGGATCCTTCACCCCGGGAGCAGGACCAGCCAGCCCGGCAAGCCTGCCGCCAAGGCGTCGCCCGAGTCCGCCGCAGCGGCGGCCGGGCCGGCTGAGGCACCGGCTGGGTTTGATCGGCGGAGGTTTCTTGGGACTGCGATGGCGCTCGGCGTTGCCGGAGCAGGCGGATTGGGTGCCTCCTTGGTGATTCCGGCCGGGGTGAGTGAGGCGACGCGGCGGGGGATCAGGATTCCGGTGCCGGCCAGCCGGGCCCGGGCGATGCCGGCGGGGGTGATGGCCGACGTGCCCGGGGTGAGCCGGTTCGTCACGCCGAATCCGAGCTTCTACCGCGTCGACACGTTGTTGACCGTCCCGAAGGTCGATCCGCGGACCTGGAGCCTGCGGATCCACGGCATGGTCGATCGCGAGCTCGAGCTGAGCTTCGCCGACCTGCTCGACCGGCGGCTGATCGAGCGCGACATCACCCTCACCTGCGTCTCCAACGAGGTCGGCGGCCCGTACGTCGGCAACGCCCGCTGGATCGGCGTACCGATCGCCGAGCTGCTCCGCGAAGCCGGTGTCCAGGGCGACGCTGACGCGATCAAGTCGACCAGCGTCGACGGCCTCACCATCGGTACGCCGCTCAAGGCGCTCACCGACGGCCGGGACGCGATCCTCGCCGTCGGGATGAACGGTGAGCCGCTCCCCTTCGAGCACGGCTTCCCGGTCCGCATGGTGGTACCAGGCCTGTACGGCTACGTGTCCGCGACCAAGTGGGTCGTCGACCTCGAGGTCACCAAGTTCGCCGACTTCAGCGCGTACTGGACCGACCGCGGCTGGGCCGTCGAGGCGCCGATCAAGACCTCGTCCCGGATCGACGTACCGAAGGGTTTCGCCCGGATCAAGGCCGGCCCAGCCGTCGCGGCCGGCGTCGCGTGGGCGCAACAACGCGGCATCGCCAAGGTCGAAGTACAGGTCGACGACGGCGAATGGCAACCCGCGAAGCTCGCCGCCGAAGACTCCATCGACACCTGGCGCCAATGGACCTTCCGCTGGAACGCAACCCCCGGCAACCACACACTGACCGTCCGGGCCACCGACACCACCGGCGAGGTCCAGACCGCCGACCGCGCAGCCCCTCGCCCCAACGGCTCCAGCGGCCTCCACAACACGGTGGTGATGGTCGAGTAGTCAGTCCGGACGATCTGAGGCAGCTACACCCCGGCGAGACCGGGTCAGCAAGGGTGGGAGCCAGTAGAAGGGGATCAGTAGTGCGAAGGTGATGATGCCTAGGACGGGGAGGAGGGCGCCTAGGGCGGTGCCGATGCCGTAGAGGACCGGGCCTAGGAGGAAGCGGCGGCTGATTGCCTGGGCTTCCTTCGGGGTGATGGTGGGGCCTAGCAGGCGGTGGTCTCGGCGGGCGTATTCCCAGATGGCGTTGAAGGGGAAGCCGCCGGCCACCAGGACGACGCCGTACAGGACGACGGCCGTTCGTTCGGACTCGCCGTTGCGGAGGGCGGACGCCAGGACGCCGGCGGTGAACGGGATGAGGGCGACCAGCAACAACAGCAGGGTGTTGAGGAAGAGCAGCATCCGGTCGGCCACCGCGATGTGGTCGAACATCGCGTGATGGTTCGCCCAGACCAGGCCGATCACCAGGAAGCTGATCGTGTAGCCGAGGTAGGACGGCCAGAGCTCCAGCAGCTTGTGGGCCAGATCGTGGGTGTCTTCGGGCACCTTGATCTCGATCACCAGCAAGGTGATGGCGATCGCGAACACGCCGTCGCTGAACGCCTCCAGACGCGCAGTTTTCACCCGGCCGACGCTATCAGCGCGGGTGGGGCAGGACCGCCTGGTTTTCCGTACCACCGTCAGCCGCCCGAGCAGCGCGGGCTGCCCGCCGGGCGAGGTCGGCGAACGCGTTCCGCAGCTCCGGGGGATCGACCACCTCGATGTCGACGTCCCATCGGCTGAGGGTCGCTGCCAAGCCGGCCCACGACCAGGCGCCGAGGCGGACCCGGCAACTGTTGTCGTCCAAGGGCTCGACGATGCCGTCGCGGGCGAAGGGGATGACGTCGGCTGCCGGAGCGGCCAGGATGACTTCTCCTTGGCAGGGCCAGGTGTTGGGGCCGGGTGAGCCTTTGAAGCGGGCGGCCAGGAAGGTGGCGGGGTCGCCGCCGGGGACTTCGCGCGGGGTGAAGCGGGGGCCGGTGGGGATGCGAGGGGTCATTCGGTCCGCGCGGTAGATGCGCCAGTCTTCGCGTGCGGGGTCCCAGGCGAGTAAGTACCAGCGGCCGGCCTGGGCCAGCAGGTGGTGCGGGTGGACCCGGCGTGGTGCCACCAGCGGGCCGTCGTCGCGATCGGTCGGGGATCGGTAGTCGAAGCGGAGTTCTTCCCGGCTGCGGATCGCGGCGCCGATCGCGATCAGTACTTCGATGTCCGCCTGCGGATCGCCTTCCTCCGGCTGCTTGACGATGGCCGTGTCCAAGGCGTCGAGTCGGGCCCGCAGTCGCTTGGGCATCAGTTGAGTCACCGTAGTGAGCGCCCGAGCCGCCGCCTCCTCGATCCCTGCGCCGACGAGCGCCGCAGTCCGGAGCGCCACGGCCAGCGCGACGGCTTGCTCGTCGTCGAACAGCAGCGGAGGGAGGTGAGCGCCCGCGTCCAACCGGTAGCCACCATCGGGCCCCTTGATTGCGCGGACCGGGTAGCCGAGTTCGCGCAGCCGGTCGATGTCCCGGCGTACGGTCCGCGAGGTCACCCCGAGGCGGGCGGCCAGCAGGTCGCCCGGCCAGTCCCGGCGTACCTGCAGCAGGGACAGCAAGGACAGCAGGCGTCGCGAGGCGGACGGCGCGGAATTGATCGGCATGGATCTCATCATCCATCAAGTAGTGGACGTTCCCTGTCCGCTACTGCTGCGACTGTTCGGTTGTCGCCGGAACCGGTCCGGTGGACAACGAACAGGAGACAACGCATGTCTGTGCAGACGGTCGCTCACCTCAACTTCCACGGCGAGGCACGCGAGGCGCTGGAGTTCTACGCGTCGGTGTTCGGTGGGGACCTCACCATCGCCACCTACGGCGACTTCGGGCTGCCGAAGGAGCTGCCCGACGCCGGCAAGGTCGTGTTCGGCCAGGTTGCCGGCGGCAACGGATTCCAGCTGATGGCGTACGACGTACCGGGCGAGACCACGCCGGCCACCCCGGCGCCCAGTACCCACCGGGCGAACGGCACCACGATCACCACCGAGAAGTTCTTCCTCTCGGTGCGTGGCGACACGATCGACGAGGTCACCGCCTACTGGAAGGCCCTCTCCGAAGGCGCCACCGTGATCGAGAACCTCGCCCCCGCCCGATGGGCCCCCGCCTTCGGCATGCTCACCGACCGCTTCGGCATCACCTGGATCATCGACGTCGCCGCGACGAACCGCCAAGGCTGATCGGCGCCGTCACGCCAAGGTTCTGTGGGCCAGGTCGTGGCCGAGGGTTTGGCCGGTGTAGTGGTCCAGGCGGGTGTGGATGCCGGCGTAGAGGCGGCTGAGGCCGGCCTCGTCGGCTATTGCTTGTAGGGAGCGGAAGGTGCGTGTTGCGCCGGGGAGGAGTTCGGAGGTGACGGTGAGGTGGAGGCGGGGGTCGAAATGCTGGGACAGCAGGGTGGCGGCTGTTTGGGAGATGACGCTGTGGGCGCCGGGATAGGACGGGTCGGGCGGGGTGTTGGCCAGCGGGGTCCAGGTGGGGTCCGCGGCGGTGGAATGGTTGCCGTCGGCATCGGCCAGGCGGATCGCGGTGATCGGCCGCCAGATCCGGAAGTGGTACTTGGCGTCGTAGAACGCGATCACGGCGTCGGCCAGCGCCAGGGTGAGCTGGGCGAAGACGGCGGCGGCGCGGGACAGGTCGTGGTGCTGGGTCCGCAAGGCGGTTTGGGTGATCTCGTTCCAGTAGTTCCAGATCGGGGCCGCCCAGAAGTTCGCCTGTACGGTCTGGTCGGCCGTGCGGGTGGTGCTGTTGTTCCGGCCCAGTCGCCGGACTTCGTTGATCGCGGCGGCGTACCGGCGGCCGGCGAGGTCGGGGTACGCCTCGGGGCGGAAACGGTCGGCGCGCTTGATGAGGAACGGCGTCACGCCGGACCAGTGCGTGAACACCGGCGCGGCGTTGGCGGGCGGCGTAGGCCGGTACTGGCCGGGCTCGGTACCTGGGGCCAGCGGCGGTGGTACGGCCGATGAGCCGTCGTGGTCGCGCAGGTCGAGCAGCAGCCGAGCCGTCAGGCGGCCGGCGGCGATACCCGATTCCCGAGCCTGCGCAGGGCCGGCACCGACCAGCGACGCCTCGAGTTGGCGGCTCAGACTTGCGGCCTCGGTCGGGTACAGGGCAATGAGAACGTCGTGCCCGGCTTGGGCGGCCGCGGCGATCGGCGACGCCCCCGAGGCCGCATGGACGGCGAAGAGGTACGGCGTGCCTTTCCCGGTCGTGGCGACCACCGCGTTGTGGATCGCGGCGTGCAGGATCGCGAAGCTTCGGGTCGGGTGGATCGTGGGCGGTTGCAGGCCTGGCGTGCGGACGATCCGGAGCATGGCCTGATTCCAGGCGATCACCACGTCGGCGCCCGCCCGCACCTGCCGGGTCAGTTCGAGGGACGGGATGCGGGCAGCGGTATGAGCGGCGGCGAAGCCGGTGCTGGTCGCTGCGACGGCGACGGCCGCGGCGGTCGTGCCACCGGCGATCAGCAGGCCGCGGCGGGAGATTGGAGATGTCACGATGACTCCAGGGAGAGGATTCGATGGACGCCATGGGGATAGCCGGCCGGGTTACGAGCAGGACCCGTGTAACCCCCGCACCTATTACTGGTGTGGTGTCGTGTCGGTCCTGACGGGCGAAGGTGACGGTGGCGGGTGGCGGGACAGAGATCGTGGGGGCGGCAGCCGCCCGAACGGAGACCGGACGCGCCGGTTCAGCTGCACGTGGTGAGCGACGACAGCTACTCCGACTGGGAGTCCGTCTACAACGACAACGTGGACCGGGTGTACCGGCTCATGTACATCAAGGTCGGCAACCGGCCGGACGCCGAGGATCTGACGGCGGAGGTGTTCGTGACCGCGCTGAAGCCGTTGCGGCTGACGGCGAGCATCGGCGAGGTCCGGGCGTACCTGCTCGCGACGGCACGGACGGTGCTCGCGGGGTACTGGCGACGGACGCTGGGGCGCCAGATCACCCGGCTCGAGGAGGACTGGGCGCTGACCGAGCCGGTGAACGATGCCGGGGACAGCGGCGCGGTCGCCCGGGCGGCGGCGATCCTGGCCGAGTTGCCGGATCGGTACCAGCGCATCCTGCGGTTGCGGTTCATCGACGCCTGTTCGTTGAAGGAGGCCGCGATCGAGCTGGGAGTGACCGTGGGCAACGCGAAGGTGCTGCAGCATCGGGCGCTTCGCCAGGCCGCGGCCGTGGCAGACAGAATGGAGGGGTGACGATGCGCGGAGTACGCCGATTCGTCGACGACCTGCTGAACCGCCGTCGGACCAGACCCGCTGCCGTCGACGAGGCCGACGAGTCACAGATCCGGACCGCCGTCACCCTGCGTGCCGCCGGCCCGGACAGCACCCCGACCGACGACTTCGTCAACTCGCTGCGCGAACGCCTCCGGACCGAACTGGACGACGACACGTCAGCTGCGCACGAGCCGGCCGACGGTACGCCGGTGCGCGAACTGCGCGGCAGCAGCCGTCGGCGGTTCGTCGCGTCGATCGCGGCGGCCTCCGCGGCATCGGTCGCCATCGGGGTGGCTGCCGGGGAGGCGCTGGGCGGTGGCGGCGAGGCAGTGACGGCGGAGCCGGGCGAGCAAACGATCACGCCCGACAACGGTGAGTGGCGGGGGATCGTCGCCGCGAAGGACCTGCCGGACGGCGCGGTACGGCCGTTCGACACCGGCAGCATCTCCGGATTCGTCCACCGCTCCGGCGACCAACTGAACGCCGTGTCCGGGGTATGCACCCACCTGGGTTGCAAACTCGCTCTGGACGGACCCGCGCGACAGCTGAACTGTCCGTGCCACAACGCCGCGTTCGGCGTCGACGGTGCGGTGCTGCATCACCGGCTGCCGATCGCCCTGCCACCGTTGCCGAAACTGAACGTTCGCGAATCCGACGGAGTCGTCCAGGTCTTCGTGCCACCCCGCCAGGCGTAACCCCGGCCCCTATCAAGGGGCATGAGAATACGACGTTTCGTCATCGCGCTCGCGACGGTCGGTTGCCTCACGACCGTCGCCGCGTGCGGTACCGATAACCAGGCTCAGCCAGCCGCCAAGCCCGCTGCCTCCGGCTCCGAGATGCCAGGGATGTCGATGTCGCCGGCGCCGGCCGCCGGCCCCGCGGTCGTGGCCGATGCCGTGGACATCAAGGAGTTCGCGTTCGGCCCGCAGGACATCACCGTCAAGGTCGGCACCACCGTGACGTGGACCAACGACGACCAGGATCCGCACACGGTGACCAGTCAGAACGGCGACGGCCCGCTGAAGTCGAGCACCCTGCAGAAGGGCGACAAGTACGAGTACAAGTTCACCAAGGCGGGCACGTTCGGCTACTTGTGCACGATCCACCCGTTCATGACCGGCACGGTGGTGGTCACGGCATGAGCCCCGAGGACGGTCACAGCCCGGAAGGCATGACCCGCCGGCAGTTGATGCGGCACACCGCCTGGTTCGGCGCGGCCGTCGTACTGACAGTCACCGGAGGCGAGGTGATCAGCCAGATCGCCCGCGCGGACGAGCAGCCGGCGGCGCTGGCAAAGGACCCCAACGCGTTGCGGTTCCTCCAGATCAGCGACAGCCACCTCGGCTTCGTAGGGACGGCGAACACGGCCGTCGAGCAGTCCTTCGCCGAGGCGATCCAGCAGATCAACGAGCTGCCGTACCGATCTGATTTCGTCATGCACACCGGCGATCTGACCCATCTGTCGACGCCGGCCCAGTTCGACCAGGTCAAGCAGATGATGAGTGGCCTGAACACCGGCCACGTGTTCACCGTGCCGGGCGAGCACGATTCGATCGACGATCACGGGCAGAAGTACCGCAAGGCGTTCGGCAAGGGGACGGTCGGCGACGGGTGGTACAGCTTCGACCTGCGGGGCGTGCACTTCATCTCGCTGGTGAACACACTGAGCCTCGAAAGCCTCGGGCATCTCGGCGCGGATCAGATCGAGTTCGTCCGCCAGGATGTCGCGAAGCTGTCCTCCGACACCCCGATCGTCGTCTTCAGCCACATCCCGCTGTTCGCCCTGTATCCCAAGTGGGGCTGGGGAACAGACGATGCCACTCAAGCGCTCAGCCACCTCAAGAGGTTCTCCTCGGTGACCTGCCTCAACGGCCACATCCACCAGCTCTTCACCAAGACCGAGGGCAACATCACCTTCCACAGCGCGACCACCACGGCGTACCCGCTGCCGCGCCCCGGCGAGCGGCCGGCGCCGAGCCCGGTCACCTTGCCGGCCGGGAAGCTCAAGGCCGCGCTCGGCATCCGCGAGGTCCAGTACGTCGAAGGCACCGAACGCCTCGCGATCAAGGACGTGGAGCTCGCATGAGGACCTTCCGCCCCACCCTCACCGCCCTGCCGATCTCCGTCTGCCTGGCGATCGCCGGCTACATCCACGCCCAGCTGTACGTCCGCAGCTACCACGCGATTCCGTACATCGGCACGTCCTTCCGCTGGGACGCCGCCGCCTCCTTCGCCATCGCCGCGCTCCTGCTCCTCCGGAACGCGCCTGTACTCCGAATCGCCGCCATAGCCCTTTGTCTCAGTGGCCTGGGCGGCTTCATCGGGTCCCGGACGATCGGCCTATTCGGCTTCACCGAACGCGGCTGGCAACCGGCTCCCCAAGCCCTGCTCAGCGTGCTGGCCTGGGTTGTCGCGCTGGTCGTGCTCCTGATCCCCTTCGCGCAGCAACTCGCGGGCCGCCATCCATGGGGTGTCGGCGCGGTGGAGGAGATAGACCGCGGCCGCACCGACCACTGAGAAGGCCATGCCGGTGAGGGTGGCGGTGTTCCAGCCTGCGACGAGGGTTGCGGGCGTGCCGGCCGGGTGGACGGCGATGATCGTGACGACGGTGACGCCGATGGCCGCACCGACGTACCGGCTGGTGTTGTTGATGCCGCTGCCCGTGCCGGCTCGGTCCGGGGGAACGCTTGCGACGGCCTCCCGCGCGAGGGTTGCGTTGACGACTCCGGTGCCGACACCAGCTACGACCAGGCCGCCGATGAGGTGCCAGGGTGCGGACGTCGGGGTGAGCAGGGTCATGGGGATGAGGCCGATGGTGATGACTACGAGCCCGCCCGCCATCTTCGCGCCGCCGGACAGGCGTGGGGGCAGGTGGCGGGTGAGTAGGGCGGCGGCGACGCTGATCGCGGACCAGGACAGGAGCAGGACGGAGGCGAAGACGGGGGAGCGGGCCATTCCGCGTTCGAGGACCGTACAGAAGAAAGACAGCAGTGCGGTGATTCCGGCGCCGGAGATGAACGCGGCGAGCGTTGCTGCACTCAGGGCCGGGCGCCGGAACAGCGTCAGGTCGAGCATCGCGCCACTCGCCCGCCGCTGATGCGTGACGAAGCCGGTGAGGAAGACGACCGCGCCGGCCATCAAGCTCAACTCGAGCAGGCTGGTCCAGTCCTGGCGGCCTTGGGTCAGCGCGGCCAGGAGGCAGGCCAGGCCGATGCCGAGTAGGAGTGCGCCGATGACGTCGATCGTGCGGGCTCGGCCGGAGCGGGACTCTTCGAGCCGGAAGCGGCCGACCAGGGCGAGGCCGAGGGCGAGCACTGTGAACAGTAGATAGCTGTACCGCCAGTCGGCGGCAGTATCGATGAGGGAACCTGCGAGCGGGCCGAGAGCGATGCCGGCGCCGAGGCTGGCTCCCCAGATGCCGGTCGCGCGAGCGCGGGCCGGACCTGGCGGCGACGTGTGACTGATGATCGCCAGGCCGCACGCGATGACCGCTGCCGCGCCGATCCCTTCCAGGACTCGGCCGAGCACGAAGACCAGCGCGTTCGGCGCCAGGCCCGCAACCGCCGAGCCAATGCCTAGTACCAGCGCACCGGCGGTGAACACGCGCCGCCGGCCGAAGTCGTCTCCGATCGCGCCTGCGGTCAGCAGGGTGATCGCCAGTCCGAGGCTCATCGAGCTGAGGATCCACGAGGTCGCGATCGTGCTCGCCTGCAGCCCGGCGGCGACCGAGGGAACGATCGACAGCGGCGCGGTGAAGACGCTGAGGGCGAGCAACGTGCCCCCGGCCGTGATCGCGAGACCCGGCCGGTGCGGGGCGGGCGTGTCCATGGATCCTCCAGAATGGTTCGGTCAGCGAACCGATCTGAGGTTAGCACGGTTGGTTCGGTGAATGAACTATCCTGGGGGAATGGCTCTTCCCCGCGAATACCTCGATCAGCCGTGCTCGATGGTCCGGGCGCTGGAGATCGTCGGCGAGCGCTGGTCGCTGCTGATCATCCGCGACGCGTTCTTCGGCATCCGGCGGTTCACCGACTTCTCGTCCCATCTGGGCATCCCGCGCGCCGTGCTGACCGAACGCCTGGAGTTCCTGGTCAGTGAGGACGTACTGGCTCGCACGCCGGGATCGGGGCGCAGATTCGAATACGAGCTGACCGCAAAGGGCCTGGATCTGTGGCCGGTAGTCCGATCCCTCACCGAATGGGGCGACGCCCACTACGCGCCCCAAGGCCCGCGCCGGGTCTTCACCCACGCCGACTGCGGCGGCCAGCCCGACGCAACCAGGCGATGCTCCCGCTGCGGCGAAACGGTCCCGGTCGCGGCGATGCTGATGGAACCGGGCCCCGGCATGGTGGCGTCGCCGAAGGCCGATCCCATCAGCGCGGCCCTAGCCGAACGACGGCCGCTGCTGCAGCCGGTGGAGCCCTGAGTCGATCGCGTCAGGCGCAGTACCCGGGCGGATGCTTCGGCGGACTCGACGTGGTCCGGCAGCGAGGCTTCGCGTACGCCGATCAGCCGCACCGGACCGTCGTCGAGAACGAAGGTCAGGGTCAGCTCAGGGCTGCTCCAGCGCAGGAGGTTCCTCCACGGGTCTCGTTTCGCCGTCGGTCCGGCGGTGGGTCTCGAGCAGGTCGTCCTCGACCGTGAACAGGTGGACCGCCATCCGGATCCGGGCGCGGTCGGGGTCGTGCGCGGTCAGCGCGGCGAGGATCGCGAGGTGTTCGGTGTGGGCGGTCTCGTCGGCGCCCGGTTGGGTGATCGATCGGCGGAGCCGGTCGCGCATCGTTCGTCCACCCAGCGCGTTGATCAGTGCCGCCAGCACCGGATTGCCGGCCGCGTCCGCGATGATCCGGTGAAAGGCGATGTCGTTCTCGATCACCGTCTCGTGATCGGGCTCGTCGAGCCGCAGTTCCGCCTCGTTGTGGCGCAGCAGTTCGGCAGCGGCGTCGAGGTCGGCCGGCGCGATCTGCTGGGCCGCGATGGCGGCCGCCTCGGTCTCGAGCATCCGCCGGACCGCGTGCAGATGGTGCGTTCCGCTGCCGTCCTGCAGGTCGACGACGAACCCGATCGGTGCGAGCAGCATCGACGGCTCCAGTTTGGTGACGTAGGTGCCGTCTCCTTGCCGGGTCTCGAGAACTCCCATCATCGACAGCGCCCGGACTCCCTCACGCAGCGGGTTCCTGGAGACGCCGAGCGCCGTCGCGAGGTCCTTCTCGACCGGGAGCCGGTCACCGGACCGGAGCCGGCCGTCGATGATCATCTGCCGGATGCTCTCGATGACGACATCGGTCTGGGAGGTACCGGGCGCTTTGTCGACCACCTTGCCCGGCGTCATTGCTGTGGGTCCCGTGCCGGGGCGGACGACCAGTAGGCGCCGTCCGGAAACCGGTAGGTCTGAACTGACTCCCTGTGCATCTCGGCACTGTAGCCGGGAGCGGTCGGCGGCACGTACGCTCCGCTCTGGACCACACAGGGGTCGACGAAGTGTTCGTGCAGGTGGTCGACGTACTCGGTGACGCGGCCCTCGAGGCTTCCGGACACTGCGACGTAGTCGAAGACCGCGAGGTGCTGGACGAGCTCGCACAGACCGACACCACCTGCGTGCGGGCAGACCGGTACGTCGAAGCAGGCCGCGAGCAGGTAGACCGCGAGTACTTCGTTGACGCTGCCGAGGCGAGCCGCGTCGAGCTGGCAGAAGTCGATCGCGCCGGCCTGGAACATCTGCTTGAACAGCACCCGGTTCATGCCATGCTCGCCGCTGGCGATGCCGATGGGTGCGACCGCCTTGCGGATCGCGGCATGGCCGAGGATGTCGTCGGGGCTGGTGGGCTCCTCGACCCACAGCGGATCGAACTCGGCTAGCGCCTTGATCCACTCGATCGCCTGCGGGACCTCCCAGACCTGGTTGGCGTCGATCATCAGGTGACCGTCCGGGCCGAGCACCTCGCGAGCGATGCCGCAGCGCCGGATGTCGTCGTCCAGGTCGGCGCCGACCTTGAGCTTGACGTGTTTGTAGCCAGAGGCAACGGCTTCCTCGCAGAGCCTGCGCAGCTTGGCATCGGAGTACCCCAGCCATCCGGCCGAGGTCGTGTAGCACGGATAGCCGGAGGCCTCGAGCTCCTCGATTCGTTGCCTGCGGCCCGGTTCTTGCCGCTCCAGCAGGGCAACGGCTTGCTCGGGGGTCAGTACGTCCGCGAGGTACCGCAGATCCGCGGCGTCGACGAGCTGCTCGGCGGACATGCCGCTCAGTAGCCGCCACAGCGGTACGCCGGCCCGCCGGGCGGCCAGATCCCAGACCGCGTTCATGACTGCCGCGAGCGCCAGGTGGATGACGCCTTTGTCCGGGCCGAGCCAGCGCAACTGGCTGTCCGACTGGAGTTCCCGGTAGATCTCGCCGGGGCGATCGCACAGCCCGTCGACATCCCGGCCGACCAGTGGCTCGGCACGCTGAGCGGCGGCCGCGACGCACAGGTCGTTGCCGCGCCCGATGGTGAAGGTGAAGCCGTGCCCGGCGAGGTCCGGGTCGTCGGTGTGCAGGACGACGTACGCCGCCGAGTAGTCGCCGTCCTTGTTCATCGCGTCCGAACCGTCGCGGGTCAGCGAGGTCGGGAAGCGGACGTCGACGACCTCCACCGAGGTGATGCGTGGCATGGCGGCCCCTCAGGTCCGATCCCTATAGATGGGATCTTTCTTCCGATTCAACGGCTTTCAGTATGGACCATGCGGTGCAGCAGCGCTACGATCCCGGAAATTCATAGGATTAATACCTCGTCATCTCGACGGAGGACAGTGGTATGAGCAACCTGGTGAGCTCGGACCGCGCCGCGACGCAGCGGCTGTTCTACGACCGCCCGGCCGGCAGCTGGCTGGAGGCGTTGCCGCTCGGCAACGGCCGCATCGGCGCGATGTGCTTCGGCGGTGTCGGCACGGATCGGATCGGACTGAACGACGAGACGCTGTGGTCGGGCAGTCCGGAGACCGCGCGGCTGCTGTCCACTCCGCTGGGTGCGACCGGCGCCGAGGCGGTCGTGGCTGTGCGCGACGCGCTCGAGGCCGGCGATGTGCGCCGAGCGCATGAGTTGGCCCGGGGGTTCCACTCCGGCTACAGCCAGGCGTACCTACCGTTGGGCGACCTCCTGCTGGAGGCACGGGCCGGTGGCGCCACTCCGGCCGCGGGCGACGTTGCGCAGTACCGGCGGGAACTCGATCTCGATGCGGCGACGGCAACGGCGGAGTACGAGCTCGGCGGGGTCGTGGTGCGGCAAGAGGTCTTCGTCAGTGCGCCGGACGGTGTGCTGGTCGTGCGAATGACCGCGTCCGATCCGGTGCTGGCGCTGACATGCCGGCTGACCTCGCAGTTGCCGTCGCAAGCTCAGGCCGCTGCCGATGGGCTCGGCTTGTTGCTGCAGGCCCCTGCTGATGTCGCTCCTCCGCATCGCGACGTCCCGGAGCCGGTCCGGTACTCCGAAGGCCCTGATCGCGGCATGGCAGCAGCCATTGCGCTACGGGCCGCGAGCGACGGCGAGATCCGGGCCGATGAAACCGAGCTCAGCGTCGAGGGCGCGAGCGAAGTCACGCTGATCCTCTCCACGGCCACCGGGTACGCCGGGCCGTCGGCCGCGCCGACCCGATCGGCGGCGGAGTGCTGGGCGGACGCGGACGCGACGGCACTCGCCGCGCGAGCCCGTCCGTACGCCGAACTCCTGGCCGATCATCGCGAGGATCACCAACGGCTGTTCCGTCGGTCGGCGCTCGAGCTGGCCGGTCCGGCCGGGCAGGCTGACCTTCCGACCGACCTGCGGATCGCGCGCGAGACCGACGCGGAGGATCCTGCGCTGGCAGCGCTGCTGTTCAACTACGGCCGCTACCTGATGATCGCGGGCTCGCGGCCGGGCGGCCTGCCGACCAATCTGCAGGGGATCTGGAACGACATCCTCCGGCCGCCGTGGAGCAGCAACTACACGGTCAACATCAACACCGAGATGAACTACTGGCCGGCGGAGACGACCAATCTGTCCGAGTGCCACGAACCGCTGCTGCGCTACATCGGTCAGCTCGCCCAGGCCGGGAGTACGACGGCCAGGGAGCGGTACGGCTGTGGTGGCTGGACCGCGCATCACAACGCCGACGCCTGGTGCTGGTCGTTCCCGGTCGAAGGAGATCCGCGCTGGTCGAACTGGCCGATGGCAGGAGCCTGGCTGGCCCGTCATCTGTGGGACCACTACGAGTTCACCGGCGATCTGGAGTTCCTCCGCGAGTCGTGGCCCGTGCTGCTTGGCGCCGCGGAGTTCTGCCTCGACTGGCTGGTGGAGATGCCGGACGGCACCCTTGGTACGGCGCCGTCGACGTCACCGGAGAACGACTACCTCGCCGACGACGGACAGCCCGCATCGGTGACCCGGTCGGCGACGATGGACCTGGCCCTCATCGCGGATCTCTTCCAGCGGGTAGCGCAAGCCGCCGGACTGCTCGAGATCGTCGACGCCCTTGTCGATGAGCTGTCCGCTGCCCGCAAACGGCTGTCCGAGCCATCGATCGGTGCTCGCGGACAACTGCAGGAGTGGGCGGCCGACCTCCCCGAAGAGGATCCCCATCACCGGCACATGTCGCACCTCGTCGGCGTCCATCCCGGCGATGCGATCACGCCGGACAGTACGCCGGTCCTGGCAGCCGCGGCAGCGCGCACGCTGGACCTGCGGGGCGACGAGGCCACTGGCTGGTCGCTGGCCTGGAAGATCAACCTGCGGGCCCGGCTCCGCGATGCGGTCGCCGCGCACCGCCTGGTCCGGGCATTCCTCAGGCCTGCGGACGACACCGCGACGGGGCGGCCTGGCAGCGGCGCGGGTGTCTACCCGAACCTCTTCTGCGCACACCCCCCGTTCCAGATCGACGGCAACTTCGGCGCGACCGCAGGGATCGCGGAGATGCTGCTGCAGAGCCATACCGGCGAGATCGAGGTACTGCCCGCACTGCCGGTCGACTGGCCTTCCGGTCGGGTGACCGGTCTGCGTGCGCGAGGCGGCGTCTCGGTCGACCTCGCCTGGTCCACGGACGGAGTGGACGTGACCCTGACCGCGGATCGGAACCAGGAGCGCGTCATCCGCTCTGGCGACGAACGGATCACCGTCCGGCTGAGCGCCGGCACAGCCCACCGTCTCAGCTTGAGCTGACGACGCCCAGGCAGGAGGAGGCCCCGATGGCAGCAATCCCCACCACCATCCCGCCACCCATCGGCGAAGCACCGCCACGGCCACGGCCGCGGCGGCGCCGGCGCGAACGCACCACGGTCGTCGGCCTGCGTCGCAGTCTGCGGCGGCACTGGACGCTGTACCTGCTGATGGTTGTCCCGCTGGTCTGGTTCGCGGTCTTCAAGTACATCCCGATGTCGAACGCCGTGCTCGCCTTCAAGAACTACAACGTGATCCAGGGCATCTGGGGAAGCTCCTGGATCGGCTGGCAGAACTTCGAGGTGTTCTTCCAGAACCCGGTGTTCTCGACCCTGGTGAAGAACACCTTCCTGCTGTCGGTCTACACGGTCGCGGCCGGCTTCCCGCTGGCGATCGTCTTGGCGCTGGCGCTGAACGAGGTCCGTACCGGCCTCTTCCAGCGGACCGTGCAGATGGTCACCTACGCGCCGTACTTCATCTCGACCGTGGTGGTCGTCTCGATGACCATCCTGGTGCTGTCGCCGCGGTTGGGCATCGTCAACGAGGGACTGGGATTCTTCGGGGTTCCCGCCGTCGACTTCCTGGGCAATCCCGACTACTTCCGGCACATCTACGTGTGGTCGGACGTCTGGCAGACCACCGGATACTCGGCGGTGATCTATCTGGCGGCGCTGGCGGGGATCGACCCGGCGTTGCACGAGGCGGCGAAGGTGGACGGCGCCGGGCGGCTGCGCCGGATCATCCACGTCGACCTGCCCGGGATCATGCCGACCGCGGTGATCATCCTCGTGCTCGCCGTCGGCAACATCATGGCGATCGGCTTCGAGAAGGCCTTCCTGCTGCAGAACCCGCTGAACCTGAGCCAGTCCGAGATCATCGCCACCTACGTCTACAAGACCGGTCTGCTGAACGCCGACTTCAGCATGGCGACCGCGATCGGCCTGTTCAACTCGGTGATCAACCTGGTCCTGCTGCTGATCGTCAACGCGATCGCCAAGCGAGTCACCGGCAACGGACTGTGGTCATGAGCACGGCCCAGCGGATCCGGGAGTCGCGCTCGGACCGGATGTTCATGTTCTGCGTCTACCTGTTGCTGACCGTCTTCCTGCTGGTCGTGCTACTGCCGCTGCTGTACATCGTGGCCAGTTCCTTCAGCAGCCCGCAGGCGGTGTCGTCGGGCCGGGTGCTGCTCTGGCCGGTGGACTTCTCGCTGCGCGGGTACCACGCGGTGTTCGAGAATCCGCAGGTCGTCCAGGGGTACGCGAACTCGTTGTTCTACACGGTCGTCGGCACGATCGTCAGCGTCACGATGACGATCGCGATCGCCTATCCGCTGTCGCGCCGGACGCTGGTCGGCCGCAACCTGGTGATGACCCTGATCCTGTTCACGATGCTGTTCACCGGCGGCCTGATCCCGACGTACCTGGTGGTCCAGCAGGCCGGCCTGCTGGACACCCGGTGGGCGCTGATCATCCCGCAGGCGATCGGGGTCTGGCAGGTGATCATCGCCCGCACCTACTTCCGCACGGCGATCCCCGAGGAGCTGGTGGAGGCCTCGCAGCTCGACGGTTGTGGCGACCTGCGGTTCCTCTGGTCGGTGGTCATCCCGCTGGCCAAACCGATGATCGCGGTGGTCGCGCTGATGTACGCCATCATGCAGTGGAACTCGTACTTCGACGCCCTGATCTACCTGAAGAACCCGGACCTGTTCCCGCTGCAGCTGGTACTGCGCAACATCCTGATCCTCAACACCACCGGCGGGGGAGCGGTCGACGCGTCCGTCGCGCTGCAGCGGCGGGAAATGGCCGACCTGCTGAAGTACTCGCTGATCGTGGTCGCGAGCGTTCCCGTGCTGCTGATCTATCCGTTCGTCGCGCGCTATTTCACCAAGGGAATCCTGATCGGCGCCGTGAAGGGCTGATCCTCGGCACCATCTCTACCCTGTGAGGGAACCATGTCTGGACAGTTCGGAAAGCGGAGGCGTGCCGCGGTTGCCGGTGCGAGTCTCCTGGCACTCGCCCTGGCCGCTTGCTCAGGAGGCGGATCGTCGACGACCGCGGGCAAGCCATTGCCGACCATCACCGGGAATCCCGCGGTCACTCTCGACGTGTTCGCGCCGCAGTCGGCCGACTGGAACCTGGCCACCAACGACTTCACCAAGCTGGTGAAGCAGAAGTTCAACCTCAGCATCAAGTGGCAGACCACGACGTTCGACGGCGGGCCCGCCAAGGAGAAGCGGCAGATCTCGCTGGCCAGTGGCGACTATCCGGACCTCTACCTGCTGATCCCGTGGGTCGACCAGTTCAGCCAGGCGGATCTGCTGAGGCTGTCGAACCAGGGCGTCGTCGTCGCGCTGAACCAGCTGATCGACCAGTACGCGCCGAACATCAAGAAAGCGCTGGACGCCTCGCCGGGCTACAAGGAGATGGCGACGGCGCCGGACGGGAAGATCTACGGGATGCCGCAGTGGGTGGACTGTTTCCACTGCTCGTACCAGGACAAGCTCTGGATGAACACGACCTGGCTGAAGAAACTCGGGCTGGAGCAGCCGAAGACGACCGAGGACATGCGCAAGGTCCTGCAGGCGTTCAAGACGCAGGACCCGAACGGCAACGGCAAGGCCGACGAGGTCCCGCTCAGCGCCGATGTCCGCGACAGCTTGATCCCGTACTTCATGAACGCCTTCATCTACGACCCGCAGGGCACCAGCGGCAACAACAACTCCACCCTGGTGCTGAACGACGGCAAGGTCGACATCCAGGCCAACAAGGACGGCTGGCGCGACGGTCTGAAGTACCTCAACTCGCTGGTCAAGGAAGGCCTGATCGACAAGGGCGCCTTCACCCAGAACCCGGACGCGCTGATCCGGCAGGGCGACTCGGGCAGCGTACCCGCGCTCGGCGCGGCTACCGTGCTGCACTCGGGAGAGTTCGTCACCATCGGGCAGGCGGACGGGCGGGACAAGCAGTACTACGCCGTCCCGCCGCTGACCGGGCCGAGCGGCGCGAACTTCACCGGCTACAACTTCCCGAGCGTGCCCGGAGCGACGTTCGTGCTGACCAGCAAGGCGACCCCGGAGGAGCAGATCCAGGCGATCAAGATGCTCGACTACATCTTCACCGACGCCGGCCAGATCAACGGGCAGTTCGGCATGGAGGGCAAGGGCTGGACCAAGCCCGGACCCGGGGACGTCGCCCTGGACCAGTCGCTGAAGCCGGTGTTCAAGCAGATCCCGCTGAAGCCGGGCTCGAAGCCGTTGAACTCGGGCTGGGGCGCGCTCGCCCAGTACAACAACACGGCCCAGTTCCGCAACTCCGAGGCGATCGCCCCCGACATCAACTCGCAGCCGGGCTATGAGCGCCGGTTGTTCGAGGCAACCAAGTTGTACGCCGGCAAGGAGGACAAGGCCCAGATCTACCCGTTCTGGAAGGTGTGGATCGACCCGTCCCTGGCGAGCGAGGTCGCGACACTGCAGACGAACCTCGAGAACTACGTCCAGCAGAACGCCCTGCAGTTCATCACCGGCTCGAAGAACATCGACACCGACTGGGACGCCTACGTCAAGGGCCTCGACGGCCTCGGGCTGAAGCGCTACCTGGAGATCCAGCAGACCGCCTACGACAAAGTGCCCGGCAAATAGCCGGCTGACTGGCGGTTAGCGTTAAAACCAGATCCAGCCTGACTGCATCTTGACGTGACCCGCGCGGCTCACTAGCGTGCGGGTCACGGATTTTAACGTTAATAAGATGCAGGTCAGGGAGGCCGGGATGGCGCCGGTGCCGCATGGGCATGTGACGTTGGTGCAGGTGGCTCGCTGGGCAGGGGTGTCGGCTCAGACGGTGTCGAACGCGGTCAACAATCCCGAGCGGGTGGCGCCGGCGACGCGGGAGCGGATCCTGGCGGCGGTCGAGGAGCTGGGCTACGAGCCGAACCTGTCGGCGCGGGCGCTGCGCAACCGCAGCTCGTCGCTGATCGCGTTCAAGACCCGGCCGGCCCGGACCGACAAGGCCTCGCTGCTGATGGACGAGTTCCTGTACGCGCTGAACGCCGCCGCGGCCGAGGCCGGCTACCACCTGATCCTGTGCCATGCCGAGGACGGCTCGGCGAACGAGATCAAGGCCTACCGGGACCTGCTGAAGAAGACGTCGGTCGACGCGTTCGTACTGGCCGAGACGCATCGCAACGACGACCGGGTCTCGGCGCTGCGGTCGTGGGGCGTGCCGTTCGCGTCGTTCGGCCGGTCCTGGGACGGTGACGAGGCCACGTCCTGGGTCGATGTCGACGGCCGCGCGGGCACCCGGGCGGCGACCGAGCACGTCGCGGCGCAAGGGCACTGCCGGATCGGTCATATCGGCTGGCCGGCCGAGTCCGAGATCGGCTCCGAACGTCGCGAAGGCTGGCTCGAGGGATGCCGGGGGCGCGAGCTGGAGACGGATCTCCAGGCGGCGGTTGCCGACACCCTGGAGGCGGGGCGGCAGGCCGCGCACCGGATGCTCGATTCGTCCCGCCCTGCCACGGCGCTCGTCTGTGCGTCCGACACGCTCGCCCTTGGCGTACTCCGTGCGCTGCACGAGCGGGGGCTGCGTCCAGGGGCCGACGTCGCGGTCACCGGGTTCGACGACTCACCGACCGCAGCACTCGTGAGCCCCGGGCTCACCACCTTGCACCAGCCGATCGACGTCGTCGGCCGGCAGCTGATCCAGTCGATCGACAACCTGCTCGCCGGCGATCTGCGGGATCCACAGCACGTCTTGCTGGAACCGGAACTGATCGTCCGCGGCTCCAGCCTTCCAGGTCCACCGAGGCAGTGAGGGGATACCGATGAGGACCCGAACGAAGTTGCTCGCAGCAATCACCGCCGGGGCGCTGTTGCTGCCGGCCCTGACTTCCTTGCCGGCGGCGTCGGCGACACCGTCCAACGCGTTCGTGGTCAATACGGAGAAGCTCGCGGGTGGTACCGGGGTGGCCGGGGTGATGGATCTGACCGCCTACGGTGACCTCGACTGGGTCCATCCGGCCGGCACGGGTACCGAGCGCAAGGCCGGGGTCGCGCCGTCGATCACGGTCGACAACCTCGATCCCGCTGCTGCGCAGACCACTCTCAACGACAGCCCGCTGTCGTTCCGGTGGTCGGACGGGACCTCGACGGCATCGAGCACGGGGATCACCACGGGCGGGGTTTTCAACTCGGCCGGCGCGGCGGGCGGCTACCGGATCACGGTCGCGCCGGCGGATTCGGCCCGGCGGTTGGTGTTCGTGGGCGGGATCTGGCAAGCCCGTGGCACGGTCAGCGTCGCTGCGGCGGACGGGAGCGGTACGGCGTACACGACTCCGATCAGCGCCACCGATGCTGCTGTTGCCAAGCGCTACACGGTGACGATCCGGCCGGGGGAGGGCGTGGTCGTGACGGGCAAGTTCACCGAGAAGGTCCAGCCGGCCGGGAACGTGTCGCTGTCCGCGGTCGCGCTTTCGCGGGTCGCGTCGGCGGCCGGGCCGAGCTTCACGGCGACGGCGCCGCCGGTCTCGATGGATCTGACCGGTGAGGGGCCGAGCGACTGGCTGCATCTCGATGGCTCGACGATCAATCGCAGTTCCGGCGTACCGGCTGGGACGGCTCGGCTTGCTGTCGCGAACCGGCAGGCCGGCGCCGCGATCGGTGCGCAGAACGACAACCCGGTGACGTACTCATGGACCAACGGCACGCCGACCGGGGCCCAGGCGGGCACTCGGCAGGGCGGCATCTTCTTCGCCGATGGAGCCGACACGGGCGTGGATCTTGGCGGGTCGTACGGCTTCGACCTCACGGTCCCGGCGGCGGCGAGCGGACGGACCGTACGGTTCGTGTCCGGCGCCTGGCGCGCGGCCGCGACCGTGTCCGTCTACCTCAACGGCGCTGCGACGCCGAGCTTCGTCAGTAGCGATCTGGTCAGTTCCAACGACGCGGTCACCCGGCTGTACGAGCTCACCATCGCCGCCGGCGACTCGGCCCGGATCAGCGCGCAGCTGCTCCGCAAGACGCATGCCTCCGGCAACGTGACGCTGGCCGGCGTGACTCAGTCGGAGACGTCGGCCGATGGGTACCGTTCGCTCACCCGGACGCTGCTCGCGCGGGCCGCGTCGGCTGACTTCAACGCAGCCAGCGAGGCGGCGCAGCAGCAGCTCGACGGCGAGATCACCTCGGCGACAGCGGTGATCGGGGATGCCTCAGCTCAACGGGACGAGCTGCGGCTGTCCTACCTGCTGCTCAAGGCTGCTTTCGACGAGGCTGGGGTGGCGGCGGCTGGAGCGGAGTACACGAACGTCACGAACCCGGGGCTCACCTCGTCGTTCGGATGGGAGGGCGACCTGAACGCGCCGATCGCCTTCATCGACGGGAGTTACAAGCTGCGGAGCCGGGGCGACGCGATGGTGACGTTCGGGGTGCCGAACATTCCCGGCAAGATCAAGTGGACGAACGCCGAGGGGTATCTGCCGGCGTTCATCAGTGAGTACGCCAAGGACGGGCTGCAGATCCAGGTCGAGAACTTCGCGGATCTGGTCGTGATCGGCGGGAATCGGTTCGAGGTGGCGTACTCGCGGATGACTGTCACGAACACGACCGCGGCTACCGCCCGGTTGCCGCGGGTGTCGGGCCTGTTGACGCCGCTCACCGCTACCGCCGCGTCGACGACGATCGGCGCGGGGGAGACCGTGGTGCGCGACTATGCGGTCGCCGCTGATCGGTTCGGGGCGAGCTACGACTGGCCGTCCGCGCTGCAGTTGCAGCAGGCGGGATCGTTCAGCAAGCACTACAAGGACATGCGGAAGTACTGGAACACGCGGCTGGCGGCGATCGCGCAGATCACCGACCTGCCGGATCAGCGGCTCGTCAACGCGTACAAGGCCGGCTACATCTACACGCTGATCATCCGGGACGACATCGACGGCGCGAAGCAGTTGCACGTCGGCGAGAACGGGTACGACGAGATGTTCGACCACGACACGATCGGCATCGTGGCCACCCTGCTGACGATCGGCGACTTCACCTACGCCCGCGACTACCTCGCGACGCTGCCGGCCCAGCTCCAGTACGACGACGCCAAGTGGAAGTACAGCTGGCCGTACGCGCTGTACCTGCAGCGGACCGGCGACAAGGCCTTCGTGCGCAGCCAGTTCGAGACGATCAAGAAGAACACCCACATGGTCGAGACGGACCGGATCGACGGCGGTACCGGCATCATCAAGCAGACCTTGGCGATCGACTCGCTGGGCTACTGGACGATCGACAACTGGTCGGCGCTGGCCGGGCTCACGACGTACCGGTACCTGGCCACGGCACTCGGTGAGACGGCTGAGGCGGCGTGGGCCAAGGCGGAGTACGACGATCTGCTGCGGGTCGCGACGGCCCGGATCACCCAGACGATGCAGGAGCACAACCTGGACTACATCCCGATCTCGATGGTCGAACCCAACGAGACCGGGCCGCGCAAGGATCCCCGGGACGCGAACTGGGCGTCGATGTTCCTGTTCGGCCGGTGGGCCTGGGACGGGTATCTGTTCGGCGCGGAGCAGAGCGGGGTGATGCTCGACAAGATCGACGACACCTACACGCACGGCTTCGACCGTCGCAAGGACATCTCGGACACCATCTACAACTTCGGCGGCTATCCGCACGGCTACTACTCGAGCGCGTACAACGCCGGGTACGGGAGCTCCGCGCTGCGGGGTGAGCAGTACCGCGATCTGGGGATCAAGGCGTACCAGTTCATGATCTCCAAGTCGCAGAGCGGGCCCTTCGGCTGGTGGGAAGGTGTCGGCTATCCGAGCGCGAACTCGCCGTGGGACATCGACCACGCGTCCGGCGGCGGCGGCTCGAACCAGCACATGTGGGGACAGTCGACGGCGACCAAGGTGCTGTTCGACTCGCTGATCGCGGAGAAGTCCGATGGCACGCTGATCATCGGCCGCGGCGTACCGGGCGAATGGCTCGCCGGCCGCCAGAAGCTCGCCGTCGACAACTACCCGACCTCCGACGGCAAACGCGCCGGCTTCCGGCTGACCACCAACGGCAAGTACCTGTCACTCGAACTGACCGGCGCTTCCGCTACGGCGTACAGCATCGAACTCCCGGCGCTGCGCAACAACATCGCCACCGTCTCGATCAAGGGCGCCGTGGTCGACCAGTCCGCGGGCACCGTCGTCCTCCCGGCCGGCACGACCTACGCGACAATCACCTTGCAACGCCCCTGACCGCATCGGGTGCAACCTGAAGGAGCGGGCTTTCCGTCTTGGGGGAGACATGGAGAGCGGAGGCGAGGATGGCGGAGCGTGACAAGGCGTTCGCCGAGTTCGTGGAGGCGGCGAGTCCGTCGCTACGGAGGACGGCGTACCTGATCGGCGGCGACCGGCACAAGGCGGACGACGTCGTCCAGGAGACGCTCTACCGGCTGTACCTCGCCTGGCCGAAGGTGCAACGGGCCGGCAACCCGTTCGCCTACGCCCGCCGGACGCTGGTCAACGTCGCGTACGACGGTGGCCGGCGGCCCTGGCGCCGGGAGGTCACCAGCGCCGAGGTCCCGGAGCGCGCCGTCGAGAACGGCGACTTCGCGACCGGGCACGCCGAGCGTGACGAAGTGCTCGAAGCGCTGCGAGCACTCGCCCCACGCCAGCGTGCCTGCGTCGTCCTGCGGTACTACGAGGACCTCTCGATCGAGCAGACCGCGGAGATCCTCGGCTGCTCGGAGGGCACGGTGAAAAGCCAGGCCGCGCGTGGCCTCGACACTCTCCGCAAGGCCATCGATCGGCGCCGGAGCCCGGCGCTGTGAAGGAGAACGAGATGGAAGACACCCGCGAGGTCAGCGCTGAACTACGCCGCCTGGCCGACGCCGAACCACTGGACCACTTCGACACCGCGACGGTCGTCACCCGGGGCCACCGCGGCCTGCGCCGCCGGCGCCTGCTGGGTGCCGGCGGTGCCGTCGCCGGCGTCGCCGCGGCAGCCCTCGCCGTCACCCTCTTCCCGAATCCGGGCACCACCGGCAACACTCCCGGTGTGGCCGCGGCCGAGAACTCCCAGTTCGGCCCGGTCCCCGGCGTACCTCGTGGCGAGGACGGCGCCGCCCAGCGGATCTCCAAGCAGGAGGCCGAACGCCGCTGCGCGCTCCGGTACCCCGGCGCGAAGAAGCCGCTGATGAAGACGTCCGGCTTCCGGTCCGTGAGCTCGCGCGCCTACGCACTGAAGAACGGTTCCACCGGCCCCTTCTTCTGCATCATTCCCGGCGGGGACAAGCCGTCGGCCGCACTGGTGGCCGCCGCGAAGGCGGATCCGTTCCCGGACAACCCGGCCGGCCAGCTGCGCAACTGCTCGGTGAACGCCTGGGTCGACATGACCAACTGGCACATCCAGGTCTCCGACCGCTTGAGCCTGACCGAGAAGAACTACACCGGTTTCAGCGGCGCCCTGCTGATCGCGACCTCACCGTCCGGCAAGACAGTGATCGCCTGCCAGCTGCCGATCGACGAGATCCGGGGCGGCGGCTACGGCTGGGGCGTCACCGCCCTACGCCTCGGCGACCTGGGCACGGACTACCCGCGAGTCCCCTGGCCTGACGGCACCCGCGGCAAGGACATCGCCGCGATCCACCCCGCGGGCACCGATTGCCAAGGCACGGCCGGCGGCCGCTCGCTCCCGACCGGTTGGGGCCGGGCACCGGCCAACACCGCCAAGGTCGTAGTACAGATCGGCTCCGGCCCGACCTACGAGGCGCCCCTCGCAGACGGCTGGTTCGCCTTCACCGCCCTGGACAAAACCCCCCACTCCACCGCCGACCCCCTGAAGGTCAGGGCCTACGACCAAACCGGCAAGCTCCTCGCCAAGCTCTACCCCGAGAAGTGATCCAGGAGCCGGCCCGGGACCACCCGGGCCGGCCCCTTCTTCAAGACACTGACACCGTATCTGGTCCTCAGTACTCGCAAGCGGCACAGCGTCGGGGGCTGTCGGCCTAGTGGTATGCCTGGCCGCTGTGCTCCTCACCAGGGGCACTGCTTCCCCGAGCAGTACCGCCGACGTATCCGTCACAGCCAAGGCCAGCGGGCCCATCTAGCCCACCTACGAGTCCATCGGCGGCGCCCTCCCATGGGCGACCACCCGCGGTCAACTGTGGGTGCTGGATGCCGTGGCTCGTGCGCGGAGGCCGAGGCTGAAGAGGTCGGCCTTCGGCTTTTGTGATGACTCGAGTTTGCGGTAGGCGGTCGGCGTGACCCCGACCTCGGCCAGGAACTGGCGGTTGAAGTTGGCCATGTTCCGGTAACCGCTCCGCTGGCCCACTTGGCCGATGGAGGCGTCGGTGGTGTCGAGAAGGCGGCGTGCGTGGGCGATGCGCAGCTTCTTGACCATCGCGCTGAAGGTCATGCCGGCGGCACTGCGGAAGTACTTGGAGAAGGTCGATTCGGACAT
The DNA here is from genome assembly GCF_039537185.1 of Kribbella ginsengisoli. NCBI lineage: Bacteria > Bacillati > Actinomycetota > Actinomycetes > Propionibacteriales > Kribbellaceae > Kribbella > Kribbella ginsengisoli. Next base: position 66,723 of record NZ_BAABAA010000019.1, on the reverse strand, counting down.
GTGCGCAAGCCGGGCGGCGGTCGACAGCCGGATGTCGTCGGTGAGGTTTTCGAAGATGTACGCCAGACCCAGCTCGACGGCGTTCTGCGAATTGCCGTCGGCCGGCCGGCCGAGCCATTCGCTCGCGACGATCTCACGCTCGTCTCGAGGGGCTCGGGCGAAGATGCCCAGCAGACGGAAGAGGCCGGCGACCTGTTCGGCACCATCGCCGCGGACAACGTCGAGGATGGTCTCCGCGGCCTGCCAGGCGGTCGTTCCGTAGAAGACGATCCCTCGGGCCGCTGTACATGATCCTCAAGAGCTTCGGCCTGCTCGACAACATCTACATGCTGGCCATCGTCTACGGTGCGGTGAACCTGCCGGTGACGGTGTGGATGATGCGGTCGTTCTTCCTCGAGGTGCCGTTCGAGATCGTCGAGGCGGCGCGGGTCGACGGGGCCGGGTTGTTCCATGAGATCGTGCGGGTCGTCCTGCCGCTCGTGCTGCCGGGCGTCGCGGCCGCGGCTCTGATCAGCTTCATCTTCAGCTGGAACGAGTACTTCTTCGCCACCCTTCTGACGAGCAACGCTGCGCGGACCACTCCGCCGTTCCTTGGCAGCTTCGTCGACGGGCGGGGCCAGTTCCTCGCCGTCCTGTCGGCGGCGGCGACGATCGCCGCACTGCCGGTGATCCTGGCCGGCTGGATCGCGCAGAAACAGCTCGTCCGCGGGCTGTCGATGGGGGCCATCAAATAAGCCCTCACGACGATGCGGACAGGGCGGCTGACCATGCTGCCCACGCTGCGGTGGTCTCGTGCTCCGGGCCCAGGCAGACAGCCTGCCGATCAGCCGGCCCGGAGTCTGCGGGACTGGGCGGTGCGCCGCCGGTTCGTACATGTTCACGGAACGAGCGAGAGCCCGGGCCTTGCAGTCCGTGCGATATGGGCGCAGGGTCGAGAGGGGCGGTTTGACAAAGGGAACGGCATCGTCGTCTGTTCGGAGTCTCGCCCTCGCTAGGGAGCCGAGATGCCAGCATTCACGCGCACTTCGGGCCGTCGACGGACTACGATCCTTGCCGTTTCGCTGTTGATGCTCGCGTCTTCGGCCTGCGGCAGCGATTCGTCGACGACCCCGTCTCCGAGCCTGACTGCCAGCGCTCGGACCTATACGAGCCACGCCTTCTCGATACCGCTCATCGCCACGCTGCCCGATGACCTCAAGGTCGAGGCGGATCCGGACAGCGCCACGCTACTGAGTTGGGACTCGAATCTCGCCGAGAACAACAAGGTCCGCTTCGTGCTGCCCGTCAACGTGTACAAGCCGAAACAGCTCAAGCCGGCCGCGCCTCCTCAGGACTACCTGACCTACCTTCGGGGACTCACCGCGCAAGGCGTGACACTTACGGACGAGGTGACGACAACCGTCGACGGCCACAACGCGACCGTCATGACGGGCGATGCTGCGGGGCCGCTCGACGGGGTCCTCGGGTGCCCGGAGGCCAACATGCCGGCCGACGACTGTTTCGGACTCCAGCCTGATCTCACCCTGCGCATCGCCGTGATCGACGTCAGCGGGAAGACCTTGCTCGCGTGGGCTCGGGCGGAGAAGGGCGCCGTCGACGTGGCGACCTTCTTCACCGAGTTCGAGACGATGCTCAAGGGAGTGAAATTCACCTGACGACGACATGAATCAGCCGGGGTCCGATCTTCAGGACCTGGTCACCCGTGCTGCGTGCCATCGCCGTTTGCCGTGAAGGCGCTGCTGTATCGATTGCGACTGCTCTTGACGGACCGTGTTGGCCTGGTCAGACTATCGGGACTGTTAGCGCTAACAATCCTGGTGAGGTTGCGATGCAGATCAGTATGCGCTCGTTCCTGGTGGTCGCCGCGGCGCTCTTCGCCGTGCTTGGTGGGCAGATCGTGCCGGCGACAGCAGTCGCCGGCGTCACGTTGACAGACCAGGTGAAGGCTGACGACGCCGCGGCGGCGCTGGCCGTCGTGCACGCCGACGATGTTCGCGGCAACCTGAGCTTGCCGGCGGTTGGTGAGCACGGCGCCGCGGTCAGTTGGGTGTCATCGGCCCCGGCGGTGGTCGACAGCGGCGGCGTGGTCCACCGGCCCGCGCACGGAAGTGGCGATGCCGGCGTCACGCTCACCGCCACGACCGAGGTCGGAACGGCCGAGGCCAGCCGGGAGATCGGCCTCACCGTGCGCGAACTCCCGGCGGCCGAGCCGTACACCGGATATGCGTTCAGCTATTTCACCGGCAACTCGATCGCCGGGGAGAAGATCTACTTCGCCGCCAGCCGTGGCAACACGGCACTCAAGTGGGACGAGCTCAACAACGGCCGGCCCGTGCTCGAGTCCACCAAGGGCACTCTCGGTCTGCGGGACCCGTTCCTGATCCGCTCGCCTGAGGGTGACCGGTTCTTCCTGATCGCGACCGACCTGTCCATCGGCCGCAACGGCGACTGGGATGCCGCGCAACGCCGGGGCAGCCGCTATCTGGAGGTCTGGGAGTCCACCGACCTGGTGACCTGGTCGGAGCAGCGCCATGTCCTGGTATCGCCCGAGACAGCCGGCAACACCTGGGCACCCGAGGCCTACTGGGATGACGAACTTCAGTCCTACGTCGTGTTCTGGGCGTCGAAGCTGTACGCCGCCGACGATCCGGGACACACCGGTTCGACGTACAACCGGATGCTCTATGCAACGACTCGCGACTTCCGGACCTTCAGCGCGCCGGCCATCTGGCAGGACCGGGGCGAGTCGCGGATCGACTCGACGGTGATCAAGGAGAACGGCGCGTACTACCGCTTCACCAAGGACGAGGGTGGCGGCGGCACCGGCTGCTCGGACATCATCCAGGAGAAGTCCTCGTCACTGACCGCGGTCGACCTGCCCGGCCAACCGGCGTGGGCGATGCAGGACTCGTGCATCGGCCGCGACGCCGGTACGTCCGCAGTCGAAGGACCGACCGTCTTCAAGTCCAACCCGGGCGACACGTCCGGCTCCAGGTACAACCTTTTCGTCGACGAGTACGGCGGCCGCGGGTACATCCCGCTCGGCACGAATGATCTCGAGGCGCCGAACTGGCAGGTGCCGGCGACGTACTCGCTGCCGGCCAGCCCGCGCCATGGCACGGTGCTCCCAGTGACCCAGGCCGAGCTCGACCGGCTGCGTAACGGTCTGGTGCTGCCACCCCCGGTGAAGGCGGATGCGAACGGGCTGGTCGCGCACTATCCGTTGAACCAGACCACCGGCGGTACGGCGACCGACGTCACCGGTCACGGGTACGACGGCGTCGTCACCGGTGACGCGTCCTGGGCCGACGGTGCACTCAACCTCGGGGGCACAGATGGTCACGTGAAGCTGCCCGACAACCTGATGACCGGACTCGACGCGATCACCGTCTCGGCCGATGTCTGGATCGATGCCGGCCAGGCGACGCCGTACTTCATCTGGGGACTCGGCAACACCGCGAGCGATATCGGTAACGGCTACCTGTTCACCACCGGCGACGCCTACCGAACGTCGATTGCCACCGGCAACTGGTCGACCGAGCAGACAGCCACCTCGGGCAGCCCCGTACCGCGTGGTGTCTGGAAGGCGCTCACCTACACCCTGACCCCCGACGACATCGCGACGATCTACCTCGACGGCGTGCAGGTCGGCCGGAAGACCGCTGTCACGATCGACCCTGGAGATATCGGCGGCGGCCGTACGACGGCCAACTACATCGGGCGTTCGACCTACACCTCTGACAAGTACCTGAAAGGCAAAGTGCGCGACTTCAGGCTGTACAACCGGGCCTTGTCAGCCGGTGAGGTCAGCGACCAGGACGCCGACCCGCGAGCAGTCATCGGCGTCGAGCTGGCGAGTCTGAAGGTGCCGGCGATCATCGACGACGCCTCCTCCACCGTCACCCTGCCGGTGGTCCCCGGCACCGATCTGAAGAAGCTGGCGCCGGTACTGAAGGTCGTCTCCACCTCCAAGGTGTCGCCGGCCGGGCGGGTCAACCTCTCGAAGCCCAGGACCTACATCGTGACCGCCCAGGACGGAACCGAACGGGCGTGGACGGTCAAGGCCGTCGAGATGCGATCGCCGGTGTTGCCGGGGTACAACGCCGATCCGAACATCGCTCGCTTCGGCGACACCTACTACCTCTACGTGACGACCGACGGAACGGCCGGCTGGGGCGGCAAGGACTTCTACGTCTGGAAGTCGAAGAACCTGGTGGACTGGCAGAGGTCGGCCAAACCGTTCCTGACGCTCGACGGCGCGAACGGCACCGTGCCCTGGGCGAGCGGCAACGCCTGGGCGCCGACCATCATCGAACGGGCCGGCAAGTACTACTTCTACTTCTCCGGGCACAACCCGGCCTACAACCGCAAGACGATCGGCGTCGCGGTGGCGAACAGCCCCGAGGGCCCGTTCACCGCGCAGCCGGCCGCGATGATCCTCAACAACGAGGCGGTCACGTCCGGCCAGGCGATCGATCCGGCCGCGTTCCGCGATCCGGTGACCGGGCGGTACTACCTGTTCTGGGGCAACGGTTCGCCGGTGTACGCCGAGCTGAGCGACGACATGCTGACGATCAAGCCGGAGACACTCAAGCCGATCAGCGGGCTGACGAGTTTCCGCGAGGGGTCCTTCGTCAACTATCGCAAGGGGACGTACTACCTGACGTACTCGATCGACGACACCGGTTCGCCCGACTACCGGGTGGGCTACGCGACGGCGAGCAGCGTCAACGGACCGTGGACCTACCGTGGCGTCATCCTCGAGAAGGATCCGGCGCAGGGCATTCTGGCGACCGGCCATCAGTCGATCATCCAGGTACCGGGCACGGACGACTGGTACATCGCGTACCACCGCTTCGGTATGCCCGGTGGTGACGGTACCCATCGCGAGACCACGATCGACCGCCTGTACTTCGCCGCCGACGGCACGATCACGAAGGTCAAGCCGACCCCGAGCAGCGTCGCCCCACTCCGGATCCATCCCCATCGCTGAACCGGGGGAGGTTCCGGATCGTTGCGGATCTGTACGAATGTGATCGCTGTCTGGTGGCCTGCCGAGGCACGCGGGAGCATGGCCGGATGACCCTTGCCGAGCGCTGGCACGCACTCGACCCGGCGACCAAGAGGGAGGCTCTCGACCTGGCACGGGATCGTGCAGGTGTCCCCGACCTCGGGCAGCGCGGGGTCTGGGAATCACGGCCCCCGACTGCCTCGGCCGCGGTGCTGGACCGTGCCGCGGGGGATCGTTCGCGGCCGTGGCCCCGGCTGCTGCTGTCGGACTTCGCCCGGTACTGGCGTGACGGAGTACGGACGGCGTACGAAGGTCCGGCGGGGGAGTTGCGGCAGCGAACCAGTACGGCGGTGCTCGCGGCTGTCCTGACCGGAGACCAGCAGGATGTCGACGAGGCCGCCGACGGACTGTTGCTGCTCTGCGAGCAGACGACCTGGTGCTGGGCAGCTCACGAGTCGTTCGCGGCAGCGCGAGGAGAGGTCGTGGCGGATACCGGTGCGCCGTACCTCGATCTGGGCGCCGCCGAGACCGTGGAGATCCTGGCGTGGGCCGATCTCGTGCTCGGCCCGGCACTGGATGCACGCGTGCCGGGTCTTCGCCGACGCCTGCGGGAGGAGGCCGAGCGGCGGGTACTGCGGCCGTTCGTCGAGGACCGTCGCTGGCACTGGCTCGGACTCGACGGACACCTGCACAACTGGAACCCGTGGATCCACGGGCATGTACTGGTCGCCGCGCTGTTCCTGGACACCGATCCGGTACGCCGTACGCAGGTGGTCGAGCTCGTTGTCGACGGTCTCGACCGCTACCTCCGGGCGCTCCCGGCCGACGGCGGGTGCGATGAGGGCTACGCATACTGGTGGAACGGACCGGCGCGACTGGCCAGCGCGTTGGAACTCCTCGACCGGATCACCCTCGGCGCCTTCGATCCTTGGCAGTGCGCGCCGCTAGAGGAACTGGCCCGGTACCCCCAGCGGATGACGTTGGGCGCCGGCTGGTTCGTGAACGTCGGCGACGGACCGGCCAGGCCCGCACCTGACCAGCCGTGGGACGTGTTGCACCGCTGGGGCCGCCGGATCGGTGACGGGGACGTCATGGCCCAGGCGGCCGCACACCGTGACGAGCTGCGGTTCGTGGCTGGTCTGGGACGAGCGTTGGTAGCACTCGCTGATGACGACTGGTGGCGGGCGACCGCCGTACCGCTGCCGCTGCCTCGATCGAGTTGGCTGCCCGAGGTGCAGTTGCTGGTAGCCCGGCAAGACGGCGGCTCCACCGCGGGCTGGGCGCTGGCCGTGAAGGGCGGGCACAACGACGAGAACCACAATCACAACGATGTCGGCTCGTTCGTCGCCGCACTCGACGCGACGCCGGTGCTGGTGGACCTGGGGCAGCCGACGTACACGGCGATCTCGTTCTCCGATCGCCGGTACGAGCAGTGGGTGGTCCGCAGCGAGTGGCACAACGTCCCCGTCGTCAACGGTCGCGAACAGCAAGCAGGTCCGCAGTGGCGGGCGACGGACTTCGCCGTCGACAGTCCTGGCGATACCGACCGCGCCGAGCTCGATCTGTCGGACGCCTATCCCAGCGGGAACCTGCGCCGGACGGCGACCTTGGACCGGATCGGTCAGACCGTCCGCATCGTCGACACGTGGCCGCGGGGGACCGAGATCGCCGAGCACTTCGTGATCGCCGGACGACCCGTTGCTCACCAGCCCGGCCGCCTCGTGGTCGAGACCCTTGGCGGCAGCGTCGCGGAACTGCGGTGGGATGGCGGCCTCGGCACCGGCCGGCTGGAGCAGCGATCCGTCGATGACGAACTGCTCCAGCGGGTCTGGGGAGCGGCCGTCCACCGCCTGATCCTTGCAGCGGGCAACAATCATTTCGAACTCACCCTGATCCGAGGACCTCGTTGATGAACGACGCCCGCTTCACCGGCCTCACCCGCGACTCCTGGGCGGCGGTCGCCGACCACCTGCTGCTCTCGCTGCGTGGCTGGGCCTCGCCCGGGCACGCCCGGATCGACCTGCCTGGACAACAGAGTGCGTACGGACCCGACAGCGACTCCTTGGAGGCCTTCGCCCGGTCTTTCCTGCTGGCAGCGATCCGGCTGAAAGGTGACGATGGCAACGACCCGCACGATCTCGCCGGGTGGTACGCCGAGGGCCTGCGGGCCGGGACCGATCCGAGGTCACCGCACGCCTGGCCGCGCCCGGACCAGCTCGGGCAGGCCAAGGTCGAGGCCTGCTCGATCGCGCTCGGGCTGCAGCTGAGCAGGCAGTGGTTGTGGGACCGGCTCGACGACCGTGATCGCGAGCAGATCGTCGCCTGGCTGGCGACCGTGGTCGGCGAGAAGTATCCACCGATCAACTGGGTCTGGTTCCAGATCGTCGTGGAGACGTTCCTCAAGTCGGCCGGCGGACCGTGGTCCCGCGACGACATCGACAGCGGCCTCGCGGTGCACGAGTCGTTGTATCGCGGACACGGCTGGTACGCCGACGGCCCGGAGCGCGCGTTCGACCACTACAACGGCTGGGCGCTGCATGTCTATCCGTTGCTGTGGGCATCGATGGACGCCGGGTTGTGTGATCCCGCGCTGGTGACCCGATGGCGCGAACGGCTGACGGCCTTCCTGGATTCGGCGGTCCACCTGGTCGGCGGCAACGGCGCACCGCTGATCCAGGGCCGGAGCCTGACCTACCGGTTCGCCGCCGCCGCGCCGTTCTGGATCGGTGCGATCACCGGTGCCACCGATCTTGCCCCTGGCCTGCTGCGCCGGACGACGTCGGGCATGCTCAAGTACTTCCTCGACCAGGGCGTCCCCGATCGGCGAGGTCTGCTCACCCTCGGCTGGCACGGCGAATGGCCGGCGATCGCCCAGTCGTACTCCGGCCCGGGATCGCCGTACTGGGCGGTGAAAGGCATGCTCGGCTTGATGCTCCCGGCAAGTCATCCGGTCTGGACCGCGGCCGAGGAGCCCTTGCCCGTCGAGCGTTCCGACTTCACCCGCGAACTCGCAGAGCCCGGCTGGCTGATCAGCGGGACCCGGGCGGACGGGATCGTGCGCGTCGTCAACCACGGCACCGACCACTCGGTCCCGGGCGACGAACGCGCCGACTCACCGTTGTACGCCCGACTGGGGTACTCGACCCACACCATGCCACCGCTGAGTACGCCGTACTGGGCGCAACCGCTCGAGAACAGCGTCAGCATCGTGCACCCCGAGCTCGGCCGGTCGCATCGCAACGGCTTCACGACGACCGGTTCGAACGCGTCGATCGCGGTGACGCACTGGGTGCGGACGACCGATGACACCGGACCGGAGCATGGATCGGGCCGCGGCGGAGGGGTCGTCACCGGGCCGACGGTCGCGATGGTGTCCTCGCTGCGCGGAAGCCACGAGGTGCGGGCCGCACGCATCGATCCGGACGCAGTCGTCGAGCCCGGCCTGCTGCTCGAGATGTCCGGCTGGCCGCTCACTTCCGACACCCCGCCGTCGGCCGTACTCGAAGCGCGGGCCGACGTCCGTGCCGCTGAGTTGCTGTCCTCCGTCGAAGGCCGCATCGGCTTCGACGCGGTCGACGTCCGCCGATCCGACGAGCCGGAGGCCCTGGGCAACCACACCGCGATACCCGTCGTGAGCGCGGCCGCCGTACCGGGTCAGATCTTAGTGGCCATCGTCTCCCTGTCCGGCGGTCGCCCCGAGCCTGTTCCGAGCCTTGCGGTGGATGGCGGCTGTATCCGGGTCACCTGGTCGGATGGCACCGACGAGATCTTGTGCGTATTTCGTTCGCGCCCCTGTTCGGCGTGCTGACAGACTTGCCGGATGGACGAGTCGGTACGGACCAACCAGGCGGTCTGGGACCAGGCGGCGACGAAGTACGTTGACGAGTACGACGAACTCCTGGAGCAGGCCCGCGGTGAGTGGGAACTGTTCCCTCGGGAGCTGGAACTGTTGGGTCCGGTGCTCTCGGCTGCTCCGACCGTCGTGCATTTCCAGAGTGGGCACGGATTGGACGACACTGCACTTGTCCGGGCGGGGGCGCGGACTGTACTGGGGATCGACTACAGCGTGGTCACCGCGGCTGCGGCACAGCGCCGGGCCGTCGAGGTCGGCGCACCGTGTCGGTACGTTGCGGCCGAGGTGCCTGCCGTGCCCGTGCGCGACGCGTGCGTGGACCTTGTGTACACCGGCAAAGGCGCAGTGATCTGGATGCGCGACATCGACGCGTGGGCGCGGGATGCGGCGCGAGTACTGCGGCCGGGCGGCAGTCTCTTCGTGTACGAAGCACATCCGGCGGTACCGCTGTGGACCTGGGACGAGGACGAGCCGCGGATCCGTGCGGACCGTAGCTACTTCGCCGAGTCGCACGTCAACGACAGCTTCCCCGGCAACGGCGCGCGCGAATGGCAGTGGACGCTCGGCCAACTCGTGACTGCCGTCACGCGCGCGGGGCTGCGACTCGACGTGCTGGAGGAGTACGCCGAGCCGTTCTGGCGTCCCGACGACGGATCCGAGGCTGCCGCCTGGTCCGGTCGCCTGCCGAACGCCTATGCCCTGCTGGCTCACAAGTAAGGCGCCGAAGGCGGCAGGGCGGTCAGTGCGGCATCGATGAATCGCGGATGACCAGCTCGGGCACGATCAGGACGCGTTGCGGCGGGCGGCGGCGGCCTTCGGTCAGACGGGCGACCATCTGCTCGACCGCGGTCCGGCCGACCATGGACTTCGGCGGACGGATCGCGGTCAGGGCCGGCTCGGCCAGGTGGGCGATCTCGTCGTCGTAGGCGACGATCGCCAGTTGGTCCGGGATCGCGATGTCCTGCTCGGCGCAGTACTGGGCGACTGCCATCGCGTCGGGGTCGGAGTGCACGACGAGCGCCGTCGTGCCGGCGGTCCGGCAGCGCTCGAGTACCTGGGCGATGATGTCGCGGTGCCCCGGCTGGTCCATGTTCACGGACTCGCGAATCACCAGGCCGGCCGGGATCGCGAGATCGGCACACACGAGATTCCAGCCGGCCGCCAGATGGGCCGAGGTCGGACTTCCTTTCGACAGCAGTAGCGCCAGGTTGCGGTGACCCTGGGCGTGCAGGTGCCGGACAGCCAGCTCGACCCCCAGGGCGTGATCACTGCGGACCCATTCGACCTGGTACTTCGTGGGTGTCCAGCGCGGCGGCTGCCGCTCGACCAGGATCACCGGTACCGGGAGCCGGGCCATCCAGTCGATCATCTCGTCGACGGCGGCTCCCTCCAGGTTCGGCGCGAGCAGCAGGCCCTGGACCTGCTGCGCCTCGATCAACCGGGTGATCTGCCGGCGGTCCTCGGCCCAGTCGTAGCTCGATCCGCGCAGCTGGATCGCCACTCCCAGTGCGGCGGCGGTCGTCCGCGCCCCGGAGACGATCGGCGGCCAGTAGTAGTCGAGCGAGGGGACCACCATCCCGATGGTGAACCGGGGCGCGGCCGGGCCGCGTCGTCGCGCCGGAGGCGCCAGGTCGGTCGGCAGGGTCGCGCCGCCGTGGACCTTGGTGAGCAGGTTCTGTGAGGCGAGCGCGGCGATGTCGCGCCGGACGGTCAGCTCGCTGACGCCGAGCAGTTCGGCCAGGTCCTTGACCCGGACGGCGCCTTCGCGGCGCAGCTCGTCCATCACGCGTTCGTGCCGCTGCAGGCCGAACAGCCGGTCGTCCGGCATCCGCCAACCTCCGTTGTTCGAGTCTGAACGTTTGTGAATGATCACGGATGAGCCGTAGATGGTCTGAACGTCTGCGTCATCTCATGTTCACATGACCGCAACGGTAACCGCTTACCGCAGTGAGGCGCTGCTCGTGATGAACCGCGAGTCGTTCGACGCTCACTTCGATCGGCCCCGGCTCGATCGGCTCCGCTCGCTGGTGGCGCTGCCCGATCCGATCTGGACCGACGAGCTCGACTCCGCGCGGGCCCGGGCCCGCCTCGCCACCGCCGACCTGATCGTCAGCTCCTGGGGTGTGCCCCGGCTGACAGCCGACCGGTTGGCCGCCGCGCCGCGGCTCAAGGCCGTCTTCCATGCGGCCGGAAGCGTCCGTTCGGTGGCCGACGGCGTCCTGTGGGCCCGGGACATCGTGCTCACCAGCGCGGCCGACGCCAACGCGATCCCGGTCGCCGAGTACACGCTGGCCGCGATCATCCTGGCCGGGAAGAAGGCGCCGTTCCTGGCCGCGGACGCGGCGACGGCGTACCGGGGCTGGGGTCAGTCGCAAGGTTTCGGCGACCTGTCGAACTTCCGGCGCACGATCGGTGTGGTCGGCTTCTCCCGGATCGGGCGCCGGGTCGTCGACCTGCTCCGCGTGCTCGACGGCCCGTCCGTGCTGGTGGCCGATCCGCATGCTGACCCGGCGGAGGTGGAAGCGGCGGGTGCGCGACTGGTCGGTCTCGACGAACTGCTGCCCCGCGTCGACGTGCTCTCCCTGCATGCGCCGGCACTGCCGAGCACGTACCAGATGATCGGCGCCCGGGAACTGGCCGGCCTGCCCGACCGCGCCACCGTGATCAACACCGCGCGGGGAAGCCTGATCGATTCGGCCGCCCTCGCTGCCGAGTGCCGGGCCGGACGGCTGTTCGCGATCCTCGACGTCACCGATCCGGAGCCGCTGCCGGCCGATTCGCCGCTGCGTTCGACCCCCAACGTCATGGTCACCCCGCACATCGCCGGATCCCTCGGCACCGAGATCCATCGGCTCACCGATCACATGCTGGCCGAGCTCACCCGGTGGCTGGCCGGCGAACCGCTCCGGCACCGGATCACGGCCGACCTCTTCCCGCTCACCGCCTGACCGCCACCCACGCAGTACGAAGTACAAGGAGAAACGCCCGTGAAGCGACACCTCGTGACCATCCTGGCCGGTGCGTCCGCGCTGGCCCTGCTGGCCGGCTGCGGAGGCAGTTCGAACGGTCCGGCCGCCGACGGGCCGCAGACCATCAAGGTCGCGCTCTGGAACTACGCCACCACACCGGAGTTCAAGGCAATCATCGACGGCTTCCAGCAGGCCAACCCGCAGATCAAGGTCGAGCCGGTCGACATCCTGGCCGACGACTACGCCGAGAAGGTCACCACGATGCTGGCCGGCGGTGATTCGACCGACGTGCTGACGATGAAGAACGTCATCGACTACGCCCGGTTCGGCACCCGCGGGCAGTTGCTGCCGCTGACCGACCAGGCCAAGGCACTCGACCCCGCGAAGTACTCGGGCCTGAAGGCCTACGAACTCGACGGCAAGTACTTCGCCCTGCCGTATCGCCAGGACTTCTGGGTGCTCTACTACAACAAGACGCTGCTCGAGCAGGCCGGCGTGCCGGAGTCGAAGCTGCAGAACCTGACCTGGGCCGACTACGCCACGCTGGCGAAGAGCCTGACCAAGGGCGATGGCCCGGCCAAGGTGTACGGCGCGTACCAGCACACCTGGCGCTCGGTGGTCGAGGCCACCGCGGCGGCCCAGACCGGCGGTGACCTGCTCGGTGGCGACTACGGCTTCTTCAAGGACCAGTACACGATGACGCTGGATCTGCAGAAGGATGGTGTGCTGTTGCCCTGGGCAACCGCCAGGAGCCAGAAGGTCACGTACAACACGATGTTCTCCACCGGTAAGGCCGCTCTGATGCCGATGGGCACCTGGTACGCCTCGACGCTGCTGGCCGACACGAAGTCGGGCAAGACCAAGGTGGAGTGGGGGATGGCGCCGCTGCCGCAGCGCACCGCGGACGGCAAGGTGACCACCTTCGGTTCGCCGACCGCGTTCGCGGTGAACAAGAACTCCAAGCACGCCGACGCGGCGAAGAAGTTCGTCGAGTGGGCCTCGAGCGAAGCCGGGGCCACCACGGTCGCCAAGGCCGGCGTCACGCCGTCGCTGCAGAGCCAGCAGATCCTCGACACGTACTTCGCCCTGCCGGGGGTGCCCGGCGACGCGGTGGCGAAGAAGGCCTTCAAGCCCGACACCGTGGTGCTCGAGATGCCGGTCGGTGACAAGTCCTCCGACGTCGACCAGATCCTGACCGAGGAGCACGAGCTGATCATGACCGGGCAGAAGTCGCTGGACGACGGCCTGGCCGAGATGGCCAAGCGGGTCAAGAACGAGGTCCGCTGACCGATGACCGCCACCGTGTCCGCACCGCGGCAGGTCCGGCCGCCTGTGCCCGCGCCGCGGCCGGCCCGGCGCCGCAGCCGGACCTGGGTCGGCTGGAGCTTCATCCTGCCGAACTTCATCGGCTTCGCCGCGCTCACGCTGGTGCCGGTGATCGCCTCACTCGCGTTGTCCTTCCTCGACTGGGACTCCTACAGCACCCCTCGCTGGGTCGGCCTGGACAACTTCGAGCGGATGATCCACAACGACACCTTCTGGACCGCACTGAAGAACACGGCGTACTACGCCGTCGGGCACGTACCGCTGACGCTGTGTGCCGCACTCGGCTTCGCGGTGCTGCTGAACCAGAAACTGAAGGGAGCGCGGTTCTTCCGGACCGCGCTGTTCTTCCCGTACATCACCTCGCTGGTCGCGGTCGCCGTCGTCTGGAACATGTTGCTCAGCCCGGAGTCGGGCCCGGTGAACCAGTTCCTGCGGGCCGTCGGCATCGACCACCCGCCGGGCTGGACCACGTCGACCACCTGGGCGATGCCCGCGGTGATCGTGGCCAGCGTGTGGCGTGATCTCGGCTACTACATGATCCTCTATCTCGCCGGCCTGCAGACGATCCCGGCCGAGCTGTACGAGGCCGCCCAGGTGGATGGGGCGAGCGGCTGGCAGCGGTTCCGGCACATCACCGTTCCGGGGCTGCGGCCGACCACCTTCTTCGTGCTGATCATGCTGACCATCTCCAGCTTCAAGGTGTTCGACCTGATCCAGGTGATGACCGAGGGCGGCCCGGGGCGCGCGACGCTGGTGCTGTCCCAGGTCATTTACCGCGAGGGCATCGTCCAGGGACGGTTCGGCTACTCCTCGGCCGTGTCGATGGTGCTGTTCGTCATCGTGCTGACGATCACCGTGGTCCAGTTCCGGTTGCAGCGAAGGAGCGAGCGATGAGCCGGGTACGCCGCACGTCGGCGTACCTGCTGCTGGGGCTGCTCTCGGTGGCGGTGCTGGTGCCGTTCGCCTGGATGGTCTCGTCGTCGCTGAAGGCCGACGCGGACGTCTTCAGCGTGCCGGTCCGGTGGATCCCGGCCGAGTTCCACTGGGGCAACTTCAGCGCGATCTGGGGCCGGATCCCGCTACTCACCTACCTGCGCAACTCGGTGTTCCTCAGCGTCACGATCACCGCCCTGCAGGTGCTCACGGGCAGCTTCGCGGCGTATGGGTTCGCCAAGGTGCGGTTCCCCGGCCGGGACGCGTTGTTCCTCGCCTACATCGCGACGATCGCGGTGCCCTGGCAGGCGTACATGGTGCCGCAGTACGTGATCATGCAGAAGGCGGGCCTGGTGAACACACACCTGTCGCTGATCCTGCTGCAGGCGTTCAGCGCCTTCGGGGTGTTCTTGATGCGGCAGTACTACCTGACCATCCCCGACGAGCTCAGCGAGGCCGCCCGGCTGGACGGGCTGAGCGAGTACGGCATCTGGGCCCGGATCATCCTGCCGTTGTCGAAGCCTGCGCTGGCGAGCCTCGCCCTGCTCACCTTCGTCAACACCTGGAACGACTACATGGGTCCGTTCATCTATCTGACCGACAACAACCTGTGGACGATCCAGCTGGGGCTGCGCTCGTTCGTCGGCCTGTACGACGCGGAGTACGCGATGATCATGACCGGATCGGTGCTGTCCGTGCTGCCGATCCTGGTGATCTTCCTGCTCGGCCAGAAGTACTTCGTGCAGGGCATCGCGACCAGCGGGATGAAGTGATGGCTTCCCCGTTGTCGCGGGTGAACGTCCGGGCGGACGCCTGGGAACTGCTCTGGTCGTTCGCCCACCGGGTCCTGGCGGTCAACTTCGTGCTGGCCGTCGCCGGATCGCCGCTGATGCTTGCCCTCGGCACCGTCGCGACGCCGTGGAAGTACCCGCTCTTCTTCGGCCTGCTGGCCCTTCCACTCGGACCGGCAGCGGCCGCCGCGTTCGGCTATCTCGCCATCGACGACGCCCGTCCTCCGTTGAGCGCCCTGATCCGGTTGGTGTGGGTCACCGGTCGTCGCTCGCTCCTCGTTGCCTCGCTCACGGCAGGGCTGGCGGGAGTTCTGCTGGCCGACCTCAAGGTGCTGGCCGGTGCATTTCCGGCCGCCGCGCCCCTGCTGGTGGTGCTTCTCGTGCTCGTACTCAACGCAGGCCTCACCGGTTTGGTGCTGGCCGGCACCGAGCCGGCGCTACGTCTGCGAGCGCTGCTGCGGCTCGCTGTCTACACCGGCGTCCGCGCCTGGCCGCTCAGCCTGCTCTCACTCGGTGTCCTGACGGCCGTACTGATCATCGTCAGCCAGGTCCCGGTGGCGGGCCTGGCCACCGTCCCGGGGTGTGCCTTGTGGGTCGTGCACACGAACACCAATGCCCAGCTCGCTCGAATCAGGAATCCGCCCGCCCGATGAGGAGAATCCGATGAGGCTGCTCAGACCAGTTCGAATCCTTGCCGTCCTGACCGCCGCGCTCACCCTGCTGGCTCCCACCGCGGTCGCGGCACACACCGAGCGGTACACGTCGTTCCGCCCAGGTGCTCAATGGCTCGACAACAACGGGCAGGTGATCCAGGCCCATGGTGGGCAGATCGTCGCCTCGACCGATGGCGGCGGGAAGCGGGTCTGGTACTGGTACGGCGAGGACCGCAGCAACGGCTACTACGACAGCCCTGGCGTGCACGTGTACTCGTCGTACGACCTCTACAACTGGAAGGACCGCGGGCTCGCGTTGCGGGCGATGAGCTCGCCCGGCCAGTTCGAGAGCGACCCGTACTTCGCCAAGGTCTACAAGCACTACACCCCGGCGCAGAAGGAGGTCGTCTGGCGCGACCTGTCGACCAACAGCGCGCGTACGGACGGTTGGGCGCGGCCGTCGATCCTCGAGCGGCCGAAGGTGATCTACAACAAGTCCACGCGCAAGTGGGTGATGTGGGTGCACTCCGACGGGCCCTCGTCGCCGGCCAGTACGTCGACGTACGCGCGGGCCGAAGCCGGTGTGGCGATCGCGGACTCGCCGATGGGACCGTTCCGCTGGATCGACTCGTACCGGTTGAACCATGTGCCGAGCGATTCCGTGCCCTGGTGCGGCACCGGGTCCTCGTTCGACCCGGCCGGCGGGATGGCGCGGGACATGAACCTGTTCGTGGACGACGACGGCACGGCGTACATCATCTACTCGTCGGAGGAGAACCGGTCGATGTACATCTCCAAGCTCGACCGGGACTACACCTATCTGTCGGCGCGGCCCGAGAACGCCGTACAGGGCAAGGACTTCGTCCGCACACTGGCCTGCAACCAGCGGGAGGCGCCGGCCATGTTCAAGTCCGAGGGCCGGTACTACCTGCTCACTTCGGGTGCGACCGGCTGGGACCCGAACCCGGCCAGGTACGCGACCTCGGACAATGTCCTCGGTCAGTTCACCGACCAGGGCAGCCCGATCAGCGGCCCGGGCGCGGCGACCACCTTCGGCTCGCAGAGCACCAACGTGATCCCGTACGACCAGGAGAACAACAAGTTCGTCTTCATGGCCGACCGCTGGACGCCGAGCGACCTCAAGAACGCTCCGTACGTCTGGATGCCGATGTCCCTGGGCGAGAGCGGCAGCCTGTCGATCGGCCCGGACCAGGAGTGGACGCTGGACGACTTGGCGCCGTACCAGCGGTGGAGTGTAGAGACCCAACTGCCGGACCACACCTGGCTCGGTGACACCAGCACCCTGCCGGCCGAGGTGATGGTGAAGACGGGCTCGCGGTCGACGCAGGTGGCCGTGACCTGGGACGCGGCGAGTGTCGCGCGGCCAGGACCCACCAATCTCCGGGGGACGCTGGCGGACGGACGGACCTTCACCCGGTCGATCGTGGTGATGCCACGTGAGCTGCGGTACGCGGTCAACGCCGGTGGGGTGGCCACCGCTGACTGGCAGATCCTGGCGAAGAACGCCTCATTGCTGAACTCCAGCGCGGAACAGGCGTTGGGAACCGATCCCGTCACCGGGACCGCCTGGGGTTACACGGGTGCGAGTGCACCATCCGGTACTGCGAACGGCGACCTCTACAGCACCTTGCGGTACGCCAAGAACCACGAACCGCTGACCTACACCTTCGGGGGCCTGGAACCGGGGACGTACACCGTGCATGCCGGGTACTTCGATCCCTGGCCGTGGGCCAACCGGGCGGCGCAGGTGACCATCAACCGTGCCGTCGTCGACCAGCAACGCCTGTTCGCCGGCACCAACGAGGCAGCGGCGTACGAAGGTGTCACGGCCGGCGCCGACGGCAAGATCTCCGTCACGATCGCGCCGACCAGGTCGCCCGACATCCAGGTCAGCTGGCTGATGGTCGCCCGCACCGGCTAGCCGGTGCGGTGCGCATCCTCAGAGGTCCAGTTCGATGGTCGCGAACGAGTGCGGCGGGAGGGTCAGCCGCAGCCCTCGATCGTCTTCGGCGATGCCGGTCAACGCCACCGGTACGACGGCTTGCGGATCGGCCATCGAGTTGTGTGCCTGGAGTTCGGGGGCCGTGAGCAACCGTCCGCGGTGGTCGCGGATCGTCGCGCCCCGCAGGTCCAGGACGACCTCGGCGGACGCGGCCGGATCGAGATTGGTGATCGACACCAGGGCATGGTCACCCTTCACGCTGGCCGAGGCCGAGAGCAGCTCCAGGCGCTTGCCGTCGAGTTCGTACGGCGCTTGCCGGTCGACCAGATGGACCGGTACCGACGTCGCGTCGTGATGGCCCTTGTTCATCTCGAAGACGTGGTACGTCGGGGTCAGCACCAGCCCGCCGGTGTCGTCGGTCAGCAGCATCGCCTGCAGGACGTTCACCGTCTGGGCGATGTTGGCCATCACCAGCCGCTCCGCATGCCGGTGGAAGACGTCGAAGTGCAGGCCGGCCACCAGCGCGTCGCGCAGTGCGTTCTGCTGGTACAGGAATCCCGGGTTGGTGCCCGGCTCGACGTCCCACCAGGTGCCCCACTCGTCGAGGACGAGGCCGATCCTGCGCTGCGGGTCGTAGGCGTCCATGACGGTCGAGTGCCCGGTGAGCACGCGGTCGATGTCCTGGGCCTTGATCATGGTCCGGTAGTAGTCGTCGAGGTCGAAGTCGGTCGCGCTGCCCTTGTGTTCCCACGTTCCGGGCACGGTGTAGTAGTGCACCGATACCGCCTGGAAGAGATTCCGCGGTTCGCCGCCGAGGCTGCTGATCGCCTTCATCAGGGCCTCGGTCCAGGCGAGGTCGTGGTCGGAGGCGCCGGCGGCGATCCGGTACAGCTTGTTCCCGTCGTGGTCCTTGCAGAAGGTCGCGTACCGGCGCGCCAGTTCGACGTAGGCCTCGGCGCTCAGATTGCCGCCGCATCCCCAGGCCTCGTTGCCGATTCCCCAGTACGGCACCTTCCAGGCCGCGTCGCGTCCGTTGGCCTGGCGGAGCCGGACCATCGGGCTGTCGCCGTCGCGGGTGAGGTACTCGACCCAGTCGCTCATCTCCTGCACGGTGCCGCTGCCGACATTGCCGTTAACGTACGGCTCGGCGCCGAGCAGTTCGCACAGCGCCATGAACTCGTGGGTACCGAAGTGGTTGTTCTCCACCACGTTTCCCCAGTTGGTGTTGACCATTCCGGGCCGGTCGGCCAGCGGGCCGATGCCGTTCATCCAGTGGTACTCGTCGGCGAAACAGCCACCCGGCCAGCGCAGGTTGGGGATGTTCAGGGCCCGCAACGCCTCGACCACGTCGAGCCGGATGCCGCCCTCGTTCGGCAGACTGGACGATTCGCCGACGTAGAAGCCGTCGTAGACACAGCGGCCGAGATGCTCGGCGAAGTGTCCGTAGAGGTGCCGGCTGATGGTCGGGCCGGGGACGTCGAGGTCGATCACGATCCGCGATTCGGTGGACAAGATGCTTCTCCTAGGAGTGCGAGCGGGGGCGGCGGCGGGCGATCGGCGTACTGGCCGGGCTGGCCAGGCCGAGCTGACCGAGGAAGTGCTCCAGCGCGAACGCGGCCATCCCGAGCGCGACCGGGTTGCCGGGAACACGGGAGGCCTCGACGGTGAGGTTCGGCAGCGAACCGGGCAGAACGTGATCCGGCAGTTCCGAGCGGACGGCCGGTACGAGCCACTCAGCCAAGGCGGCCGAGGTCCAGCCGGTCAGGGTGATGTACGGAATGTCGAGCAGGTTGACGAGGTCGCCCAGAGCGGCCGCCAGGTAGTGGGACGTCCGTTCGGCCAGCTCGGCCAGGACCGGGTCACCGGTCGCGAGACCGTCGGCCACCGCCTCGACGAAGCCACGTTGCAGCGGCTGGCGCAGCGCGGGATGCGCCGGGTCGATCTCCGCGAGTGAGGTCTCGATGCCGTGCACGCCGAGGTACGCCTCGACGCAGCCGCGACGGCCGCAGCGGCACCGCCGGCCGTCCAGCTGGAGCAGGGTGTGGCCCCACTCGCCGGCGTTGTTGTTCGCGCCGCGGATCAGCGCTCCGTCGATGGCGATCCCCGCGCCGACGCCGGTGCCGAGGTTGACCACGGCCATGCTCTCGGTCACCCGCCCCACGCCGAACCACATCTCGGACAGCGTGACCGCCTTCAGCGGGTTGTCGACGTTCACCGGGATCCGCAGGCTCTGCGCGAGCAGTTCCTCGATCTCGACGTCGTGCCAGTCCCAGTTCGGCGCGAAGACCGAGACGCCGGCTGCCGGGCTGACCTGACCGGGCATGCTGACGCCGGCGCCGAGGATCCGGTCCCGGTCACCGGTTCCGATGGCCGCGTCCACCGCCCGGACGATGCCGTCCACGACGTAGGCCTGACTGTTCTCGTGCTCGTCCAGCGTCACCTCGCCGTGGCTGACCGGGGTGAGGGCGATGTCGAAGACGGTGGCCGCCACATAGGTCTCGGCGACGTCGACACCGACGATGCGGCCGCGATCGGGGTCGATCGCCAGCCGCTCGTACGGCCGTCCGACGGTCCGGCGTTCCATCGTGGCGATCCGCAGCACGCCTTCGGACAGGAACTCGGTGACGAGGGTGGCCACGGTCGCGGTACTGAGCCCGGTGTGCCGGGCGATCTCCTGCCGGGTGGACGGACCCAGCCCGAACAAGGCGTGCAGGACCTCGAACCGGCTCTCGTTGCGAAGATCACGTGACGTCTGCCGCGGCACCTCGGCCCCCTCTGCTGGTGGATGCACCTAGCTGAAGCGTACGAAGTACCGGCGTACCGGAACCCGCGAGGCCCCGCACCAACAGGGTCAGGCCGGACCATCCCGCGGGCAGCCACAACACGTCCGGGTCGCCACCCGAGAACCTCGCCCGGTCACCGGTCCAGATCCGGCCGAGGCACTCCCCACCGGCCCAGGCGGTCACCCGTACCTGCGTGCCATCGAGCCTCAGCAGCCGCTCGTCGTCGCCGGCAGGCACGTCGACGTCGAGCCAGACCTCGTGCCCTGGTTCGAGACTCAGCGGTAGTTCGAGGTCGGTGGTCTCGGCTTCGTGGATGGCGAAGTCGGTCAGCAGTTCGTCGTTCTGGACCGCGCAGGTCCAGTCCGTCACCGGCGCGAGGCTGAGCAACTCCGCGTGCAGGCCGGCGCCACCGGGATGATGGATCAGCGTGACCGAGACCTCGCTGACGAAGGCCGCGGGCAGCATCACCCACGGGTTCTCCCGATGGACGGTGACCGGCTCACCGCCGTCGACGCTCACCCTCACCGGCTGGTCGACGCCGATCAGGTGAAGGGCCGACGTGGTCGTCAGGGCGAGACGGCGTGAATAGGTGATCGGTACGCCGACGCGCGTGCTGCTCCAGCCGCCGAGCGACCGCAGCGGCGCCGGCTGACCCGCCCAATGACCCTCCACCGTCCACGAGGCCGCGAGATCCTGAACGCCTCGCACCTTCCACAGCCGGCCGAGCCCCCGCAGCGAACCCAGCCGGAGCGCCGGCAGCCGCGCGTCGTCGAAGTTGGCGTGCCCCCAGATCTCGACCGTCGCCTCGAGGTCGGCGGTACCTTCGACAGCACGTACGTCGAGCCGGTGGATCGCGCCGAAACCGGCGATGGTCGGTTGGGCCAGCCCCGCGATCGACAGGTCCACGAGGTCCGACGCACCGATCAGCAGGAGTTCGTCGACGCCGGTCAGGTTCGCCGACGCAGAGTAGGTTCCACGGCCCCGGTAGGCGCCCAGCGATTCGAGCGACGGCGGCAGCCGATGGGTGCCGGCCGCTGTCGCGGGAGCCGTCGCCGATCGCTGCCGGACCGCCCGCACTTCGGTCGACGGCCCAGGAACGGCTTCGTCCGGTACGCCGGCCAGCTCGACCGTGCCGTCCGGACGGACGGACTCGAGTCGAGCGGCCTGCTCAGGAGTCAGTACGACGAGAGTGATCCCGTCGACGACCTGGTGCTCGGCGTGCCCGGCGGTCGCGGGGATCTCGACCCGGGTCCGGCCGAGTACGACGGTCACCGGTACGGCCGACGAGAACACGAGTACGGTGTCCGTCAGCGCGACCAGGTCCGCCGAGGCGAGCGTCAACGTCCTGCCACGTAAGGGCAGATCGACCAGCATCAGCGGGCACGAGTCGCCGGCGACCGCGACGGAGACTCCGCCGACGACCGCACGACCGGGACTGTCGCCGAGGTTCGGTAGGGCGATCAGCTGGCCGCCACCGTGCAGGTCGAGAGCCGACAACGACGAGCTGGTGGGGAAGTCGGCCGTCACCTCCGGGCGCGGCACCGTCGAGGTGGCCAGCGCCAGCCGCGATCCCAGCGCGGTCAGTACGTGGGCGAGCACCTTCGCTTCGGCGTACTCCGGACGCTCCTGCCCGGTGGGTGAGACGTAGCCACCGAAGTCGTAGTCGTGGCTCATGAAGTTGCCCGGGTCGCCCCAGTTGCCGGTCGACGGGGTGTAGCCGAAGTTCCAGCCGGACGACTGCAGGTAAGGCGCGATCAGCGACGCGCCACTCGCCAGTAGCCGCCGCAGCGTCCGGTGCCGCCGGTTGGTCTCGGTGACGAGCAACGGGAGATCGCGATCGGCGAGCAGCCCGGCGTAGCGGCGTACCTCCTCCTCGATGTGCGGTGAGCCGTCGTCGGGGTAGAAGTTGCACGCAGCAACGATTCCGGGGACGTCCCCGGTGGCGCCGGCGATGTCGCCCTGCCCGGCACAGGCGATCAACGGCACCGTGATGCCGTGATCGATCGCCTGGTCGCGCAGGGCGGTCAGGTAGCCGGTACGGTCCGCGCAGTCGAAGAAGTCCAGCTCGTTCTCCAGCTGGACCATGATGACCGGACCGGCCGGATGCTGGCGCTCGGCGAGGATCGGGAGCGCCTGGTCGAACCAGGCCGCCACCTGGGCGAGGTAGCGCGGCTCGTTCTGACGGACCCGTACCTCGGGATCGAGACCCAGCCAGGCCGGCAGCGCGCCACCGTCCCACTCCGAACAGATGTACGGCCCGGGCCGGGCGATGACGGACAAACCGGCCTCATGCGCCAGGTCCAGGAAGGCCGCGACGTCACGCCGGCCGTCGAACGACCACCGGCCGGGGGAGAGCTCGTGGTAGTTCCAGGGCAGGTACACGTCGACACAGGTGTAGCCCGACGCGCGGACTTGTTCGAGGCGGGCCTGCCACTGCTCTCGCGGCAGCCGGAAGTAGAACAGCGACGCGCAGAGCAGCAGCTTCGGACGGCCGTCGATCCGGATGCCGGAGGCGTCCAGCTCGACACCGGTACTGACAATGGTCACTTGACCCCCGCGCTTCCGCCGCTGATGTCCATCTCGTACAGGTACCGCTGGCCGAGGTAGTAGACCAGGATCATCGGCAGCGTCAGCAGGATCGAGCCGACCATCACCAGATTCCACGGTGGAGCCTGCAGCGCCTGCGACGTACTGGTGATGTACTGCACGCCGAGAGCAAGCGGCATCTTGGACTCGTCGTTCAGGTAGATCAGCGGGCCCATGAAGTCGCCCCAGGTCGCCGTCAGGGTGAAGATCGCGATCGCGATCAGCACCGGGCTCAGCATCGGCAGCATGATCCGGCGGTAGATGCCGAAGAAGCCGAGCCCGTCCACCATCGCGGCCTCGTCGATCTCGCTCGGCAGCCGGGAGACGAACTGGCGGACCAGGAAGACGTTGAAGGCGTTGGAGAAGAAGTTCGGCACGATCAGCGGCAGGTAGGTGTTCACCCAGCCGAGGTCCTTGAACAGGATGAACTGCGGGATCATCGTGATCTGCGCGGGGATCATCATGGTCGCGATGACGACGATGAACAGCCCGTTCTTGCCGGGTGCCCGCAGCCGGGCGAACGCGTAGCCGACCAGCCCGCTGGACAGCACCTGACCGGCCACCGCGCCGGCCGAGATGATCACCGAGTTCAGCAGGAACCGCTGCATCGGCAGCTCGGTGCCGAACACCCGGGTGAAGTTCTCCCAGTGGAACTCGCGCGGAATGATCGTGAAGGTGTTCGCGTTGACGGTCTGGTCGCTGGACAGCGCGATCGACACGACGAACACCAGCGGCACGCAGAGCACCGCCGAGACGATGATCAGGGTCGCGTAGCTGAACGGTGTCGACCGCTTGGCGCCGACCGTCCGTTCGGTACTGCGCACCCGCCGCGTGGCGGCGGCGGTGGAAACAGCGGTGGCCATCACTTCACCTCGGTCTCGTAGAACACCCAGCGCCGGGCGCTGCGGAAGGCGATCAGGGTGAACACCAGGATCACCGCGAACAACAGCCAGGAGATCGCCGACGCGTACCCCAGGTGGTAGTAGGAGAACGCCTCGTTGAACAGCAGCGGCACCATCGTCTGGCTCGCGTTGTCCGGGCCGCCCTTGGTCAGGATGTACACCTGGGAGAACACCTGGAACGCCCCGATCAGGCCCATGATCAGGTTGAAGAAGATGATCGGGGTCAGCTGCGGGACGGTGATGCTCCAGAACTGCCGGACCGGACTCGCACCGTCCACCTCGGCCGCCTCGTAGAGCTCACGGGGTATGCCTTTCATTGCTGCCAGCAACAATACGGTCGCCGCGCCGGCGCCCCAAACCGACAGCAGGATCAGCGCCGGTTTCACCCAGACCGCTTCCAGCAGCCACGACGGTCCGGGGATGCCGAACACGCCCAGCAAGTCGTTCAGCGGGCCGGACGGTGCGAGCACCATCTTGAAGATCATCGCGGTGGCCACCAGGGGAACCAGGGTGGGCAGGTAGATCAGCGTCCGGAACAGCTTGCGCAGCCGGATTCCCTTGTTCAGCAGGTTCGCCAGCCACAGGCCGAGCACCAGACCGAGCGGGACCGAGACCGCCGCGTAGTAGAAGGTGTTCCACAACGCCTTCCAGAAGACGGGATCGTCGGTCAGCAGCCGGACGTAGTTGTCCAGCCCGACCCACTTCGGCGGGGTGAAGGAGTCCCAGTCCGTCAGCGAGAAGTAGATCGACGCGACCATCGGACCGAGCAGGAACACGACGAAGCCGATCACCCACGGCGAGGCGAACAGGTAGAACCACAGCGCCTCCCGGCGCCGGAGCCTCGACATCGCCTAACCCGCGGGCTTGATGATGGACTCGAGCCGCTGCTGGATCGCGGTCAGCGAGGTCCGGGCGTCCTTCTTGCCCAGCCAGAAGTCGGCCAGCCCGTCGTCGAACGCCTTCTGCATCTCGTTCCAGGCAGGGATGAAGGGCGCCCGGTAGACGAACGCGCTGGACTCGGCGAAGACGTCCATGTTCACCGGCTTGGTCATCCAGGCCGGTTTGAGGAACGCGTCGCTCTTCTGCACCTCGAGGCTGGCCGGCACGTCCTGCCCGGTGGCGATGATCTTCTGCTGCGCCTCGGCCGAGGTGAGGAAGTCGATCGCCTTGAACGCGGCGTCGGGGTTCTTCGCCGTCCGGGAGATGGCCAGCCCGCTGCCGAACGCGGTCACGGCCTGGTCCTTGCCCCGCCACAGCGGCGCGATGTCCCACTCGATCTTGCTCTTCGTCAGGCCGCTGATCCCCCAGAACCCGGTGGTGTTGACCGCGACCTTGCCGTTCGCGAACGCGCCGTCGCCGCCGACGTCCGCCCCCATGTCGGCGTACTGCTTCTTGGTCGGGACGACGCCGTGCTTGAAGACCAGGTCGCCGGTCCACTGCAGCGCGTCGATCACCTCGTCGGTGGCCACCGACGGCTTGCCCGAGTCGTCGATGATCTTGCCGCCGTTCTGGTAGACGAAGCTCCACCACTGGGCCCACCAGCCGCCGCCGGAGTAGCCCCACTGCTTGCCGGGGACGGTCAGCTCCTTGAACGCGGCCAGGGTCTCGTCCCAGGTCCAGTCGGCCGTCGGGGCTTTGATGCCCTTGGCATCGAACAGCCCCTTGTTGTAGTACACGATCATCGCGCCGGACCGGTCCGGGATCGCGTAGACCTTGTCCTGGTACGAGTACAGCTTGCCGATCGACCCGAACCGCTTCTCCAGGTCGAGCCCGGCCTTCTTGGCCAGCTCGTCCAGCGGCTGGATCTGGTTCTTGCTCGAGTAGACGTTGACGCTCTCGGCCACCTGCATGATGTCCGGGCCCTTGCCGCCGGCAATCATCGTCTGCACCTTCTGCGCGTACCCGTCGTTCGGGATCAGCTGCAGCTTGACCTTCAGCTCGGGGTACTTCTTGACCAGCAGGTCGATCCGCTGCTGGTACGTCGTCTTGTCGTTCTCGCCGCCCCACACCGTCATCACCAGGTCGGCGGCGGTGGAGCTGCCCGAGGCCTTGTCGCTGTCCGAACCGCAGGCGGTGAGGGTGATCACGCCGGCGGCCGCGCCCAGGCCGAGAAAACCGCGACGCGTCAGACGCGTCCTGTCGATCGCCATCGCACAGTCCTCCTTGGGGTTTGAGTGGTGGTTAAGCTAACCGTCAGAAAAACTCCCGGCAAGACCTCGGCCGATAAATGTGTGCGCTAACAATTCAGCGTCGGGAACTGTTGACGCACGGGACGTTAGCGCTAACATTCAGCGCAAACAGCGCTGGATGGAGGAACTGCCGTGATGAAGAGACTGATGGCCGTGGCGACGGGGCTGGTGCTCGTCGGGGGCCTGGTGGGCTGCGGGGACGACAAACCCGAGTCGAAGGCGGCGAGCGACAGCATCACGATGGGCTTCGCCCAGGTCGGCGCCGAGAGCGGCTGGCGGACGGCGAACACGAAGTCGGTCCAGGAGGCGGCCAAGACCGCGGGGATCGAGCTGAAGTTCTCCGACGCGCAGCAGAAGCAGGAGAACCAGATCAAGTCGATCAGGTCGTTCATCCAGCAGAAGGTGGACGTGATCGCCTTCAGCCCGGTGGTCGAGACCGGCTGGGACACCGTGCTGATGGAGGCCAAGCGCGCCAACATCCCGGTCATCCTGACCGACCGCGCGGTCGACTCCAAGGACACCACGCTCTACAAGAGCTTCCTCGGCTCCGACTTCGTGGTCGAAGGTAAGAAGGCCGGCGAGTGGCTGGTGAAGCAGGGTGACGCCGCGGACGTGAACCACGACGGCTCGATCAAGGTGGTGGAGCTGCAGGGTACGACCGGCGCCGCGCCGGCCATCGACCGCAAGGAGGGCTTCGAGGAGGCGATGAAGGCGAATCCGAAGATCGCCATCGCCGCCTCGCAGACCGGTGACTTCACCCGGGACGGCGGCAAGAAGGTGATGGAGTCGTTCCTGAAGTCGCAGAAGGACATCGACGTGGTGTTCGCGCACAACGACGACATGGGGCTGGGCGCCATCGAGGCGATCGAGGCCGCCGGTCTCAAGCCGGGCAAGGACGTCCAGATCATCACCATCGACGCGGTGAAGGACGGGATGACCGCGCTGGCCGACGGGAAGATCAACTACATCGTCGAGTGCAACCCGCTGCTCGGCCCGCAACTGATGGGGCTGGCGAAGAAGGTCGTGGCCGGCGAGGAGGTCCCGGCGCGGGTACTGACCGAGGAGACGGTCTTCGACCAGGCAGCCGCCAAGACGGCGCTGTCCGCACGGCAGTACTGATCCCGCGATGACCCAGGCGATCACTCCCGCCCCATCGACGGCGCTCACCCCGCCGGTGGTCGAGATGCGCGGGATCAGCATCGGCTTCCCCGGTGTCAAAGCGCTCCAGCAGGTCGACTTCCGGCTGCTCCCCGGTGAGATTCACGCCCTGATGGGTGAGAACGGAGCAGGCAAGTCGACCCTGATCAAGGCCCTGACCGGCGTCTACGCGATCGACGAGGGCACCGTGGCGGTGGCCGGCGCGGAGCATCTGTTCGGCTCACCGGCCGACTCGCAGGCCGCCGGGATCAGCACCGTGTACCAGGAGGTCAACCTGTGCACGAATCTGACCGTCGCGGAGAACATGCTGCTCGGCCGCGAACCGCGGCGGTTCGGCCGGATCGACGGCTTGGCGATGAAGGCCCGCGCAGGGTCGATCCTGGACCGTCTCGGCCTGGCGATCGATCCGGGGTCGACGCTGGCCGACCACCCGATCGCGATCCAGCAGCTGGTCGCGATCGGGCGGGCGCTCGACCTCGACGCGCGGGTGCTGATCCTCGACGAGCCCACCTCGAGTCTCGACGCGGACGAGGTGGCGAAGTTGTTCGC
The DNA here is from genome assembly GCF_039537185.1 of Kribbella ginsengisoli. Classification (NCBI taxonomy): domain Bacteria; kingdom Bacillati; phylum Actinomycetota; class Actinomycetes; order Propionibacteriales; family Kribbellaceae; genus Kribbella; species Kribbella ginsengisoli. Next base: position 39,057 of record NZ_BAABAA010000019.1, on the reverse strand, counting down.
GGTGATGCGGACGCTGCGCGGCCAGGGCGTGGCGATCCTGTTCGTCTCGCACTTCCTGGACCAGGTGTTCGAGATCTCCGACCGGATGACCGTTCTGCGCAACGGCAAGCTGGTGGGGGAGTACCCGACCGGGAGCGTCAGCCAGCTGGAGCTGGTCGAGGCCATGATCGGTCGCGAACTGGAGACGCTGGACAAGCTCGAACAGCACGCGGCGGCCGACGTGCCGCAAGACCGGGTACCGCTGGTGAAGGTACTGGGCCTGAGTCGCCGCGGCAGCCTGCAAGCCGTCGACCTGGAGATCTACGACGGTCAGGTGATCGGTATCGCCGGTCTGCTGGGGTCGGGACGAACCGAACTCGCCAGGCTGCTCTTCGGAGCCGACACCGCGGACACCGGCTCGATCGACGTACGCGGTACGCGGCGAAGGTTCCGTACGCCGCGGAACGCCATCGGCGCCAGGATCGCGTTCTCCAGCGAGGACCGTCGCGCGGAAGGCGTGGTGGAGGATCTGACCGTCGCGGACAACCTGCTGCTCACCCTGCAGGCTTCCCGGGGCTGGCTCCGGCCGATACCGGTCCGGACCCGCGAGCGGCTGGTCGCCGAATACATCAAGGCCCTGGACATCCGGCCGCCCGACCCAGCCGCGCTGATGCGCAACCTGTCGGGTGGCAACCAGCAGAAGGTCCTGCTGGCCCGCTGGCTGATCACCGAGCCGGAGCTGCTGATCCTGGACGAGCCGACCCGTGGGATCGACATCGGCGCCAAGACACAGATCCAGCAACTCGTCGCGAAGCTGGCCGCGGACGGCCTGTCCGTCGTCTTCATCTCCGCCGAACTCGAAGAGGTGCTCCGGCTGAGCCACCGGGTGCTGGTGATGCGGGACCGGGCGAAGATCGCGGACCGGCCCAACGACGACACCGTCACGGTGGCCGCGATCCTCGAGCTCATCGCGGCCGGCGGTCCGGCAGCCGAAGGGAATCCCGATGCGTGACCTCGTCCGCCGGCCACTGTTCTGGCCGGTCCTCGCCCTGGTCCTGCTGCTGGCTCTGAACGCGGTGGTGACCCCGGCGTTCCTGTCGGTACGGATCCAGGACGGTCATCTGTACGGCAGCCTGATCGACATCCTCCGCAACAGCGCTCCGGTGCTCCTGGTGGCGCTGGGCATGACGCTGGTGATCGCCACCCGGGGGATCGACCTCTCGGTGGGGGCGGTGGCCGCGATCGCGGGCGCCGCCGCCTGCGTGCACATCGCCGGCTCACCGCAGCAGGCGGCGACCTCGACACTGCTCACCGCGGTCGCGATCGCGGTCGGCGTCTGCCTGCTGCTCGGCCTGTGGAACGGCTTCCTGGTCTCGGTGATCGGCATCCAGCCGATCATCGCCACCCTGGTGCTGATGACCGCCGGCCGCGGACTGGCCATGCTGATCACGGACGGCCAGATCACCACAGTCGTGAGCCCCGGGTTCAAGGTGATCGGGGCCGGCTTCGTCGCGACCCTGCCGGTGGCGATCCTGATCGCCCTCGCGGTCTTCGCGCTGACGGCCGTACTGGCCCGGCGGACCGCGCTGGGCCTGCTGATCGAGTCGGTCGGCATCAACCCGGAAGCGAGTCGGCTGGCCGGGATCCGCGCCCGGACGATCACCTGGACCGTCTACGTGTTCAGCGCCTTCTGTGCCGGCGTCGCCGGGCTGATGATCGCGTCGAACACGAGCGCGGCGGACGCGAACAACGCCGGCCTGTGGATCGAGCTGGACGCGATCCTGGCCGTCGTGATCGGCGGCACCTCGCTGGCCGGCGGAAAGTTCTCCCTGACCGGGACGCTGGTCGGTGCGATGTTCATCCAGACCCTGGCCACCACGATCCCGACCATCGGGATCCCGGCCGAGGCCAACTATCTCTTCAAGGCGGTCGTCGTGATCGTGGTCTGCCTCTTGCAGTCGCCGAAGGCGCGGGCGGCGCTGCGCAGCCGCCGGCCTCGCCGGGCCACCCCCACCGTACGGACGGAAACAGCATGAGCGCGCCGGCCCTGTCGCCCGCGGTGACGGCCCGGATCCGTCGGTACAGTCCGCCCCGCCGTTATCTGCCGGTCACGGCGGCTGTCGCGCTGCTGATCGGGATCTTCGGCGCCGGGTCGCTGCGCTACCAGGGTTTCGCGGATCCTCAGGTGATCCTGAACCTGTTCGTCGACAACGCCTTCCTGCTGGTGCTGGGGGTCGGGATGACGTTCGTGATCCTTGCCGGCGGCATCGATCTGAGCGTCGGCTCGGTGGTCGCCTTGTCGACGATGATCGCGGCGTCGACGCTGGAGGCGGGCTGGCCGGTGGCAGCCACCGTCATCGCCGTCCTGGTGGCCGGGACGCTGCTGGGTACGTTGATGGGCCTGGTCATCCACTACTTCGATGTGCAGCCGTTCATCGCGACCCTGGCCGGGATGTTCCTGGCTCGTGGGCTGTGCTACCTGATCAGCGTCGAGTCGATCCCGATCCGTGATCCCGGTCTGACCAGATTCGCTCAGGGAACCGTCCCGCTGCCCGGCGGTTACCACGTCACCCCGAGCGTCGTGGTGGCCCTGGTGGTCTTCGCGATCGGCGCGTGGGTGCTGCACCTGACCCGCTTCGGGCGCACGGTCTATGCCGTCGGTGGCAGCGAGAGCTCCGCGCATCTGATGGGGTTGCGGGTCGCTCTGGTCAAGGTCGGCGTGTACACGATCAGCGGCCTGTGCTCGGCGCTGGCCGGGTTGCTCTTCGCGGCCTACACCCTGTCGGGGTACAGCCTGCACGCCGTCGGGATGGAGCTCGACGCGATCGCTGCGGTGGTGATCGGTGGGACGCTGCTGACTGGCGGCCGGGGCCTGGTGCTGGGCACGATGGCCGGGGTCCTGCTGCTCGGCACCATCCAGACCTTCATCTCGTTCGACGGCACGCTGAGTTCCTGGTGGACGAAGATCTCCATCGGAGTGCTGCTGCTGATCTTCGTGGTGATCCAGCGCCTGTTGACCAGAAGGCAGACCTGACGGCGATCAGGCAGCGCCGGAGCTCTCGCGCACGATCAACCTGGCGGGGATCTGCTCACTGCTCGGCCGGCCGCCGTTCATCTGCTCGGACAGCAGGTGGAAGGTCCGCCGGCCGACCTCGTCGAAGTCCTGCCGCACGGTGGTCAGCGGCGGGTTGAAGAACTCGGCCTCCGGGATGTCGTCGAACCCGACGAGCTGGACGTCGCCGGGCACCGAGATTCCGGCCTCGGTGAACGCCCGCAGCAGGCCGAGAGCCATCTGGTCGTTGGCGACGAACACGGCCCCCAGGCTGGATTCGCCGGCCAGTGCCTTACCGGCCTGGTACCCCGAGCGCGGGCTCCAGTCGCCCCGGGTCAGCCGGGGCCGGCGGACGCCGTGGGCCTTGAGCGTTTCCCGCCAGCCGCGCTCGCGTTCGGCCGCCTCGAGCCAGTCCGCCGGCCCGCCGACATGCCAGACCGTCTTGTGACCGAGCGACAGCAGGTGCTCCGTCGCGAGGCGGGCGCCGTCGTACTGGTCGACCGAGACGGCCGGCACCGGTGAAGCCGCGCCGCCGACCGCGACGAGCGGCACGCCGTGCGGCGCGAACTCCAGTGCCTTGGCCGTTGCGACGTGTGGGGCGATCACGACGATGCCTTCGACCGCCTGGCGCTGCAACGACTCGACTGCTTCGGCGATCGCCTGGCCACCCGGCTGGCTGATGCTCGCCACGGTGATCGCGAAACCGGCATCCCGCGCCGCGCGCTCCACGCCGTAGAGCGTGCTGGCCGGTCCGTACAGGGTGGAGTCCAGGGTCACCACCCCGAGCGTGCCCGTCCGCCCGGTGACCAGGGCTCTGGCGGCGGTGTTCGGCCGGTACCCGATGCTCTCGATCGCGGCCAGCACCCGCTCGCGCGTCGCCGGCCGGACGACGCCGCTGTCGTTGATCACCCGGGACACCGTCATGTGGGACACCCCCGCGAGCACGGCGACATCAGCCAGGCTCGGATGCCGCCGGGCCGACGACGCCACCGGCTGGTGCCCGACGTCCGAACCCTTCACCACGTTCACCTCTCCGATCGTCGCCCCGGCTGAATTCTGTCATCCGCGACCCTCTTCCCCGCGGATGACGGCACCGAGTTCGATGACGCGGGCGGAAGGTTCGCAGGACGAGGTGGTGACGGTCAGCATCTGGCCGGTGCTGGTGTAGGTCCAGTCACCGGGCTGGGCCGGGAAGAAGTTCTCGACGGTCCGTCCACCGAGGGGGAGGTCGAGCCGGCCAGGAGTGGCGGCACGGTGCCACAGGGTCAAGTACGACGAGGTGGCACCCGCCAGGCCGAAGGCGACCCACTCGTCGGTCCAGCCGGGCAGGCCCAGCGGCCAGAACGGCGTCAGCTCCTCGATCTGCGCCAGTACCTGCCGATGCGCCGAAACCGCGGCCCGGACCAGGTCGAGCTCGTCCGTCGTCATCCGGTTCAGGTAGCCCGACAGGTACATCCGGCCGAGGATTCCGTTCACCAGGCTGACAGTGAATCTCTCCGTCGACGTGCTGGTCTCCGGGTAGGCCCAATGGCCGGCCTGTTCGGGAAGGACCGACGCGGCCGCGGCTGCCGCGATCGGGGCATAGAGCAACGGATCCTGCTGGTCCGAGGTCGATTGCAGGTGCAGCCTGGACAGCAGCGCATAGTCCATCCGCAGCGCACCCGATCCGCAGTTCTCCAGCAACAGTTCCGGGTGACGCGCCTGTACGCCGTCCAGCCAGTCGAGGTGCGCCCGGTTGTGCTCGAGCAGCCCCTGTCCGGGTGACTTCCCGCCGAGGTCGGAGCCCGGACCGGTCATGGTGTTGTAGTCCAGCTTGAAGAATCCGATCCCGTACTCCGCGACCAGCCGGTCGACGGTGCTGTCGAGATGGTCGCGGGCCGCCGCGCTGCGCAGGTCGAGCAGATACCGGCCGCTCTCGGCGTACCGGACTCCACGCCTGCTGATAAACGCCTCGTCGGGCAGTTCCCGGGCCAGCGGCGAGTCGACACCGATCACCTCGGGTTCGAGCCACAGTCCGGGCACCATGCCACGGTCGCGGATCCGGTCGATCACCTCGCCGAGACCGTTCGGGAAGCGGGTCGCCGACGGTTGCCAGGCGCCGACCGTACTCCACCAGTCGCCCTCGGCGTACCAGCCGGCATCGATGCAGAAGTAGTCCGCGCCGGCGTCCGCGGCGGCGTCGATCAGCGGCAGCAGCTTGGCCGTGGTCGGATCGCCCATCAGGGTGTTCATGTAGTCGTTGAAGACCACCGGCAGCCGATCGTCCACCGGGCGGCGCCGGCGCAGTGCGCGGCGCTGGCGGGTCAGGGCCGCGAAGGCGTCGTCCTGTCCGCGGCCGGCGACCAGCGACACGGGCACAGTGCTGAACGAGTCGTCGGCGCTGATCGAGGTGGTCCACTGGTGTTCGGCGTCGGTGGGGCCGCTGAGCAACAGGTATCCACCCTGCCGCGTCTCGCCGACCTCGTAGTGCCAGGGCCCGTTGTGCTCGATCTGCCAGCCGAGCGAGTACGGCTCGTCGTGTGCCAGCAGCACCCCGGTCGGCAGTCGCTCACCGGTGGACCACGAGCCGTTGCAGGTGACGGCCCGGCGCGTGCGCGGCGGTGGACGATGCACCGCGGTCCGGATGTCGGGCAAGCCGGTACTGCGCAGCGGCGAGCGGCTCCAGCGGCTCTCCGCCATCCAGTCGTTGTCCCCGGCCAGCAGGTCGAAGTCCACCGAGCCGAGACCGATCACCGCCGATGACAGGAAGTCCAGTTCGAGCCGCCCGGCACCCGTGAGCGTCGCCTCGGTCCAGGTCTGAACGCCTGCCAGCGCCCTGAAGCAGCTAATGACTTCGAGCCCGGTCACGTCGTCGTGCTGGACGATCCGGAGCATATCCGCGCTCTGCTCGTGCCGTTGGTACCGCAGCCGCTTCCCGATCGTCGTCTCGACGTGCCGGAACGTGCTCGGTGAGCGCCCGTGGCCGAGCGCCGACACCTCCACCAGAGGCTGATCCGTCGTCCCGGAGCCGTCGCCCGGCTCGTCACGCGGCCGGATCGAATCCAGCCGGACCGGGCCGTCGTCGAAGCAGAAGGTCAGCGTCAGGTCGGCAGTCTGCCAATGAAACGTCATGAAGCTCCGTTCGTGGATGCGATCGGTCGGAAGATGAGGCCGCTCCGCCGATGACGCCGAGGCTCCCTCCCGGCGTCATCGGCGAAGCGCCCGCGCAATGACCTAGCTGATGGTCAGGTCGCGGATGTTCGTGCCGGTTCCGGTGAAGACCAGGTAGACGTCGCGGACGCCGTGGGCCAGTCGTGGGTCGAGCCGGCTCGTGGTCGCGGCCCAGGTGTAGCGGTCGCCGGTGACAGGGCTGGTGAGTGTGCCTGCGAGCGGTCCGGCCGGGCTGTCGAGGTGGATCTCCACGTTGGCGGTTCCTGCCGGAGCTCGCGAGACGGTGGCTTCCAACCGGGTCGCGCCACGGCCCAACTGGACATCCTGGAAGGAGATCCAGTCGCCCGTCGCCGTCTTGCCGACTGCGTCGCCGCGCACCTTGGCGGCATCGATGAGCTCGATCCCCGAGTAGTCGTCGAAATCCGTGGCCGCTGTCCGCCTGCTGAGGTCCCGGGCCGGGATCACCTCACCACGGACCGCTACCGACGTACGGGCCCTGATGTCGGCCGACGAACTGCCCACTTGCACGTCCTGGACGGCCGACTCGACCACCCACTTGTTCCGGGTCACGTCCCAGAACGCCAGGTCTTTCGCTTTCACCGCGAAGGAGACGGTACGACGTTGCCCGGGGGCGAAGGACAGTCGCTGGAACCCGCGAAGCGTCCTGACCGGCTGGGCCACCCGCGAGGTGCGTTGCGCGGTGTAGAGCTGAACGACCTCGTCGCTCGCGGTCCGGCTGGTATTGGTCACGTCGACGCTGACCTTGAGCAGCCCGTTCGGTGCGAGGACGTGCGAGTCGACCCGCAGTCCGGAGTAGCGGAAGGTGCCATAGGTCAGGCCGTGGCCGAACGGGTAGAGCGGAGTCGCGCGGTGGTACTGATAGGTCCAGCCGGCCTTGATCACGTCGAAGTCCAGCGGATCCGGCAGTTCCTTGTCCGTGCGATACCACGTCTGCGGGAGCCGGCCGGACGGCGAGTAGTCGCCGAACAGTACGTCCGCAAGCGCCCGGCCGGTCTCCTGGCCTGCATGCGACGTCCACAGGACCGCCTTCGCCTGCGACCAGTTCCCCGTCAACGGGTAGCTGCTCTCCAGCACCACGATGGTGTTGGGATTGGCAGCGGTGACGGCCTTCACGATCGCCTGCTGGCCGGCGGCCAGAGCGGTACTCTGCCGGTCGTTGTCCTCGCGACCGTTGATGAACGGATCACTGCCGACCACGACGACCGCCGTGTCCGCCTTCTCCGCGGCCGCCACCGCCGCGGCCGTACCGCTGACGAGAACCTCCCGGGAGAACTGAGCCGCCGTGTCCTGGGTGGCCGCGCCGATCTCGAGCTTCCCGTCGCCGGTCAGCACGATGTACTGGTTCGGTCCGTTCCACGGCTCCTTGACCTCGTTGCCGCGGTACCGCAGCACGTAGTTGCCGTTGGCAAGTTGTTCCAGGCCGAACTGCTGCTGGACGAACCAGCCGTTGGGTTTGTCCTGGTCGTTCACCAGCCCGTTGCCACTCCGCGAGACGAACTTGCCGTTGGCGGCCGAGCGCAAGGCGAGCTTGCCGCCGCCCCAGTCGAAGACGTCCAGCGACTGAGCCGCGCCCGCCGTCGCCGCGTCGGCGGCCAGCGCGCCACCCGTGGCGCCGGCCGGGGCGGTCACATACTTGCCGGTGGCAATGGAACGGAGCGCGATCCGGTCCACGCCCTCGGTCGCAGTGACCGTGCCGCCCGCGCCGAGACGCTCGGCGATACCGGCTCGCGGGGTGATCCGGTACGGCATCGTGCCCGAGTACCAGTCCTCGTACAGGGTGTCGGCCAACGGACCGATCACCGCGACGTCGTTGGTCCGGGTGGCATCGAGCGGCAGTGCGTGGTGCTTGTTCTCCAAGAGGACGAGTTGCTCGCGTGCCGCTTCGCGGGCCAGTTCCCGATGGGCCGGGCTGTCGATGCTGTCCGGCCCGATCTGCTCGTACGGGTTCAGCCCGGCCGGGTCGAACTCGCCCAGCCGGAAGCGGATCGACAGCAGGTGCCCGACCGGCTTGTCGATGTCCGCTTCGGTGAGCAGACCCTTCGCCAGCGCTTCCTTCACCGCGGCGACGGTCGGGCCGCTGTTGCTGTCGTTCTCGGTGAAGCTGTCCAGGCCCGCCTTGATCGCTGCGGCAGCACCCTCGGCGGCCGTGGGGTAGTACTGCTGGATGCCACTGACGTTGCCCGCGCCCGAGGCGTCCCCGACGATCATCAGATCATCGGCCGACCAGGAGCGCACCGTCTCGCCGAGTTCGGGCGACACGTGCGTCGGCCTGCCGTTCAGCAGGTTGTACGACGCCATCACGCCGGTAGCCGCCTTCGCGGCAAGGGCCGGCTGGAAGGCCTTGTACTCGTACTCACGCAGTACCCGGGGCCGGACGCTCGCTGACACGACGGCACGATCGGTCTCGACGTTGTAGGAGGCGAAGTGCTTCAGGGTCGGAGCTGTCTTGAGGTAGCGCGGGTCGTCGCCCTGCAGACCGTGCCCGTACGCCGTCGCGATCTCACTCGTCAGCAACGGGTCTTCGGCGTAGCCCTCCTCGTTGCGGCCCCACCTGGGGTCACGCAACAGGTTCACCACCGGCGCCCACAGGTTCAGCCCGTTCTTCGCCGGGTCGATCCGGTTGAACGCCCGCGCCTCGTCTCCGACGGCTGAACCGACCCGCTTGATCAAGGCCGGGTTCCAGGTACTGCCGAGTCCAACGGCCTGGGGGAAGACGGTCGCCTCACCCAGCCAGGCAACGCCGTGCAGCGCCTCAGTACCGGTCTTGAAGGAGGCGATGCCCAGTCGCGGGATCGCGGGCTGGTACTGATGCAGCAGCGAGACCTTCTCGTCCAGCGTCAGACGGCTGGTCAGGTCGTTCAGCCGGACCTGCAACGGCAGGCCGGGATTGCGGAACTCCGGCACGGGCTCGGCCCGCGCGGGCTGCCCCACCAAGACCGCGGGGACGAGCAGCAGGGCCAGGAGAGCGCCCCCGAATCGATGCCGATAGGTCATGGCGGTTCCCTTTCGGAGAAGTGTCGAAGCGCTTCGACTATCGGGGCAGGAGTCTGGGCCGTCAAGAGCCAGGAGGTCATTGCCGTCGTGCTCGGTCAGGCCAGGGGGAGCCAGACGCGCATGGCGCCGGGCTCGCGGTTTGCCCAGGTGTAGTAGGGAATCGCGGTGACGATGACCGGAGTACTGGCGGTCGAGGCCGGCGGGTAGGGCTGGTAGAGAGTCGTGTCGAGGGGCGTGGCGACCGCGGGCAACCGGAGGTGGACGGGAGCGGCGCCGTGCTGCGGTACCTCTTCGAGAATGGCGCCTGACTGGTCCAGCGCCAGTTGCTCGACCGTGATGCCGTCGGGAAGGTCTGCCTGCTCGACGCAGTACACGATCGGTCCGCGTTCGATGGCCACACACCCGCGGACGGCATCGACGCGCCGGTCCGCGCGGACCAGGCGCGGCTTCATCGGCAAGGTGATCCGCACGGTTGCGCCGTCCTCGCACGACGCTCGCAGGTAGTCGCCCGGTGTCGGTTCCGCCAGGATCTCCGCGCCCTTCGCGGCAGCGGTCGCGCCCGTGGCCCAGGCGGGGATGCGGACTGCGAGCTCCCCTCGGCCGCGGATGGTCACCAGTACCTCGCCGCTCCATGGATAACCGGTTTCGACCACCGCGGTCAGCGTGTCCGCCGTGAACGACCCTGCCGTGAGGAGATGCAACTGGAGCCCGGAGGCGTCCGAGGTGGCGGCGTAGCCGTGCAGGGAGGCGAGCAGGCGAGCGAGATTGGGCGGACAGCAGGCGCACTCGTACCACGGCAGCCGCTCGCTGGGCGCATCCTCGTGGGAGCCGTCGTGTCCGGTGCGCAACTGCAACGGATTGGAGTAGAAGAAGGAGATGCCGTCGGCTGTCATCGCTGCCGCGACGGCATTGAGCAGCGCACGCTCCATCTCCTCGGCGTACCGTGCCCGTCCCGTTGCCAGCAGCATTCGCCAGGACCATTGCAGGGCCGCGATCGAGGCGCAGGTCTCGGCGTAGGCGCGGTCGGGTGGTAGCTCGAACGGATCGCCGTACGCCTCGTCCCGATGTCTCGAGCCATGTCCTCCGGTGATGTACATCTTCGTACCGAAGGCGCTGTCCCAGAGCTGCGTCATCGCGTGCAACAGTGTCTCGTCACCGTTCTCCAACTGCAGATCGGTGACGCCGGCGGCCAGATAGAGCTGCCGCACCGAGTGCCCGATGGCCTCGGTGGCGGCCCGCACCGGCAGGTGATCCTGGTAGTACTGGGATCCGAAGTGCCCGGGCGGCAGGGCGCCGTGCCCACGTCGTTCGATCTGCAACTCGGCCGCCCGGAGATAGGACTCCTCGCCGGTCTCGCGGTAGAGCTCGACCAGCGCTGTCTCCACCTCCGGGTGCCCATCGATCCGCGGGCCGGCGTCGGCAGTAAAGGTGCGGGCGATCAGGTCGGCGAATCTCCGGGCGATCGCGAGGAAGCGCGGATCGCCACCACCACGGTGGATCGCTACGGCAGCCTGGATGAGATGACCGGCGCAGTAGAGCTCGTGGCTGTGCTCGAGCTGACTGAACGGCTCCTGGTCCGGCATCCCCTGCACACGAGTGTTGAGGTAGCCGTCCGAGGTCTGCACCTGCTCCAGCAGCTCGGCCATCTCGGACAGCAATCCGGCCCACCGGCCGGTACCGGTCCGCGCCATCTCCCAGCCGATCGCCTCGAGCGTCTTGTAGAGATCCGAGTCGGCGAACCACATCCCTCGGAAGCTGCCCTCAGGAGCGCCTGGTACGCCGACCAGCCGACGGAAGTTCTCGATGACACCCGTGCGCTCGATGTTCTCCACGCAGTGCGGAATGGTGGCCGCGGCGTTGACCTCCTGCCAGCCACCCAGCAACGACGCAGGGTCGAGCCGCACCCCGCTCAATGCCAACGGAGTCAACCGTGCGGCCTTCCGCGGCACGACCGGCCCCTGGGTACCGATCGGTGATTCCTGAACGCTCATCTGTGGCTCCAGACTCTCGACCCACTGCATGTTAGCGCTCACATCAACTCTTCGACAGGCGGCAACCTTTTCGCCTCCGGCGGCAACTGGGAGGTGGACGGCGATTCGATCAACCGAACGGATGGATAGATGAGGACAACGAAGCACGGTGGGGCGCAACTGCCGAAAAAGCGCCGGCGGGCCGTCGGCATTCCGCTGACCCTGCTGGCTGTCGGCCTAGTGGTCTGCCTGGCCGCTGCGTTCCTCACCAGGGGAAGAGCTACCCCGAGCAGTACCGCTGACGCGTCCGTTGCGGCTGCCGAGGCCGGCGTGCCACCCGATTCCGGCTCTGCGGACGCGACGGCCGACGCCACCACCGCACCGACGCGGCCGCCGGCCGCGAGCCTGCCGCCGTCGCGCCATACTCCGTCGTCCTCGACCGCGCGCAAGCCTCCTCCGTCGTCCTCGACCGTGCGCAAGCCTCCGGCTTCCACTCGCAGCCCCCGCCCGACCTCCAGTACTTCGCCAGCAGCTACTCGCAGCCCGGGCGTCTCATCCAGCACCCCGCGTACAGCGTCCTCGGGAACCTCGGGATCCTTGGCGGGACGGATCAAGCCCGCCGTCCGATACCACGGCGTGGCGACCGCCTACGAGGCAGGCGACGGTAACGGTGCCTGCCTGTTCGGCCCGTCCGGCGACATGATGATCGCGGCGATGAACCACACCGACTACGAGTCGGCCAAGGCATGCGGGGCGTACGTACTGGTCCGCGCCGCCAACGGGGCCTCCATCACGGTACGGATCGTCAATGAGTGCCCGTTGCCCTGCGCCCCAGGGCAAATCGACCTCAGCCAGCAGGCCTTCGCCAGACTCGCCAAACTCTCCGTCGGCCGGCTCCCGATCACCTGGACGCTGCTGAGCCCCGCCGCCTCCGGCAAGATCTCCATCCGGTACAAGACCGGGTCCAGTCAGTACTGGTGCGGCATCCAGGCGATCGGTCACCGCAACCCGGTGGCCGCGCTCGAGGTCCGGACCACCAAAGGCTGGCGGAAGCTGCACCGCACCGACTACAACTACTTCCTCTCCACTGACGGCAGCGGATGCGGCAAAGCGATCAGGCTCACCGACATCTACGGCGAGCGGCTGACCATCGACGGGATCGCACTCGAGCCGGACGTCGCGCAGCCGACCCGGGTCCAGTTCAGCCGGCATTGACCGTGCCGCCTGTCCATCGTCAGGACGCCGCCCTCCACGGGCGGTCGCCGTCCGGCAGCCGATCAGGGGCGCTGTTACGCTCGGGCCGATTGTTAACGCGCACATCGCAGGGAGAGGGCGACCGCGGGAGATGCTCCTCGACGACGCGTCCGAGGAGTTCAACGACTTCTTCGAACGCCACCACGCCGAACTGGCTCGTCTCGCCCACCTCCTGACCGGCGAGAAGGACGTGGCCGACGACCTCGCCGCCGATGCGCTGGTCGCCCTGTGGCAGCGCTGGGACCGGTTGCGGGCGGCGCAACACCCGGTCGCCTACGCCCGCGGCGTGGTGGCCAATCTGGCTCGGGAGTGGATCCGGAGTACGGTCCGCGAGCGACGGCGAGTCGGGCTGTTCTGGTCACGCGGTACGGAACCGGTGGACGGGCCCGACGTTGCGGTCGTGCTGGACGTCCGGGCTGCGCTCAGCCGGCTGCCGTTCCGCAAGCGGGCGTGTGTGGTCCTGCGTCATGCCTTCGACCTGTCGGAGAAGGACACCGCCGCCGCGCTGGGCATCTCGGTCGGTACGGTGAAAAGCCAGACCTCGAAGGGGATGGCCGAGCTGGAATCGCTGCTCGGCGCAGAAGCAGTCGGCGAACTCGCGGCAGGAAGGAGGAACCGGTGAACGAGGAGATCAGCCGACGGCTGCGAGAGGCCGCCGAGGCCCACGAGCCCAACCGTGCAAGGATCCTGGCGCGTGTCGAGCGCGGCGCGGCCGACCCCACCGTCCGGCACCGCACACCTTCGATCGCGAGGTCCTGGCAGCAGGCGGCGATCGTCGGTCTGGTCGCCGCCGCCACCCTGGCGACCGGTGGTCTGGCCGTAGCCGCCATCGGCGGAACTCCTTCGCTGCCGGCTGTCGCCCCGACTCCCACGGTCCCGCACCCGATCGCTACCTCCACTCCGACGCCATCCCCCCGCACCACCCGCACCACCAGCACCGCCACCGCCACCCGCCCTGCCCCGACCACCACCCCGCGCAGCCCACACCCGACCCCGCCGACCACCAGCCGCTTCCAGAACGGACCGCTGTGGTCCCAAGGCTCGATAGACGCGCACAGCACCATCTACTGGGCCCAGAACAACCTCACCCTCAAGACCACTCAGCCACTCACCTCGCTCACCGTGGAACTGCGCATCGCCCAGACCGGCGACGTGCGGACGACCGGCTACTGGCAAACCCTGCCGAGCGAGGACTTCACCGTCACCGTTCAGGAGACCGGCGGTGCACTGCTCTACCGCTGGCTCCTCATGCCGGGCCGCACCGTGCCGGCCGGACAGCATGTGTTCGCAGCCCAGTACAACCACGCCACCGGCACCCGCAACCCCAAGCGCGACACCTACTACGCCCAAGCCCGAACCTCAGCCGGCCCCAGCACAGTCCGGGGAGGCTTCACACAATGATGTGAGGGGACACCCAGCTGCAGAAGTCGCCTAGAACACCAGGCCGAGAACTGGCTGCCTACAACCTCGCCCAAGAGGTCTGCCCCTACCGGAAACTGCCCGCACAGAAACTCCCGAACCCCGACCCGCGCCGCCTCGGCCCCCTGCTGACCGCGCAGTCCGAGTTCGACCCGGCCACGATCTAAAGGCTGAACACCGGCAATCTGCGCCGGTACTCAGCACGGCGGTCGCTGTCAACGACGCGGGTACTCACGGCCAGTACGGCAGCGCTGCCGGTCGACAACTAGGTCTACCCCCGGCCGGTCGACCGCCTCGGGCGGCCTCATCCTTCGAGAACCGACCACATGCCCGATCACGTCCGCAAGGCCGCTGAACAGCTGATCCGGTAGCCCCGCACCGGGGGGATCTCGGACTACACACGGCACCACGAATCGCAGATGGCGGGCCGCCCGAGCGAGGACGCGGTAATGGTCGGTGTTCAGGACGGTTGGCCTGGGGTCGTGGGACCTGTGTCCCTGGATGGGTGGGACGGGGCCGATCAGGCTGGGGGCCTCTGCTTCATTCGGTCAGCGATTCGCTGGGGGTGCGCGACATGAAGTCTCGGCTGTTGACAGTGGTGCTGGGCGTCGGGCTGGTGAGTTGGCTGCTGCCTGGGCCGGCTTCGGCATCACAAGGTCAGGTGACGGAGGCCTGTGGGGTGGTGGCCGGTTCGGTGACATCGGGCGGTGACCATCGTCAGCAGTACTTCTCGGCGACTGTTCCCCCGACGCGGATCCTGGACCATGTTCTTCAGTACCAGGCGTTTCCGGCCGGCCAGACCAGACTGAGCGGTTCGATGGTGGCCGATCCCAATGCCGCCGGGCCGGACGTGAGCGGTCACCTTGTGATCGGGTCGGTGATGTACTCGACGGCGTACGCGGCCAACTGGTGGGAGCCGGAAACGGGACCGGTGCGGCTGACCCGGGTCGGTGGCGGCTGGGGTGATTTCACCGCTTTCGACGAGGCGCTCTATGTCCCCACGACCGGTCGTGGCCGGACTAGTGCCTACGGTTTACGTTCCGACGGTGTCCTGTTCCGGTGGACCATCGCGCCGTCCGGCGTCTGGCAGGGCAAGACGTCGTACCCCGGGTTCGCGGCCGTCAAGGCGTTCGCGATCATCAGCGAGACCGCGACGTACGACACCTTGCTGGCGACTACTCGTGGTGGGGCGCTGTACACGATCCACATCCCGACCTCCACGCCGATGCACCCGGTGGTCAAGCTGGTCCGGCGTACCACCTGGCAGGTCTTCGAGTCCTTGATGGTCGCCGCCTGCGGCCAGTACGGCGTACTACTGCTCGGCGTCGACAAGAACACCCACTCGGGCTACCTGTACGCCGTCGGCCACGCCACCGGCCTCTCCACCGTCATCCAGCCACGCGGCAAGCTGCCAGTGTCCTTCGACGACCCGACCTACCACGGTTGGGCCGCCCCAGGCTCCCCACTCTTCGGCGAGTAACCCCTTCGCAGCATTGACGGCCACGAGGTGAGTGAGGGGACGCGGGTACGCCGGGTCGTGCCGGACGGGTTCAACGGGTCATCGCGAGTACGTCGCGGACCAGGCGCCTGGGGTGGTCGTCGTCGAGTGGCAGGGCGAAGATGACGTTGTAGTACAGCGGCGCGACGATGTGGTCGAGGATTTGCTGGACGGTCGGTGTCTGCTCGCCTCGTTCGCTGGCACGCCGCGTCATCTGCGTTGCCTGCTCGTGGCGGGCGTCGGTGACCGCGCAGTTCGTGACGAGGTCGACGCGGGCCGCCACCATCGCGCGCAGGTAGCGGGCTCGCTCGGGACGGGTGATGTCGCCGGCGATGATGTTGGCCCAGTCCGTCAGGTCCTGCTCGAGGGATCCGGTGTCGGGCACGGACTCGCCGTCCCGCGTCAGCGCTGCGACGGCGACGTCCTCGAGTAGCGCGTTGACGTCGGGCCAGCGCCGGTAGAGCGTCGTCGGGTTGACCCCGGCGCGCTCGGCGATGACCGGAAAGCTGATCTTGTCGGCGCCCTGACCGACGAGCTCGCCGACGGCGGTGTAGATCGCGGTCAGCACCCGGTTGCTCCGCCCTCCAGGACGACTCGGTCGGTCAGGCATGCCGCCATTCTAAGCAAAGAAGTTTGCTTTTACGAAGATCCGGGCGCTAGTGTCCTTAGAGCAAAGATCATTGCTTTTGGGATGGAGGTCTCCCGTGTTCAGCCGCTCAGTCTCGTTCGTCGTCGCCGGGGCGGCCGGCGCCGCGACGCTGACCGCCGCGTCGGCGCCGTCGCCGCTCTATCCCGTCTACCAGCGTCTGTGGGGGTTCTCCGCGTTCGTGCTGACGGTCGTCTTCGCCGTCTATGTGTTCGCGTTGCTCGGCGCCTTGCTGACCGTCGGCTCGCTCTCCGACCGGGTCGGTCGTCGCCCGGTCGCGTCCGGAGCGCTGGCGCTGCTCGCGCTGGGCATGGTGCTGTTCGCGATCGCCGGAGGTACCGGCGGTCTCGTGGTCGCGCGCATCGTGCAGGGTCTTGCCGTCGGCGCTGCCACCGGTACGACGACGGCGATGATCATGGACTCGGCGCCGAACCCACGGTTCGGTTCGGTCGTCAGCAGCGCGGTACCGTCCCTGGGCATCGTGATCGGAGCCGTCCTCGCCGGTGCGCTCGTGGAGTTCGCGCCACTGCCTCGTCAACTCGTCTTCTGGATCCTCGCCGTGGTCTACCTGATGCTCGCAGCGCTCGTCTGGCTGATCCCTGAGGGCGCCCGTCCGAAGCCGGCCGCGCGGGAGTCGCTCTGGCGGTCGCTGCGGCCGAGCGCCGGGCTTCCGCCGGCCGTGCGGCCGGTCTTCTTCGCCCTGGTTCCTTCGATGGCCGCGACGTGGGCGCTCGCCGGGTTGTACCTGTCGCTCGGGTCGTCCGTGCTCGGTACCGTCCTCGAGGTGCACAGTCATTTCGTCGTCGGCATCGTGCTCGGAGTGTTCTTCGCCGCCGGGGCAGCCGGCACCGTGGTCTCGTCGGTCTCGCCGACGCGTTGGCGCGAGTGGCTCGGGTACGGATCACTCGCTCTCGGCGTTCTGGTCACGATCGCGGCGATGCTGCTGACCACGTTGCCGCTCTACGTGGCCGGATCGGCAGTCGCCGGACTGGGCTTCGGCGCGACGTTCCGCTTCGCCGTCCACGCACTCGGCGAGGCCGCGCCGGACAGCCGGCGCGGGGAGGTGTTCGCGACCATGTACATCGTCAGCTACCTCGCCTTCAGCATGCCCGCACTGGCTGCCGGACTCGCCGCCGAACGCTTCGGCCTCGAACCGACAGCGGTCGCGTACGGCGCCCTGGAAGTCGCCCTGATCCTGATCGCGGCGGCCGCCGGAATCATCCGCGCCCACCGACAGGTCAGCGAGAACGAGCTATTGGCGGAGCACACTGTCGTCCGCGAAGCGGAGTTGCCGTGTCGGACCAGTTGATGGCTGTGATGATCACACCGTTGGGCATCCTGTTCACTCCTTGCTTGCTGGCAGATAGACCAGCTCGACCACGCCAGATTCGAGCTTCCGTGCGTCGCTGAGCTGGAGCGTGGCCCGGACACCACCATCGGTGAACAGCCGCGTTCCTCCGCCGAGAACGAGCGGGTGAACCGCGACCCGGTATTCGTCGATCAGGTTGTGATTCATGAGCGTTTGCACCAGCGTGGAGCTGCCGTACACCTCGATGTCCCCACCGGTTTGCTGCTTGAGCTGGGCGATCTCCCCGGCCACGTCGCCTTGGATCACCGTCGCGTTCCAGGGCAGCGACCCGGTCAGCGTTCTCGATGCGACGAGCTTGGGAATCTCGTTCGTCCGGTCGAGGTACGGGCCGCCGCCTTTGATGTTGCCCCAGGACCGGTACATCAGCTCGTAGGTGGTCCGCCCCATCAGGAAGTAGTCGCTGGCCAGCAAGCGGCCAAGCGCCTCCTGCTGCGCCTGGTCGGTGAAGTACTGGTTTGCCCAGCCGCCCTGGTCGGTTTCGCCGAACCCGCCTGGGTCCTGGATGACGCCGTCGAGCGAGGCCAGGGTCGAAACGGTCAGTTTTCGCATGACGAACCTCCGTGTGTGGGGTTGCCGACCCTTCGGCAACCGTCGCACTACAGACCGACCGCGCGGCCGGAAGGAATCGGTCTGGCCCAGGAAATTCCGCGTCGCCGATTGTTCAGCCCCGCATGGCGGCCCAATGGCGGGTCATGCGTCCGGCGGGACCGCCGGGAACCCGAATGCGGTGACCAGATCTGCGTCGCCGAACGCGGTGATGCGTGAGATCCCCTCCGCGTCCGCTGTGAGCACCACGATCCCGTAAGGGAGATAGCCGCCGTCCGCACCGCGGTGGTAGGCGGCGACCGCGGGCTGCCCGTTGGCGCTGGCCGGCAGCATCCGCCAATGCCCGGGCGAACCCAACACGTGCTGTCCCATGTAGGGCATGCAGTATCTGATCCCGGAGTACCAGCGCCGCAACGGCGGAGCCTCGAGCGTCGCGTCGGCGCGCAACAGCCGTTCGAGTGCTGCGGGGTCGGCCTTCTCAAAGGCGGCGACGTAGCGGTCCAGTAGCTCGCGCTGCTGCGGCTCGGTCAGTTCGCCTACCTGGTCCGCGACCGGCGCCACATCGTCCAGCCGTGCCCGGGCCCGCTGCAGAGCGCTCTTCACGGCTGCCACCGAAATGTCGAGCAGCTCGGCAACCTCAGCGGCACTCCAGGCGAGCACCTCGCGAAGGATGAGCACTACGCGCTGGCGGGGCGGCAGGTACTGCAGGCTGGCGACGAGCGCGAGCCGCACGGTGTCCCTGGCGGTGACGATCGCGGCCGGATCGTTCGAGTCCGGCAACCGGTCATCTGGAAACGGCTGCAGCCACGTCACACTCGTATCCACCGAGTTCGGCGGGGCGGAGGAGTCCTGACTCGGAGCGCCCAAGCCGGACGGCAGCACCCGCCGGCCGTGGTGCTTCAAGGCGCTCAAGCAGGTGTTCGTCGCGATCCGGTACAACCAGGTCCTCAGCGACGCCCGTTCTTCGAACGAGTCGAAGGCTCGCCAGGCGCGCACGTAAGTCTCTTGCACCGCATCCTCGGCATCGGCCAACGATCCGAGCATTCGATAGCAATAGGCCAGCAGTTCCGGCCGGTACTGCTCGGCGCGCAGCACGAACTCGTCGCTTTCCGCCGCGGTCCCGGTCACACCGCACACGTTAGCCCGGTGCCCCTCCCCGGCGAAGCTGGTTGCAGCCAGCCCCTCGGTCTGCTCGAAGGCGATGGCCAGGGTGGGCGTGCGGGCGACCGCCATCGAGGTGAATCCCATCCGCCGACCGTCGAACTGTCACGCCCATTGCAGTACGTCGTGATGCGACAGCCGGGGTAGACGGGGGAGCCACGGGGCTTTGCCCGGGTGTCCGATGTTCACGACCAGGATCGAGTGCAGCCGGCCGTCGGGGAAGAACTCGCTGTCCATTCCGCCGGCGTCGAAGCCGCCCATCGGACCGGCGGCCAGGCCGTGCGCGCGGACCGACAGGATGAAGTAGCCGGCCTGCAGGATCGCGTTGAACTTCGCGGCCTCGGTGCGCAGCTCGGCGTTCGCCGCGAAGGTGTCCTTCAGCTCCGGCCGGAACGGCAGCACCGCCGGGATGTGCTCGTGGAACCGGGTGTCGGTCGCGAGGACGGCCACCGCCGGCGCGGACGCGGTCTTGGCTTGGTTGCCCTCGTTCATGTGCTTGACCAGCCGTTCCCGCGCTTCACCCGGATGCACGTAGAGCACGCGCAACGGCTGGGTGTTCGCCGAGGTGGGACCCCACTTGGCCAGCTCCCAGATATCGCGCAGGTCCGCGTCCGGCACCGGGGTGTCCGCGAAGGTGTTCGCGGTCCGGGCTTCGGTGAACAGGACGCGTTTGGCCTGCTCACCCAGCCGGCCGAGCCGTAGCGGGTCCGGATCCGTGTAGTCCTCGGGGTTCATCGTTCAATGCCTTTCGACGTCAGGAAAGTGGGCGCTCGACCAGGCTTCGCAGCACGAGCGCGTTGGGGGCCTCGATCAGCCGGCCTCCTTCGGCCAGGCGTCCCACCTCGACCGGCGAGAGGCCGAGTGAGTTGACGAGTTCTGCGACCCGCTCGCCGGCCTCCTGGTCGTCGGAGGCGACGAAGACGACGCGCCGTCCGACGGCGGGGTCGAGCGCTTCGGACAGCACCTTGGCCGGCAGTTGGTTGAATGCCTTGACCACCGTCGCGCCGGGCAGTTGCGCTGCGACGTACTGGGACGACGGCAGGCCGCCGAGGATGCTCTCGGCGTCGGATGCGTAGTGCGCGTTGGCCGCGTCGACGACGGTCTTGCCGGTCCAGTCCGGCAGTGAGCGGCCGAACTCCGCGATCGCCGGGAACGGGATCGCCATCAAGATGACGTCGCTCGCCAGTGCCTGGTCGAGAGGTACGGCGTGGACGCCCGCGCCGAGCTCGTCGGTGAGCTCACGGAGCGAGTCAGGTCCGCGGGTGTTCGCGATGCTCACCTCGATACCCGCCCGGGCGAAGAGCCGGGCCAACGCCGAGCCGACGTTCCCGCTGCCGACGATCGAGTACCGAGGTACAGCAGTCATGATCTCCTCCATGTAGTTAACGTGTGAACTAAACGTAGCACGAGTAGTTCACATGTCAACCAGGTTGTGTACGATCGTCTCGTGACGACGACACGGTGGCTGGACGAGCGGGAGGACCGCGCCTGGCGGAGCCTGATGGCGATGCAGGACGGCCTGACCGAGTACCTCGACCGGCAGCTGCGGACCCGGTCCAGCCTGTCGACGCCGGACTACCAGGTCCTGGCGCACCTGTCAGAGGCAGCAGACGGCCGGCTGCGTCCGTTCGAGTTGGGCCGATTGCTGCACTGGGAGAAGAGCAGGCTGTCGCAGCACCTGAGCCGGATGGAGAAGCGCGGCCTCGTGGCGCGCGAGCGCTGTCTCACCGATCAGCGCGGCGCGGTCATCGTGATCTCAGCGCAGGGCCGTGCGCTGATCGAGGCAGCCGCTCCGCTGCACGTCGCAGAGGTACGTACCACGTTCATCGACCACCTCACGGCCGAGGAGCTCGAGACCCTCACTGCCATCGGAGACAAGGTGCGGAAGCGGCTCGAAGAGCTCGGCGCCGAGGACTGAGGGCAGAGGCCAGAACTGGCACTCGTGGCCGTCGGTGCGCCGTCAGCCAGCGCTGGACCGCCCAAGCCG
The DNA here is from genome assembly GCF_039537185.1 of Kribbella ginsengisoli. NCBI lineage: Bacteria > Bacillati > Actinomycetota > Actinomycetes > Propionibacteriales > Kribbellaceae > Kribbella > Kribbella ginsengisoli. The sequence continues at coordinate 18,011 of NZ_BAABAA010000019.1, read as the reverse complement.
CCGGTGACAGAACGGCTCCTGCTGGAGTGTCAGAAGTCCCAGGCGGCCCGGATCGCTGCGGCTTCATGTTCGGCTTGGTGTTTGCCGATGTGGAGGGCTCGGCCGGCGGTCTCCGGGTCGAGCATTTTGATCGGCGTTTCGATGTCGCTGAAATCGGGCTCCATGGCTACCAGTCGGGTGGTTTCGCGTAGTTGGGCGATTTCGGCGTCGGCTTTGATGGTTGAGGCGGACCGATTGCTGTCGGCTCCGCCTTCTTGGGCCCCGAGAGGAAGGCATGACACGACCACGAGAACGTCGCTCGGTGGCGCCGCCGCGGCGTTCAGGTGGTTCACGATTCCGCCGTCCATATAGCGGTTTCCGTTGATGGTGACGGTGGGGAACAGCATCGGTACGACGCAGCTGGCAGCGACCGCGTGCAGCAGCGGCACGCCGGATGCTTGGCTCCACACGACAAGTTCGCCGGTGCCGGTGTCGATCGCTGTGCAGCGGAACCCGGCGGGCCAGGCGACGCCGTCGAGTATCTCGAGCAGGCCGAGGTAGTCGTCTTCGGTGAGTGTGGTCGACGCTTCCTGTGCTGCAGAGCCGATCGCCCGCAGCGCTTGCTGCGGGTCGGCAGCGAAGACTGCTTGGCGCGACGCGTCCAGGAAGCTTTGGGAACCTGCCCCCAAGCTGTCGAAGTCGAGTTTCTTCCCCACCTCCGCGAGGACGGCGAGCGCATCGGTCACGTCGCGGCCGCTGGACAACAGCGCGCCGACCAGGGATCCCGCGGAGGTTCCCACGATTGCCGAGGCTCCTGCCAAATCGACGCCGGCGTCGCGCAGTCCGGTGAGCAGACCGGTCTGCCAGGCGACACCGACGGTTCCGCCGCCGCCGAGAACGACCGTGCGGGTGGGTGAGCCATTTCCTTGAAGAGTCATTGCTGTTCCTTCCGTGATGCGATGTCGATACCGAACAGGGAGCAGGCGTTGCCTGCGGTGAACTTGTCGCGGTCTTGGTCGGTGGGGAACTCGGTGAGGAACTTTTCGATGTCGGTCTTGTCCGGCTGCTGGAAGGGATAGTCGGTCGAGAACAACAGCCGATCGGGCGTGGTCACCTCCAGGGCATGGCGCAGCAGCGTGGGATTGAGCATTCCGGAGGCGGTGATGTGGATGTTGGAGCGGACGTAGTCCGACACCTTCCGATCCAGGCCCGCAATGCTCGAAAGGCTGTCGGCGCGGTCGGTCCAGAACGGCAACAGTTCGCCCCAGTGGCCGAGCACGAGTTGCAGGTCGGGATGGCGGTCGAGGGTGCCACGGACGATCAGGCGCAAGGCGGCGACCGCGGCCTCCAGGTGCCAGCCCCAACCGAAAGTCGCCAGGGCCAGGTCGGTCGCGGGGTCGAAGCCGCTGTAGACGGCCTGACGGATCACCCGCGAGGGAATCTGCGGGTGGATGAAGATCGGTTGTCGCAGGGCCGCGGCGGTGGCGAACAGGTCGTCGTACCGGGGGTCGTCCAGCGGGATCTCGCCGGTCCGCCCGTAGACCATCGCTCCGACGAACCCGAGACCGGCGGTCCGTTCGAGCTCCGCGCCGGCCGCCTCCGGATCCGCCAACGGCAGGGTGGAGAAGGCTCGCAGCCGTGTGGGGTGCCGGCCGACGGCCTCGGCGGCGATGTCGTTGGCCCGCCTGCTGAGCGTTCGTGCGTCGGCTGGATCCAGTGGCTGGCTACCGGGTGGTGCCAGGGAGAGGATCTGCAGGTCGACCCCCTGGGCGTCCATCGCCGCGATCCTGGCGTCGCCGATGTCGTCGAGGCGCTCGAGATTGTCGCCCATCTCGTCGAACACGATGCTTGCGTCCCCGCGGTCCATGGGGAGCGCCTTCACTGCCGACGTGAGCTCGGGCAGATTCCAGTGTTCTTCGATCGCGATCAACACCACGGCGGGCCTTCCGATCCGGTGCAGGCATTCTGCTCAACGCTGTTGAGTGAGACCATACACGAATCGCTCAACGCTGTAGAGTGAAGTTGTGAACGAGACCTCCCGTGACGCCAAACGCGCCCGCACCGCACAGCGGATCCTCGATGCCGCCAGGCAGGAGTTCGCAACCAAGGGATTCGACGGCGCGACGATCCGGGGCATCGCCGGTGTCGCGGGAGTGGATGCCTCGCTGGTGATGCAGCACTACGGCTCGAAGGCGGCGCTCTTCACCACTGCTGTTCAGCTGCCCAGCGACGACGCCGAGAGCGCCGCCGAGCACCTTCTGGAGGTACTGGCCAACCGGCTGCGCGATCTGCCTCCGGAGACGAGCGCACTGGTCCGGTCCATGCTCACGGTGCCGGAAGCCGCCGAGTCGATGCGGGCCTATCTCGACGAACGCGTCGACAACCTCGCCAGATCCCTGGACGGCGACGACGCACGCTTGCGCGCCCTGATCACGGTGAGCGGCATCCTCGGCCTGACGATCACGCAGCACTTCCTGAAGCTGAGCGCCTTCGACGACGCCTCCCACGAATCGTTGCTGCAGGCCGCCCGCGGCTGGACCGCATACCTGTCGCGCGACTCGTAAGACCGATCACCAGCGCATCAGCGATCCCGACGAGGTCGCCGCGCAGGGCGGCACCGAAGGCATGCGGAGATCGAGGCCCTGCTCACGCAGGCCAGCGGACGGGATGCAACTCGAACGTGAGCCTGCCGGCGAGTTCCGGTCAGCGGGCTCAGCTGACGAAGTAGGGCCAGCCTCGAAGGTGGTTTATGAAGCGCTCGCTCAGTCCGCCGTCCCGGAGAAACTGCGCTGGAACGGGAATGGGCGGGCTCGTGTAGCTCTGGTTCGCGTGAACCTGGCGGGGACAGTCCCTCTGCAGGATCGCGGCTCGGCCGATCAGCACGAAATCGCACCCCTCGTCGAGAATCTGGGCTGCTCGTTCAGCGGTCTTGATCTTGCCGGCGGCGCCGACCCGCACTCCCTTTCGGGGCAGCGTCGTGAAGACACTGAGCATGGTCTGCCCGCGAAACGCGCCCTCCGTAACCAGTTGCGCCGAGTTCCACAGCGCGAGGTCGAGGTAGTCGATCATTTCGCGGTCGAGGATCTCTGCCGTGATTTCGCGCAGCTCCTCCAGGCGGAGCCCGTAGCGCTCGATCGAGAGTCGCCACCCGATCTGGAAGTCGGCACCGCACGCTCGCCGGATGCCCTCCAGTACCTCGGTCGTCAGACGCGCTCGATTTTCGACGCTGCCGCCGTACTGGTCCGTCCGATCGTTGAGGAGGGGAGAGAGGAATTCCGAGAGCACCCACCCGAACGCCCCGTGGAGACAGACTCCGTCGAACCCGGCCCGCTCGGCGCGAAGAGCCGCCTCGATGAAACTGTCGCGTATTCGCTCGACCTGCTCCGTGGTGAGCGCCGCGACTTCTGGCAAGGTGGCGCCGGAGGCGGGGGCGGGCACTCCTCCGAAGTCGGGATCGGCGCGGTGGCCGGCGTGGTGGAGCTGCACTGCCGACAGGCCGCCGCCTTGCCGGATGGACGTTGCGATCTGGCGCAGGCCGACGAGGTGCCTGTCGTCGTGGATTCCGAGCTGGCGCCCGTAGGCGATTCCGCCTGCTTCGACCGTGGTGGCGCCGGTCTGGATCAGTCCGTAGCCGCCTTCGGACAGCTGGCGGTACCAGTCGAGGTCGAATTCGGACGCGGAGCCGTCGAAATCGCTCTGCTGCGTGACCAGCGGCGCCAGCATGATCCGGTTGGGCATCGACCGGCCGTGCAACAAGGTGAGTGGCTCGAAAAGATCGGACACGGTCATGTGACGCTCTCCGTTGCGTTGTTGATGCGGCGGTTAGACTAGGGCCGAACCTTCACATCCATGTGATGGCAGGCGCGGAGGGATGGACGGGTGAGAATCAAGGAGCTCTCCGAGCGAGTAGGCGTCTCGACCCGACTGCTGCGGTACTACGAAGAGCAGGGACTCCTCTCGCCGCGACGCGAGGAGAACGGCTACCGGTTCTACGACGACGACGCCGTGGCGCGAGTGCAGCAGATTCGTGGCCTGCTAGGGGTGGGACTGACGACGGAGATCATCCGTGACGTCCTGCCCTGCCTGGCCGAGGCGGCGTGCTCCAAGTACAACGACCCCGAGTTCGTTGCCCGGATCGCACGCGAACGAGACCGGCTGAAGGAACGCGTCACTGTGTTGTCGCAGAACCTGAAGGCACTGGACGACTACCTGAACGCGGTCGGCGACCAGCGCTCGCCCGGAGCCGCCGCCTGACGGCTACCGGCTGCCGGGCTGTACGAAGTCTCCCCAGCCTCGAAGGTGGTTGATGAAGCGTTCGCTGATGCCACCCCTGCGAAGGAATTCGGCGGGAACAGGAAGGGCCGGGCTCTCGTAGGAGAGGTCTGATCGGACCTGCTCGGGGCAATCCCGCTGAAGGATGCCGGCCCTTCCGATCAGGACGAAGTCGCAGCTGTCGTCGAGCAGTTGCGCGGCACGGCGAGCGCTCCGGATTCTCCCCGCGGCCCCGAGCCGGACGCCCTTGCGCGGGAGTTCGGCGAAGACGCTGAGCATCGTCTGTCCGCGGAAGGTGCCTTCGGCAACGATCTGGTTGTAGTCCCACAGGGCAAGGTCCAGATAGTCGATCAGTTCCCGGTCGAGGATCTCGGCGGTCATCTCGCGTAGCTCTTCCAGCCGCAGACCGTACCGCTCGATCGACAGTCGCCAGCCGATCTGGAAGTCGGGCCCGCAGGCGCGGCGGATTCCTTCGATCACTTCGAGTGTGAAGCGCGCCCTGTTCTCGAGGCTGCCGCCGTACTTGTCCGTCCGGTCGTTCAGCAACGGTGACATGAACTCGGACAGAATCCAGCCGAAGGCCCCGTGAACCGACACCCCGTCGAAGCCCGCCTTCTCAGCTCTCCGCGCGGCCGCGATGAAGCTGTCGCGGATGCGTTCGACCTCGGCCGTCGACAGCGCCGAGACGCCTGGCAGGGTGTAGCTGGATGCCGGCGAAGGCACGCCTCCGTAGTACGGGTTCGCGCGGTGACCGGCGTGGTGAAGCTGTACCGCCGAGAGCCCGCCCCCGTCCCGGACCGAGGTCGCCATTTCCGTGAGGCCAGGGATGTGGGCGTCGCTGAAGATGCCTGGCTGCCGGGCGCAGGCGATCCCACCCGCCTCGACGATGGTGGCGCTGGTCTGGATGAGCCCATAGCCGCCGCGGGCGAGCTGACGCATCCAGTCCTGGTCGAATTCGGACAGGAAGCCGCCCGGTTCGCTCTGCTGGTTGGTCAGGGGCGCCATCATGAACCGGTTTCGCATCGCCGGTCCGTGCAGGAGGGGCAGCGGTTCGAGGAGGTCAGAGACGGTCATGAGGGCAACCCTCACACCTTCACATCAATGTGAAGGCAAGCCTCTTCGCGAGTAGGCCCGAGCCGCCTTGCGTTCACATTGATGTCAACGTTTCACACTCGTCGAGGTCCCGCGATCGCGGGCACCGAAACGCGGTCCGGGTGGAGTTCTTCACGCTCTGCCCGGTCGATCAAGAGGAAGAAGCAATGACTACAGTCCGGGACACTCAGTTAAGGGCTCAGAAAGCCGATCGCTTTCCCGTAGCCGGTCTGATCGCACTGTTCACCGCAGGATTCATCACCACCCTCACCGAGGCACTGCCTGCCGGGGTACTACCGCAGATGAGCGGTGCGCTCGGTGTCTCCGAATCGGTGGCCGGCCAGACCGTGACGATCTACGCGGTCGCCACGATTCTGACGGCGATCCCCGTCTCGATTCTCACGACGAGCTGGCCGCGGCGCCATCTGATGGTCGTCGCGCTCGTCGGATTCCTGATCGCGAACGTCGTGACGGCGATCTCGCTCGACTACACGATCACGATGATCGCGCGGTTCATCGCGGGCGCTGCGTCCGGCGTGACGTGGAGCATTCTCGGCGGCTATGCGCAACGCATCACACCCGACGCGTTGAAGGGCAGGGCGATGGCCTTCGCCTTCGCCGGCACCCCGGTGGCGCTCTCGCTGGGCGTTCCCGTGGGAGCGTTCCTCGGTCAGTCCGTCGGATGGCAGTCGACGTTCGGTCTCATGTCGGCGCTGACCCTGCTCCTCATCGGATGGACGCTGTGGAAGCTGCCGAACGTTCCCGGCCAGCAGGCCGCCGAACGACTTCCCCTCCTTCATCTGCTGCGTATCAAGGGGCTTCGCACGATCCTGGTGGTCACCGGTGTCTTCGTGCTCGCTCACACCATCCTCTACACCTACATCGCTGCGGTGCTCGCCGGTGCCGGTCTCACGGACCAGGTGCAGTGGATCTTGCTCGACTTCGGAATCGCCTCGATCCTCAGCATCTGGCTGACGGGAGTCTTCGTCGACCGGCACCACCGCCGCCTGGTACTGCTCAGCACGACCTTCTTCGCCGCAGCCGCGGTCGCGCTGACGCTCTGGTCGGGGAACCCGATCGCCGACTACCTGGCCGTGGGCGCCTGGGGCCTGGCGTTCGGTGGCTCCGCGACGTTGTTCCAGGGCGCCCTGATGGCGGCCTCGCGTGAGCATGCCGACGCCGCGCAGCCCCTCATGGTCACGATGTGGAACGCCGGTATCGGCCTCGGCGGATTGATCGGCGGCATCCTTCTGGCCGGTCTCGGGTCGGCGTCGCTCCTGCTCGCCGTCGCGGTGCTCGTTCTCTCCACCGTGATCGTGGTGATCTTCGCCCGGGGACACGCGTTCCCCGGCCCCGCATCCAACCGGTAAGCGAATGTCGGACGAGAACGGAGTACCCATGTACCTTTCACAGACAACCGATCCCGATCCCGTCCCGGACGCGCCGACGGTGCCGGCTCCGATCAAGGTGGATGTGTGGTCCGACATCGCGTGCCCGTGGTGCTACATCGGCAAGCGGAAGTTCGAGACGGCCCTCGACGACACCGGCATCGCGGTCGAGATCGAGTACCACGCGTACGAACTCGCTCCGGATCTGCCCGAGGAATTCGAGGGCAGCGAGCAGGACTATCTCGAGATCCGCGGGTACTCCGCCGATGAGGTGCAGCCGTTACTGGCTCGATTGGCCGGTGCCGCGAAAGCGGTCGGGCTGGACTTCGACTACGACATCCTCAGGCACACCAACATGGTGAAGGGGCACCAGCTGATCCGGTGGGCGCACTCCAAGGGGCGGCAACTCGACATGGTGGAGCGCCTTCTCGCCGCTCACTTCGAGGAGGGCAGGCACGTGGGCCGTGACGAGGAACTCGCCGATCTGGCGGCCGAGATCGGACTCGACCGGGTGGAGGCGCTGGCAGCTCTCGCCGAGAATCGCTACCTGCGGGACGTGCGTGCGGAGGAGAGGCGCGCGAAAGAGCTCGGCATCAGAGGCGTCCCCTACTACGTTTTCGATAACACCTATGGAGTCTCCGGAGCCCAGGACCCTTCCGTATTCGCCGACATCCTTCGACAGCTGTCGGGACGCAAGGAGGTGTCATAGTGCCCGAGAACCGGAAGCAAAGGCTCGTCGAACTCGATGCGCCGATCGCCGCCGGCTGCGTCGACGGCGTCTGCGAGATTCCAGGGAGTGCCGTTGTCCCGGATTCCGGCGACGAATCCGAGGACGACGAAACCAGCAGCTGACACCCGCCGCCCGTGGCCCAGCCACGGGCGGCGCCGTCCATTCAGAAGTCGAAGCTGCACGCGCGATCGGTGAGGAACGGACCCAACTGCGCGAAGCACTGGCTACGTTCAAAGTGCTCGGCGCCGAACCCTGGGCTCAGCGGGCGGAGCGAGAACTCCGGGCGGCCGGCGAAATCTCCGCACCGGCGAGAACACAGTCGACCACCCTGACAGCACAGGAGCTTCAAATCGCTCGCCTCGCCGCCTCCGGACTGACGAACAAACAGATCGCAGCGCGGCTGTTCCTGTCGCCTCGAACGGTCAGTGGCCATCTCCATCGGGCCTTCCCCAAACTAGGTATCGCCACCCGCGCCGCGCTCCGATACGCGCTCGGCGAGGGTCCCTGACCAACCGGCCGCCGCGCCGCTCAAGGGTGGGCAGAGCTCGGATCTCATCGCCTGGGGCCGCCCGAACCAGACAGGGCCAGCGGCCTCGGTCACCCCGTCTCTCGATCCAGGCTCATATCCCTATGACCGCCCGTAGGGCTCGCAGCAGGTGGTCTCGGCGGCTCTGTGAGCTGACGGCGAACTCCGTGACCTCTTCGTCGGCAAACAGTGCTGTGGACACGGCCTGCCCCCACAGGATCCGGTAGGCGGTGTCGGCGGCTTCCGGGCTGGTTCCGAAGCGTTCGACCAGTAGGGCGCTGAACTCTCGCGCGGCCTGTCGGGTGCTCGCCGCGCCGCGCTCCCGCAGCAGTGGGTCGTCGTAGCCACTGAGCATGAACGCCTGGAAGATCAGCCGATTCTCGGTGAAGACATCGGCGAACGCCTCGATGAGCCGGCGCAGCAGGGTCTCGCCTTCGGCGATATCCCAGACTGCTGCGGCACGCGAAAGCCAGGCGTCCTCGATCTTGACCAGGAAGCGGTCCTGGGCTGCCACGAGCAGACTCCGGCGGTCGGCGAAGCGGTGGTAGATGGCGCCGTTGGAGACCCCCGAGGCCTTGCTGACCGCTGCGATCGTCAGTGCTGCAGGTCCCTGGCTTCCCAAGATCTCCAGCGCCGCATCGAGCACTCTTGCGGTCGAGTCCTGACTACGGGCCTGCTGGGGACGTCGCATACCGGCTTGTCGGTCTGCCATCCGTTTACCTCTCTTCGTCGAGCCCTGGTGACAGCCCAGAACTAGAGGAGATACTCTGATTCTGCCAAAACCAGAGCATGCACTCTAGTTGGAGGATGTCATGGCGATCGCGCCGACTCAGGGCCTCTTCACCCAGTCCAAGCCGCCGCAGACCGGAGGCTACCCGGGGTTCCGCCCTGGCAGCTGGGTGGAGGACGGTATGCGGAGCGACCGGGACGTGGCCGTGCCGATGCGAGATGGCACCGTCGTCTACGTCGACGTCTGCCGGCCAGAAGGTGCCAGTCAGGTGCCGGTCCTGCTGGCGTACGGCCCCTATGGCAAGCACAACGGCTTTCCTCCGATCCTGGCAGCCGGCGCCGACATCGAACCGCCGCTCCCGGCAGGTACCCGCTTCGAGGCGCCAGTGGCGCAGTACTGGGTCCGGCACGGCTACGCGGTGGTCTATGCCGACCCGCGCGGCTGCTGGTGGTCAGAAGGTGACGCCAGCCCCTTGAGTCTGCAGGAGGCCGAGGACGGGCACGACCTGGTCGAGTGGGCGGGGACGCAGCCTTGGAGTAACGGCAAGGTCGGAATGAGTGGTGTGTCCTATCTGGCCATGACGCAGTACGCCGTTGCTGCCACTCGGCCGCCGCACCTGGCCGCAATCAACCCTTGCGAGGGGATCAGCGACACGTACCGCGAGTCGATCTTCCACGGCGGCATCCTGGAGACCCAGTTCTCCCTGCATCTCACGGGTGAACTGATCGGCTTCGGCCGGAACAAGACCGAGGACGCGTTCAGCGAATTGCTCGCGCATCCACTGCTGGACGACTTCTGGGCAAGCCGGGCATTCCAGCTGGAGAACATCGAGGTACCCGCGTTCTTCGTGTGTTCGATGGGTAACCACGGCACCCACACACGCGGGACCCTGGAGGCGTACCGCCGTGCGGGTTCCTCGCAGAAATGGCTGGACGTCCACGGGCGCAAGGAGTGGCGCTACTACTACACGCCGGACAACGTCGAGCGCCAGCGAACGTTCTTCGACCACTTCCTCAAGGGCATCGACAACGACCTCGACAGTTGGCCTCCCGTTCGCGTCGAATACCGCGATCGCACCGAGACCGGCCCGGTCCGCGACGAAACCGCGTGGCCCCCGGCAGGGGTCCACCACAGCCCTTTCCACCTCGATGCTTCGACCGGCCAAATGCTCCCCAGCAGCCCCTCGCGGGCAGCCACGGCCGGATACGACCCCACCAAGTCACCTACCGAGCCCAACCGGCACGCAGGCGACCAAAGAAGCGTTTTCGACCTCACCTTCGACGAAACCACCGATCTGGCCGGCCCCGTTTCCCTGATCCTCTGGGCGGAGTCGCCGGGCGCGGCTGACATGGACGTCTTCGTCACGCTCGACAAGCTCGACACAGCCGGGAATCGTGTCGGTTACCCGCTGGCCGCCTACCTTGACGACGGGCCCTTGGCCTATGGCTGGATGCGTGCCAGCCGCCGCGAACTCGACCCCGCCCTGTCCACAGCCGAGCGGCCGGTACAGGCCCACCGCCGCGATCTGCCCCTGCCCGAGCACGGCCCGATCCGTCTCGACATCGAGATCTGGCCGATCACCGCGCACTTCCACCCGGGGGAAACGTTGCGCTTGACCATCGCCGGCGCGGACATCTACCGCTGGCCTGCGGAACACTTCGTCAACGGCCACGACTTCCTGAACAACACCGCTCCGCACATCCTCCACACCGGCGCGGACCACGACTGCGTGCTGCGCCTCCCCGTCGTCACCGCCAGCAGCACCCCCGCTGAAGATGCCGGCGATGTGAGTTCGGAGTCCGGTGCGTGAACACGCCGAGCCTCACCTCCAGCCCGATTGCTGGTGCATGGGCCTGGTCGGGGTGGTGCACGCACTGACCCCGCGTCCGCCGCCACAGCGACGACCACCGACAGGAACAGGCGCGAGATCCCGCCCGCGGCGCCACCCCACGAGAAAGGAACACCGATGATCCGATACGCCACAACCCGCGCCGACCGGGCCTGCTTTCCGCACAGCTACAAGACTGAACGCCGCTACCTCGGTTACCGCCTGGACGAGGAGTCCAAGCCGTACGCCAAGTACTTCCAGCTCGACACGCGGCCTGTTCAGGACCACGTCCGCGAAGCCGTGGTCGCGGGCATGGCACCGACCGAGTACGCCTACGGCATCGAAGATGCCGCCCGCATCATGTCCCGCCCGGGCTACCACAAGATGGAGACCGGTTGGACGCGCGTTCCGGGTGGATTGATGATCTCGGTCCTGACGGACATGCCGGGCGTCACCGGTCAGATGTGGGACTGGTGGTTCGGCTGGCATTCGACGGAAACCGCCCGCTACAAGCTTTGGTACCCCGATGCCCACCAGTTCTCAGCGCTCGGCGAGGACCGCAGTGCCGACCGCACCCTCACCGACCGCCAGCGATACATCGACAACGTCTCCTATGTCGACGAGTACGTCGGAGGCTCCCTCCAGCGGCTCGCGATCCGCTTCACCGACCCCAAGCGCCTCGGCTTCGACGAACCAGGATCCGGCCATGCCGTCATCTGCGCGCGCGTCGGACTCAGCCAATACCCCGTCGCCCAGGGCTGGCTCATCCACCAGGTCCGCCCCACCTCCGCCGGCGCCGAAATGCGCAGCCGCTTCTTCCTCGACAGCACCGAGGTCCTCGACCTGCCGGACCACTCCCTCCCAGGCCGGGGAGCAACCCTCCTCACCGGAAGAACTGCCCGGAAGCTGGGCGGCTCCGCGCTGCCACGGCTGGGCAGGAAGGTGCTGGGGCCGACCTTCGGCCAAGACCTCCTCTACCACTGCGGCGCGGAGATGAACCACCTCGCTTCGTTCCTGCCGCAACTCCACGAAGAGTTCAACGGCACACCTTGATCGCAAGTGCCCTACGGCCTTGTGGAGCCGCGCACACGGTGCAAACCCAACCGCGACCGACTTATTGCACAGGAGAACGTGATGACTCTTGAACCCGTGACCTTCGAATCCGACGGCGTCCGTCTGGCCGGCGACCTCTACCTGCCAGACAACCCCGCCGGACCGGTGCCGGGAGTGGTGATGGCCCCCGGCTTCGGTGGCGTCAAGGAAATGCTCATGCCTCCCTACGCCGCGTCCCTCAACGCGGCCGGCATCGCCGTCTTGGTCTTCGATTACGCGGGCTTCGGCAGCAGTGACGGGGAGCCTCGGCAGCACATGGACCTCGAAGCCCAGCAGCGTGCCTACCGCCACGCATTGGACTACCTTGCCGCTCGCCCCGGCATCGACGAGGAAAGACTGGGCGTGTTCGGCACCAGTATGTCCGGGGGCCACGCCCTGGCTGTAGCCTCCTCCGACACCCGCGTGCGCTCCACCGTCGTGCTCATCCCCTTCACAAGCCTGGACACCTCCCAGTTGCCCCCCGGACTGCTTGACATCTTCGAGGACGCAGCCCGGCGTCAGGCGGCCGGAGAAGAACCCCAGATGATCGCCAGCACGGGCAAGCCCGGAGAAGTGGCCGCGATGACATCCGACGGCGCGTGGCAATGGATGGAGCGCATGACCGCCGACGCGCCCACCTACCGCAATGAGGTCACCATGGCCTCCCTGTGGAATCTCGCCGGCTATCACCCAACGGGAAACCTGGAAGCCATCGCCACGCCAGTTCACGCGATCCTTGCATCGGACGATGCCATCACTCCCGCTTCGGCCGCACGCCAGGCATTGCGCCCGGTCGCGCAGCTTGACGTGGTCGAAATTCCGCAGTCGCACTTCGAACTCTTCACCGACCACCTGGAGGAGACCATCGACCTCACCACACGCTGGTTCGAGCGCGACTTCGGCACCATCGACCCCGCCAAGTAACGGCCCGGCCGGGCCGTACGTCTAACCCGATACTCCGCCGGCGCGTGGAGTCAGGGGTGGGTGTCTGCCGACCGCGCAAGCAGGTAGAGCTGCCTCGACCTTCCTCGTCAACCGCGACGGTGAAAGAAAGTCCTAGCGGCGGCGCAACCGTGCGACGGTGCAGGTCACCGCTGACTCGATCAATGACGCATTCGACGGCAGTCCTCGGAGTGCGGAAGAGATCACGACGCCGCAGCGAGCATGGGCGCGCCGTTGAGGGCGGCATCGCCCGCGCTGACCCGCCGCAGCGAAAGACGGATCGGCCAGAACCCGCCGGCGCTACCGACCGGTGGCTGGATCTAATCCAGCGGAGTTCCGGTGACTGTTCAACAGATGGGCGACGACGCCCGTATACCGCTGCGTATCTGAAAAGTCTTCTGGAGGGAACCAAGTGCGAATCCATCGCAGCATCGGTCTGGTGATGGCGGGGCTGGGCCTGGCCGCTACCGCTTTGGTGTCACCCGCCTTCGGTGACACTTCACCGGTCGGCATCGCCTCAGCCGGAATCGTTGCCGACAGCACCAAGCCACTCCCGATCACCGCGCAGGACCGGCTGTACACGGCTGACCAGTCCTCCAACACGGTGACCGTGATCGACCCTTCGACCGACAAGACCCTGGGGACCATCGCCTTGGGAAGCCAACGGGTCGGCGCGACGCTGAGCCCCCAGTACCTGGGCGATGTGGGCGTGCACGGTCTCGCCTTCTCGCCGGTCACGCGCCGCCTGGCGGTTGTCAGCGTGACGAGCAACACGGTCGATATCGTCGACACGACGACCAACAAGGTTCTCAGCAAGACCGACGTTGGCCGTGCTGCCCATGAAGGCAGCTTCACGGCGGACGGCAAGGAGTTCTGGGTTGCTGATCGGGGGCGAGACACGGTCAGCGTGGTCGACGCCCTGAACGGTGGGCTGAAGGCCGATGTCGTGGTGGGAGCCGGTCCGTCGAAAGTGGTGATGAGCCCCGACGGCCGGTTCGCCTACGTGAACCACATCGCGCTGGCTGAGATCACTGTCGTCGACACTGCCTCGCGCCGCGTAGTGGACCACATCACGGGCCTTGGGGACGTCTTTTCCTCTGATCAGGCAATCTCGCCGGACGGAGCGGAACTCTGGGCAGCGCACAAGCGGGTCGGCAAGGTCTCAGTCATCGATCTGCGGCAGCGCAAAGTGACACACGTGCTGTCCACCGGTCCGGACACCAACCATCCTCAGTTCGCCGACACGCCGTCGGGCAAGTTCGTCTATCTCACCATCGGTGGCCTGGACCAAACCTTGGTGTTTCGCCGCGGTGACCGGCCGGAGCTGCTGCAGCGGATCGCGAACCACGGACATGCCCCGCATGGCGTCTGGCCCAGCGGGGACGGCAGCCGCGTCTACGTCGGCCTGGAGAAGTCGGACAAGGTCGACGTCATCGACACTTCAACGCAAAGAGTCGTCGCGACGATCTCTGGCGGCCAGGAACCCCAGGCTGTCGTCTATGCCCCCCGAGCGGCATCGCCCGGACCAGCAATGAATCTTGGTCGGCAGGGCCTGGGACAGCAGCCGCGTAACGTGCCCACGACGCTCCCGGACGGACGAGCAGGTGAAACCCTCGATCCGGTGCATGGCCGGACGCTCGAAGCCACCGTCCGTCCCGTTGCCGGTGTGGACATGATTCAGCTTCAAGCGCGAGGACTCGAGGCCGCCACGACCTACCAGGCGTACTCGGTCGATCAGACCGGGCGCCGCACCGCACTGCTCACCTTCAGTACTGATGCCGCAGGCAACGCACCGATGGTCCTTGCGTTCAGCAGCTTCACCGGTCAACGGGTCAGCATCGAAAGTCGTGGCCAGGCCAGCGCCGCCGCAATGGCCGCCACGATGGCGCTGGCAGGGTGTTGCTGCTGCTGAGCCAGAACCTCTTGATGCCGACAGCAACGAAGAGCGGGTGGAATCACGGGTGGTTGGTACAAGCGCGCCCACCCATGACGGCCTCATCGACGGATGCGTAGTCCTCAGCAGCTCCAACGGCGGAAGGCAGGGATGACGAACCTCGGGGCCGAAGATCACATGCAACCGTCCGATTCTCCGGCCGAGTGCGTCGAGACGCTGCAAACCGCTGACGGGGTCGAGGCTGCCTACGGCCGTTACCGTGCGGAACTGCTGGGGTTCGCCGTGAATTCCCTGTCCGATCGGGAGTTGGCCGAAGAGGTCGTCCAGGAAACCTTCGTGCGGGCGTGGAAAGCCGCCGACCGGTTCGATCCGCGACGAGGCTCGCTTCGGACCTGGCTGTTCGCGATCGCGCGCAACGGAATCGTCGACGCGGTACGCCGGCGCGCGGTTCGTTCCGACATCGGACCGGCCGGGGTGGAGGAACGGGTCAAGAATGACCCGGTTGAGCAACTGCTGCTCAACATCCAGGTCGGTGAGGCTCTTCGAGCTGACACCGGAGCACCGGCAGACCGTGATCGAGGTTCACTACTTCGGCCGAACCTGTGCAGACCTCGCCGGCGAGCTCGGCATTCCTGCCGCAACCGTGAGAAGCCGTCTGTACTACGGCCTGCGCACGTTGCGCTCGATCCTGGAGAAGAACGGATGGCTGGCCGAATGAAGGACGAGTGCCGGGAGGCCCGGCCGATCATCGCGGAGGCACTGACGCTGGATCTGTCCCTTCCGGAAACCACCAATCGGCACCTTCGGACCTGCGATGACTGCTTGGCCGAGGCCGACGGCATCAGGCGGACAGTCGTGACCTTGGGGCTGGCGACCTCGCCGGCCTTCTTGCCTGCGACGGTTGCGGGAACACGGTCGGTCGGCGGAAGGCGATCCAACCGTTGGAGAGCGCTGACTGCCGCGGCAGCCGCAATCGTCGTTGTCGGCGGGTTCCTCCTGACCGGATCCGCGGCGCCCGAGGCCACTCAACCGTCGGCCGCTGTCATCGAGAGGGCCGGCAAGATGACTACCCACCCCTGGGGGACGGAGATCCCCGTGTCGGTCACCGGCCTGGAGTCCGGCAGGTCGTACCGGCTGGTGGCGACAGACGCGCACGGGGTGCGCGGAATGGGCGGGAGTGTGACAGGGGCGTCCGGTCAGGTGGTTCGGGTTCGTATGGTGACAGCCCTGCGCAAGGAATCGATCACTGCTGTCCTGCTCGAGCAGGACGACGGCGTACTGGTCACGCGGCTGGCGATATCTCCGGCCCGTTGATCGAGCACTGAGCTACTGCTACAAGGCTTGCGGGCGGGGGATCGGGCTCCATCGTTTCGGGGAGGAGAAGACCAACGACGTGACGGGGCGGCCGTCGTCGTTGAGGGCGTCGACGAACGGCTCGAGGGCGCTCAGGCTCTCGGCGACGACCCTGATGATGTGGTCGCTCTGGCCGGCCACCCGATGGTCTTCGAGTACCCGTGGCTCTGCCTCGGCCTGAGCGGCGATCGCGTACGACTGCCGCCGGCCGCCGCTGGCGATGTGGATGAATCCCTCGATGCCGTATCCAACGGCCGCGGGGTCGATCCGGGCACTGTAGCCAAGGATCACGCCGGCCTCTTCGAGGCGACGGACCCTGCTCGTGACGGCGGGAGCAGTGAGCGAAACCTGACGCCCGAGCTCCCGGTATCCCATCCGGGCATCGTCTTGTAGGGCCGCGATGATCTGCCAATCGATGTCGTCAAGTTGGATCATCAGGCCAGAGTACTGCGACTGATGATTTGTAAAGTAATTGGCGCCCGGAACCTTGCGAACTGTCTTCCAACCAGGTTCCGTGCTTCACTAGCGTGATGGTGTGACCAGTGATCAAGACCCCGCCACCGCACGGCACCCGAAGTTCGCGTCCGCCGGACTGTTCGTACTGGTATCCGTACTCTGGGGAGTGCCGTACCTCTTCAATGACATCGCGCTGCAACAGATCGGACCGCTGTGGATTGCAGCGGTCCGGGTGGCGATTGCCGGCCTGGCTCTCGGGCCACTGCTCCTCCGCGACGGACGCTGGCGCAGCATCGTCGAACGGTGGCCCTCACTGCTTCTTCTCGCAGTCGTGGAGGTCGCACTGCCCTTCACGCTCATCGCCATGGGCCAGCGAACGGTTCCCTCCGGCACCACTGGTGTGTTGATCGCACTCGAGCCGATCTTTGTCGCGCTGATCGCGCTCTGGCTGACTCGCGGGCGCGACATGACCGTCACGGGTTGGGCCGGTCTCGCTGTCGGCATCCTCGGTGTGATCACCCTCCTGGGACTCGACCTCACCGGGCCCGGAGCGCTCTTGATCGTGGCCGCGGCGCTCAGCTACGCGATCGGCGCGACCTCGATCCCGCACCTCTTCCCTGACACCGACTCGCTCACCATCGCCGCGGCGATGATCCTGCTTGCGACCCCGATCCTGCTGCTCGTCGCGCTCCTGTCCGAGCCCTTCGTCCTGCCCTCACCCGAAACGTGGACAGCGCTTGTCGTGCTCGGCCTGGCCTGCAGTGCTGCAGGATTCACGGCGTTCTTCTCCCTGATCAAACGAGCTACCCCCACCACGGCGTCGATAACGATCTACGTCTCGCCCATCGTCTCGCTGGGTGCGGGCATCGTCGTCCTCGGCGAACGGGCCACCCTGAGCGAAGGCATCGGTTGCGCCCTCATCCTGATCGGAGCCGCCCTGGTTCTGCGCCGAAAGGCAACGCCAGACCTGAATGACGATGTCGCTGCCGACCGAGCGCCACAACGTGCAGATCAGGCCTAGCAACGGAAATCTGGCCCTGACGGGCCTCGAGGTCATCGCCGGCGGCGTGCTCGGCTCGCTGGACCGCAGCCGCGATGCGGAAGCGTTCACGCCCGCTGTGTCCCAATTGATCCGATCCTCGGCAGCCTCAGGGGATACCGGCCACCAAGCTCGACCAAGCTGGTGACGCTCGGTCAGCTGGGGTCGGTGTGGAGTGGCGCGTGGAAGTAAGGCCTGATGGCCAGACCTCGATCCGACGCTGAGGCCGGCCGGGCCTTCTCCGTAGCTCGGGGCTGGTTCTCATCGGGTCCGATCCCAGCCGCGACGGGGGCGGTGGCTGCCGAGCATGCCGAAGTGGAACAGTGGGCTGCCGATCCGGAGCAGGCGGTTCTCGTACAGCTGGGAGGATCTGGTGGTCCAGCCGAACTTGTCGTAGCGGTAGCGCCACAGGTGACCGGCCACGAAGATCGTCAGGCACAGGTAGGGGACGATGACGAAGAGGAACTCGTTCATCGGCGGGCTCCCGGGAACGACGGCATCGGTAGCAGCGTGGGCGCGGCCGCACCCGGACTGAACTGAGGACTGGCGAAGGGGGCGAGGCCGACGTCTTCCTCCGGAGGTCCTTCGGCGGCGAGGCGTCGTACGGCGTCGCGTTCGTCGCCGCGGAGCTGCGGCAGGGTGGCGGTGACGGCGTCGATGAGGTTCGCCCACGGGGATCGCTTGTCGCGC
>NZ_BAABAA010000018.1:0-168389 GCF_039537185.1 Kribbella ginsengisoli | reverse complement strand
AGCCTGACAGCGCCGATGGTACTGCGACCGGTAGGTCGTGGGAGAGTAGGACGTCGCCGGACATTCACACTGTTAAGGGCCACCCCGCAAGGGGTGGCCCTTAATGTGTTTTACAGACCTTTTGAGAGCTGCGGACCTGCCAGGGCATAGCCCAGAGGTCAGAGGTCGTCGGGGGAGATTCCTACCAGTGCCGCGGCGGCGCAGATGTGGATCGGGGTCAGGTCTGCGGGGGCGACGGGTGCCTGGAGAAGGGTGCCTCGTTCGAACGGGGTGAGGCCGATGTCTATGCCATGGGCGCCGGCTACCAGGCCGCGGACGTAGGTGAGCCAGCCCATCATCGGGATGCCGCGGCGGAAGACGCCGGCGGCAGCTGCCAGTTCGGTGTCGGCGATGCTGGCCCATTCGGGTTCCCAGATCGTGACGACCGCGCGGAGGACCTGGGCGAAGCGCTCTGACTGGATCAGCGCGTCCTCGTCACTCCAGTGCAGGGTGAGTTGGTCGGAGACCGTCGTGAGGGTGCCGCCCATGGAGAGGTCGAACAACCAGGGGAGATCACCGGCGCTCTGCAGGTGCAGGCGGGTGGTACTCGAACCATTCGAGAGGACCTTCGTGGTCGCCTCGACCATCTCCTGGAGCGGTGTGGAGGCGTCCGCCTCGAGCACGTGGAAACCCCAGCGCTCGTCCTGCGTCCACAGGTGAACCTCTGGGAACGCCACAGCGACCGCAGTCAGGGTGCGCCCGACGCGGAGCGCTCGGTGTTCGACCGATTCGTCTCGGTGAGCCCACTGGGCGCGCAGTAGCCAAGATGCCATCTCACGCCCTCCGATCAGCTGCCGGCTGGACCTGTCCAACGGACGGTACGCCGAACGACGAGGGGTTGACCAGAGCTCCGCCTACTCCGTGTGAACAGCGGGGGCAGGCCTGAACGCCCATCTGCTCACACGACACCCCTCCAGTGTGAACGAGCGACGGGTCAGCCCCGACCACCGGGGTCCCTTTTCCGCAACCTCCCGCCCAAAACCGGTACCGCTGCCGAGGGAGGCCGACGACGGTCCGCCCACCCTGTCCGCTCGGCGCGCGGTTCAGCCCGGTCAGCCTGCGGCTCCCGTTGCTTCGGTGTCTTCGCCCGGCTCGGCATCGGTCGATTGCTTGACCGATTTAGCTGGCTTCCGTCGGCCAGACGCCTTCGCCGGAGCCGCGTCGGCAGCCTCGGTGGAGGAATCAGCTAGAACGGTTGAGTCAGGTTGGGCGAGCTCGGCGGTGTCGAGGGTTTGTTCGGCTAGGTCGAGGGTTGGGCGGGGGCCCCGGTAGGAGTCGAGCCAGGTGCGGAGGAGTTCTACCCGGGCGGAGTACTCCTCGTTGCCCTTCACGACCGGTGCCTGGTTGTAGGCCATCGTGTCGGAGGAGCGGCGCAGCTTCACGTAGAGACGGGATGAGGACAGCGCGTAGCGTTCCATGTCGTCCTGCAGGGCGCCGATGACCGTGATGTTCCGGTCGCGGCCGATCTGCTCGAACAGGGCGACGGCCTCTCGGCGGTGTTGGGAGCCGAGGTTCCGGCCCAGCTCGTCCAGGATCAGGAGCAGCGGACGGTCACTGCCGCCGGCCAACGCCGCGGCGCAGACGAGCTTCACTGCCTTCTCGTCCATCTGCGCGGTGTTGCCCTTGACGTTGAACGCCGAGAACGGCCCGCCCTCGGACCGGCGCCACTTCGGCGTGACCGTCCAGCGCCACGGCTTGTCCGGTTCCGCTGGCGGGTCAGGCTCCGGATACTCGAGCTTCGCGCCGTACCCGCCGTACTGCTGGTCCAGCCGGTCGAATTCCGCTGACACCAGTCGCAGTCGCGCCTTGATGCCATCCGCAAGCGACGAGCGATGGGCCCGCGCGGTGCTCTCGGCCTCGCCGAGTCCCTCGCGAGCGCGTTCGAGGGCAGCATTCCGCTCAGCTCGTTGGCTGGCGATCTGCTGTTGCTGGAGGCTGTCGAAGGTCTCGTGCTGCGCGAGGTGGCTTGCCAGCGTCCGCTGCAGGGCCGGTACCAGGGCGACGCGCGCGCCGAGGGTCCCGTTCGACCAGCCGTCGGCGCCGTTGAGGATCTCCCACAGCTCCGACGGGATCTCTTCCCGCGAGCGTGCGTTCGGGAAGCAGCGGCGTACGACGTCGTCGAGCTGGGTGCAGGCCTGGTGGTTCCAGTCGGCCGTCGTTCGACGCTGGGCCGCGGCATCCGGCAAGGCGACCAGGAACTCGGAGGCTTCCGAGGCGCTGCCGCCCCAAGCGGTCGTCCTGCTGACCAGGTCGAGACCGGTCTGCTCCTCCAGGAGCACGAGCCGTCGACCGGCGAGTTCGTCGAGGATGCGGTCGTGATCGCGGCGAGTGGCTTCGAGGTTCTTCAGGCGCTCGTCGCGGACGAGTTGCTGCCCCGCGGCGGCTTCGGCCGATTCCTTGGCCGCCTGCAAGGCGGGTGCGAGCGTGTCGCGATCGGTCTCGTGCTGATCGTTCACCTCACGCAGGGCAAGGATCTGCTCCTGTACGTCCGCAGCGGTCCCGAGCGCGCGGGCGGCGGCAGTACGCCGCTCGGCCTGGTCCACTCGCGCACGAGCCTGCTCAAGCGCGGCCGATGCCTCTGACCGGGCCTCGACGGCTGCGTCGAGGCGACGGCGGGCCGCTTCGATGCGCGCCGTGCGACCGGTGATCGCCTCCTCGAACTGCCCGACGGCGACCACGCCGGCCGGCTCGTCGATGATCTCCTTCGCCGAACGCTCCGCGAGAGCCGCGAAGAACCCGTCCAGCTTGAACCGCTTGTCCGCCGATGACGGTCCGCCCTTGAAAGCGGCGGCATCGGGCCGGTTGGCGAGTACGAGCAGGAAGCCCGGATAGCCGGCGTCGCTCAGGGCAGACGTTGCGATCGCGACGTCGGACGCGTCGACGACAACGGCTTCCCGGTACGGTGCCAGCCGCGGCTCCCACTCGGCGCGGTCGGCGGTGGCCAGCTCGGTGATGTCGGTGAGGGCGCCGCACTCGATGCCGGCGTTCGCCAGTACCTGTTGCTGCGGAGCCGAGACGGTTTGGCCGCTCTCGGCCTCGCGGAGGTCGGCGGTCGCCTGGTCCACGAACGAACGCGCGGCGTGATCGCGGCCGATGTGCTCCTCGAGGACCGCGCGGGCTTCTTCTTGCTCCTCGGCGGCGGCCGCCAGGTCGCGTCCGTCGGCCGAGCGGCCGGCATCGAGCAGCCGGCGGTGCTCTTGGCCGAGGCGCTCGAGCTGTTCGCGGACCGAGCGTTGGGCGAGATCCAGTTCACGGTCGCGGGCGTCGAGTTTGTCGCGCTCCTGGCGGGTGAGCTGGACGTCGCGGAGCAGATTCTCTTCGCTGCCGAACGCTTCGATCTCGGTGTCGATGGTCTCCCGTCGCGCCTCCTGCTCGGCGACGCGCTCGTCCAGTACACCCAGCTCTTGGAGGATCTCGCTGTTGCGCGCATCGCCGTCGACGAGGTGCCGGGCGCAGCGAGCCTTCCAGGATTCGCGGGCGGCGGCGAGGGCTTCGCGGGCGGCGGCGCGTTGCAGGATGCCGGCCTCGACGGTGGCCATCTCCTGTTCCCAGCGCTGGAGATCGGCCGCTGCCTGCTTGGTCGCCTCGCGTTGAGTGTGCTCGGCGGAGCGGTGGGCCTGCTCCTGCTCCAGCTCGTGATCGAGACCGGTGAGCGTGGCGATCGCGTTGAAGATGCGGGCGGGGCCGAGCTCGTTCAGCGGCTCGGCGAGCAGGTTGGCGGTCGGGGACGAGCGGACGGAGGTCGAGAGGAACGACACGCAGCGAACCTGGCCGCCGTACAGGACTGTGGAGAGCTTGTTGGCGTGGAAGTCGGTGCGGCCGTTGGAGTGGGGGAGCGCGGCCCAGAGCGCGTCGGCGCCGGCTGCGCGCTCGGCCTCGGTGACGCCGTACGGGACGTGCAGGCCGCTCTTCCAGCGCAGGTCCAGGTACGACGCTTTGCGGTTGATCCTGATCCAGACGGTGATGGCGGCCGCTTCGATCTCGGCCAGCTCGGTCAGGTCCGGGTCGGAGAAGACGCCGACGATGTAGCCGCGGTCGACGTTGGACCAGGTGCCTTCCTGGCCGGCCGCTTCGGCGGTGAAGAGCAGCTCGGCCGCGCCGGGAGCGCCGCTGGTGAGGCGCCACTGGTCGTCGGCGTGGAGGAGCGAGAGGGCGGCGATCCAGGAGGACTTGCCGGCGCCGTTGGAGTCGACCGGGCCCTGGCCGGCAACGGTGACGAGGCCTTGGCCGACCATCGGGATCGGGTGGGTCGACAGCCGGGACAGGTCGACGACCTGGACGCCGAGCAGCACCTTCGAGCCGAGGATGTCGTACGGCCCGTCCTCAGCGGGGGTGGGGGTGCTCATGCCGCTCCTTCTTCTTCGGTGATGCCTTTGCGAGCGCGGATGGCCTCCGCGATCGGGCTCGACGGGGCGGCCGCGAGGATCAGCTGATCCTGCAGGCGGCGCCGTGCGGCCGGGGTGAGGCGTTGGAGTTGTGGGCCCGGGATGTAGCTCGGGCCGCCGGAGTGGTCGCCGGACAGCTGGATCAGGCCGGCGGCGCGCAGTCGCTGGAGGGCCAGGCGGCGCTCCTCGCTGGAAATCTTGGTGGTGCGGAGCTCGTCGACGGTCGTCGGGCGGGCGGACTTCCAGCTGTCGCCGGTGAGAATGCCTTCGCTGCGGGGGATCGCTACCGAGTGGACCAGGACGAGCACCAGTACTGCGCGGTCCACGACTGAAAGCGGTTGCCAGCCTTGCGCGGTCAGCGTCTCGGCGATGTCGTCGGCGTACCCAGCTGTCCAGTGGGTGCCGTCCACATGCACCAGCGTCCGACCGATCAACTTCAACATCTTCTGCACCTGACGGCGCAACGTCACGTCCCGCAACCCGGCCAGCTGCACCTCGGCCACCGGGTGCGCCGCATACTGCACCGCACTGAACGCAGCCAGTACTTCGTCCCTGCTCCGATCGCTCAAATCCTGCAACAACTGATCGAAGAGCGCATGATGCTCACTCATCAGTCCTCCTCCGGCTCGGGTAGGTCTGAGCCGGGCGCAGCTGATTGGTCTGGCCCGGAGGAAGTGGGGGTGGCAGGGGCGGGGCTGGGTGCGTCCCCGTCGTTGGGGAGTGGGTCGGGGGTGGGCTCGGGGGTGCGGGGTGGGGCCAGGACGGCTGGGGGTGGGTCGGGGAGGATTCGGCAGAGTTCTCTCAGGCCGGTTTGGGCGGTAGGGGTCCAGGTGGTTACCCGGGGGCCAAGGCGGACTTCGCCGGCCTTTTCGTTCCAGATCAGCCAGCTGGTGGCGTGTAGGCGGCGGAGGCTGCCGATGATCAGGGTCAGGTCGCTGGATTGTTCGGGGCGGCCTCGGAGGCCGGCGTAGACGGCCTTCACTTGGGTGAGGGTGCCGACCACGCCGGGCCACACCGAGCCGCTGCGGTCTTGCCAGCAGCAGGCTACGCAGATGGCTAGGACTCGGGCGGTTTCGTTGGGCATCTCGACCGCTACCGGGGGCATGCCGAGCTCCTCCAGGACGGAGTGGCCGGCGCCTTCGGGGAGGGTGGGAAGCATCCAGATTGTGGAGCCGTCGGGCTCGGGGGCTCGGGTGAGGCCTGGGACGGCAGGGGTGTCCGGGGAGACTTGGAGGGGTCCGGCGGACTGGACTTTGGCCCACCAGAGGGCGGTGTAGGACCGGCCGCTCTCGGCGACCTCCGACGACGTCATCGGGTCACCCGCCGGAAGGTTCCCTCGGTGGCCCAGGGGGTGCCGGCTGTGGGGTCGATTCGCATGCCGTCGCCCCAGACGAGCTCGTAGTCGAGCTCGTCGTGGAGGTGGGCAGCGGTCAGCTCGGCCAGGACCCGGCGGGCGGTGACCCAGTCGCCGGCGTCGTCGACTACGTCCACGATGCTGACTGAGGAGCGGCCGGCGAGGATTCGCTCGGCTTCGGCGCGGAGATCCTCGCGGTCTGTGGCGGCGGCGGACTCGGGCGCGTCTGTCTCCGAGGAAGGACGAGGCGGTGCCATCCGCGCAGTACCGGTTCGGCGGCCGGACTCGACTGCCTCGAGCATGCCCTCCGGGGAGAAGTCAGGCGCGGCCGCGTCGAACAGCAAGCCGTCCAGCACACCGGCCAGTACTTCGGTATCGCTGCTCCGCGTAAACGTCAGCCAAGTCTCGATCGGCAACAACCCGAGCGCCCGCGTCGTACCGGCTCGCTCGACCAGCCGTCCGGCCGCGAGCTGAACAGCATCCGCATAAGCAGCCAGCGACATCCGCAGCTGCGTGCACACCTGGTGCAACCCGGGCCACCGCTCGAGCACGATCCGGTGCACCTTCTCGGCCTGCTCGATCAGCCGCTCGTTACCCCAGGCGAGCTGTGCGTTCTCCCGCAGCTGCGCGGTCGTGCTGGTCGACACCAGGATGGACAGCTCGTTTCCCAGCAGCCGGAACACCTTCGTCAGCCGCTGGATCGATGCCTGCCCCTGCTCCTCGACCGCCCGCGGATCGCTCACGCTGTGTGCTTCGAGGGTGAGCAATTGGTGCAGCTCGGCCTGCCCGCCCTGCACCGACATCCGCTTGAGGAACATCAGCATCACGTACGGCGCGAAGGCCGCCCGGTGACGCAACTCGTTGGGCCGGTCCACGAGCTTGGTGATCGCGCCGTACTGCCGCAGTACTTCGAAACGCCGCACGATCACCTCATGCGGCCATCCACGGCAGGCGAGCGCGGCCTGCTCCACGGTCAACCCGTCGCTGCCCGCCTCCGCGAACGCATCCAGGATCGCCTGATCCGCGTCCAGCAGCTCCGGGTCGACGATCATCGCGCCGGCCTCCCGGGCGAGCACGGCGAAGACCTGCCGATAGACGCGCAGGACAGCCGCTTCGGCCTCCGCATCCAGCAATGTCGCGTCCACGCTTCTCCTCCCGCGGCCGCCCCCGAAGACAGCCAGAGAAGCGACTTTATCGACGCCGGACGGCGGATCGAAATCGGCACTCGCCGGGCCTGTGGACAAACTCCTCCAGACAAACCCGCCTAGGCGTGCCGCCGGCGCACGCGGCAGGCCTGCCGGCGCAGGCGCCCTAGGCTTCAGTCGCGCGAGCGGCGGCGGAACGCCACCAAGGCGAGCGGCGCGAAGACGGCCGTGAACAGCAGCGACCAGGCGATGGAAGCGAGCACTGGGTGCTGGAGCGGCCACTGAGCGTCCGCCGAGGGCGCCAGACCGTTGCCCCACAATTGCCGGCAAGCCGCGGTCAGCGCCGACACCGGGTTCCACTCCGCGATGAGCTGCAGCCAGCGGGGCATGTCCTGGGTCGGGGCGAAGGTGTTGGCGACGAAGGTGAGCGGGAACATCACGGTGAACATGAAGCCGTTCACCGCCTCCACCGAGCGCATCAGCGACCCGACCCAGATGCCCAGCCAGATCATCGAGAAGCCGAACAGCAGCAGGAGCAGGTAGCCCAGCACGCCGTTGACCAGTCCGTCGCGGATCCGCCAGCCGATCAGCAGGCCGGTCACGCTCATCACCACGATGCCGATACCGGAATGGATCAGGCTCGACAGGCTCCGCCCGACGAGCACGGACGAGCGTGAGATCGGGAGCGACTTCAGCCGGTCGACGATCCCCTTCTCCAGATCGCTGGTGAGGCCGATGGCCACGATGGCGGAGGAGAAGATGATGGTCTGCGCCATGATGCCCGGCAGCAGGAACTCCCGGTACGACGTACCGGGCGCGTCGATCGAGCCGCCGAACACGTAGGCGAACAGCAGCACGAACATCACCGGCTGGATCGTTACGTCCAGCAGCATCTCCGGCATCCGTCGGATGTGCAGGAGATTGCGCCAGACGACGGTCAGCGACTGTTGCAGCAAGGTGCGCTGGTGGATCGGCGGCCTGGTCATCACAGCGGTCATCGGACGGCCTCCTGCTCGGTCAGCGTCCCGGTGGTGTCGGTCGACTCGGCGCGGTGACCGGTCAGATGCAGGAAGACGTCGTCGAGGCTCGGTCGTTTCAGGCCGAGGTCGTCGACGTCGATCCCGCTATCGGCGAAGACCCCGGCGATCCGGGTCATGTCGGCCAGACCGGCGGCCGGCGCCGTGAGTCGCCGGCTCACCTCCTCGACGTGCACCTCAGGCGCGTGTTGTCGCAGGAGTTCGGCAGCGCGTGGCAGATCGGCCACTGCCGCGACTGTGACGACCACACTGGCCCGGCCGGCCTCGTCCTTGAGCTGCGTCGGCGTACCGGCCGCGATCACCTTGCCCTTGTCGATCACGACGATCTCGTCGGCGAGATGGTCGGCCTCCTCCAGATACTGAGTCGTCAGCAGCAAGGTGGTGCCGTCCCGGACCAGGCCGCGCAGTACCTCCCACAGATCCGCGCGGCTGCGCGGGTCGAGTCCGGTCGTCGGCTCGTCGAGGAACAGCACCGGCGGTGCGGCGACCAGGCTGACCGCGAGGTCCAGCCGTCGCCGCATCCCACCCGAGTACGTCTTCGCCACCCGGTCGGCCGCGTCGGTCAGCAGGAACCGCTCGAGCAGCTCGTCGGAGAGCTTGCTCAGGTACTTGGTCGGCAGCCCGTAGAGCCTGCCGATCAGCCGGATGTTCTCCCGGCCGGTCAGCAGTTCGTCGATCGTCGCGGACTGACCGGTCAGGCCCATGCTGCGCCGGACGTCGGCGGGTTGCTTGATCACGTCGTAGCCGGCCACCCGGCCGGTACCACTGGTGGGCACGCTGAGCGTCGTCAGCATCCGCACCGTCGTCGTCTTGCCGGCGCCGTTGGGACCGAGCAGGCCCAGCACTGTTCCTTCGGGGACGACGAAACTCACGCCGTCGACGGCACGGTTCGTGCCGAACTGCTTCACCAGATCGATCGCTTCGACTGCGGGTCCGTTGGACATGGGCTCACCCTAGAGCGGGCCGCCGACAACCGATGCGGAAAAAAGCGGATGACGCCGAGCACCGCGTTCCCTACCATCCGAAGCATGATGAGACTCCTCGGCTAGTGCGTCCTCAAACGCTCTAGCCGACCCCAGCACACCCGACCGGTGCGGATGCCCACGAAGGCGTCCCCGGGCGCGGTCTGCTGTTCTCATTCACCGGAGTCACCTCATGGCACCGTCATTTCCCGACGTCCTGCCGATCGGAGCGCAGCACCCGCGTGGCCGCGCCCTGCTCGCCGTTCGCAAGGATTCCGTCCCCGGCAGGATCCTGGTCGAGGGGAGCTGGGAGCACAGCCAGCTGCTCAGCACCCCGACCGTGATCGACACCTTCTATTACTGCGCTGAAGTCTGCGAACAGCCACGGACAGCAGCCGAGATCGCCGCGAGAGCACGTGAGGTCTACCGGATCTCACCGAAGCTGCTGGCACGAGTCAGCCGGAAGAGCCGGTCCGACGGCCTGATCTCCATTGCCCGGCTGCCCGAGTGGCGCGCCGAGGAGCTCAGGCTCAGCGAGTCCTCGCTGGTACTGGTCGCCGATGGCGTCGAGTACGCCGGCAACCTCGGCACCCTGATCCGCACGGTCGACGCCGCCCGCGCGGACTGCCTGGTCCTCACCAGCCGCCGGGCGCGCCCGAATCACCCCGCCGTGTACGCCGCCAGCCGCGGCATGGTGCTCACCACTCCGGTGCTCGAGTTCACGAGCATCGCCAGCGCAGCGAGTTGGCTCAGGCAGCACGAGTTCGAGGTCCACCTCGCCGACCCCGCAGCGACCGGCAGCTACAAAGCACCGCAGTACCAAGGAAGGACTGCCTTCGTCGTCGGCTCGGAAGGCGAGGGACTTCACCAGGCATGGCATGAGCAGGGCTTCAAGAAGGTGAGCATCCCGATGCTCGGCCAGGCCGATTCGCTCAATGTCGCCTTGTCAGCCGGCATCCTGCTCTTCGAGGCCCGTGCCCGCAAAGAGGGCTGGTGATCTCTGGTATGGCCGTGGGGCCGGCCATCGGGCCGGCCCCACGGGTGCAGGTTGCGACTCCGAAGCCGCCGTGGTCAGGTCGTCTTGACGTCCACGTGCTTGGGCTCCGGCTTCGACACCTCCTTCAGTGGCACCCGGATCTCCAGGATGCCGTCCTTGTAGGTGGCCTTGATCTCGCTGTCGTCGAAGTCGGCCGGCAACGTCATGCTGCGGGAGAAGGCTCCGTAACGGAACTCGGACCGCAGCGCCTCCTTGGTGGTCTCCTTCCGCTCCGCCTTCACGGTGAGCATGCCGTCGGCGACCGTGATGTCGACATCCTTGACGGGGTCGATGCCGGGCAGTTCGGCACGCAGCACGTAGTCGTCACCTTCGCGGAAGTCCTCCACCCGCATCATCTGCAGGCCGGCGAACGGCCGCAGGGCCGGAATGGTGAACGGCCGGAAGGTGGGGAAGGCCGCGAACTCCACTTCGAGCCAGTCGGTCAGATCCGTGAGTGGGCGTTCACGCTTGACGAGGTCATTCATGTTCTCGCCTCCAAATCCTCTCGTCCTACTTCCACTCCAGCGCGCGGCTCATAGCCGCCAAAGGGTCCTCCGGCCTTGTTCTGAAGGACTTTCGGCGGTCAGCGTGGCGCGGCGGTCGAGGCGCGCTCGATCAGCCGGACCTCCAGCGTGATCGGGTCGACCGGGTGCTCCTTGCCCTCGATCGTGCCCAGGAGCAGCTGTACTGCGATCGCCGCCTTCCGCGGGATGTCCTGCGCGATCGTGGTCAGCTTGGGCGTGACGTAAGCGCTCAGATCGAGGTCGTCGAACCCGAGCACCGAAACGTCCGAAGGCACCGAGAACCCAGTCTCCGCCAGCCCTTCCATGATCCCGATCGCCAGGATGTCGGCGGTCGCGAAGACGGCCGTGGCCGAGGGGTGCGAGGACATCAGCCGCCGCCCGAGCTCGCGGCCACTGGCATGTGTCGTGTTCGCCGAGACCAGCCGCTCCCGCCACGACAACCCGGCCTCCGCGAAGGCAGCCTGGAAACCCGCGAACCGCTCGTGCACGACACCGACATCGGAGAACGACGGCCCGGCGAAGACGATCTCCCGATGCCCCAGCTCCAGCAGATGCCGCGCGGCCAGCAGCGCACCGGTGTAGTCATCGGACCGTACGCCGGTGGTCAACGGATTCGCCGAATAGCTGTCGATCGCGAGCAACGACACCTTCCCCACCGCGCGAGCAGTGAGCCGGTCGATCTCCTCGTCCAGGAACCCGAGCAGCACCGCCCCATCCAGGCTCCACGACTGCAACGCCTCGGCAACCTCCGCCGGCGCCGCGATCCCGCGGAGCAACAGGTGGTACCCGCCCTTGCGCAGTTCGCGCTCGATCTGCCCGACGATCGCCACGTTGTGCGGGCTGATCATCAAGCTGTCCTCGTCGGCCGCCGGCACCAGCAGCCCGATCAGCCGTGACGACTTCGCGGCCAGGCTGCGGGCCGACGCGCTCGGCACGTAACCGCGCTCGGCGACGATCCGCTGGATCCGCTCGATCGTCTCCGGCGAGACCCGGGCGCGCTTGCCGTTCACCACGTTCGAGACCGTCATCATGCTGACCCCGGCCTCGTCGGCGATGTCCTTCAGCGTGACCCGCACAGCGGCTCCTCTCGGTTGTCGCGGCCAGGATACGAGCGCCGTCCGCCCATTGACAGCCGCCCGGAAGCGGCCTTACGGTCCCACCAAGGTGGAGCGCTAAACCTACCACGATCGAACGGAGTTCAGGTGAGCAAAGAGGTGAGTACTCAGCAGTGGTGGCGGGATGCGGCGATCTACCAGATCTACCCGCGCAGCTTCGCCGACGGGAACGGCGACGGCACCGGTGACCTGGCCGGCGTCCGCTCGCGGCTCCCGTACCTGAGCAGCCTCGGGATCGACGCCATCTGGTTCACCCCGTGGTACCTGTCCCCGCTCGCCGACGGCGGGTACGACGTGGCCGACTACCGGGTGATCGATCCGGCCTTCGGCACCGTCGAGGAGGCCGAGCAACTCATCGCGGAGGCTGCCGCCCTGGGCATCCGCACGATCATCGACATCGTCCCGAACCACATCTCGAGCGAACACGTGTGGTTCAAAGAAGCTCTGGCCGATGGCCCGGGCTCACCGGCAAGAGAACGCTTCTGGTTCAAGGACGGCGAGGAGCAGCCGACCGCCTGGGTCTCCAGCTTCTCCGGCGACACCTGGACGAGGACGAAGAACCCGGACGGTACGCCGGGGGAGTGGTACCTCCACCTCTTCACCCCCGAGCAGCCCGACCTCAACTGGAACCACCCCGACGTCCGCCGCGAACACGAGGAGATCCTCAGGTTCTGGTTCGACCGGGGTGTCGCCGGGATCCGGATCGACTCGGCCACCATGCCGGTCAAGGATCCCGCCTTCCCGGAGTACGGCGAGACCGCCGAGCACCCGTACGTCGATCGCGACGAACTCCACGACATCTACCGCTCCTGGCGGGCCATCGCCGACGAGTACGCCGAACCGCGGGTGCTCGTCGGGGAGATCTGGCTCGCCGACCCCGAGCGGTTCGCCCGCTATCTGCGGCCGGACGAGATGCACACCGCGTTCAACTTCGACCTGATGGGCCGGCCGTGGAAAGCGTCCGAGCTCCGCGCGTCGATCGAGTCCACGCTCGCCGCTCACCGGCCCGTCGACGCGCCGGCCACCTGGGTGCTGTCCAACCATGACGTCACCAGACCGGCCACCCGGTACGGACGCGAGGACAGCTCGTTCTCGTTCCAGA
This sequence comes from Kribbella ginsengisoli, assembly GCF_039537185.1. NCBI lineage: Bacteria > Bacillati > Actinomycetota > Actinomycetes > Propionibacteriales > Kribbellaceae > Kribbella > Kribbella ginsengisoli. The sequence continues at coordinate 155,690 of NZ_BAABAA010000018.1, read as the reverse complement.
CCAAACGGTTCGGCGTACCGACTGATCTGGCGCTGGGGCAACGGCGGGCGCGGGCGGCGGCGCTGCTGACGGCCGCATTGCCTGGGTCGCTCTATGTCTATCAAGGCGACGAGCTCGGCCTGCCCGAGGTCGAGGACCTCCCGCTCGCCGCGCTGCAGGACCCGATCTTCCACCGCTCCGAAGGCGCCGATCCCGGCCGCGACGGCTGCCGCGTACCGTTGCCTTGGACAACTACTGGCCCGAGCTTCGGCTTCAACTCGCAAGGCTTCACGCCCTGGCTGCCGCAGCCGGCCGAGTGGGGCAGCCACTCCGTCGAGGTGCAGGAACGCGACCCCGACTCGATGCTCGCCCTGTACCGCGCCGCGCTGCACCTCCGCCGCGGCCTCCCCAACGAGTTCGCCTGGCACGAAACCGCCACCGACGACGTCATCGCCTTCAGCCGCGGAGAGCGCTTCCGCTGCCTGGTCAACCTGGGCGCCGAGCCGCTCCAGCTGGACGGCGAAGTCCTGCTCGCCAGCGCCGCCCTCACTGACGATCGCCTCCCCACCGACGCAGCCGTCTGGCTGACCACGAAGTAGGAGAACCACGCAATGAAGATCACTCCCATCGCTCTCGTGGTCGCTGTGGCCGCGAGCCTCACCGCCTGCTCGGGCTCCGGCTCGGACACCAAGGCGACGCCCGACGGCCCGGTCACCCTGAAGGTCGCCCGCGACCCCGGCCTCGACAAGGGCGCGATCGCCGCCTTCGACGCGAGGGTCGCGCAGTTCGAGAAGGACAACCCGAAGATCGACGTCGTCCCGCAGGAGTACAACTGGACCGCGACGACCTTCACCGCGCAGCTTGCTGGTGGCACGCTGCCCGACGTCTTCACCGTCCCGTTCACCGACGGCCGTGGCCTGATCCAGCGCAAGCAGATCGCCGACATCAGCGGCCTCGTCTCAGCTCTCCCGTACGCGAGCAAGTTCAGCGAGAACGTCGCCAAGGCAGGCAAGGCCGAGGACGGCAAGATGTGGGCCGTCCCGATCGCGGCGTACGGGCAGGCGTTGCATTACAACCGGTCCCTGTTCAAGCAGGCCGGGCTGGACCCCGACAAGCCGCCGGCGACCTGGGATGAGGTCCGTGCGGACGCCAAGCAGATCGCGGACAAGACAGGCAAAGCCGGGTACGCCGAACTGACTACCGACAACACAGGTGGCTGGATCCTCACCACTCTCGACTACGCGTTCGGCGGTCGCACGGAGAAGCTCGACGGCGACACCGCGACGGCACAGCTCGACACACCCGAGATGACCTCGGTGCTGCAGTTGCTGAAGGACATGCGCTGGACGGACAACAGCATGGGCTCCAACTTCCTCTACGACTGGGGCGGCATCAACCAGGCCTTCGCATCTGGCCAGATCGGTATGTACGTGTCCGGTGGCGGCAACTACGGCTCACTGGTCACGCAGAATGCGCTCAAGCCGGCCGACTACGGCGTGACGACCATCCCGCTCGCCAGCAACGACCAGGCCGGAGTACTGGGCGGTGGGACGCTGGCGACGGTCAGTGCCAAGGCCAACGACGGTGTGAAGGCCGCTGCCGTGAAGTGGATCGACTACTTCTACATGAAGAAGCTGGCCGACAAGGACGCCGCAGTGCTCGATGCGAAGACCGTTGCCGCCTCCAAGCAGCCAGTGGGTGCTCCGCAGCTACCGGTGTTCGACAAGGCGACGTACGACGAGTCGCTGGGCTGGGTGAAGGAGTATGTGAACGTCCCGCTCGAGCAGATGAAGCCGTACACGGACAAGATGTTCGACCAGCCGCTGCTCACCGAGCCGGTCCGGTCGACCCAGGAGGTCTACAAGCTGCTCGACCCGGTCGTGCAGTCGGTCCTGACCAACAAGGATGCCGACATCGCGAAGCTGCTCAAGAACGCCAACGCCGAGGCGCAGACCCTCCTCGACCGGAAGTAGCCAATGATGAGAAGAGGTCGCGGTAGTGGCCTGAGCACGCTGGTCTTCCTGCTACCGCTGCTACTGGTCTTCGGTGTCTTCTCCTGGATCCCGATCCTCAGGGCTGTGGTGATGAGCTTCCAGGAGACCAACCTGGTCACCCCTGCGACCTTCGTCGGCCTACAGAACTTCAGGGACGTCCTGGCCGACCCCCTGCTCTGGACAGCAGTCAAGAACACCCTGTACTTCGCTCTGCTCGCCCTACTATTCGGCTACCCGGTCCCGCTCATCGCTGCAGTCCTGATGAGCGAGGTACGCCGCTTCAAAGGTCTCTACAGCGCATTGGCCTACTTGCCGGTGGTGATCCCACCAGTAGTCGCAGTGCTGCTGTGGAAGTTCTTCTACGACGCCAGCCCCAACGGCGTCTTCAACACCATCCTCGGCGCAGTAGGCCTCGGCCCGGTCTCCTGGCTACAGGACTCGGGCAGTGCGATGCCCGCACTGGTCATCGAGGCGACCTGGGCCGCAGCCGGCGGCACGGTCATCATCTACCTCGCCGCACTGACAGGGGTCGCCACTGATCTCTACGAAGCAGCCGAGATCGACAGAGCGTCGATCTGGCGCAAGATCTGGCATGTGACGCTGCCGCAGCTCAGAGGCGTCCTGCTGATCACCTTCATCCTGCAGATCGTCGGAACGTCGCAGGTCTTCCTGGAGCCGTTCCTGTTCACCGGTGGCGGCCCGGCGAACTCCACGATCACCATCCTGCTACTCATCTACGACTACGCGTTCGCCAACAGTCTCGGTGGCGAGTACGGCGCCGCGACCGCCCTCAGCATCATGCTGGCCGTTGCCCTGGGCATCCTCTCGGCCGTCTACTTCCGCCTGACCCGATCCTGGAGCCGCTCATGAGCCGGGGCATCCTCTCGTCGTCGGACTGGCGCCGCCCCGGCGTACGGCGTACCGCTCGGTCAGTGCACGTCTCGCTGCTAGCCGCGCTGATCGCCGTCGGCCTGGGCCCCATGCTCTGGCTGGCCAAGGCGGCAGTCACTCCAACCCAGGACACCCTGCGCGCGCCGCTCGCGTTGTGGCCGCACGGCATCGACTGGGCCAACCTGTCCACCGCCTGGTCGCGGGTGGAGATCGACAAGTACTTCCTCAACACCGTCGTCCTCGCGGCCGGCTCCTGGTTCGTCCAGTTGCTGGTGGCGACCACGGCCGGCTACGCCTTGTCGGTACTACGCCCGCGCTACCGCAAGGCCCTGACCGGCATCGTGCTCGCGACGCTCTTCGTGCCGTCGGTCGTGCTGCTCGTCCCGCTGTACCTCACGATCGTCGACCCACCGCTGCTGAAGACCTCGTTGATCAACACGTTCTGGGCGGTCTGGCTGCCGGCCGGCGCGAACGCGTTCAACATCCTGATCGTGCAACGGTTCTTCGACAACCTGCCCCGGGAGGTCTTCGAGGCCGCCCGGGTCGACGGCGCCGGACCGTACCGGATGTTCTGGTCCGTCGTCCTGCCGATGTCGCGCCCGATCCTGGGTGTCGTCTCGGTGTTCGCGATCATCGCGGCCTGGAAGGACTTCCTCTGGCCGCTGCTGGTCCTGCCCGACCCCGATCTGCAACCCCTGTCCGTCCGGCTTCCCGCGCTGCAGAAGTTCGTCGAACTCGATGTGTTCCTGGCGGCACTCGCGATCTCGACGGTGATTCCGGTGGCGCTGTTCCTGGTGTTCCAGCGACTGTTCCTCAAGTCCAACGCACTCAGTGGCGCAGTCAAGGGATAAGTAGTTCCGCCCCGCTCGACCCTGACAGAAGGGCTCCACAGTCATGCCCAAAAAGAGGTTCGTCACGCTCTTGGCAGCTCTACTCGCCACCTCCTACTTGTCGATCCCGGCTGCGGCCGCGAGCTTCACTGCGACAGTAGAGGCGGAGAACGCGACGCTGGCCGGGGGTGCGGTCGTCCAGACCGACCATGCCGGCTACAGCGGCTCGGGCTTCGTCGGTGGGTTCACCGACGGGAACAAGGGGACTGCTGCGGTCACTGCCGCAGTCAACATCCCCACAGCAGCTAGCTACGACCTGTCGCTCAGGTACGCGAACGGGACCGGCTCTGCGAAGACGCTGTCGCTCTACCGCGCCGGTACCAAGGTCCAGCAACTCACCTTGCCTGCATCGGCCAACTGGGACAGCTGGTCAGACCTGCACACGACCCTGTCGCTCCCAGCGGGCTCCAACCAGCTCAGCTACCGCTTCGACTCGGCAGACTCCGGCAACGTCAACCTGGACAAGCTGACCGTGACCGATGTGCCCGGGGCGCCTGCGGGAGCGCTGGAAGCCGAGAGCGCGACACTGTCCGGGGGAGCGGTCGTCGCGACAGACCACCCGGGCTACACCGGCAGTGGGTTCGTGGGCGGCTATACGGACGCCAACAAAGGCAATGCCGCCACAACCTTCACCGTGAGCTCATCGATGGCAGGCGACAGTGCTGTGTCGCTCAGGTACGCCAACGGCACCGGCGTCGCGATGACGCTGTCGCTCTATGCCAACGCGGTCAAGGTGAGGCAGATCAGCCTCCCGCCCACGGCCAACTGGGACACGTGGGGTACTGCGTCCGAGGCGGTCCCGCTCACCGCGGGCACCAACTCCGTCGCCTACAAGTTCGACACCCTTGACACCGGCAACGTGAACCTCGACAACATCACGGTCTCGGCGCCGACCGACCCGCCACCGCCATCCAGTGGTCCGGCGTTGGAGAACGCCTTCTTGTCCGGCGGCACCACAGTCGGTACTTCGATCGCCGGGTACGCCGGTACCGGCTACGTCACCGGATTCACCACGACCGGCAGCCGCGCGATCCGCACGGTCAACGTCACCGCGGCCGGCAATGCTTCCAGCACCCTCCGCTACAGCAACACGACTGGCTCCACCAAGACGCTCAGTGTGTACGCCAACGGGGTGAAGACCGGGCAGGTGTCGTTGCCTGCCGCAACCGGTTGGGCCACGGTCGCCCAGACGCTCCCGCTCCGCGCCGGGCTCAACCTGATCGGGTACCAGTACGACGCGGGTGACAGCGGCAACGTCGCGCTCGACGATCTCGCGGTCACCGGATCGACGGACCTGGCGGCTCGGGGCGCGACGGTGCCCTATACGGAGTACGAGGCTGAGAACAGCAGTACCAATGGCGTGGTGATCGGGCCTGACCGTACCTATCGCACGGTTGCGTCGGAGTCGTCCGGGCGGCGGGCGGTACGGCTGGACAACGCGGGCAAGTACACGCAGTTCACGCTGACCAAGCCGGCCAACTCGATCGTCGTGCGCTACTCGATTCCGGACAACGCGGCCGGTACCGGGATCACGGCGCCGCTCGGTGTCTATGTCGGCGGGGCGAAGGTCAAGGACCTGACACTGACGTCGGCGTACAGCTGGGTCTACGGCAACTACCCGTTCCCGAACGATCCCGGTCTGGGCAACGGTCACCGGTTCTACGACGAGGTGCGGTCGACGCTGCCGTCGTACCCGGCCGGCACGGTGATCAAGCTGCAGAACGACACGTCGACGCCGATCACGGTCGACCTGATCGACACGGAGGTGGTCGCCGACGCCTACACGATTCCCGCCAACTCGGTTGATGTGACCGCCTACGGCGCCGTGTCCGGTTCTGGTGACGACACGGCGGCGTTCAACTCGGCGATCAGCGCGGCGAAGTCGGCCGGCAAAACGTTGTGGATTCCCAATGGTGTCTTCGATCTGACTGCGCGGGTGAACGTCGACAACGTGACGATTCGCGGTGCGGGCATGTGGTATTCGACGATTCGCGGCAACGCGGGCCGTGGCGGGTTGTTCGCGACGGGCGGCAATGTGCAGCTCGCCGACTTCTACTTCGCCGGTGATGTGCGCTACCGCGATCCGGACGGCTCGGTCACGACGGACGCTGCTCTGGAAGGCAATTTCGGCACTGGCTCGCTGATTCACAACGTTTGGCTCGAGCACTCCAAGGTCGGGCTGTGGGCGAACAGCGGGACCAACGGCCTGTACGTCGCCGGCGTGCGCATCCGCGACATGTTCGCCGACGGCGTCAATCTCAACACCTTCAGCGGCGACGGCAGCGCCGTCAGCAACAGCCGGGTCGATCAGAGCGTGTTCCGCAACACCGGTGACGACGCGCTGGCGATGTGGTCGTTCAACAGCGCGGTGGCGAACTGCGCGTTCACGTTCAACACCGCGACGCTGCCGGCGCTCGCCAACACGGCCGCGATCTACGGCGGCAACGGCAACCGGATCGAGGACAACCTGTTCTCCGACACGGTCTACACCGCGTCCGGGATCACGATCAGCACCTGGCACTCGGCCCAGCCGTTCTCCGGTACGACGTCCGTCCAACGCAACACGATCACCCGGGCCGGCGGCTTCAACACCGACTGGAACAGCAGTCAAGGCGGCCTGTGGATCTACGCCGAAGCCCGCGAGATCACCGCACCCGTGCTGATCAAGGACGTCGACATCATCGACAGTACTTATCAGGGCATCCTGATGAGCTGGCAGAAGAACGTCACCAACCTGACCTTCGACCACGTCAAGGTCCAGACCACCGGCACCTACGGCATAGACCTCCAGGTAGCCGGCTCCGCCACCTTCAACTACGTCACCGTCTCCGGCACAGGCTCCGGCGGCCTGAACAACGCCTTCGGCTACACCCTGATCCGGGGCCCCGGCAACTCCGGCTTCTGACCTCCGCCCAGCTCCGGCCTCCCGCGATCCTGACCGCCGCGGGAGGCCGGCCTGTACTCCGAACGGCAGGGCGGCCCGCCCCTCACCGACCCCGTTGGGGAGAATGCTCGGGTGCCGGAAGCGAGGAGCGATGACGTGGCATTCGTAGCGGGCGAGGTAGTGGCGCCGGGGGATCCCCGGATCGTGCTGGAAGGGCAGTGGGGGCAGCAGCCGGGGTTGGCGATCACCGTCAACTCGGGGTCGCGGATCTCCTTCACCTTCAACGGGACCGCCGTGCAGGCGTTGTTCGACGTCGGCGGGCTGACCACCGCGCCGCACCTGTGGGTCACGATCGACGACGGCTCATCGACCCTGTACGTCGTTGAGCAACCGGTGATCGAGTTGACGGCAGACGTCGCCGGGCCGCACAAGGTCGAGATCGTCGTCAAGGACGTGAGCGAACACGCCAATCGCTGGAACCCGCCCTTCGAGTGCGCCGTCGTCTTCGCCGGGCTCGTGCTCGACGCCGACACCCGGCTGCGCCTGGCCGGGCGACCGGGTGGGCCGCGACTCGAGTTCTACGGCGACTCGATCACGCAAGGCGTGCGGGCGCTCAGCGCTCATCCCGAGTCGGAAGGCGCGGACGGGACCAAGTCGTTCGCGTATCTGACAGCTCGGGCGCTCGGCGCATCGGCGTACCAGGTCGGCTTCGGGCGGCAGGGCGTTGTGCGGACGGGGAACGGGGAGGTGCCGTCGGGGCTGGAGTCGTTCGGGTGGAACTTCGCCGGGTCGGCCGCTGAGCGGGTCGAGGAGCCGGATCTGGTGGTGCTCAATCTGGGGGTCAACGACGAGACGCTGAGCGCTGCGCAGTACGGGGAGTACCTGCGGCTGGTGCGGTCGAAGTACGGGAGCTGCGAGATCGTTGCCCTCAGCCCCTTCAGCGGCAAGCACGCGAGTGAGATCGAGGCGGCGGTGAAGGCGGCCGATGATGCCAAGATCCGGTACGTCGGTACGGACGGCTGGATCACCGAAGCCGACTGCACGGACGACGTCCACCCCTCCGTCGAGGGCCACGCCAAGATCGCCGGCCACCTGACCGAGCAACTCACCAAGCTGCTGCGCCCGGCGAGCTGAGGCCGGGCGCAGCGGGTGGGGTCAGTGGCCGGTGATCAGGTTGGTGGCGAGGATGGGGGAGAAGGTGCCGGCGGGGATGCCGCGGACCGAGCCGCAGTCGCCGTCGGAGTCGCCGGGGACCTTGAGCCAGAGCAGGCTGTCGAGCGTGCCGGAGACGTGGCTGCCATCGCGTGAGGTGTCGCCCAGCTTGCGGCCGGCCGGGTTGCACCACTGGTTGTCCGCGGTGGGCCCGTTGCCGTTGCGGCTGGTGTCGATCACGAACTGGGCCGGGCTGCTCAGCCCCGCCCGGATCGCATTGCCCTTGGTGACGGACTGCCCGGTCGTGTAGTAGTTCGACGTGTTGAGCGCGAAGCCGCGGATCTTGTTCACCTCGACCAGGTTCAGCCGCCGCGCCATCTCACCCGCGTCGATCCAGGTCGCGTTGCCACCGTCCATGTAGGCCCAGGTGTTCGGGTTCTTGCTCGCGAACTGGTTCACCGCGTACTTCAGCAGATCGAGCCGCGTCTGCTTCACCTCGGCCGGGATGCAGTCCAGCTGCGCCAGCGCGTCCGGCTCGATGATCACGACGGCCGGACGGTTGCCGATGCCGTCCGCGAACTGGCTGATCCAGGTGCGATACGCCTCCGGCGACCCGGCGCCACCCTTGGAGTCACCACCGCAGTCGCGACCGGGGATGTTGTACGCGACCAGGATCGGCAATTTGTCAGCCGCGTCCGCGGCGCCGGTGAACGCCGACACCGCCTGCTGGATGTTCCCACTCCAGTTGCCGAACCAGCGCCCACCGGCCTTCTCCGCGATATTCGCGCGGATGCTCGCGGCGGCGGCGTCGGACGGGTGGTCGCGCACCCAGACGGCCGGGTTGGAGTCCGGGTCGACATAGAAACCAGTCGTCATCGAGACAGGACTGCCTGCGGGCGCTGCTTGGGCGGTGGTGCAGGTGGCTACGAAGGCCAGCGCGACGGCCGCGCCGATCAGGAGTCGTTTCATGCGGGGTCCTCTGCGGGCGGGGAGGTGGGACGTCCCGAGACTGTTGCACACCGATGAAATCTCGATGACTGACAGGACGACATCCCATCACTTATATTGGTCGGCTATGCAGATCTGCCCGAGGTCGCCGCGGCCAGGCGGTCCTGGAGTCGGCCGGCCAGTACTGGGTGCACGCCGTCGCTGACTGCTGCCAAGGCCCGGAGTAGGAGCTTGTGGGCTTCGCCTGGCTGCAGCGACTCACGGCAGTCGGCCAGGCCGACTAGTGCCTGGGCGATGCCGAGTGGGTACTGCCGGTCCTCGCAGAGGCGTAGTACGAGCTGGTATTGGTCTTCGGCCTGGTCGCGGCAGTTGTGGGTCAGCAGGCTGCGGCCTAGGTTCAGGCGGGCGTCCACCTCGTCTAGGTAGGTGCAGTTGTCGACGGCGATCTCCAGCGCGCGGCGGTGGGTCTCCACTGCTTGCGCATGCCAGCCGAGCTGCCGGTACGCCTCACCGAGATGGCAGAGCGCGTAGCTGAGCGGGAACTCCAGTGCATGCGTCGCGGCCAACTCCTGCGCCGTCCGAGCTGCTTGGAGTGCTGGGTGGGCGTTGCCGGCGTCCAGGTGGCAGCCGGCCATGCCGTTGAGGAGGTTGGGCTCGAGGCGCTCGTCTCCCAAGGTGCGAGCCATGGAGAGGGCCTGCTCGTAGTACTCGAGGGCTACCGCGAAGTTCCACTGCCTGGCGTGCAGGGCGGCGAGGTGGCCGAGGGTGGAGACTGTCGCGCGCTGGTCGTCGGCCAGTTGAGCCAGCCGGAGCGACTCGCGGAGCAGGTCGGGCCAGTCGGAGTGGAGGTCGAGCGAGCCGACCGTGTAGCCGAGTGAGCCGAGGATGTGTGACTGCAGAGCAGGTGCTTCGCCGGTCGCCAGCTCGGCCGCCCGCCGCAGGTCGCACACGCCATGGGCCGGGCCGCAGCGGAACTGGCCGATATGGCCGCGGAGGAAGAGCAGGCGCGCCTCGCCTGCGCTGTTGCCGGACCGCTGGGCTGCGGCGAGGCCTGCAGTCAGTACGACGTCCAGCTCGTCTTGCCTGGTGCGCAGGTGCAGGTAGGGAGCGACAGCGATGGTCAGGGGCACGGTCAGCTCGTCATGCCCTTCGCGCTCCGACAGTTGGACCGCGGCGACCAGGTTGGCCCGCTCGGCGTCAGCCCAGGCGAGATCCTGGCTCACGTCGGGGTCGTCGGCGTCCAGGTGGTCGCAGTCTTCGGGCAGTAGGTCGTGGTGGTGCGCTGCGGAGCGGCGGGCGGTGCGTACGTAATACTGAAGGAGGCTGCTGATCGCCTCGGATCCCTGGTCGTCGGTGGTCATCACCTGCGCGGAGTACTTGCGCAGTAGGTCGTGGAACTCGAAACGGCCGGGCCTGGGCTGCAGTAGCAGGCTCGCGTCGACCAAGCTCTCCAGTACGTCCTCAGCCGTGGTAGACGTCATCCCGGCCAGCGCTGCTGCGCTGTAGCGGTCGATGTCCTTGCCCGGCATCAGACTCAGCCGCCGGAACATCAGTTGCTGATCCGCACTGAGTTGCTCGTAGGAGACAGCGAAGGCCGGCCCCACGCCGTCGGTCTCGCCACTGAGCTCAGTCAGCAACCGGGCTCGGAGACGTTCGTTGAGGTGAGCGACCGGCCAGGACGGTCGATGCCTCAACCGCGAACCGGCGATCCGCAGCGCCAACGGCAGCCGGCCGCACAGCTCGATCAGCTCGTCGACGGCATCGCCGGCGGCGACTCGTTCAGCGCCGGCCAGCTCGGTCAGCAAGGCCGCTGCTTCGTCCTCGGCGAGCAGATCGAGGCCGAGTCGCAGGCTGCTGTCCAGGCTCGAGAGTTGCCGACGGCTCGTCACCAGCACCGCGCAGGTCGGTGCCCCAGGCAACAAAGGCAGGATCGCGCGGGTGTCGGGCGCGTTGTCGAGCACGATCAGCAGCCGCAGACCGGCCGTCTCCGATCGCCACAGCGCTTCACGTTCCGCGGGATCGCACGGCAGCTTCTCCGCCGGTACGCCGATGCCTCGGAGCAGATGATCCACCGCGTGATCGACGCCGAGCGGCTCACGACCGGGCGTGTGGCCGTGCAGATCCACGAACAACTGGCCATCCGGGTACTGCGCCGCGACCCGCCGACCGGCCTGGACGGCGAGCGCGGTCTTGCCGAGCCCCGCCATCCCGTCGATGGCGACTACCGGCGGCGCGCCACGGGTGCCAGGGGTCAGCGCCTTGACGACTGACTCGAGTTCCGCCGTACGCCCGATGAAAGTCGCGCCGCTGTAAGGGAGTTCGTCGCGACCGCCGGCCGGCTCGGCGAGGTCGCGGAGCAGCAGCTGATGGACGGCCTGCAGACCTTGCCCCGGCTCGACGCCCAACTCGTCGACCAGCAACGACCGTGTCCGCGCATAGGTCTCCAACGCCTCGGCCCGCCGCCCACTCTGGAACAACGCCGTCATCAGCTGCGCGGCGAACCGCTCATCCAGCGGCCGCTCGGCAACCAGAGCCGACAACTCCGGTACTACGTCCGCGAAGCGGCCCGCGCTGAGCTCAAGGCCCAGTCGCTCGCTGAGCGCGTCATCTCGCCGTTCGGTGAGTCTCCGCCGCTGACCGGCCAGGTAGTTGCCGGGCAACCCGCTCAACGGCTCGCCACGGAACAGGGCCAGCGCATCGCGGTACAGGGATGGATCCTTGGCCTGCTCGGCAGCCTTCACGGCCGATTCGAAGCGATCGATGTCGAGGGCACCAGGTGGCAGCCGGAGTACGTAACCGCCGGTCGTGCGCTCGAGAGCGACCTCGGGTGGCAGGGTCTGGCGGATTCGGTAGACGTAGGTCGGGATGACGCGGAGGCCGCTGGACGGGGGGTTCTCGTCCCAGACGAGGTCCAGAAGCTGCTCGGCCGAGGTGACCTGATTGGCGTGCAGCGCCATCACGGCCAGCATCGCCTGCTGCCGGATCGGCCCCGCGCTGAGCGGCACCCGGCCGTACCGGACCGTCAACGGCCCGAGCAGATCGAGACAGAACCCATCGGCCATACCAGAGTCTGCGCTGATCCCCCCGCCTCCCGTCAAACAGCCGCCACCTTTTCGACCCAGATGGTAAGGCTTGGCGATTGCCGTCACACATGCTCGCGGTCACGATGGCTGGATGGCGTCCACGGATTTCCAGAGTGTCGACGACTACATCGCGACCTTCCCCGCCGAGGTCCAGATCCCGGCGATCACTCTGAACGGCAAGTCGCTGATGTACTTCAGCGGCTGGAAGAACCACATCTCCGTCTACCCGATCCCGCCCGTCTCCGAGCCGCTGGCGACGGAGATCGAGCCTTATCTCGCAGGCAAAGGCACCCTGAAGTTCCCACTGTCCAAGCCGATCCCGTACGACCTGATCGCCCGCCTGGCCCAGGCGTTCGTCGCCTCACGCCCGACCGAGTAGCTCGGCCGGATCCGGCGACGGCGGCGCACTCAGCATCCAGTCGCTGAACTGTTTCGTGAACAAGTACCAGAGCCCGTCACCCGCAAGCCGAAGCTGCGCCCGCTCCGCCGTAATCCAGTTCCCCTCGACAACACCGTCAAGCACGGTCAACCCCTCAGCCATCGCCCCCGGATCCGCGACTGCGGCCGGCGGGTCCGTGGCTCCGGCGGGAGCTGGAGGGGCTTCGGCCGGGGCGTGGGTGGTCGGTGGGGCGGTTGCTATGGCCAGGCCGCCGGGGCCGCCTTCGCGCCAGGCGACTGCCCAGCTTGTCAGTTGGCGGGCTGTGAGGCCGGCTCTGTGCGCTAGGTCGGCCAGCGCCGGCGTACCGAGCAGGCCGGCTGCTCTGCGGGCGAGGTCTTGGTCGCGGGTGAGGCTGAGCCCGCCGTCGCCATCGCCGGCCGCCAACTCCCAAGCTCGTCTGGCTGCGTCGGTGGCCAGGGCGAGTAGGTCCTTGCCGTCGACACCGGATTGGCGTGGGGGTTCGAGCACCTGTACTGCGGTTGGCGCGCCTGGCTGGTTCAACGGGCGTACTGGGATCGGGATGGGGCCGGGCGTTCTGGCGAAGGCTGTCTTGGCGACGACGCCGAGTGGCTTGGGTTTGATGGCCGGTTGCTCGCCGGCCGGTGTCGATCGGCGGGCTCTCAGCGCCGAGAGCAACTCGTCCTTCTGCTTGCCGCGCAGGAGAAGGAGCTCGAAGGGATCCTCGTCCAGCGCATCGGCGATCAGATAGCAAACGGCCGCGGAATGCTTGCAGGGCACAGCGAAATCCGGGCAGTTGCAATCGGTCCGTACTTCACCCGCATCCGGCAACAGTTCGAGCCCCGCCGCCTGCGCATCGTCCACCAACTCCGGAGGTAACTCGCCGTCAAGCAACGCGGCGACCCGCCCGATCTGCGCCGACACGACATCAAGCACCGCATCCCACTCGGCATCATCAAACGCCCGGATCTTCACCGTCACCACATACGGCGTAACCCGACTGCCCTGCACGGATGCCCGCACGACCCCCGGATCAACCACCATCTCCAGCACGCTCCCGCGCCGCGCGTACGACCGCCCCCGCCCCAACCGATTCGGATCAAGCTGAGCCTGCCGCTCCAACGCCCCCAGCCACGCCTTCCCCCACCAAGTCCCCCCGAACGGCCGCCGAGCCCCCGCCCCCTTGGCCGCCGGCAACCCAGCATTCTCCCGATCCCTGTCCCGCCACCCCTGCCAAGGCGTCCGATCACTCATCGCCTACCTCCACATCCCGCGGCTGTGCCGCGGAGAAGGACGAGGAGGGCGCCGCCGAGGTCGACACGGGCGCAGGAGAGTGAGGCGATGGTGCTGAGGCTGCGCCCCGGGCAGGTGCTGAGTTGCCGGCTGACGTTGCAGCGCGGCCTACTGCTGACGGGTTGTAGGCGCTGGCGGCGCCGGACTTTGCGGGGGTGCTCGACAGTTCGACCAGCTCGGTCAGTTCGGTGTCGGACAGCTCGCTGAGCCAGGCTTCGCCGGAGCCGACTACGGCGTCGGCGAGTTCGCGCTTTGCCGCGATGACGGTGGAGATTCGGTCTTCGAGGGTGTTTTCGGTGACGAGTCGGTGGACCTGGACTGGTTTGTCCTGGCCGATTCGGTAGGCGCGGTCCGTTGCCTGGTCTTCTACGGCTGGGTTCCACCAGCGGTCGTAGTGGACGACGTGGGTCGCCGTGGTGAGGGTCAGGCCGACGCCGCCGGCCTTCAACGACAGCAGGAAGACCTGGGCTTCGCCGGCTTGGAACTGCTCGACCAGTTGCTCGCGTTTCTTCACCCCGATACCGCCGTGCAGGAACAGGGTGCGGACCTGGCGGGCGGCCAGATGCGACTCGATCAGGCGGCACATTTCGACGTACTGGCTGAAGATCAGGACCGATTCGCCCTCGGCGAGGATGACGTCGAGCAGTTCGTCGAGCGCCGCGAGTTTGCCGGAGCGGCGGGGGAGTGGGCCGGGCTCGTGGAGGAACTGTGCGGGGTGGTTGCAGACCTGCTTCAGTTGCGTGAGCAGGCTCAGGACGAGACCTCGGCGCGCGATGCCTTCGGCTTCCTCGATCTTGGCGAGGGTCTCTTTGGCGACTGCTTGATAGAGGGTGGCCTGCTCGGCGGTCAACGGTACGACGACGTCGTGCTCGGTCTTCTGTGGCAACTCGGGCGCGATCCCGGGATCGCTCTTCTTCCGCCGCAACAGGAACGGTCGCGTCACCCGCGCCAGCCGGGCCGTCGCCTCCTCGTCGTGATACCGCTCGACCGGCACCGCGACGTCATGCCGGAATCGGTCCAACGTCCCGAGCAACCCGGGCGCGGCCCAGTCGAGGATCGACCAGAGCTCGGACAGCCGGTTCTCCACCGGCGTGCCGGTCAGTGCCAATCTGGTTGCTGCGGGCAACGTTCGCAAGGCGCGAGCCGTGCGGGACAAGGGGTTCTTCGCATGCTGCGCCTCATCCGCAACGGCGAGTCCCCAGAAGATCTCACCCAGCACATGATGGTCCTGACGCACCACCCCGTACGTCGTGAGCACCACCTCGTCGGGCATGAGGTCCGACAAGGACCGGCCGGCCCCGTGGTACCGGCGTACCGGTACGTCGGGCGCGAACTTGGTCAGCTCCCGCTCCCACGTGCCGAGCAGCGTCGACGGGCAGACGACGAGCGTCGGGCCGCGTCCGCGTTGCGACAGCTGCAGGTGCAGGGCGATCACCTGGATCGTCTTGCCCAACCCCATGTCGTCCGCGAGACACCCGCCGAACCCGAGCTCGGCCAGCTGCGCCATCCACGCGACCCCTCGCCGCTGGTAGTCGCGCAACGTCGCCCGCAACCCGACCGGCTCAGCCATCGGCTCCGGCTGCTCGGCGGTTCGCAGCCTGTCGACCATCGTCTGCAGCGAACCGTCCGCGTCGAAGGCGACCAGCTCGCCGTCGATCTCCAGCGATCCCGTCAACGCGGCACCCAGCGCCTCGGCGCCGGAAAGCTTGCGCGACCCACCTTGCCGCAGTTTGCGAACCAGCTCCTGATCGATCCGCACCCAGCGCCCACGCATCCGGATCATCGGGCGCTTCGCCTCGGCCAGCGCGGCGACCTCCGCCTCGGTCAGATCCTGCCCGTCCAGCGTCGGCCGCCACTTGAAGGCCAGCAGATCGGTCAAGCTGAAGTCCGGACCGGTCACCGCACCAGGAGTAGGCGTCGCCTGTACTGCGCCCCGCAGCGCCAACTCACCCGCAAACAACTCAGCCGGCCACAACACCTCGATCCCAGCCCCGTCGAGCGCGTCGCTGTCCCCAGCCAACTCATCCAGCGCCGCATCACCAATCGGTACTTCCGCCGGCGCCGCATCCCGCAACGCAGCCCCCAACGGCGGCCACACCCGAGCCCCCCGCCGCAAAGCCAGCAACAGATCCGTCTCGGCCCGCTCACCCAACGCGGCCAGCACGGCAGGAGGCGCATTCCAAACATCCGCCACATCCACCAGCAGGCTCGGATCCACCCCACTCCGCAACTGCAACACCGCCCTGAACTCGCCCTCACCCCCAGCCAGCACCTCGTCCCCGGCTGGCAGGTCACCCTCGGCCGGCACCTCGTCCCCGGCTGGCAGGTCACCCTCGCACCTCGTCCCCGGCTGGCAGGTCACCCTCGGCCGGCACCTCGTCCCCGGCTGGCAGGTCACCCTCGGCCGGCACCTCGTCCCCGGCTGGCAGGTCACCCTCGGCCGGCACCTCGTCCCCGGCCGGCACGTCACCCCCGGCCGCTACGTCATCGCTGGCTGGCAGGTCGCCCGCAGGCGGTATGTCACCGCCGGCCAGCAAGCCACCCGGAGCTGGCTCGATGCCTGTGGCGGGCTCGACATCCGCCGGCGTCCGGCCGACTGCGTCCGGTCGATCACCTCGGCCGACAACGGCGGCGCCATCCCCGGCCGGCTCGATGGTTGCGGGTGGTTCGATTCTCAGGACGAGTCGGGCTCCGGCGTTCTCGCTTCGGGCGGTCTCCTCGAGCCAAGCCGTCGAACCGGTCAGCTCGATCGGGTCGACGTCGGCGAACGGAGCAGCGCCGGCTCGTACTGCGAGTGCTGCCGCGGGCGTTCGCACCAACGTGTCGGCCAGCGCATCCCAAAAGGCCCGAACCAACTGCTCCGGATCCACCAACCGCAGCGGCCGGGACCCCTCGATCGCCAACGCATGTCCCGTCGCGGGCATGGAGGCGACCAAGTTCCGCAACCACCCATGATCCGCCGGATCCAACGGCGCCACCCGCCAAGCCCCGAACCCACCAGGACTGACATCCGGCACCAACCGCCCGCGCCCAACCAACCCAACCCCAGCCAACGCAGCGGCCGCCCACA
Organism: Kribbella ginsengisoli; assembly: GCF_039537185.1. Taxonomy (NCBI): domain Bacteria; kingdom Bacillati; phylum Actinomycetota; class Actinomycetes; order Propionibacteriales; family Kribbellaceae; genus Kribbella; species Kribbella ginsengisoli. Next base: position 139,109 of record NZ_BAABAA010000018.1, on the reverse strand, counting down.
CCCGCAGGCTTGCCGACTCCTTGCTCACCTCGGGGCGAACCGACCCGATGTCGCCGAAGCCGACGCCCGAGCCGACGTGGTCCGACGGGGTGCTGCCCGGACCGGCGCCGCGGGAGTCGACGTCTGAACCGATGCGGTCCGACCGGGTGCTGCCCGAGCCGGCACCTCCGGAGCGTTCGTCGCTGCGCCGGAGGAAGGCCAGCCCCTCCGCGACCCCGAGGGTCAGGGCGGGGATCTGAGCGCGGCGGATGCTGTTTCCTCGGGGGACGACCAGTTCGAGTTTCTCGCGGGGGATCAGGGCCGTGGGGGTGAGGTCGCCGTACAGGATCAGGCGGCCCGCGCGGGGCGGGTCGGCTGGTTTGAAGGTGACCTCTAACACCTGACGAACCCTACCTAGCGCCACCGACAACTCGGGTTCGTTCATCCACAGGGCGGCGGGCTTGACCTGAACTCAAGTTGAGGTTGCAGGCTCGACGACGACAGCAGACGGCAATGGAACGGAGCCAGGTAGATGCGGGCAGCAGTAGTGTCGAGGTTCGGCGGCGCCGAGGTCATCGAAGTACAGGACTGGCCGGAGCCGGTGGCCGGTGCCGGGCAGGTGCTCGTCGATATCGAGCTGACCGATCTGATCTTCGTCGAGACGGCGATCCGGAACGGGGAGCACGGTGGGTTCTTCGACGTGAAGCCGCCGTACGTGCCGGGCAACTCGTTCGGTGGCACGGTCCGCGAGGTCGGGCCGGGAGTCGACGAGCAGTGGGTAGGGCGTCGGGTGATCGGCCGGACGGTCGACTTCGGTGCCCACGCCGAGGTCGGCGTCGCCGCGGTCGCGGAGCTCGTCGAAGTACCGGCCGAGCTGAACCTCGAGACCGCCGTGGCGGCTGCTGGCGACGGCTTCACCACGTTGCTTCTCGAGCAGCTTTCCCCTGACCTGCAAGGGAAAGAGGTCCTGATCACCGCCGCGGCCGGCGGTATGGGCGTCCTGCTCGTGCAGGTCGCTCACAAGGCCGGAGCGCACGTCATCGCAGCGGCGCGTGGCCAGGCCAAGCTCGACCTCGTCAAGGCCCAGGGTGCCGATGTGGTGATCGACTACAGCGTCGACGGCTGGCAGAAGTCGGTGCTGGAGGCAACGAACAACGAAGGCGTCGACGTCGCCTTCGAAGGTGCCGGCGGAGAGCTCGGCGCGGCCGCGTTCAGCACCGTGAAGGACGGCGGCTGGTTCTCCGCGCACGGCGCCCCGAGCGGCCGCTTCGCGAAGTACGACCCGGCCGAAGCCGAGCGCCGCAACATCACCGTCAAGGGCATCATGGACCTGCGGATCGACAACCTCCAGACCACCATCACCGGTGCCGATGTCCTGCAGCGGGTCACCCGCGGAGACCTGATCCCGGTGATCGATCGGACCTTCACCCTCGACCAGCTGGCCGACGCACACACCGCGGTCGAGGGACGGTCACTGCTCGGTAAGGCTTTGATCAGGATTCGATGACCCTGCGTTAGACCGATCCCTCCTCGGGGCACTGACTAGGCACCAGCGCCTTGAGGAAGGCGGACCCATGTCGCTGCGTGAGGCGGTACTACGTTCAGTCGCCGACCGGCTGGTCGGTGCGCTCGCCAACGGCGGGCGGGAGTGGTCGCGCGGTGACGATCGTGTTGCGGCCGGTTCGCTTCGCGGTGAGCAACGCGTTGTCTGCGGCCAGGATCAACTGGTCCATCGTCGCCGCCACCTCCGGATAGACCGCCGCACCGAACGATGCCGGTACGCCGGTGATGACCGTCTTCTGCGTGCCCGTCGTGCTGACCGAGACGGTCAGGGTCGCCAGCCGGTCCCTGATCCGCTCCGCGACCTCCAGCACCTCGGTCTCCGAGGCACCGGGCAGCAGTACGGCCAGCTCGTCCCCACCGACGCGCGCAACCAGGTCACCCTGGCGCACCTCGGCCCGGACGCTCTCACCGACCGCCTTGAGCGCCTGGTCACCCGCTGGGTGCCCGTAGGTGTCGTTGATCTCCTTGAACTTGTCCAGGTCGAGCATCAGCAGCCCGACCGTGCTGCGCAGGGTCTCGGCCCGGGCGAGCTCCACCGGCACCGCACTGGCCCAGTACGACGGGTTGGCGAGGCCGGTCTTGACGTCCGTGCCGGCTGCTCGCTGGTACTGCGGGAGCAGCAGGTCCCGGTGCAGCGCCAGCACCGTCACCATCAGCACGGGGACGACCCATGGGTATGACGACTGCATCGCGGCGATCGCCACACCGAGGCCCAGACCGGCGCAGACGACCAGCTGGTCGGACAGCTCGCCCAGCGCTTCGCGGGCGGTCGCCTCCGGGGAGGCCAGCAGGATCGCGCCGATCACCAGCGCGTAGTTGACCAGCCACCAGGTCGCCGCGGCGGCGATCACGACTAGCAGGGTCCAGAAACTGGTCGGGACACGAGGCTCGGCGATCAGCCCACCTGCCCGCAGTACGGCGGCAGCGGCGGCGCTGGCCAGGACGTAGGTGGACGTGGAGAAGATCTTGCGGTGGGCCACGGTCCGGCCGTACACCCGGAACCACGAGTACAGGTACGACCACGCGATCAGCGGGACGACCAGCGACAGCGGCAGCAACAGCAGGCTGGCGAAGACCCACAGGCACTTCAGGTTCGTGTGCGGGGACGTGTTGGCGGCCATCTCCCGGCGCCGCTCGATCCCGCGGGCGGACTCCAGGTGCAGCGTAGAGGCGGCCGCCAGGACGGCGAACGCGGCCCATTCTGACGAAGTAACGCCGGCATGAGGTCCGGTCATGGTCGCGCGGACAGCCAGTGTGGTAATCGTGACCGCGATCAAATCAATCGCAATCACATATCCCAGCGCGGCGGCCGGCAACGACCAGAGCTTCCATTGCCGGGGTGGCACCCAGCTGCTCCGACCGACCAGAATCATCATGAGCCTCACAGTTCGACTGAGTCGGTTATGCGTTCATCGTAACGGCCTGTTCACGGCAGGTCACCCCTGAATCCGGATTCATTCCACGGAACCACCTCTTCGAAGGGTCGAGAAATCATGAGCAAGGCAGCGCGTACGACCGGCACCGGCAACGACTGGTTCACCGGCGGCAACGACTGGTTCCACGGGGGAAACGACTGGTTCACGGGCGGGAACGACTGGTTCGCCGGCGGCGGGAACGACTGGTTCACCGGCGGCAACGACTGGTTCGTCCCGGCCGCCGGCGGCGGTAACGACTGGTGACGAAAGGTAAATCTTTACCGTCCCTTTACGGATGGCCGGACTGATTTCCGGTGAGGTGTTTCGAGAATCGATTTACACCGATTTTACGGAGCGGCCGGAATTCGGCGGGCACGCCGCCAGGCGGTGCCCGCCCCGACCGCCGCCAATGCACCGGCCGAGCCCATCACGGCCAATGCCGTCGACGGACTGAATCGCTCGCCCAGGACCCCGGCGAGCAGGATTCCGAGGCCCTGACTGGAGCGCAGGGCGGTGCTCGCGACACCGAACGCCTGGCCACGCTGTTTGTCGGGCACGGCCTGGACGAAGCTCGCGCTGGCCGGCAGATGGTACGCCGATGCGGCGCCGGACAGGGCCCAGAGCACCATCGTGACGAGCAAGCCTGGCTGGAGCGCGCAGAACACCAACGGAACGCAGGCGAGGATCGCTAGCGGCCCGAGGAATCGCATCCGGCGCTCGGGCGCCCACAGGGTGATGAGCCACATCCCCAGGACGGCACCGGCGGGCTGGGCGGCCAGCAGGAGCCCGGCTGCTTCTGGCCCGCCCCCGATCTCGGCCGCGTACGGCACCGCCAGGCCCTCCACTGTGACGTAGAACCCGGCAACAGTGGCCAGCGCGACCAGAGACCGTAGAGACGGCGTACGGACCACCAGAGATGCTCCGGCGGCGAGGTCCTTCAGGTAGCTGCGCCTGGGCTCGTCCCCGGAGGTCTGGGAGGGTGCAGGGCGCGACCGTACGCCGAAAGCGATGAACGCAGCGGACAGCAGGAAGGTCGCGGAGTCCACCAGGAGGCCTCCGGAGGTCCCCACCGCGACCACCGCGAGACCGCCTGTTCCGAAGCCGAGCACCTGGCTGAATTGGACGACCATGTCGTTCGCGGCCTTGCCCAGGACGTAGTGGTCGTCTGGCAGTACCACCGGGAGGGTTGCGGCCCGTGCGGCGTTGAACGGGGAGCCGAAAGCCTGCAGTGCGACCAGCAGGCCGATGATTACCAACAGTGGCAGCGCGTTGATCGCCATCAAGGCGACGAGCACCGCGCGGGCAAGGTCGGTGACGATCATCACCCGGCGCCGCGGGTAGCGGTCGGCGAATCCGGCCAATAGCGGCCCGAAGAGCAGATCCGGGACGTACGTCAGGGCGTAGGCCAGAGCCGTCAGCCCGGCCGACGCGGTGCGGTCGAAGACGAGGACCGACAGTGCGACCCGGGCGAGCTGGTCGCCGATGACGGACAGCACGCCGGCCACGAACAGGGCACGGAACTCGGCATGACCGAACACGTCCCGCCACCGAGCCCTCGCCATCACCGCATCCGCCACACCTTCGAACATAACCACTATCCGTAGCGCGACACCTCCATGCCGTGAGACCTAGGGTTTTCCCGCGCGCGGCGGTTGGCTGCGGTGAGCGAGCACTCGATCACTGGTCAGTACCAGCGGTGGCACTGGTGTGCAGAATTCAGGCGTTTGAAGGGGCAGATCAGTGTCAAAAGTGGCAGCCGGTGCAGCACTCCTTGTCCGGCCGCTCTATCCTGGTGATGTCTGGTACCGGGGTCTGGGCGGGGCGGCCCCGACCCTGGTGCCGGACCTCTTTCATGTCCGGTGACTTTCTTCCCGGATGGGCCACAGAAACTGTCGGTGGGGCCCGGTAGCGTTCTGATTGCCAGGGGCGGCTCCTGGACGTGCTTCCTTCTCCTTCACCAGGCATGTAGCGCGTCCGCTCTCCGCCCCTGGCGCTCATGTCCGTGACGCTTTCGCCCGCCGTTCGGGCGCCTCGGGGAGGCTCGCCGTGCCTGACTCTGTGGCCGCGCTGCTGTTGCGCCGCCGACGGCTGGTCGACGCGGGCCGGCTCACCCCGTCGGTACGCCGATCCGCCTGGCAGTGGCTCCGGCACCCGTTGAGCACCCAGGCCGGGCTGACCGCGTTGCAGGCCGACCTCATCCAGCGCGGGCTGCTGCTGTCCGCCGACCTCTATCGCCACTGCGCCGGCCTGAGCCCGCTCGCGCTGGCCGGCCTCGGCAAAGCCGTGCTCGAGCTGCTCGACGAGGAGTCGGGTGCGAGCGCGTCTCAGGTGCCGCTCTTCCGTGGGTTCCCCGAGAGCGTGCCGGGCAATACGGAGACCTTCTACATCGATCGGGTCTTCGCCCGGTTGCTGCAGGAGCCGGAGCAGCCATGCGTGTTGTGCGGCGAGGCGAAGACGGTCCACCCGGTCTCGCCGTGCGCGCATCTGGTCTGCTGGTCGTGCTGGGACGGCGCCGACTTCAGCGCCTGCCCACTCTGCCTGCGCCGCATCGACCTCAGCGACCCCTTCCTCGAGCCTCTGTCCAACGAGCCTCCGACGTCGGGATCTGGCTCGGCGTCAAGGTCGGGCTCTGCGTCTGGGCGGGGCTCGGGCTTGGGTTCGACGTCAGGGTCCGGGTCGGGCTCGGGGTCTGCGCGGGCTGAGCGACTGCGGTTGTTGTCGCTTGCGCCGGCGGATGCTGTGCGGAGTACGGCGGGTGAGTTGCTTGCGCGGCGGGCTCCCTTGTCGGCGCGCGACCGGTTGGATCTGACCGTGTTGCTGGCTGAGGCGGATCCGAGTTGGTTGCCGGACGTGATTCCGGTGCGCGAGACGCGGGCGGTCGTGCTGGCGGAGTTGATGCCGCGATTCCCTGCGTTGGTTGACGAACTGGTGCAGACGGCGACGGATGCGCTGCGGTTGCTGTACGTGCTGATGATGGCGGATCCGGGGTTGCGGACGCCGCCGTTGCGACGGCGATCGTTGCCTCGGGCGATTCGGCGTACGGTGCTGGGGCGGCTGGATCGGTTGCCGGTCGAGTTGCTCGTCGAGGACATGCTGCGGCACGAGCGCGCGTGGAAGCGGGTCGCGGAGAACCTGCACCCGTTCGAGTTCGCCGCGAGCTATCCAAGGGCTGCGCTTGCCTTCGCGGTCCTGCGCAAGACGAAACTCGACGCGACGACCCCGGCGGGACGGGCGGTGTTGAGCGAGGCGGCCCGTCATCCGCTGATCCGGCTCGAAGGCAGCAAGCTGGTGATGAGCACCTTCGCGAGTCGGGTTGAGGGGGCGTTGGCGGATGGGCGGCCCGAGTTGGCGTTGGAGTTGTTACGGGCGAGGCCGGGGGAGATGCTGCGGCGACTGGCGCAGCTGGCTCGGGTGATGCCGGGGGACTCGCAGGCGACCTTGGTCGAGGCTGCCGCGACCGCTGTGTCGGATGTTTCGCCGGTCGTGTTGACGGCTGCGCTCGGCCAGGTTCGTACGCCGCCGGGCGATCTGCGCCTGTTCTTTCCGCGCGGGGGAGCGACGCGGATCTGGACCGTCGTGGACGAGCGGGAGCCGTTGCCGGCCGAGCTGGCCGCCGCGCTGGGCGGCGTACTGGTGGGGGAGTTGTTGCGTCGGGCAACGGCTTTGCCGCGGGTGCGCCGGGCGTTCCTGGATGAGGAGTTGTCCCGGCTCTCGGCGCCGGGGTCGGAGCGGAGCGCGTCCTCCTCGTTGCTGCGGATGACCCGAGGGAGTTCGCAGCCGATTCCGGAGGACGACCTGCTGCGGCTCTTCCTGCACTGGGTCGAGCCCGAGGGGCGGCGCGTCGATCTGGATCTCTCGGTGGCGGTGTTCGATGAGGACTGGGCGTTCGTCGGGCTGTGCGACTACACGCGGTACCGGTTCGATCAGGACGCGTTGGTGCACTCGGGTGATCTGACGTCGGCGCCGCTGCCGCTGGGGGCGACCGAGTTCGTCGACCTGGATCTCGTCGCGGTGCAGCGGGTTGGCGGCCGGTACGTGCTGCCGGTGGTGTTCAGCTACAACGACGTCGCCTTCGAGCATCTGGAGCGTGGCTTCGTCGGGGTGATGCGGCAGCCGTCGGGGTTGTTCGATCCGGTGGCGGTGGAGGAGCGGTTCGACCTGACCGGGCCGGCGAAGATCCTGCTGCCGTTCGGCATCGACCTGCGGACGAAGGAGCTTCGCTGGTACGACGTCAACCTCAGTGCAGCCGGGTACGGGCACAACATCGCGCGGTACGGCGGTCACATCGCGCTGATGGCCGCGGCGATGGAGGAAGTCCACGGTGCAGGTGATCGGGTCAGCCTGTGGGAGCTGTCCTGCTGGCATGCCGCCGCCCGTACCAACGAGGTGGTCGTCCGCTGCGCCGACAACTCGATTGTCGGCTACCTGCGCGGCGACACCGAGGACGTCGCCGGCTTCGCCCGCCGCTTGACCGCGCGCCTGGAGCCCGACCGCCACTGGGACCTCGACGCCGCCAACCGCGCCGACTTCGCCGCGGTCGTCAACGGCGACATCGACCCCAAGTCAGGTGCCGAGGTCTACGCCCTCCACCCCCACCTGCTCGACCCGGCCAACCTCAACCTGATCGACGCCTCCCACCTCCTCACCACCCTCGCTCCGGACACCCGAGCCACCCTCCCGACCCACTGACTACAAGCTCAGCCAAGCGATGGGGACGGCGGGCGTCGAGCGTTTGGGGGCGCGGCGCCTGCCGCCGGGAGTGACTCGCCGTTCTGGCGGGTGGTCTGCTCGATTGCGGCCATGGTGACCGCGCCTGCTTGCCCCCGGTTGGTCAGCGGCCCGACAGGGTCCTGACGGCGGGGCAGAACCGCCAGGCCATCAATGGGGCAGCTCGATGCCTGCCGGACGGCGGTGCCGATGGCAAGGTGGGCTCGATTGATGGGCTGGCGGTCCCTCCCTCCGGGCAGCAGACTTTCCCGTGCACCCTTAACACCGCCGCGACGTCAGCGAAACCTGGGGACTCACATGTCGTGACATAACGAGTCTGCAGGTTTCCGCCGCAGACTTGAGGAGTACTCCGGTGACGTTGAGCCAACCCACCGACGCCGAGCTGGACGTGATGATCCGCGCGCGTCTCGCCTCCCTCGGCATCGATCTCGATCAGCTCCCACCCGGCACCCAGCCGGACCCCGAGACAGGCAGCCCGGGCCGCGACACCGCGCTGGCCGGCCTCCGCAGCTTCGTCCGGACGACCGTCGCCCCATTAGCCGCGTACCAATTCGCCGTACCGGGCCTGGACGGTGACGAGGACCGGGCCGCACTGGCCCAGCAACTCTCGCCGCCCTCGCTCTACCCGTCCATCGACATCAAACGGCAGTCCTGATGGAAGACGCCCCGCAGGACACCCGCGTCGATCGCCGCTCCTTCCTCCACCGCGCCAGCGCCCTCGCAGCCGTCGCAACCGTCGGCACCGTCGCGCTCCCCGAGATCGCGTACGCCGGCCCGCCCACCACGCCAACACAAGCCACCGCCACCGCCACCGTCCGCCCGGAAGCGCAACTAGACATCACCGAGCTGACCATCGCCGAGGCCGCCACCCTCATCCGCGCCGGCCGCCTCAAGCCCGAGAAGCTGCTCGAGGCGTACCTCGCCCGCATCGGCTCGTACGACGGCATCTACCAGGCGTTCAACCTCGTCCTCGCCGACGAGGCCCTCGCCCGCGCCAAGCAGCTCGGTCGCGGCAGAAGCGCACTCCACGGCATCCCGCTGGCGATCAAGGACAACTACTACACCCGCGGCATCCCGACCACGGCCAACTCCTACCTGTTCGAGAAGTTCGTCCCGCCCTTCGACGCCACCGCCGTGACCAGACTCAAAGCGGCCGGCGCCATCGTCATCGGCAAGACCCAGATGGGTCCGCTGGCCACCACCCGCGCGACCACACCCGACGGCCGGATCACCACGGTCAACGCCTGGACGCCGGGCAACCCGAGCACCGACCCAGGCGGCTCGTCCTCCGGATCCGCCACTGCCGTCGCCTCCCGGATGGCGACCTCGAGCGTCGGCACCCAAACCGGCGGCTCGATCATCGCGCCGTCGAACGCGCAGAACCTGACCGGTCTCAAACCAACGATGGGCCGCGTCTCCCTGCACGGCATCGTCCCGCTCAGCTACACCCGCGACCACCCCGGCCCGCTCGCACGCGACGCCATGGATGCGGCGATCATGCTCACCACGATGGCCGGCGAGGACCCGAACGACCCCCGCACCCAGGGCCTCCCGCCGGTCCCCGACCTGATCACCGCAGCCACCCCCGTACTCCGAAACCGCAAAGTCCGCGTCCGTTGGAAGACCAGGGTCGGCGTCATCCCCGGCTTCACCGCGGGAACCACCGAGGTGGCAGCGGCCCGCCGAGCCGCCCTCGACACCCTGGCCGACGTCCAGGACCTCCGCGTCGTCGACGTCACCCTGCCCGACGAATGGGACGTCCTGACCAACGCCGCCTTCAACAACGTCCGGCTCCCCGAACGCAGCGAGCCGTTCCTCCCGATGCTGCGCGCCGACCTGCGTGGCTTCGGCGTCTCGGTGACGGGCTGGCTCCAGGGCGCGCTGCTCGGCGCCGACGAATACCTGATCGGCCAGCGCGCGAAGGTGCTCCTGCTCCGACGGGTGCTCGACGACCTGTTCGCGCAGTGCGATGTCGTGGTGCAGACCAGTCCCAACCCGTTCGACTCGATCGGCCTCCCTGAGCTGGCCCTACCGATCGGGTTCAGCTCGGCCGGAGTGCCGATCGGCACGATTCTGGGCGGCAAGCCGTTCGGCGAGGAGCGGTTGCTGGCCGTCGCGGCCGCCTACCAGGCGCTCACCGACTGGCACCACCGGCGACCTCAAGACCCGCAAGGCGTCCGTCCGGGGGAGCAGCAGGGCGGGGCACGGGCGAGGACGATCGGCCAGGACCGTGGCCGGATCCGCGCGGAGGAGGTCCCGGATCTGATGCAGTAGCGCCCGCAACTCGGAGCCGGACGTGAGGTAGCAGCGCCGGATATCGATTGCCGACGGTCCCCCTTTCAGCGTCGGTCGAATGTGATGCGCCGCGGTCCTCGCCCATCTAGCGTCCTCTCCGGCGATGGCTGTCGGGGTGACAGCCTGCCGTGACTGGAGGGGTGGGCCGTGGGTCCGTTGCAGGGATATCTGGGCAGGCGCGTCGCCGGAGCGATCACCGTGGCGATGCTGGCAGCGCTGTTGCCGATGGCACCGATCGTCCAAACCGCCGGGGCGGCGACGGCGCCGAAGCCGAAGGCGGTCGCCGGTGCACCCGACGTCCAGGGGGCCCGGTCGGCCGCTCGCCGGCAGGGTTCCAAGGTCGAGGTCACCAACCTCCGGACCGAGAAGCAGACCGTCTTCGCCGACCCGACCGGCGCGATGAACCTCGAGCTGTCGCCGGTCCCCGTGCGGGTCAAGCGGGGCGACTCCTGGGTCGGCGTCGAGACGGACCTGGTACGCCGTACCGACGGCTCGGTCGGCCCCAAGGCGGCGACCCTCGACGTCAGCTTCTCCGGCGGCGGCAAGACGACCCCGCTGGTGGCCTTCGGCAAGGACGGCAAGCGTCTGGCGTTGACCTGGCCGACCAACCTGCCGACGCCAGACCTCGAAGGCGCAACTGCGACGTACAAGGAAGTCCTCCCCGGCGTCGACCTCGTGATGACCGCCGAGGCCTCCGGCTACACGCAGCACCTCGTCGTCAAGAACGCGGAAGCGGCCAAGAAGCTGACCCGCGTCGAACTCGGTCTGAAGACGACCGGCCTGACGGTCGCGACGACGAAGACCGGGGGTCTGGAGGCCAAGGACGCCAAGGGGCAGATCGCGTTCACCGCACCGCCGTCGGCGATGTGGGACGCGGGCACGCTGCGCTCGGTCGCGAAGGTCGAGATCAAGGCCGGCCAGCTCGCCCTCACCCCGGACCTGAAGCTGATGACCGACCCGAAGGCGAAGTTCCCGATCACGGTCGACCCGAACTGGGCCACCTATGACAAGAACTTCTGGACCTCGGTCGTCTCCGGCAAGGCAGGCACTGCCTATCCGAACACCAGCCCCGGCGGCAACACGGTCGCCCAGGTCGGTCTGTGCAACTTCAGCGGCTGCAACGGCATCGGGACCGCGCGCTCGTACTTCCAGTTCGACACCGGCGCGGGCGGAATCCTGCAGGGCAAGGCGATCATGGGCGTCTGGCTCGACACGGCCGTGGTGCACAGCGGCAACTGCACCGACAGCTGGCACACGCTGCACGTCAGCGGTGCGGTCGGCGGCGGTACGACCTGGAACAACATGCCGCAGGGTCCCGAGATCGCCGGCGCCTCAGCGCCCCGCGCGAACGACAACGGCGGCTGTGGCGGCTGGAAGCCGTTCTCCTTCGGGCTGCCGACGAACCAGATCAACCCCGGTGGACTGTCGACGTACTACATCCAGGCCGGCAACGAGGGCGACTCGTCGTTCTGGCGCAAGTACGACCCGGCGTCCACGAAGCTGCGGATCAGGTTCAACGCGTCCCCGAACACGCCCGGCTCGGTCCGTACCGACCCCGCGCTGGCCAGCCCCTGCAAGTGGTGCGCGGGCAAGCAGTACTTCGCCGGCAACTCGATCCGGCTGATCGCCGGGCTGTCCGACCCGGACGGCAACAGCGTGCTGCCGCAGTGGGACATCTACACCAACGGCGCCCTCGAGACGCGGTACGGAAGCCTGCAGGCCAACGGCGCGACGCATGACACCACGGTCAACCTGACTGACGGCAAGACGATGGAGTGGTACGTCCGCGGCTGGGACACCAACGAGGACGACGGCCAGCGCCTGGCGTCCAGCGCCTTCGTGCACGGGCCGGGTCCGTTCATCGTCGACAAGACGGCGCCGTCCTCGGGACCGAAGGTGAGTGCCGGGCTCTACCGTCAGGACAACCGCTGGCACGGCGGCGTCGGCGTACCGGACACGCTGACCTTCGAGCGCACATCGCAGCCCCTGCCCGACGCGGGCACGGCGGACGTCGACCACTACCTGTGGGGAACGGTCAACCCGCCGGACAACTCGGTCGATGCGACCGGCGCGCTGGGTGGACCGGCGACTGCGACGTTCACCCCGGACTTCGACGGTCCGCAGGACATCTTCGTGCAGAGCGTCGACCGGGCCGGCAACAAGAGCCCCGTCACCACCCACCACATCTACGTCCGGGCCGGCAACGGCGCGTACTCGCAGTACCCGTTCGACGGGAACGCGGACGACACCGCGTTCCTCGGTGACCACGACGGGACAGTGTCCGGCGGACCGACGTACGGTACCGGCGCGCTCGGCAACGCGATCCGGCTGGACGGGTTCGACGACTCGGTTTCCGCGCCGAGCGCGGTCCGTACCGACCAGAGCTTCTCGGTGTCCGCCTGGGTCAAGCCGGAGTCGCTGCCGGTCACCGACGGGGTGGCCGCGATCGCCACCCAGGAAGGCGATCGGGTCAGCTCGTTCTACCTGAACTACCGCGCGGAGGGTGAGAAGACGACCTTCCAGCTGACCAGCGAGGACAAGGACAGCCCGAACGCGGTCTGGGCCCAGGGGCCGGCGCTGCCGATCGGTGCCTGGAGTCAGGTGACCGGCGTCTACGACAAGCAGGCCAACAAGCTGCGGCTGTACATCAACGGCGCCAAGGTCAGCGAAGCGCCGGTACCGGCCAACTACGCCTGGCACGCGAGCGGTCCGCTGACGATCGGCCGGGACAAGTGGAACGGCAACTTCGGCGACTGGTTCAAGGGCTCGATCGACGAGGTGCAGGTCTTCGACCGGGCGCTGACCGACGCCGATGTCCGCGCCTCGGTCGGTCGCGACAACGTCCGTACCGGCCAGTGGAAGTTCGACGACCTGCCCGGTACCACCGCCCGCAACGACGTCGACGGCGGCTCCGACCTGGTGCTCAACGGCCACGCGACGCTGACCGGTCCGACGAGCGGCGGTGCCGTGGGTGGCGCAGTACAGCTGGATGGCGACATCAACAGCTTCGCCGCGACCAGCGGACCGGTCATGCGGACCGACCAGAGCTACACCGTCGGCGGTTGGGTGAAGCTGACCCAGGCGCCGCCGGAGGGCCAGGCCCTGGTGGCGATGTCGGCCGAGGGGACCGTGAACAGCGCGTTCTTCCTCAGCTATCGCACCGTGAGCGGCGTCGGCAAGTGGGAGTTCCTGTCCCCGTCGGCGGACACCGGCACACCGCGTGCGGCCGATGCCCAGGTGCTGTCCAACGTGACGGCGAAGCTCAACGTCTGGACTCACGTGGCTGGTGTCTACGACGCGCAGGCCCACCAGATCAAGCTGTACGTCGACGGCAAGCTCGCCGGTACCGTCGCGCAGACCGCCGGCTTCAACGCGACCGGGCCGCTGACCGTCGGCCGGGGCAAGTGGGGTGGCACCCTGACCGGTCCTTGGCTGGGCTCGGTCGACGACCTGCGTGCCTACAACCGTGAGCTGTCCGAGTCCGAGCTCCAGGGAATTGTTGCCCGAAGCAACGTCACGGCCGGCAGCTGGAAGCTCGACGGCAACGCGAACGACACCTCCGGCCGGACCCCGGCACTGAACGGAACCCTCGGCGACGGCGTCGCCTGGGCCGGTGGCCAGACGGCCAACCCCGCGCCGAGCGACCTGTCGCTGAAGCTGAACGGCACCACCGCGCACGTCTCCGCGCCGGCCGCTCTCGACCTGAAGCAGAGCTTCTCGGCCACCGCCTGGGTGCGGCTCGATTCCGACGCCCACGGTGCCGCGGTGGTCTCCCAGGACGCGGGCCGGATCAGTGCCTTCAACATGCACCTGGCCTGGGACAAGAAGTGGGTGGTCGCGATGCGCAGCTGCGACGCCAGCTGGAACTGCACCGAGACCCGAGCGACCGGACCGGCTCCGCAGCTGGGGGCGTGGACCCACCTGGCCGGCGTGTACGACGCGTCAGCTGGACTGATCTCGATCTACGTGAACGGCGTGCTCGCCGGGACCCAGGCCTACAAGCACACCTGGGACTATGCGGCCGGACCTGTCCAGATCGGCCGGGCCACCTGGGGCAACGGGGACAAGGTCGACTTCTTCCCGGGTTCCATCGATGACGTCAACGTCTACAGCCGGGTGCTGTTCGCCGACGAGATCCGCGCGATGGCCGGGCGGGATCTGACCCTGGCGCACAACTGGCGTCTGGACGAGCCGAGCGGTACCGCCGCGGCAGACTCGGTCGGCGCCCGCGCCGGAACACTGACCGGAGCGAGCCACGTGGCCGGGCACCTGGGCAACGCGCTCGACTTCGACGGAGTGGACGACTCGGCCACCACGACCGGTGTGGACGTGGACACCTCGAAGAGCTTCACCGTCTCGGCGTTCGTCAAGCTCCGCAAGATCTGCGACCCCGGTGCCGAGTTCCAGTGCCGGCTGACCGCGGTCAGCCTCGACGGCGGTGCGACCAGCAAGTTCCGGCTCGGCCATGTGACCGACGTCGACAACAACCTGTTCGGCGCCTGGACGTTCGAGATGCCGGAGGCCGACGGCACGGTGACGAAGGCGGCCGTCTCGGCGGTGCAGTCCGACCTCGACAACTGGGTGCATCTGGTCGGCGTCTACGACGCGAAGGCGCAGCAGATCTGGCTGTACGTCAACGCGACCCGGCAGGGCGACGGCACACTGAATCAGCCGTGGAAGGCGACGGGCGGGCTGCAGCTCGGACGGGGCCGAGTGGACGGCGCAGCCGCGGAGTACTGGCCGGGGCAGATCGACGACGTCCGGGTCTACACCGGTGGGCTGGACAAGTCGCGGATCGAGGCGCTGTACGCGTCGTACCCGCTGGTTGGTGGCGGTACGCCGGTCGCGCCGAAGGACCCGGCGGCCTACTGGAAGTTCGACGAAGGCACCGGCACGACCATCGCCGATGCCTCGGGCAACGGGAAGACGGCGACCATGAAGGGCGGCACCGGCTGGACCGGCGGCCGGACCGGGGCGAGCGGCTGGCTCGACGGCACCAGCGGGTACGCCGAGACGGCAGCGCCGGTGCTCAACACCGCGCAGAGCTTCTCCGTCTCCGCGTGGGTCTACCTGACCCTTCCCGGCCAGGGCAACCGGACGATCGTCGCCCAGGACGGCAACCGGGTCAGCAGCTTCCTCATGCAGTACAACAGCCAGTTCAACCGGTGGGCGGTCATCGTCCCCTCGGCTGACCAGGACAACCCCGCCAACGTACTGCTGACGTCGGCACAGGAAGTCTCCAACGGGCTGTGGACCCACGTCGGTCTCGTGTACGACGCGGGGCTCAAGCAACTCAAGTTGTATGTCAACGGAGCGCTGTCCGCGGCCCAGGTCGGGGTCACCCCGTTGGCTTCCACGGGTGCGACGACGATCGGCCGGGGCAAGTGGAACGGTGGGCCGGTCGACTACTTCCCGCGGGGCATCGACGAGGTCCAGTTGTACAACCGGGCACTGTCCGACGGGGAGATGCGCAAGGTGCATGACGCCCCGGCGGCCGCGATGATGGGCTTCTGGCGCTTCGACGACGGCACGGCCCGGGACTGGTCGTTCCGCAACAACCCCACGACGACCAGCGGCACGCCGGCGTACCCGGTCGGCCAGGTCGGTGGGCAGGCGCTGCAACTCGACGGCGCGAGTGCTGCGACAGCGCAGTACTGGAACGCTCCGCCCCGGGACAGCTACACCGTCTCGGCCTGGGCCAAGCTGACGCGTGCCGACAAGGTCGCCACGGTGATGGCCCAGGACGGCGACCGGATGAGCGGGTTCGTCCTGCAGTACCGGCCGGGACAGGCGCGCTGGGTCTTCGGTACGGCGGATCAGGATGCGGACGGGGCGGCCTCGAAGTACGCGGTGGCCGCGAAGCCGGCGGTGCTGAACCAGTGGACGCATCTCGTCGCGGTGAACGACTACGCGGCGCACCAGTTGCGGTTGTACGTCAACGGAGAGCTGGCCGGTACGAAGGACGACGTGACCGTGCTGAACGCCTGGGGCGGTCTGACGATCGGCCGGGCCAAGGTCAACGGAGCACCGGCCGACTACTTCACCGGCCTGATCGACGAGGTACGGACCGAGCAGGGGATCGTCACCGATGACGAGATCGCCTTGCGGGCGGTGTATCCGCAGCCGCCCGGTGGTCAGATCGCCCGGTTCCTGAACGCGGCCGGGGATCGCTACACCGGGAGCACCGATGCTCCGGTCCGGGCCGGCTACCACTTCGAGCGGTCGCTCGGAGCGCCGGTGGCGGCCGGGGAGAACACCAAGGTGCTGGACTTCGGCCGGGTGTACACCGTGAAGCCGACCAACCTGTCGACGCTGCCGCTGTACCACTGCAGTTCGGGCATCGACTCGCTCCAGTCCGACTGCGAGGGGCTCGGGACGCAGACCGAGGTACTTGGCTACACGCTCGCCTACGGGCGGCTGGCCAGGTACAACAGTCCGACCGCTGTCGATCACCTCAGTACTACGTTCGACGTCAATCCGGGCTACCGCTTCGAGGGCCCGCAAGGCTGGTTGGCCAAGGCAGCCACTGCTGGAACGGAACCGCTGATGGCCTGCCGGGACGGGGTCGACAACTTCCTGTCCGACCAGGCCGACTGCGAGGGCAAGACCGTACTGGGTGCCACCGGCAACATCTGGCCGGCGGCACCGGCCGGGCTGACCAGCCAGCCGATCTACCGGTGTGCGATCAACGGGGAGAAGTTCGTCTCCCTCCAGCAGAACTGTGAGGGCTTCACGCTCGACAAGCAGCTCGGTTTCGTCCTCACCACACTGCCCGCCACTGCCCCGATCTTCGCCTGACCAGCGTCTCGCCGGAAGGAAGAACATGCGCCGTATCAGACTGTCGCGCGCCCAGAAATCGGTCGCGCTGACGATGGCCTCGATCATGGTGGCGGTCGGGGTGACCCAGGCGGCCGGTCCGTCGATCGCCGCGGCGGCCACCGGACCGACCGTCCCGTTGACCAACGTCCCGTCCGTACCGGTCGGCAAGCAGTCGATGGCACCGCGGCCGGTGGACGAAGCCACCAGCCGCCAGCTGCACGGCGATCAGCCCGCGGCGGGGAGCGCCAAGGAGGGTGGCAGCACGTCGGGTGCGACGCCGCTGGCTCCCTCGGCGACCTGGGACGTCGCCGCGCAGACCGGTGACTTCACCTGGAACTACCCGTTGCGGGTACCGCCCGCGCCTGGCGGTCTGGAGCCGAACCTCGCCCTGAGCTACGCCTCGTCGGCCGTCGACGGGCGGACGAGCGCGACCAACAACCAGGCCTCCTGGGTCGGCGACGGCTGGTCGCTCGACCCCGGCTTCGTCGAGCGCTCGTACGGCGGCTGCGCCGACGACAAGGACGGCAGCACCAAGGGGCAGAACACCCCCGACCTGTGCTGGCGATCGGACAATGCGACCGCGTCGTACGGCGGCGGTGGCGGCACCCTGATCCTGGGCAAGGACGGCTGGCGCAACAAGCGCGACGACGGCGCCCGGATCGAGCGGCTGACCGGCGCTTCGAACAGCGACGCCGACGGCGAGTACTGGCGCATCACCGGGACCGACGGGACGCAGTACTACTTCGGCTCCCGGTCCGATTCCAAGTCGACCTGGACCGTTCCCGTGTACGGCGACGACACCGGCGAGCCCTGTCACGGGGACACCTTCGACAAGTCGTCCTGCAAGCAGGCCTGGCGATGGAACCTCGACAAGGTCGTCGACCCGCACGGCAACGTGATGCTCTACAACTACGAGACCGAGACCAACAAGTACGGCCAGAACCTCAAGGACCCGGGCGTCGAGTACGTCCGCGGCGGCTGGCTGAAGAACATCGAGTACGGCCTGCACACCAGCGCGTCGAGCCAGCCGACCGGCCGGGTCGACTTCGCAACGGCGTACCGGTGTGTCCCCGGTAGCACCTGCACGCTGGACAAGCCGGAGAACTTCCCGGACGTCGCGCTCGAGGACCGCTGCGACGCTGCCACCTGCAAGGACCACTACTGGCCGACTTTCTGGAGCACCCAGCGGCTGTCGACGATCACCACCTCGATCTGGCGTGGATCGTCGTGGGGTGAGGTGGATCGGTGGACCCTCGACCAGCAGTTCCCCGACCCCGGTGACGGCGGCAAGGCAGCGCTCTGGCTGAAGTCGATCAAGCACACCGGCCTCGCCGGGGCGACCCCGGTCGAGCTGCCGCCGGTCACCTTCGAGGGCGCGAAGCTGGCCAACCGCGTCTACCAGGCCGACGACCTCGCGCCGATCATCCGCTACCGGATCACCGGCATCGTCTCCGAGACCGGCGGCGTGACCTCGATCAACTACGCGGCGCCGGACTGCCTGGCGCCGCCCACCAACGCCGAGACGAACACCCTGCGGTGCTTCCCGGTCCGGTGGACGAAGAAGAACCACGCCGAGCGGACGGACTACTTCAACAAGTACGTCGTGGCATCGGTGACCGAGTCGGACCGGATCAGCTCCAACCCGATGCAGATCACCAGCTACGAGTACCTCGACGGCGCCGCCTGGCACTACGACGACTCGGAGTTCGTGCCGGCCGACAAGAAGACCTGGAACGAGTTCCGTGGTTTCGGGCGGGTCAAGATCCGCAAGGGCACGGCCGACGACCCGTCCGGGCCGCAGGTCGTCACCGAGCAGCGGTTCTACCGCGGGATGAACGGCGACCACCTCGCCAACGGCACGCGCACCGTGGACGTCAAGGACTCCGAGAACGGCACGCACCACGACGAGGACTGGCTGCAGGGCTTCCTGCTGGAGACGATCAGCTACCTCGGCGACACCGGCCAGGTGGTCAGCAAGACGATCAACGAACCGGTGTGGCAGGGTCCGACGGCGATCCGGGGCGACTTCAAGTCCTACATCGTCGACTCCGCGTCGTCGCGCACGATGACCGCGCTCGACAACGATCGCGGCTGGCTGCCACGAAGACGGAGACGAAGTACGACGAGCTCGGTGTCCCGATCGAGGTCAACGACCTGGGCGACGTCACCAAGGCCGACGACGACAAATGCGTCCGTACGACGTACGTCCGCAACCGCGACCTCTGGCTGATGGACCTTCCGTCGCGGGCCGAGACGGTCTCGGTCGCCTGCGACAAGACGCCGGTGTTCCCGGACGACGCGGTCTCCGACGTCTACACCAGCTATGACGGCCACGCACGTGGCGTAGTACCGACGGTCGGGAACGCGACCAAGGTCGAGCGGCTCGTGGACCGGCCGGCCACCGGACCGGCGTCGTACTCGACCTCGACGACCTCGTACGACGTGTACGGCCGGGAGACGGCGAAGTCCGACGCCCTCGATCGGGTGACCACGACCGTCTACACCCCGGCGACCGGCGGCCCGGCGACCAAGACGGTGATCACCGACCCCGCCGGATTCGCCACGACGACCACGCTGGACCCTGCCTGGGGTCTGGGCGTGCTCACGGTGAACGCGAACCAGCGCAAGACCGAGACGAGTGTGGATGCACTCGGCCGGGTCATCGCCATCTGGCCGGCCAACCGGCCGCGGTCGAACTTCCCGGCCAGCCAGACCTTCAGCTACCAGTACCGCAACGACGCGCCCACGGTCGTCACCGAGACGACGCTCGGCCCGAACAATCGCTTCGTCACGACCAACCAGCTCTACGACGGGCTGCTGCGACTGCGGCAGACCCAGGCGCCGGCGGTGGGTGGCGGGCGCCTGATCACGGACACCCGGTACGACTCGCAGGGGCGGATCTGGAAGCAGACCCAGCCGTACTACAACGACGGCGCGGTCGACGCGGAGCTGTGGACGTCGAGTGACGCCGATGTGCCGGGGCTCTCGGTCACGGAGTACGACGGCGCCGGTCGCACGGTCGCCCGGATCTACCAGGCCGGGGTGCAGGAGAAGTGGCGGACGACGACGAAGTACGAGGGTGACGGGGTCAGCGTGACACCGCCGCAGGGGGACACCCCGACCACCTCGATCTTCGACGCTCGTGGGCAGACGGTCGAGTACCGGCAGCACAAGACGGCGACCAGCTTCGACACGACGAAGTTCGCCTACACGCGGACGGGCAAGCTCAGCACGGTCCAGGACCCGGCCGGCAACACGTGGCGGTACAAGTACGACCTGGCCGGCAACCAGGTCCGGACGGACGACCCGGACAAGGGCGCGTCGACGATGGTCTACGACGCGGCCGGGCAGCTCACCCAGCTGACCGATGCCAGGGGCAACAAGTTGTTCACCAGCTACGACCCGCTCGGCCGGCGGCTGACGGTCCGGTCGGGGAGCGCGGACGGCACGGTGCTGTCGAAGTGGACCTACGACACGGCGCTGTACGGCAAGGGACAGCTGGCGACGGCTACCCGGTACGACAACGGGCAGGCGTACTCCGTCTCCGTCGATGCCTATACCGCTCTGGATCAGCCCTCGACGACCACGATCACGATCCCCGAGGCAGAGGGGCAGCTGGCCGGGTCCTACGCCAGCACGAGCAAGTACAACGCTGATGGGTCGCTGGCGAGTACGACGTACCCGGCTGCCGGTGACCTGGCGGCGGAGACGCTCAACCACACGTATGACGACCTCGGCCATCCGCTGCGCACGTACGGCGGCATGGGCGGGTCGACTGTGGAGTACGCGCAGAACACGGAGTACACCCGGTACGGCGAGCTGCAGCGGATGCAGCTCGGTGAAGGGGACAAGCGGGCCTGGCTGTCGAACTACTACGACGACAGCAGCCGCCGGCTCAACCGGACGATCGTCGACGCCGAGGTCACCCAGCCGATGCAGGCTGACCTCAACTACCAGCGCGACCCGGCGGGCAACATCACCTCCATCTCGGATACCGCGATGGACAAGCCGGCCGACGTGCAGTGCTTCCGGTACGACTACCTCCGGAGACTCACTGAAGCCTGGACGCCGGGTGGTGGCTGCAGTAGTGACCCCTCGACGGCCGCGCTCGCCGGGCCGGCGCCGTACTGGCAATCGTTCAGCTATGACGCGACCGGCAATCGCAAGACCAAGACCGTGCACGCTGCCGGCGGCAACACGACCCAGACCTACGCCTACCCGGCTGCGGGTGCCGATCGGCCGCATGGACTGAACTCGGTCACTACGACCGGCACTGGCGCGGATCGTGTTGACGACTATGGGTACGACGTCGCCGGGAACACCACCTCGCGGAAGGTCGCCGGTACCAGCCAGACGCTGGAGTGGGACGTCGAGGGCCACCTGGCCAAGGCAACCCAGGCGGGGAAGAGCAGTACCTTCCTCTACGACCCGGACGGCAACCGGCTGGTCCGCCGCGACCCGGGCGCGCGCACGCTCTACCTGAACGGCGAGGAGCTGCGGCTCGACGAGGCCACCGGGCAACTGCGCGCAACCAGGTACTACAGCCACGCCGGCGAATCGATCGCCGTCCGTACGGGGGCCGGCCTGACCTGGACCGCTTCCGACCACCAGGGCACCGGGACGATCGCGATCGGCGCCGACTCGCAGGCAGTGGTCCGGCGGTGGCAGACACCGTTCGGTGAGACCCGGGGGAGTGAGGTCGACTTCCCGGGGAGCAAGGGCTTCGTCGGCGGTACAGAGGACGACAGCACTGCCCTGACCCATCTGGGCGCCCGGGAGTACGAGGCGTCGACGGGGCGGTTCATCACGGTCGACCCGGTGATGGATCTGGCCGACCCGCAGCAACTGCAGGGGTACTCGTACTCCAACAACAATCCGGTCACGTACTCGGATCCCAGTGGTCGCAGCTTCTGCATCTGCGGTCACGCGGGACCACCGCCGCCTCCGCCGACCCCTGCCACGGTCATCGAGATCCCGGACATCCAGCAGAAGCCGAAGGCGCCGAAGCCCACTGTCACCAACCAGAAGCTGCAGAAATCACCTCAACCACATCTACGCCGAGGTGAGCGACAAGAACTGGATCGGCAGCGGCAAGAGCGCTGACGCGTTGCGCAACGAGTTGCTGACCGGCCGGGCGACGCACGGCATCTACCACGACGTGTCGGTCGCGCAGGACTTCGCCGGCCTGGTGGACCTGATCGACGAGGACGACATCGCCCGCGGCAAGGGCGGCTCGCTACTGAGCGGGGAGGAACGCAACATCGCGATCAACGAGGCCAAGGAGTTGTGGGGTGCGCTCAACCAGCCCGACAGCCGTGGCGTCGTGACCCGGACGACGAACTCGCAGCCGGGGCGCAAGGACCAGTTCGAGCAGCCGTTGAAGAAGGCGTCCGAGAAGATGGCCTACACCAAGGTCACCGACGCGCAGTACTACAAGCCGGAGAATCCGGTCGGCCGGAGTCCGGTCTACAAGAACAAGGGCGCGACGACCCGTGGGTTCCTGCGGGGAATGGGCTTCCTGTCCGTGGTACCGATAGCCATCGACATCTTCCGGGGCCCGACGCCCGGAGCGAGCCCGAAGCAGCAGATGATGGAAGGGTTCTGTGTGTTCGACATGGCCGGCATCTGTGACCAGTACCTGAATCCGCAGGTCGGAGGGGTGGCTTGACCGACGCACGGATGGCGCTGAGCCTCGGCTCGGACCTCGCTGATCGGCTCTGGATGGCTGTACCGGAGGCGCGTCCGCTCCTCGCCGGCTTGCTGGCGAAGGAAGTGGAGGACGCCATCCGGTACAGCCGGGAGCTGACGCCGCCGGGGTACGCCGAGGTGGCCGACGCGCTCTATCTGGACCTGCTCCGGCCCTCGCTGCCTGGGTCGGAGGGGGTCGTACGACGCTGCCTGGGCGTGCTCGGGCGGCTCGTCCGTGAGGCGGACGGTGACTGGCGCTGGGAGACGATCGACCGCAACATCGTCCGGATGCTGGAGCAGGACGGCTTCGGACCCGCGCTGGCCGCGCTGGATCCGGACTTCATGCGGCTCGTCGGGAGCACCCGCAAGCGGCTCGGCCAGGACCGGTCGGTATGAGAGTTCTGTGACTTTTCTGTCGCGAACCCGGCGATCATGCCTGCACAAGCTGGCGCGCGGGGTTACAAAGGAAGTGGCGAAGGGAGCCACGAATGACGTACGACGTGGTGGTGCTCATCGAACGTGAGATGAGCGAGGGCGACGCAAGAAGGGTCGCCGCCCTGCATGCAAGGCTCGAGGAGACGGTCGACTATCACGTCCTCGTCTCCAGTCACCCCACTGAGGGCATCGGCGGCCCGATGGCGTTGCTGGGCTCCAGCTTCGCGGACGTCGCCGGCCTGTCCGCCGGTACCAGTCCCGGCCGCACCTCAACCGCGACCGCCCTGGCCGACCCCCAGTTCGACCTGGCCTCGGTGATCGAACACAGCTCCAGAAGACTCCGCGCCCACAACAACTGCCGGGTCAACGTCTCCATCACCCACGGCGAGATCCTCCTAGCCCTGAAAACCCTGGTCAACAGCACCAAGAGCCAAGAAGTAGTGGTCGTCGCCTGGCCCGAAACGGTAGCCCGCTTCCTCTGCTCCAACTGGCCCACCAACGCCCGCAAGGAACTGAAAGTCCCCCGAATCCGGGTCCTGGAACACGCGGACTAGCCGATCCGGCAGCCACTGACGCGTTCTTCGGCCGCTGACGCCCTACAGGCCGCCAGCCGCCGAAGAAACAGCGTTCGCCCTGCGGGGAGTGTGCGGCAGCGGGCCCGGTTGTCCACAGGGGTGGAGGTTTGGGGGTGGAGGGCGCGGGGTTCGGGTGCATGTTGTGGGGCATGAACTTGAAACTTTCGACGGTTGCGGCGAGGCGTGGTGGCTGGTTCGATCGCGCGGACGTGCTGGCGGCCGGGTACTCGGACGACGACATCCACCTGCGGATCAAGGACGGCAGCTGGGTCAGGCTGTTCCGCGGGGTGTACGCGGAGGTCGGTGTCGACTACGACTTGCTGGCGTCCTGGGATCAAAGGATCTGGCGACATGTTCGTACTGCGAAAGCCGCTTACCATCAGGCCGGCGGCGGGGCAGTTCTGAGTCATCAGTCGGCTCTCTTATTGCACGGTGTCCAGATCGGCGATCTCGACCTGAGCCGCGTACACCTCACCAATCTCGCGAGGCTCGGCCGCTCGACCAGATGGATGTGTCAGCACGCGCCGCGGCCGCCGGTCCTGGATCCGGTCGAGGTCGAGGGGGTCTGCCTGACACCGGCACCGCGATCGGTCGTCGAGGCGATCCGCGGTACGTCGTACCCGGTGGCTGTCTCGGTCGTTGACGAAGCGCTGCGGCGAGAACTCGCGACAGCCGCGCAGTTGTCGGAGGCGCTGGGCCTCTTCGGTGGTCGGACGGGCATCGGCACCGCGACCCGAGCGGTGCAGTTCGGCGACGGACGCTCCGAATCCGCGGGTGAGTCACGCCTTCGGGTGTTGATGGCAGACCTGGGATTGCCCAAGCCCCGCCTGCAGGCCGAAATCCGAGACCTGTCGGGTCGCCTGGTGGGACGAGTCGACTTTCTGTTCGAGGAGTGGGGCGTCATCGTGGAGTTCGACGGTGCGCTGAAGTACGCCGGCAAGGGTTCGGCTCCGTTGGTACTGGAGAAGGCCCGCGAAGATGCCCTCCGCGATCTCGGCTACGAGGTCGTCCGAGCCACTTGGCCGGATCTCTCCGCCCCCGCCGCCTTCGCTGTCCGCGTGGCCCAGGCGCGCGACCGGTCCCGAAGGCGGTCGAACGCAGTTCTTTCGGCCGCTGGCAACCTGCAGGGCGTCAGCCGCCGAACAAGTCGCTAGTCAGTCGTCGATCAGCGCTCGGAGGGGGTCTCGTTCGGGGGCTGGGACGTAGGTGGCGTAGTAGTCGTAGAGGTTTTGGCGGGTTAGGCGGGCGGCGGCGTGGCCGTTGCCGGCTCGGATGGCCTCGACTACCTCGGTGTGGTGGCGTAGGGACTCGAGCATGAGGGCGCGGCTGTTGGTCGCGTGGGCGATCTTGTCCGAGATCAGGCTCAGTACTACGCCGCGCACGACCTCGTTGCAGGTCTGGAGCAGGGAGTTGCGGCTGACTCGCGCGACTGCCTCGTGGAAGGCGACGTCGGCCTCGCTGAACGCGGCGAAGTCGACGTCGATCGCCGCCCGCATGGCGACCAGGGTCTGCTCCATCTCGACGAGTTGCTCGTCGGTGCGCAGCCGGGAGGCGAGCTGGATCGCCGCGCCGTCCATGATCATCCGGAAGGCGATCAGCTCGCTCAGCGTCAGCTCGTCGACGCGGGCCAGCCGGGTCATCTGCTTGCGCAGCGGGCCCTGGGAGAACGGCAGGATCTCCGGGCCGTTCGGGTCGCCCGGCCGGGAGCGGACGACGCCGTTGCTCTCCAGCACCCTGAGCGCCTCGCGCACGGTCGACCGGCTGACGGCGAACTGGCTGACGAGTTCGCGCTCGCTGGGCAGCCGCTGACCGGGAGCCAGTGAGCCGTCGGCCAGCGCGTCCTCGATCTGCTCGACGATCCGCTGGTACGCGCGGACCGTCTGCACCGGCTGGAAATTCGGCATCGGTCACCTCGATCGCTTGACAGTCCGTTCGGTAGCGACAAACCTAGTGGCCTATTCATACCTAGTCCACTGGTCTGACCAGTTACGGGTCCGGTGCCCACCGGCGATCCGCCGACGCCCGTCACCCCGTGGCCAGGCAAAATGCGCGCATGACGGTCAGAGGAGTTCGCGTGAAGTCGTATTCCACCCGGGCGATCGCGCTGCTCGGCGCCGCTCTACTGGCCGCATCGGCCGCGGCCTGCTCCGCGGGCTCCGGTACTACGCCAGGCTCGTCTCCCGGCGGCGACCAGTCGCTGGCCGTCGGCCTGGTCGCCGAGCCGGCCAGCCTGGACTTCACCACGACCGACGGCGCCGCGATCCCGCAGGTGCTGCTCGGCAACGTCTACAACGGGCTCGTCAAGCAGGATGAGACCGGCAAGATCGTGCCGGACCTGGCCAAGTCGTGGACCGTCTCGCCCGACCGCAAGACCTACACCTTCACCTTGGTCGACAATGCCAAGTTCACCAACGGAGCCGCCTTCACCGCGGCCGACGCGGTGTTCAGCATCAACCGGGTGAAGACGGCGTGGACGACCTCGCTGAAGTCGGCCATGGACGTCGTGTCCGCCGCCAAGGCCGTCTCGCCGACCGAGTTGCAGGTGACGCTGAGCGCGCCGAGCAACGGCTGGCTGTTCCGGATGACGACCCGGGTCGGCGCGATGTTCTCCCAGACCGGCATCGACAAGCTGGCCACCGACCCGGTCGGCACCGGACCGTACAAGTTCGGCAGCTGGAAGCGCGGCGACTCGATCGTGCTGCAGCGCAACGACGGGTACTGGGGCACGAAGCCGTTCTTCAACCAGGTCACGCTCAAGTACTTCAAGGATCCGACGGCGCTCAACAACGCGCTGCTGACCGGGACGATCAACGTCATCGGCACGGTGCAGGCGCCGGAGGCTCTCACCCAGTTCACCAGCAACAGCAAGTACCAGGTGATCGAGGGGACGACCAACGGCGAGGTCGTGCTGTCGTTCAACAACTCGCGGCCGGTGTTCAAGGACATCCGGGTGCGGCAGGCGATCCGGCAGGCGATCGATCACAAAGCCTTGCTGGACACGTGTTTCGCGGGCCGCGGCAAGCTGATCGGCAGTATGGTCCCGCCGACCGACCCGTGGTACGAGGACCTGACCGGCGTCGCGCCCTACGACAAGGCGAAGGCGACGGCCGCCTTGAAGGCAGCGGGTGCTGCTGGTGCGACGCTGCGGCTCCGGCTCCCGACGTTGCCCTATGCAACCTCTTGCGGTCAGGTGGTGAAGAGCCAGCTGGAGCAGGTCGGGCTGAAGGTGACGATCGACCAGCTCGAGTTCCCGGCGGCGTGGCTGACCACGGTGTTCAAGAACGCCGACTACGACATGTCGATCATCGCGCACGTCGAGCCGCGCGACCTTGGCGCCGTTTTCAACGCGAAGTACTACACCCGGTACGACGACCCGACGTTGGTCTCCCTGCTCGCCTCGGCGGACTCCGGCGACGAGGCCGCGCAGGTCGACAACATGAAGAAAGCCGCGCGCCGGATCTCCGAGCAGGCCGCCGCCGACTGGCTGTTCCTGCTGCCGAACCTGGTCGTCGCCGACAAGAACCTGACCGGCCTGCCCACCAACGCGATCACCGAGTCCTTCGATCTGTCCCGGCTCGCCCGTTCCTGATGATCCTTCGATTGGTCGAGCGCGCCGCGGTGCTGGTGATCAGCCTCGCGGTCGCCTCGGTGCTCGTCTTCGGATTCATGGCGGTACTCCCGGGCGACCCGGCCCGGGTCGCCCTCGGCGTCAACGCGTCGGACGAGGCTGTCGCCGCGTTGCGTCAGCAGTTCGGGCTGGATCGGCCGCTGACCACGCAGTACTTCGATTGGCTCGGCGGACTGTTGCAGGGCGACTTCGGTACGTCGTACGTGTCGAAGGTCGCGATCGGCCCACAGGTCGCCGACCGCTTTCAGGTCACGCTCTGGCTGGTCGTGGTCGGCATGGTCGTCGCGCTGGTGCTCGCCGCTCCGGCGGGAACGGTGATGGCCGCGCGCCATCGCCGGCTCTCTGGGCTGGCGCTCTCTGCGCTGTCCCAACTGGGAGTCGCGGTCCCGGCGTTTCTCGCGGGGATCTTGCTGATCATGGTCTTCGCGGTGAAGCTCGGCTGGCTGCCCGCGAATGGGTGGACGCCGCCGGCTTCGGATCCGGGGATGTTCCTCAAGCAGTTGATCTTGCCGGCGCTGTCGCTTGGGTTGGTACAGGGTGCTGTGCTGACTCGGTATGTGCGGAGCGCTGTGCTCGATGTGCTGCGTGAGGACTATCTGCGGACCGCGCGAGCGAAGGGGCTGCGGCCGTTTCCTGCGTTGTGGCGGCATGGGTTGCGCAATGCGGCCGTGCCGGTGGTGACCGTGCTCGGATTGCAGTTGGCGACGTTGCTGATCGGGGCGGTTGTGGTTGAGCGGGTGTTCGTCATTCCGGGGCTCGGCAGTCTGTTGCTCGATGGGGTGTCCAATCGCGATCTGCTGCTGGTGCAGGACGTGGTGATGGTGCTTGTCGTCGCCGTGCTGGTGGTCAACTTCCTCGTCGATCTCCTGTACGTCGCGCTGGATCCCCGGTTGCGGGTGGCGCGATGAGGCGGTGGAATCCAAGTCTCGTTGTCGGCTTGGCGATCGTCGGGCTGATCGTGGTCGTCGCCTTGCTGTCCTTCGTCTGGACTCCGTACGACGCGACGCTGGTGGACCCTGCTGTGCGGCTGGCCTCGCCGTCGTGGGCGCATTGGTTCGGGACGGACAAGTTCGGGCGGGATGTGCTGAGCCAGCTGATGGTCGGGTCGCGGACGACGCTCTTCGTCGGGTTGGTGGCGGTGGGGGTCGCGGCCGTCATCGGCGTACCGGTCGGTGTTTTCGCTGCGATGAGTCCGCGGTGGGTGTCGGAAGTGGTGATGCGGGGCAACGACTTGTTGCTGGCGTTTCCCGCGTTGCTGCTGGCGATCATGTTCGGGGCTGTTTTCGGGGCGAGTACGTTGACGGCGATGGTTGCCATCGGCATCGCTACGGTGCCTTCGTTCGCTCGCGTCATCCGGAGTGGGGCGTTGCAGGTGATGCGGACGGAGTACGTGCTGGCGGCTCGGGCTGCCGGGCGGCGGCCGTTTCCGGTGGCTTTGCGGCATGTGTTGCCCAATGTGACGAGCCTGATCACTGTGCAGGCTTCGGTGTCGTTCGCGATCGCGGTACTGGCCGAGGCGGCGTTGTCGTTTCTCGGGTATGGGACGCCACCGCCGACTCCCTCGTGGGGGCGGATGTTGCAGGAGAGCCAGGAGTTCTTGTTCAGCGCGCCGCGGCTGGCAGTGTTCCCGGGGGTGGCGATCGCTGTCGCAGTACTGGGGTTCAACCTGCTCGGGGACGGGTTGCGCGACCGGTTCGATCCGAAGCTGGAGGACCGGCGATGACCGACGTACTGCGCGATGAGGCGCGGGCTGATGTGCTCTCGGTGCAGGGGCTGACGGTGACGGTGCGGGACAAGACACTCGTCGCCGATGTGGATCTGACCGTCGGGCCGGGGGAGCGGGTCGGTCTGATCGGCGAGTCGGGATCCGGGAAGTCGCTGACGGCCTTGAGCATCATCGGATTGCTGCCCGAAGACGTTCATGCTGCTGGATCGGTAAGGCTGGCGGGCGTCTCACACGAACTGTTGGGCGCCGACGAACGCCAGATGTCTCGGGTGCGAGGTAGCTCGCTGGCGATGGTCTTCCAGGAGCCGATGACCGCGCTCAACCCGACCATGCGCGTGGGCGATCAGGTCGCCGAGGCGATGCTCATCCACCACACCGTCTCCGGACGTCGCGCCGGCCGTGTGGCCGCCGCCGAACTCCTGGACCGTGTCGGCCTGCCCGGCACCTCTCGCTCGTACCCGCATCAACTGTCTGGTGGCCAACGGCAACGAGTAGTCGTCGCTCTTGCCCTCGCCAACGATCCCGCCCTGCTGATCTGCGACGAACCGACCACCGCCCTGGACGTGACGGTCCAGGCGATGATCCTCGACCTGATCATGAAGGGCGTCGCTGCCCGTTCCTCCGCGTTGCTGTTCATCACCCATGACCTCGCCGTAGTCGCCACCGTCTGCCAGCGAGTCCTCGTCATGTACGGCGGCCGGGTAGTCGAATCCGGCCCAGTCGCCGAGATCTTCACCAACCCGCGCCACCGCTACACCCAAGGCCTGCTCGCCGCCTCTGACCTGGAGTCCGCCGAAGGCCGCTTGCCGACGATCCCCGGCAACGTCCCCGCGGCCGGCCAGTTCCCGTCCGGCTGCGTCTTCCGCACCCGCTGTTCCTTCGCCACCGACACCTGCGCTTCGTCTCCTCCTTGGGAAGGCACGGCCGACCACGGCTTCGCCTGCCATCACCCAGCTCCTTCGTTGGAGCCCGCCCATGCTTAACCCACCTCCCGCCGACCGCGGCCCCGGCGAACCCGGCGTCAGCGAGCCCGTGATCCGCGTGATCGACGTCCGCCGCGACTATCCCCGCGCCCGCACCTCGTTGCTCAAGGCGACCCCGCCCGTCCACGCCCTGCGCGGAGTCAGCCTCGAAGTACAACCCGGCGAACGGTTCGGCATAGTCGGCGAGTCCGGCTGCGGCAAGTCGACCCTTCTCCGCATCATCGCCGCCCTCGACCGCCCGACCTCCGGCCAGGTGGTTGTCGAAGGCACCGACATCACCCGCCTCCCCGAACGCCGCCTCAAGTTCCTCCGCTCGAACCTGCAGCTGGTCTTCCAGGACCCGATGAGTTCCCTCGACCCCCGCATGCGAGTGCGCGACATCATCGCCGAGCCGCTCGTAGTACAAGGCCATCCAGCCTCCGGCGCCCGGGTTCGCGAGCTCCTGGAAGCAGTCGGCCTGTCGGCCGACGCAGGCGACCGCTATCCGCACCAATTCTCCGGCGGGCAGCGTCAACGCATCTCGATCGCCCGCGCCCTGGCGCCGCGCCCGCGCATCCTCATCGCCGACGAACCGGTGAGCGCTCTCGACGTCTCCGTCCGCGCCCAGGTCCTCAACCTCATCTCCGACCTCGTCGACGAACTCAACCTCACCCTCGTCTTCGTCTCCCACGACCTCTCGGTGATCAAGCACGTCTGCGACCGGGTAGCCGTCATGCACGCCGGTTCGGTGGTCGAAACCGGCCCTACCGGTCAGGTCTACGCAACCCCCACCCACCCGTACACCCGCCGCCTCGTCTCCGCGATCCCCACCCTCCCGCGAGCCCTGGCCGGCGCCACCACGTCAGACCTCCTGAAAGGAGCCGCCGAATGAACTTCCCCGAAGGTCTACCGATCGGCTCCGGCTGGATCCCCGCGCCGTCCACAGCCCCCGTCCATTTCCCGTACGACGGAAGCGTGGTGGCCCAAGCTCCCATCGGTACCGTCGACCTGGCTCGCCAAGCCCTCGAGAACGCGCTCTCTGTCCGGGCCGAAGTCGGCCGCCTGCCCTCCCACGTGAGGCGCCGCGCCCTCCAGGGAGCGCTCTCCGCCCTCGCCGCACAGCGCGACGCCTTCGTCGACCTCCTCGTACTAGAGACAGGCAAGCCACTCGTCGACTGCCGCGTCGAGGTGGAGCGCACCCTTCTCACCCTGGAGACCTCAGCCGAAGAAGTAGCCCGCCTCCACGGCGAAACCGTCCCCCTCGACCTCCTGCCGAGCGGCGACGGCCTGCAAGGCTTCTGGATCCGCAAACCGATCGGCGTAGTCGTCGGCATCACCGGCTTCAACTACCCGCTCCTGCTCGCCTCCCACAAACTAGCCCCCGCCCTCGCCGCCGGCTGCCCGGTCATCATCAAGCCCGCCCCCCAAACCCCACTCGCCACCCTCTGGCTAGTCCACCTAGTGCGCGAAGCCCTCGTCGCAGCAGGCGCCCCACCTGCCGCGGTCCAACTAGTAACTGGTGGCCCAGAGGTCGGCGCCACCCTCACCACCGACCGCCGAATCGGCGCAGTCTCCTTCACCGGCTCGGCCACCGTCGGCCACCAAATAGCCCGGGACGCCGCCCCCACCAAGGTGTTGCTGGAGCTCGGCTCCAACTCAGCCCTGGTAGTAGCCGCCGACGCCAACCTCCCCGCGGCCGCCGACGCCGTCGTAAGAGGCGGCTACTACGCCTCCGGCCAAGCCTGCATCAGCATCCAGCGCGTAATAGTTCTCGAATCGGTCCGCAAAGACTTCGAGGCAGCGCTCAACGAGCGGATCCAGAAGGTCATCGTCGGCGACCCGCGATCGCCCGACACCCAGATCTCCAAGCTCATCGACGAACGCGCGACCGCCCGCGTCCAGGACTGGTTGCTGCAAGCCTCGCGCGCAGGCGCCGCTGTCGCGACAGCCGGGTCGCAGGTTGACGGCGTACTGGGTCCGGTGATGCTGATCGACGTACCGGATGGGCAACCGGCCTGGGATGAGGAGATCTTCGGTCCGGTGATCGCTCTTCGTTCCGTCCCTGATCTTGCGACAGCCTTCGACACCGTCAATGCCTCGCGGTACGGACTGCATACCAGTGTTTTCACCAGCTCTCTCGAGACCGCTTTCGCTGCGATCGATCAGCTCGACGTCGGGGGAGTGGTGGTCAACGAAGTACCGGGGTTCCGCTCCGACGTGATGCCGTACGGCGGTGTCAAGGACTCCGGTACCGGCCGCGAAGGCCCCCGCTTCGCCATCGAGGAACTGACCACCACCCGAATGGCGATCATCCGCCCGAAACCCCTGCCCCCGAAGCCCTGATCGCGAACTCCGAGGAGGTTCCCCGATGACCGACTACGCGAACTTGTTCCGGCTGGACGGTAAGCACGCGGTCGTCGTCGGCGCCGGCAGCGGAATCGGCCGCGAATCCGCCCTGGCCCTCGCCGCCCAAGGAGCCCGCGTCACCGCCGCCGACCGCGACCTGGCCGCCGCCACGGAGACAGCGTCTCTCGGCACCGGCACCGGCACCGGCACCGATGTCGGAGCGGGCACGCTTACGGCGTACCGGCTGGATGTTCTTGACGAGCAAGCAGTCGTGCGAGCTGCTCAGGAGCTCGGCGACGTCGACGTGCTGGTCTTCACTGCCGCGACGAACGTCCGCAAGCGCATCCTCGACTACACCGGCGAGGAATTCGACCGCGTCGTCGCACTCAACCTCCGCGCCTCCTTCGACCTGATCCGCGCCTTCGGCGGCCCGATGTCGACGCGTGGCCGCGGCAGCATCATCGGCTTCAGCTCCATCCGCGCGACCACAGTCGAACCAGGCCAATCGGTCTATGCAGCAACCAAAGCCGGCCTGGTCCAACTCCTCCGCACCGCAGCCGCCGAACTCGGCCCCAACGGGGTCCGCGTCAACGCCATCGCCCCTGGCGTGGTCGAAACCCCTCTCACCGCCCAGATCAAAGCCAACCCAGCCTGGTACGACGCCTACGCCCAGAAGTCAGCCCTAGCCCGCTGGGCCACCCCCGGCGAGCTAGCCGGCGCCGTCGTCTACCTAGCCTCCGACGCGTCGACTTTCGTCACCGGCAGCGTCCTCCACGTAGACGGCGGCTGGACCGCAGTAGACGGCCGCTTCGACCCACCGAACTGACGCGCCGCCGCCCCGGCCCCCACCGCCAGCCCCGACCTCGACTGGAGCAAAGATGACTGAGCGCCTCGCCGATCTGACCGCCGTCGAGCTCGTTTCCCGTTACCAGGAAGGCTCTCTGTCACCCGTCGAGGTGCTGGAGGACGTACTCGCCCGAGTCGACTCCCTGGAACCCAGGCTCTGCGCCCTCTATGCGCCAGACCCGACGGCGGCCCGCGCGGCAGCCCGCGATTCGGAGTACAGGTGGCGTACAGGGGAACCGGCGGGCCCGCTGGACGGCGTACCGGTCACCGTCAAGGAAAACATCGCCACCCGCGGCACCCCAGTCCCGCAAGGAACAGCCGCCGCAGACCTGACCCCAGCAACCGATGACGCCCCAGCCGCCGCCCGCCTGCGCGCATCCGGCGCCGTCATCTTCAGCAAAACCACCATGCCGGAGTACGGCATGCTCTCCTCCGGCGTCTCCACCTTCCACCACCTGTCCCGCAACCCCTGGGACCCCGCCCGTACGCCGGGAGGCTCCAGCGCCGGAGCAGGCGCAGCAGCGGCCGCCGGGTACGGCCCGATCCACCTAGGTACCGACATCGGAGGCTCCATCCGCCTCCCCGCCGGCTGGTGTGGAGTAGTAGGCCTCAAGCCCACCCACGGCCGAGTAGCGGTCGGCAACCCCTACCCAGGCAGAGCAATCGGCCCCCTAGCCCGTACTGCAGCCGACGCCGCGCTAGCCCTCACCGTCATCTCCGGCCCCGACCGCCGCGACTACACCTCCCTCCCACCCTTGCCCGACAGCACCAGCCACGGCAACAGCGACAACCCGGCCCTGGACCCGCAAGGCCTCCGCATCGGCCTGCTGCTCGACGCCGGCCTCGGCCTGCCGGTAGACCCCGAGGTGAGCGCCGCCGTCTCCGCCGCAGCAACCCTGCTCGAGAAGGCCGGCGCCATCGTCGAACCGATCCCGCCGATCATCACCCGTGCCATGCTCGACGGCCTCGACCACTTCTGGCGGGTGCGTTCGGCGTACGACATCAACGCCATCCCCGAGGGCCGTCGCACCAAAGTGCTGCCAGAGATCCGCCGCTGGGTCTCCACCGCCACCGAACTGACCGCCTTCGACGTCTTCCACGGCTACTCCCAGATGCACGCCATGGCCGTCGCCGTCGACGCCGCCTTCGCCACGTACGACTTCATCCTCTCGCCGGTCGCACCGATCACGGCCTTCCCAGCCGAGCTCGCCTACCCAACAGACGACCCGCTGAAGCCCTTCGAGCACATCGCCTTCACCGTCCCGTACAACATGTCAACCCACCCCGCCGCCACCGTCAACTGCGGCTTCTCAAGCACCGGCCTGCCGATCGGCCTCCAGATAGCCGCCCCCCGCTTCAACGACCTGGCCGCCCTCCGCCTGGCCGCCTACGTCGACTCCCTGGTCCCCGATCACCGCCCTTGGCCGGCCTGAGCAAGCCTCAACTGTGGTCGAGGATCACTCCCAGCCTTCAGAATCTCCATCAGCACCGGCGCGGGCAGATGCAACTCATCGGCCAGCTCGTCCGACCCATACCCGGACTTCTCCAGCAACTCGAAGGTGAGCTGAAGGAGCGTCGGCGCCTCGATCGCAGTCAACTGACCTGGCTCCGGATACCCCCACTCGTTGAGCTGCTGCATGCCACGCCGATAGGCATTCGGAGTCAGTACTTCGAGGTGGTGCGCCCGATAGACGAGCGCCTTCAGCGAAACGCCCCACCGTTGCTTGAGGTGATGCAACCTCTCCCAGTCAAGCCGACGGGGGAGTTCCTCAACGATCTCGTCCGCAGGCATCAGGAACTCCGCCGCAAACGAGTCGGCCTCCTTCTCCACAATCCGCGACCCCGGCGCCGCATCGAAATGCATCACCAGATGAGCCAACTCATGCGCCGAATCGAACCGCGCCCGCGCCGCATCCCCCTTGGCCGGATTGAGCAACACCACCGGCCGAGTAGGCAAATGAGCCGAGAACGCATCAACAGACTGCGAAATCTCCGGCAACCGCAACACCAAAACCCCAGCCGCCTCGAGCATCCTCACCACATGCGGCACCGGCCCAGCCGCGAGGTTGAAATGCGCCCGCGCCTCAGCCGCCAGCTTGGCGATGTCCGCGAGATCCGGAGCCTCAGGCGCCCGCAGATCAGGCAAGAGCAGATGCGGCAACTCGACATGTTGCTCAAGCGCAGTCAGTACGTCCGCAGCCAACTCAGCAAACGCCAACGCCTGATCCCGCTGCAACTGACTCGTAGTCCGCAAACTCCTGAAGTGCGGACTCGAAGCCGACCCTGGCTGCAACGACCTCCCCAGCGTAAAAAACTCACCCGGCACACCCAGCGCCAACGCCATAGCAGCCACCAACGGCAAGGTCGGCCGAGTCTGCCCCCGCTCGAACTGACTAACCGCCGCCGGCGTCACCCGAATCAAATCCGCCAACTCACCCCGCCGCACCCCCCGAAGCCGCCGCGCCAACGCCAACCGCAACGGATCAAACCGCACCGCGACTCCCGCCGCCCGGCGCTCCCGAGCCCCGACATCAAGCCGCACAAGATCTCCGGCGGCCCCCTTTGTGCCCGAGCCGACGTCAACCACCACCCCCGCGGACTCCTCGACACCCGCATCGAGGCGTGCGGCAGCGTTTGCGGACCGGCTGTTCTGCGGGTCCGCGTCTTGCTCACGCGCCATCGTTGGCGGCCGCCTGCTGGTCAGTACCGCGGAGACGGACAGCAATCGGAGGTACCGGCCGTTGATCGAACCGATCCGCGTCGTACCCTGTCACCGGCACGATCGGCAGCTGGTCACCAGGCAGATCCCGGTACACGAGCTTCACCGCGAACCAAGGCCCCGCGCCATCCTTCGTGTCCCGCGGAAACCCCACATGCACAGCAACATCGCCCGTCTCGGCATCACCAGCCCACGCCAGATGCAAATACCGCGGCGACCCAGCAGCCGAGTTCGCCGCCAACTCCTCCTCCGGCAGCTCGAAGCCCTCGAACAGCTCCAGCTGTTGACTGTTGGCCGCCGGCCCCTCGTGCCTGGTCGCCGACGAGTCCCAATCGATCGAGTACGGATCCGCCCGCACAGACTTCCCCGGCAACTTCGACGCCCGCAGAATCCGCCCCAGATGCACAACCCGCAACGAGTTCCCCTGAAGATCCGCCCGCACATCAACCCGTTGCGCGAACTCCTGCACGGTCCGATTCGCGAAGTTCCGCGCCGACCCCATCCCAAGCGTGACCGCGTCATCGCCCAGCGCCGGTTCGTGCCGATCGAGATTGGTCCGCCACACGTCACGGAGCAAGCCGATCAACTCCGGCAGGACACCACTGGCCTTCCAGTCCGATGTCACCTCGTCGAGCAGGTCTTCATGCATGCGACAAGTTATAGCGGAACCCCCGGACAATTGCCGGGAAATCAAGTGGGTGTCGCGGTCAGTACTCCCCGTAGACCTGGACCTTGGTCCCGATCGGGGTCTCCTCGAAGATGTGGTGGATCTGCGGCCGCATCACCCGGACGCAGCGGTGGCTCGCCGGGTACGTCTTGATCAGCGTGTTGACCCGGCTCCCGTGCAGCGCGATCCCCGGCCGGTCCTTGAGGAAGTACAGCGAGTCGTACATGAACGCGTCGTCGTACAGGCTGCTCTCGTGGGCGCCCGCCCACTTGCGCCACACCTTGCCGGTCCGGTTCGGCGTCTCGTACCCCGGTCCGCCGGTCGATACCCAGACGATCCGGCGGATCTCCTTGCCGACGATCTGGTACAGCACCAGGCACGTCTTGTTGACGTAGATCCCGGGCTCCTTGGTCGCCGCCGGCCGCTTCGTTGCCGTCAGCACCGACCGGACGTCCGCTCCCGTCAGCCCGCCACGGCTGACCGGCATGCCGTTGGTCTCGCGCCAGGCGCACAATGCCTGCTTGGCCCGCTTCGTGATGTCGCCGTCGACATCGCCGACGGGGTATCCGAGCGCGTCGAGCTTCGCCTCCACCTGCTTCGCGTACGCCGAAATGGGGCGCGGCTTCGGCTTCACCGTCGGCTTGGTCGTGGGTTTGACGGTCGGTGGGGTGCTTGGCGTGGTCGGCGTACCGGGCGTGTTCGATGCTCCGGGCGTGCTCGAAGTACCAGGTGTGCTTGACGTGCTGGGCGTACTCGAGGCGCTCGTACTGCTCGACGGGCTCGGGGACGTGGCGGTAGCGCTCGGCGTACCGGAGGAACCCGAATCAGCCGCCACATCCGCGCATCCGGTCACCGTAACGGCGAGCAGGACGACACCAGCAACGAGACCACGCCGTCGAGACACGATTCCCCTTTCCGTCGGCTTTCCCAGAGTCGCAGAGCGACAGCGCCATCAGCCGAAGACCCGCCGCACGCCACCACCGCCCGCCGAGGCTAGTACCACCGCAGGCTCCTCGACCCCCATCTGTTCCAACCCGTCACCGAACCGTTGCGCTCGGCAGTCGACGCACCTGCGGTCAACAGGACACCCATCGAACCGCGAAGGACCTGCTCCGACCGGCAAACTTGCCCTTCGACAAGTCCGCCCGCGCGCTGGTCTCAATCGACGAGTTGGTCGAGCGCCACTGGGAGGACGTGCAGTATCCAGCCAACCCCAGTGGCATGATTCATACCTGCGTACGCTGGCTCGTCGGCTCCCAGGTATTCCGCCCGCGATCGCGGCTATCTCCTCAACGAGGAACCGACGGACCTGGCGTGCTTCCGCCTACTGAACCGTCGAGGCCGCCGCGACGATCGCCCCCGCGACCCGCGCTGGCCTTGAATTCCGCCGGGTCCGCCGCGGAGACGACACCGCCAAAGCGCGGTCTTCCCAAGTCCTCACCTCAGCCTCAGCAGCTGCGCTACCCACAGGTCGTAGCCGAAGCCCGCTACTGCCTAGCCGAAGCACCTACCGCCTAAGCAACTCGTTCGATGCAGTTCCCGGGAGCCTTAGCCACCCCAACCAAGGCAGCCCCCACACCACCGCCGCCCAGCAACTCCTGATCAAACGGCCTGCGTCCCGCCCAACCTGCCCTAACCTCTCAGCAGACTGCTCAGCCGTCGCTCAGAGACCGACGGCTGGTAGGAACTCCGGCTTCTCAGAGCCCAAGATCCCGCAGGAACTCCGGCTTGTAGGCCTGCATCACCACATACCGAGGATCAGGCGTCTCAACACCCTCATAGCTCGGCTCAGGCGCATCCGCGTCATCGGCCGGCGTACTCGGATCCACCCACTCCTGCTTCGCGTGACTCCACCGGGTCAACGTGTAGTCCGCACTCAACCGATCGTCGGCAACAAGCTCCCGCACAGTCTTCTCAGCCTCACGAGCATCCGCCTCGGTGTTCGCATAAATCAGCAACCGAGACCCATCCCGGGTAACCGTCACCTGCCCACCCAGCCGCTTCTCCGCCGCATGATCAAGATCCACCGCCCGCAACCGCTCCAAGAACGACAACCCATGCTCAGCGTCATCCAACTCAACCTCAACGCGGTACTCATCAGCCATACCCCCACCCTACCGACCAGATCGGCCGCCCTCGCGCACCAACCCAACTACCGTCCTCAACAGGGGATTCCTAGCAACTCGCCCACGCCTACGCCCACGCCCACGCCCAGGCCTACGCCCACGCCTACGCCCAGGCCTACGCCGCGCATGGCCACCATGCGCCAAGCCGTCCGTGCTCACACGGCCCTAGCCCCCACCCACCCCTCCGAGTTTGGCCTCCTTCGTCGCCCACTTGGTGACGGCATCTGGTTGCCGTGCGCGCCTATTCGGCCGACCGACTGCTAAGCCGGACAACCCTCTTGGATTCGTCTTCCGTGCAAACCCTGCGTTCGCGCCACGCTCCCGCCCGCTCGTTCACAACGCCAGCTCCCGGCGCCCCGCAACCTCAGCTCCCGCCAACTCGCAACGCCAGCTCCCGCCACCCGCAAGGCCAGCTCCTGCTACCCCCAACGCCAGTTCCCGCCAACCCCCAATGCGGGCTCATCGGTTGCCCGCTGGTCACAGCCGCCACGCAAGGCTCGTCTACCGCAACGAAGTCCTGCGACATCGCTCCGACCGCTCGGCACACCGTCGTCTGGGCTCATAAGCCAGCGGTGGCATATGGCCCGCCGCAACACACCTTGTACTTCTTTCCCGACCCACACCAGCAGACCTGATTGCGCCCCGGTGGCCACTCGATCACCGTGCCCTCGTCGATCTGGTTCACGAGCGCCAGTACCTCCGCCATCGATCTGGCGTCGCGAACTGCCGGGTCCGGGTCGTCGTCGACCGTGCCGATCGAACGCGGCACAGTCAGCACCCGCCCGCTCGGATGCGCACGAAGTACCCGCTCAACGTCCTGGTAGTACTCGTCGGCACTGTCCGCCGGGATGCTATGCGGCCAGAGACAGTCCGCGTGCCCGAGTTGGTCGCGCGCCCAGAAATGAATGCGGCCGCTAATCACCCGTGGATTGCCCAGAAGGTACGGCAGGTCGATCGATTTGTCCTCCAGCTCCACCGGACCGGCCTCAGCCACCAGATCCTGGTCATCAAGGCGGATCTCCAACGCCCACTTCACCCGGCGCAGGCTGGCCGTGAGCTGGCGAGCCCAAAGCGGCGCGCCCGCGCTCCGTTGCTCAGCTGTGAGAGCACTGACCGCAGTGGAGAAGAAGAACAATGCGGCTTGCAGCTCACCCCGCTCTTCCAGCAGCTCCCCGGCAAGAGACCACGGGGCGCCGAGCACTCTCCGCCCATCGGTGAGCCCAACCAGTTCGGCCTGAGCCTTCTCATCCTCATCTCGCCGGAACAAATAGTCGGCGTACTCAAGACGACCCCAGTCGGCGAAATTGCCCCCTTCGGCGATCATCTCCTTCCAGATCGCGATCGCCTTGTCCGGAGTTCCGCCCAGCAGATGCCCCTGCGCGGAGTCCAGAAGATTCGTGAGTCGGTCGGCCTCCGAAGTACGGAGCTGGTCTGCTGTCAAGTCGTTCATGCCAGAGAAGATATGGACGTTTGCCCGCTGCCCCGGAACGATCTGAAACCTGTGGACAAGCCACTCTCATCGCGCACAGTGACATCTGCCGCCGAAGAATCGACCGGAACCAATCACCTATACTTCTGAGTCATGGAGCTGAGGCATCTCGAGCATTTCGTCGCCGTCGCCGAGCAGAAGCACTTCACCCGGGCCGCGGAGGCGATGTCGATCTCGCAGTCCGGCCTGTCCGCCTCGATCCGTGCCCTCGAGCGCGAACTCCACGCCTCCCTCTTCGTCCGCAACACCCGCAGCGTCGAACTCACCGAGGCGGGCCGAGCCCTCCTCTGCGAAGGCCGCCGCACCCTGGCAGCCGCCGAGGCAGCAAAGGACGCGGTAGCCGCAGTACAGGGCCTACTCCGCGGCCACCTAACCGTCGGCCTAGAGCAATGCCTGGGCGTAGTAGACGTCCCCGCCCTCCTTGCCAAGTTCCGTTCCGCCTACCCAGCAGTCGAAATCGAAGTCCGCCAAGGCGGCTCCACCCCCATGCTCGAAGAACTAGCCTCAGGCCGCTTGGACGTAGCCTTCGTAGCCACCGCCGGACACCCCATCGACGGCCTGGACCTCCGCCCCCTCTCCACCGAAGACATGGTCATGGTCTGCTCAGCCGAACACCGCCTAGCCTCCGCCTCAGCGGTCTCACTCGGAGACCTGGCAGGGGAGTCCTTCGTGGATTTCGACCGCACGTGGGGCGCTCGCTCGATCTCCGACAACGCATTCACGACCGCGGGCGTCGCGCACCCGGTGACCATCGAGGTCAACGACGTCCACACACTCCTCGCCTTGGTCAGTCACAACCTCGGCGTAGCGCTGGTCCCCGAACGTATTGCGGCTAAGCGCGGCGACCACGTCACAGTGCCACTTGTCCCGAACTCAGCCGACTCCTGGCAAGTCTCCGTGGCTATCCCCACCGGCTCGGCCGCATCTCTCGCCGCCGATGCCCTGCTCGGTCTGCTCCCCACCTCCAAAATCAACAAGCCGGCAGCCTGACGGCTTACCGGCTTGCTGAGCCTGGTTAAGACCTACCAGGCGTAGTCCTCGGGGGCGGTCTTGTAGCCCGGGAAGATCTCGTCGAGTTGGGCGAGTGCCTTGTCGTCGAGCTTCAGGTCAACGGCCCGTACTGCGGACTCCAACTGCTCCATCGTGCGCGGGCCGACGAT
Source organism: Kribbella ginsengisoli (assembly GCF_039537185.1). Lineage (NCBI taxonomy): Bacteria > Bacillati > Actinomycetota > Actinomycetes > Propionibacteriales > Kribbellaceae > Kribbella > Kribbella ginsengisoli. The sequence goes on along the minus strand of NZ_BAABAA010000018.1, from coordinate 97,943 downwards.
CGGGCCGGTTACGGCGGGCTGGTGGAGTAGCCAGGCGAGGGCGACGTCGCCCGGGGCATGGCCGAGTTCGTCGGCGAACGCTTCGTACTGTTCGATCTGCGGCCGCATCTTCTCGACGGCCTCCTTGGCGCGGCCCTCGAGTCGACGCACACCCTCGACGTCCTTCTTCAGTACGCCGCCCAGCAACCCACCCTGCAGCGGCGACCACGGAATCACGCCAAGCCCGAACTCCTGCGCCGCCGGCAGCACCTCGCGCTCCACATCCCGCACGATCAGGTTGTAGATCGACTGCTCGCTGACCAGCCCGGTGTAGTTGCGCTTAGCCGCCTCGGCCTGCGCCTGAGCAATATGCCATCCGGCGAAGTTGCTGCTACCGGCGTACAGGATCTTCCCCTGCTGCACCGCCACCTCCATCGCCTGCCAAATCTCCTCCCACGGAGTGGCCCGGTCGACGTGGTGGAACTGGTACAGATCGATGTAGTCCGTCTGCAACCGCTTCAGCGAAGCATCCAGCGCCCGCCGAATGTTCAGCGCCGACAGCTTCCCCTCGTTAGGCCACCCATCGCCCATGTCCCCATAGACCTTCGTGGCCAGCACAGTCTTGTGCCTGTTGGCGGGATCCTTCGCGAACCACTCACCAACGATCTCCTCCGTCCGCCCCGGGTAGATCGCCCGCCCGTACCCGTTGGCGGTGTCGAAGAAGTTGATCCCAGCCTCATGAGCCGCACTCATGATCGCGTGCGAGTCCTCCACGCTCGTATGCGGCCCGAAATTCATAGTCCCCAACACGATCCGACTGACCGACAACCCCGTACGCCCAAGCTGAGTGAATTCCATATCCCCAACCTCCCTCGCTCCGGCCCAGATTTCCAACAGAAGAATCCACTCAGTTCGATCACTCAGTCTTCTGAGTCCCCGGTACGCCGTACCGCCACCGCCGGCGAACCTGGCGCTGACCGGACGGTTGCGACAGACTGCTGCGATGTCTGCTGAGTATGTCGAGACCGACCAGTTCCGTGGCGCCCGCATCCACCTGAGCGACCTCGCCGGCCTGGAGATCCGCGACTGCGAGGTCACCAACCTGAAGATCGTCGATTGCTACGGCGCCGACATCTCCCTCGGCGGCGACTTCAAGCGCCTGACCGTCAACGACGTCGACGTCACCGCGTACGTCGAGTCCGAACTGGACCGCCTCCACCCAACCCGCGCCCTAGCCCGCGAGGCGCAAACCCCCGACGACTACAGAACCGCCTGGGACGCCATCGAGACCATGTGGGAGGCAACCCTCACTCGGGCCAAACTCCTACCGGAGGAAAAGCTCCACGAGCAGGTAGCCGGCGAATGGTCCTTCGTAGAAACCCACCGCCACCTACTGTTCGCCGCAGACGCCTGGCTAGGCAACTGCGTCCTAGAGGAAGCCTCCCCGTACCACCCCCTTGGCTTCCCCGCCGGCGGAATGCCCGCCGACGAATCGGCCAAGCTCGGCCTAACCCTCGACGCCACCCCAACCCTCGACGAGGTACTAGCCCCACGCCGAGCCCGCATGGCCAAGATGCGCCACGCCGTCGAAGCCCTCACCGACTCAGAGCTCGACCGAGTCTGCACCCGCAAGCCCGCCGACCCGTACCCCGACACCGAGTACGTCGTACGCCGCTGCCTGAAGGTGGTACTGAAAGAAGAAGCCGAACACCACCGCTACGCAGTACGCGACCTCGCCGTACTCGAGGCCTAGTACCACAACCGCTGGACCCGCCAGTTCGTCCGCACGGCGCGGCGATCAGAGCACGCTGCTCCCGCTAGTGCCCCGGCGATCAGAGCGCGGCCCTCCCGTTCACTGCGCGGTGATCACGGCGCGTTGCTTGGTTCCCGCCCGCGGATGACTCGCGATCGCGACCAGACCCTCGATCGAAGCGGCACGGACGATCCACGACGTCAGCACGCGATCGGCCGTACCGTCGCTCCGCGACCCTCCGTCGAGCCGCAACGCGCTGCGCCCGCTGAGCTGTCCCAACGTGACCCGGTTCGGACCGCGTTCGATCGACGCGCCGGCGGGCAGCCTCAACTCAGCTGTCAACGGAAGTACCAGCTTCTCCCGAGCAGCACGCGCACTGATCTGTGTAGGCAGCCAACCAGTGTTAGCGATGCCGACGTCTACGCGCCACAGATCGTCGCCAAGCGAGGTCGCCTCGGCGCGCAAGATCTCGATGCAAGGCGCAGCCAACGCCTGGTGCACGGCAAAGTCCGCATGCGGAGCAACCTCAGCCGCCAACAACGCCCTTGGCGGATTGGACAGCAGCCGGAACCAGTCCGCACCACCGATCTCAACCGGCCCGAGCTGCGGATGTTCGAAAGGCCGCCAAGGCAGGTAGTACTCGCCGTGCGCATCACTCCACTTAGCGATCGCCAACTCCTCAGCAGGCGACAACCCGACGTACCAAATATCAGTCGAGCTGCGCTTCCCAGTAGCCGCGTGCACAGCATCCCAGAACTCGGTCGTCCAAGAGAACACGCCAAGATGCTCGTACGCCCAGTCATCAGACGCACCGCTCATAGTCTCGGTCTTGTCCCAAGTGAAGTCCTCGAACACCGAGTGCACCGGATATCCAGTGAGCTCCGTACCTCGGCGCCCCAACTCCTTCCACGTCCACACATCCGTCGACGGGAGTGCCGAATCAGCCTGCGTACTGGACGGCCGGAGCAACACCCCACCCGACGTGTGATAAGCGTTGTACCCACAGATATTAGGCCGCGCGACGATCGCCCGGATCAGCGAGTCAATCTCCGGCTCACTCAACGGATGATCCCCGGACCCCAACACCCCGGTACCCCATCCCGCCGGAAAGTTGCGATTCATATCCAGCCCCTGCGGCGGCCGCGGCGTGGGAACAGTAAACCCATCGAAGTCCCGAATGGTGCCCTCAGCAAGCAACCTGTACCGCCGAACCCCAGCCGGTACGACGCCATCCGCCGGCACCGGCACCATCACCCGCGCATCATCCTCATGCGCGACCCACCCACCATTGGCATCGGCGATGCGCATCGTCAGCACACGCCCATCCCCATCAACATCATGCTCAACCAGCCCCGGCCACTGATGCGCATCCCGATAAGGCCAAGGCCGCATACTGCTACGCCGATAAACGGGGGAGTCCGCCAACGCAGCCTCGACCCCATCAGGATTAACCCGCGGTGCCACATAAAACGTCCGAGTCCTCAACGCCTCAACCGCAACCTCATCCCCTCGCTCACCCGCCGTCACAAGATGCTGCAACAAACTCAGCGCCGCCACCCCAGAGGTCACCTCCGTGGCATGAATATTCGCATCCACCCAATGCGCAGGCTTACTGTCATGCGCCCCCGTACTCACATCAGTAACCGTTGCCAACAGCAACGCCCGCCCCTCGAACGACATCCCATACGAATCAACACTCACCAAGCCGGGATACCGCTCGACAAGCCCCGCCAACGTCTCCGCCAGCTCCTCATAACGCAAAAACCGATCAAGCTCCACCCTGCGGACCCTACCCCGCCGCCAGCCCACGACCGCCTGGGTTCAGCCCGGGTTCTTGGCTGGGTGCCAGTCGGGGAGCTGATCGGGGGACCGTGGGAACCGTTGTTGATCGTCGGTGAGCATCTCCGCCGTTGCATCGCCATCCAGCGGCGGGTTGTCGTAGTCGAAATCCGCCTCGAACCTGCCGGTCGCATCGACGGTGAACTTCGCGCCGTACCAAGTTCCCTTACCCGGTTGATACATGACGTCGCGGAGCTCTTCGAGCGCTTCTTCACCAGCATCGTCGATGGTTTCGGTGTCCACGATGCTTCCGTCGGCTGTCCTGGCTTCCAAACCAGACTCCATCATCGAGTGGACAGCGCTCACGAGGAGTGTGACTTCCTCCCACTGGTCGGGCGCTGAGGCAACCATCGATCGACCGATGACGGTCAGCAACTCGGTGTTCCTGTCGAGGGACATCGTCATTCCTCTTCTGCTTTGGGTACGTTTCGTATCCGGACTCTGAGGCGCTTGCCGCTGCCGATCTTGTGGTAGACGACGATGATATCGGGACGGTCCCGGCGCCGGCCGTAGCCGAGATCGACCGAAACTTCCACCTGCTCGCCGTTCTCGATTGCCTTTCGCCACCTCTTCTCGACTACTGCGTACTGCCCCAGGTTGACCTTGGCCGCCTCCATCGGAATCAGGTTCATTCGGCCGATCGGACCTCTGAAGATGCGGGCGAAGATGTGACCCGCGTGATCCCCGGGCAGCTTGCCGATCAGCTTGCGCTGCGCGGTCGGATCGCGTGGATGGTCGAGATCGAGGACGTCAAGGATCGCGCTGGCCCGGATGACACGGCCCAACTCGTCTGTCTCGAACGTGAACTTCTCATCAACGCGGATCGTCGAGTTGGGTGGAGGACTGTTCAAAGACATCTTGTGATCCAAATCGGAGGTCGACAACTCGATGACCTTTCTCGTCGACCTGGTCCGAGCCTCCTCGTCGCGCTGCGGGCCGATTATCGGCGTACTTCCGCCAGGCGACTCCGCTCTCCGAGCTCTCGAGCTTCCGGCCGGTTCGGCGGCGCGAACACCACTGACCATCTGCTCGACCCAGCCGCGTGCTCGGGAAGGGGCCATCGACAGGAGGTGCGCTGCTTCCTCGCATCGCCTTGCGGCTTCATCCAGTTGTATCGCCGCCATGCGGGCAGCGGGATTGTTGCTCATACTGCCAACCCATCCAGCGGACTCTCGGTACCTGCCGGCGCGGTCCTGTAGATACGCCACCACGCGCGGAATCTCGTCCAAAGCGGCGAGCAACTGCTGAGCAACCCGCTGCAGCTCCGAGGGCATGCCGGCGCCGGCTAGATCTGGTCGGCATAGCTGCGACAGCCGGCCTCAGCGATCTGGAGTGCTTGAACGGCCTGCTCAACCGACTTCCCAGCTGCCTCGAGCACAGCGGAGATATCACGATCTGCGCCGGTGGCCGATCCCCGGATAAGTGCTTGTACTTGCTGACCGGACTGCTCGAAGCGCTGCTTGAACCCAGCCAGACTCGCCGCACCTTGACGAGACTGGTCGGCCAAGCCATGGAGTTGCATCTTCATCTGTTCGATCTGGGACACATTTGCCTCACTTCTCGAATGCGATCGCTGAACGGCCCCATGCGCCGTCCCTCGCCAGGCGCATGCGACGAGGGACGGCGGGGATTCCCCGAGGCCGCCGTCCGAGCCTCGGGAGTGGAACGGCTGGCAAGCGCAGGCGGAAGTCACAACGCCGCGCCAGCCGGCATTCGGGCCGTCTGATCCGTCAGGGAATGCCAGGTCGGGCGGGTCAGATCAGCTCAGGGAGTTTCAAGCGCCATCACTCGGGCGCCGGTCGCCCGCTCGAACTTGTCCCTGATGTCGTCATAGATGGAACGTTACGTAAGCCACGGGTAGTAGCTCGATGGACTTGCGGGAACTTGCGAGCGCCATCGTCAGACCACCTACGAACAGCCCCTACTCAAGCAGTTCGCGAAGAGCTTCGGCAATCAGATTGCGCGCTCGAGGTCCGTAGACCGCGAGCTTGGTGAGCGCTGTGAAGGTTTCCGCGTACATGCCGATCTCGCGCGGATTCGTGATCGTCAGAAACCCCGAGACGAGTTCGACGTTGGCCTGCTTGTTGTCGAAGATGTAGAAGTCTTCCACCGGCCATCGGGGCGTCCGGTCCACGGTCGTCGGGATGAAACCGAGACTGACCGATGGCAGCCGCATGACGTCGAGTAGGTGGCGCAGCTGTTGGGCCAGTATCTCGGGGCCGCCGACCTGGTAGCGCAACGTGGCTACCTCGAGGACGAACGCGAACTTGTGGTCGCCTTCGTAGAGAATGTGCTGCCGGTCCATGCGCTCAGCCACGGCGACCGCGACGTCGTCGACGGGAACCTGGCGGCGGTCTCGGAGCGAGGCCAGCACCGCGGTCGTGTACTCGGAGGTCTGCAGCAAGCCAGGAATCATGCTCTGGCAATACGACCGGTACTGTTTGGTCCGCTCGTAGATGTCCCGCACGGAGGCATTGAGTTGCGCCAGACCGGCCTGTTCAGCTCGTCGCCAATCCAGCCACATCGAGTTGACAGCACGCAGTTCACCGACGAGCTCAGCTATCAATTTCGGCGCCGAGCAGACGTAGCACCACGCCCGCAGATCAGCTTCTGATGGCTGCTGCTTGGCGTGCTCGATCCGAGACGTCTTCGCCTCGTGCCAGCCCGCCGCGGAAGACAGCGCTCGTGCGGTCAGGCCGGCATCGAGCCTGATCTCCTGCAGGCGGTTCGCGAGAGCCTGGCGAGCGCTTTGTGCGCTGGAGAATTTTGACTCTGTCATTGGTCTGAGCCCTCAACGGGCGTGGTCAGTCGTCAGTTACGTGGAAGCCGGGTACTGGTCATGGTCGGCACCGCGCTCCCAGGCGGCCTCAAACGCGGAGGCGCACAATTTCACGACCTCCGGGTCCGTACTCACGTCGCTGCCCATGAAGCGCCCATCGCCGGCGAAGAGATAGAACTGCAGGACGCTGTCGTCAAAAATCCAGACGTCGTTCCCGGGCAGCGCGAGGTCTGATACCCGCGGACGGCCAACCCAGCGGATCTGCTCACCAGCGGCGATGTTGACCCGGGACGTCACCGCGTACTCGAACGCGATGTACTCCGAAAACGGTTCGCTGACGATCCGTACACGCTTCATCTGGATCCCGCGCTCGATCGCGCTACGAGCAACCTCGGTCCACCCGGCGTACTCCTCGACCGCTCGGTCCAGATCGCCCGCCCGCCAGGCTTGGTAGGCGGGATCGTCGATCATGTACTGGTCGCGGAGCTCCAGCTTGAGAGCCGTCCTGGTGCACTTCGCAAGCAGCTCATCGAACGACTCCGGCACGGCACGCCTCCAGAATGGTCTCGACCATGCGGGCCGGAAGCCTCACGACGGATTCGGAGTCCGACGGCGCACAGTCCGCCGACATCTTCACCAGCATCTCCGGGTCGATCACCGTCTCGCCCTGGAAATAGAAGTCGCCACTCGCGTCGTCCCGGAAGACCGCCGGACAGTTGTTCCCGGGGCACTCCGGGTCCTTGCCATGAAACTGCACAGCCATCGTGACCTCCAGTATCGAGCGCTTGCGATCGCATGCGCCCCGAGTCACATCCTCAGCCCGATCCCGCCTCCCAGCCAACCGTACAAGCCCGAGGTCGCAAGTTCGCGCAAGTTTGTTGCGTGAGGCCGTCTGTTCGGAAACCTTGGGACGCCCGGTAGCCGCCGAGGACCGGCACCGGCCTTGCGGTCGACCTGCCTACTTCACGTCGACGCTTGAGGCGTCGGCGGCCGCAGCCGTCGAACGCACCAGCGGCGACTCGACCTTGGCGTCGGTCCAGCTCCGGGTGACCGCGTCGTCGAGCGAATCTTCGTCGATCTTCCGACCGAGCGCCGAGGCCAGGACATGGACTGCCAGGCGTGGCGGGATGGCGTTCCCGATCTGTTGGGCGATATCGCGGCCTGACCACGGATAATCATTCGGGAACGTCTGCAGCATGCCTGCTTCGGCATAGTCGAATCGTTCGATGATTCCACCCTGCATCTGAACTCTGTTGCGTCGGATCTTGCCGGTGACCGTGAATGCCGGCTCATCTGAGCCCCGACGTCCACGGAGCTTCGGATTTCCTCCGGTTCCGTAGTTCGAGATGACAGTGAAGGATGTTGGCCTGGCCAGGGTGTCTCCCATGGTCCTCCAAGGCAGTAGGGACTGGTCGCCTTCATCGCGGGGGACTCCTCGGCGGTACTGGCGATGAGTCGGAGTGGGCATACTGGCCACGGCGTCCCGACGTGCGATCAAGATGGCGCGGCGCCGGGTCTGTGGAACGCCGAACTGCTCTGTCCGGAGTATCTCGCACTCACAGCTGTAGCCGATGCGTCTCAAGACATCCCGCACTGCACGCCAGACAGGGAGGACAGCCGGAACCTGCTCCAGAACGACCGCCTCGTAGGGTTTACCGTCCTGGTGTGCCTCGAGAACCCAGCGAAGCGGCTCGAGGACCAGCCTGGTCCTTTCGTCAAGGGTCGTGAACACCTCTGCGGGGTCCTCGCCGAAAGCCATGCCCTCGGCGGCTGTGACGACTTCGTTCAGGGCGCGGCGACCGTGACCGCTTCCCGCGACCGTGTACGTCTGGCACGGCGGTCCGCCGGTCAGGACCTTCGCATCCGGGAAATTCCTCGGCCGGAATTTCTGGACGTCGCCCTCGTGTGTCGCCAGGTGCGCCTCATAGCGCGTAGCGCACGCATCAGCATCCCATTCGATACCGTCCGCGGCCACGCCGAGCCATTGTGCGGCTACGTCCAGCCCACCGGGTCCTGCGAACAGATCCACCATGTGCACATTCAGAGGTAGACCGTGCTGATCCCGGGTCATGACGGGCAAGTATAGGGGGCTGCTGCCGGTCGGCGTTCACGCAACGCCGGCGAGCCGGTAGATGGCGCTCGGCGATTCGGAAGACATGGTTCGCGCATCGTGAGAGGTTGGTTGGCGTCATGGAGAAGAGCCGAGCGAGCGAGGAAACGACCGACGATCGAGTCGATGTGCCGGCGCGCTCGCGTACCTCGCTGGTGACCTCGGCTCAGGTCTCCGCGAGGATGTCGCGGCAGGCGCGCCGCGATACGAAGCCCGAGATCGAACTACGTCGACGACTCCACCGCCTTGGCTATCGCTACCGCGTCAACAGACCGCTTCCGGGCCTGCCCCGCAGACGCGCGGACATCACCTTCGGGCGCAATCGACTCGTCGTATTTGTCGATGGATGCTTCTGGCACGGCTGCCCGGCGCACGGCACCAGCCCGCGGAACAACGGAGCGTGGTGGGCCGAGAAGCTCAGGAAGAACGTCGAACGCGATCGGGACACCGACAACCGTCTGAAGCAGGCTGGGTGGAGGGTCATTCGGATCTGGGAGCACGAGGATCCGGAGACAGCAGTGGTCCAGGTCGTCGAGGCCTTGACTACTGGGAGAGGTTCAGGTGACCGTACGTAACGTTCGGTCGGTGGCCGCGATATGGCTACCGAGCCGTGATGTCGACGGGGCGACGGGGTAGGGGAATGAGAGAGATGCTGATATGGGTGACCTGATCGATGACCTGGATGCCAAGTACGAAGTCTTCGTCGATCTCCTGGACACCAAGACACCCGAAGACGCCGTCAAGGCGTTGGAGATCTTCCAGGTCGAGGATCAGGTGATCCAGCAGATCATCGAGCGCCATGAGCAACGGGTCATCGAAATCCGCGAGATGGAAGAACCTCGGGCCGTGGTGCTCGACAACAGATACACCTGGTACACGGGGCCACGACCACAGGACAAGTGTTGGCCTGCGCTCGTCCGGCAACTCGAGGGTTCGGGATGGAAATGGGATCCTGCCATCGAGTCGTTGGATGCTGCTTCGACGCGGGTGGTGTCGTTGTTGAGCCATCCGCGAGAAAAGCTGTTCGCGACGCGTGGCCTCGTGGTGGGGTACGTCCAGTCGGGGAAGACGACGAACTTCACAGCCGTGATGGCGAAGGCCGCGGATCGCGGCTACAAGCTGTTCATCGTTCTTGCAGGTGTCCACAACGGCCTTCGACGCCAGACCCAGGCGCGCCTGGTGCAGCAGTTGGTCGAGCAGAACCCGACCCGCTGGCAACCGCTGACGGACCTGGAGAGGGATTTCGTGCCCCCGGCGAACGCAGCGTCGTTCTTCGGGAAAACGAACAAGACGCACGTCCTCTGCGTCGTGAAGAAGAACGCGACCGTGCTGCGGAAGTTCGCGGACTGGCTGGCTTCGGCCTCGGACTATCTTGCCGATTGCCCTGCTCTGATCATCGACGACGAGGCTGATCAGGCTACGGTGGCGACCAAGTCGATCAACCCGTTGATCCGCGAAATCCTTGGCACCTTGCCGAAATCGGCGTACGTCGGCTACACGGCCTCGCCGTTCGCCAACCTGTTGATCGATCCCAGTGCTGAGGATCTTTATCCGAAGGACTTCATCGTCAACCTGCCGAAGCCGGTCGGTCACTTCGGTACCGAGGTCGTGTTCGGGCGTTATGCACTCGATGGTGAGGATCCGGAAGACGTCGACGACGGCTACGACATGATCAGGACCGTCCCGGACTCCGACGTGGCGTGCGTACGGCCGCTCAAGCGCGTCGACATCGACGGCTTCGTGCCTGAGATCACGGATACGCTCCGTGATGCCATCCACTACTTCTGGCTCAGCACTGCTGCCCGTCGGGTCCGCGGTACCGGTGTTCCGCATTGCACGATGTTGGTGCACACCAGCGTCAACACCATCGTTCACCACCGGTTCAAACCACCGTTGGAGACGCTGCGAGTGAAGCTGCTGAGCGATCTTCGTGCCAACCTTGTACCGGACGAACTGCGATCACTGTGGGAAAAAGAGATCACCCGTGTGCCCGCTGAGGACTTCGGTGAGCAGACAGTCGAGTTCGAGGCGCTGCTACCGGAACTCGCCGGCGTCGTTGACGACTGCAGGATCATCATGGACAACTCGAGTAGTGAGGACCGGCTCGACTACGAGAGCGGACCGGTCGTCGCCATCGCAGTCGGCGGTAACACGCTGTCGCGGGGACTCACGCTTGAAGGGCTCGCGGTCAGCTACTTCGTTCGAGCAGTCTCGGCGTACGACACGCTGCTGCAGATGGGGCGGTGGTTCGGTTACCGGGACGGCTACGCCGACCTGCCGAGAATCTGGATGACCGAGGAACTGCAGGACTGGTTCCGTCATCTGTCGACGGTCGAGGCCGAGATGCGTCGAGACATCAACGTCTACATGACCGAGGACGAATCGCCTCTGACATTCGCAGTCAGGCTTCGGGAACATCCGGCGCTTCGCGTGACTGCTGCTGCGAAGATGAAGGATGCGGCCCGCGCCTCGTCGGCGTACGGCGGTCAGCGGGTCCAGACGCGGTACTTCGATCTGACTGAAGAGTGGCTTGTGCCCAATCAGCGCGCGGCCGACAGATTGGTGGAGCGCGCCCTTGCGACTGGGCGGCACGACGTTCCGACCGAAGAGGGGCGCCATGTCATTCGGGGTGTCAACAGTGACGACGTCCTCGAGTTCCTCAGCTCGTATCGGTTCCATGAGAAGTCCCAGGAATGCGATTCCAACCTCCTGACGAAGTACATCGAGAAGCGTCGGAAGGCCGGGGCGCTCGGAGCGTGGAATGTGGCTGTCGTCGGCAACCCTGTCGACTCGGCGCCGGGGTCTTACACGTTCGCGCAGGAGCTGACAGTCGGCCGGATCGTTCGTGCGCGACTGGGACCCGCCGAGTCGAGCGCCTCGATGTCGATCGATCGGTCGACTGCCGATATCAAGACGCTGATGAGCCGGCGGGACGCCGCGATCGATCTTGTCGGCGATACGAGCAAGTTCGACGAGATGACGATCAGGAGGGAGCGACTCGATCAGTTGCCCGATTCGGGGCTCCTGGTGCTGTACCCCATAGATCGGGTTTCGCAGCCGTCCGCCGGCCGCAAGGCGCGTGCAGCCCTGAATGCTGACGTCGACGTCATCGGCGTCGGGTTGGTATTTCCGCAGCCAGGCGTCGACAGTGCGGTCGAGTGGAACTACATCTCGGCAGATCTGTCCAAGGTGGACATCGAGGTCGAGGACTTCGCCCCGCTCAGCGAACTGGAGGGGTGAGGCGATGACACTGCGGGATGTCATGGAGGATCTGTGGGGCGCCTTGGATAGCAATGTTTCACCGGGTTCGGACCGGCTACGAGTCACGGAAACTCCGGTGACGTCCACTACAGGTTCGTTGATGGCTGCGGTGGACGACGCAGGTTGCAGGCATCTGCTGGTGCCTGTGGCCTCCGATCGCTTCGTCCGTGGAGGTCTTGACGGCCCCGCGCTCGTACTTCGGAAACGGACGCTGCAGGACAATGAGGACCGACGCACGTTTGCTGATCTGGGCTGCCTCCGTAGAGACCTCGACGACGTATTCACCGGCCTGTGCGCGGACGTCTTGCGAAGTGTTGAGGAAGAGCCGCACGATGCGCTCAAGATTCTCTACCGACGCGTGGACCACTGGCGAGCACTCTTTCGGACGTCCAGCCGACTGCTGGGTTCCGAGCAACAGGCCGGGCTCTTCGCCGAACTGACGGTGCTCATAGCTTTGCTCGAACTGGACCCGAGCGCCCATCGGACATGGGCCGGTCCGGCTCGACACCGTCATGATTTCGTCGGAGGTGGTCGCGCCGTCGAGGTCAAGGCAACGACGGCGTCCGACGGTCGGCGGATCAGGGTCCATGGGCTGGACCAGCTCGAGGCACCGCCCGGTGGTCTGCATCTGCATTGGCTTCGCCTCGAGACAGGGGGTGAATCCGCCCGCAGCCTGAACAGCCTGATCGAGGTGGCAGTGGAGCTCTGTGATGATGAGAGCGATCTGCGCACTCGGTTGGCGGCATCCGGCTACAACATCGTCGATCAGCGCCACTACGACGAGACACGGTTCGCTGTCGTCGACAGACGCCAATACTCCGTCGGCCCGGACTTTCCTCGCCTCGTCGCGTGCGACCTGCAGGACGCAGGTATTCCGATCAACGTGACAGATGTCGCGTACACGGTCGATCTGTCGTCTGAGCCGCCTGTACCTGTCTCCACTGAGCATGCCGAGGAACACCTCGTCGCAATGCTCCGAGATGGTTCGAAATGACGCCCGGATGGATGGCGCAGACATTCCCGCCGGACGGCGCCAGTGCGGCCGAGGGGATCAGGAATCAGCTGGGGCGTCCAGAGCTGGATCTTCTGACCATATTGGTTCGCGAAGCTGCTCAGAATTCGTGGGACGCTCGGGTGCGTGGCCTTGGCACGCCCGTCGAGTTCCAGATGGAGTTCGGTTCAGTGAGCGCGGCTCACCTGTCCACCTGGCGTGAGTTGCTGTTGCAGAACGCCCCGCTGGACCATCAGCTGCCATTGCGGGGCGCGCTGCGTCCGTCCGACATTCGAATCCTCAGTGTGTCGGACAGGGGAACCACCGGGCTCGGCGGACCGACGCGTGCAGATGTGGCACAGGGCGAGAACCACGACTTCGTCTCGTTCGTCCGCAACATCGGTGAGCCGCGTGATACAGAACTTGGGGGTGGCACCTATGGATTCGGAAAGGGAATCTTCTATCTCGTCTCCAAGCCCGGCACAGTTCTCCTCCATACGAGATGCGCCACGGAGGACGGCCTGCAGACACGCCTGATCGGGTGTGCCCTTTGGAAGAGTTATGTAGGGCAGGAAGACGCCGAGGAGAAGCGTTATACGGGGCGTCACTGGTGGGGTGATCCGTCCAGCGGAATCGTCGAACCGCTGATCGGTGAGGCAGCCGACCAGGCCGCTCGACGCCTTGGTCTCCGACCTTTCGAGGGGGAGGAGACCGGGACGACCGTCGTGATCATCGATCCGGTGCTCGACGGGCTGGAGCCTGCTCAGGCCGCCGAGTACGTGGCAGACACAATCGCCTGGCAGCTATGGCCGAAGATGCTCATGACTGGGGCCCATCGACCATCCATGCGCTTCTCAGTTCGCTGCGACGGCAATGAGGTATCGATTCCCGACCCGGAGCACACGCGGCCGCTGGACCTCTTCGTCGCGGCCTACCGCGAACTGACCGCAGGTGAGGCGCGGACTCTTGAGTGCCGGAGCCCGAAGAAGGTCCTGGGACGGCTGGGGTTGGCGAAGAGGGTCGGCCTGCCTGTCGAAGCGAGCGTGGCTTCGTTGACGGCCGGTGTCGAGGATATTGTTCACCACGTCTGTCTGATGCGCCCGGCCGAGTTGGTGGTGACCTACCACAAGGGGCCGAGACCGCCGAGTGAGCTGCTGTCCTATGCAGGCGTGTTCCGAGCCGATGCCGGTATGGACGATGTCTATGCGCGGGCTGAACCGCCGACCCACGACAGCTGGAATCCCCATTCTCTACAGCTTCCCGAGAGCACGTTCGTGCGCACTACCTTCCGACGTATCGGGGAGGCGTTGGAAGGTTTGCTCGAGTTGGGGGGATCGGTCCGTGGCGGATCCTCTGCGATCTCCCTCGGAGCAGCCAGCGGCAGATTCGCTTCGCTCGTCACCGGCGCTGAAGGTCTTGGCGGTGCGACCGACTACAGGTCGCATTCGGGCGCTGCACGCAGGGGACAGACCGCCGGTGGACAAGGTTCTGACGGGGCCGGCGGCTCGGGGAGCGGAGGTGGGAGCACAGCTCGGCGGAGCCGGATCGAGTACGACGGTGACCCATATCTCGACCACCGGGGCGGCCGGGTAGTCGTCATCCAGGATTTCCGCTTGCCAGACGAGGGCGAGTACCACATACATGTCGACACAGCGGTCCTGGCCGGACCCGGCACCCGAGAGACGGAGCCGCCTCTCGGGGCAGACGTACCCGAGTTCGTCGGATGGGAACGGCCCGACGGTCCGATCGTGAGCGATCGAGTACTTCGCACGGTTGGTGGCGACGGGTCGACCTGGAGGGTGATGGTGAGTCCGGCCTCGGACACGGTGACCGAGATCGACCTGAGGGTCGAATCCTTGTCGGGCTCGCGATGAGGCGACTCTCGCTTCCGTATCGGCAGCCACCGGCGGACACGGTCCGGGCCGATGACTGGATGCTCGTGGTGGACGAGGAGCAGGTGCCGCTACCGAGCCATCTGCCTGACTGGGACTATCGGATGAATCTCCACCTCAGACGCACTGTTGAGATCGATGCGGACGCCCTGCGAGCTGCGGCCGCATTGCCGCCGAACGCGCCTGTCGCACTCACGGTTGTGTGGACGGCGTCGGGCTCTGGTCTTCGGGCTTCGGCTTGTCGCGTACCTGTCAAGGCGACGGAACGCGATTTCATCGACCTCGAGGTACGGATAGCAGGCGCGGACCTCGGGGGCCTACTGGCCCTCGAGACCGTGATCGTGTTGGACGACCGGATGGTCGACGGTTCGCCGGTCGCGGCGAGGCGCGCAGGCTCGGTTCTCTGGCGTGAGCGCCGCGAGCTTCGACTTCAAGGTGATGCCCCCCAGTTCCCCCTGGCCGTTGTCGACTTCGAGAGAACATCGTTTCCGAACGATGCCGGCTGGCACCTGCAGATTTCGTCGAACCTCTCTGCAGCGACGATGGGCGCGATGTTGTTGTTGATCAACGAACGCAACTCAGTTGCCCTGTCGGCCTTCCAGAATGCCGCGAAACCACGTGCTGTCGACAAGGCAGTTCTGTCGTCGATATACATGGATGTCGCTCGGACGATGATCGAACACGCGCTACGTTCGGAGGAGTTCTCGGATACGGCGGAGTACGACGACGACACCTTGGGCGCTACCCTCCTGGCGCTCGTCGATCAGCTGTTCCCAGGTAGCTCGATCAACGATCTCAGACTGCGCATGGAGAGTGCTCCGACACACTTCGCGTCGGAGATCCAAGCTGCGGTCAGAGTGTTCGGAGACGATTGATGGGAGTTCTCTACCCTCGACTTC
This sequence comes from Kribbella ginsengisoli, assembly GCF_039537185.1. Lineage (NCBI taxonomy): Bacteria > Bacillati > Actinomycetota > Actinomycetes > Propionibacteriales > Kribbellaceae > Kribbella > Kribbella ginsengisoli. The sequence goes on along the minus strand of NZ_BAABAA010000018.1, from coordinate 82,440 downwards.
TGGCTGAGCAGGCCAGGACGCTGCACGAGCTCTATCGCACTCTCGAGATTGCCGAGCTGAGCCGGCGACACAGCACCTCGCACGACTCGAGCATCTTCGCTGCTATCGGTGGCGACAGGGCCCGCGTAGAGGACTTGGCCGCACTCCGCGCCGGGGTTGTCCAGCTCGCTGCCGAGTACGGGTTCCCCGGCGAGTCCACGCGTGATGCGCGCCGCGAATTCGATCTGCGCATCGCCGAGTTTCTGCACTCAGGTATGCAGATGGTTCCGGCTGAGGCTGCCGCGGGGGACGTATGGGCGTTCCTTGCCCTGGTCCTGCTTCCCGATGTCTCGTACTGGCGTTACCCTCGTCCACCAGGTGACCGCGTTCTGGCGACAGACATCACCCGGCACGTCTTCGGCAGGCTCTGGTGGCGGGCACAGCTGGTGTATTCCAACGACGATCAGGTCCCGTACGAGGCGCTGGGAGTCCTTGGCGAAGCCGCCTTCGACCAGATTTACGCTCGACGGAAGGCGCTGGGAGCAAGTCCGCACTTGGTAAAGGCGATTCTTCGCACCTGGACGAGCCTTGATCTGGCGGAGCTCGACGAACGAGACGTCCTGCGGGGTTTCCTGCAACGACTGCTGCGCTTGAGCCCGTTCGTGGTTTTCGACGCGTTGGAGCCCGTCACGCTTGACCTCGAACTCCGAGTCGTCGCACTCGAAACAATCGGCGCGATCCGGGCCGATCGGCCGACCTTCTAGGATGACATCAGTGAGCTTCCCTCTGACTCTGCAGTTCGATCCGCTGACAATCGAGCACCTGGGGTACAAGATGTACTCCCACTTGCCGAACGCGTTGGCAGAACTCATCGCCAACGCCTACGACGCAGATGCGACGAAGGTGAGGGTGGTGCTTCGTGACGATCAGGGCGACCGCGCCGTCATCGTCGAGGACAACGGACACGGTATGGGGGTCGGTGACCTTCAGGAGAAGTATCTCCGGATCGGTCGCAATCGACGGGCCGACGGGAACGACCGGTCGGAGTCGGGCAAACGATCAGTTGCCGGTAAGAAAGGGTTGGGAAAGCTGGCGCTTTTTGGGATCGGGGAGACCATCCTCCTGACCACGAAGCGGCAGGGCACCTCCGAAGAATTGCGAGTCGCGCTCAGTTGGTCCGAGATCAAGAGCGCGACCGGCACGGAGTACCACCCGGCTCTCTCCGCTCATGCTGCTACACCGGAATCGCACGGCACCTCCGTCGAGTTGACCAGACTGCATCGTCGAACGCCTGTCAACGCGCGTGAACTGGCGCACAGCTTGGGCAGGCTGTTCGGCTATCTCGATGACGAGTTCACGATCGAGGTCGTCGACGCGGCAGGTGTCAGTCGGCCAGTGGACAGGGACGCCCGGTTGGACTCTATCGATCGGGACATCGAGTGGCTCATCCCCGAAGACCTGTCTGTGGATCTGAAGGCGAAGCTACCCAACAACAGGATCCGGGGACGGATCGTTGCGGCAGCCAAACCGGTTCCTGCCGAGCAACGCGGTATCGCGCTCTACGCACACGGCAGGCTGGCGAACGAGCCCGAGTTCTACGGGGTTTCGGAGTCGAGTTACGCGTTCTCGTACCTCACGGGGTACCTCGATGTTGACTACATCGATGACGGCGCCGCGGATGTTATCTCCACCGACCGTCGATCGATCAGCTGGGACGGAGATCTGACGGTTGAGCTCAACAACTACCTTCAAGAACTCTTACGTTGGGCCTCGTTGGAACGTCGTGCAGCTCGCAAGAAGGCAACCAAGGAACGGATCGAGTCCGATCACGGAGTCGATCTGGACGGGTGGGTCGGATCGATCCGGAGCGAGGAACGTGATGCCGTCGGCCGAGCTGCCTCGATCCTGACATCAGCTGACTCCGCTCTGGACGACAAGGATCGTGACTCGCTCTTCGAGAGCCTGCGGACCATCGCACCGGACTATGCCGATCTGCACTGGCGGCATCTGCACCCCGCGATCAAGCAGGTCTCGGAGTCGTACTACGAGTCCGGCCACTTCCACGCAGCGATGTCGGAGGCGTTGAAGCGGTTCGTCAACGACATCAGAAAGGCCACCGGGCTTCAGGGCCAGGAAGCTTCCGCGATCGTGAACCAGGCATTCAAGTTCGATGGCAACGACCCCGCCCAGATCGACGTCACCCAGGCGTACGCAGATGCCGGGTTCGACATCAAGACGTTGAAGAACATTCGCAACGGACAGTGGAAGCTGTCGGACGGTGTTGTTGCGGCCTTCCGCAATCCGGTCGCGCACGAGGAGGAACTGCTCCTGATCGAGACCGAGGCGATGACCTACCAGGACTGCCTGGATGCACTGAGTATCGTCTCGCACCTCTACCGACATTTCGAGAGGGCCATGGACCTGCCGTCGAGCTCGTAAAACGCCGATCACGGGGGCGCAAAGATGCCGACATCTGTAGGTAGGTGCCCTAGGCAAGTAGGTGAGCGTTGACCTGGCGAACCGCGTCGGCGAGGTCGGGGTACTCGCTTACTTCCAGGCCAGCGGTGGTGAGGAGTTCCAGGCCTTCGCAGTCTACGAAGATGTTGGGTTCGCGCCAGGCCAGGGCTACGCGGGTGATGCCGGCGCCGATGATGAGTTCTGTGCAGGTGTGGGGGCGGGACGCGCGTTTGCTGCAGGGCTCGAGGCTGCTGTATATCGTTGAGCCGGCGAGGCGAGGGTCGTTGAGGGGGAGCTTGTTGATGGCTGTCTCTTCGGCGTGGTCGTGGGGATCGGTTTCGCGGGAATAGCCCGTCGAGAGGACCTCGCCGGATTTGTCGAGGATGATCGCGCCGACGTTGAAGGTCTCTGAGGGTGGGCAGGAGCGGGACAGGTCTATGGCTTGCCCGAGCCAGTAGCGGTCGTCATGGTTAGTCATCGGCGGGCCTTTCCAGGAGGTAGCACAACAAAACTACGTCACCGATTTGGCGGGTCTCGGTGAGGTTCGTCCGGCGGGTTGAGTTCTGAGGGTAGGGGCCGGGGGCTACGAAGCGGGCCGCGGCGGGGTCGCCGACGAAGAACGGGGCGATGACTAGGTGTAGTTCGTCTGCCAGGCCGGCGGTGAGGGGTGTGCATCGTGGTGCCGCCTTCGACCATCAGGCGTTGGATGCCTCGGGCACCGAGGTCCCGAAGTACGGACTGGAGGTCGGTGGCTTCGACGATAGTGGCGGCCTCGCTCAGGGAGGCTGAGGCCTTCTCGGGTGCGGGGGCGTAGACGAGTTTGTCCACGGCGCCTTCGGTGAAGAAGTTGGCAGTGGAGGAGAGGTTGCTGGTGGAGGTGAGTGTCACCTTGATGGGGGAGAAGGGCAGGCCGGCGGCCAAGCGGCGGTCGCGTCGGTCATGGGAGCGGACCAGGAGTCGGGGATTGTCCTGGCGGACGGTGTTGGCGCCGACAAGGATGGCGTCGACGCCGGCTCGTACGTCGTGTACTCGGTCGAAGTCCTCGTCGTTGGAGAGGAGGAGGTGTTGGCCCGTGGCGTCGTCGATGTAGCCGTCGATCGAGGTGGCGGCGGACAGTACGACGTACGGAGTGTTCGGCATCTGACGGGCTCCGGGTGGTGGTGCTCAGTGTTCGCGGGTGGGGGCGTTGTGGGAGTGGGTGTGGTTGGGCGGGCGTTGGGGTGTGGCGGTAGGGGGTGTGGCGGCGCCGGAGGCGGGTGGGGTGCCTTCTAGGGCCTTCATTGCCTGAGCTAGGTCGGGTGGGAGGGGTCTGCGGATGGGGGCTATTGGGGGTGTTGGGTCTTTGTCTGGTCCAACTGCAGGCTCGACGTTTGGGAGGGTGTCCAGCTCTGCAAGCGGAGTACCTCTGGTGCGGCCCAGGCGGATGGCGGTTACCTCGAAGGGGCGGCCGTCTTTGCGGGGTGCGAAGGCCAGGACCTGGCGGACGGGGAGGTGGTCGGGGGATGGGCCGTTGAACTCGCGGTAGGTCAGGCGGTGGGAAGGGCCCATTGGCCGGCCGCTGCGGTTGAACTCCTCGACTACCGGGAGTTTGATTTCGGCGCAGTCGCGGAGGTCGGCGTGGCGGTCTGAGTAGCCGAGGCGCTCACCGTTGAAATCGGTCTCTCGGCCGGCTCGAAGGGCGGCTAGGCCGGTACGGACTGCGGCGAACTGTTCCGCCTCGGGACCTGATGGATCTCGCAATGTTGCGGCGTGCAGGTCGCGGAGTTCCGCCTGGAGGTCCGGGTGCAGGACTAGGTGGTACTTCGCGGTCATGGTTGCGGCGCTGAGCCGGTGCCGTTGTTGGGGGGTTCGTCATCGTCGTCGAGGTCCCAGCCGAATTCTGCGGCCAAGTCATCGACCGGTACGTACTCGTCGGGGCCGGCGCTTGTGAGCCGTTGACGTGTCGTCTCGCGGGTGCGTTCCGTCTGATCTGTTTCCTCCGCGAGGGCGTCCAGGCGCTCCCACTCGGCGAAGGAGATCACGACGGCCTCCGGCTTGCCTTCGTCTCCGAAGAACAACGGCTCCGCTTGACCTTCGCGGAAGCGGCCGAGCATCCGGGGGAGGTTGAGGGCGGCAGTCGCGGTGTCGATGACGAGCAGGCGCTCACCGTTCGGCCGGTCATGAGGTGTCTCGGATGACATCCAGGCTCCTTCCACGAGTGACTCCGTCACCCTATGGCAATGAGGTATTCGTGGGCGGGAGATCTCCACAGCTGTGGATCTGTTGTGCCGCTGGTCGGCTAGTCGGCCGTTGGCTGGTCGGTCTCGCCGCGGGAGATGGTAATGGCTTTGAAGAGGAAGCGGACGGCGCGGTCGCAGACGGTGTAGACGGCTGCCACTGAGTCGGGGTTGTCGTCTACGCCGAAGCCGTGGGCTGCGGCTAGGCGGAGGGGTTCGTCCAGTGGGGCGGCGCGGCCGGCGATTCGGCTGGTTTCTTCGACCAGGGCGGGGATGTCTCGGACGGATGGGACGACGGCCTCCTCGCTGACCAGGTACAAGATCTTGGCGAAGACCAGGAGTGCTGCCGAGGTACGGGCTGGATAGTCGAGGAGGTAAGCGAGGCGGAACGCCGCGTTCTCCTGATCTGCCTGGATCTCCTCGACGTTGTTGTAGCCGAGGACTGCGGCGATCACCGAGCCGTTGCTCATGGGGCCTCCAGTGGGGGGGGTAGATGCGCTGGGCAACAGACGTTAGCCAAGACGGGCAGGGTCTGGGGCTGGTTTCCGGTGTCAATACATGCAACTGGCCGGCCCACCGCGGTGTGCGGGGGCCGGCCGGTTCGATCAGGCGTTGCGGAGGGATGCGAAGAAGGTGCGGAGGTCGGTGGTTACGTCGGCTGGGCGCTCGAGGGAGGCGTAGTGGCCGCCTTCTTTGAAGTTGGTCCAGTGGATGATGTTGGTGTTGTCGCGGTCTGCCAGGGGGCGGATGGTTTTGAAGTCGTCGGCGAAGACGGCTACGCCGGTGGGGGCGTTGTTGATGGCTGGTTCGGTGCCGGCGTGGGCTTCTTCGTAGTGGTAGCGGCCGGCGGTGGCGCTGGTGTTGGTGAACCAGTAGAGGGAGACCTCCGCCAGGATCTGGTCTGGGGTGACGAGGGAGGTGCCGTTGCCGAAGGAGTTGAAGAGCTCGTTCCAGGCCAGTTGGCCGACGGGGGAGTCGGAGATGCCTACGGCAACGGTTTGGGGGCGGGTGGAGTTGATGGCGTTGTAGCCGCCGACGGACTGGAACCACTGGAGGTGTTCGAGGGCGGCGTAGTCCTCGGGGGTGAACTTCTCGAACTCGGCGGGGTCGCCGGACGGGAAGGAGAAGAGTTGGAGGACGTGCAGGCCGAGGAAGCCTTCGGGGTTCAGGAGGCCTAGTTCGCGGGAGACCATGGCGCCGGCGTCGCTGCCGTGGGAGCCGTACGCCGAGTAGCCGAGGCGGCGCATGAGGGTGTCGAAGGTACGGGCGACGCGGGCCATGGTCCAGCCGCGGTCGACCAGCGGAGTACTGAATCCGAAGCCGGGGATGGACGGGATGACGACCGAGAAGGCGTCGGAGGCCTGGCCGCCGTGGGCCACCGGGTCGGTCAGCGGGCCGATCATGTCGAGGAAGTCGATGAAGGAACCCGGGTACGAGTGGATCAGCAGCAGCGGGGTGGCGTCGGCCTCGGCGGACGGTACGTGGATGAAGTGGACCGTCTGGCCGTCGATGTCGGTCAGGTAGTGCGGGTACTCGTTCATCCGGGCCTCCTGCGCCCGCCAGTCGAACCCGGTCTGCCAGTGGTCGACCATCTCGCGGAGGTAGCTGTTCGGAGTACCGAGTTCCCAGTCGTCGCCGGGGGCCGGCTCGGGGAGGCGGGTGTTGGCGAGGCGGGTGTTCAGGTCGTCCAGGTCGGCCTGGGCGATCTCGACGCGGAAGGAGCGGATGTCTGCTGAGGTGCTGCCGTTGTTGTTCATGGCTTTACCGTAGAAGCCATATAGGAACGCTAGATTCCCAATTGAACTATCATTTTGAGGCATGCGGGAAACCTCTTCGAGATTGCTGTCGTTGCTGGCTTTGATGCAGTCGCGGCCGGCCTGGCCCGGGTCGGAGCTGGCGGAGCGGTTGGGGGTCAGTACGCGGACCATCCGGAACGACATCGATCGGTTGCGCGAGCTCGGGTATCCGGTGGATGCGACGCGGGGCGCGGCCGGCTACTACCAGCTCGGCGTCGGGGCGAAGTTGCCGCCGTTGCTGCTGGACGACGAGGAAGCGGTCGCCGTCGCCGTCGGGTTGCGGACGGGCGCCGGGGTGGCGGGGATGGAGGAGAGCTCGGCGCGGGCGCTGGCGAAGCTCGAGCAGGTGTTGCCGCATCGGCTGCGGCGGCAGGTGAACGCGATCCACACGACGCTGTCGAAGGGGCCGGACAACACCGGGTCCAACGTGCCGGATCCGGAGGTCGATCCGGTGGTGGTGACGACGATCGCGGCGGCGGTTCGCGATGAGCACTACATGCGGTTCGACTACCTGGTACCGGAGAGCGCTCCTTCGCTGCCGATTCTGGTGGAGCCGTATCGGTTGGTGAGTTGGCAGCGGTACTGGTATTTGGTCGCGCGCGACGAGACCGGCGAGTGGCACACCTATCGCGTCGACTGGATGGACCTGCGGATGGCGACGGGACGGAAGTACAAGGCCCGCCCGATGCCAGAAGACGACTATATGGATTTCGTACTACGTGACGTCGCGTCCACCGGTTGGAAGGTACACGCCCGGATCACCGTCTTCGCCTCCGCCGCCGAGGTGCTGTCACGCATCCACGCCGCGGTCGGAATCGTCGAGCCGGTGGACGACAACACGTGCGTCCTGATCACCGGGGCGGAGAGCCTGGAAGTCGTTGCCGTGTACATCGGAATGCTGGGTCTGGACTTCCAGGTCACCGCTCCACAAGCCCTTGTAGAGCACCTCAAACTCATCGGAGAGCGCTATCTCCGCGCCATCGAGTAGTTAGAGGTCGCCGAGGCCGGCGTTGCGGGCTTGGATTATGGCGGTGGCTCGGTCGGCTACTGAGAGTTTGGTGAAGATGGTGGAGACGTTGTTGGCGACCGTTTTGGAGGCTAGGCCGAGGTGGGTGCCGATGGCGGAGTTGGAGAGGCCGGAGGCTAGGAGGTTGAGGATTTCTCGTTCTCGGGCGGTCAGGTCGGGGAAGGGGTCGGCGGCGGGGGCGGGCGGGGTGGAGAAGAAGGACAGGACTCGGCGGGCTACGCCGGGGCCGAAGATGGCTTCGCCGGCTGCTACTGCGCGGATGGCTCGGGCTATTTCTTCTTGTTCGGCGCCTTTGACCAGGTAGCCGCGGGCGCCGGCGCGCATGGCGGCGAAGACTGAGTCGTCGTCTTCGAACATGGTCAGGACTAGTACAGCTACGTCGGGGGCGGTGCGGGCCAGTTCGCGGGTTGCGGCGAAGCCGTCCAGATCGGGCATTTGCAGGTCTAGGACGGCTACGTCGGGGTGGGTTGTCACTACCTCGCGGATGGCTTCGCGGCCGGTGGCCGCTACGCCGACTACTTCAATGCCAGGTAGGGATGACAGGAGTGCCGCCAGGCCTGCCCGTACTACTGGGTGGTCATCTGCGAGTACCACGCGGACATCGGTCATGGCGTGGCCATGGGGAAGGTGGCGTGGACTCGGCCGCCGCTGGGGGAGGGGCCGGCTTCGAAGGCGCCGCCTAGTTCGGCTGCTCGTTCCCGCATGGCCTGGAGGCCTACGCCTGGGCGCCAGGCGCCGTTGGGTGGGCCGTCGTCGGTCACCAGGACTTCTAGGGCCGAGTCGCAGCGCAGGGTTAGTACTGCGGTTGTCGCGCGCGAGTGGCGTACCACGTTGGTCAGGGCTTCGGTGGCGATCCGGTACGCCGCTACCTCGAGCGCTGCCGGCAATGGGGGCAGGCCGTCGGCCGATACCTGTACTGAGACGGATGCGCCGTCTGCGCGCCAGGACAGGGCGTCTGCTCGTTGTCGCAAGGCTCCTACCAATCCGAGTTCGTCCAGTGCGGGTGGGCGAAGGTCGTCGACCAGGCGGCGTACGTCGGCGATCGCGGCTCGCGTATCCGTCCGCAACGTACTCAATAGCTCCGATGCGCGCTCTGAGTCGGTGGAGACGAGGTTGGCGGCTGCATCTGCGGTGAAGGCCACCCCGGTCAGGGTTGGGCCGAGTCCGTCATGCAGGTCTCGTCTGAGCCGTCGGCGTTCCTCCTCGCGGGCTGCCACTAGTCGCTCGCGTGAGGTCTGCAGCTCTGTGGACAGGCGGGTCGCGTGGACGGCGACTGCGAGCGGTACGGCGACCAGGGTCAGCACGTTGCGATCGGTCTGGGACAGGCCGGATTCGCCTGACCGGAGGCCGACCAGGAGCGAGCCGACCGTAGTACCGCCGTAGGAGAGGTCCACCGGTACTACGGTTCCCGCGACTCCGGCGGAGGCGAGTAGCGAGCCGTTGGCCGAGACTGCGACGTACGGGAGCCTTAACGCGGAGCGGACGGCTTCGACGACGCCGGGCATGCCGCCGGCTACACCGGAGGACAACTCCTCGCCTACAAGCGATGCGACGCGGGCGGGGTCGCGGCGGTCGCCGTACATGGCACGGTCGACCAGGCGTTGCAGGCGGGGGAGGACAGGGGCGATCAGGAGGGCGATGAGGACCGTGACGACCGCTGAGCGGCCGAAGCGGGTGGAGACGAAGGAGTCGGTGATGGCGACCAGGGCGGCATAGGCGCCGACGGCGAGTACGGAGAGCAGGGCCCAGGTGAGGGCGCGGGAGACGACTAGGCGGATGTCTAGTAGCTGGTGGCGCACGATGGCGACTGCTACGGCGACCGGGATGAGGGGGATGGCTAGTAGGACGAAGACCGGCGTACCGGTGATGAGAGCCCAGGGGGCCATCACGAGGAGCATGACGACGGTTGCCAGCAGCAACCAGAGCAGTTGCCGGCGGCCGGTGTCGTCGGCGCGGCGGTAGCGGATGACGAGGCTGGCGATCGCCAGGGCGTACGCGATCAGGCCACGAATCTCGGTGGCTGTCCAGAGCGGTTGCAGGGCGTCGTACGAGGGCAGCTGGAGGTAGCTGTTGGGGCCGCCTTCGAAGAGGGCGCCGGGGCCGGTGCCCATCTCGACGGCGAAGAAGGGCGCGGTGACGACGATGCCGATAGCAACTGGACGCCAGCGGGGTGAGAGTAGGTGGCCGTTGGGGAACAGGAGCAGGGCCAGTGGGAGGAACAGGGCGATCGACCATGGCCAGGACCAGGAGATGATGGTCGCTACTACGCGCTGTACCTCGATGGGGGTCGCCCTGTCGTGCAGGAGCTGCGACAGGGGTGCGCCGACGGCCGTGGTCGCGTGACCGATGCCGTCGGCGATGAAGAGCCAGCCGATCGGGTTCGCCGGGCGGTGCCAGGCGATCACGGCACCACAGGTCGCGAAGGTGAGCCCCATCAGCCCGTTGGTCACCAGGAAGCTGTCCAGCGCGGTATCGAAGGACCAGCGGACCACTACCGCCAGCACCACCCCAGCCAGTACTTCGCTGACGCCCAAGCCGCCCAATACGGCCGCCAGCGCCCGCCGACGCTCGGGTGCGCGGGCATCGCCGGTCTGCGGCGCGGTAGGGGCAACAACTCCCGTCATGGGGATCAGTGTGCGCGTTGGGGTGTCCCGGTGTCTCGGGAATGGGGTCCTGGGGTGGTCGGGCGATCTCCTGCGGGGTGGTGACGCCGGGCCCGGGCGTCGGGAGTAGCTCCAGGCCGACTGTGGTGGGGAGCGGCCCACTGGGGTCGGCGTACAGGGGAGGTTGGAGATGTCTCGGATGTTTCGGACTGGGCTGGTACTGCTCGGGCTGCTGTCGGTAGGGGACCTCGCGGGGCCGTTGCTGACGGATGGGGAGCACCCGCCGATGTCGATCGCGTTGATCGGGTCTGCGTTGGGGCTGGTCAGCCTGGTGCTGGTGGTGTTCGCCTGGCGTGGGGCACGGCGGGCTGTGGTGCCGCTGATCGTTCTGCGGGTGCTGTCGGCGCTGAGCGCAGTACCGGCGTTCTTCGCCGGTGACGTCCCCGCGGCGGCAGTGGCTGCTGCAGGGATCATCGTTGTACTGACAGTGGCCGGTATCGCGCTCCTGCTGGTGCCCTCCAAGGAGCTGGCGGGCGTGCGATGACTACCACGGCAGCCCGTACTACGACGGCCGCGGACACCCGTGGCGTCAGCCGGTGGGCGGCGGCGATCGTACTGCCGCTGGGGCCGGCCGCGGTCGCAGTACTGCGGTTCGTACTGCCCTACTACACGACCGACGACACCAAGGCGATGGCAGCGAAGGTCATCGCGGAGCCGGGACGCGGGTCGGCGGTGCTGTGGTTCGGGTGCCTCGCCGTACTGACGCTGGTGCCGGCCGCGTACGCCGCGGGTCGGTTGACGCGGCGGCGGGCGCCCAGGCTGACTCTGGTGGCGCTGGCCCTGCTGATCCCCGGCTACCTGGCGCTTGGCTGGCTGGTCGGCGAGGACCAGCTGCTCTGGTCGGGCGCGCATGCCGGTCTGGATGCCGGCACGATCACCCGGATCGCGGAGGCAGCGCATCCGACGAGCGCGATCGCCGGGGTGTTCTTCGTACTCGGGCACGTGCTCGGCACCATCCTGCTCGGTGTCGCGCTGTGGCGGTCGCAGGTGGTGGCGCGGTGGGCGGCGGTCGCGGTGATCGTGTCGCAGCCGATCCACTTCGTTGCCGCGGTCATCATTCCGAACCACCCGCTCGACCTGGTCGGCTGGGGGTTGCAGGCAGTCGGGTTCGCCGCGGTGGGGTGGGCGATTCTCCAACTGCGCAACGACGAATGGGACCTTCCTGCTTTGCCCTGAAGGGCAAACGGACTGGACTCGTCCAGCGCTAGGCTTGATCATCCACTACAGGGGGAGTGAGATGAGCGAGCAGGAGCTGGACGAGTCCCGCGTCGGATTCAAGTTGCGGGACGCCGATCGCGAGGACGGTGGGCTGCTGGCGATGGTTCTCGACCTGATGGCCGCCAAGCCGTCGGTACGGACCTTGAAGGCTTGGGCGCTCGACGCGTTGGCGCCGGCGGTCGGCGAGGCGGCGCTGGACGTCGGGTCGGGGACTGGTGAGGACCTTGCCGAGCTTCTGGACCGGGTCGGGCCGAGCGGCCGGGCGGTGGGGGTGGAGCCGAATCGTGGTCTTCGTACGGTCGCGCGGGAACGGCATCCTTCGCTCGAGCTCGTCGACGGTATTGCCTCGGCGCTGCCCTTCGATGGTGCGTCGTTCGACGTGGTTCGGTGCGAACGCGTTCTGCAGCATGTCGATGACGCGCCGGCCGCGGCTGGGGAGATGGCGCGCGTACTACGCCCTGGCGGGCGGATCTGCCTGATCGACACGGACTGGGCGACGGCGATCGTGCATCCCGCCGATCCTGAGGTGCTCGGCCGGATGATCGATTTCTTCCACGCCGAGTCCGCCAACCCGTACTCCGGTCGCACGCTCCGCGGGCTGCTCGCCGATGCGGGGCTGACGGTCGCCGGTGAGACAGCTGCGACGTGGATCGAGCCGCAGAGCGGCGCGAAACAAGGGTTTCTGTCGATGATGGGGAAGACGTCGGCGGCCGCTGGGGTGATCACCGCTGCGGAGGCGGAGGCGTTTCATCGCGGGCTCGAGGAGGCGGCGGATCGGGGCGCTTTCCACATGTCCCTCACGATGTACGCCGTCGCGGCCACGAAGTCGGCCTAGCCCACCCTCCAGCGCTCGTTGGGACTGGGGAGGGTTGTACTCCTGATATGGGACGTTTCCCTCCCCAGTTGCCTTGTACTGAAGGGTTTCTGGCACCCCGGATCGTCACGCCATCAATCGAGTCAGTGCTGGGCGGGCGCTCCGCCGGCTGAGGGCTCCAGATCGGCCGATTGGTGGCGTGGGAGTCCGGGCCCTAGACCCAGATTGCGGCCGGCCAGCCGTCGGTGAAGGTTTGGGGTGGGTTGGGGAGGGAGATGGCGTTGCCCTCGGCTACTCGGAGGGCGGACCAGGCGGCGGCGCCTGCGTCCAGTACGTCGTCTACGCCTACTGCGTGGCCGGCCAGGCCGAGGTCGCCGGATAGTTGGATGCCGGCGTCAGCGAGGAGGGCGCGGCGGCGTTCGGCGCCGGACCAGGTGGATTTGCGGACAGTCAGCGGGGCGCCTGCTAGGTAAGCGAAACTAACCTCGGGGTGGACCTCGACGACTCGGGTGGTGGCTCGGCGGATCCATTCGTCGACCTCGAACAGTTTGGCTCGCAGGCCGTACGCCTGGATCGACAAGCCTTGGCCGGTGAGTTCGCGGTTGACCAGGACCGCTTCGCCGTGGGTCGGGGCTTGGAGGGCGGCTCGGACCGGTGTGGTGAAGACGGAAGAGGAGAGCCGGCCGATCGCGGCCCGCGCGAGCAGATCCGCTTGGCGCGGTGCGGTGTCGGGCAGCCCGATCGGCATGTCGATGGCGATGACAGCAATCGGCTCCGGCGGCTGGCGGCCAGCGGCGGTGGCGAGCGGTTGAGTGGCGTTGGGTGCAGGTGGCTGGGGTTGCTCGGCCTGTTTGACGAGTTCTGCGATGGTGGGGGCGACCAGGGCGGTGGTCTGGCCGTCGGTACGTAGTACGCCGACCCAGCCGGCTTTGCAGGCATCGACGCCTAGTACGCGGGTCACGGGGCCTACACCCCTTGTTGCTTAAGGAAGGCGACGGAGCGGGCCATCGAGGTCGGCCAGGCGGCGGCGAAGGCGTGTTCCTCGCCGGGGTAGGTGTAGAGGGTGGCTTGCTTGCCGGCTTTCTTCAGTGCTGTAAGGGTTTGCTGGGCCCAGACCGGTGGGCAGGTGGAGTCGGCGAGGCCTTGCTGGAGCAGGAGCGGCTCCGTGATGCGGTTGAAGAAGTTGACGGCTGACAGGTTGCGCCAGAAGGTCGGGTTCTTCGCGGGGTCACCATGCGCGCGGATGATCGCAGCAGCGGTTGCGGCCTCCGGGCGGGTCCAGCGGTCGAAGTTCTCGACGGCGTTGGAGCTGACTGCGGCGTAGACGACGGCTGCCTTGACCAGGCCGGGTTGGGCGACCAGCACGTTGTACGTGATGCCGCCGCCCATCGACCGGCCGAACAACGCAACGCGCTGCGGGTCGACGTACGGGGAAGCCTTCAGAGCGAGTACTGCGTTGATGACGTCCTCGGTGTAGCCGATGCGGAGGTTGACCTCGGACTGCGGGTCCTTGGACGACTGCGCGTGGTTGCGGTAGTCGGTGTGCAGTACGACGTACCCGCGGCGGGCCAGGTAGTCCTGCTCGCGCATGAGCCCGCGGCCGTTGGTGTAGACGGCGGGGTCGATGTAGCCGTGGTTGAGGACCAGTGCGGGGTGGCGGCCGGGAGCAGTCGGCACGTTGAGGATGCCGGAGATCCTGAGCTTGCCGCTCGCGTACGTGACGAAGTACCGGGTGTAGGCGTCTGTGCGGGTGATGACCCGGCCGAGGCGGAGGTCCCGGCCGTCGTACTTCTTGGCCATCAGTGCCTGGAGCGAGACGGGGTCCGGGGCAGTGGACGGTGTACTACTCGTCGGCACGCTTGAGCTGGGCTTGCTCGGTCCGGACGTCGGTGTGCTCGGTGTGGAGTTGGTGGGCGGCGTCGGGTCCGCATTAGTCGTCGACGAGCACCCAACCGCCGCAACCAGCCCCAGAGCGACGACCCCCAGCCACGGCAGCTTCATGTTCCCCATAGTGCAGCCCTCCCCAAGGTGCTCGACGTAGTGCGCTCGCAGGTTGTAGGCTCATGCAATAAATGCACAAGCATGGAGTTGATGATGGCGGAGAGTTTTCTGTTCCTGCTGGGGAGTACTCGGCCGGGTGGGAACACCGAGGCGCTGGCGCGACTGGCCGCGGGTGGGCTGACGCCTGAGGTCGAGCAGAACTGGGTGCGGCTGGCGGAGCTGCCGCTGGCGCCGTTCCAGGATCTGCGGCACGAGGGCACCGGGGTCTATCCGGAGCCGACCGGGACCGAGCGTGAGTTGCTAGACGCGACTCTGGCGGCGACGGATCTGGTGATCGCGAGTCCGCTGTACTGGTACACGGTCTCCACCAGCGTGAAGCTCTACCTCGACTACTGGACTGCGTGGCTGCGGGTGCCGGGGGTGGACTTCCGCGAGCGGATGCGGGGGAAGACGCTGTGGGCGGTCACGGCGCACACCTCGGATGACCCGAGGCAGGTCGAGCCGTTGCTGGGCACACTTCGCCTGAGCGCCGGCTACCTCGGCATGCGCTGGGGCGGCGAACTTCTCGCCTACGGCAACCGCCCGGACGAGGCCGTCGCAGCCGATGGAGTGCACACCGCGGCTCAGGAACTCTTCGCCAGGAGAGCGCTCACCGCCAGCTGAGCACGCGGTACGCCGTCGGCGCTAGTCCGGAGAGCGGTGTCAGGTGAGGTCGTGGCGGAGGAGGACTGTGCGGTTGTCGAAGGTGCGGGTGTCGGTGAGTTGGAGGTTCAGGCGCTCGGCGACCGGGTGGTAGACGGGTTTGCCGCCGCCTAGGACGACCGGGTGGACGATTACGTGGTACTCGTCCAGCAGTCCACGTTCGGTCAACGCCGCCGCGACGCTCGCGCTGCCGGTCAGCAGGATGTCCTTGCCGGGCAGGTCCTTGATCGCGCGCAGCTGCTCGACGTCGTGGATCACCTCGGCGTCGTAGGGAGCGCTCTCCAGGGTCCTCGACAGGACGAGCTTCGGCGTCTTCGCCCAGACCGGAGCGAACTCGATCGCATGCTGCTCGTCCGGGGTGATCGACAGGGCGTGCGGCCAGTACGACGCCATCATTTCCCAGACCGTGCGGCCGTACAGGAAGGTGTCGGCGCGGTGCGCGAGGCTCATCGAGTAGGCGCCCAGCTCCGGTCCGAGTACCGGCCAGTCGAACTCGCCGTTCGGGCCCTCGATGAAGCCGTCGAGCGACTGGTGGACGTAGTACATGATCTTGCGCATGATCCGCTCCCCGGGGACTTGGCCTGCTGACGGCCTTTGGTCGGAGCCGGCCCGCGGCCTTTGACATCGGCGGACGAAGGAAATCAGCGCGAAGGTTCGGCGGGGGTTGACTAAGAGTGACGTGAGGGGGAGCGTCGGGGGGAACGGGGTTGTCAGGGGAGGTCCGGCAGCCGTCCGTGGACCAGCTGCTCTCTGGGGTGGAACTTTCTCGCGCTGCGTTCGCAGGTGGCTCGCCGGTCTGGTCGGCGTTGCGGTGACGCGCGCCGGCCGAAACGTGGGAAAGCCCGCCGGACTGTGGAGGAGTCATGGGCGAGTACACGATCGAAGACTTGAAGGAGCGCACCAGGGGACCCGTCATCACCGACGCGGACGAGGGGTACGACGAGGCGCGCAAGGTCCACAACTGGATGATCGACAAACACCCGCGGGTGATCGTCCGGTGCGAGAACGCGGGTGACGTGATGGCGGCCGTCGGCTTTGCAGCGGCCAATGAGTTGGACCTGGCGGTCCGCGGCGGCTCACACAGCGTGCCTGGCTTCGGTACCGTCGATGACGGCGTAGTGGCCGACCTGAGTCCCATGCGCAACGTCCGGGTCGACCCGGTCACCCGTACTGCGCGCGCCGGCGGCGGCGCGACCTGGGGTGACTTCAACGCGGCGACCCACGCCTTCGGGCTGGCCACCACGGGCGGCATCATCTCGACCACCGGCGTCGGAGGGCTGACGCTGGGTGGCGGGATCGGGTACCTGACGCGCGGTCTCGGGCTGTCCTGCGACAACCTGATCTCCGCGGACGTGGTCACTGCGGACGGCCGGTTCCTGACGGCCAGTGAGAAGGAGCATGAGGACCTCTTCTGGGCGCTGCGAGGTGGTGGAGGCAACTTCGGCGTCGTGACCGCGCTGGAGTTCCGGCTGGCGCAGGTGGACACCATCTACGGCGGTCCGATGCTGTTCGAGATGTCCGACGGAGCAGCAGTGCTCGCAGGGTTCAGGGACCTCATCAAGGACGCTCCGGAGCAACTGGGCGGCTTCCCCGCGTTCCAGTTGGCGCCACCGCTGCCCTTTATCCCGGAGGACCGCCACGGTGACGCGTTCACGCTCATAGTGGCTTGCTGGGCAGGCGATCCGGCTCAGGGGGAGCAGGAGGTCAACAAGTTCCGCCAGTTCGCCCCTGTCGTGGCGGAGCACGTTGGACCGATGCCATACCCAGCGCTGAACAGTGCGTTCGATGCGCTGGTACCGCCGGGTCTGCAGCACTACTGGAAGGCCAACTTCGTCACTGAGCTCACAGACGACGCTATCCAGGCTCACCTGCAGCATGCGCCCGGTCTACCGGCAGTGAACTCCACTGTGCACATCTACCCGATCGATGGCGCCTGCCACCGGGTACCGGCGGATGCGACGGCCTTTGCCTACAGGGAGGCCAACTTCGCGACAGTGATCGCGGGCATGTGGCCAGACCCGACGCAGAACGACGCAGGTGTCGAGTGGGTGCGCAACTACTACGACGCTGTCTCGCCGCACTCTGAGTCCGGCGGCTACATCAACTTCATGGCCGATGACGACCAGGCCCGGATCGCTGACAACTACAAGGGCAACTACGACCGGCTGGTGGAGGTGAAGCGCAAGTACGACCCGAACAACCTGTTCCACCTCAACCAGAACATCGCTCCCTAGCCTGTACTACGTTGCGCGGCGCCCTGGTCGGTTGAGATGGGTGCCGCGCTGCGCCAGCACATGGCGTGGGCATGGCCGATCTGGGTGAAGGCCGCGCCGGGGAAGACGGGTGAGTAGACCTCCTCGAACTGCTGGCGACTCAAGTACCGATCACCGCGTACCAGGTCGCGGGCTAGCCGGCGGAGCTCGCCGCCGAGCAGCCACCCGCCTGGGTTGGCTGCTCGCGGGGAGACGACGTCTATCAGCACTGCCTGCCCGCTGGGGGTCAGCAGGCTCTTGATGTGGGCCAGTGCTGCAGGTAGGTCGCGCACGTGGTGCATAGCGGCCGAGCTGACGATGAAGTCGTAGCTGCCTTCGATGTCGAGGACACCGGACAGGTCCACGGCATCGACCTGCTCGAAGTGAGCAGCCAGCAGCACCGCGAGCCTGCCGGCGCCGCGGCCCAGGTCGAGCGCCCGGCCGGCCCGCTGGTCGGACGGGTCGGCCGGGAGAACAGATGGAAGCCATTCGCCGACTGCGCCGTCGTCGAGCTCACCCAGCCGGTCGTACTCGGCAGCCAGTCGATCGAACGACTGCGCCTCTTCCCACGACATCATCTGCTGCCTCCGCCCTGACACGTCTATTGGACGACGTGAGCAGGGCAGAGGGTTCTACTTTTGCATCAACCTGCAAGCGGGTCAGATGGTCAGCAGGCGCTCGAAGAAGGCGCGGTAGCGCTGGAGGGCGGAGCGCAGGGCCTCGGTGTCGGGCTCGCCGTTCGACCACTGGCCTTCGAGTGTGCGGTGCTGCTCGTCGAAGGTCTTGGAGAGCCGGTCGAGGACGTCGCCGACCAGCTTGTCGGCATCCGTCACCGCTGTCCGCGGGTCGTCGACGAAGCCTTGCTGGATGACATCCCAGCGGGCCTTGAAGTCCACGCCTTCCGTGGTCGGGACCAAGGGCTCGTCGGCGGCAACACCGTCGGCGGTGGGTGTGGCGTGGGCGGCGACGTTCCTGGTGGTCGGCGTCGCGTCTGCATCCGTGGGGTAGGCGGCCTCGTCAGCGGCACGAGTGGTGTCCACGGGCGCTTGGTCGTCGCCGATCTGGTCTACGGAGTAGTCCGGGCGCTCGGCGTTCGTAGTACCGGAGTCGTAGTCGTCCGGCCGGTCTGCTGCCGTGCTGCGGGGGTCTACGTCGACGGGCGGGGCGGTGTCCGTAGTACGGGCGCCGGCGCTCGGGTACGGAGTGGCTGCGGGGTCCAGGGGATCGTTGGTCATGAGTGCTGCTCCTTGGTATTGGTGTGGCCGTTCAGGTCGGCGGGGTTCTCGAGCAGAACGACTACTAGGCGGCGGTAGGCGGTTACTGCCTGGCGCAGGTCTTCCGTGTCGACCGGACCCTGGGTCTGGGCGACAGCGACGCTGTGGGCCTGGCGGTAGTTCTGCGCGACCTCCGGGTGGTCCACGGAGATGTCATCCGCACGCTGGTCGAAGTCGTCGACCGGGTAGCCGGCCTCGCGCATCATGCGCAGTACCAGCCGGTCTGCTTGCGCTACAGCGTCCCCAGGCGCGTCAACGAAGCCCTGCTGGAGTCCACTCCACTCTGCGCGGTACTGCTCGGCGGACTCGCCGCTGAGCGGGTGCACGTCGAGCTTGGCCCGCCGCTGCTCCCGGCCCCGCAGATCGCGCAGCGCCTCCTTGCGGTCGCCCGACTGCTCAAGCGTGCGTTCGTACTCCGGACCGAAGCGTTCTTGGAGCTGCTCGGTGCGTCGTCGCTGGTACGTGTACAGGGCCGCCGCAGCGACGAGTACGACCAGGACGATCACGATGATGGTGATGACGGTTCCCATCGGTTCTCAGTCCCTTCTGAGTCAGCCACTTCGGTGCCCGATCCCTGGACGACGAAACGCCCGGACCCCCGAGCGGGGTCCGGGCGTCCGGCGGTACGTCAGGCTTTCGGCGCCAGCTTGTGGACGACGATGCCGGACTTGAAGGTGGTCGTACCGAGCAGTTCGAGGTGGTTGATGCCGATTTTCGACTCCGCGAAGAGCTGCTCGCCGTCGGCCAGTACCGGGAAGATCCAGAAGTGGTATTCGTCGACGAGCTTGTGCTCCAGCAGCGTCTGGGAGAACGAGCCGGTGCCGAACTTGAGCAGGTCGCCGCCGTCCTCCTCCTTCAGCTTGCGCACTGCCTCCGCGGCATCCCCCTCCAGCAGCTTCGCGTTCCACTTGGTCTCGGTCAGCGTGCGGGAGGCGACGTACTTCGGCATCGCGTTGAAGTTGTCCGTGTACGGGTCGCCACTGCGCTGCGACCAGGCCTCGGCGAAGCTCTCGTAGGTGGCCCGGCCGAGCAGCAGCGCCTCGGTGTTCTCCATCAGCTTCAGGGAGTAGCCGGAGTGCTCGTCGTCCCAGTACGGCGGGCTCCAGTGCTGCGGGTTGTCGATGGAACCGTTCAGGGTCACGAAGGTGGACTCGATCAGCTTCCTCATGGTCTTGCCTTTCTTTGCTGTTGCTTGGTTTCAGGGTTGGTAGGGCTGCCGGATGCGGGCGGCCCGGAGTGCGTGTGCCCACCAGACGAGCTGGTCGAGTGTGTTCTTGGCGGTGGCGTCATAGCCGGAGCCGGGGCGGGGCCAGCTGCCGTCTGCGGCGAACTGTTCCCAGTAGCAGGGCAGGGTGATGGTGTTGCGGATCGCTACCGCCTGCAGCTCGGTGAAGACCTGCCGCAGTTGCGCAGCGGCGTACAGGCCTCCGGTCTCGCGGCCGTACGCCACGATGGCCACCGGCTTGGCGTGCCACTCCTCGTAGTACCAGTCGAGTGCGGTCTTCAGCGGTGCCGGGAAGCTGCTGTTGTACTCCGGCGTCACCACTGCGAACGCATCCGCAGCAGCGAGCCGGGGAGCCAGTACTGCGACCGTGGCGGGCGTGGGCTCGTCGGTGTCGGGCAGTGTCTGGGGGAGGTTCGCAGTGGCCAGGTCTACGACGTCTACGTCGAGGTCGGCGCGCTTGGCCGCTTGCTGGGCGAACCAGCCGGCCACTGTCGGGCCGAACCGCCCGCGGCGGGTGCTGCCGATGATCACCGCGAGTCGTAGGTTCATCCCTGCTCACCTCCTCCGTGCTGTCCGTTGCTGTTGAGGAAGACTCTGCCCGAGAGGGTTTACGGTTTCTTTCCGGTCTTTATCGGTGCTCCCGGAAACCGCCGGAAAGCTAGAGTGCCGCTCATGCGTTTCGGGGTGCTCGGACCGGTGACGGCCTGGACGGACAGTGGTGAGCCGGTGACCGTCCCGGGGCTGAAGGTGCGTGCACTGCTGGCTGACCTGCTCGTGCACGAGGGGCGACCGGTACCGGCGGACAGGTTGATCGACGACCTCTGGGGCGAGGACCTGCCCGGCAACCCCGCAGGGACGCTCTCGGCGAAGGTGTCCCAACTCCGGCGCGCGTTCGACGACGCTGAGCCGGGGAGCCGAGCACTGGTCGTCTCCGGACCGGCTGGCTACTCACTGAAGGTCGACAGCGGCTCGTACGACTCACTGGGCTTCGCGGCGCATCTGGAACACGGGCGACTCGAGGAGGCGCTGGCGCTGTGGCGGGGACCGGCGTACGCGGACTTTGCGGACGAGGCGTTCGTGGAGACCGCTGTGGCTCGGCTGAGCGAGCAGCGGCTCACTGCTACCGAGGACTACTTCGAAGCGCGGCTGGTGCGTGGTGATCACAACGCGCTCATCGGTGAGGTGGCGGATGTCCTGTCGGAGCACCCACTGCGGGAGCGGCTCCGGGCGGTTCATCTGAAGGCCCTGTATCGGGCTGGGCGGCAGAGTGAGGCGCTGGAGAGCTACGAGCAGCTGCGGACGCTACTGGCTGACGAGCTTGGCCTAGACCCGACTCCTGAGCTCGCAGAGTTACACCAGTCGATCCTGACCCAGGAGCTGCCCCAGGCCCGGCGGCGCAGCAACCTGCCGGCGGCCATGACCTCATTGGTCGGCCGGGGTGAGGCGATCACCGACATCAGGAGCCGCCTGTACTCCGATCGGCTTGTCACGCTGACCGGGCCTGGGGGAGTGGGCAAGACCCGGCTGGCGCTGGCCGCGGCCGATGGGCTCGCTTTCCCTGATGGGGTTGTGCTCGTGGAGTTGGCGGCCGTCGCTGCCGATGCACTGGACGTTGGTGGGTCGTTGGCGGATGCAGTACAGGCTGCTCTGGATCTGCGGGACTCGGCTGGGGCCGGGGGATTGGTTGCGGCGCTGGAGTCGTTGGAGCTGCTCTTGGTCCTGGACAACTGTGAGCATGTGGTGGAGGCGGCTGCGGGGCTAGTTGACGATTTGCTGGCTGCTGCGCCGGGGTTGAAGGTGCTGGCGACCAGTCGGGAGCCGCTGGGGCTCAGGGGCGAGGCTGTGTGGAGTGTGCCTCCTTTGGAGGTGCCTGCGCTGAGTGCTGGGTTGCCGGACCTGCAGGAGTCGTCTGCTGTGCAGTTGTTCGTGGCCAGGGCTGCTGCGGCGGATCGTGGGTTCTCCTTGGACGAGGAGTCGGCTGCTGCGGTCTCCGTGCTCTGCCGACGGCTCGACGGGATCCCGTTGGCGTTGGAGCTGGCCGCTACGCGGGTGCGGGCGCTTGGAGTGCAGGGGCTGGTGGCTCGGTTGGATGACCGGTTCCGGTTGCTTGCCACTGGGCATCGGGGTGCCGCGCCTCGGCAGCAGACGTTGATGGCGATGATCGACTGGAGTTGGGACCTGCTGTCCGAGCCGGAGCAAACGGTCCTTCGGCGGCTCGCAGTACAGACGGACGGGTGTACTGCGGATGCGGCCGAGCAGGTGTGCAGTGAGGACGGCGTCGACGTACTGGACGTACTGATGCGGTTGGTCGACCGGTCGTTGGTTGTGTCGGTGCATGGGGCGGACGGGCCGCGATACCGGCTGCTGGAGTCGGTGGCGGCGTACTGCGTCGACAAGCTGCATGCGGCTGGTGAGCTGGAGGTGGTTCGGCAGCGGCATCGGTTGTACTACACGGAGTTCGCTGAGACAGCTCGTGGGTTCTTGACTGGGCCATCGCAGAGTAAGTGGCTGCGGCGGCTTGATGACGAGGCCGGCAACCTGCGGAGCGCCTTCGACGGCGCTGTGGGCGCTGGGGAGTTGTTGGTGGCTGAGCGGCTGGCTGATGCGCTTGCTTGGTACTGGTTCCTGCGGGGGCGGTTCGCTGAGGCGCGGCGGTCGCTGGAGGCTCTGCCGTCGTCTGCCAAGGCGACTGCTTGGCTTGCTGGGTTCATGTATGCCCAGGGTGATGTTGGTGCGGCTGCTGTGCGGGAGCGGGTTCGCGACGCCGATCCGCGGGCGGAGTGGTGGATCGCCTTTACTGCAAGCGATTCCGGTGACCTTGCTGCCTGTCTAGCGATGCTGGAGCATGCGCTGGGCGCCTTTGAGGCTGCGGGGGACCAGTGGGGCATTGCGGCCGTGTTGGTGGCCCGTGCGAAGCATGCGCATGTGCGGGCCGACCTTCGTGCGTTGGAGAGAGATGCGGTCGAGAGTGCTCGGCTGTTCCGGCTAGTGGGTGACCAGTGGGGGTTGCTGCAGGCCACTGGGTGGCTGGGGGCTCTGGCGGAGTTGAACGGCGACTTCGAGCTCGCTGCGCGGCTGCACTCGGAGGGGCTCGAGATGGCTGAGTCGCTCGATCTCTGGCCGGAGGTGGCTGGGGAGTTGGGCTGGCTCGGGTGGACTGCGGTGCGGCAGGGGTCGTACGCCGAGGCGACGGCCTATGGCGAGCGGGCGTTGCGGTTGGCGACCGAGCAGGGGCACCGGTCGACGCAGGTTCTGGCGGAGCTCGTGCTGGCATTCTCGGCCCGGCGGTCGGGT
This sequence comes from Kribbella ginsengisoli, assembly GCF_039537185.1. Classification (NCBI taxonomy): domain Bacteria; kingdom Bacillati; phylum Actinomycetota; class Actinomycetes; order Propionibacteriales; family Kribbellaceae; genus Kribbella; species Kribbella ginsengisoli. Next base: position 59,522 of record NZ_BAABAA010000018.1, on the reverse strand, counting down.
GACTTGGAGGTTGCCGAGCGGCGGTTGCAGGCGATGCTCGATGCGGTGCGCAAGCAGGATGAGCCGGTGCTGTACCTGTCGATACTGCTGGTGGAGCTCGGGTATGCGCTGGAGCTGCGGGGTGCGTTGGAGCGTGCTCGGGAGTTGCATGCGGAGGCGTTCCGGATCTCGCTGGAGCACGAGTCTCGGCGGGGGATGTGCTGGAGCCTGGAGGGTCTTGCGGCGTGTGTCGACGACAAGGCGTTGGCTGCGCGGTTGCTGGGGGTTGCGGCCGCAGTACGGGCTGCGGAGGGCTATGTGGGTACTGCGGCTGAGCAGGCTGATGTCGACCGTGCTGCTGACGCTGCTCGGAGTGTGCTTGGTGCGGAGGGGTTCGATACGGAGTACCGGGCAGGTAGCCAGTTGGAGCTGGAAGTGGCGTTCTCAGAGGTAGAGGTCGCCGGCTAGGTACTTGAGGCCGGTGTCGGCGGCTACTGTCACGACGGTCTGGTCCGGGGACAGCTCGGATGCCAGCTGGATCGCACCGAGGACGTTGAGTGCGGATGAGGTACCGGCGAAGACTCCCTCTTGCCTGGACAGCGACTTGACCAGTTCGCGGGCCTCGGCCTCCTCTACTGCTCTTGCCTCGTCGTAGGCGCCTTCGGCGAGCAGGGGTGGGATGGTGCCGGTCGCAGTGCCCTCCACGCGGTGTGCACCGCCGAAGCCCTTGGTGAGCATGGGAGAGCTGGCCGGCTCCAGGGCGACGATGCGGTTGAGGTGTGGGCGGAGGGTCCGTCCTACGCCGACCATCATGCCGCCGGTGCCTACGGCGGCGCAGAAGGTGTGCAGCTCGGTACCGGCCGTCTGGTCGAGGATCTCCTGCCCGAGGATCGCGTAGCCGTCCAGGGCGTCCTCGTTGTTGAACTGGTCCGTCCAGAAGGCGTTGTCGCTTGCAACGATCCGGTCGACCTCGTGGCGCATCCGGACGAACAGGTCGGGTGTGATCCGGCCCTGGTCACTAGAGACGACTACTAGATCCGCACCGAACGCCTGCATGGTCCGGAGCTTCTCGGGCGAGAAGGCGTCCGAGGAGACGACCGACAGCGGGTAGCCCTTCACCGCACAGATGAAGGCGAGCGAAGAGCCGGTACTACCGCCGGTGAACTCCACTACGCGCTGACCGGGCTGCAGCCGACCGCTGCGCTCGGCGCCCTCGATCATCGCCAGGGCCATCCGGTCCTTGTAGCTGCCGGTCGGGTTGCCGCCCTCCAGCTTTACCAGCACCTGTGCCGAGCCAGCCGGCACTATCCGCTGCAGCCGGACGACTGGGGTGTTGCCGATCGCCTGGAGCGCACTGGTGAGGATCATGCTTCCAGTGTCGCGGGTTAGTGTCCGAGGACGGCAGGTGCTTCGGCAATGACGCGATTGAGTGTCTTGGCGAACCGGTCGCGCTCGGCGGTGGGCAGGTCGGCCAGTAGCTTGTCCAGCCGCTCGGTGAGCTCGTCGTTGAAGCGGTGCAGGGCTTTGGAGCCTTCTGGGGTCAGGGTGACCTTGACGGCACGGCGGTCGTGGGGGTCGCTCTCCCGGGCGACCAGGCCGCGTTGCTGGGCGCGGTCGACCAGCCCGGTCAGGCTGGACCGCTCAAGGCAGAGCAGGCCGGACAGTTCGGCCATCCCGATCGAACGGTCCGCCAGCGAACACAGCATCTGCGCCTGCGCTGCGGTGAGATCACAGTCGCGGCCGATTTCGGCGTACAGGTTCTGCACCAGGAACGTCAGCCTGACCAGGCCGTTGGCGGCGCCCTGCGTCTGTTTCACGGCGGCTCCACTTGTGATTGTTCGTGGCACGAAGTAATTTGTTCGTCGAGTCAATATTACGTGGCACGAACTACTTAGGGTAGAGGTGGACGATGGACTACGGGCACGAGCTGGTCTTCGGCACGTTCCTGACGCCGGACGTCGAGAACGCCGAGCGGGTGATCGCGCTGGCGCAGCTGACCGAGCAGCTCGGGCTCGACCTGGTGACAGTCCAGGACCATCCGTACCAGCCGCGGTTGCTCGATGCGTGGACGCTGCTGTCGGTCATCGCGGCCCATACGCAGTCCGTGTCGGTGTCGACGAACGTGGCCAACCTGCCGTTGCGCCACCCGGTCGTGCTGGCTCGTAGCGTCGCCACGCTCGACCGGATCACTGGTGGGCGGGTGGAGCTCGGGTTGGGGGCCGGTGGGTTCCTGGAGGCGGTCGCGGCCAACGCTGGGCCTCGGCTGACGGCGGGGGAGAGCGTTGAGGCGCTGGAGGAGGCCATTGCGATCATTCGCGAGGTCTGGGCCGGCGGTACTGGTGGGATTCGGCTTGCTGGGAAGCACTACACGGTTGCTGGGGCCAAGAGAGGTCCTGAGCCGTCGCATGAGGTTTCCATCTGGTTGGGCGCCTACAAGCCTCGGATGCTGGCGGTCACTGGACGGCTTGCTGATGGGTGGTTGCCGTCTAGCGCCTATGTACCGCCCGCGGAGCTCCCTGCTCTCAACAAGCTGATCGACGAGGCGGCTGTGGCCGCTGGCCGCGAGCCGTCGGCAGTACGCCGCCTCTACAACATCTCAGGCAACTTCAACGGCCACGGCGGCTTCCTGCAGGGCGGCGAGGAGCTCTGGATCGACCAGCTCACCGAGCTGACCCTCACCGAGGGCATGAGCACCTACATCCTCGCCTCAGACAACCCAGAAGACATCCGCCGCTTCGCCGACCTGGCCCCCGCCGTCCGAGAAGCAGTAGCGGCGGCCCGCGCTACCGCTGCAGCGACCACCGCCGGGTCCAGCGCTGGCTCCACCGCCACCTCGGGTGACTCGGCGACCGGCGCCACCTCCGCCAGCGCCTCGGCCGCCTCCACTGCGCCCTCCTTTCCTTCACCCGCGCCCGCCCGCGGGAACTTCAGCGTGGTGCCGACGCTGCCGCCCTCCGCGAAGCGGAGCGGAGTACAGGTGCTGGATGAATCGGAGCGGCCGACTGGACCTGCTCTGGACCCCACGCGGACGTACACACCGCAGCAACTGGCGTCGGGGGAGCACTTGGTCCAGGTACACGATCACCTGCGAGCCGAGCTGGAGCAGATCCGGGATCTGGTGGAACAGGTGGCCGCCGGCTCACTGGGTGTCGGCGCAGCGCGCGACCACATCAACACCATGACCATGCGCCAGAACAACTGGACACTAGGCGTCTACTGCGAGACCTACTGCCGCCTGGTCACCACGCACCACTCGATCGAGGACGCGGCGCTCTTCCCCCGCCTCCGCCGAGCAGACCCGGCTCTGACGCCAGTGGTCGACCGCCTCCAGGCAGAGCACCTGATCATCCACGACGTCCTCGAAGGCGTCGACAAGGCACTAGTAGCCCTGGTAGACGGCTCCGGCACCATAGACACCCTCCGTGCCGCCGTAGACCTCCTCGACGACACCCTCCTCTCGCACCTCTCCTACGAGGAACGAGAGCTAGTCGAGCCGCTGGCCCGACTAGGCGTCATGTAGGAGCTACTACTTCGCCTCGCCCAGCAGCGAGGCGAGGATGTCGAGCAGGCGGAGCGTGGGCGCCTCGGCGAGTACGCGCGCGGCAGAGGTCGGCGGCTCGGCGATGAGGCGGACCTGGAGCAGCTTGAAGTCGCGGACGTTGGCCGGGTTGACCAGGTCGCGATGCACGGCGGCCAGGAAGTCCGGGCCGGCCGACGCCTCGCTGTAGGTCATCCGGATGAAGCTGTCGCTGACGGGAAACAGGTACGGCCGCTTGAGGTGCAGCAGCTTCGCCTTCTTGGCGTGCCCGAAACCACGGTGACCGCTGAACTTCTCGTCCAGCTCTGTCGCGGCCTCGAAGAGCGGAGTACCGGGGGCAGCATCCTCGAGACGCGCGTCGACCGGTACGGCGGCGAACTCCTTGTCCGCGTCGACCTCGAGCAGCCAGACGATGTCCAGCGGGCGCAGGTCGGATCCGATCAGCATCGTCCGCGCCAGGTCCTCGAGCGTGACCCGGTCAGGGTCCGACCCACCGACGTTCGTCATCCCGGGAAGACCGTCGTAGTACTTGAGCACCGCGCCGTTCGTCTCGGCGTACAGCCGCAGCTGCGCGATTGCCTCGTCCACGACGATCTTCCGACTACCGATGTTCATGGCCACACCCTCACACTCTTCGTGGCAGATCCGCCAGCCGGATTGGGCATTCCGATCGGCGAATCCGAACTACACGGATGCGGTGAATCGTAGGGGACGCCCACCCCCACCTGCACACAGGGTGACATCCCCAGTTATCCACACCCCGTAACCACCCACCCCACAGCGCTGCGCGATCCCCATAAACTCTCAGTCACCGACCATCACCGACTGGAGGCGAGCATGTCCCGGACCCGTCGCCTCCTCCTGCTGCTCCTGACTCTGCTGCTCCTGAATCCGCTCTGCACCATGCAGGCCTCCGCCGCGAACCCAGAGGAAGGCACCTGCGTCCACGTGGACGTGAGCGTGACCGCGAGCGGCGAGCTGCTGACCAAGGGTCCACAGATCGCGAACGACGGCGGCTTCGGCCACGCCGGCACCGGCCAGACCTTCACCTTCCAAGCCCGTACGTTCTCGCCGTCGCTGAACATCTGCGTCATCAAGCTGACGGACCTCCGCAGATGGCAGGTGAGCGTCTGGCCGTGCACCAACTACCCGAAGCCGAGGCTCGCGCGCACGCAGTCCCTCACCTGGACCGTCACAGTGCCGCTCGACTGCGAGCTGCCGTCGTCGCCCGGCCTCCTCAGCGCCACGCTCACGAACGGCAAAGGCTCCGCGGGCGGCTACGTCAACATCTACGCCGGCTCGCCCGGCTTCACCCTGCCCGACAAACAAGCCAGGGCACTGTTCGGGCCGTTCGCGATGCAGTCGGACCCGGTCAACTCCCTGACCGGCGCGCTGGCTGCGGTGGAGTCCGATGCGGCGCTCCCTGGTCCTGGCGCCCCGCTGACGGCTACCCGGACGTACAACTCCAACGATGCGGCAACGGGTCCACTCGGCCCGGGATGGCGTCCCCGCTCGTGCCGCCATCCGCTCGCTCGTACACGTACGACCCCGATGGCAATCTGCATCAGACGGAACCACGAAGTACGAGTGGAACGCCGCAGGCAAGCCGACGTCCTCCACAACAGTCAACGCCACGACCACCTACGTCCACACCGGCGACGGCCGTCGTGCTACCTCCACCACCGGTTCCCAGACGACTGGCTATCTGTGGGATCCGCTCTCTCCGCAGATCCTCCAAAGCACGACTGGCAAGACGTCCCAGCGCTATAGCTACGGCGCCGGCCTCATCGCCCAAAGCGCAGGGCCCAAAACCACCGAACTCGTGTCCGGCCGCTCAGGTTCGCTCGTCGCTACCAGCGGTGGCTCGCTGACCCACTACGACTACGAGCCCTACGGCGCCCCGCGCGACCCGAAAGCCGCGAAGCCGGACGCGCCGACGTACGCCGGCGCCCTCGAGTTGCCCAACGGCAACTACTTGATGGGCCAACGCGAGTACAACCCAACCACCGCCACCTTCATCTCCCCGGACCAGGGCGGCAGCCCCCAGCCCTACGCGTACGCCGCCGGCAACCCCATCTCCAACAACGACCTCCAGGGCCTCGACGAGATCGAAGGCACCCTCACCAACATCTCCACCATCTCCGGCTGGACCTCCACAGCAGCCCTGGCCGGCGCCGTAACCTGCACCTTCGTCCGCTCCTGCGCCCCCGCCATCCCCATCTTCATGCAGGTCTCAGCCGCCACCGGCATGCTCTCCGCCGGCACCGCCGGCATCCTCGACTCCAAAGCCTGCGTAGTAAAAGGCAACTGCTCTGCCCTAGCCGCCGACATAGCCATAGGCGCAGTCGCGAGCCGCTTCCCGGCGCTGGGACGTGCGCAGGCCGCAACTCGCAGGCCCGCCAAAACGGTGATCGGATTTGCGGAGGGCGAAGGAGCTACGGCCCTGACGGCTCGTCGCCTGCAACACGGATCAGTGCATTTGACCGAGTCCGGCATTCTCCCCGCCTGGTCCGGTAAGAAGAGCCCGGAGCTGATCAGGCGTGCGCTCGTGCCAATCTTGGAGCATCCGACCGCCACGTTCGACCACCAACTGGGCGCAACGCCCGTCAAGGGTTTCCTTGGCGAAATCGAAGGGAAACAGGTGGCTGTCTTCGTATTCAAGTCAGGCAAGTATCAAGGCGAACTGGCATCGGCATTTGTTCCAACGGAGAACCAGTTGACGTTCTGGAGCCTTCGATGACGCCGCCACTCGCTCGTGATTCGCTGACTGTTTTCGTCGGTGGTGAGGAGATGCCGGGGTTTATCGTCTACGGACTGTTTCCACGTGGATCGCACCGGCCGCAGTTTCCGTCTGATGCTTGGATTCTCGCGGACGAGGTCCGAGATTTCACTCTCATCGGCGAGGCGTGGGAGGTCCCGCGATGGGATGTGCCGATTGCTGTCTGGCGGACCGGTGCCGAGTTCGTCGCTGCCGTACGGACGACGTTCGAAGCGCTGATTGCTGCCGGTAGCCGGGTTGCGTGGATCGGAGCCGAGGGCGTGCCGTTCTGCGATGCGCCGCAGTTGTTCGACGTCAACTGCATGTCGGGAGGCGTCTTGGCTTGGATGACAGACGACGGCGCTTTCGGCTGCCCTCTGGAGCCTGACTTGCCGCTGATTCCTGTCGATGACGAGTGTCTGCAGATGCTCAGGCGGCACTCGGTAGGTCTCGCCGACGTGGAGTAGGCACAGACGGTACCCGAGTTCACGCGCGATGCCTGCCGGAGGCGAGCGTCTGATAAGGCGGGGGCGTTAGCGGTTGAGCGTCCGGTTTACGCGGGCAGATCGGAGTACTGGACTGGAGGGGTGGCAATGACTCCGTGGATGGGACATGGGACCAACGAGCATGTGCGGGCCCAGGCCATGGTGATTGATGAGCTAGAGGTTGACGACTCGTGGTGGCGCGGCCTGAGGCGTGATGTCGAGTCTGGGCATGCATAGCAGTGAAGAGCGCAGCCTTGCGTTCGCAAGTTATCTCCGGATGCCGGTCGACTCAGGCCGGCCGCACAGCATTGAGACTGGTCGGCTATTGGGGAGGACCAACGACACCTGGTTGGCCTGATCCGCAGAGCTTTGTGGATCACAGCTGGGACGAGCAGGAGCGGGAGGATGTGGCCGACTACCTTACGCAAGGCTTTGTCTTCAGGGCGTTCGGTGGAGTCTCGATGTGCCGTTTCTGCGGGATTGGAAACGGTGAGGTCGAGCTGACGGACGGCAGTTGGTACCGGCCTGAAGGGCTCGCGCACTACCTGACGGATCACGGTGTTCGTTTGCCGCAAGTATTCGTCGGTCATGTCAACTCTGAGTTGGAGTTCTTGGAAGACGCAGGCACTGACACCGATTGGTGGAAAGCTCAAGGTGGCTCAAAGCCGGAAGTGGTCGAAGAGTCGTGACGGACGTGAGACGGCGGCTCGCACGGGACTGTTTGGTGGTCATCGTGGGTGGTGAAGTAGTTTGCTGACACCCTCAGATGAACGTCGGCGTCTCCTGTCCGACGATTCGACAGGAGTAGCGGCTCAATCTGCTATCGAGTTGTCCGCCTACTCTGCGGACAGCGCTGATCTCCTCCACCGATGTCGTCAGGTGCTGGAGGTTGTACTCCGCTACGGCGAGAGGGATTGGCCAGCCCTCGCCGAATGGCAACGAGAACTGCCGGACTGGTTCGTACTCGCATCTGGTCCTGAGCAGTCGGAACAGGAAGACCATGAGTGGCTTGTCTGGTGGAAGTCGCTCCCGCCAGATCAGCAAAACGAAATCGAGGATCGGCAACCATGGGCCTTGTCTGAGTGGCTTGAGTGGTTGCGTCCGTCTGAGCGGACCTGGTACTGGCTCGGCGCCGAGCAGGCGAGCACAACTTTGCTGAAGGTGTGGCTCGATACGCCTGGCTCGCCGGCACCGGTGGGGGCGCTCGAGTGGCTTCTGAAGGCGGCAGGCGCAATCGAAGTGGTCGAAGAGTGACGGATGGGAGGCCGCGGCTCGCGCGGGATTGTTTGGTGGTCATCGTGGGTGGTGAAGAGGTGCCTGGGGTAATCGTCTACGGGCTCTTGCCGCGGGGGTCGCGGCGGCCGGGGTTTCCTTCGGGGGCTTGGATTCTGGCTGACGAGGTTTGTGACTGGACGCTCTACGGGGAGGTCTGGGAGGTGGCGATGTGGGAGGTGCCGATCGCCATCTGGCGGACTGGCGATGAGTTTGTCGTGGCTGTGCGGACGACGCTTGCGGCGGTGATCGCGGGTGGTTGCCGGGTTGCGTGGGTTGGGGCTGAGGGGCTGCCGTTCTGTGATCCGCCCTCGCTCTTGCACCCGGACTGCATGTCCGGAGGGGTGCTGGCGTGGATGACGGACGACGGCTCCTTCGAGTGTCCGCTGGACCCGGATCTGCCGCTGGCGCCGGTCGGCGATGAGCGTCTTCTCGCGCTCCGGAGACACGCGCGGGGGCTGGCGGACGCGGAGGTAGGGAGTGGATGACACGGCGGAGTTCCTTGAGCAGTACCGGGAGTTCATGGATTCTCGGGGGCGAGGGCGCCCGCTGCCTCCTACCGGAGTGATCGCGCAGTGGGAGTCGTTCGCCCGATGATCGCGGGGGATACTGCAGGATTCCGAGCTTGCGAAGTACGAGCAGGTGGGTTCGGGCCGAGATCGAGGCGATTGACGATCGGTATCGGGCCCTGCTGACTGAGCAGCAGATGCGGCCCGGCGCGGCTTGGTGGGAAGCAAGAGTTCCACGGTTCGACGGGCGGGCGTTGGCTGAGGACATCCGGTCCTTGTACCGACTGGAGATCGAGGTTCGAGAGCTGAGCTGACGCCGCTGAAGGCGCCACATCTCCGGGGAGGTGGAGTTCGGCGTCGGGTGGGGAGGTTTTGGTCAGGGCGTGAATGGTGTCAGGCAGCTGTGGGTTAGGGCTCATTCGAAGTCTTCGTGGGTGAGGGCATGGTCGTCAATCTGGGTTAGAGGGTGGTTAGTAGTAGGTGTAGGGCTAGGGCGGTGATGAGGGTGCTGGAGAGTAGGGCTGTTAGTAGGCGGGCGGTGGGGGTGGTTAGGAGGCGGCCTAGGAGGGCGCCGCTGGTGGCTAGGGCTAGTTGCCAGGAGGTGGAGGCGATGAAGGCGGCTAGGACGAAGGCTGATTCTTCAAGGTGGGTTGGGGTTGTGGCGTCTTGGCTGGCTAGGACCAAGGCGGTGAAGTAGATGATTGTGGTGGGGTTGAGGATGGTCATGGCGAGTAGGGCGAAGTAGGCGCGGGGTGGGCTTGGGGGAGTGGTTGCCGAGGCGTCGGATGAGTGCAGGCGGCGGTGGTGGGTGATGGCTGTGGTTGCGCTGCGGGTTGCCAGGGTTAGGAGGACTAGGACCGAGGTCCACTTGAGGGGGATCGTGATCGGTTCTATTAGTGGGGACAGGGCTGAGCCGCCGAGGGTGGCGATTAGGGCGTAGAGGCCGTCGGCTGTTGCTACGCCTAAGGCGGCGAATGCTCCTAGTTTTAAGGAGGTACGGGCCGTGAGGGCTACGAGGTAGGTCGCTATGGCGCCTACTGGCATGGCGATGCCGTAGCCGGCAAGGAGACCCGCGACCAGGGCGGCGGTCATGACCGCGAGGTGGCTGGCCTCCGCGCTCGGCCGGTCTGCTGCTGGGCCCGCACCGAGAGGTCGGTGTAGGTCAAGAGCAGAAGGGCTTTCGTCGTGGTCATAGGGCGATGATGGCGGTCCGCGGATGGCGCGGGCAACCGGATTTCAGAGCTGGTGGGCGTGGGCTGTGGTGGGGGCCAGGAAGAGGAGGACGGGACGGCCGGTGTTGGGGAGTAGGTCGGTGTAGGTGTGAAGTTGGGGGGCATAGTGGGCGATCCGGGCGTCGAGGGCTTCGGCGGGGATGGCGTCGGTTTTGTAGTCGACGATGATCAGGGTGCCGTCGTCTTCGCGGTAGATGAGGTCTACGAAACCCTCCAGGACGGTGCCGTCTGGTTGGAGGGTGCCTACGTAGGATTCGCGCCAGTGTTCGCGGGCTGCTGCTCGTTGGACCACCTCTGAGGCGAGGGCCGAGCGGACTAGGGCGGTCACGACGTCGGCGTACTCGACTACGCCTTCGGCTAGGCATTGGGCGGCGACGGCGGCGTCTAGGCCGGCGCCGGTGGCTAGGTCGACTACTTGGAGGACGCCGTGTACTGCGCGGCCGATGGCCGTGCCGTAGCGGCCCTTGGACCAGGGTGGGAGCTCGACGTCGCGGGCGGCCTTGGCGGCGCCGGGGTCCGAACCTTGGAGAGCAACGTCGGGGCCGGTGCCCTCGAGGCCGGAGGCGCTTTGGGCGGAGCGTTTGCGGCTCGCTTGGCGGGCGTCGGTGATCCGGGCTTCCCACTCCTGGCGGTTGACTGGCGGGCGTACCTGCTCGACGTGGTTGGTGCTGGTTGTCGCCGTGACCTGAGGGCCGGTGAAGAGGGCCGGGTTGGCGGCGGTGGCGGCGTCGGCCGAGGCGAAGAGTTCGGCGTTGCTGGAGTGGCGGCGGGTGCCCGAGCGGTGGAGTGAGATGACGAGGTGGTCGCGGGCGCGGGTCGTGGCGACGTACAGGAGACGGCGGCGTTCGAAGTCGTCCATCTGCTCGTCGACGGGTTGGACGAGGTCGAAGTCTTCGGTTTGGACGGAGGACTTGAGCTTCACGGCGTACCCGCCGTCGGTGGGCCAGAGGACCTGTACGCCGCGTTGGCGGTTCGGGGCGGCGGTCATGCCGGAGAGGATGACGATGGGGAACTCGAGGCCCTTCGCGGCGTGGATCGTCATCACCCGTACCGCGTCGGCGTCGGTCTCGGGGAGGACGGCTTCGGCGACTCGTGATGCTTCTTCGCCTTGGTGTGCGGCCCAGGCGAGGTACGAACGCAGGCCGCCGTGTTCGACCTCGGACCAGGCGCGGGCCTGGTCGACGACGAAGCGGACCCGGCGCCAGGCGTCGCGGGCGCGTGGGCCGGTCGCGGCGACCTCGAGCATGCGGCGGTCGGCGACGATCTTGGCGAGGACTTCGCTCGGGGTCAGCCAGCGGGAGGCGTAGTACGTGCGGCGGAGCCACTCCATCGCTTCGCCGACCGGGTGGGTGAGGAGGGCGTCGGGGACGGGGGCGGTGAGGTTGAAGGAGCCACCGGATCGCTTCCACGTGAAGAGGTCGTCGTCGCCGCAGCCGAAGAGGGGGGAGCGGAGGGCGGTCACCAGGGCTAGTTGGTCGCTGGGGTCGCCGAGGGCGCGGGCGCAGGCGAGGAGGTCGCGGACCTCGGCGGTTTGGTAGACGAGGGAGCTGGCCTCGGCGCGGTACGGGATGTCGGCGCGGTCGAGGGCTTCCTCGAGGAACGGGAGTGAGGTGCGGGCTGGGACGAGTACTGCGATGTCGCCGGCGCCGGCTGGGCGCCAGGACTCGGTCTTGTCGTCGTAGACCTGCCAGTTGTTGTTGAGGGCCTGGTCGATGACTGCGGCGACGTCGGCTGCCTCGCGTTCGCGGAGGACGGAGGCTTGCGCGCGGGGGAGGTCGTCGTGCGGCTCGGCTCCGAGGATAGTTACTGCTGGGCCGGCGCTGGATTGGGCGGTACTGAGGTGGCCGGCGAGTTGGCTGAGGGGCTCGTTGGTCGCGTCAGACGGAGTGGGCACCGCGGAGAGGTGCCGACGGAGCGGGGTGACGCTGGCGAGATGCGTTGTCGCGGCAGGCTCGTCCACCGACGCGTCGCCTGAGGCGTCGGAGTCGCCGGGGGTGCTGGAGAAGTCGCCGGACTCGCTCGGCTCGCCGGACCCGGATCCGCCGGACTCGCCGAACACGGTCGATCCGTCGGAGTCGGTCGGCTCGTCGGAGAAGTCCAGGAAGGAGAGTTGGTCGCCGCTCACCGGAGTTGTGTGGTCGGGCGTGGGGTCCGGCGAAGGCGTAGTGGGTGCGGGGGTATCGGTGACGGCGGTGAGGGTAGGGGCTGCGGCGGCGGAGGGGCGGTGGGGGGTTAGGGGGTGGTAGGTGGGTTGGGCGGCTGGTTCGGGGGTGATGAGGGTGGTGAAGACGGTGTTGATCCAGTCCAGGACGTCGGGGACTGTGCGGAAGTTGGTGGTGAGGGTGACTGTGTCGCCCAGGAGGTCCTGGGCGGTGAGGTAGGTGGCGATGTTGGCTCGGCGGAAGCGGTAGATCGACTGTTTGGGGTCGCCTACTACGAACAGGCTGCCGTCGGGGATTTCGACGTCGCGCCAGTCGGGGGCGTCGGCGTCCGCGCCGCCGGCGATGCGGACTGCCAGTTCGATCTGGATGGGGTCGGTGTCTTGGAATTCGTCGAGCAGTAGGTGGCGGTAGCGCTCTTGGAGCGCCGAACGCACGGCTGGCTCGCGGCGGAGGAGGTCGCGGGCGAGTACCAGGAGGTCGTGGAATTCCAGGCGGCCTTCTGCCCGGCGGAGTTCGGCGGATTCGAGGACCCGGACGGCCAGCCAGTGAGAAAGGTGCCGTAGGCAAGCATCCAGGAGCAGCTCGACGAGCGAGCCGGCGACGTCGACGACCTCGGTGCAGTCGGCGCGGAGTTTGGCGATGTCGGGCCAGTTCTCCTTGCGGCCGATCCGGCCGACCTTCAGGCTGCGCAGGGCCTGCAGGTGCGCGAGCTGAGTCTCTTGATCGGTGGCGGCTTCGAGGGTGAGGCCGAGGTTGTGGATCTGGCGGACCTTCGCCAGCATCCGGTCCTCGGCATCGAGGCAGTCCGCCATCGTCGAGCCGATCTTGCCGGCTGCGGCGATCAGGCCGCTCAGGTCCGGCATCGCGACGAGTTCGGGCGGATCGACCAGAACGCGATCGCCGATCAGGTCCCAGTCGTTGCCGAACAGCCGCGCGAGCGAACGCAGGTGCTTCAGCTCGACGCCGACGGCCATTGCGAGCAGCAACGGTTCGGCGATGGTGTCGTCATCCAGCAACTGCTGTTGCAGCTCGGACCAGCGCTCCTCGAAGGCGACCGAGGAGCCGACCTCGTCGAGGACGTCGATCAATGGCGGCAGGCCGGCCTGGATCGGATGCGCGAGCAGGATCTGCTGGGCGAAGGAGTGCAGGGTCCCGATCGACGCCGAGTCCAGATCGTCGAGCGCATCGTCGGCCGCAGCCCGGGCCGGGCCCTTGCGCGCCTTCTCGAACTCCACCCGCAGCCGGTCGCGCAGCTCGGCGCCGGCCTTCTCGGTGAACGTGACGGCCGCGATCGTGCTCAGCGGTACGCCGTCGCGCAGCACCAGCGTGATGACGCGCTCGACCAGCGCGTGCGTCTTGCCCGAGCCCGCACCGGCCTCGACGAAGAGCGTTGAGGACGTGTCGGTGCGGATCCGCTCGCGAGCGTCGGCATCCAGGAGCTCAGACATCGGTCGGCACCTCTTGAATCGGAGCAGGCGAAGCAGGGTCGAGAGGAGGGGTGAGTGCCGTTGGGTCGATCAGGCGGACCAGGCGGTCGAGGGTGGGGTCGTGGCGTTTGCGGTCCCAGCGGGCTCGTACTTCGCTGTGGCCGATGCCATCGGGGTTGCAGTAGGGGCATTGCACCCAGAGGAAGTCGGGGATCTCCGGTGCCTTGGCGGGGAAGTAGCCGGCGGCGATCGAGGAGACGATCACGTCGAGCGTGTCGACGTACCGGGCGGCCACCTCCGTCGTCAGCGGGACCGGGATACGACGGCCGCCTCGGCGGACGAACCAGTACGACGCCTCGACCGGTGTCGTCGGCTCACCCAGGCGGGCGCGAGCCGCATACGCATAGACCGGAAGTTGCAGCTTCGTCCCGGCCGCCACCGGATCCGACTCGATCGACTCGTACCGGGAGAAGCCACCTGTCTTGACGTCGGTGACGTAGATCGTGCCGTCCTTGCCGAGGTCGACCTTGTCGGCGGACCCGCGCAGCAACACCCGGCCGGACGGCACCGGGATCTCCACCGGCGGCTCGCCGTCGTAGCCGAACCGCAGCTCGCTCGCCACCACCGAAGCGTCATGCTCGGCACGCCATCGCTCGTCGTCGGTGAGCAGCACCAGCAGATCGCCCAGGATCCGCAACCGCTCGCGCTGCCACAACCGCGGATGCCCGGTCAGCCCCTCGGCCTCGAACCGGTCGGCCAGCTCCGCGCCGATCGCCACCAGCAAAGACCGCTGCTCAGCTGTCCACGGCTCTCCGAAGCCGGGCAGCGAACCGCTCAACCGGTTGACGAAGGCATCGAGGCTGTTGTGGATCAGATTCCCCACCTGCAAAGGCGAAATCACCAGCAGATCCTCGGGCGCCTCCAACGGCTCCACCTGCAGCAGCCGCTCGACGAAGTACGCGTGCGGACAGGTCGCATACGACTCCAGCGACGTCGGCGACGCGATCCGATCCTCGAGCGCGTAGTCGGGCAAGCCCGGTACCCCGGACAGGTTCCCGTCGAAACGCGTGAACTCGTCGCCGCCCCGAGCACGCAGCAACACCCGAGCCCGATCGACCACGTCGTCGGCCAGCGTCAGGCCCGCCGTCAACGCGCGCACCCGCCAGTCCTGCTCGGTCGCCGGCAAGGTTGTCGTGGTCAACGATCCCGCGTACGACGCCGAGGTCAGCAGCCGATCGCCGTACGCCGCCTGATCCCACTCCGTCGCGGCCAACGCGTGGTCGCCGGTGATCGACCGCAACGTGCCCAGCAACCATCGTGTCGGCAGCCGGCGCGATGATCGGCGCAGATCGCCGCGAGGAAACGACGCGACGACCCGCGAGGCACCAGAGGAGAACGCGACGAGCAGGTGCCGTTGCTTCTCGTCGAGCCGATCGCGGAAGGATGCAAGCTCGGGCGCCGCCGCCTCGCGCACGCGGTGGGGGAGCAGCGCATCCTCATGCACCTTGCCGGGATACAGGTCCTCGGACAGGCCGACCACGAACACGAGATCGACCGACAGTCCGATGCTGGCCGACAGCGGCGCGACCAGTACGCCGGTGCCGAACGTCCCGACGCGTGGCAACGACTGCTGCAATTCGAGATCGAGGACATCTCGTAGTACCGAGAGGCTGGCCGGAGTGCCGAGCTCGTCCAGTGTTGAGAGGCCGCGCAGCGAACCCTCGACCGCGACCGCCGCATACTGCTCCTCGACGGGCAGGGCCGATGCATCGCCGAGCAGTGCTTGGAACAGCCCGAGCACTGAGTTGGCGAGGTCCGACCAGGTCCCCAACTCCGAGGCAGCGAAGAGCCGCCGCCGCAGCTCGACGGCGAACTCGTGCAGCTTCTGCCCGTTGCCCGCGTTGTACTGCGCGCGCCGGATCACCCCCGCGATCGGGTCATCCGACGCCTGCTCCTGCTCAGCCGTCCGGCGCTCGGACTCCACGTAACGCCTGAGCCGCTCGTCCCAGTCGTCGCCGCGCACGACCCCGGCGACCCGCGACAGGCGCTCCCATTGCGGCACCGGAATCCGCTCCCCAGTGAAGTCGCGCGTCGGCGCGTTCGCCAGCGCGCGGAACAGATCGGCACGCGGCAGATCGTGATCCACCAGAGCCAGTACTTCGAGCAGCGTCCGAGCAATCGCTCTTTCGTGAACTGGCCGCGTCCCGGGCCCGTTGACCTCGATCTTCGCGGCCGCCAGATGCTCGTGCAGCAGTCGGGCGTACGGCGTCGATGCGGAGTACAGGACTGCGATCCGATGAGCGGGCGTTTGTTTCAGGGACGCGACCACGTCCCGGACGACGCAGCGGACCTCGTCATCGGCGTCGGACGCGTTGAGCACCTCGGTGGCGACCGGGTAGTTCTTGGAGATCGACGTCGGGAGGTCGATGCCGATGCGCTCCAGGGATCGGCGGACTGCGCGGTCGGCGCGGCGGACGTCGGTCAGGCCGACGATCACCGTCAGGTCGGCGGCGGCGTCACCGAGCGCGGAGACGAAGCCGGCCTCGGCTTGGGTGAGCTCCTGGGGGAGGTACAGGATCAGGGCGCCGAGCTCGGCGACGACACCGGGCTCGCAGCGGGCTGAGGCGGCGTGCAGTAGCTCGGTCTCGTCGTACCAGTCCGGTAGGAGCTCGTCCGTCACATGGCGGTGGAGCCTGACCAGGTCCGGTCCGAGAGTCGATGCTGACGACACCTTGTCGAGTGCCGACGGGGAAAGATCGCGGAGCTCGCGGTGAGCTGCAGCAAGCGCTTGGATTGTTGAGGGATGGTCGGCGACGGCTTCGAAGACGCCAGGCGCTTTGGACAAAGCGGTTCGCCAGGTGGCGGCGACGATCGGGCGGGTGGCTGGTCGGCGGGGCGCGAGGGCGCCGGCGGAGAGTTGCTCGGCCAGACGTGGCAACGTCGCCAGGTACAGGGCGCCGATCGTTGTCCTGGCCAGGAAACGGCGGGCCGTGACGCCGGCCAGGTTGTTGGGGAGAAGCAGCGTGACCGGCTTCATCGGGTCGTCGGCCTTGAGCGCAGTCACGACCTCGCCGAGCTTGGCGAGGGCGGCAGCGCCGTACGCCGTGGTCTCGATCCGGGTCGCGCTCATTCGAAGCCCCTTCCTGACTGTCGCAACAGACGCTAGACCAACCGGCCGACACTTTCCTGAACCCCCGGCCAAGACTGTGGAAAACAAGGGAAGGAAGGAAGCGAAAGGAGGGGCCGAGGGGACGAAACGCCCGCAGCTGAGCGGGGATCGCGATCGGCTCGGACAATGAAGGAATGACCAAGGAGAGCAGCGTCGCCCGCGTACTGCTGGTGCTGGTCTTCGCGCCGTCCGGCGGCTTGTTCGGCAAGGCTGTCGCCGATGCCGCCGCGGGCCGGGAGTGGTGGCCGTGGCTGGTCGCCGCGCTGGTCTGGCTGGTGCTGTCCGGACTGGTCTCGGTAGCGGTTTCGAGCCGGTTCGACGATGAATACCGCGACGAGCACAGATAATGCTCCGATGGCCGCCGCTGTGCACCACATCGAGATCTGGGTCCCGGACCTGTCCCGGGCATTGAACGACTGGGGCTGGGTGCTCCACCAGCTGGGCTGGAAGGACGGTGACGGCTGGCCCGGCGGATTCAGCTGGAAGTCCGGGGCCGACAGTTCGTACATCGTCGTCGAGCAGAGCCCGGCCCTGTCCGCCGACGTCCACGACCGGCTCCGTCCCGGGATGAACCACCTGGCCCTGAACGCGGCCAGCCGGGCCGAGGTCGACACGATCGTCACCGAGGCCGCAGCGCACGGCTGGACGCTGATGTTCGCCGACCGGCACCCCTACGCCGGCGGGCCGCAGCATTACGCCGCATTCCTGCATAACCAGGACGGCTACGAGCTCGAGATCGTCGCCCCCGGATAACCGATCGGTTGGTGAGACTTCTGGTGCCTGGAGTGACGCACGGGACTGCTGGTGTGACATGGTTGGCGAAGGCATTCGGTTGGTCGCGGGGCGAAGGTGGAAGGACGGTGCTCGTGACGGAGCAGCCTGACGGGAGTGGCACGCCCGCACCACCCACAGAGACTGCGACAGTTCCAGAGGTTCTAGAGGCACGGATTCGCGGCCTCCAGTTCGCGCTCGGGCAGTTGCTCGACAACGCGCGTCAGCTCACTCGTGGCGAGCATCAACGCGCAGTACAGCTGCATCGTCAGCTACAGGCCGAGACTGCCGCCGCGCGCCGTGAATCGCGCGGTCTGGTCGAGTCCGCCACCTCGGAGGCGTTGGCCACCGCGGAGCCCGCCGCGCGCATCCTGGCCGACCGGCTGGCACCCGGACTGGCATCCATTCCCCCCAACGACGCCCGCTGGCGAAACCGCCAGTACATCGGCGCCGGCACCCCGTCGTACGTGCGAGTCGGAGAGCTCGAAGCCGGTACTCCGGTAGTCGCGCCCCTCTTGCGCACCAACGGCTGGCGGGTGACCGCCGACCGCAACGAGTCGGCCCGACGGCTGCTGCAGAGCGTCGCGTTGCGGCTGATCGCGTCGGCCGAGCCGTTCCGGTTGCGGATCGACGCGTTCGACCCGCGGCTGACCGGGATGATGGGGCTGCTCGGGCACTTGACCACGAAGTACCCGCAACTGGTGCCTCGGGCAACGCATACCGCGGATCAGTTGCACACCGTGCTGTCCGGGCTGGTCGACGTCTCGTCGTTGCGTGCCAGCAGGCAAGCACAGTTGGGGCACAAGCATTTCGAGGACCTGGTCCGCGAGACCGGGCGGGTGACCGATCCGTACCGGCTGATCGTGCTGTTCGACTACCCGGCCGGGATCGACCAGCTGGCTCAGCGCGACCTCGTGCGGCTGGCGGCGACCGGCGCCGATCGCGGCATCTGCTTCCTGGTCCACCACGACCCGTCGAGCACGGGCGAGCACGAGATCGACGCCCGGCAGTTGCTCGATCTGCTCAATCCCGTTGCCATCGCCAACGAGAAGGTCGAGATCTCGCAGCTGCCGAACGTACCGGCGAAGCTGGATCCGGCCTTCGACGCGGGAGTTGCCGCGGGCATCTGTGACGTCGTCGCCGAGCTGGCCGAGATCGCGGTACTGCCGACGATCGACTTCAACCGCACCCTTCCGGACAGATCGACCTGGTGGCAACCGGTCACCGACGAGCTGAGCACGGTCATCGGGTACGACGATCGCACGCCGGCGCTGGTGCGGTTGCGCAGCGGCAACCCCGCCCTGCCGCATGTGCTGGTGGGCGGCGCTGTCGGGCAGGGCAAGTCCAACCTGCTGCTCGTGCTGATCCATGGTCTCGCCGCGCGCTACGACCCGGCGGATCTGGAGATGTACCTGCTCGACTTCAAGCACGGCGTGGAGTTCTCCGCGCTCGGGCCGGCCGGCGAGCGGGAGCATTGGCTGCCGCATGTGCGGGTGCTCGGGGTGCACAGCGACCGGGCGTTCGGGCTCGCGGTACTGCGGCATCTGTCCGATGAGCTGGCCCGGCGGAGCGAGATCTTCAAGTCGCATGGGAATGTGGCCGATATCGCCGAGCTCGAGCCCGGACCTGAGCGACCGCCGCGCATTCTCGCGGTGCTGGATGAGTTCCAGGTGCTGCTCGAGGACGATGACGAGCTGGCCGACGAGGCGGCGCGATTGCTCGAGCGGTTGGTACGGCTCGGGCGGGCGTACGGCGTGCATGTCGTGCTGGCGACGCAGACGATCGAGGGCGTGAAGCGGTTGTCGACGCGGCGCGACTCGATCTTCGGGCAGGTGCCTTACCGGATCGCGTTGAAGACGACGCCGGCTGACGCGCAGGCGATACTGCGGACGGGCAACACAGCCGCGGCGGAGCTGCAGTTCCGCGGCGAGGCGGTGCTGAACGCGAACTTCGGATCGCCCGACGACAACCAGCACGTGCTCGTCAGCTTTGCGGACAAGGCGGTGCTGGATGATCTGCGCCGTGAGTTGTGGGTGAGATCCGGTACCACGCACCCGCCGCGCATCTTCCACCTGGCCGAGCCGGCGCGACTGACCGACACTGCCGCCGCGGTGTCGCCTGAGCTCGGGCGGCCGTGGACCGGGCTGCCGATCGCGGTGACCGAGGAGCCGGTGTCGGTGGAGGTGCGGCCGGAGCCTGGCGCTGGGGTGCTGGTGCTCGGTGACGGGCCTACGGATGCTCTGGGGGTGTTGACCGGGTTGGCGGTGTCGGCCGCTGCGGCTGCTGTCGTGCCGCCTCGGTTCATCTTCCTGGACGGCACGGACTCGGCGCCGGTCGTTGCTGAAGGCAAGCATGCGCTGGTCGAGACGCTGCGGCAGCTCGGATGCGAGGTCGAGACGGTCGACAAGCATGCGGATGTGGTGCCGCGGTTGTTCTCGTTGCGGGACACGGTGCGGGACGGGCAGGTTGGCGGTACTACGTACTTGCTGGGGTTCGGGTTTCACGGCGTACCGAAGATGCAGACGCATGCGGAGGGGTTCTTCGAGAGCCCGGCCAATGCGCTGCAGGACATCGTGCGGGACGGGCCTGCGCAGGGGCTGGTCACCTTTGGGTGGTGGAACCGGTTGCACGTGTGCACTGAGCAACTCGGGTACGGCCGCGCCAATGTGGCGACGCATGTGTTCCTGAGGCATCCGCAGGACGGAGTACGGGCTGTTGCCGGGCCGCTGGTGCGGTGGGCGTCGGAACCGCATCGTGCGCTGCTGTGGGACGGGTTGCACCCGGAGGCGCAGGTCGTCGTACCGTTTGCGCCGCTGCGGGCCGATGAGATCGACCGGTGCCTGGAGTTGGTGCGGCGATGAAGACTGAGCAGCAGCAGTGGACCGAGTACGCGCGGGCGCTCCGGCAGGTCGCAGGGGCCCGGGCGGACGCGCAGCAGGCGCAGGACCGGCTCACTGCGCACCGGTCGAAGGCAGAGGCGACCGCCATGGCGGAGGCAGACGCCATGGCCGAGCGGGGGCGCAAGCTGGAGATCCGGCTCAATGCGCTCGCGGAGAAGGCAGCCGAGAGCCTGCAGCGGGCGGGGCTGCCGCCGGATGGCAAGCGCGCCTCCATCCCGTTGCCGGACATGCGCGGTATGACTGACATGGAAGCGGCCGCTGCGAAGCTCACCAAACAGCTCGCGGAGACCGTCGACAAGCTGGAAGAGGTACGCAAGGCGGCCCGGGCGGATCAGGAGCGTCGCAAGCGCCGTACGATCAGCGCCGTCGAGGTACTGGTCGGCTTCGTACTGGTCTGGGTAGCGAGGGGATCCCTCCTGGTCGGCCTGGAGGCCGCTGCGATCGCGGCGGTCACCCTGCTGGCCGCGTCGCGGGTACTGGGCCTGCCTCGACTGCCCGGCGCCCGCTGGTGGGGCTGGGGCGGGGCAGCCCTGGTAGTAGTCCTGATGGCAGCAGGACTGCCGTGGTGGCTGGCGGTGCTGGTACCGGCCGCAGTGGCCGGCACGGCGATCGTGCTGCCGAAGAAGCGCAACCCCTAGGAAGAGGCAGTAAGTGTCCGACGTACAGCGGCTCAAGGAACAGTTGCACCAGGTCTCCGCCGAGGCCAAGCAAGCAGCTGGCGGCTTGGCCGGGTTCAAGCTCCGCTTCATCCAGCACAGCGCCCAGGTGGAGAGTCTGATCGCCGGTACGGCGACCGGGGTGGACCGCGACATCTCCGAGATCCTCGACGCGGCCGGCAAGGCGGTCGAACAGGCAGCGGAGGCATTGGAGATCGCCTCGGCCGGCTGCAAGAGCTACGCCGACCAGATCTAACATGCCCTCCGACCTGCAGCGGGTGGCGCGCGGACTGGTCGAGTGCCTGAACGAAGTACCCGCTGTGGTGGCGCACCTGCAGCGCACGGCCGAGCGGTGTCGCGAGAACGCGGCACTGGCGATCGCTGCGTCGCAGGGGCAGGCGACTGTCGCCGCGCAGCAGCTGGACGCGGCGGCGCGGGCTTGCGAACAGGCCGCCCATTACCTGTCGATGGCGCCGCCCAAGACGAAAGCCTGGGCCGAGCGCCTCGTCGGCGCGCCGCGCTCCAGCGACCGCCCAGACGCCCAGTCCGCCGACCGCAACCGCACCACCGGCGGCTCCTCCGACCTAGCCACCCGCGACCTCTTCGGCCGGGTCACCCGCTTCTCCTTGCCCTTCAAGCCGTTGGAAGACTCCGAAGACTTCGAGCCCCCGCTGATCACGGTCGCCCGCAAGGCCTTCGAAAAACTCCGCAAACAACAGGAGAAGGACGCCGAGGAGTACGAGCAGCCGGAAGAGCTCGAGTTCGAGATCCTGGTCACCGAGACCGGCGAGCTGGAGGTCTTCGAGGAGATCGAGCCCCCCGAAGACCGCGACTACGAAATCAAGGTCGAACTCGACAAGGCGGCCGGCGAGCTCCTCAAGTCGATGGAAGAGTCCGGCAAGCAAACCTGGACCGCCGCCACCATCCTGATAGAACCCGACAAGGTCACCGCCACCTTCACCTACCCCGACGAGCGCCCACCCACCCCGGCGCCCCCGGTGATGATCGACGTCCACCTACCAGAACCGGGCGACTTCGAGGGCCGGCCGCCAGAGGCCATCGAAGTACCAGAAATAGACACCGCACTCGACGACGTCGCGGACTTCGACCCCGCGGTGCATCCGCGCGCTTTGGGCGATGACTTCGCACCCGGGGTGCATGACCCGCACAGCAGCTTCGTGCCGAAAGAGCTGAGAATCGCCGAGCGTCTTTCCGGCGAGGGGTGGCGCGTCGATGCGAGGCTGATCGACAACAGGTCCGATGGTCCGGACCCAGATGCGATGGCACGCAAGAGCCGCTTTGATCGAGGTTCGGTCGTTGAGTTCAAGACCTTGGAGACCAGCAGGATCGAGACGGTCAAACGCAACATTCTCAAAGCCGGGCGGCAGGTGCGCGCGGTCGACGGCGAGGTAGTCATCGACGGCAGGAACGTCGAGCTCGGCGAGGATGCCGCCCGGGAGGCGTACCGCGCGGCGGCGAGGCAGCAGGGAACGACAGTTGCCAGGGTTGTGCACCTGATTCTCGGTGATGGACGGATGATCACGTATGCGAAGGAGAACTGATGGCCACCGATGAGAGCATTTTTCTGCAGCTCGACGAGGAGCCGGGGCAGGTGGCTGGGTGGCTGGTTGGGGTGTTGGGGCTGGAACTGTTGCAGGGCGGGCAGGACGAGGACGAGGTCGGACTGCGGGGGCGGGCGGCGACAGTGGATGGGTGGCTGCGGGTGTCGGTCGGTCGGAATATCTATGAGTCGCCGGATGACGAGCCCGGCGAGATTCAGGCGATCGACGGGTATCCGATCGAGATCGGGATCCGGTTGAAGCCGGACGAGGTGTTGCGACGGGAGGCTCGGCTGGTGTTCGACAAGTTGGTCGAGGCGCGGCCGGAGGTACCGATGCTCCTGGTCCACGAGGTGACGATCCTGGACGCCGCGCACCTCCCAGGAACCGGCACCCAGTACTTCGATGAGCCGGTGACCGTCGATGCGCCGGATCGGGACAAGTGGCGGAATTGGGTGCGGGTAGATGGCTGACGAGTACAGCGTTTTTCTTGGGACTGAGTTGGGTGTCGAGGAGGTCGCTGGGTTGGTGCAGGGGGTGCTGGGGGCTGGGGTTTCGGTGCATGGGAATTGGCATGTGCTGGGGGAGCTCGAGGCGGGGGAGGCTCAGGCGATTGATCCGTATGCGGTTCAGGTTGATCTGGTGGGTGGGGGAGATGAGGCTCGGGCGAGTTTCGAGCGGCTGGTCGGGTTGGGGATGCCGTTGTTGTTGGTGGAGGACGTGACTTATCTGGTGGCGGCTTATCTGCCGGATGCGGGGACGCACTACTTCGCGGCGGGGGTCAGCATGGATGAGCCGGATCTGCCGCAGTGGCGGGACTGGGTTACCGAGGTGCGGGAGGGATGAGAGCAGCCGCGCCGCCCGGGACTCCGGACAGCGCGGCAGCGAGCTACTTGATGGCTGGGGCCCTGGAAGTGATCCGGGAGGTGACCGAAGTGGCCATGTCGAGGTCGCCGGGGCGAGCGTTGCCGGTCAGGTTGGCCTTGTCGAGGTCAGCGCCTTCCTGGGTGACGACCCAGCGGGAGCCGATGCTCTGACCGTCCGTCGGCGAGATGATGATGTCCTGCCGCTGGCCGTGCCGCTCGTAGCCGATCGCGCGGCCGTGTTT
The DNA here is from genome assembly GCF_039537185.1 of Kribbella ginsengisoli. Lineage (NCBI taxonomy): Bacteria > Bacillati > Actinomycetota > Actinomycetes > Propionibacteriales > Kribbellaceae > Kribbella > Kribbella ginsengisoli. The sequence continues at coordinate 35,997 of NZ_BAABAA010000018.1, read as the reverse complement.
CCCGGCGATGGTCACCACGTCGTCGATGAGGACGATCCCGGGGATCTTGGCGGCTGCCTGGTAGAGCGCGGCGCGCAGATCGGCCGGCGCGACCCCCAGCTCCAGCACGGCGGCGATCCGGCCGAAGGCGATCTCGTCGGGGGGCGTGTTCTCCACCCGGGCCTGCTCGAGCGGATTCGACGGTGGGTGGTCGAGGAGCGGTGCGTTGCGCAACGCCGTGAGCAGCTTGTCCGGGTCGCGCGGCTGCCGGGCGAGGAACTCGGCGGTCGGAAGTGACCAGCCGGGAATGCACGGCCGGTTCAGCACTTCTGGGGAGAGGCTCGACTGGATGATGATGCCGTGGCAGTTGGCGGCGTAAAGCGTCGGCTTTGGATGCGTGAACAGGACCGGCGCAAGCCTCCGTGCAGCCGCCCTGGCCTCGGGAGTCGTGAACTCGACCTTGGTGAGCTCTTGGGTCTGCAGCGGATGCCTGCGGGTGGTCGGGTCGGCAGGGATCCACTCGTTGGTTGCGCCGTTCACCATGGCCCGGTACTTCTTGCCCGGCCCGAACTCGTACATGCGGCTGACCTCTGTGGTGACCAGCCGGTACTGCCCCGGGCGGATCGGCGTGTCCGGGCCGGCCTTGACCAGGGCTGCCGCGTTGGCGAGGAAGGTGCTGGCGTCGGCGGCCGTACCGGGCAGAGGGCTGCTCTCGTGGCCAACCACGTCAGCTGCGAGGAAGCCTCCGGCCAGGGTGAGGGCCAGGCCGCCGGCGACGAGCAGGCGTCCCCGGGTGACGCGGCGGCGTACAGGTGGTGGGGTGAACAGGCGTTGGCGGGCGCGGGCCAGGGCTAGCGGGTCAGGGGCCGGTACGTCGTCGCGGATGCGCTTGAGCAGGTCGATCTCGGTCATCACAGGTTCTCCTCGAAGTCGGGGCCGAGCGCGGAGCGGAGGGCTCGACGGGCTCGGTGGAGGCGGGACCGGACGGTCCCGATGGGCAGGTCGAGCGCGAGCGCGATCTCGGCGTAACTGAGGTCCTCCCACGCATAGAGCAGCAGCACGTCCCGTTCCACCTTGCGCAACCCAGCCAGTACGCCGGTAAGCGCACGCGTAGCCACCGCTGCGTCCACACGGGCGGCGACGTCCGTACTGAGCGGGTCACCGTGTTGCTCGGAACCGGCCGGCTCCGAGCGGGCATACGCGCGGTACTGACGGACCTCGTCGCGCCGTCGACGATGGATCAGGTTGGTGGCGATGCCGTACAGCCAGGGCAGTGCGCCCGCAGGCGAATCGACGTACCGGTGCCTGCGTTCGAAGGCGACCAGGAACGTCTGCCCGAGCAGGTCGTCCGCTTCGGCCGTCCCGAGCCGCCGAGCGACGTACCGGTGGATGGTGACCGAGTACCGGTCGAACAGCCGGGCGAAGTCATCAGGTGTCTCCCCGGCCTCGATCAGCTCGCCATCCGACGGTGGAGGGGGCTCGGCCGGAGCTGTCTCGGTCACTAGGCGGAGTGGGTGCATACCTGCTTCTGCCCGCACGGCCGCATCCGGTTCCCGCCCCATCCCGCCAGCCTGCCACCTAGCAAGGTGCAAAGCTGCTCAGCGGCGGTACCGGTCGGTGTAGCGACCGGGGTTCAAGGTGGTGGGTGGTTTGGTCTCGATGGTGCCGACGCCCGCGTTGGAGGCCCAGACCGTGGCCTCCCAGATGACTTTGCCGTCGGCAACCGCCTGGAGCTGGCAGCGGGTGACGTCGAAGATGTCGATGTGGCCGACGATCTCGGCGTCGAGGATGCGGAAGCTGAGCCGGGGCGCCGCGGGGGCGGCGGTGGGGTTGCCGATCCGGCCGTCGCCGAGGTGGACGTACGGAGTGTGTACTTCGTGACTCTTCCAGCCCTTGGCCGACGCCAAGCCGATGTCACCGACCGACGGAAACACCTTCACCTTCTGCAGATACACCGCGGTGTCGCTGGTCACTGTCGAGTCGGCCATCGCGGTGATCGGCGTACCGCCCTCGCTGATCATCCGGCCGGCGTGCCACGGATGGGTGTGACCGAGTGGCGTGCTGCCGCGTGGCCAGTGGATGACGCCCGGCGAGCCCTGGATGATCGCGTACGTCCCGTCGGCCAGCCGGGCCAGCCCCCACTCGCGTCCTTCCGGGCTGAACTTCGGCGGCAGCGAGACGCCGATGTCGGTCAGCGCGCTCGCGTCGTTGCTCGCCAGCCGCCGGATCAGCGCCTGCCCTGCCTCCTCATCGACCACCGGCCGCCCGATCGGCTGATGCAACGCCTCCAACCCACCTAGCGGCACCGGAGGAGGAGTCAGCCGGCCGTCACCGGTGTCCCCGCTCGGCGTCGTGTCCTGCGCGGTGGGATCCGGCAGTCTGCTCAACCCCGAAGACCCGGCCTCAGCACCCTCAGGCTGCGTACGTGCCCTCAGCTCCGCAGTGTGCCGTGCGACGAAAGCCTGGAACTCCTCGTACCGCCCCAGCAGGAACTCGGCCGTCGGCGCATCCAGCGCCTCACCCGGGTTGTCGTACCGCGCCCCCGACTTGTGCGCCCCCTTCGCCTCGCTGCCCAGACCGCCCGGCCGTGCCTCGGCCCCGGTCGCCGCGCGATCCACCCGATAGACCAGATCAGACCAGTTCTTGAAGAAGTTCAGCGACGGATCGGTCAACCCGGCCGACTCGACGATCACGCTGAAACGATTGACGTACTTGAACAGCTCGTAGCTGCGCATGGCCTCCAGTACGCCGCCCGCTTCGCGGATCGCATGGCCAGCCATGTCGAGCTGATCCAGCGCCGCCTGATAGTGCTGATGCGGCCCCGACAACGGCTGGTTCAGCGCGAAGCCCTTCACCCCACCCGGCGACAGGTACGCGTCATCGCTCATCGCATTGGCCAGCATCTGCTGGTAGGTAACCTGCTCGGCCAGTCGCGCCTTCTCGGCCGGATCCGTCGCCGCCTTGAGCTGGGCCAGCAACTTGTCGCCCTCGACCAGCGCATGGTCGCGTACCGCCTGCCGCGCCTCATCGCCAAGCCCGGCCAGGATCTCCACGCGTTCCGGAGCGATCCCAGCCGGCAGGTCCTTGAGCAACAGCCCACGCTCGGGCCCACTAGCGTTCCGCAGCCGCCGTGCGGCGTTGAGCGTCTCGACCTCCATCGTCACCCGGGACTCCAGCGCCGCCCGCGCCTGCGGCGGCAGTCCCTCCAGCGCTTGCGTGTACGTCCCGATCCGGGTGGCGTCGACCATCAACCCCATCCGGTACTTCGAACGCCACCCCGGGTACAACCCATCCAGAAACGCCTCGGCCGCCAGCAGATTCGTACCGGCGTTCTCGCCCGAAACGCTCAGATCGACATCGCTGATCGCCTCCGTGCTCGCGCCACCCAACGGCTTCGCGTCGAAGTGCTCACCCAACTGCTGGACCAGCTGCCGCCGATGCTCCTGCACCCGCCGGATCAGCTGCTGGCGGACCCCTGGCTCCAGTCCGGCCCCGATCCCGGTACCGGCGTCCAGATCGCGGATGCCTGTCTCCCAGCGTTCCATCCCGGCCACGAATCCCTTCGCAGCCTCGGGATTGCCGTCGAGGACCGCCTGATGCAGCGCCTGACGGGCCGGATCCGTGGCAGGCAGTCGCATCGCGCTGATCGCGGACGAGACGGTATGGATGCCGACGGCAACGAGTGCGCCCTGCCCGGCGCCCGCCCCGGCGGCCTTGATCGACGTCTCGACACCGTTCTGGATGCCCTGCCGCCAGGTCTCGTCCTTCGCCACCGTCTCGACCATCCCGGACGCGCCACCGGACAGACCGCCTTCGAGCGACGTCCGCAGTACGCCGACCGCGGCCGTCCCGTGGGCCGTCCTGGCAAGGGCGCCGACCGTCGGCCCCATCGCGTCGAGCGCGGCCGTGCTGATGCCGCGCGCCGCGACGCCGCCGAGCACGTTCATCACCCCGTCGGTCGCACCGGCCGCGAACGCGACGGCGCCGTCCGAGCCGAGCACGTCGAACCGGTCGCCACGAATCACCTTCTCGGACAGGACTCGCGTCAACGCCATGGCGGCCGCGGCCCGGGCCAGCTGGGCGGCGACGATCGGACCGGCGGCGCCTCCGGTCAGGACGGCGGCGATCACGCCGACCGCGATGTTGACGACCATCGAGGCCGTGTTGGCGAACTCGTCGCGCGCGGCGGTGTAACCGGTGAGCGCGTTCGAGGTCTTCGCGATCTGCTTGTCCAGCTCGCTTCCGGACGGGCCGGCGGCCTTCTGGGCGAGCTCGCGTTTCTCGTCCCGCAATGCGTCGCCGGTGTCGGTGAACAGGTCGAAGAAGCCGCTGCTCTCCCGGTCGACCGCCTTCTTGAGCCAATCGGCCTGCTCCTGGGCGCTCTGGTCGCGGGGGCGGAGTGCTGCCTCGGCGCGGTTCTGCTCCGACGAGCTGAGCGCGCCGAGGGCCTTGTCGCGGAATCCCTGGTCCTTGCTGAGCACGTGCCGGTCGGAGTCGGTGGCGAACTCCTCGAGCAGCAGGAAGAGGTAGTCCTCGTCGTCGCTGACCATGCCGATGCAGTAGTCGAGCCGGGCGCGCAGATCGGTGCCGAGGACGATCGCCAGGTCGCGCTTCTCGCCGACGACGGTGTTGGCGGAGACGTAGAGATGGAAGGGCGACTTCGGGTCGTTCCAGGCGTCGCGGAAGGCCTTCCAGGCGGCGGGTTTGGCCATCTTCAGCGTGTCGAAGACCGTCAGGGTGTCGACGCCACCGAGTCCGCGCAGACGCAGGACGAGGGGATCGCTGAGGATCGCCGGGTCGGTCACACCAGACGACGAGAAGCCAGGCTCATCAGGACCAGGCGGCGCCGGTACGGCCGTAGCGCCCGGCGCTGGGGTGGTACTGGCTGGCCCTGGAGCGGTACCGGCCGGTGCCGGGGCCGTGGGGTCGGGGGTGAGGAGCATGGCGCGGAGGCGGGCGTGGTCGGCGTCGCTGAGGTCGCCGGTGAGGCCCTTGAGGCCCAGCGGATCGCCGGGGGCGTCGACCTCCTTCAGCAGCGCCGCCTTCTCCGCGGGGCTGGCCTTGCCGACCGAGTCCCAGATCAGCGCGTTGTTCGTCCCCAACCCGTGCGTCGCGGCCTTGACCAGCGCGACCAGCCCCTGGTCAGCAGCCAGCTTCTTGAGCTTCTCGTCGTAGCCGAGCAGCGCGAGCGCGTGCCGGTAGTCCTCGCCGTCCATCTCGGCGCCCAGATCCTCCAGCAGTACGCCGTGCCCGTTGGGGGTCGCGGTGTACTTGCGCAGCTCGTAGTCGCGGTACTCCTGCTCGATCGTCGCCCGCTTGCCGGCCGTGCCGAGCGCCTCGAACAGTTTCGCTTCGTCGGTACCGATCTGCTCCATCGCGATCACCAGCTCGTCGATGTCACGAGGCTTGCCGAACTTGAGGATCGCGTGCGCCCGGATCAGCTCGTGCCCGTCCAGGTCGTCGTCGAGCGCGACGTCCAGCGTCTCGCCCGCGAAGCGGCTGTAGCCCGACAGGTCGTCCAGCCGTCCACCGCCGGCGACCTCCGTCCACTTCTTCTCCGGGTCGCCCTCGGCGTGCGCGTCGCCGAGAACGCGCCACAGCGTCGGCAGGTCGGTACCGGCGCCTTCGAGCGAGATCAGCAGCTTGGTCATCGTCCGCAACGTGCCCGTGTCGAGGTAGTCCCGGGCCCGGACGGCCTTCTCCGCGGGCAGGGTGGCCAGGTCGCGGTACAGATCGAGCTTGTACTGACTCTGGTACCCGGCCTTGAGCTTCTCGGCCGAGGGGAAGTTGGCCAGCAGCAGGCGCAGTACGTTCTCCACCCGGTCGTCGGACATGCCGCCGACATGCAGGGTGGAGTAGATCGTCTCGAGCGTCCCGTTGATCTCGGAGTCCATCGCCTGCGCCACGGCCGCGTTGCCGGCCGAGGCCTGCAGCCCGAGCAGGTTGGCTGCGGCAGGACTCAGCGCCGCACTCTGCGGTCCGCCAGTCTGCCGGGCCGGTCCGGCAGAGTCCTCCCGTTGATCCCGCAGTTCCCCCATTCCACCGATTCTCCGGATCCATCGGGAGCGGTCCAGAGCATCCGGCGCAGGCGGCGGGGGCCCGCCCGAAACGCGGCCCGATCGGGCAACGGGCGGTCTCGAAAAAAGATCTCCCGAATCCGCGTCATGAAGCCGTCACCGGTTCGTCACTACGAGTGAACCCATCCCCACAGGGAAGTGGAAGTGATCGAAGTGAACGACAGCTATTCGATGCCGCTGATGGGAACCCCGACAGGCGGCCGCCGCACGCCTTCGACCGGACGCCGGGTGCACTGATGTCCGGGGATCCGGCGGGAGAACAACGTCGCCGCGTACGAGTGTGGTTCGGGGACCACGTCGTCGCGGACTACCGGGCGGAGGCCGATGTGGCCGACCGCTATGCCGCCGCCATGTCACGCCGGTTCGCCGGCCTGAAGGTGACGAGTGAACCGATCCCCGACGCGGATCCCGGTGGCCGGGCGCTGCCGGGTGAACGGCTCTGGGAGGTCGCGCCGAAATGACTGCCCGTCGCTTCCGGCTGATCCGCCACCACGACGTCTCCGGGGTGAGTGGTACCGGGCCCGTCGCCGAGGGCGTTCAGTTCACCGACGAAGCCGTCGCGCTGCGCTGGTACGGCGACTATCCGACCACCACCGTCTGGGACAGCATCGACTCGGTGATCGCCATCCACGGTCACCACGGCGCCACCGAGATCGAGTGGCTGGACCCTGACCCGGGGCCGGATCCGCAGCTGCCCAAGCGTGCCGATCTGCCGCCCCAGCCCTGGCCGGACCTGCACCCGGCCCCCGAACCCCCGCCGGACGAGTTCCAGTCCGGCCGGCAGACCACGACCGGATCCGGCGCCGCGGACCTGGTCTGACCCGAACGGGCCGGCGCCGAACTCCCTCCGGCGCCGGCCCCGTTCAGCCTTCAGCTCATCTCGGCGGTCTCCCGCAGATCCAGGTTGCGGAAGGTCGTCGGCCCGTCGCACAGCTCCATCATCCGGGTGGCGAACTCGGTGGTGTCCGCGCGCTCGGAGTTGGCCATCGCCTCCTCGTAGGAGGCGAACTCGACGATGTTGAAGTAGTGGCCCGGGTTGTCCCGGTCGGCACACGCCATCATCCGGACCGGCGAGGAGCCGGGACCGGCCGCCTCCCGGTTCTTGCGGAACTCCTCACCGAGTGCCCGGACCTCGTCCGGTCTGGAGGTCTGGAACTCGATGATCTGAACGAAACCAGCCATGATTCCCCCTGCTGTCTAGTACTCCTACTGCCGACAGTGCGCCTGCCCCGCGCGCCCCGCAAGTGGTGACGGACAGTTATGACGCGACGGGGACGGGAGGACACTGAGCGTGTCTGCCCTGGGCAGAGGGGGTGGGATTTCTCCATGCCGCCTGCTTGGCTTGGGGCGTGGACATTCTGATTCTCGGCGGTACGGCGTTCCTCGGGCGCGAGCTCGCGACGCAAGGGCTCGCGCGTGGGCATGCGGTGACCTGTCTGGCGCGCGGTGAGAGCGGTGCGGTCGCGGCGGGGGCGACGTTGGTCGCGGCCGATCGGAGCCGGCCGGACGCGTACGAGGCCGTCCGGGGGAAGGGCTGGGACGCGGTTTTCGAGGTGTCGTGGCAGCCCGGGTTCGTGCGGGAGGCGTTGGCAGCGCTGAAGGACGACGCCAGGCACTGGACTTACGTGTCGACGGGCAACGTCTATGCGGCGTTCGACGTACCGGGGGCGGACGAGTCGGCGCCGTTGCGGGAGGCAACCGATCTGGAGGTCGTCGATCGGGAGCTGTACGGCGAGGCCAAGGTGGCTTGCGAGTTGGCGTCGGTGGCTGCAGTCGGGGATCGTCTGGTGATCGCGCGGGCGGGGCTGATCGGTGGGCCGGGGGATACGAGCGATCGGGGCGGAGCGTGGGTTGCTCGCGCGGCGCGGGCACCGGAGGAGCCGCTGCTCGTGCCGGACACGCCTGACCTGGCGACGTCGGTGATCGACGTACGGGACCTGGCGTCCTGGCTGTTGGACAACGCCGAACGCGGTACGACGGGAACCTTCGACACCGTGGGTCCCGTGGTGCCGTTCGGCGAGTGGATCTCGTTGGTACGTGAGGTCGGCGGGCATACCGGGCCGGTCGTACTCGCGTCGCAGGAGTGGCTGGAGGAGCAGAAGGTCGAGCAGTACATGGGGCCGGAGTCGATCGCGATGTGGATCACCGCGCCGGGGTACGAGGGCTGGTCGAACCGCAGTGGGGCCGCGGCTGCCGCGGCCGGGCTGAAGCATCGATCACGCAAGGAGTTCCTGGTCGACACCCTCGCCTGGGAACGCGAGCTCGGCCTCGACCGCGAACGGAAGGCCGGCTTGAGCCCGGCTCGTGAGCGGGAGTTGATCGAGGCCGTGGCACAGTAGCGGTATGCGGCTGCTGCTGATCTCGGACACTCATCTGCCGGCTCGCGCGAAGAAGCTGCCCGCTGCCGTGTGGGCAGCGGTCGACGACGCCGACGTGGTGATCCACGCGGGCGACTGGGTGAGCGTCGAGCTGCTCGACGAGTTGACCGAGCGTTCGAAGCAGTTGATCGGCTGCTGGGGCAACAACGACGGACCGTTGCTCAGGGCAAGGCTTCCGGAGGTCGCCCGGGTCACGCTGGACGGGTTGTCCACCGCGGTCGTGCACGAGACCGGTCAGGCGAAAGGTCGCGAGGAGCGGTGCGAACGCGCCTACCCGGACGTCGACCTGCTCGTCTTCGGGCACAGCCATATCCCGTGGGACACGACGTCGCCACGGGGATTGCGGCTGCTCAACCCGGGGTCGCCGACGGATCGGCGCAGCCAGCCGTACTGCACCTACCAGACGGCCGTGATCGAGTCAGGCCGTCTGACAGAGGTTGCGCTGCACAACCTTTAGTGTCCCGTAAGCGGGACACTAGGCGCTTGCGGCTTCCTTCACACGGGTCTTGATGCGGTCGCGGACCTCTTCCGGGGTGTACGACTTGCGCTTGCGCTCGCCTCGCGCGATGACGACGCCAGTTGCGGCGACGCCGACGAGACCTGCCAGTCCTACGACCTTCCATGCCTTCATGTCACTAACCTAGCGACGTGGAGACACGGATAGCACTGGATGACGCTACGGAACTGACACGAACGGGTGACATTTGGCTGTTCCGCGGTGAGAGCGCGGCCGATCGGGCGATCCAGCTGACCACCAACAGCCCGGTCAACCACGTCGGGATGGCGGTGGTACTCGAGGACCTGCCGCCGCTGATGTGGCACGCCGAGCTCGGCCGCTCGCTGCCCGACGTGTGGACCGGCCAGCACCAACGCGGCGTACAGCTGCATGACCTGCGCGATGCGGTGCTCACCTGGTCGCGCAAGTACGGTCAGCGCGCTTGGCTGCGGCAGCTCGAGTACCCGGTCACTCGTGAGACAGAGGACGCCGTACTGCGTACCGTCGCGCGCCTGGACGGTACGCCGTTCCCGTCGACCGCGCGACTCGCATCCCGCTGGTTGCGCGGGCGGATCCCGCAGTTCCGCCGGGGCGAACGGGAGCTGAAGCTGGAGAGCGCTTACTGCGCTGAGGTCGTCGCGCTGACGTACGAGGAGATGGGACTTCTCCCGGCCGGCAAGCGGATCAACTGGTACGACCCGGGCCGCTTCTGGAGTGGCGACGACCTGGATCTGACCGGTGGCGCGAAGCTGGGCGAGGAGATCGCCGTCGACATCCCGCCTGCGTAGTAGTCGCGCCGCGCGGGCTCAGTCGGTGTGGCGGGCGCGCATCCACAGGATCACGTCGAGCGTGCGCAGTAACGTGATCCGCGGGCCGAGCTCGGCCGACTTGTGCGCGTGCTCGAGATGGTCGCGGACCTGAGCGGTCAGTGCCTCGTGGAACGAGATCCACCAGTTGGCGCCCTTGCCGAGATCGACCAGCTGGTTGACCTGGTGGTCGTAGATCGGGATCAGTCGCGGCCGCTTGCGGGCCAGTAGTTTGCTCGCGGTGACGCCGGAGGTACCGTGCTCGCCGCCGTTCCACGCCATCGCCCGGAACTTCGTGAACAGCCGGTACGCCGCCGAGCGCGGACTCAGGTCCGAGCGGGCGACGTCCCAGAGGTCGACGTCGGCCGGGATCTCGGTCAGCAGCTCGCTGATCTCGGCGGAGTCCTCCCCGAGCAGCCTGGCCGAGACGGTGATCGGCAGCCGGATGTTGAGCGCGGACAAGGCAACGATGTCGTCGGCGGTGAGCCGGTTGCGGTCGCGCTCCTGGTCGGCCGGCGAACCGATCTGCTCGAACCAGCGGCCCGGGTAGCCGGTGTTCGGCGGCCCGTCCTCGAAGTAGGCCCGCAAGTCTGCTACTGCCTGCGGGTCGGTGACGATGTCCAGCAGTCTGCTGGAGAGGCTGGTGTCGATGGTGAGTTGCATGGTCCCCCCGCTTTATCCCGGTCGCGGCGCCTTCCGGCTTCCCCCCGCGCTTCCATATGGGCTATCGAGTGGAATCGTTGCCGCGTTACATCGGATCTGTGCGGTTCCAGAAAGTGTCGGTGGCCTGTGGTTGGCTGGTGGCAGTTGGCAGCGACGCTGAAGGAGGCGCCGGATGTATGCCGTCATCGACACCGAGACCACCGGGCTGTCGCCGGGGTATCGGCACCGGGTGATCGAGATCGCCGTCGTGCTGCTCGACGCGCACGGGCGGTTCGAGCGGGAGTGGGTGACGCTGCTGAATCCGCAGCGCGACCTCGGGCCGCAGCATATTCACGGGATTCTGACCGCGGACGTTCTGGCAGCACCGGACTTCGCGCAGATCGCGGGCCGGCTCGGGTCGTTGCTGGCCGGGCGGATGGTGGTCGGGCACAACGTGGAGTTCGATCTCGGGTTCCTGCGGGCGGAGTTTGCCCGGATCGGGTTCCGGGTGCCGCTGATCACCGAGCGGTCGATGTGCACGATGGCGCTGGCCGGCTATTTGTATCCGGGGGCCAAGCGGACGTTGGGTGCCTGTTGCTCGGCGGCCGGGATCTCGATCGAGGGGTGGCATTCGGCGCTTGCGGACACCCGGGCGACGGCACAGCTCTTCAGCCACTATCTGCGGTCGTTTCCGTCGCCTCCGCCATGGCAATGGGCTTATGAGGAGATCAGACACCTGCCGTGGCCTGCGTTGCCGGGTGCGGATGGGGTGGCGACCGTGCGACCGGTGCATGCGGGCGGTCGGCATGGCTGGATGAGCAGGTTGGTCGATCAGTTGCGGCGGGTGCCGGAGCCGCCGCAAGCCGATTCGTACCTGGCGGTGCTCGACATGATCCTGGCCGATCGGGAGATCAACGAGGCCGAGGCGGATCAGCTCGTGCACGTCGCGACGGATCTCGGGCTGACGCGGTCGGAGGTGGACGAGCTGCATCGGCTCTACGTCGCCGACCTGGCGGATGCGTTGTGGAGCGGGGGAGTGGTCAGCCTGGAGGAGCGGACGGATCTCGATCGCGTCGCGGTGATGCTGGGGCAACGGGCTGCGGATGTCGACGATGCTTTGCTGCGGGTGAGCGGCGGGGAGTACGACGTACCGGCTCGGCCTGGGGCGCAGGGGTTCCCGGCTGGCAGCCGTCTGGTGTTCACCGGCGACATGGTGGAGCCACGCGAGATCTGGTGGGACCGAGCGGTCGCAGCAGGCTTCGTCCCACAAGAGGCAGTCCGCCCGGACACCACCTTCGTAGTCGCCGCCGACGTCGACAGTCTGTCGGTCAAGGCACGAGCTGCTCGCGAGTTCGGCGTACCGATCGTCGCCGTCGAAGACTTCGTCCGCATGCTGCCGGATCGAGGGGAGCGGAAGGCCGGCTGACGTGCTGGGCCGGGGGCCGGGCCAGGGCCGACGGTCTCGGTAGGGTGCAGCCGTGGAGATCAGTGAGCTGGGGGAGCGGATTTATCGGGCGTCGCATTTGACCGGGGAGTTTGTGCTGCGGTCGGGGATCACGGCGACGGAGTACTTCGACAAGTACCGGTTCGAGGCGGATCCGGTGTTGCTGGACGCGATCGCGGAGGCGATGGTGCCGTTGGTGCCGGCTGGGACTGAGGTGCTGGCTGGGCTCGAGATGGGTGGGATTCCAGTGGTGACGGCGCTCGGGCGGCATACGGGGTTGCCGTGTGCCTTCGTCCGTAAGGAGGCCAAGACCTATGGGACCTGCCGCCTCGCGGAGGGGGCCGAGGTGGCCGGCCGTCAGGTGCTGATCGTCGAGGACGTCGTCACCAAGGGCGGCCAGATCGTGCTGTCCACCCAGGAACTGCGCGCCCTCGGCGCCCAGATCTCCGAGGCCGTGTGCGTGATCGACCGTCAACTCGGCGGCGCCGAGACCCTGGCCGCAGACGGCATCAAACTGATTCCCCTGCTGACCGCAGCCGACCTCGCTGCCTGACCAACCGCAAGTCCGGGTCCGACCTGCCGCGGGTCCGGCTGACGCGGGGTCGGCCCGGCCTACTGCGGGTTTGGTTTTGTGCCTACGGCGCAGCGGGCCAGGCCTGGGATGCGGACCTTGCCGTTTTGCTCGAACGTGGCGACGTTTGTGATGGCGTGGGTGCGGATTCGGGCTTGGGCGTCGGCGTCGAGCTTTTGGAGGGCGGCGACGGCCAGGGAGACGTGTTCGCTGATCATGGCCCAGTACTGGTCGGGGGAGTCTGTGACGAGTTCGAGGGGGACGTTCCACTCGGCGACGTCGTGGAGGCCAGCCTGTTCGTACAGGGCGGTGATGGAGCCGGGGGCGGCGCAGCGGTACATCGTGGGGGCGCCAGGGGCGGGTGGTGGGAGTTCTGTTTCGGTGGCGATCGCATCCATGGCGATCGTGGTCCACGGGTTCTGGTCGGGGCTGACCCAGACCGACGCGGCCAGGCGGCCGCCGGGCTTGAGGACGCGGGCGAACTCGGCGGTGGCTTGAGCCATGTCCGGGAAGAACATGTAGCCGAAGCGGACCGAGACGCTGTCGAAGGTGGCGTCGGCGAAAGGTAGGTCGTCGGCGCTGCAGACCTTGGTCTCGATGTTGCCGATACCTTGTGCCGCGGCTCGTCGTGCGGCGACTTCGAGCATCTCAGCCGAGAGATCGGTCAGTACGACGCGTCCGTGTGGGGCCAGCCGGGCGATGCTCAGACCCGGCTCGCCCGTGCCGGAGGCGATGTCGAGGTGCTGTTGATCAGCGGCGATGTCGAGCCGCTCGATCATCGCCGTGCCGACCGGGCCGAGCTGGTCCATGATGACGGCGTCCCACTTCTCCCAGCCCGCGGACAGCCTGGCCCACGCCGCGCGCTGGCCGGCGCGGATCTCCTCCGAACTCGGCATCAGCTCAGCCCCTCGCGAGTCAGCGATCGGCCTGGTCGTCGACCTGTTCGATCTCGAAGCGCAGCGTCTTGCCCTGGCGGATCCGTTCGACGGCGGCCAGGCAGGCCTCTTCGCTCATGTGCACGCCGATCTCGCCGAGCTTGTTGCGCAGCACCAGCGCCGCGTCCTCGGGCGAGCGCGAGCTGGACTCGTTGATCGCCTCGATCGTGGTGGTGGTGAGCTTCTCGCGGATGTCCGGATGAACCTGGTGGATCTCGTGAGTGATTCTGAACTCCGACATCGCGACCTCTCCCTGTGACGGCCTGCCCGTGACGTCCAGCCTAGTGCCCACATCCACCGCAACGATGCTGTCAACAACCGTCGATGTAGGTGAGGGCGCGGGCCGGGTCGTGGTTGCGGAGGTCGGCGCCGAAGTCGACGTGGGCCTTGAGGCGGAGCAGGAGGGAGACCCAGGTGGCCGGGTCGGGCTCGCCCTCGTGGGTGAAGGTGAGGTCGGTGCCGCGGTTCTCGTCGGGGGCCAGGGCGAAGGAGATCCGCTCGCCGAACAGGCGGACGACGTACAGGTGCTCGCGGACGGCGCGCTCGATCGGGGCGTCGTCGGTACGGTCGCCGGGCAGCACGAAATGGATCACCCCGTCGCTCTCCGGGGCCGACTCCGCCCAGAACCGCGAGCGGCCCAGCGGCGTACTGATGGCGCGGTAGACCTCGCTCGGGGCCGACTTGAAGTGGACCTTCCACTGCGTCGAACTCACTGGACCTCCTGATCGGCCGACGGGTTCGGCTGCCTGCCGATTCTGCGTCACAGACCGGTCACCGGCGGTCAGTTGACGAATCAACTCAACCCTGTCAGGGTTGACAGTGCAAAGTTAAACTACCCTCTTTGGGAGGCGGACTGCATGTCCACTGACTATTCCGAACTCACCGGTGACTACACGATCGACACCTCGCACAGCCGGATGGGCTTCAGCGCCCGGCACGCGATGGTCGCCCGGGTACGAGGTGGTTTCGACGAGTTCGCCGGGTCGGCGCACATCGACGGCGAGAAGCCGGAGAACTCCACGGCCCAGGTCACCATCCAGGCCAAGAGCATCGAGACCCGCAACTCCCAGCGCGACGAGCACCTGCGCAGCAACGACTTCCTCGACATGGACAACCACCCGGAGATCACCTTCGTCTCCACCGCGGTCAAGCCGGCCGCCGACGACCACTTCATCGTGACCGGCGACCTGACGATCCGTGGCGTGACGAAGTCCGTCGACGTCGACTTCGAGTACACCGGTCGCGGCGTGGACCCGTTCGGCAACGTGCGGCTGGGCTTCGAGGGTTCGGTCACCCTGAACCGCAAGGACTTCGGCGTGAGCTGGAACGCGGCCCTCGAGGGCGGCGGCGTGCTGGTCAGCGAGAAGGTCAACCTGGAGATCGAGGTCTCGGCGATCAAGAACGCCTGATCACCGCGGCTCTGACTCGCGGCGCTGTCGGCCGGCCGGATGCCGGGCCTGATGTTGCGGTAGCCGGCCGGTTCGTCGCAATGCTGTCACAATCACCGGCGGACACCACCTGGACGTGGTTCGTGACATTTCACCCGGGAACAATCGGGTTTGAGTGTCATCCCAGGTCCAGGGGGTCCGCCGATGATCGACACGTCGTTCTACCGCTGGCTCCGGCCCCTGTTGAGGCGCCGGCGTCGAGGGCTCCGTGCACCCGAGGAGTTCCGGCCGCGCGGGACGAGCTCCAAGATCAGCCGGCTCTCCGCCCGGTACGACGCCGAGGTGGATGCCGCGCTCGAACGACTGTGGCCGAAGGCGCGGGTCTATCACGATCGCGAGTTCACCCGCGATCGCGCCGACTTCCTGCTGGTGGTCCGCGGGCGCGGCGTGATGATCGAGACGAAGGTGAAGAGCGACCCGGGACTGTTCCGGGGCTCGACGCTGCCGCCGTTGCTCGATCGGCTGCAGCGTGATGGCCGGCGGCTCGTGGTACTGCTCAACCAAGGGGATCCGACGCCGGCTCGCGAGCTGGTTGCCGCCAAGCTCGGCGACAAGGCGCGGGTGATCGTCTGGTCGGGTCCGGCCGACGACGCCGCTCTGTGCGAAGCGGTCGAGTCGCTTCTCAAGCAGGCCACTCGGCACGCCTGAATCGGACGATCTGAAACAGACAGCGCGGAGAGCAGTGGCTGCTCTCCGCGCTGTGAGTTGGCTCCGGACCGCGAGGTGTGCCCAGGATGGACGGCGGCACGGAGACGTCTAGGGGTACTACGAGGTGCTGCTCGCCGCCCGATGATGGCGGGTCAGCAGGCTTGCGGAGTGGTGCTGCCGCCGTCGACGACCCAGTGGCCCTGGACCAGTTCGACGCGCATCTGGTCGAGCCATCGGGTCGGCGTCCCGGCCGGGAGGACGCTCTTGCCGTTGGTGTCGACCGTGCGGGCTTGCTTGGTGTCGTAGCAGGCGCGGACGATCACGCCGTTGGAGCGCAGGACCCGCTTGGCCCACAGCACCTTGGTGACGCCGGTGTTGTGCAGACGCTTGGCCCGGAAGTACTTCGCCTGCTGGCCGATCGCGGTGTACATCGTCGGCGTCATCACCGGCGCGAGCTGCTCGGTCGACCGGCCGCCACTGCGCATCATCACGTCGAACGCGACGCGGTAGTCGTAGTACGCGTTGATCACCGGGTCGTTCGAGGCGGCCACACCGGCGCCGGGTTGGGAGCCGTTGGCCACCGCGTCGGCCACGCCGGGTTTGGCGGCCTTGTGGGCGCCCGGTGACGACGCTGCGACCTCGGCGGCGTCGTCATGGCCGCAGCCCGCGAGCATCAGGACCGGGATCAGCGTGGCGGTCACCGCCAGGTTCCGAATGCGCATGTTGTCCGAACCTCCTGTCGGCGCGGCACTGCCGCTCGCACCCTCCGGCACTGACCGTGTAACGCTGAGACACGGACCGTGGTCACTGTGACCTAGATCACAGTCGACCCGGTACCGGGGTAGGGGGTGCGAATTGGCTCCGTGGCGCGATGTTTCCGGCACCGCTGATTTCTAGGCTCGATCTCAGTTACTGAGACTGAGGAGTCGACATGACGGACCCTGTCCGAACCCCCGCGCCCCCTGCAGACGAACCGCTATCCGGTCACCACCCCTTGACAACCCGCCCGAGCGATCCGCGACGTGGCAGCCCGCCGGCGCGCCGGTCGCTCCGAAGCCGACTGCTCCGGTCGATCGCCTACGGCCTCGCCCTGGTCCCCGTGAGCTTGCTGACGTTCGTGCGCACCCTGCTCGGCCGTTCCGACGCGGTCCATCAGACCTGGCGCGAGCTCGCCCGCTTCCAGGGCTCGCCGGACCCGATCCGACTGCGTCGCCCCGGACTCTTCAGCTCTCTCCTCAGCGCGGTGGTGAGCCTGGTGCTGGGTCTGCTGAGTTGGTTCCTCGTGATGCTGCTCGTCACGGCCGTCGTCCGCGGCCCGTTCTACGGCTTCGTCGAACACGGCCCGTTCGGCCCCGGCACCTGGGGTGGTCCGACCAAGGCCGGCGCCTGGGCGGTACACGCTGCCATCTCCGTTCCCATCGTCATCTTGATCCCCTTCGTCGTCCGCGGGCTGGCGCTGCTCCAGGCTGTGTCGATCCGCCGTCTGTACGGCTCGGCCACCTCTCGATTGGTGCTCCCGGCAACGATTCTGCTGGCGATCGCGGGCGGTGCCTTCTTCTACTCCTGGACCCAACAGCTCTGACCTGAGCTGGATTCTGACTAAGGTCGTGAGATGAGCTCGAGGTGGCCTGTTGGGCGAGCCGGGATCTGGGCGGCGCTCGGGGTCGGCGCGTTGCTGGTGCTGACCAGCACTGACCTCGGTCAGCATTACCAACTGCCGATCGGGGCCGCCTTCGCGCTCGGGGTGATGCGAGCGCTGGCCTTGGCCTTGGTGTGGCTGAGGCCTCCATGGGCGTTGCCCGTTTCGTTGGCCACCTCCGTCCTGACCGCGATCGTCTGCGTCCCGGTATCGCCCGACGAAGCCTGGCCCTGGCCGGTCACCGGAGTCTTCGGCCACTCGCTGGTGTTGGCCTTCGCCGGCGCGCGAGGCGCCACTGGCTTGGGGGTTGGAGGTGCTCGGGCCTCGTCGCGTTGGGTGCTGGGCGGTTGGTGGGTGGTGACGCAACTGGTCGGCGTGGTGGGGATGGTGTTGGCGCCGGAGCGTGGGTCGTGGGCCGGGCTGCTGACGATGGCGTTGTTGTCTGCGGTGGCGGTTGTGGTTGCCGATCTGGTGAGGTCTCGGGCTGATGCACGGCAGCAGCTGCTGGAGCAGGAGGAGATCAGCGCGGCTGAGCGGGCTCAACGAGCTCGCTGGCAGGAGCGGGCGCGGATCGCACGGGAGTTGCACGATGTCGTCGCGCACCATCTGTCGGTCGTTGTCGTCCGAGCAGACAGCGCACCCCATCGGCTGACCGGCTTGCCAGCCGACGCCCGCGAGGAGTTCGCCGGGATCGCCGAGGACGCTCGCGCCTCGCTGACCGAGATGAGACGCGTACTACGCCTGCTCCGTGAGAACCCATCCAGTGGCCGGGCCGACTCCGAGCTGGGTCCCCAGCCGGGCTTGGCCGACCTGGAAGAGCTGATCGCCACCACCCGACGGGCCGGCGCCGATGTGCGGTTGGAGGTCGAGTCCTCTGCGGACCTGGATCCCGCGGTCGAGCTCACGGCGTACCGGGTGGTGCAGGAGGCGGTCAGTAACGCGGTACGGCATGCGCCGGGCGCGGTGGTGGAGGTGAGGGTTCGACGGATCGGTAGCGAGTTGAATGTGAGTGTTGTGAACGGGCCCGTGGATGCTGCGATCGCGTCGGGGAGTGGGCATGGGCTGATCGGAATGCGTGAACGTGTTGGTTTGCTGGATGGTCGCCTCCACGCGGCACGAACTGCTGACGGTGGATACCGGGTAGAAGCCGTCCTACCCGCTGAGAGGGGCGTGGAGTGACGGTTTCTGTGGTGGTTGTGGATGATCAGCCGGTGGTGCGGGCGGGGTTTGCGGCACTGCTCGGGGCGCAGCCGGATCTGAGTGTGGTGGGGGAGGCAGGGGATGGGGTCGAGGCTGTCGAGGTGGTGGGGCGGGTTCGGCCGGATGTCGTCTTGATGGATGTACGGATGCCGCGGATGGACGGGCTGGAGGCGACTCGGCGGATCTTGGCTGAGCTCGCGCCGGGGGAGCCGCCGCGGGTGATCATGCTGACGACCTTTGACCTTGACGAGTACGTGTACGACGCGTTGCGGGCTGGGGCGAGTGGCTTTCTGCTGAAGCATTCGTCGCCGGACGAGCTGGCGGCGGCGGTGCGGATCGTCGCGGCGGGGGATGCGTTGCTGGCGCCGTCGATCACCCGGCGGCTGGTCGAGGATTTCGTGAAGGTGCGGCCGGTGTTGCCGGCGGCCGCGGCCGAGTTGACGCCGCGGGAGACGGACGTCCTGCGCTTGGTGGCGCGCGGACAGTCCAATCGGGAGATCGCGGCGGCCCTGGTACTGGCCGAGCAGACGGTGAAGACTCACGTCAGCCGGATCCTCACCAAGCTGAACCTGCGGGATCGGGCCCAGGCCGTCGTCTACGCGTACGAAGCCGGCATCGTCGCACCCGGACCACGCCGTTGAGAGTCGCACCAGGACCACGCCGTTGAGAGGAGACACGATGGACGCGCTGGGTCGACTGCGAGGACTGTGCCTGGCTTTGCCGGAGACGACCGAGCGGCTGAGTCACGGTGAGCCGACGTGGTTCGTCCGGGACAAGAAGACCTTCGTGATGTTCGCCGACCAGCATCACGACGACCGGACGGCCTTCTGGTGCGCGGCTCCCGAAGGCAGCCAGGAGTCGTTGATCGCCAGCGACCCGGAGCATTTCTTCCGGCCGCCGTACGTCGGGCACCGCGGCTGGCTCGGTGTCTACCTCGACGTCCCCGACGTCGACTGGCCGCAGCTCGCCGAGCTCGTCGAGGACGCCTATCGCCAGGTGGCCCCCAAAACGCTGGTCGCTCAACTCGACCAGCCCCACGATTGACGCCTCAGTCGATCAGGTCGACCGTCGTCTGGAGCAAGCGGGGCAGTTCGGTCGACCATGCCTCGGCGGAGGCCGGAGTGGTCCACTGCCAGGACTGGATCTGCCCCGCCGATCGACGACCGAAGATTGCCCGGAACAATTCGTACGTGTCCGTATGGACCTCGGCCACGGGCTCCCCGGAACCGAGCTGATAAGTACCGTCCGGCGTCACGATCGACAAGGTGCCGGCCACCTCGTCCGACGGGCGCGGATCGGGGAAGACCCAGTCGAGCGTCGCCAGCCAGATCTCCCGCGGCGGCCGCCCGATCCCGGTCGCGCCGTGCAGATCGGCCTCGTGCGTGCCGGCGTCGACGTACGGGTTGCAGATCATCGGGTGGGCGGTGTCGCCGCTCAGGATGAGCTTCTCCAGCGCCGGCCCGGTCGTCGTCGCCCATTCGTCCAGGACCTGAGTCGTCGGCATCGAGCGACGGGCGTCGACCTGGACGGCGGTCCACGGCGGCCTGGGCGCGCCTTCGAGGTTGCCGGAGACGAAATCGGCGGCGGCGCCGGACAGGTGCGCGATGACGTCGTGCACGGTCCACTCCGGGCAGGCCGGCACGCGTCCGGCCAGCACCTCGGGCCCGAAGCTCTGCACGGCGTCGGTCAGCCGCGCGCGCGTTCCGGCGTACAGGTCGACACTCGTGGTTGCGTCCATCGGTGGTCCCTTCTGAGCACTGTCTTTCCATCATGACGAACAGCCCGGGGCGGAATCGACGGCCGATAGGGTGGCGCGGTGGATGAGACCGCCCTAGAAGCACCCGCCAAGGCGATCAACGACAAAGTCGCCATTGCCCTGTCGTTCGGCAGTTCAGCCGCCGTGATGGTGCTCGAGCTCGTCTCACTGCGACTGGTGGCGCCGTACCTGGGCCTGACTCTGGAGACCAACACCGCCGTCATCGGCGTCGCTCTGGCGGCCATTGCGACCGGTGCCGCGCTGGGTGGCCGGATCGCCGACAGCACGCCGCCCACCCGGACGCTGGGGCCGATGATCCTGTTGGCCGGAGCCCTGGTGCTGCTGATCCTGCCGGTGGTGCGCTGGACCGGCGAGACCCTCCGGGGAGGTGGCAATGAGGCGGTCTTCCTAGCAGTCGCCGTCGCCCTGTTCCTGCCTGCCTCACTGCTCGCTGCGGTGACGCCCATGGTGACCAAGCTCAGACTGTCGAAGCTGAGCCAGACCGGTACGGTCGTCGGCCGGCTGTCCGCCTATGCGACGGTCGGCGCGATCGCCGGCACCGTACTGACCGGGTTCGTGTTCGTTGCCAAGGTCCCGACGAGCACGATCGTCCTGTGCCTCGGCGGCCTGCTGGTGCTCGCCGGAGCCGCCCTGACGGTTTTCTTCCGCGGTCTGAAGGCCGCTAGCCGGCCACTGGCTCTCGCACTGATCGGTACTGGCCTGACCCTGGTGGCGCCGCGTCCGTGTGAGGTGGAGACGGCCTACCACTGTGCCCGGATCGAGAAGGACCCAGCGCGGGCCGACGGCCGCATCCTCTACCTCGACCAGCTGCGCCACTCCTACATCGACCTCGCGGATCCGACCTACCTGCAGTTCCAGTACACGAAGGACTTCGCGACAGCGATCGAGTCCAGATGGCCGGAGAGGTCACCGCTGCAGGCGTTGCACATCGGTGGCGGCGGGCTGACGATGCCGCACTATCTCGCGGCCACCAGGCCGGGGACCAAGAACAAGGTCTACGAGATCGACCCCGGCGTGATCGAGCTCGACAAGGCCGAGCTGGGTGCCAGGCCGGGCCCGGATCTCGACATCCAGATCAAGGACGGGCGGCTCGGCGTACGGTCCGAGCCGGACGACAGCCGGGACCTGTTGGTGATGGATGCCTTCGGTGGGGTGGCCGTGCCCTGGCACCTGACCACTCGCGAGATCGTCGCCGACCTGCGCCGGGTGCTCGAGCCGGACGGGCTCCTCGTTGCCAACATCATCGACTTCGGTCCGCAGGCGTTCCTCAAGGCCGAGCTCCGTACCGTCGCCGCCGAATTCCCGTACGTCGCACTGATCGCGAAACCTGCCGAGCTGGCGGGAAATGCAGGCGGCAACTTCGTCCTGCTCGCCGCCGACCAGCCATTACCCGGTACTGCGATCCGCCAGCGCCTCGGCACCACCGGCGGCTACATCGACGACCCCGACGCGCTGCAGCAGTTCATCGGCGACGCACCGTTGCTCACCGATGACTACGCGCCGGTAGACCAGCTCCTCACGCCCTTTCCGACTTGAGACGGTTGAAACCGAGCAGCGAGACGCGCCACGGGTGGAGTTGTGATCCGGGCCGAAGGCTTGTTGCATGTGCACATGCACCCACGCGCAGGCCAGCCCGCTCAGCCCGAGGATCTCGTCGACGTCGACGCGCTGCTCGCGGCGTACGAGGGGATCACGCCGGACGTCGAGAACCCCGCCCAGAAGGTCGTCTTCGGTACGTCGGGCCACCGCGGCTCGTCCCTCGACGGCGCTTTCAACGAGGCCCACATCCTGGCCATCACGCAGGCCATCTGTGAGTACCGCGCGGGCGAGGGGACCACTGGGCCACTCCTGGTCGGCCGGGACAGCCACGGCCTCTCGGAGCCCGCTTGGCGGACCGTGCTCGAGGTGCTGGCCGGCAACGGCGTGCAGACCTTGGTGGACAGCGCAGACCGGCTGACCCCGACCCCTGGTGTGTCCCACGCGATTCTGCGGCTCAACCGTGGCGCTGGAGCGGGTGCCGACGGCATCGTCATCACACCGAGCCACAACCCGCCGCGCGATGGCGGGATCAAGTACAACCCGCCCCACGGCGGCCCGGCCGACTCCGACGCGACCGGCTGGATCGCGGCCCGCTCGAACGAGCTGATCGCCGGTGGCAACCGCGAAGTACGCAGGGTTCCGTTCGAGGCGGCGAGGGCGGAGGCGGGGGAGTACGACTTCCTCGGGCACTATGTCGACGACCTGCCCTCCGTGCTCAACCTGGACGCGATCCGCGCGGCCGGTGTCCGGATCGGCGCCGACCCGCTCGGTGGCGCGAGTGTCGACTACTGGGCGGCCATCGCCGAGCGGCACCGCCTCGACCTGACCGTGGTCAACCCGCGGATCGACCCGGCCTGGTCGTTCATGACGCTCGACCACGACGGCAAGATCCGGATGGACTGCTCCTCGCCGTACGCGATGGCCTCGCTGGTCGCCCAGAAGGACCGGTACGACGTCGCGACCGGCAACGACGCCGACTCCGACCGGCACGGCATCGTCACGCCGGACGCCGGCCTGATGAACCCGAACCACTACCTCGCGGCCGCCATCTCGTACCTGTTCGCCAACCGGCAGTGGGGTGCGGACGTCGCGGTCGGCAAGACACTGGTCTCGTCGTCGCTGATCGACCGGGTGGTCGGCGACATGGGCCGCCGGCTCTGGGAGGTGCCGGTCGGGTTCAAGTGGTTCGTGCCCGGCCTGATCGACGGCTCGGTCGGATTCGGCGGCGAGGAGTCCGCGGGCGCGAGCTTCCTGCGCTTCGACGGTACGGTCTGGACGACGGACAAGGACGGCATCCTGCTCGCGCTGCTGGCCAGCGAGATCACCGCGGTGACGGGGGAGACGCCGTCGCAGGCGCACGCCAAGCTGGTGGAGAAGTTCGGCGCATCGGCGTACAGCCGGGTGGATGCGCCGGCCAGCCGTGAGCAGAAGGCCAAGCTGGGCGCGCTCTCGGCCGACGCCGTGACCGCGACCGAGCTGGCCGGCGAGCCGATCCTCGACCGGCTGACGAGTGCGCCGGGCAACGGCGCCGCGATCGGTGGGCTCAAGGTCACCACGGAATCCGCGTGGTTCGCCGCACGGCCGTCAGGGACCGAGGACCTCTACAAGATCTACGGCGAGTCCTTCAAGGGCGCGGAGCACCTCGACGAGGTCTTCGCCCAGGCCCGCGAGGTCGTCTCCCAAGCCCTGGCCTGAACTATCTGACGAAGGCGTCGACCAGTCGGTCCAGGTCGGCGCCGGGGTCGTTGGTGAGGCCGCTGTGGATGGGGCTGGGGTGGACGACCGTACTGCGAGGCGCGGCCAGCCAGCGGAAGCGTTCGCCGATTCGGGTGGCGGCTGCGGGGCCGCCTTCGGGCTCGCCTGCGCAGATGGCGCGGAGGTGCTCCAAGGAGGCGCAGACGACGTCTACGTCGACCGCTGGGTCGAGGGCGCGTAGGCGGAGCGGGTCGACGTCCCAGGAGGCGCCTAGGAAGTCCAGGGAGCGGCAGTAGAGGACTGCGCCCACGTTGACGAACTCCCCGCGGTGGATGCGGGGTGCCGCGCGCAGGATGACGTAGTCGAAGGGGACGAGGTTCACCGCGGGGTCGAAGGGCGCCAGGCTCACTGTGCACCACCCGGCAGCCAGGCGGACCGATCGGCGAGTCTGGCGGTCAGGTGACCCAGATACCGCTCGCGGTCGCCTTCCTCGATCCACTCGCCCGGCACCAGCGCGATCACCTCGGTCAGCAGCTCGGGAGTGATCGCCGCCGCCAGCTCGGCGTCAACGGCCGGTACCGAGTCGGCGACGTCACGGAACACGTGATCCTGCGCGTCGTACGCGAGTCCGGTGAACTTCTCGGCGGACATCCAGGAGTGGTGGAAGTACAACGCTGCTCCGTGGTCGATCAGCCAGAGTTGCTTGTGCCAGACGAGGAGGTTCGGGTTGCGCCAGGACCGGTCGACGTTGGCGACGTACGCGTCGAGCCAGAGGATCTTGGCCTGGGTGGTCTCGTCCGGTTTGCCGCTGGAGCCGTCGTAGCCGAAGGAGCCGGGCAGGAAGTCGACGGCCAGGTTCAGGCCGGCGCTGCGCAGCAGTAGTTGCTGGATCTCCTGGTCGGGCTCGGACTTGCCGATCAGCGGGTCGAGCTCCATCAGCTTGAGCTCCGGCACCCGCAGCCCGAGCCGGCGGAACAGTTCGCCGACGATGATCTCGGCGACCAGTGCCTTCGGGCCCTGGCCGGCGCCGTGGAACTTGAGCACGTAGGTGCCGAGATCGTTGCCTTCGACAACACCGGGCAGCGAACCGCCTTCGCGTAACGGCAACACGTACCGGGTGGCGGTCACGATCGGCAGACTCACCCGGCCGAGCCTAGTGCATGCCTGGTGACCAGCAGTGGCACGGTTTCCAGCACGTCGGCGCCGGGTACGTCGAAGGCATCGCTACAGAGGAGTTGCCTTGAGCCATCCGTCCATGGGCGTCGAGGAGGAGTTGCTGCTGGTCTCGGCCGGTGGCGACCCGGTGCCACGCAGTAAGGCCGTCGCCGCGGGGACTGACGGGGTAGACATCGAATTGGAGCTGACCAGAGCCCAGGTGGAGATCAACTCGCCTGTGTGTCAAACGGCTGATGAACTGCGCTACCAGTTGACCTGGGCGCGGTCCAAGCTCGCGGAAGCCGCAGCGGAGGAGCATGCGCAGTTGCTCGCGATTGCTGTGCCTCCCCGTGGAGTTGCGACTCAACTGATCACCAGGAAGCCGCGGTACGAGCAGATGGCGGCCCGCTACGGGTTACTGGCTCGTGAGCAGGCCGTGTGTGCGTGTCACGTGCACATCGACGTACCGGACAGGGAAGCCGCTATCCGGGTCAGCAACCATCTGCGGCCGTGGCTGCCTGCTCTGCTGGCGTTGACGGCGAACAGTGCGGTCTATCTGGGGCAGGACACCGGTTACTCCAGTTGGCGATCGATCATGTTGTCGCGCTGGCCTTGCTCGGGCCCACCGCCGTACTTCGAATCCGCCGAGCACTACGACGCACTTGTCGCCATGCTGGTCGCCACGGACAGCATCATGGACGAGCGGATGGTCTATTGGGACGTGCGCCCGTCCAGCCACCTGCCGACGGTCGAGATACGCGTGAGCGATGTACCGCTGACCGTCGACGAGACAGTGCTGCTTGCGACGCTCGTCCGCGCACTGGTGATGACAGCACTCGACGACGGCGGTCTGGGCCCGAAGCTCGAGCCGGAGGTACTACGAGCCGCCTATTGGCTCGCAGCACGCGACGGGATCACCAGCAACGGGCTGGAGGTACTCAAGGCCCGCCCGCTACCTATGAGCGAGCTACTCGGCCTACTGCAGCGACATGTCTCGCAGGCGCTCAACCAGCTGGGTGAGGCCGACATGGTCGCCGAGACGATCCAGCGAGTACTCCGGGAGGGCAACGGCGCCGTCAAGCAACGCCAGGCCGTCCGGGACGGCTTCGACGTCGTTGCCCTCACTGCGGTAGTGGACTAGCGCAGGAAGTCCTCCAGGCCGTGGAGGTCGTCCGTGTTCAGGTGGTCGACTCCTGCAGCCACCAACTCCGACCAGACGGCCTCACGGGCTGCACCCGGGACGTCCGGGGTCTCCCAGAAGCGGACCCGGTAGCCGGCCGCGTGGGCAGTGGTGACGATGGTCTGCAGCTTGGTGCGCTCGCCAGCCGGGAACGGGCCGATACCTCGCCAGGTGAAGTTGTTCGACCAGTTGTCGCTGACCAGCGGCATCAGCGACGCGGGCAGCTTGGAGTTCAGGTCGCTGAGTCGGCCGTCGTAACCGGCGTACCGGACCTTCTGGGCCTTCAGCACGTCGAGCGGGCGGTTGCCGCTGATCACCGACGTGACCGCGCCGCGGTAGGTGTGGCCACCGGCGAAGACCGTGCTGATGCCCTTGTACTTCCGCAGTGCCGCATCAACAGCCGCGTACGTCGAAGGCCCGTCGCTCTTGATGTCGATCAGCAACTGGAAGTTCCGTCCGTGCCGGTAGACCTCGCCGTGGTTGTCCCGAACCCGCTGTGCGAGCGGCTTCAGGTACAGGCTCTCGAGATTGCGACCCGGCATCGCGTCCTCCAGGTCGTGCGCGACCCGGAGCTCGCCGTCGACCAGCCAGACGTCGGCCTCGACACTGTTGAAGCCACGGTCGAGCGCATCGGTCAACGGCTGCCGGTGCTCGTAGTCGTTGTGCGCGTGAGCCGCCGGCAGCGCGCGGACCGCCGGAGCGTCGTACGCGACCGGCAACCGGAACCCGTTCGACCGGACCACCGACCGCACCCGATCGGGGTAGTCCGAGATGATGCCATCGACACCCTTGTCGATCAGCGACTGCATCGTCGCCGGGTCGTCGACCGTCCACGGCACCACCTTGATCCCGGCCTGGTGAGCCGACCGGACCATGTCAGCAGTGACATACGGCTTGTACGCCGGATCCGTCACGCGACCGTCCTGCGGGAACCCGTGCACCGGCGAGATCGCGTCCGCGCCGAACGACGCGGCCGCCTTCACCAGATCGCCACCGAAGTCGTCGATGTCGATACCGCCGAGCCAGGGCGACTTGCCGGGCTGGCCGGTCTGCAGGAAGTCGTAGTTGGTCAGCGCGACGATCGGCAGCTCGGGCGCGACCTGCCGCATCCGCATCAGCGAACCCCAGTCGAAGCTCTGGATCGTCACCTGCCGGCCGATCCGGGCCTTGCGGATCTCGGCCGCGACCACCTGGACGAACTGCTCGCGCGGTGCCGTCTGGGTCGGCGCGCCCGCCTCGACCTTGGTCTCGACGTTGAGCTTGACCTTGTCGGCGTGGAAGCGCTTGACCAGCGCGAAGACGTCGCGCAGCTCAGGCATCCGCGCACCCGGGTCGGGCGTCTGGCCCGGGAAGTTCGCCTGCGGCAGCGAGCCACAGTCGAGTTGCTTGACCTGCTTCAGGGTCAGCGTGTTGATGAACTTGCCGACGTACGGGTACTCCGGGTCGCCCGGCGTGTAGGGCGCGGTGTCCTTGCACTTCGCGCCGGTGACCTGGCGGTCATGGGTGACCACCGCGTAGCCGTCCTCGGTGATCTGGACGTCGAGCTCGAGCGTGCTGACGCCGAGCTCGAGGCCACGCGAGAAGGAGGCGATCGTGCTCTCCACGGTCAGCCCGAGGCCGCCGCGGTGAGCCTGGATGTCGAAGTCGCGGCTGTGACGGGCGTCGTCCGGCGCAGCGGCACCAGCAGGTAAAGCGGACGGGAGGAGCAGACCGGCGGCGAGGGTAAGGAGCAGCGCGCGGGGGAGGCGGCGCATGAGGGCATCCTTTGCGTAGGGAACGGCGGTTGGCGCCGATGGTTGCCCGCGCAGGGATACCCCGGCCCTCGCGAAGGTAGCCGGTAAGTGGCCGACGGGTAACCCCTCGCCGTCGGCCACTTTTTTACCGCTACTCGTACTGCAGTGCCTCCAGCGGGTTGAGCCGGGCCGCGCGACGGGCCGGCCAGATGGCGGCGAAGATGCCCACGACCACCGAGACGATGGCGAAGACGATCAGCTGCCCGGTGGGTACGGCGAAGCTGACCTCGTCCAGCCGGGCGGCCAGCAGTGACGCCAGGCCGAGGCCGAGGATGATGCCGATCACCGCCCCGATCAGCGCCGTGATCACACTCTCGTGCCGGATCATCCGTTTCACCTGGCGCCGGGTCAGGCCGATCGCCCGCAGCATGCCGAGCTCCCGGGTCCGCTCGAACACGGTCAGCACGAGCGTGTTGACGATGCCGAACAGGCTGACCAGGACCGACAGCGCGAGCAGCACGTAGAGCACGTTGAGCAGGCTCTTGATCCCGCTCGCCTGGGCGTCCTTGAACTGCTCCCGCGTCTGGGCCTTCGCGTTCGGGAAGTTGGCGAGCGCCTTCTCCACCACCGCGGTGTTCGCGGCCGTGACCCCGCCGTCCATCTTCAGGAACGTGTAGAGGTTCAGCGGCTGCGGGGTGGCCGCGTCGAAGGTCGTCGTCGAGATCGTCACGTCGCCGAACGGCGAGCCGCCCGCCGGAGGTTTGAAGATGCCTTTCACGGTCAGCGGCAGGCTCTTGCCGACGACAGTCGTCATCGAGAACGTCGAACCGAGCGCCAGATTGTGCTTCTTCGCGTAGTCCTCGTTGACGATCGCGCCGTCGGCGCCCAGCGTCCCGAGCGTCTCCTGCGAGCCGCTCTTCCAGTCGAAGCGCAGTACCGACGGCGCCTGCTCATCGACCGCCGTGACCTGGATCGTGTCGCCGAACACCTGCCCCTGCCCGCCACGCACACTCGAAGCGGCCTGTACTCCGGGAACCTTCGCGACCGCGGCTGCGACCGTCGGCGGCAGCGGGCTGAAGTTGTTCTGCGCCGCGACCGCGTAGTCACCGCTGAAGATCCGGTCGACGGCGTCCTCGAACGGCTTGATGATGCCCGCGCCGAGAGTCGCCACCAGCGTGACGAGGGCCAGCCCGATCATCAATGCGGCAGCCGTCGAAGCGGTCCGGTGCGGATCGCGCCGGCTGTTCTGCCCACCGATTCCAGCCGCAGGCCCATCGATCAGTACGCCGGGGAACTCCGCCGGCCACTCGGGCTCCCACGAGCTCACCCGCCGCCGGATCGCCATCGCGGTGACCACGACGAGCAGCACCGGATTCAGCACCGCGCCGAGTACGAACCCACCGGCCCGCTTCAGCCCGGACCCCGGTCCCCAGTACCCACGCCGCAGTAGCCAATAGGGCAAGGAGAACAGCGGCCACGCGAGGATGGTCAGCACGAGTACCGACCCACGAGCCACCGGATCGGACGCGGCCGCCAACGGACGTACCAACTGCGCCGCGAACAACGCGATCCCGATGAAGATCAGCAGTACTCCGACCGCCAGCAACGTCAGCAGATTGCCCGTGCCCAGCCCGTTGACGAACAGCCCGACCACGACCAGCGCGACGCCGGCCAGCGTCAGCACCACAGCGCCCAGTGCGCGGTACCGGTGGAAACGGCCCGGTGGCAACGAAGCACCTTCGCGAACGGCCGCGATCGGTGGGACCCTCGTCGCTCGCATGGCCGGTCGAAGACTGGCCAGCAAGGTCACGAGGATGCCGACCGCCAGCGCGACGACGATGGTCCGGCCGCGGAACACCAGCCCGTTGTTGGGCAGGGTCAGCCCGGCCGCGTCGAAGATCTTGAACAGCCCGGTAGCGATTCCGAGCCCGAGGAACAGCCCGGCGACGGCCGCCACCACGCCCGTCAGGAGCGCCTCGAGCACGACCGTGCCGAGGACCTGACGCCGCGAGGCGCCGAGCGTCCGCAGGGTCGCGAACTCACGGGTGCGCTGGGCGATCGTGATCGACAGCGAGTTCGCGATCACGAACGAGCCGACGAACAGCGCGATCCCGCCGAAGACCAGCAGGAAGGTCCGGAAGAAGTTCAGGAAGTCGCTCGTCCCGGCCGCGTCCTTGGCGGCCTGGTCCTCGGCGGACCGCACCTGAGTGCCTTCCGGCAAGACCTTCTGGACGGCGTCGATCAGCTGCTGCGGCGACGTGCCGCTCTTGGCCTTCAGCAGGATCTGATCCAGCTTGCCCGGTTTGTCGAACAGCTTCTGCGCGGTCGGCAGCTGGAAACCGGCCAGCGTCGCGCCGCCGATCGACGACACCGAGCCGAACTCGACCAGCCCGGAGATCCGCATCTGCTGAACTTCGCCGCGGGCCTGCACACCGATCGTGTCGCCGGTCACGAAGCCCTTCTTCGAGGCGGTCTGGGTGTCGATCACGACCTGGTTCGGCCCCGGCCAGTCACCGTTCACCAGCGCGAGCGAGTTGAACTCCTGGTGCTCCGGATCGACGCTGAAGCCGAGGTTGGGCGCGCCACCGAAGGCGATCGACTTGCCGTCCTTGCCGATCAGCTGCGCCTCGCCCGACACCGCGCCGCCGGCCACGCCGACCTCGGGAAGGGCCGACACCTTGGCCAGCAGGGATTCGTCGAACGGCGGCGCCGGCGCGGTCCCGTCCGGTACGTCGAACGCGGTCTTGCCGGTGATCGCCGCGTCGGTGTTCTTGTAGTTGTCGGAGAAGATCGAGTCGAACGCGCTCGAGATCGAGTCGGTCAGCACGTACGTCCCGGACACCAGCGCGACGCCGAGGACGACGCCGATCGCGGTCAGCGCCGTGCGGAGCTTGCGGCTGAGCAGCCCGCGCAGCGCGAAGCCGGTCACTGCAGGTCCAGCGAGTCGATGATCTGCAGGATCTCGTGCTGGTCGGTCCGCCCGGTCTCCTTCACGATCTCGCCGTCGGCCAGGTAGAGCACCCGGTCGGCCATCGCGGCAGCCTTGGCGTCGTGGGTGACCATCACGGTGGTCTGCCCGTACTCCTCGACCGAGCTGCGCATCAGCTGCAGGATCTCGTTGCTGGTCCGCGAGTCGAGGTTGCCGGTCGGCTCGTCGGCGAAGATCACCGTCGGGCGGGAGACGAGCGCACGGGCGATCGCCACCCGCTGCTGCTGGCCGCCGGACAGTTCGGCCGGGCGGTGCGTGAGCCGGTCGGCCAGGCCCACCCGGGCCACCAGCTCATCGAAGTACACCGGGTCGGGCTTCTCGCCGGCGATCGTCAGCGGCAGCACGATGTTGTCGCGCGCGGTCAGCATCGGCAGCAGGTTGAAGAACTGGAAGATGAAGCCGATGTGCTTGCGGCGCAGCTTGGTCAGGTCGTCGTCGCCCAGGGTGGTGATCTCGGTGCCGCCGATCTGCACCGACCCCGAGGTCGGCTTGTCCAGCCCGGCCAGGATGTGCATCAACGTCGACTTGCCCGAGCCGGACGGTCCCATCACCGCCGTCAACTGGCCGGCGGTGATCTCCACCCCGACCCCCCGCAGCGCCTTGACCGCGGTATCGCCCTCGCCGTACGTGCGAATCAGGTCCTTCGCCCGCACGACGGTCGTCTGTCCCTCCGTCATGCTGTTCGCCCTCCCAAGCGTTTCAGCGGCCCCCAGAACCGTCGTGGTTCCGAGTCTGCTCTTACTGGGAGTGATCGCGACAGGGGGTTTCCCCCGACCGGACCCCGAGATCCGGCCGGGGGAGCGCTGGTCCTCGGGTCAGCGCTTCTTCTGCAGGCCCGCCTTGATGCCGGCGCCGAAGCCGGACGGGGTGCCCTTGTAGTCCTTGATCAGTGACGGCTCGTCGGCGCAGTCGCTGACCACCCAGCCCCACGCGAGATACGAAATGTTGCGCGCGTCGGCGTACTTGGTGAGCTTGTCGGTGAACCGGTGGGTGCAGTCGGTGTCACCCATCTCGCCGATCACGACCGGTACCTTGGCCGCCACCTTGTCGATCTCGGGCCAGCGCGCCTGGTCCCGGTACGGCGAATCGAGCGGCAGTCCGTAGATGTGCACCGACGCGGCGAGCTGGTTCGCCGGGTCGACCGGCTTGAACTCCAGCCAGCGGCGCAGCGATCCGGCGTACTCGGGACCCGGCACGAGGATGACATTGTTGGCTCCAGTGGCGCGCACGATCACGACGAGTTCCTGCATGCCGGCCGTGACGAACTTGACGCCGGGACAGGTGCCACCGTCGCGCACGCATTTCCAGGCGGCCGTGGTGTCGCGGTTGTTGTCCGGGTACGGCTCGTTGAACAGGTCGAACATCACCGCGGGGTTGTTCTTGAACGTGGCGGCCACCGACCGCCAGTACATGGCCGAATAGATCCGCGACGGCATCACCCGCTGGTCGGTCGCCTTCTTCGCGTCGGTCTGCGTCCAGTGCTCGTCCACGATCACGGTCATCCCGGCGGTGGTGAGCTTGGTGACCCAGGCCGTGATGGCGTTCCGGTACGTCGAACCGCGCATGCCGGGCCGGACCTGAGTACTGCCGAGCCAGCAGGTCTCGTTGAGGGGCACCCGGACCGCGTTGACGCCCCAGGCCTTCATGGCCGCGATGGTCGCGTCGGTGGCGGGAGCGTCGAAGATCCCCCAGCCCTCGGAACAGGCGTACTGGGCGCCGGAGTGGTTGACGCCGCGCAACTGGACTTTCTTGCCGGTCTCGTCGACGAGTTGGTTGCCGACCACCCGGACACCGGGCGCGACCTTCGCGTCGGCCTTCGGGATCGATACGGTCGAGGGTCGGGCGACAACGGTGAGTAATGCGATCAGGGCAGCGACAGCCGCCGCGGCCAGGGCTTTCCGCACTGGGTTCTTCTCCTTGTTCAGTCCCCAGGTTCTCTACTGCTTCGGGCTACGGCCCCACCTCCGCGGTTCCCTGCCTACCAGTGCCGATCCGTGACCTGCAACCGGATGCCCGTTTGCTTCAAGCCATCGCTTGGATGGAACTAACGCAGTCCGCGGGCCGGTCAGGCGTGGACCGGCGGGAAAAGTTAACGGTCGAGATCACGGAAAGATCACGACGCGAAAAATCCGGCCAGCGCAGGATGCTGACCGGATTCGCAAGACTTGGTGCCGGACCGGGAAGCGCCTCACGGCGCGAGGCCGCTCGAAGCGGCTAATTTTGGGACCCGGGGCTACCGCGGCCCGACACCTGCATCAGTGTAGCGAACTACCACAGGTTGCCGGTGCGTTCGGTGCGTGCCGCGGTCTGCAGCTGGTCTGCCAGTTCGACGAGTTTGGACGCCGACCGGACCAGGTCGTGGGTGTCGTCGGCCAGGTGTGCCCGGCCGGTCGCGACGATCCGCGCGAAGGCGGCCGCGCGGTCGAGAGTGGTGGCGAAATCGCCGGTCGCGACACCTCGTAGTACGGCGTCGACCATGTCCCGTACTTCGGTCGGCCCGGGCGGATCGGCGACGCCCGCGACCACGGCGTGGACCTCGGCGTACTTGCGCCCCGTCGCGTATTCGCGGGAGACCTCCTCGGCCGAAGCATGCACCCAGGAGCGCAGCAGGTAGAGCCGCCACAGCGTGCCGGGCAGCGAGTCCGCCGGCGAGTCGGACCACAGGTCCGCGAGTTCGTCGAGGCCGTAGTCGTCGGCGAGTTTGACCACCCGCGCGATCACCTCGGCGTCCTCGCTCGACCGCGCGCCGCGCACCAGCAACTCCGCGGTCCGGTGCGCCACCTCGGCCACCGCGGCCGGGTCGTGCGCACCCGGCAACGACTCGAACAACTTGGCACCCGGCAAGATCGGCCGGCGCGGCGTAGGAACGGTCACCCGCCCATCGTGCCTGACGGCCCCCAACTCCGCATGCCGACCCGGCGCAGTCAGTACAGTCGAACCATGGCGGGTGGAAAAGGCAAGTTGGCCAAGAATGTTGTCAAGTACGGCGTGCGGTACGGGCCGATGGCGTTCGAGGCGGTCAAGCATGGGCGCGAGCCTGCCCAGCAGGCGTTGCAGGCGGCGCTGGCCAAGCGGAACGCCCGGAAGAAGGCGATCGAGCACGCGTTGACTGTGCGGGACGGGTCGCTGTTGAAGGTGATCAAGGACGGGCAGGCCGTCTTCTTCGTCTTCAGCGGGGATGCGATCGTCACGACCTATCCGCCGGTGGCGCAGTCGTCCTATCCGGAGTTGTTGCGGCATGCGGATCTGGATCGGCGCGAGAACGCGGTCGTGCTGGCGGCGAGCAAGCCGAAGCTGACTGATCGGCTGCCGAAGATCAAGCGTCGCCGATAGAGGGTTGACCTGCTTGTAACACGCAGGACCCGGCGTAGCAACAGCTCCCGCGCACAGTGGAAGGACGTGTCCACGAGGGAGGGCGTCACCATGCTCTGGAAGATCAGGACCGAACTCGCCGACCGGCCGGGTGCACTGGCCGAGCTCGCCGCACGCTGTGGTGCCGACGAGATCAACATTCTGAGCCTGGAGGTCTTCACCGCCGAGTCCGGGGCTGTCGACGAGCTGGTTGTCTCCACCGGCGTCGGCTGGACCGCGGACGACCTGACCGCACTGGTCGCCGAAGCGGGCTGCACCGGTACTACGGTCCGCCCGTGCCAGGCCGATGTCCTCCATGACGGCCCCACCCGCTACCTGCGCGCAGTACTGCGGCTCATCGACGACCCGATCTCCGTGGACGAGGAGCTGGAGAGTCTGCAGGGGTTCGATGAGTACACGCCGGCCGAGTGGGCGCGTGCCGACGTACTGGTCGAGATCGCCGGCCGGCTGGCCGAGCGGGAGGTCGGCCCGGTCCAGGAGCCGCCCCGGCCCGGCAGCGCAGTACCGGAGTTGCGCAAGGCCACTGTCGACGATGCCGAGGCAGTAGTCGCCATGCACGACCGGTGCTCGTACGAGAGCCGCACCCGGCGGTACCACGTCCCCATGCCGAAGCTCACGGCCCGTACTGCGCGCCACCTGTCGGCCCCGGCCGGCGGGATCTCCATCGTCGCCGCAGCGGGTGAGGCCGTCGTCGGGATGGCCACGGCTGCTCCCTGGGACGAGCTGAGTGGCTCGGCGATGGAGATCGCCGTACTGGTCGAGGACGGCTGGCAGCGGCACGGTCTGGGCTCGCAACTGCTGCGCCGGGTGATCCGGGAGGCCCGGGATATGGGTGCCGACCGGGTGGTCTGCATGGTGCAGCCGGAGAACGACGCGATGCTGCGAACCGTCGAGGGCCTGCGCATGCGGACCAGGGTCGTCCAGGACAGCGGCCACCTGATGGTGACCGTCGCACTGTCCGACCAGAGCCTGTCGCATGCGGTGGATCGGCCGTCGGTGCCCTATCGTCAGACGCGTGCCATCCCTGCCCGGTCGTAACCCCCACGGCCTTCTCGTCAACCTGCCCGCGAGCACGCGCTCGCCGGTGGTGGAGTTGTCCAGGCGGCTGATGATCGCGCTCGGCCTGCTGGTGCTGATGGTCTGCATCGTGCTGGTCGACCGGGGTGGCTACAAGGACACCTACGACGGCAGCGTCGGTTTCATCGACAGCATCTACTACGCGACCGTGACGCTCACCACGACCGGGTACGGCGACATCACTCCGGTGACGCCGACCGCCCGGCTGGTGAACGCCTTCATCGTGACACCGCTGCGGATCGCGTTCCTGGTGGTGCTGGTCGGCACGACGCTCGAAGTCCTGGCGAACGAAGGTCGCCGCATCATGCGCGACTCGCGATGGAGGAAGCGCATGAAGGACCATGTCGTTGTCGTCGGCTACGGCACCAAGGGCCGCTCGGCCGTGCAGACCCTGCTCAGCAACGGGGTCAAGCGCACCGACATCGTGGTGATCGACCCGCGCGCGCAGGCGATCGGTGACGCGGGCAACGATCAGATGGCCGCCTTCCACGGCGACGCGACCAACCGGACCGTCCTGCGCCGCGCCGAGGTGATGACCGCCCGCGAGGTGATCGTCACCACCGATCGCGACGACTCGGCGGTCCTGGTCACGCTCGCCGTCCGGCAGTTGAACCCGAACGCGCACATCGTCGTCGCGGTCCGCGAGGAGGACAACGTCCCCCTGCTGCGGCAGAGCGGCGCGGACGCGGTCGTCACCTCCTCGGAGGCAGTCGGCCGACTGCTGGGCCTGTCCGCCGTCAGCCCGAACCTGGGCGAGGTGATGGAGGACCTACTGACCTACGGCGAGGGCCTCGAGGTCGCCGAACGCCCAGTCCTCGGCCGCGAGGTCGGCAAGGCACCGTCATCGGTCCCCGACCGCGTCGTCTCGGTCGTCCGCGACGGCAAGGTCCACCGCTACTACGACTCGTCCGTCTCAGTCCTGGCCGCCGGCGACAAACTAATCGTCGTCCGCCCCGCCAAGGAAACCCCCTGGGCGGAACGCCCCGGCGCCGACGACCAGGAAGAGTAAACCCTTCCCCTGCGCCCTTCCCCCTGCCCCACCCACTCCCGGCGACCTTGAACACCAAACGGCGACCTTGAACACCATCCGGCGGGCGTGAACACCAAGCGGCGACCTTGAACATGAAGCGGCGACCTTGAACACGTTATTGCCTGTTCATGGTCGCCGTTGCGTGTCCGAACCCACATGTGGCGGGCTTGCGCAGGGAGTGGCGACC